>NZ_JBEYVQ010000006.1:317597-380170 GCF_040644075.1 Nocardia sp. NPDC047038 | reverse complement strand
CCCCAAAACCCGCAGCGGCAAAATCATGCGCCGACTCCTGCGCGACGTCGCCGAAGGACGCGAACTCGGCGACACCTCCACCCTCGTCGACCCGAAGGTGTTCGAATCGATCGCCCGCGGGTAACCACAAAGAACGGCGGACCCGGCCACAAACAGATGAGGGGGTCCGGGTCCGCCGCTCTGTCATACGAATCGAATCGGATCGTCGATTGAACCGCCTGATCATTCTCTCCGTGAACAAGGCGAAGCGGAAACGGCGCAAGGCCGGCCGCGCCTTCGAGGGAGATCCGACCGACATGACATTCCACGAACAACTCCGCACCCGCCGCAGTGTGGTCGTCGCCGGTGCGGGCGTCGCCGCCGCGGCGGCGGTCACCGCCTGCACCGCCCATGGCAAGGGCGACGACGCTCCCGCGCCGCATGACGCCACCGCAGCGCAGGCAGACCGGCCCGTCGATGCGAACAGTCCCGCGAACGCGCTCGCCAAGACGGCGGACATTCCCGTCGGCGGCGGCGTGATCGTGGGCGACACCGTGGTGACCCAGCCCAGCGCGGGCACCTTCGTCGGGCTCTCCTCGGTGTGCACGCACGCGGGATGCAAGGTCGCGACGGTGTCCGGCGGCACCATCAACTGTGCCTGCCACGGCAGCAAGTTCGCGCTGGACGGCTCGGTGGTCCACGGCCCGGCGAGCAAACCACTCGCCCCGAAAGGCATCCGGGTCAACGGGGATTCGGTCGTCGCCGAATGAGCAGATCCGCCGGGATCAGGAACCGCCGAACCGCTCGGCCATCCGGCGGTCCATCTCGTCGGGCGGCACATCCTCCACGTGGGTGGCCACCGTCCATCGATGTCCCCACGGATCCTCGAAGGCGCCACTGCGATCGCCGTAGAACTGATCGGTCATGGGCGTGAGTTCCCTGGCGCCCGCGGACAGCGCGGCGACGAAAGCGGCGTCGGCGTCCTCGACGTACACATACAGGTTGACGGGGGTGCCGCCGACCGTCTTCGGGTCGAGGAAGTCCATATCGGGCGCCGAATCGCCGAGCATGACGACGGAATTGCCGAACATCAGCTCACAATGCGCGATTCTGCCGTCCGGACCGGGCATCCGCATACGCTCGGTCGCACCGAAAATGTTCTTGTAGAAATCGATCGCCGCCGCGGCGCCGTCGACCGCGAGCCCGGGCGACACCACCGGATATCCATCGGGAACGGGTTTGACATCAGACATGGGGAACCTCCGGTCGAGGCGTTGTGTCGGATCATGCCGAGCCTATTCCGGCGACAGGCGCGATTCGGCCGGATCGCAGGAAATCACGGTCCGGCGACGCCTTGCAGCCTGCGCACCTGGGCCGCGGTCAGCGCGCTGAGCACACCCGGGTCCACCGCCTCCGGCGCGGTCACCGCGACCTGCACCAACGTGCTTCCCACCTGAACGATCGCGACGGACGAGCGGAGGGTCAGGTCGTCACTGGTAGTGCGCACTTGAAAGGGCGCGGAGGCATCGCCCGCGGGCGGCTGGACGAGCCCGCCGACGCGGTAGTCCATCGGAATGTCGGAGCCGTCGGCCCCGGCATAGTGCGCGCAGCGACGCAGGATTTCCTGCACTTCCGAGAAAGCGGCCGCGACCGCGTCCGGTGGATAACTGGCCGCGTCTATATCGATGCTGGAGAAATTCGGCCCGGTGTACTGCGTGGACGCCCGCGCTAGCGCGCCGGAGCGTTGCGCACCGAGCGGCGCGAGCACTTTCACGCATTCGGCCGGATTCGTCGGCGAGGCGCCGGTAGCGCCTCCGCCGGTGTCGGCGGGCGGCGCGAGCGCGGTGAAACCGGCGGGCAGATCGCTGTCGGCGAGCAACAGCCCGCGCAGCCGAGCGGAATCGGTCTCGGGGGCGGTGGTCACCGGGGCCGCGGCCACGACGGGTCCGAGCGCGGGAAGCTCGGGCTGTCCTGGTGCGGCGTGGTCCCCCGAGCCGCATCCGGTGGCGACGACGAGGGGCGCGACCGCGGCCAGCAGTCCGCACGCACGGATCATTCGGTCCACGACACCTGCGTCTCGATCGCCTGCTGCAGCGTGCTGTCGCTGTGCGGATCGCGGTAGGCCTGGTGCCCGCCGACGGTGATCGACCCGGCCACCGGCAGCGGCAAGCCGAGATCCACCGTGATGGTGCCCGCTCCCTGCATGACGTAGTCGTCGATGTCCAGCGTGCCCGCGTTGTTCGGCAGGTTCCACACCGGCGACTTCGGCTTCTGGGTGACGTGCAGCTCGATGGTGAGCCGGTCACCGTCGCGTTTGCTCAGCGTCGCGGTGGTCACCTGGTCGAGCAGGACGCCGCCGCTGACCTCCTGGCGCACCGTCCAGACCGCGCCCTCGCCGACGGGCTGGTCGGGAAACGCGATCGAACGGTAGACGGCCTGGTAGAACGCCTGCTCCAGCGCGGCGCGCGCGGTGTTGGACGCGTCGGGCGCCGGCTCGAGCCGCAGTGCGGTGATCGCGCCCAGATCGCTGAGGTCGAACCCCGCGTGCGAGCCGCCGATCTTGGTGAGCGCTTTGGCCAGCGTGGGATCGGGCGAGGTGACCGAGCCGAGGGTCAGATCGATGCCCTCCACGGTGGTCTCCGCGGTCATGGGAATGGTCAGCGCCGGGGTGGAGAAGTCGGGCTTGGGCTGCCCATCGATCTGCTGCTGGATGTGATGGGCGGTGTACAGCGTGACCCGCTGCACGGTGCCCGCCGGATACTCCGGCCGCAGCATCGATCGGGGCTCCGCACCGGCCGATTCGACCGTGGTCACCGCGGCCGGAATCGGCACGGTCACTTCCTTGCCGATGCCGAGCGGCTCCGTTCCGTCGGCCTCACCGCTCGACTCGGCGCCGTCGCCGCAACCGACCCCGAATGCCGAGAGCCCGAGCGCGAGCACCATGAGCAGCACACCCGAGCGCGCGCTCCGGGCTAGGCTCGCGCTTCGGGCCAGGCGGGGGGAAGACAACACCGTCACGAGCAACAGGGTACGACCGATTCCTGAGTGTCAGCTGGGACATTCGACCGCGAACCGATCGGCGTGGCACACGAACGCCGCGGGCGCGGGCCGGGGCAATCGGACGCGCGCACCGGACTCGATTCCGCTCGAGAGATGATGGTCGGTGTGAGTGACGACCGGCCGCCCGAGGAAAACCCAGCGAACACCGCCGACCCGACGACCGAGCCGGCTCCGCCGCAGCGGCTGCGTACGCTACTCGTCCTCGCCGCGGTCGTGCTCGGCCTGGATCTGCTCACCAAGACCATCGCGGTGGCGAAGCTGACGCCGGGCGATCCGGTACCGATCATCGGCGACTTCGCGCGCCTGAGCCTGGTGCGCAATCCCGGCGCGGCGTTCTCCATGGCCACCGGCATGACCTGGTTGCTGACCCTGGTCGCCGCCGCCGTCGTCATCGGCGTGGTGCGCATCGGCCGCACCATGCGTTCGCTGTGGTGGGCGATCGGACTGGGCATGGTGCTCGGCGGCGCGGTCGGCAATCTGGGCGACCGGCTGTTCCGCGCGCCCGGCCCGCTGCAGGGGCACGTGGTGGATTTCGTCGCGATCGGCTGGTGGCCGGTGTTCAACGTCGCGGACTCGGCCATCGTGTGCGGCGCGATCCTGCTGGTCGTGCTCACCGTGTTCGGCTTCGAACCGAACGGCACCCGGGTGGGCCACGGCAAGACCGGCGCGAGCGAGGGCAGCGCGGCATGAGGGAGACCAGGACCATGCCCGTCCCCGACGGGCTCGACGGCATGCGCGTCGACGCGGGCCTGTCCCGTCTGCTCGGCCTGTCCCGCACCGCGGTGGCCACGCTGGCCGAGGAGGGTTCGGTGCAGCTCGACGGCGTCGCCGCGGGCAAATCCGACCGGCTCACCGCGGGAGCCTGGCTGGAGGTGATCTTCCCGGAGCCGAAGCGGGAGCTGACCATCGAGGCCGAACCGGTGGAAGGCATGAAGATCCTCTATGCCGACGACGACATCGTCGCGGTCGACAAGCCGGTCGGCGTGGCCGCGCACACCGGCGTCGGCTGGAGCGGCCCGACCGTCGTCGGCGGACTCGCCGCCGCCGGATACCGCATCTCCACCTCCGGCGCCCACGAGCGGCAGGGCATCGTGCACCGCCTGGACGTCGGCACCTCCGGCGTGATGGTGGTCGCACAGTCCGAACACGCGTACACGGTGCTCAAGCGCGCGTTCAAGCAGCGCACCGTCGACAAGCGGTATCACGCCCTGGTGCAGGGGCATCCGGACCCCAGCAGCGGCACCATCGACGCCCCGATCGGGCGGGCCCGCGGCAACGACTGGAAGTTCGCCGTCACCGCAGACGGCCGTCCCAGCGTCACGCACTACGACACGGTCGAGGCGTTCCATTCGGCCAGCCTCCTCGACATCCACCTGGAGACCGGCCGCACCCATCAGATCCGCGTGCATTTCTCCGCGATCCGCCACCCGTGCTGCGGTGATCTCACCTACGGCGCCGACCCGCGCCTGGCCGAGCGGCTCGGGCTGCAACGGCAGTGGCTGCACGCTCGGTCGCTGGGGTTCCAGCACCCCGCCGACGGCCGCTACCTGGAGATCACCAGCGAATACCCGGACGACCTGAAGCACGCGCTGGACGTCCTGCGCGATGCCTGACCGCCGGGTGCCGCCCTGGCGCGGGATCTTGCTCGGCGCGGCGGCCGTCGCGCTGATCGCACTCGTCTTCGCGCTCGGCGCGCTGCAACCGCCGTACCGCGCCCCGGTGTCCACCGACCGGCTCGGACCCGACCAGGGTGAGCAGGTCGCGGACTACCTCGCCCGGTCTCGTGACTCGCTGGACACGGGCGGCGACGAACCGCGCTGGGCGCTGGTGTCGTTCGCCGAACCCTTGGTGCCCGGCGAGATTCCGCAGCACAGCGGCGGATTGCGGATCGCGCAGGTGCTCTACCGGGTGCCCGCGCCCGGCGTGCAGACGCCGCTGGTGGCCGTGCCGGTACCGGAAGGCGTTCAGGCGGCGGCGGATTCGGCGTCGTACGCGGCCTGGCTGCTTCCCCGCCCCGTCGATGACCGCTCCGCCCGCGTGGTCGCGTTCTCGGCCGCACGACTGCGGAGCGGCTGCGGCTGTGTCGTCGGGCTCGTCGTGCGTGGCACCCCGGCGCGACTGCGAAACCTGTCCGGGCACAACGATGTCCGCGCGGTTCAGGCGTTGCCCGCCGACGCGGTGGCGGGAAGCTTCGCGGTGGCCCCGCTGCTGCCCGACTACCGCGACGTCGTCGCGCCCGGCCCCGACGACGGACCGGTTCCGGAGCCGTGAGCGGCCGGAGCTAGTCCGGCAGAGTGACGACGCCGTCGAGGTAGCGGCGGCACCGTCCGAACAACAGCACGCGGTCGCCGGTCAGTTCGCAGCGCAAGCTTCCGCCGCGGCGGGACAGCTGCCTGGCGTGCAGTTCGGTGCGGCCGAGCCGCTCGCTCCACAGCGGAACCAGTTGCGCGTGCGCGGAGCCGGTCACCGGGTCCTCCGGGACGCCCACGGCCGGGGCGAAGACCCGGGAGACGAAGTCGACCGAATCGCCGGGCGCGGTGACGATCGCGGCGCGCGGCAGCGCGGGGAACGCCGCCAGCACGGGCGCGGCATCGCGCACCTCCTGTTCGGTCGCCACGACGATCACCTCGTCGGTGCCGGAATACGCGCCCACCGGACGCACCCCGAGCGCCGCGACGAGCGCCGGATCGGGCTGCACCGGAATGCTCGGCACGGCAGGCAGGTCGAGGACGAACTCGTCGTCGTCGGTGCGGTCGACGTGCAGCCAGCCGCTGCGCGTGTAGAAGCTCACCCGGTCCTCACCGGGGTGCATGTCGGCCAGGATCTGCGCGGCGCTGGCGAGAGTGGCGTGCCCGCAGAGCGCGACCTCCACCCTCGGGGTGAACCACCGGAGGTGGAAGGCGGGCCACTCGCCCGGCGGCACGCCCGCCTCTGGAGGTAACCGTGAGGTATAGAACGCGGTCTCGGCGAGGTTGTTCTCCTCGGCCAGCTGTTGCAGCAACGCATCCGGCAGCCACGACGGGAGCGGCATCACCGCGGCCGGGTTGCCCGAGAACGGTGCGTCGGCGAACGCGTCGATCTGGTGCAGCAGTACCTCCATAATCTCCAGAAGGTACTCCAAGTCTGAATGGCCGCTTCGCACAAGGCTTCTCGTGGCGCGGCGAGTCAGGCGTCCAGTCTGTCAGTCGGCTCCGCCGGGCGAGCTGGGCAGCAGTTGCGGCTTCTCGCCGCGCAACGCCGCGCTCACCCACCAGGCCGCCTCGACGAGCACGATCCCGACCACGCCACAGACCACCGCCGCACCGGTGAGCGCGAGGTTGGAGGGGTCGAGTTTGAAGAACTCGCGGGTGAACGGAACGGTGAACAGGAACACGTACGCCGCCACCGACACCGCGATCAGCATCACCTTCCACCACACGTACGGCCGCGCGACGATGGCGAGCACCCACACCGCGATCATGATCAATGTGATGAGCGCCGTGGTGCCCGCCTGCACCTTCTGCTCCTCGGTGGCGTGCGGCCCGGCGTAGGCGATCAGGTACGAGACGAAGGTGGCCGCGCCGATCACCACGCCCGACGGGATAGCCAACCGCATGACGCGCCCCACGAAACCCGTGCGGGCACGCTCGTTGTTGGGCGCGAGCGAAAGGATGAACGCCGGAATGCCGATGGTGAACCAGGCCGCGATCGTGACGTGGCGCGGCAGGAACGGGTAGCCGATGGGCTCGTAGTCGAAGATCTGCGAGCCGATGCCGGCCATGCCGACCAGGAAGGCGAGCAGCACGGAATACACGGTCTTGGTGAGGAACAGATTCGAGACCCGCTCGATGTTGCCGATCACCCGGCGTCCCTCGCCGACCACGTACGGCAGCGTGGCGAACTTGTTGTCCAGCAGCACGATCTGCGCCACCGCCCTGGTCGCCGGACTGCCCGAGCCCATCGCCACGCCGATGTCCGAATCCTTCAAGGCGAGCACGTCGTTCACACCGTCGCCGGTCATGGCCACCGTGTGCCCGCGCGACTGCAACGCCGACACCATGGCGCGCTTCTGATCCGGACGTACCCGGCCGAAGGTGGTGTTGCCGTCCAGCACGGCGGCCAATTCGTCGCCGTCCTCCGGCAACTCCCGCGCGTCGATCGGGTGGTCACCGCCCGGCAGATCGAGCGAGGAGGCCACCGCGCCGACCGACACCGCGTTGTCGCCGGAGATGACCTTGATCGAGACGCTCTGGCTGGCGAAGTAATCGAGTGTGTCGCGCGCATCGGGCCGGACCTTCTGCTCCAGCACGACCAAGGCGGCGGGCCGCACGCCCCCCGGGGCGTCCGCGGCGTCCACCGGACGGTCGCCGCGCGCCAGCAACAGCACGCGCAGGCCGGATGCGCCGAGTTCCTCCGCGACCCGCGCGTCCGCGGATCCCGGGTCGAGCAGCACATCCGGCGCGCCGAGCAGCCAGTCGCCGTGCTCGCCGTAGGAGCAACCGCTCCACTTCTTGGCGGAGGAGAACGGCGCGACGGCGGTGCGCTGCCAGCCGGGACCGTCCGGCAGAGCCTCGGCGATCGCCTGCACGCTCGCGTTCGGGCGCGGGTCGTCGGCCGCGAGCGCGGCCAGCGCGGTGCGTACCTCGGTGTCGTCGAAGGTGTCCAGCGTCTTCAGGTCCGACAGCCGCATGCCGTTCTCGGTCAGCGTGCCGGTCTTGTCCGCGCAGACCACGTCGACGCGGGCCAGCCCCTCGATCGCGGGCAACTCCTGCACCAGGCACTGGCGCCTGCCCAGCCGCACCACGCCGACCGCGAACGCGATCGACGTCATCAGCACCAGCCCCTCGGGCACCATCGGCACCAGCGCGGCCACCATGCCGGTGAGCGCGGGCCGCCACGACTCCTTGCTGGAGACCAGCTGGTTGTAGATGCTCAGCAGTCCGGCGGGAATCAGCAGGTAGGTGATGAACTTCAGGATCTTGTCGATACCGCTGCGCAGTTCGGAGTGCACCAGCGTGAACTTGCTCGCCTCCTCGGCCAGCCGCGCCGCGTAGGCGTCCCGGCCGACCTTGGTGGCGCGGTAGGCGCCGGACCCGGACACCACATAGCTGCCCGACATCACCGTGGCGCCGACCGCCTTCTCGATCGAGTCCGCCTCGCCGGTGAGCAACGACTCGTCCACCTCGAGCTGCGCGGACTCCTCTACCGTGCCGTCCACCACGATCTGGTCGCCGGGACCGAGCTCGATCACGTCGTCGAGCACCACCTCGCGCGGCGCGATCTCGACGGCCCTGCCGTCCCGGCGGACGGTCGGCTTGGCCTGGCTGACGATGGCCAGCTGGTCCAGGGTGCGCTTGGCGCGGATCTCCTGGATGATGCCGACCGCGCTGTTGGCGACGATCAGCAGGCCGAACATGCCGTCGATGATCGATCCGGTGGCCAGCACCAGCACGAACAGGACGCCGAGGATGGCGTTGATCCTGGTGAAGACGTTCGCGCGCACGATGTCGCGAACCGAACGGCTCGCGCGATCCGGGACGTCGTTGGTCAGTCCGTCGTGACGACGTTGCTCGACCTCGGTCGCGGTGAGCCCGGTCGCGCCCGACGCCTGCACGGTAATCGACATGACCGCAAGGCTACGGGACAACTACGTTCGTCATCGTGCGGCGAAGCAGGTCCATCCCCGGTGTAGCGTTCGGAGCGAGCGCGTACTTCTTGTGGGGACTTTTCCCCGCGTTCTTCGGGCTGCTGGCGTTCGCCAGTCCGGGTGAAGTGGTGGCGCAGCGGATCGTCTGGACGCTGGTGGTCGTGCTCGCGGTGCTCGCCGTCAGCGGCCGGATCCGCGAACTGCGCGGCATCGATGGCCGAGTCTGGCGGCTGGCGGCCGTGGCCTCCGCCGCGATCGCGCTCAACTGGGGCGTGTACGTCTATGGGGTCACTTCGGGCCACGTCGTGGAGTGCGCGCTCGGGTATTTCATCAACCCTCTGGTCACCGTCGCGTTCGGTGTGGTGCTCTTTCGTGAGCGGCTGACCGGCGCCCAATGGGCCGCCCTCGGGCTCGGCGCGGCCGCGGTGGCCGTGCTCACGGTCGACTACGGCAGACCACCGATCATCGCCTTGGCCCTGGCCTGCTCTTTCGCCACCTACGGCTTGGTGAAGAAGGTGATCCCGCTGGACGCGCTGCGCGGCATCGCCGCCGAGGGCGTCGTCGCCGCGCCCTTCGCGCTGGCGTTCGCGATCGCGCTCGCGCTCGCCGGGCACAGCGAATTCGCCTCCGGCCCCGCGCATACCGCCCTGATGGTGGCCACCGGACCGGTCACCCTGGTTCCGCTACTGCTGTTCGCCGTCGCGGCCCAGCGCGTCGCGTTGTCCACCATGGGCCTGCTGCAATACCTCACCCCCGCACTCCAGATGGCCTGGGGCGTCGCGGTCGCGCACGAGCCGATGCCCGCCTCCCGTTGGGCCGGTTTCGCCCTCATCTGGGCGGCGCTGGTGATATTCACCACCGACGCCCTGCTACGAACCCGTCGCGCGCGGCGCACATCGCGCCCTGTCACCAGCGAATCCGGCTCCCACGCGAGCGAAACACGGTCCACACCGTGAGCTTCCCGCCTTCCGGCGATTCGAGTTCGTCGGAATTGGTCGCGAAGGTGTCGGATCCGACACTTCTGCGGGCTTCGCCTTCTCCGTAGCGTCGATGTATGACCGCGCCCAGACCCCTTCGCGCCCGCACCGACGCGGGGCGGCCACCGGCTGAGAAGACACCCGACCCGCTCGGTATGACCGGACGGGAGGTCTTGCAGGGAACGCTCGACGGACGATTCCCGGGCGCACCGATTCTGAGCGCGCTGGGTTTCCGGCTGGCCCAGGTCGGCGATGGGACCGTGGTTTTCGAGGGCGAGCCGGGTGACCAGCTGCTCGACCCGGCGGGCGGGGTGTACGGCGGCTTCGTGGCGACGGTGCTCGAAGCGGCCCTCGGCTCGGCGGTACTGACGCAGTTGGCCGGCGGCACGCGCTCCACCTCGGTCAAGATCGGCATCGACATCCACCGTGCCGTGCGCAGCGACACGCGCACGCTGCGCTGCGAGGGCACCGCGATCCACGTCGGCACCACCACGGCCAGCGCCGAGGCCCGCCTGATCGGCGCCGAAGACGGCGAACTGTACGCGCACGCCACCTCGATGTACGCGATTCTGCGCATGCTCTGACCTGCGCGTACTACAAAATGCGGCAGAGCATTTCGCGCGACGACGGGACGGGCGCCGCGAAGCGCGACGACCGGCCCGTCGGGTGAACTCAGCTGCAGGCCGCCGACTGCTGACCGAGGTTGGTCAGCATGGTGCAGGCCCAGGTCTTCTGGATCTTCCACTTGCCGTTGTCGGCGACGAACGGCACGTCGACGATGTTCTCCTGGCCGTTGAGGATGAACTTGGCCTTCGCGTTCACGCTGTCGCCGAAGGAGGTGACGTCGGTGACCACGATTTTCACGTCGGCGCCTGCCGCGGCCTGCGACAGGCGGTCCGGCAGCGTCGGATCGGCCTCGGCGCCCTGGACGTTGTCCAGCTTCTCGGAGGCGGGCACCGACGGGTCGAGCGCACGGGCCAGGGCGGTGTTCAGCTCCGCGGGGGTCGGGACCGGCGGCAGGTTCGCGCTCGCGGTCGCCGACGCCTTGGCGCTGGTCGACGTCTTGGCGGCGGGCTTGCTGTCCTTGTCGTCGCCACCACAGGCGGTCAGGCCAAGCGCGGCGACGATGGCCAGTCCGGCGATCGCGATGCGTCCAGTCTTACGAAGCTTCAACTGCTCGTCCTTTGCGTTCGAGAGGTCCGTGTCGTGTTCCACCATGGCAGCCGCCCCCGAACCGGCGGCGCTGCACGAGGTCCCAGGCTACCGGCCCCGGGTGGCGGCACCCGGATCCACATCGGACCGGCGATGGTCGTCGGCAGCGAACGTACGCGTCCGGCCCGGCGATGTCGAGCCTCGGGCCCCGGCCGTCAGAGCAGACTGCCCAGCGGATCGGCACGGGTGAGGGCGTCATCGTCGGCGGCGAAGGTGCGCGCGGGACCCGGACCGGTGGAACGGGTTTCGAAGCGGACGGTCACCACGCCGAGCCCGGCGCCCTGCACCCAGCCGTGACCGTGCTCGGGATGCGATACGTCCATGCCGGGACGCCAGAGGGCGACCGGTAGGACCGGCGCGGTGTGCGCGGCATCGCCGAGCTCGGGGGCGTGCACCGGTTCGGATTCCGTTTCGACCGCGGCGATCTCG
Source organism: Nocardia sp. NPDC047038 (assembly GCF_040644075.1). Taxonomy (NCBI): domain Bacteria; kingdom Bacillati; phylum Actinomycetota; class Actinomycetes; order Mycobacteriales; family Nocardiaceae; genus Nocardia; species Nocardia sp. NPDC047038. Next base: position 368,887 of record NZ_JBEYVQ010000006.1, on the reverse strand, counting down.
GGGACCGGGCCGCGATCCAGTTCGGGGAACAGCGATTCCTGACGGACGGTCGACAGGCCGCCGTAGCCGACGCCGACGAGGCGGATCGGGCCCAGCTCCCGGGGGTCGAGCGCCGAACGCTGCGCGGCGGCGGCGAGAGTGGCCAAATCCTCGGTGGCGTAGGGCAGGGTGTAGGAGCGGGTGACGATGCTCATATCCGACTTCTTCAATTTGAGCACCACCGTGCGCGCGGCGCGCCCGTCACCGGTCAGGCGCCGGTGCGCCGCGACGGCCATGTCCTCGATGGCCGGACGCAGTTGCTCGAGGCTGACGATGTCGGTTTCGTAGGTTGTCTCGGCGCTGATCTGCTTCGCCTCGGTGCGTTCGGCGACCGGACGGTCATCGATGCCGCGCGCCAGTCGGTGCAGCGCGGCGCCGACGCTGCCGCCGAGAATCGACATCGCCTCCGACTCCGGCAGCGCGGCGAAGGCGCCCACGGTCTCGATGCCCAACGAGCGCAACCGGCTCTCCGCGACCGGGCCGATCCCCCACAGCTTGCGCACCGGCAGACCTGCCAGCAGTCGCGGCTGCTCGACCGGCGAGATCACCCGGATCCCATCGGGTTTGGCCAAGCCGGAGGCGATCTTGGCCAGCTGCTTTCCGGTGCCCGCGCCCACCGAGGCGGTCAACCCGGTCCGTTCCCGCACCACCGCGCGCAAGTCCGCGCAGAACGCGTGCACCTGGGCGACCGTCGCGCCGGCCAGCTCGGCCGGTTCGCCGAACGCCTCGTCGAACGACAGCGTCTCCAGCACCGGGATCCGGCTGCGCAACGCGTCGAAGACCTGCCCGCTGACCACGCCGTAAACGGCGCCGCGCGGCGGCACCACCACCGCCGTGACGCCGACCAACCGGCGCGCCTGATGCATCGGCATCGCCGACCGGGCGCCGAACACGCGCGCCTCGTAACTGGCTCCGGCGACGACACCGCGCCCGCCGGTCCCGCCGACCAGCACCGGCCTGCCCCGCAGCGTCGGCCGGGTCAGCTGCTCGACCGAGGCGAAGAACGCGTCCATGTCGATGTGCAGAACCCAGCGACGAGCGGCGCTGTCCGCGTCGGCGAGCACCGGTGCCCGCCGACCCACCGAGCTTTCGGCGCGGGTGGTCCCGACCCCGGTCGAGGGCGCGACCGGGCGCTCGACGCTCGGCTTCTCGGTACGCACGGCTGCAATGTACGCCCGTCCACCGACAGTGCGGAGCAGGCGGTGACGCTGTCAGGTGGCTGTGCGCTAGCTGCCGGTTACCTGCCGGTATCGGGGCCGCCTCCGTCTCGCGCCCCGAGGACCGTCCGGCCCGGTCGCGACGGCTTTGATCTGCGCTTTTCCGGGCCGGAACAAGTACCGGGCGGTCTCGAAATAACCGCCGACGTGCCGTGGGGACGGGGCCTGACCCACGGTCCGATATGTGATGATCGGACCCATGAATATCCGCAAGGCCGTCATCCCGGCCGCCGGTATCGGCTCCCGGCTGCTTCCGCTGACCAAGGCCATCCCCAAGGAGATGCTGCCGGTCGGCGACAAGCCGGTGATCGAGCACACGGTCCGCGAGCTGGTCGCTTCGGGCATCACCGACATCACCATCGTGGTCAGCAGCGGAAAATCACTGATCCAGGACCATTTCCGACCCAATCCCGCGCTGGTCGCCCAGCTGCGCGCGGACGGCAAGACCGCGTTCGCCGATGCCGTCGAGGAGGTCGGCGAGCTGTCCCGGCTCGGCCACATCACCTACCTCGACCAGCACGGGCCGTACGGCAACGGCACCCCGGTGCTCAACGCCGCCCGCAACCTCGGCGACGAGCCCATGCTGGTGCTGTGGCCGGACGACGTGTTCGTCGCCGAGGTGCCCCGAGCTCAGCAGCTCATCGACGCCTACGAGGCCACCGGAGCCCCCGTCCTCGCGCTGATGCCGATGGATCCCGCCGAGTCGCAGCGCTACGGCGTGCCGGTGGTCGCCGACGACCACGGCAACGGCCTGCTGCGCATCACCGGCCTGCGCGAGAAGCCGAAGCCGAAGGACGCGCCGTCGTCCTTCGCCGCGATCGGCGGCTACGTCGTCACCCCCGGCATCATCGACGAGCTGCGCAGGCAGACCGAAGAGTGGTACGAACACCGCACCGGCGAGGTGTACCTCACCGACGCGATCAACGTGCACGCGGCGAACAGTCCGGTCTTCGGCCAGGTGATCCGCGGCCGGTGGTACGACACCGGCAACCCGGCCGACTATTTGGTGGCGCAATTCGCCTCGGCGCTGGCCCATCAGCAGTACGGACCGCTGCTGCGCACCCTCGCCGACGGGCTCGGCGACTAGCGCACGTCCGGGCCGTATCGCGGCTCCCGCACACCGGAATGCGGCGGCGCGCCTGACACCGGAGGGTGACGAGGGCGGCTTCCGGTGTCGGCGCACCGGTCCCGGTCCACGCCGCCCATTCGGTTCCTACCGGCGGGCTGGGGTGCATGTGACGCCCGCGGCCGATTCGCCACGGCCCCGACCCGAATTCGCGGGTCGGGGCCGTTTCAGCGCCGGAGTAGCCGCGCTCAGAAGCGACGGATGGCGTAGATGTCGAATTCGTCCAGCGGAGTGAAGCCGACCGGCACGCCCTGACCGTACGCGTTGAGCACCCGGCCGTTTCCGGCATAGATACCGACGTGCGAGCCATCGCTGTTCAGCACGATCACGTCGCCGAGCGACAGCGAGCCCCGCGGGACGGGCGCGCCCACCTTCGCCTGCTGCCAAGTGGTCCGCGGAAGACTCACGCCGACCTGACGGTACGCCCACTGCACGAGGCCCGAGCAGTCCCAGCTGTCGGGGCCGGTCCCACCCCATTCGTACGGCTTGCCGATCTGCGTCGTCGCCGCGGCCAGCGCGCCGACGCCGAACACACTGGGTATCGGCAGGTCGGCCGAGCCGCTGGCGCTGCCGGACGAGGAACTGCCGCTACCCGCCGAGCCGAACGACGCGCTGCCCGGCCCGCTGCCGGAGGCGCTGCCGGTGTCGGCCCAGGCGGGTCCGGCGAACAGGAGGATCGTGATGATCGAGAGCAGGAATCCGAGTGCGATGCGGTGCAACGATTTTCTCGGCACGTGCTCGCCCCTTCCATGGGCGCGGTTGACTGGCCGCCGATCGGCAGCCTGGCTAATACATGGCATCAGCAGCGGCCTCCGATGCGGAGCCGCGGCCACCCGCGCCGGTCACATTCCCAGCACGGCCAAATTCCAAGTAGGACACACTGAAAAGAGAAACTGCCGCCCCGGAGATCACCTGGGTAACAGCAGCGACACCGCAGATTGTGCCCGGGATATCGGCGAATTGTCGGGAATCAGCAAATTCTCAGCATGTGATCTAAATCACTAGACTGCGCCGTGAATGTCAGGTTTGAGATCGGAAACCCTGCCATCGTGTTGCCGGCCGGTCGCGTGCGGTACGCGGCCGCCAGGTGAGCGCCCCGGGGCATCGGCGACCGAACAGACCGCGCCCAGACCTGTCCGGCCCCGCCGAGAACATCGAGCGGACCGATTCCGGCAGGCTCGGATCGCTGCCACCGATCGGCTCGGAACAAACGGCAACCAAGACCGCTCGAACAGCAACCGGGGCGGGACCTTTCGGTCCCGCCCCGGCTCGAAACCCGGCGCTCAGGCCTTGGCGATCTGCGCCCGCACTCCGCCGACCAGATCGGCGGCCTCCGCTCCGGCGTCGCCGAAGGTCAGCGTGGTGGCGAGGATCTCCCCCGCGATCAGGTCACGGTGCGTCTCGGCCCACGCGGCCCGGTCCGCCGGAACGTCCAGGACCACGGTGATGCGGTCGGAGACGTCCAGCCCGGCGGACTTCCTGGTCTCCTGAAGGTCGCGGATCAGGTCCCGCGCCCAGCCCTCGGCCTCCAGCTCCTCGGTGACCACCGAATTCAGCACCACGAGACCCGCGTTCCCGGGCAGCGCCGCGGTCGACTCGGGCTCGGCCGCGACGAGACGCTGGGTGTACTCCTCCGGCAGCAGGGCGATGCCGGCCGCCCGGACCGTGCCGTCGGCGTCCTCGGCCCAGTCACCGGCCTTCACCGCCTTGATCACCGCCTGCACGTCCTTGCCCAGCCGCGGCCCCGCCGCGCGGGCGTTGACCACCAGCTCGAACCGGCCGTGCGCGTCGACGTCGGTGGTCAGGTCGACCTTCTTGACGTTGACCTCGTCGGCGACGATGTCGGCGAACGGCGCCAGCCGCTCGGCGTCGGCCGCGGCGATGGTGACCTCGGCCAGCGGCAGCCGCACCCGCAGGTTCTGCGCCTTGCGCAGGCTCAGCACCGTCGAGCACACCAGGCGCACCTCGTCCATGGCGGCGACCAGCTCCGGATCGTCCGGCAGCTCGCCCTCCTTCGGCCAGTCGGCCAGGTGCACCGAGTCACCGCCGGTCAACCCGCGCCAGATCACCTCGGTGATCAGCGGCAGCAGCGGGGCGGCCAGCCGGGTGACCACCTCGAGCACCGTGTGCAGGGTGTCCACCGCGTCGCGGTCCTCGCTCCAGAACCGCGAGCGGGAGCGCCGCACGTACCAGTTGGTCAGCGCGTCGGCGAACGAGCGCAGCTCATCGCAGGCGCCCGCGATGTCGTAGGTCTCCAGCGCCTCGGTGATCACGTCCCTGGTGCGCGCCAGCTTCGCCAGGATGTATCGATCCAGCACGTGCGGCGAATCCGTGCGCCACACACCGGGCTTCGACGCGTACAGCTGCAGGAACGTCCACGCGTTCCACAGCGGTCGCAGCGCGTGACTCACGCCCTCGCGGATGCCGCGCTCGGTGACGATGAGATTGCCGCCGCGCAGGATCGGCGAACTCATCAGGAACCAGCGCATCGCGTCCGAGCCGTCCCGGTCGAACACCTCGTTGACGTCCGGGTAATTGCCCTTGGACTTGCTCATCTTCAGGCCGTCGTCGCCGAGCACGATGCCGTGCGCCGCGACGGTCTTGAACGCCGGGCTGTCGAACAGAGCCGTCGCCAGCACGTGCAGCGTGTAGAACCAGCCGCGGGTCTGGCCGTTGTACTCGACGATGAAATCGCCCGGGAAGTGGCTGTCGAACCACTCTTTGTTCTCGAACGGATAGTGCACCTGGGCATATGGCATCGAGCCGGACTCGAACCAGCAGTCCAGCACCTCCGGCACCCGGCGCATGGTCGAGCGGCCCGTCGGGTCATCGGGATTCGGCCGGGTGAGCTCGTCGATCATCGGGCGGTGCAGATCGGCCGGGCGCACCCCGAAGTCGCGCTCCAGCTCGTCCAGCGAGCCGTACACGTCGACGCGCGGGTAGGCCGGATCGTCGGACACCCACACGGGGATCGGGCTGCCCCAGTATCGATTGCGGCTGATGTTCCAGTCGCGCGCGCCTTCCAGCCACTTGCCGAACTGGCCGTCGCGGATGTGCTCGGGCACCCAGGTGATCTGTTTGTTCAGCTCCACCATGCGGTCGCGGAATTTGGTGACCGCCACGAACCAGGACGGCACGGCCATGTAGATCAGCGGCTGCCCGGAGCGCCAGCTGTGCGGGTAGGAGTGCTCGATCGTCTCGTGCCGCAACAGCTTTCCCGCGGCCTTGAGGTCCTTGATGATCACCGGATTCGCGTCGAACACCATCAGGCCCTCGTACGGCGGAACCATCGAGGTGAACCTGCCGCCCGGGTCCAGCGGCTGCACCAGCTCGATGCCGTGCGCGGAGGCGACGTCCATGTCCTCCTCACCGAAGGCGGGTGCCAGATGCACTATGCCGGTGCCGGAGTCGGTGGTCACGTAGTCGGCGGTGAGCACGCGGTGGGCGTGGGGATGGCCGAGGAAGAAGTCGAACGGCGGCGCGTAGGACAAATCCGCCAGCGCGGCGCCATCGAACTCGGCGAGCACCTCCGGCTCCGCGCCGAACTCCCGCGCGTAGTGCGAAACCCGTTCGGCCGCGAGCACATAGCGTTTGCCGTCGGCCGCGCGCAGGTGCACGTAGCGAACGTCGGGATGCACCGCTATCGCCAAGTTGGACGGCAGCGTCCACGGCGTCGTGGTCCAGATCAGCGCGTTGGCGCCGTCGAGTTCGTGCAGCGGATGCTCCGCGGGCACGCGCAACGCCATGTCGACGGTGACCGCCGGGTCCTGGCGCATCTTGTAGGCGTCGTCGAGGCGGGTTTCCTGATTCGACAACGGCGTCTGCTCGTACCAGCTGTAGGGCAGCACCCGGAAGCCCTGATAGATCAGCCCTTTGTCGTACAGCGATTTGAACGCCCACATCACCGACTCCATGAAGTCGGTGTCCAGCGTCTTGTAGTCGTTGTCGAAGTCGACCCAGCGAGCCTGGCGCGTCACGTAGTCGCGCCATTCCCCGGTGTAGCGCAGCACCGATGTTTTGCAGGCCGCGTTGAATTCCGCGAGCCCCATCGCGTCGATCTGTGATTTGTCCGTGATACCGAGCTGCTTTTCGGCTTCGATTTCCGCGGGCAATCCGTGACAGTCCCAGCCGAATCGCCGGTCGACCCGCTTGCCGCGCATCGTCTGGAAACGCGGGACGAGGTCTTTGACGTATCCGGTGAGCAAATGTCCGTAATGCGGCAGACCGTTGGCAAAGGGCGGCCCGTCGTAGAAGACGAATTCGGCTGCGCCGGAACGGTTTTCGATGCTCGCGCGGAAGGTGTCGGCGGCCGCCCACGCGTCGAGCACGCGGCGCTCCATCTCGGGGAACGACGCCCCGCTGCCGACGCTCAGGTCGACGCGCGGGTACGCGCTGTTGCTGGAAGTCTGGTCCGCCATTGCGGATACGTCTCCTCGTGCCGAGTCGTTGGCACGGGGACGATGACGGCGCCCGGTGCGCCGAAACCGCGGTACCACCCCGCTTGTCCGGCGTGGCGACACCGGACCTCTCATTCGCGAGCTGTGACGGGCTCACCCGTTCGGTTCTACTGAGCGCCCGGCCCGCAGGCCGTGCCGCCGTTCTTCCGAAGGCTCCCCGGTGATGGCCGGATCGACGCCGTATTCATGTTTGATTCTAGCCCGAGCGGTCAACTCACTTTGTGAGGCAGGTCAGCGTTTGGCATGACGACCAGGAGGCGGCGGGGAATCACTATCCGGACTCCGCATGGACAAAGCACTCACCAACAAGAGCATCGCGCCGATGACGCACACCACGATGCAGCCCCACGCCCAGATCACCGATCCGGTGGTGAGCGCGGCCACGAGCAGGGCGAAGCCGATCGCGGCAAGGACGAGTGTCAAGACGAGCATGGTGACCCCCAAGGCATGCCGGGCGGCTCGACAGTTCCTCTAAACGGTATGCGAACTGCTGTGCTGGGGCGCGGTGCGCTACTTGCCGCCCTTGGCGAAGGACGCCGGCGCGAGGTTGTTCGCCGTGTTGGCATCCGCGAAGGCTTCGCCGCCGTCGACCGGAACGGCCGAGCCACGGTTCTCCAGCTCCTCCAGCTGCGACTCCAGGTAGGACTTCAACCGCACCCGGTACTCCCGCTCGAACGTCTTGAGCTGCTCGATCCGGCTCTCCAGCACACTGCGCTGCTGGGTGATGGTCGCCATGATCTCGGTGTGCTTGCGCTCGGCGTCCGCCTGCAGCGCGTCGGCCTTCTCCTTCGCCTGGCGCAGCTGGCTGTCCGAACGACTCTGCGCGTCGGTCAGCATCGCATCCGACTTCTGACGGGCGTCGGCGATCATGGCCTCCGACCGCGTCCTGGCGTCTCCGACCAGTCGCTCGGAATTCGCCCTGGCATTCGACAGCAAGCTCTCCGCCTCGCTCTTGGCGTCGCTGGTCAGCCGATCCGCCATCTCCTGGGCGAGGCTGAGCACCTTGGCGGCCTGCAGGTTCGCGTCCGCGCCCGGCGCGTCCTTGGCCACCGGCGCGGCGGCCATCGGAGCGGGCGGGGCGACGGGAACCGGGGGCTTGATCGGTTCCGGCTGCGGCGGCGGGGCCTGCGGAATCGGCGGTTTCGGACTGTTCACTCCGGCCGGGCCGCGGTTCTTCTTCGCGTCGGCCAATTCCGCGTCGAGTTCGGCGACCCGCTGGCGCAGATCGGCGTTCTCCTCGATCAGACGCGAGAGCTCCTGCTCCACCAGATCCAGGAACGCGTCGACTTCATCCTCGTTGTAGCCGCGCTTCCCGATCGGCGGTTTGCTGAACGCGACGTTGTGCACATCGGCTGGGGTCAGCGGCATGGAAGGATCCCTTCACGCGTCTTTTGGAGATCTAGCAGATCTAGCAAGCTGTCTTCACGGCCCATTCTGTCACACCGGAGCTACCGGCTGCCCGAGCCTGCCCACGATCGACATCAGGATGAAGACGATGAAAAGCAGGACCATTATCGACAGATCCAGGCGAATTCCGCCCAGTGACACCGGAGGTATCAAGCGCCTGAGCAGTTTCACCGGAGGATCGGTGATCGTGAAGATCACCTCCAGGACGACGACCACGACACCGGTAGGACGCCAGTCTCGGGCAAAGCTACGGATGAACTCGACGATCACCCGGCTGATCAGCAACAGCCAGAAGATGAACAGTACGAAGTACAGCACCGCGAACAAGGCCACGAGTTCACTCTGCCGTAAAAATCGCTTCGCGCAAAATGACCGCGCCGCACAACCTGCGACCGGTCTGCTCCACCCCCCAGATCACGAGCTTATTTCTGGTTGTAGAAGCCGGTTTCCGCGATGCGTCTGCGTTCTTCCGCTGATACGTCGACATCGGCCGGTGAGAGCAGGAACACTTTTGTCGCCACCTTGTCGAACGATCCGCGCAGCGCGAAGGCCAGGCCCGCGGCGAAGTCGACCAACCGCTTGGCGTCGGCGTTGCTCAGATCCACCAGGTCCATGATCACCGGATTGCCCTCGCGAAAGCGTTCGCCGATGATCCGAGCCTCGCTGTAATCGCGCGGGCGCAGCGTCGTGATCTTGGACAAGGGGCCTCCGTCCTCGAAGATCCCGGGCCGCCGCACCGGGGCGGGCTCGGGACGCACGCGCTCCTCCAGCCTGCGCTCCTCGGCGTCGGGATCGACGGCGAGCGCGCCACGGGTCGTACCGCGCAGCGGAGGCGGGCTCCCGCCCGCGCGGAACCGGCCCGACGGCGCGGAGTCGATCCGGGTCGGACGCCGGGGCGCGTCGTAGCGGTCGTCGCCGTAGGGCTCGTCGACGTAGTCGTCGCGTCGCGACACCGAGTAACCCGCCTTGTAGGGCGACTTGTACGCGGGCTCGGGATAGTCGACGTCGTCGAAACGGCTTGCGCCGTACCGATCGTCGGCGTAGCGATCGACGTAGCCGTCGCGGTCGGAGTAGTCACGGGGCCGGGGCCGGCGAGCGCCGCGCTCGTCCACCCCTCGGGGAGCGCGATCGTCGACGTAGTCGTCTTCGTAATCCTCGAGCGGAACCATGCCGAAGTACGCCTTGAACTTGTGCAGCGTGCTCATTGGTCGACCTTCCTTCGGCCCCGGTGGCGGCCGGGTGTTGAAGTCTTGCTCAGCCCTCGTCAGATCCCAGCATATGTGTCGAATGTGACTGATGAGGTTTCTTTGCTAGCCCGAGGTTATCGGTCGCATACCCATCAAGGCGGTACCGACACGCACAACCGTCGAACCATGTTCGATCGCGCATTCCAGATCCCCCGACATTCCCGCGGAAAGCTCTGTCGCGTCCGGATGATCGGCGACCAACAACGTGTGCAACATCGCAAGTCGCGCAAATGCGGCATCGGACTCCGAACCCAAGGGTGGAATGGCCATCAGACCCGACAAACGTAATCCCGGAGCGTCCGCAATCCGTTGCGCGAGCACGGGAAGATCAGCGGCCGTGACACCCCCTCGCGCGGGGTCGTCGTCCAGGCTCACCTGGAGCAACACCCGCAGCGGTTCGGTGCGTTCGCCCGCCTCCAGCGCAGCCACCGCGCCGGCGTTCAGAGCGGTTGCCAGACGTTCGCTGTCGACCGAGTGAACGGTGTGCGCCCAGCGGGCGACACTGCGCGCTTTGTTCCGCTGCAACCGCCCGATCATGTGCCAGCGGATGCCGGAGAGGTCTTCCTCACGTAACGCCGCCACCTTGGCGGCCGCCTCCTGCTCCCGCGACTCGCCGAACTCGCGCCGGCCGAGCCGATGCAGGATCGCCACGTCCGAAGCCGGGAAGAATTTCGTCACCGGCAGCAGCCGCACCGAATCCGGCGACCGACCCGCGGCGCGACACGCCGCGTCGATGCGAGCGAGCAGACCGGCCAGGTTGTCCGACAGCTCGGCGGTCCTGGCGGCGAGTGCGCCGTCCACCGCGGTCCCGGCTTCGGCGCTCATGCGCGCGCCTCCTCGGCGCACGGCGCGTCGACCAGACGGGCGGTTCGCGCGGTCACGCGGCGGCCTCCATCCAGATCACGCCGCCGATCCGGCCGGTCGGCGCGCCACGGCGATGGCTGAACAAGGTGCGGTCCTCGATGGTGCACCGCGGGTCCACCGCGATCGCGCCGACGCCTGCCTCGGTGAGCTGCCGGGAGATGCCCGCGCGCAGATCCAGTCCCGGCGTGCCGCGGACCGTGGTGGTCGCACTGCCGGGCAGATGCGCTTCGACGTCGGCGCGCATGGCGGCGGGAACCTCGTACTGACGGCCGGAGGCGGCGGGCCCGAGCAGCGCGCCGACCCGATCCAGGCGCGCGCCGACCGAGACCATCGCGTCGAGCACACGCGGCACGATGCCGATGCGAGCGCCGATCCGCCCCGCGTGCACCGCGGCGATCACGCCCGCCTCGTCGTCGGACAGCAGGATGGGCACGCAGTCGGCGGTGAGCACGACCAGCGCGAGACCCGGCACGGTGGTCACGAGCGCGTCGGTGGCCGGGACCGGTTCGGCGCGCGGCCCGTCGACGATCTCCACATTGCGGCCGTGGATCTGTTCCATCCAGACCAGGCGCTCCGGCGGCAGGCCGATGCCCTCGGCCAGCCGGTCGCGGTTGCGCCGCACGGCCGTCGGATCATCGCCGACGTGGTCGCCCAGATTGAACGAGTCGTAGGGTGGCGCCGAGAAGCCTCCGGACCTGGTCGTGGTGACCCGTCGGACAGTGATGGTCGGCGCGATAGTCATGGCGACGAGCGTAGTGGCGCTCGGTAAAGGGCGTCGAAATGCCCAGGTAGAGAGCGAATATTCCCCCGGGACGGAATCAGTCGCGTCGTATCGGGCGCCTCGGCGCCCGGTCCCGCCCGGCCGGCCCCCGCACCGGCGTCCCCCGAATTCCTGTCCACAGTCGCGCTTCGGGACCGCTTCGGCGTGTCCCTCCGACGCGTCCCGGCGCGGGCCGGGATCGCTCTTTCCAACTCGGTCCGGGCCTGCGCCGGAACCGGATTCCAGCGCCTGCTGGGTGCTGCCGGACGCAGTCCGTCTTCAGCCCGCGCATGGCCGGAGCGAACGCGGAGGTACGCAGCACGCGCACGGCCGGAGCGAAGGCGGAGGTACGCAGCACGCGCATGGCCGGAGCGAAGGCGGAGGTACGCAGCACGCGCATGGCCGGAGCGAAGGCGGAGGTACGCCTAGCCCCTCCGCATGAACGACGGCACGTCCACGTCGTCGTCATCGTCGTCGGCATCCGGCGGCGTGATGTGCGGTCGCGTGCCGCTCGTCACCGACGGCTCGCCCAGGGTGCGCGGCCGTTCGGTGTCCCGGTAGCTCGGCAAAGTGCCGCGGCCCGCCGTACCCGTGACGGACGTGCTCGGCGTGCTGTCGCTGTTTCGCGCGGTCAACTCGCTGGTTCGGCTTTGCCCGATCTCACCGGACCGCGCGGTGCCGATGGTGCTGCGACCCGACGTCTCGAAGGTGCGCCGGGCCGGGCCGCCGCCGTCGAAGCCCGCCGCGATCACGGTGACCCGCACCTCGTCGCCGAGCGAGTCGTCGATCACGGTGCCGAAGATGATGTTGGCCTCGATGTGCGCGGCCTCCTGCACCAGCGAAGCCGCCTCGTTGATCTCGAACAGCCCGAGATCGGACCCGCCCGCGATCGACAGCAGCACGCCGTGCGCGCCGTCCATGGAGGCTTCCAGCAGGGGCGAATTGATCGCCGACTCGGCCGCTTTCACCGAGCGGCCCTCGCCGCGCGCCGAACCGATGCCCATCAGCGCGCTGCCCGCGCCGGACATCACGCTCTTGACGTCGGCGAAGTCGACGTTGATCAGACCGGGGGTGGTGATCAGGTCGGTGATGCCCTGCACACCGTTGAGCAGCACCTCGTCGGCGGAGCGGAACGCGTCCATCAGGCTCACCGCCGCGTCGCCGAGCTGCAGCAGCCGGTCGTTCGGGATGACGATCAGCGTGTCGCACGATTCGCGCAGCAGATTGATCCCGACCTCGGCCTGATTCCCGCGCCGCTTGCCCTCGAAGGAGAACGGGCGGGTGACCACGCCGATGGTGAGCGCGCCGAGCTTGCGCGCGATCTGCGCGACGACCGGGGCGCCGCCGGTACCGGTGCCGCCGCCCTCACCCGCCGTCACGAAGACCATGTCGGCGCCCTTGAGCACCTCTTCGATCTCGTCCTTGTGGTCCTCGGCGGCCTTGCGGCCGACCTCGGGGTCGGCGCCTGCTCCGAGACCTCGGGTCAGCTCGCGGCCGACGTCGAGCTTGACGTCGGCATCGCTCATCAGCAACGCCTGGGCGTCGGTGTTGACCGCGATGAACTCGACACCTTTGAGTCCCTGCTCGATCATCCGGTTGACGGCATTCACACCGCCGCCGCCGATACCGACGACCTTGATCACCGCAAGGTAGTTGTGCGGGGGCGTCATGGGCTCTCGCCTTCCTTCGATCTAAAGCCTGTCGTTTCCGGATGCTCGGCACGCCGCCTTTTCGGCCCGTTCCGGGGGTTGAATCGCTACGAGAAGCGAACCGCGGCTCGGGCAAACCCTAAAGCTCAACCATAGGGTTAGCGTTATGTCAAGTATCCGACTGGTGCGGAACGCTATTCGCAGCCGACGCGATACGCGCGCAGGCGCGCCGAAACGAGAGCCAGAATCTTGCGTGATCCCGCTCGTCTCGCCGCTCCACACGTCGTATGGTGAACGGTTGCCCCCCGGCTCCCTTCTCGGCGCCGGAACAACTCCCGGACCGCCGAAAATTACCTGGGCGCAATGGGTGTGGATCACTTTACCGTGACCAGATTGGGACTCGACACATCGAACACCGTTCCGGGGCGCGTCAACAACGGCAACACGACCGCCGCCTTTCGTTCGGCGTCGTCGCTCCCGCCCCAGAGTACCGTGCGGCCGCCCTTCAGATTCAGCGAAATATCCGAAATGGACCGTGCCACAACCTCGCTCACCTGAACCGCCAGCGCAGGCGGCACGATGGCGATCACCGAGACCGCAGCCCTGGTCACCGGATCGGCGCCGCCGGGATGATCGGCGATCAACTTCGGCACGCCGATCGGAGCCGGCTCGACCGCGAATTCCACGCCGTCTGCGTCCAGCAGATGCGCGCCTTCCCTGCTGTCGTAGAACAACACCGCGGCGCGCTCGACGACCGTCACCCGAACCGTGGACGGAAACACCCGCTGCACCCGTGCCGTGCGTACCTTCGGAATGCTCGCCACCCGGCGTGCCACGGCATTGGTGTCGATCCGCAAGATCGAGCGGCCGGAAGGAATTTCGAGCACATCCCGCACTTGTTGTTCGGGCACCGCCACCGCCCCCTCGATTCGCACGGTGCGCACCGAGAGCACCGGGGTGAACCAGGCGAGCGCACAGAGCACTGCAAGGACGCACACGCTCAGCAATCCCCACAGGCGAATTCGGCGCCAGTCGAGCTCACCGAACCGATCACCCGCGCGGCGCCCGGCCGCGCGCGCCGACCCGACCCCGCGCACGCCGGGTCACCGTCCGTGCTGGGGACGCGCCCGTAATCCGTCGAGAATCTGACCGCCCAGCATCGTCACGTCGCCCGCGCCCATGGTGATCACCACGTCGCCCGGCAACGCCAGCCCCGCGACCTGGCGCCCGACCCGGGACATGTCCGGCTGGTAGTGCACCGGCTTGGTCACCGATTGCGCCACCAGCGCTCCGTTCACGCCCGGCAGCGGCTTCTCCCGCGCGCCGTAGACATCGAGCACGACGACCTCGTCGGCCAGACTGAGCGCGGCGCCGAAGTCCTGGGCGAAGGTCGCGGTCCGGCTGTAGAGATGTGGCTGGAAGACCACGATGACCCGGCCCTGCCTGGACCGGGCTCCGTCGCGGGCCTCCTGCTGGACCAGTTCGGCGGCGGCGCCGAGCACGGCGCGCACCTCGGTGGGGTGGTGGGCATAGTCGTCGAACACCCGCACCCCGTTCTCCCGACCGGCGAACTGGAACCGGCGGTGCACACCGCCGAACCCTTCCAGGCCCTGGATGATCTCGCCGACATCGGCGCCGGTGGCCCGGGCGGCGAGCAGGGCGCCGAGCGCGTTGAGCGCCATATGCCTGCCCGGCACCGACAGGCGCAGCGTGCGCGGCGCGGCCTCGTCGGTGAGCTGGAATTGCGCGATGCCGCCGACGTCCCGCGGCTCCCAGCTGTGCAGCCGGGCGCCCACCGGGACCGGCGCGTCGGCGAGTTCGCCGGAGCCGTAGCCGAGGACTTGGACGTTTCGCTCGGCCAAGCGCGCACCGACGCGCTCGGCCAGTGCCAGCGAGCCCGGATCGTCCAGGCACACCACCAGCAGGCCGCCAGCGGCGAGGCGGTCGGCGAAGTCGTCGAAGACCTGCACGTAGGCCTCGTCGGAGCCGAAGAAATCCAGGTGATCGGACTCGATGTTGGTGACCACGGCGACGTCCGGGTCGTATTGCAGCAGCGAGCCGTCGCTCTCGTCGGCTTCTGCCACGAAGATGTCACCGGTCCCGTGGTGGGCGTTGGTGCCCGCCTCGTTCAGCTCGCCGCCCACCGCGAACGACGGATCGAACCCGCAGTGCTGCAACGACACGATGAGCATGGAGGTGGTGGACGTCTTGCCGTGCGTACCGGACACGAGCAAGGTGCGATGCCCCCGCATCAGCGAGGCCAGCACCGTGGGGCGCAGCAGCACCGGGATATCGCGCCGGTTGGCCTCGACCAGCTCCGGGTTGGTCTTCGGAATGGCGGCGTAAGTGGTGACGACCGCGGTCGGGCCGCCGGGTAGCAGGTCCAAGGCGGTGGCGTCGTGCCCGATCCGCACCTGAGCGCCGCGAGCGCGCAGCGCCAGCACGCCGCGGCTCTCCTTGGCGTCCGACCCCGACACCGCGCCGCCGCGGGCGAGCAGGATCCGCGCGATGCCGGACATCCCGGCCCCGCCGATGCCGACCATGTGCACACGCTCCAGCTCCGGGGGCAGCGCGGTCCGTTCGGCGCCCGCGTCCTGGACCACCCGATCTGCGGTCGTGTCGCTCATCGGCGCGCCACCTCCAGCGCGATCCGCGCCACCTCGTCGGCGGCGTCGCGGTGCCCGGCGCCTGCGGCGGCCCGGCCCATCTCGGTCAGCCGTGCGGAGTCCATGAGCAGCGGAATCACCTCATCGATCACGTACTTCGGCGTCAACTCGGAGTCGGGGACAATTCTGCCACCGCCCTGGCGCACCACGGGCCGAGCGTTGAGTTCCTGTTCCCCGTTACCGTGCGGCAGCGGCACGTAGAACGCGGGCAGCCCGACCGCCGAGACCTCCGCGACGGTCATCGCGCCCGATCGGCAGACCACCGCGTCGGCGGCGGCGTAGGCGAGGTCCATCCGGGACAGGTACGGCACGGCGACGTAGCGAGCGCCGTCCACGGCGGATCCGTCCACGTCGATGGTGTTCTTGGGCCCGTGCGCGTGCAGCACCGAGATGCCCGCGGCGGCCAGCTGGGGCGCGGCGCCCGAGACCGCGTCGTTGAGCGTCCGCGCGCCTTGGGAACCGCCGAAGACCAGCAGTACCGGGCCTTCGGACGGAAGGCCGAAGTGCTCCCGCGCCTCGGCCCGCAGTGCGGCGCGGTCCAGTCCGGTGATCGATTCGCGCACCGGAATGCCAACCACCCGCGCGTCCGCCAGGCCGGAGTCCGGGACCGCCGCGAGCACCCGAGCGGCGCGGCGGGCACCGACCTTGTTCGCGATACCGGCCTTGGCGTTGGCCTCGTGCACCACCACCGGCACCGGGCGTCTGCGGCGCAGCACGCCCGCGCCGGCGGCGAGATACGCCGGAAGCGCCACGTATCCGCCGAAACCGATGATGACGTCGGCCTCGACCGCATCGATGACCGCCCTGGTGGCCGCCACCGAGGCGCGCACCCGACCGGGTAACCGCAGCAGATCGGCGGTGGGCTTGCGGGGCAGCGGAACCGGAGGGATGAGCTCGAGCGGATAGCCGCGCTCGGGAACCAGGCGGGTCTCCAGACCGCGTTCGGTGCCCAGCGCCGTCACCCGGATGGAATCGTCGAGCCGCCGCAACGCGTCGGCCACCGCCAGTGCCGGT
The DNA here is from genome assembly GCF_040644075.1 of Nocardia sp. NPDC047038. Classification (NCBI taxonomy): domain Bacteria; kingdom Bacillati; phylum Actinomycetota; class Actinomycetes; order Mycobacteriales; family Nocardiaceae; genus Nocardia; species Nocardia sp. NPDC047038. The sequence continues at coordinate 352,441 of NZ_JBEYVQ010000006.1, read as the reverse complement.
TCGATGTGGCCCGCCGTGCCGCCGCCCGCGACGATTACCGAGATCACCTGGATCTTCCCCGTTCTCTTGCGTGATTGACCGGATAACTGGGTTCCCAAGCCCTGGTGGCACGCGCCGAGCTGGTGCCGCGACTCTCCGGCGAGCGGCGGCGCGCCGGTTCCGCACGCCCCCGCCTGCCCTGCGGCAGCGCCGAAGATCCGCGATCGGACGGCCGCGGCGCCCAGCCACGTCGGGCGCTCGCCCGAGCCGGCGCGTACACCTCGGGTTTGGGCAACCGCAACAGCCTACTGAAACGACCGTCCTGTCCGGCGTGCAGCGCCGCGACGGCTTCCGGCTCGTGCCTGGCCGCGTTGGCGATCAGCCCGAACATCAGCAAGGTGATCGCGAGCGATGAGCCGCCGGCGGACACCAGTGGCAGCTGCAGCCCGGTGACCGGCAGCAGACCGACGACATACCCGATGTTGATCATGGCCTGTCCGGCGATCCACGTGGTCGCGGAGGCGGTCAGCAGCCGCAGGAACGGATCCGCCGACCGGCTGGCGATGCGCAGTCCCGTGTAGACGAACAAGGCGAACAGGCCCAGCACCAGTGCGCAACCGAGAAAGCCCAGCTCCTCCCCGATGATCGCGAAGATGAAGTCGTTGTGGGCGTTCGGCAAGTAGCTCCACTTGGCCCGGCTCTGTCCCAGGCCCCTGCCCCAGATCCCTCCGTCGGCAAGGGAATACAGGGCCTGTCGAGCTTGATAGTTGTCGCCCTGCGGATCGGAGCCCGGATTGAAGAAGGACCGGACCCGATTCGACCGGTAACCGGCGGACATGGCGAGCACGCCCGCGGCGACGACACCGGAAACCGCGATCGTCACGAACAGCCGGATCGGAAGTCCGCCGAACCACAGCAAGGCGCCGAGGATGATGCCCACCGCGACCGTGGTGCTGAGATTCGGCTGGACCACGATCAACAGACAGACCAGCACACCCGCCGGGACGAGCGGCACCAGGATGTCCCGCAGACTCGAACCCATCGCTCGCCGGGAAACCAGCAAGTGCGCGCCCCAGACGATCAAGGTCACCTTCACGACCTCGGACGGCTGCACCGAGACGGGACCGAGGATCAGCCAGCGGCGCGCGCCCTGCACGCTGGTGCCGATGCCCGGAATGAGCACGAGCACCAGCGCCAGCACCGAGATCGCGAACAGCGGGAACGACGCCTGGCGCAACAGGCGCAGCGGAACGCGCAGGGCCAGATAGAACAGCACCGCGCCGATCGCCGCGAACAACGTCTGCTGGATGAACAGGGAGTACGCCGACCCGCCCTCGGCGTACTCGACGACGCCGGACGCGGACAGGACCATGACCAGTCCGAGGGCCGTCAGCAGCGTGGCGATGGTGACGACGAGATGGAAGGACGCGAGCGGCCGTGCCAGCCACGAACCGGGACCCGTCCCTACGCCGCGGCCACGCCGGGATGGCGCACCGGCTTCTCGTGCGCCCGAGGTCCGGGCCGCCTTACCGGTCCACCGCCTGCCGTTGCCCGAAGTCACGAGGCACCCGCGGCCCACGCCGGTAGCACCACTGTCGCACCGAACCAGCGGACGCGGAGGATGCTTGCGCGTCCGCGAAAGCGACTCGACCGACCGGGGCGGGTGTCGATACCCCGCCCGCCCCGGTCGGCAGTCATCGCAAACCCCCGATATCGGTGGTTCCGAGGTCACCGTCTTCCAGGGCGTGCACCGCCTGGGCGAAACTGCGACCCCGGTGGGTGTAATCGGCGAACATGTCCAGCGACGCGGCGGCCGGAGCCAGCAGCACGGTGTCGCCGCGGCGGGCGAACCCGGCGGCCGCTCGCACGGCCCGCGCCATGACGGCGTCGGCCGCGGCGGCCCTCGACGCTTCGTCACCCATCCCTGCATCGTCTCCCGCGATCAGCTCGACGACGGGGACCTCGGGCGCGTGTCGCGCCAACGCGGCCGCGAGCACCGGTGCGTCGGCGCCGATCAGCACCGCCGCGACCAGGCGGTCGGCGACCTCCTCGACGAGGTCGTCGACGTGCGCGCCCTTCAGCTGGCCACCGGCCACCCAGATCACCTGCGGATGCGCCAGGATCGATGAGCGCGCGGCGTGCGGATTGGTGGCCTTGGAGTCGTCGACGAACTCGACGCCGGACAGCTCGCGGACGAACGCCGCGCGGTGCGGGCCGACCTTGTGCTCGATCAAGCCTTCCCGGACGAACTGCGGCGCGACGTCGATCGCCCTGGTCAACGCGGAGGCGGCGAGTGCGTCGGCGACGCCGGCGGGACCGGGCGGGCTGATGTCGCCGACCTCGGCCAGGATCGCGGCCTTGGTGAACGCGCGGTCGAGCAGCTTGCCGTCCACCACGCCGAGCTCGCCGTCGGCGGGCACGCCCACCCGGAACCCGACGGTCCGGCGCGCCTTGGACTTGCGGGCCAGCGAGGCCGCGACCGGATCGTCCAGGCCGACCACGCCGACCCGGCCGACCAGCGCCCTGGCCTTGGCCGCGGCGTAGGCGTCCAGGCCACCGTGCCAATCCAGGTGATCCTCGGCCACGTTCAGCACGACACCCGCCTCCGGACGCACCGACGGCGCCCAGTGCAGCTGGAACGACGACAGCTCCACCGCGAGCACCTGCGGACCGGGGTTGCGCCGCAACGCGTCCAGGATGGGCAGGCCGATGTTGCCGCACGCGACGCTGGCGATGCCCGCCGCGCGCAGGATCGCGTGGGTCATCTGGGTCGTGGTGGTCTTGCCGTTGGTGCCGGTGACGACCAGCCATTTGCGCACCGGACCGTAGATCCTGGCCTGATCGACCCACCAGGAGAACTCCACGTCGCCCCACACCGGCGTACCCTCCGCGACCGCGGACGCCAGCACCGGCGAGTCCGGCCGCCAGCCCGGGCTGGTGATCACCAGCGCGAACCGGCTCCAGTCCGCGTTCTCCAGTTCCGCGGTGGTGGCGACGTCCAGCCCGAGCCCGGCCGCCTCGGCCAGAGCCGCTGCGCCGCCGTCGGTCACCACCGGACGCGCGCCGATGTCGCGCAGCGGTTCCACCAGCGAGCGTCCCGACACGCCCCAGCCCGCGACCAGGACGTCGCGTCCGCGTAGGAATTCCAGCATGGGCCCTGGGGTGCGCAGAGCCCGCGGAGAATGTTCGACCATCTCGTTCACCCGACCGCGGAGAGGTATTCGCTGTAGAACAGCCCGAGCCCGACGGCGGAGGCCATCGCGGCCAGCAGCCAGAATCTGATGATCACCGTCGTCTCGGCCCATTTGCTGAGCTCGAAGTGATGGTGGAACGGCGCCATCTTGAACAGCCGGTTGCGCGTGGTGCGGAAGACCGCGACCTGCAGCACCACCGACGCCGTCTCGGCGACGAACAGCGCGCCGATGACGATCATCAGCAGCTCGGTGCGGGTGGTGATGGACAGGCCTGCCAGCAGGCCGCCCAGCGCGAGCGAACCGGTGTCGCCCATGAAGATCTTGGCCGGTGCGGCGTTCCACCACAGGAACCCGACGCACGCCGCCGCGCCAGCGGCGCAGACCAGCGCGAGATCCAGCGGATCGCGCACGTTGTAGCAGCCGGTCTCGGGCTTGGTCTCGCAGGCGTGGTAGTACTGCCAGAACGTGATGATCACGTATCCGCCCAGCACCAGGCTCATCGATCCGGCGGCCAGCCCGTCGAGTCCGTCGGTGAGGTTCACCGCGTTGGACCAGGCGACCACCACGAAGCAGACGAACACCAGGAACACGACCACGCCCATGGTCACCGTGCTGATGTCGCGCACGTAGGACAGGTGCCTGCTGGCGGGCGTCAGCCCGCTGCCGCCGCGGAACTGCAAGGCGAGGATGCCGAAGATCACGGCCGAGGACAGCTGGCCGAGATACTTGCCCGCCGCGGTCAGGCCCAGGTTGCGCTGCTTGCGGATCTTGATGAAATCGTCGACGAAACCCACCGCGCCCAGCGCCGTGGCCAGCCCGAGCACGAGCAACGCCGACGCCGACGGCCCGTCGGCGTCGTAACCGATGCCGATCAGGTGGGAGCCCAGGTATCCGGCCCACATGCCGACCAGGATGGCGACGCCGCCCATCGTCGGCGTACCGCGCTTGGCCTGATGGCTGGCGGGACCGTCGACCCGGATCTCCTGCCCGAAGCCCTGCTTGGCGAACAACCGGATCAGCAGCGGGGTGAGCAGGATCGAGACCGTCAGCGCGATCGCCGCGGCGAAGAGAATCTGTCTCATCCTGCTGCCTCCGTGTCCTGTCCCACCCCGTTGTCCGCCGCGCCGCCGCGTGCGGCCACGGCGGCCGGGTCGGTCAGATGCTCGGCGACCTCCCACAGGCCGACCGACTTCGATGCCTTGACCAGCACCACGTCGCCGGGGGCCACTTCCTGCTCGAGCAGCGCGATCGCGGCCGCGATGTCGGGCACGAGGACCGATTCCTCGCCCCAGGACCCTTCCATCACCGCCCCCTGGTGCAGCGCGCGGGCGGGTCTGCCGGTGCCGACGGCGACCACCCGGCTGACGTCCAACCGCACCGCGAGCCGCCCGATGGCGTCGTGCTCCAGGACGGATTCCTCGCCGAGTTCGCCCATCTCGCCCAGCACCGCCCAGCTGCGCCGCGGCGTCTCGGCCGCGCGCGCCATGCTCACCAGCGCTTTGAGCGCGGCGCGGACCGAGTCCGGATTGGCGTTGTAGGAGTCGTTGACGACGGTGATCCCGTCCGCGGTGGTCCGCACGTCCATCCGGCGGGCGGACGCGGCGCGCGCGTCGGACAGCGCGGCGACGGCGGTGTCCAGATCGGCGCCGCATTCCAGCGCGACCGCGATCGCCGACAGCGCGTTGCCCACGTGGTGCTCGCCGTGCACGGCCAGGCGCACCTGGGCGCTGCCCGCGGACGTGTGCACGGTGAACGCGGCCCTGGCCTGGTCATCCAGCCGGATGTCGGTGGCCCGCACGTCGGCGGTCGCGGCCTGCCCGACGGTCACCACCCGCGCCGATGTGCGCGAGGCCATCGCGGCGACCTGGGGATCGTCGGCGTTGAGCACGGCGAGCCCGGTGGGCGGCAGCGCCTCGACCAGCTCGCCCTTGGTCTTGGCGATGGCCTCGCGGCTGCCGAACTCGCCGAGATGCGCGGTGCCGACGTTGAGCACCACGCCGATGCTCGGCGGCGCCACCTCAGCCAGCGCCGCGATGTGCCCGGGCCCGCGCGCGGACAGCTCCAGCACCAGGAAGCGGGTGCCCGCGTCGGCGCGCAACGCCGTCCACGGGTGGCCGAGTTCGTTGTTGAACGACCCAGGCGGGGCCACCACCGTGCCCAGCGGCGCCAGGACGGCGGCCAGCAGATCCTTGGTGGAGGTCTTGCCGGACGAGCCGGTGACGCCGACGACGGTGAGCCCGCCGTCGGCGGCGAGACGCGACACGCTGGCGCGGGCGAGCGCGGCGAGCGCGGTCAGCACGGCGGCGCCGGATCCGTCCGCATCGTGGCTGAGCGCGACCGAACTCGACGGCACGTCGCCGCCGCCTGGCGTGACCACGATGGCGGGCACGCCCACCGGCCGCGCCGCAAGCACCGCCACCGCGCCCGCGGCGACGGCCGCGCCCGCGTAGTCGTGGCCGTCGGAGCGCTCACCCGGCAGCGCCAGGAACAGATCGCCGGAACCGATTCGGCGCGAGTCGAATTCGACCGCGCCGGTCACTCGCACCTCCGGGTCTGCGACGTCGTGCAGCGTGCCGCCGACGACCTCCGCGATCTCCCGCAGTGTCATCTCGATCATGAAACCGTCAAGTCCTCCGCGTGGTTACCTTGCGGACTGCGTCTTTCCAATGCGGCCGCGAGTACGTCGCGGTCGTCGAACGGGTGCTTCACGCCCTGGATCTCCTGCCCTGCCTCATGTCCCTTGCCCGCGATCAGCACCACGTCACCGGGGCGCGCCCACGCCACCGCCGCGGCGATGGCCTCCGCTCGGTCTCCGATCTCCCGCACCTCGCCGCGTTCGGCTTCCGGGACCTCCAGTGCACCGGAGCCGAGGGCGGCGCGGATGGCCGCCGGATCCTCTGTGCGCGGGTTGTCGTCGGTGATGATCAGCAGATCGGCGCCCCGCGCGCCTACGGCGCCCATCAGCGGCCGCTTCGCCGCGTCCCGGTCGCCGCCCGCGCCGACCACCACCGCGAGCCGTCCCGCGGTGTCGGCCGCGAGATGACCACGCAGCGTGGCTATCACGGACTCCAACGCCGCGGGCTTGTGCGCGTAGTCGACGATCGCCAAGAAGTCCTGTCCGCGCTCCACCCGCTGCATGCGGCCGGGCACGTCCACGGTCGCCAGCGCCGGAGCCGCGATCGACGGCTCGACGCCCGCCGCGGCGCACACCGCCACCGCGAGCAGGCCGTTGGCGACGTTGTAGCGGCCGGGAAGCCGAAGGCGTACGGGAGTTTCGCCCTGCGGACCGGCCGCGGTGAAGTCTTGTTCGCCGCCGTGCGCCGACACCGCGCCGGTGACGCTCCAGGCGGCGGTCCTGGTGGTCGAGACGGTGACCGGGTTCGGCAGGCCGGCGGCCAGCCGCCGCCCCCACTCGTCGTCCACGCAGACGACGGCGGTGCGGGCCGCGACCGGCGAATCTGGTTCGAACAGCTTGCGTTTGGCGGCGAAGTAGTCCTCGAAGTCGGCGTGGAAGTCGAGGTGGTCCTGGGACAGATTGGTGAACGCGCCCACCGCGAACCGAACTCCGTCCACCCGGCCCAGCGTCAGCGCGTGGCTGGATACCTCCATCACCACCGCGTCCACGCCCTGCTCGACCATCAGCGCGAACATCGCGTGCAGCTGCGGCGCCTCCGGAGTGGTCAGCGCGCTCGGCACCCGCCTGCCGCCGATCCTGGTCTCGATCGTGCCGATCAGCGCGGTGGACAGCCCCGCGGCGGCCAGGCCCGCCTCCACCAGGTAGGAGGTCGTGGTCTTGCCCGAGGTTCCGGTGATCCCGACGATGCGCAGCCGCTCGGACGGATTGCCGTAGATCGTGGCCGACAGCTCGCCGAGCACCGCCCTCGGATTCTCCCGCACCAGCACCGGCACCTCGAGCGGACCGGCCAGTTCCGCACCCGCCGCGTCGGTCAGTACCGCGACCGCGCCGCGGGCGACGGCGTCGCGCGCGAAACGCGCCCCGTGCGCGCGGGCCCCGGGCAGTGCGGCGAACAGGTCACCGGGCAGCACGGCATCCGAGCGCTGCTCGATGCCGGTGACCGCCACGTCCGATTCGGCGCTCGTCGTGGCCCCGATGACGGCGGCCAGCGACGCCAGCGGCGTTGACGGCGAATGCTCTGGCCGCAATGCGCGCGGTTGACCGGACTGCACAGAAACCAGGCTCCTTTCGGGGGCGGCGATCGACGTGTCAGGTTACCGGCGACCGGTCACGGCGGGACCATGCGCCCCGTCGCAACGCCGGGGAGGTCGCCCACCGCACCCTACGGGTTCGCCCGCCCGGCCCGGACCGCGCCACGCGGCACTCGGACGCCACCGGGCGAGGACGCGGCGCGCACGGCGGGCCGTCGTCGGCCTATGCCCCTCGAACACCGCACTCACCTGCTGCTTCCTCCACACCGATCCGATGTCTTCGCTACCGACCGCACATCCCCGGAGCGGATCGATCACCCTGCCTGCAAGACGAATTGCCTGGACGGCTGGACGGACGGCGGGATGCGGTCGCGCTGCAGGGCCCACGAGGCGATGTTGTGGAACAGCGGAGCCACCGAACCGCCCCCGGATCCGTCCGAACTGCGCACGGGCGCGTCGAGCATGAGGCCGATCACGTACCGAGGATTCTCCGCGGGAACCATGCCCGCGAACGTGATCCAGAACGACGACGTGGAGTAGCACCGGCAATTGCGATCGACCTTCTGCGCGGTACCGGTCTTGCCCGCCACCTGGTAGCCCGTGATGGCCGCGGGCCATCCGGTGCCGTTCTGGTTGGCGTTCATGGGGTCACGCTGCACCACCGCCTGGAACATCGTCCGCAAGGTGGCGGCGGTCTGCTTGCTCACCACCCGCACGCCGTCCGGCTGGGTCTCCTCGGTGCGGGCGCCGTCCGGCGCGATCCTCGCCCGCACGATCCGCGGCGGAATGCGGACACCGTCGTTGGCGATCGCCTGATACATCCCGGCCATCTGCAGCGTAGTCATCGAAAGACCTTGGCCGATAGGGAGATTGGCGAAGGTGCCGCCGGACCACTGATCCCGGTCCGGCATCAGGCCCGCGCTCTCGCCCGGCAGGCCGATGCCCGTGCGCTGCCCGAGCCCGAACCGGTGCGCCATGTCGGCGAAGCGATCCTCGCCCACGCGCTGCGCGAGCATCAGCGTGCCCACATTGGAAGAGCGGCCGAAGATTCCGGTGGTCGTGTAGGGCTCGACGCCGTGCGACCACGCGTCGTGCACCGTGACACCCGCCATCTGGATCGCGCCGGGCACCTGGTGCACCTCGTCGGGATCGGTCAGGCCGTAGTCGATGGCCGCGGCCGCCGTGACGATCTTGTTCACCGAGCCGGGCTCGAACACGTCCGTGACCGACGGGTTGCTCAGCTGGGCATTGGCCCACTTCTGCGGTCCCAGGTCGGGATTGAAGGTGTTGTCGTTGGCCATCGCCAGGACCTGCCCGGTCTTGGCGTCCAGGACGACGGCCGAAGCGGAACCCGCACCGGAGACGTCTTTGGCCTGCTGCACCTGCTGCTGCACGTAGTACTGCAGATCGGAGTCCAAGGTGAGCTCCACGGCGGACCCGTTGACCGCGGGCTGCTCGTCGCGCCAACTGCCGGGAATGACCGCGCCGTCCGAGCCGCGATCGTAGGTGTGCGATCCGTCGGTACCGGCCAGCACCGAGTCGAGCGACGACTCCAGCCCGATCTGCCCGTGACCGTCCCAACCGACAGCGCCGACGACATTCGCCGCCAGCGACCCGCCGGGGTAGACCCGGGGGCTCTGCTGGTCGGAGCCCACCTGCGGATATTTATCGGTGATCTCGTCCGCGATGCGCGGATCGACATTTTGGGCGAGGAACACGAACTGCTCGTCGCTGTTCAGCTTGGCCAGCAGCTCCGCTTCCGCGGGCGCGTCTTTGCCGAGCTTCTCGTGGATGGTGCGCGCGATGTCGCGCAGCCGCTGATCCGGATCGGGCGCCTTGTCGTTCTTGGCCTTGGCGTCCGCCAGTTCCTTCCGGACCGCGACCGGCCGGAAATGCAGCGCCTTGGCCGACACGGTGAAGGCCAGCGCTTTGCCGTAGCGGTCGGTGATCGGCCCGCGGATGGCCGGGTCGGGCTGATGGGTGGTGCGCTGGCTGGCCGCTTGGGCCGACAGTCCCGGCGCGGCGACGCTCTGCACCCACAGCAGTTGCAGCGCGACGACCGCGAGCGCGACGAACATGACCACTCGTCCGACGCCGAGGCGCAACCGGAGCGGGCCGTCCGAGACAGCTGAGCGCGGTGGCCGCGGCCCGCCGGTGGTGCGGGGCGCCGAGGGCCCGCGCCTGCGCGGCGCGGGCCTGGGATGCGTCACTGCGGGGCTCCGTCGGGCACCGCCTCCGGGGCCTGCGCGGCTTCCTGCTGCGGCGACGCTTCCGCGGGCGGCTGGGGCGAAGTGGCCTGCGGTGTGACCGAAGCCGCGGGCACCCCGGGCTGTGGCGGGTTGATCGCCGAAGTCGGGGCCGGGCTCGCGGCCGTGGGCGCCGGGTTCACTTGCGCGTTGTTCTGCGATCCCGTGTTCGGCTGACCCGGCACCGGAGCACCGGGCGTGGTGGTGACCGGCACCACCCGCTCCCCTCTCGGCGACCGCGCGGAAGGCGAGGCGTTCAGCGGCGGCACGGGAGTGCCCTCGGCCGGGGCGGGCTTGCCGATCACCGTGACCGAGCCGTCCGGACCGACCAGCAGGCGAGCCGGGTCCTTGGCCGGGATCATGCCCAGTTCACGCGCCCGCAGGGCCAGTTCGGGGGCCGAATCGGCGACCTCGACCTCGCGCTGCAGGGCCGCGCGCTCGTCGGCCAGCCGCCGGTTCGTCGCCCGCGCGTCGCCGAGTTGATAGCTGTCCTCGGCGGCACGGGTGGTCAGCAGCAAGGTCAGCGCGAGGCCGCAACCGAGCAGGGCGATGATCGCCGTGACGAACGGGATGCGCGCCGCCATCGCCGAGCGCCGCACGGTGGGCAGGAACGCGCTGTCCGAACCACTTTCGCGCATTCGCCGCCGGGCATAGGCGCGTTGCGCCGCGCCCGACTTCACCCGCTCGGCGTCCTGGACCCGCCGGGCGACCCGGCCCGGCGCTTCGACGGTCCTCGTCCGCACGCTCATAGATTCCCCTCCTCTGTCCTCCGGGGATGCCGGGCGAGCACAGCGCTCCGCTGTCTCATCCGGCCTCCGCTACCGCTGCGGGACATCCGCACCCGGCCGGCGCGATGCGGGCACTGCTCGCTCACCGCGCCTCCTGGATCCGCTCGGCGGCGCGCATGCGTACCGGGGCCGCCCGCGGGTTGTCCTCGACCTCCTGCTCGGTCGCCTTCTCCGCGCCACGGGTCAGCATCCGGAACTCCGGTCCCATGCCGGGAAGCTCGACCGGCAGGCCCACCGGCGTCCTGGACGCGGTGTGGGCGGCGAGCTCGTGCTTGACCACCTTGTCCTCCAGCGATTGGTAGGACATGACGACGATGCGGCCGCCCACCCGCAGCGCGGCGAGCGCGGCGGGCAGCGCGACTCGCAACGAGTCGAGCTCCCCGTTGACCTCCACCCGCAGCGCTTGGAACGTGCGCTTGGCCGGATGCCCTCCGGTGCGGCGCGTCGCCGCAGGAATCGTGGCGTACAGCAGCTCCACCAGCTCGGCGCTGGTGTGGAACGGTTTGCTCTGCCGACGCCGGATCACCTCGGCGGCGATCCGGCTCGCGAAGCGTTCCTCTCCGTAGGTCCGCAGTACCCGGGTCAGATCGCCGTGACTGTAGGTGTTGAGCACATCGGCGGCGGTGGGCCCGCTGGTCGGGTCCATCCGCATGTCCAGCGGGGCGTCGACGGAATACGCGAAGCCGCGGTCGGCCTCGTCCAACTGCATGGAGGAGACGCCCAGGTCCATCAGGATCGCCGAGACCGAACCGGTGGCGGGCAAGCCGGCCTCCGCCAACGCGTCGACGATGCCGTCGTAGCGGGTGTGCACCAACGTGATTCGGTCCGCGAACGGCTCGAGCCGCTCGCCTGCCAGCTTCAACGCGGTGGTGTCGCGGTCGAGCCCGATGAGACGGAGGCCCGGGTAGGTGCTCAGGAAATGCTCGGCGTGACCGCCGAGGCCGAGTGTCGCGTCGACGTAGACCGCGCCCGGCTCGGCCAACGCCGGACCGAGCAGCGCGTCGGCTCGCTCCAGCAGAACCGGAACATGGCGGGGACCGCGCTGTTCACGGTTCACCTAGACCTCCCGGAGTCTGCCTCGCGTCGTCGCGCACCGCACACGGGTCGCCTTGATACACAGTGCTTTCCATACGGACACGAATGCCCCGTGGTCTCTGACCGAACTTTCGGCACCTGGCGTCGGGGAAGTACGTCAGGGTCCGCGTCCGGGCAGAGACCGCGTGGCACTCGCGCGCCCGCGGCTAGAAGATTCCGCCCAGCGACTCGTCTCTGGCTTGCGAGAAGTCCTCCTCGTGCTCGGCGAGGTAGGACTCCCACGCCTGCTTGTCCCAAATCTCCAGGAAGTCGACCGAACCGATCACCACGCAATCCCTGTCCAGGTTGGCGTAGCGACGATGGTCGGCGGACAACACGATCCGGCCCTGCGCGTCCGGACGTTGCTCGTCCGTTCCGGCCGCGAGTGCCCGGACGAACGCACGGGCCTGCGGATTGCTTCGAGACGCGGCCGCGGCCCGCCGGGCGAGCGCGGTGAACTCCTCTTTCGGGTACACGGCAAGGCTGTGGTCCTGCCCCTTCGTGACCATCAACCCTCCCGCCAGATCGTCTCGAAACTTCGCAGGCAACGTGAGTCGCCCCTTGTCGTCCAAGCGAGGTGTGTAGGTACCGAGAAACATCTCGATACCTCCCTATTCGATCACCTCGATGGTCGGCCCTTCAGTACTGCGCGCTCCACATTACCCCACTTTCCCCCACTTTCAATCGAAACAAGCGGTGATCTGGCTCCCGACTCAGACGATTCCGCAGGTCATGTCAGCTATCACCGGCGTGGAGAACTTTCGCGAGTTCTGCCGACACGCGCCGCCCCAGGCGACAAACGCCCGAAAACACCCAGCAAACCCCCTGGTGTGGCACCGGAGGGGGCGAACTGGGGGAAGTTCGTGGGGAGGTGTGGGGCGAGGGGGAAGTCGGACCCGAAGATCATTCGCGGCGTGATCGGTTGCACACACGAACCGGCGACGCCGCACCATCGCGGTGCGGCGTCGCCGGTCGTGCTGAAGTTGTCAGGCTACGGGCGAGCTATTCCTGCTCGAACCGCCGCCGGAAGCGATCCTCCATACGCTCGGAGAAACCGCCGGACTTGCGCTGGCGCCCTCGCCCGCCGCCGGAGGACGCCTGCCCGCCGGACCGGTCGTTCTTGGCGATGCTCTTGGAGGTGCCCAGCAGCAGGAGCACGCCTGCACCGAACATCACGATGAACCCGATCAGGCTGATGATCGGAAAGCCGCCGGGCTTCACGGGCGCTGCGATGCCTGCGACGAGGAGAAAGAGGCCGAGGACGAACAACGCCGCGGCCTGGAGTCTGCGACGACTCGAGGTCGAACGTAGCCGTCCGCCGCGGACGGACGAGGCGAACTTGGGATCCTCAGCATAGAGAGCGCTCTCGATCTGTTCGAGCATGCGCTGCTCGTGCTCGGAGAGTGGCACGGTACCTCCCCCGGCACTAGGACGTGGCTGTCGCCTCCGGGTAGACGACAGATAGCCGACCTTGGCGGCCATCTGTCACCAATGATACGAGTTCGATCAGGGCCAGACCACCTAATGGGCACAGTCGGAGCCAGTCCGTCATCAGCCTGCGCATGGCCGGAGCGAAGGCGGGGGTACGCCTAATGGGCACAGTCGGAGCCAGTCCGTCATCAGCCCGCGCATGGCCGCAGCGAGGCGAAGGTACGCCTCATGGGCACAGTCGGAGCCAGTCCGTAACCAGCCCGCCCGTCGCCGGGGCGAAGGTGAAGGTAGGCCAACACGCCGATAACTAAGCGGTCATACCGCCGGTCATTCCAGGGGCGGGCCGCAACCGGGCCGATGCCGCGAGGAGATCTTCCACGTCGTGGAGGAATGCCGCCACCCGCGAAGAGAACTCGTCCGCCTCGTGTTCGTCGACATTCCGGTCCAGGCCCGCCTCCAGTGCCGCCCGGATCTCCGACCGCGCGCTGAAGTAGTCCGCCCACATCACGAATTCCGGCGCGGCGCGCTGCATCAGCACCCACGCGTTGCGCGAGCGCGCCCTCGGCGCGGTGTCGGCGCCCGTGAGCGCGATCACCGCGCCCGCCCCGCGCAGCGCCGCCAGGTAGGCGGTGCGGAACCGTTCTCGCGGATCTCGTTCCCCCGCCGCCTGCATGAGCAACCCGTCCGCGCGCTCCAGCAACTTGCCGGCCCGGCCGGGCCGGCCCGGATGTTCCACTCGACCAGACATCGCCGTCCCTCCACCCTCGCGTACCTTGGCCCGTATGCGGCGCTGGAGACGGCGTGCCCCACCGCTTTCCAGCACCGCCCGGACCGAACAGGTATTCGAACGTTTGAATTGAGCTTCAATATAGAGACGCCCACCGACAACTTTCCGCGTCCGCGCGACCGACGAGAGCCATGACCGCCGTCAAGCCCAATCACACTCCCGCACCCGCCGTCATCGATCTCTCGGTGGCGGCCCTGCGCTCCCGGCTGCACGACGCGCTGGCGGTCTACGTGGCCGCCATGGACTATCCGCGCGGGACCGAGAACCATCGCGCGCCGATGTGGACCGAGCACACCACCCGGCCCGGCTGGCAGGCGGTCGCCGCGGTGCTGCCCGACGACTCCGGCCGGATCGATCTGCGCCACGCGCCGATCGTGGCGATCGCCTACGGCTATCGCGGCGCCGCGCACCAGTGGTGGCATCAGCAGGTGCACAGCGGAATGCGGCGTTCGGGTTGGCCGGAACATTCCGCGCGCGAACTGCTCTCGGACTACTTCGAGCTCACCGAGCTGCATGTGCATCCAGCCGCGCAGGGCCGCGGCATCGGCGGCACGCTGCTGGAACGGCTGCTGCGCGACCGCACCGAGCGGGCGGTGCTGCTGTCGACGCCGGAGGTCGCCGGTGAGGACAACCGCGCCTGGCGGTTGTATCGCAGGCAGGGATTCACCGACGTGGTCCGCAATTTCGTCTTCGCGGGCGACAACCGGCCGTTCGCGATCCTCGGCAGGCGGCTGCCGCTGTGAGGATCACGTGACGGTGATCGTCGTCGGCTCGGGCCACAACGCCTTGGTGGCCGCGTGCTACCTCGCCCGCGCCGGGCACGAGGTCGAAGTGCTCGAACGCGACGAGGTCCTCGGCGGAGCGGTGTCGACGGTCGAGCGGTTCCCCGGCCACCGGGTCGATCGCGGCTCGTCGGCGCACATCATGATCCGCCACACCGGCATCGTCGAGGACCTCGAACTCGACCGTTTCGGCCTGCGGTACATCGACTGCGACCCATGGGGTTTCACGCCCGCGCACGCGGATCGCCCCGCCCTGGTGTTCCATCGCGACCTGGATGCGACCTGCGCCTCCATCGCCGCGGCTTGCGGCCCGCGGGACGCGGACGCCTACCGCCGGTTCGTCCGGGTGTGGGGTCCGCGCAGCGCCAGGGTGATGCGGGCGTTCGGCGGCGCACCTACGCCGGGCAGGCTGGTGCGGTCGTTCTGGGGACTGGACGCGAGGAACGGCGGCAGCGCACTCTCGCGGGAGTTCCTGCAATCCGGCGACGCCCTGTTGGACGTGTTCTTCGAGGACGAACGGTTGAAGGCGTCGCTGGCCTGGTTCGGCGCGCAGTCCGGGCCGCCGATGTCGGAGCCGGGCACGGCGCCGATGGTCGGCTTCGCCGCGCTCATGCACACGCTGCCGCCGGGGCGCGCGGTCGGCGGCAGCGGGGCGCTGACCACCGCGCTGGTGGCGCGGCTGCGGTCCGACGGCGGGGTGGTGACCGCGGGCGACGCGGTGTCCGCCCTGCGTCGCGACGGGGACCGCTGGCGGGTGCGCACCGCCTCGGGCCGAGAGTTGAGCGCGAGCACCGTGATCGCGGGCTGCCACGTGCTGACCACTCTGGACCTGCTCCGCGACGGCGGCTTCGACGGCGCGGTGCTCGACGACTGGCGCACGCGCATCCGCGTCGGTCCCGGGATCGGGATGGTGGTGCGGGCCGCCACTTCGGCGCTGCCCCGTTATCCCGGCAGTCCGATCGATCACTCCGCCCGCGGCCTGCAATTGCTGGTGTCCGACCGCGCGCAGTTGCGTCGTGCGCACGGCGCGGCGTTGGCGGGTGACCTCCCGCCGCGACCGGTCGTGCTGGCCATGAGCTTCAGCGCCGTGGATCCGACCATCGCGCCGCCCGGCGAGCACCAGTTGTCGCTGTGGGCGCAATGGCACCCGTACCGACCGGCCTCCGGGGCGGACTGGGCCGGCCTCGCGCAGCGGGAAGGCGACCGGATCATCGCCGAAGTCGATTCCTACGCGCCCGGTTTCGCGGAGACGGTGCTGCGCAGACATGTACAGACACCCGTGGACCTGGAGCGCGAACTCGGGCTCGTCGGCGGCAACGTGATGCACGTGGAGATGTCGCTCGACCAGATGATGCTGTGGCGTCCGCTGCCCGAGCTGGCGGGGCAGCGGGTGCCCGGCGCGCCGGGACTGTATCTGACGGGCGCGTCCACCCATCCCGGCGGCGGCGTCTCCGGCGCCAGCGGACGGACGGCCGCCGCGCTCGCGCTGCGCGACCTGAACCGGCCCAGGTTGTCGCGGTGGCTGCGACGGTGACGGATTCGGGCGAACTGCCGCCCGAGGCGACAGAACGGTTCCGATACCGATCGGCACGTTTTCTGCTGCCACTCGCCTTGGTCGTGCTGACGATCGTCGCGCAGATCGGTTACCCACTCGCCGCGGGTGGTGCGCGCGACCGTGTCACCGTCGCGGTCGTGCTGCTCTCCGCCGCCGCCGCGCTGGCGCACGCGACCGCGACCAGGGGGTTCCGCTATGCCGTCGGTTTCCTGATCATCGTCTCCGGCGTCGGGCTCACCGCCGAGGTGATCGGTACCGCGACCGGCATTCCGTTCGGCTGCTACGAGTACGCGACCGACCGGCTCGGGCCCGCTCTGCGCACGGTGCCGCTGCTCGTCCCGCTGGCCTGGACCGGCGGGATGTATCCGGTGTGGGTGGTAGCCGGGTTGTTGTCACGGCACACGGTCACGCGGGTCCTGGCGACGGCGGTGGGCGCGGTGGGCTGGGATCTTTTCCTGGATTCGCAGATGGTGACCGACGGGCAGTGGGCCTGGTGTGACACCCACTCCGGCCTGCCCGGGCTGGACCTGATTCCGGTGACCAACTACCTGGGCTGGTTCGCTGTCGCGCTCGTGATGGGCTGCTTGCTGGCGCTCTGGGAGCGAGCGGCTCCGGAGCCCGTACGGGTAGCGCGACCGGGTGGCCGCGCGATCGCGGTCGCCGTACCGGTGGCCTTCTTCCTGTGGACCTGGCTGGGGTCGGCGCTGGCCCACGCGGTGTTCCTCAGTCTCCTGCCGTCGGCCGGATACGGTTTCGCCGGTATGGGTGTGCTCGGTGTTCCCCTGCTCGTCGTCCTGGCTCGCGCGCGCCGCTGACCCGGCGTGATTCCCCGCACTCGGCGCGCCGACGCGCGCGATGAGTGGCGCGTTTCATTCCGGGCGGACGGCCTGGCACGATGTCACCCGTGCAGCCGAGTCCCGTCACCACGAAGCTCGATACCCCGGATCGCCCGCCGCGGCGGGTCCCACGCCGTGCCGCGCGTGCCGCTTCGGTCGTCCTGCTCGCGGCGATGCTGGTCCCGATGCTCGCAGCGTGCCTGCGGGTCCAGGTTTCGATGGGGGTCTCGTCCAACGACCGGGTGTCCGGACGGATCGTCGCCGCCGTGGTGCCCGCCGACGCCGGGGACAAGGGCCCGCAGCTGAAGGCGCCCGAGACGCTGGCCGCCAAGGTGCGGGTGGAGCCGTACGCCCAGGACGGATATATGGGCAGCCAGGTCTTCTTCGAGGATCTGTCGTTCGGCGAGGTGCAGCAGCTCGGCGGGCTGTCCGAGCAGACCCAGGGCATGTTCCAGTTGCAATTCCAGCGCACCGGCGACCTGGTCAGCCTGAGCGGGCGGGTCGATCTGAAATCGGTGCCGCCGCACGGCTCGGACGTGCAGTTCACCATCGCGTTCCCGGCCCGCGTCGCCAAGACCAACGGCAGCCGCGAGGGCGACAACGTCGTCTCCTGGAAGCTGCCGCCCGGTGATGTCTCCACATTGCGCGCCGAGGTCAGTTACGCCGACCCGAACACCCGCTCGTTCGCGGGCTGGGCGGGCATCGCGGGCGGCATTACGCTCGCGGTGGCCGCCATCGTCGCGGCCATGGCGTACATGGACCGCAACCCTGCCGCGCCCGGCGCGCCGGAGGTCGGCTTCTCGCTCAGCCGCTGGTGGCGCTCGGTGACGCAGAATCGCTGAGCGACAGGTCGGTGTGCCGCGATAGCGTGGCCCACATGGTGAGTGCCGACCTGCCGAAGACGTTGCGCGCGAACTCGATCCTGCCGTCCTTCGCCGCCGCGGTCGCCGTGTTGGGCGCGGGCATCGCGCTGTACAACCGGATCACCGTACGGCGGTTGACGAACACCCCGACGACGGTGATCGAACCGGTCACCGTCTGTATCCCGGCGCGCGACGAGGCCGACCGGCTACCCGAGCTGATCGGCGACCTGCGCGCCCAGGTGGGCGTGCCGCGCATGGCGGTACGCGTCCTCGACGACGCGTCCACCGACGACACCGGCGCCGCGGCCCGCGCGGCGATCGACGGCGACCCGCGTTTCACCTTGCTGCACAGCGAGTCCGATCCGGTCCCCGGCTGGACCGGAAAGGCCACCGCCTGCGTCCGGCTGGCCGAGGAGGTGTCGACGCCGGTGCTGATCTTCTTGGACGCCGACGTGCGGCTGGCCCCGACGGCGCTCGCGGCGGCGGTCGGCGCGCTGCGCGAACGACGCGCCGCGTTGGTCTCCCCCTGGCCGCTGCAGGTGGCAGGCTCGGTGGCGGAGGCGCTGGTGCAGCCCCTGCTGTGCTGGTCGTGGGCCTCGACGCTGCCGGTCACCGCGGCCGACCGGAGCCTACGGCCCGCCACGGCGGTGGCCTGCGGGCAGTTCCTCGTGTTCGACAACGCCGCGTACCGCTCGGTGGGCGGCCACACGGCGGTGGCCGGAAGCGTCACCGAAGACCTCGACATCGCCCGTACGCTGCGGCGAGCCGGTCATTCCACGGTTCTGGTGGCCGCGGGACCGCTGGCCCGCACCAGGATGTATCGCGACGCCGCGGAATTGGACGCGGGCTACTCCCGCTGGCTCTGGTCGGCCTACGACGGCACGATAACGGGTGGAGCGGCGGTGGGACTGGTTGCCGCCCTTGCCTATTGGGTGCCGCCCGCAGTGGCGGTGTTCGGCCGCGGGGCGCACCGCCGGGCGGGCCTGGCCGGCTGGCTCGCCGCCGTCGCCGGGCGACTGCTGGCCCGCTCGACCGAAACCGGCGGCCCGCTGAAACCTTCGGATCTGCCTGCCGCCGTCGCGCATCCGGTGTCGGTGGCGGTGTATCTGCTTTTGTGGGTGCGGTCACACCTGGCCCGTCGCCGCGGCACGGCGCGCTGGAAAGGTCGGCCGCTTCCCTGAGCAGCCGTGCCGCGGTGACGGAAATCTCATGGCACCGGGGTGATTCCCACCGTCGGCAGGAAGAAGCAGGACTTGGCGCCGTTCTGCACCGTGCCGAACATCGCGGCGAGCACGGTGCCCTTCCCGGTGTCCACCGGGACCGCGCGCACCCCGCCCATCGGGAGGGACGCGACGAGGAAGTCCCGGATCGCCTGCTCGGCCGCGGGCCGCTGGTCCGGCGGAACGGCCGCGGGAACCATCGAACGCGCGACCTCGGGCAGCGGCCCCATGGCGGCGGTGCCGCTGCGACCGGTACTCAGGTTCAGCCAGCTCACCTGCATTCCGGCGGTATTCGGGCCGTCCGGTCCGAGCCCGTAGGGCACGAAGGTGAACATGGCCTGCCCGGCCTTGACGGCGCTGAGGTCCTGGCCGGGAATCTGGACGGTGGTCTTCGGCCACGGCCCCGGAATGGCGCCTGCCACGGCGGGCGCCAGACCGGCCGTGGTGTTGTCGAGGCAGAACGCCGACGCGCTCGGGTACGCGAACGGCTGGATACCGAGCGCGCGCAACGCGTCGAGCGCGGCTTGATACGCGCCGAACAGGTCACCGGGGGCGGCGATCGGTACGGAGTCCTCGGGAAACGCGGGAATCGTGGCATCCGGAGCCGCGAACGCGGCCCCCGGCCCGGCGAGCACGAAGGCGATCGAACTGGTCGCGACAGCGGACAACTGGGTCAGACGGCGCAATATGGTCACGAAACCTCCTCATCGGCGGAACGATCGAGGGGGACAGTACTCCGGCAAACGCAATCAGCAGCCGAGATTGCACACAGCAATTTCGTGGCGAGTCCTGTTTGCCCGGAACGGACCTCCGCGTCGCCCACCGGCGTTCCCCCGCGTCGGCGATAGCCGTATGCTGCATCGGACCATCCCAGTCCGGCGCCACGCGCCCCGGGATCGGCGAAGCGCGGAAACTCACCTCGCCCTCGGCAGAGCAGCGCACGCCCGGTTACTACAAAGATCCGATGAATCGGCGTCGACAAGATCTACGCTCACGGTGATTACTTCTCTTGTTCCAGGCTTCCCTTGCTGGGCATCATGATTCGGCTCGCCCCTGACATCCGTTGACGGGGGGTCGGCGCCAACCATCCAGAGCGACCGAGAGACCTGGCTCGTCGACGTCGCAGCAACCCCCCGGTCACCGGGTGCGGGTGCTTCCGCCGGGACCGATGGAGGAACCGAAGTGATCATCGAGGACCCGTCATGAGCGCGTCCACCGCGCCGGACGCCGCCCCCGAGGCCGCCGCGCCGACCGAACCGGACCCGACCGGAACACCGGCCCCCGCCGAGACCGGCACGACGCCGACCGTCGCGAAGACCCGGCATCCCTGGCGCTGGGTGATCAGCGCCGTCGCGCTGATCCTGCTCGCCCAGTTCGTGCACGGGCTGGCCACCAATCCCGGCTGGGATTGGCCGACGTTCGCGCGGTACATCACGGCCGAGTCGGTGCTGTCGGCGCTGCGGGTCACCTTGGAGCTGACCGCGTGGGGCACGGCGCTGGGTTTTCTGCTCGGCACCGCGCTCGCGATCGCCCGGCTGTCGAACAACCCGGTGCTGCGGGTGATCGCGTGGGTCTACATCTGGGCATTCCGCTCGATCCCGCTGATCGTGCAGCTGCTGTTCTGGTTCAACATCGCCTACCTGTATCGGACCCTCTCGGTCGGCATCCCGTTCGGGCCCGCGCTGTTCACCTTCGAGGTGAACGGGGTGATCAGCGGTTTCACCGCCGCCGTGATCGGCTTGGCGCTGCATCAGGCGGCGTATTCGGCCGAGATCATCCGGGCCGGGTTCATCTCGGTGGACGCTGGTCAGCTGGAAGCCGCCGCCGCCCTGGGGATTCCACGGCTGCGGCAATTCCGCACGGTGGTGGTGCCGCAGGCGATGCGCTCGATCCTGCCGAACGCGGCCAACGAGGTGATCAGCCTGTTCAAGGGCACCTCGATCGTGTCGGTGATGGCGATCGCCGAGCTGTTCTACCAGGTCCAGGTCATCTACGGGCGCAACGGACGGGTGGTGCCGCTGCTGATGGTCGCGACGGTCTGGTACATCGTGCTCACCACGGCGCTCTCGGTGGCGCAGTACTACATCGAACGCCACTACGCCAAGGGCGCGCACCGCACGCCGCCGCCGACGCCGCTGCAGCGCGCGTGGCGGAAGCTGCGCGAGGTCGCCGAGGCCGGTCCCGCCGCACCGCGCGGAGCGACCCGATGAGCGCCACACCCGCCGTGCAGGTCCGCGGCGTCCGGAAATCCTTCGGCTCGCACGAGGTGTTGCGCGGCATCGATCTCACCGTGCGATCCGGCGAGGTGGTGGCCGTGATCGGCCCGTCCGGGTCGGGCAAGTCGACCCTGCTGCGCGTGGTGAACCATCTGGAGACGCTGGACGCGGGCACCGTGCACATCGACGGCGAGCTGATCGGATATCGGCTGCGCCGCGACCGCTTGCACGCGCTGCCCGACCACGCGGTGCGCAAGCAGCGCTCCCGGATCGGCTTCGTCTTCCAGCAGTTCAATCTGTTCCCGCACCTCACCGTGCTCGACAACGTCACGCTCGCACCGCTGTCCGCGCAGCGGCGCGATCGGACCGAGGTGGAGCGCGAGGCACGCCTGCTGCTGGATCGGGTCGGCATCGGACACCTGGCGGACGCGTATCCGCGCAGGCTGTCGGGCGGGCAGCAGCAGCGGGTGGCGATCGCCCGCGCGCTGGCGCTGCGCCCCCGCGTGATCCTGTTCGACGAGCCCACCTCCGCGCTGGACCCGGAACTGGTCGGCGAAGTGCTCGATGTGATCCGCGATCTGGCGCACGGCGGCACCGCGCTGGTGATCGTCACCCACGAGATCGGCTTCGCCCGTGAGGTCGCCGACACCGTGGTGTTCCTCGACGAGGGCGTCATCGTCGAGCAGGGCCCGCCCTCGGTCGTTCTCGACCATCCCGAACACCCGCGCACTCGCGCGTTCCTTTCCCGAGTCCGTTGACGAACAGGTATCCGATGAAGTTCTCCGCCCTGGTCACCGCCGCCGCGACCGCGGTCGTGCTGCTGGCCACCGGCTGCACCGAACCCGAGGCGGACAACGCCGCGCAGCCCGCCGGTTCGGTCACCTTCGACCTCTCCCCCGCCCAGTCCGGCCGCGTTCGGGCCGCCAAGGTCGATGCCATCGCCGCCGAGGTGCCGAAGGCGATCCGCGACCGCGGCACGCTGGTCGTGACCGGCACGTCCGGGGCAGCGCCGCCGCTGCGGTTCTACGCCACCGACGACCGGACGGTGGTCGGCTCGGAGATCGACTTCGCCTCGCTGGTCGCCGACATCCTCGGCCTGAAACTCGATGCGCAGGTGGCCGATTGGTCGCAGAACTTCGTGCGGGTGGACTCCGGTGAGGTGGACGCGTTCATCTCCAACGTCACCGTCACCGAGGAACGCAAGGAGAAGTACGACTTCGCGACCTACCGCAAGGACAACGTCGCGCTGGAGGTGCCGATCCAGAGCCAGCTGGCATACAAGGATCGGACGAGCCTGGCGGGCAAGCGGATCGGGGTCGGCAGCGGCACCAACCAGGAGCAGCTGCTGGTGAAGTGGAACGAGCAGAACCGGGCCGAGGGCCTGCCTCCGATCGACATCGCCTACTTCCAGCAGACCACCGACTACTACCTGGCGCTGGCCTCGCAGCGGCTCGACGGCTACCTCGGCCCGAACCCGACGGCGATCTACCACGCGGCCACCGCGAAGCAGACCAGGATCGTGGGCACCTTCTCCGGTGCGGGCGAGGCGCTGCAAGGCGAGATCGCGGTGCTCACCAAGAAGGACAACGGGCTGATCACCGCCGTGCAGCACGCGCTCGCCTACGCCATCGAGCACGGCACATATCAGCAGGTGATCGACCGTTGGGGCCTGCAGAGCGAGACGGTCACCGAATCGCGGATCAACCCGCCCGGCCTGCCGAAGAAGCGCTGAGCCGATGACACAACCGCTCTCGACCCCGACGACGCTGCGCGTGCACCGGGTGGCCCAGGACGACCCCCTGGCCGCGCCCCTGCTTGCCGAACTCGCCCTCGAGTACAGCAGCCGCTACGGTCGCACGCCCGGCGAGGTGCACGCCTCGTTGCGCGAGCACCCGGCCGCCGCGTTCGCGCCGCCGCACGGCGCGCTGCTGGTCGTCACCCGCGACGGAGAAGCGGTGGCGGGCGGTGCCTTCCAGCGCTACGACGCGCACACCGCCGAGCTGAAGCGGATCTGGACCTCGCGGGAGCACCGCAGGCAAGGGCTCGGACTGTTCGTACTCGAGCAGTTGGAAGCCGAGATCGCGCGCCGCGGCTACCGGCGGATCTACCTGACCACCGGACCGCGTCAGCCCGAAGCGGTCGGCCTCTATCTCGCCGCCGGTTACCGCGCGCTCTACGACCCGGACCTGCCCGCGGAACAGATCGGGCCGCATCCCTTCGAGAAGCAGCTGCCCGCGCTGGGAGCGATCGCGTGAAGTTCCTGCTGTTCACCTTGGTGACCCGGGTACCCGACCCGCGGACCGGCCGCCTGCCCGGCACCCGGGAACGCCTGCGCGACGTCGTCGGCCAGGCGCGGCTGGCCGAGGAACTGGGCTACGACGGGTTCGCCGTCGGCGAGCGGCACGAGGAGCCGTTCCTGTCCGCCGCGCCGCCGGTCATCCTGTCCCACCTGGCCGCACTCACCTCGCGGATCACGCTGTTCACCGCGGTGACCACGCTGAGCCTGCTCGACCCGGTGCGTGCTTTCGAGGACTACTCCACGCTGGACAACCTGTCCGGCGGGCGGCTCGAGCTGATCATCGGCAAGGGCAACGGCGCCGCACAGGCGCAGCTGTACCACGTCACGCCCGACGACCAGTGGGACCGCAATCGCGAAGGCTACGAACTGTTCCGCGCCCTGTGGGCCGGTGACAGCGTGACCTGGTCGGGGCGCTTCCGTCCGCCGCTGCGCGAGGCCAAAGCATTGCCGCGGCCGTGGCAGCCGAAGATCCGGATCTGGCACGGCAGCGCCACCAGTCGCGAATCGGTGGAACTGGCCGCGCGCCACGGTGATCCACTGTTCTCGGCGAACGTCACCAACCCGATCGAGCCGTATGCCGAGCTGGTGCGCCACTACCGGGAGCGCTGGGCGTTCCACGGCCACGACCCCGCCGACGCGCTGGTCGGCGCGGGCACCGCCGGATTCCAGGTGTCGCGCACCTCGCAGGAGGCGCTCGCGGCCTACGCGCCGATCTTCGAAGCGCGGCTGGCGCTGGCGCGCGAACGCGGGCTGCCGGTGGTGTTCGAGACCCTCGACGACTACGTGGCCCGCAGTTCGGCGCTGATCGGCAGCCCGGAGCAGGTGATCGACAAGGTCGGCCGCCAGCACGAGCACCTCGGCCACGAGGTGATCCACCTGTCCGCCGAACGCGACGGCCGCCCCGAGCGGCAGTACCTGGACGGCCTCGAGCTGTTCCAAGCCGAGGTGGCGCCGGAATTGCGCCGCCGCATCCCCAGCCGACCGTTGGCGACCGGTGTCGCCGATACCGACCCCGACCAGGGCGAGGAGCTCCCCCGCCCCGAAGTATCTGGAGTTGCCCCGTGATCCGAACCCGTCACCGAATCGTCGCGCTGGCCGGCGCGCTCGCCGCGGCCACCACCGTGGCCGCCTGCGGCAGTGATTCGGCCGCGCCCGGCGGCGACGCGGGCCCGCCCCAGCCGGGCGGTGTACTGCGCTACGGCCTGTCCCAGGCGCCGACCTGCTCGGATCCCGCCCAGGCGGGCACCAATCAGACGCTGTACGTCGCCCGGCAGATCGTGGATTCGCTGACCGACCAGGACCCGGCCACCGGCGAGCTGAAGCCGTGGCTGGCGCAGAGCTGGGAGACGAGCCCCGACGCGAAGGTCTTCACCTTCCACCTCGTCGACGGCGTCACCTTCAGCGACGGCACGCCGCTCACCGCCGAATCGGTGCGCAACACGTTCGATTCGGTCGTGAAGATCGGCTCGGGCAAGGCGCCGCTGGGCAGCAGCTACCTCACCGGCTACGTCGGGACCACGGCCGTGGACCGGCTCACCGCCCGGGTCGAGTTCAGCAAGCCCAACGCACCGTTCCTGCAGGCGTCCTCGACCGCGGCGCTCGGCATCCTGGCCGACGTGACCACGGCCAAGCCTGCCGAACAGCGTTGCCTCGGCGACAACGTCGGCAGCGGACCGTTCACCTACGCGGCCTACCGCCAGGACGCCGCGGTGACGCTGGCCAAACGGACCGGCTACCACTGGGGTTCGGCGGTGTTCGCCCATCGGGGCGAGGCCTACCTGGACAAGATCGAGTTCACCGTGGTGCCCGAATCCGGCGTCCGCACCGGCAGTCTCGCCTCCGGGCAGCTGGACGCGATCAGCGACGCGCTGCCGCAGGACGCTCCGCAGATCGAGGCGGCGGGTGGCCGGGTGCTCAGCACCGCCAACCCGGGTGTGCCGTTCGGCTTGCAGCTCAACGTCACCAGAGGTCCGTTGCGCGATCCGGCGGTGCGCCGGGCCCTGCTGCCCGCCATCGATCGCAAGCAACTGGTCGACACCGTGCTCGGCCCGCAATTCAAGCCCGCCACCAGCACACTCGCCAGCACCACACCCGGCTACACCGACCTCTCCGCGCGTCTGGCCTACGACCCGGCGAAGACGCGCACGCTCCTGGATCAGGCCGGGTGGCTGCCCGGCGCGGACGGCGTCCGGGCGAAAAACGGTGAGCGGTTGTCGTTCTCGGTGCTGTTCAGCCAGGTGTTCGCGGGCAACCAGGCGATCCTCGAACTGGTGCAGCAGCAGTTGCGGCAGGTCGGCGTCGAGCTGAAGCTGGACCTGGTGTCGTCGGCGGAGGCCACGGCGCGCCAGAGCAGCAAGGATTTCGATTCCTTCTACGGCAACACCACTCGCGCCGACGGTGACATCCTGCGCACCACCTTCGGCCTCGAAGGGCGCAATCTCAACGCGCGCGGCCCCGTACCCGCGTTGGACGATGCGCTGAACGGGCAGGTCAGCACCGTCGACGCCGCGACACGCAACGGGCTCATCCGCACCGCGCAGGAACAGGTGCTCGACGCCGGACTGCAGCTGCCGACCGTCGAGCTGTCCCAGGCCATCGGCGCGAGCGCGAACACGCGCGATCTGAAGTTCGAAGCCTCCGCCCGATTGCAGTTCTTCGACACCTGGCTGAGCGGACGGTAGTCATGGCGCGCTATCTGGCCCTGCGGGCACTGCAGGCGATCTGGGTGCTGTGGGCGGCGTTCACGCTGTCGTTCGTTGTGCTGTACCTGCTGCCCGCCGACCCGATCTCGATCGCGGCCGACGGCGGCGGCGCAGGCACGCCGGTGGACAAGGCCGCCATCGCCGAGATGCAGGCCCGCTACGGGCTGGATCGGCCGCTGTGGGAACAGTATTCGACCGCGCTCGGGCACGCCGTGCGCGGCGACCTCGGGCATTCCATCGCGACCGGGCAGCCGGTCACCGGCGCGATCGGTGACGCGCTACCCGCCACGCTCGAATTGACCGGCACCGCATTGCTCTTCGCGGTCGTTGGCGGCGTCGCACTGGCGTTCGCGGCCACCCAGACCCGGCGGCCGTGGCTGCGCAACGCCTTGGCCGCGCTGCCGTCGCTCGGCGTCTCGGTGCCGACCTTCTGGACCGGACTGCTACTGCTGCAGGTGTTCTCGTTCCAATTGCGGCTGGCTCCGGCATTCGGCGGACACGGTTTCGCCGGCACGGTGCTGCCCGCACTCACCCTGGCCCTGCCGATCGGCGCGGTCATCGCACAAGTGCTCACCGCCGGGTTGGAGACGACCTGGCGTCAGCCGTTCGTCGACGTGGCCCTGGCCAAGGGTGGGTCGCGCTGGTGGGTGCGGCGCACGC
The DNA here is from genome assembly GCF_040644075.1 of Nocardia sp. NPDC047038. Classification (NCBI taxonomy): domain Bacteria; kingdom Bacillati; phylum Actinomycetota; class Actinomycetes; order Mycobacteriales; family Nocardiaceae; genus Nocardia; species Nocardia sp. NPDC047038. Next base: position 325,642 of record NZ_JBEYVQ010000006.1, on the reverse strand, counting down.
ATGTGCTGCGCCCGGCCAGTGTGCCCGCGTTCACCATCGCGGGGGTCCTGGTCGGCAACATGCTCGCCGGATCGGTGGTGGTGGAGACGGTCTTCGCCCGCCAAGGCGTCGGGCGGCTGACCCAGACCGCGGTGCTGGCGCAGGACATCCCCGTGGTGCAGGGCATCGTGCTGCTCACCTCAGTGGTGTTCGTCAGCGTGAATCTGGCTGTGGACCTGCTGTATCCGCTGCTCGACCCGCGCATCGCCGCCCGCTCTCGCCGTGTGCGCGGCGAGTCCGAGCAGACCGCCGCCGACACCGCCGAGGAGGCGATCGTCCGTGCCTGACCCCGCTCCCGTCATTCGTAACGCCGGGCTCCTGCTCGGCGCACCACTCGCCGAGGGGGTACGGACTCGTGGTTGACGTCACCGAGGAACAGCGCGCAGCGGTGCTGACCGGTCTGCGACGACCGGCCGTGCGGTGGAAGACTCTGCGCGGCAACGCCGGACTGGTGGTGGCGGGCGCCGTCGCGCTGCTCGCCGTGGGGTGGGCGCTGGCGCCGTCGGTCTTCGCCGGCGGCGACCCGCTGACCGGCGTGCCCGCGCAGAAGTTGCAGAGCCCCAGCGCTCGACACTGGTTCGGCACCGACAATCTCGGGCGCGATCTGTACACCCGGATGGTGCACGGCGCCGGGCTCTCGCTGACCGCCACCCTGGCCGCGGTGGGCATCGCGCTGGTCGCCGGGGCGCTGCTCGGGCTGTTGTCCGGCGCGGTCGGCGGCGTGGTGGACGCCGTCGTCATGCGGCTGGTCGACGTGCTGCTGTCGGTGCCCTCGCTGCTGCTGTCGCTCGCGCTGGTCACCGCGCTCGGCTTCGGTACCCGCAACGTGGCGCTGGCGGTGGGCATTTCGCTGGTGGCCAATTTCGCCCGCGTGATGCGATCGGAAGTGCTGCGGGTGCGCCAGGCGGTGTACGTGGAGGCCGCCCACGCCGCGGGCGCACGCTGGTACACGGTGCTGGCCAGGCACGTGCTGCCCAATTCCATCCAGCCCGTACTCGCCTTGGCCGCGGTGGAATTCGGCATGGCGGTGCTGGCCGTGTCGGCGCTGAGCTTCCTCGGCTACGGCGCGAAGCCGCCCACGCCCGAGTGGGGCACGCTGATCTCCGAGGGCCGCAACTATCTCGCGACCGCGTGGTGGATGACCACCCTGCCCGGTCTCGTCATCATCGCCGTCGTGCTCGCCGCGCAGCGCCTCGGCCGCGCGATCGGGAAGGGAGAACGCGCGTGAGCGCCCCAGCATCTCCACTGCTGCACGTCGAGGACCTGCGGGTTCGTTACCGCTCGGACACCGGCCCGGTCACCGCGCTCGACGGTGTGTCACTCACCGTGGCCCGCGGCGAGGTGGTGGCGCTGGTCGGCGAGTCCGGCTCCGGCAAGTCCACGCTCGCCCACGCCGTGATCGGCCTGCTCGGCGCGAACGCCGAGATCGCGGGTGGCACCGTGACCTTCGACGGCGCCGTGGTCGACACCGGCTCCGAACGCGCGCTGCGTCGGCTGCGGGGAGCGCGCATCGGCTTCGTCCCGCAGGACCCCGGGCTGTCGCTGAATCCGGTCCGGCGAATCGGCGACCAAGTGGCCGAATCGCTGCTGGTACACGGACTGGCCAACCGCAAAGCGGCACGGGCGCGGGCGATCGAGCTGCTGACCGACGCCGGACTGGACCGGCCCGAACTACGGGCCACCCAGTACCCGCACGAGCTTTCCGGCGGGCAGCGCCAGCGGGTGCTGATCGCCTCGGCGCTGGCCTGCGCACCGGACCTGGTCATCGCCGACGAGCCGACCAGCGCGCTCGACGCGACCGTCGCGCGCCGGGTACTGGATCGGCTCGCCGAGCAGATCGCGGCGCGCGGCACGGCGGTGCTGCTGATCACCCACGATCTGGCCGTCGCCGCCGAACGCGCGGACCGTCTGGTCGTGCTCAACGGCGGCGAGGTGGTGGAAAGCGGCGCCACCGCCGAACTGCTGGCCACGCCGCACCACCCGTACACCAAGCGCCTGCTCGCCGCCTCACCCAGCCTCGCGCCCGCCGACGGCTACCGCGAGCCCAAGCCCAGGACGGGCGAGCCGCTACTGGTCTTGCGCGAGGTACACAAGACCTTCCGGGCGCACGGGGGCGACAGCGTGACGGCGGTGGCCGGGGTCGGTTTCGAACTCGGTCGCGGCGAGACCCTCTCGCTGGTCGGCGAATCCGGATCGGGCAAGTCCACCACCGCGCGGATCGCGCTGCGGCTCACCGAACCCGACCGCGGCGAGGTCACCTTCGACGGGCAGTCGCTGTCGCGGGCCCGCGGGTCACGGCTGCGCGCACTGCGCAAACGCTTCCAGGTGGTGTACCAGAACCCCTACGCCTCATTGGATCCGCGTTGGCGGGTCGGTGCGATCGTCGAGGAACCGTTGCGCGCGTTCGGCATCGGGAACCGCGCGCAGCGCCGCGACCGCGTGGCGGAACTGCTCGCGCAGGTCGCGCTCCCGCCCGGTTTCGCCCAGCGCAGGCCCGCCGAGTTGTCCGGGGGACAGCGTCAGCGCGTCGCCATCGCCCGGGCGCTGGCGCTGCATCCGGAACTGCTGGTGCTCGACGAACCGGTCTCCGCGCTGGACGCCTCGGTGCAGGCGCAGATTCTCGAATTGCTCGACCGGCTGCAGGCCGAGTTGTCGCTGAGCTACCTGTTCATCTCGCACGATCTGGCTGTGGTGCGCCGCATCAGCGATCACGTCGCGGTGCTGCGGCACGGCCGCATCGTCGAATCCGGCCGCACCGCCGAGATCTTCGGCGATCCGCGCCACGAGTACACCCGTGAACTGTTGTCGGCCATACCGGCGCCCGCCCTGGCGAAAGGCGTGTCCTGATGCCGAATCCGACCTACCGCCACAGCCGCGTGCTGAACCGGCGGCGCTGGGCTCCGTGCCGCAGCCGCCCGGAACCCGCCGTCTCGTCCTCCGCGATTACCCCTCCCCGCTCACCGGAGCCCACCACCGGCCACAAGCCGAGCACGTGGTGGCACCGACCGAAAAGGATCGCCCTGATGGTGTACTCCGCCTTCAACCGGAAGCCCGACGCCGACGCCGAACCGGCCGCCGCGCCGGACGTTCCAGCCGACCCCGCCGCCTTCGAAGCCGACCCGGCCCGCTGGTGGCGCACCCGCCTGCGCGCCCCGCGCGCCGCCGAGATCTCCGGTAACGCGCGGGTACACGCGGTCGCACCGGTCCGCGCCGAGCGGGACCGCCGCGTCGTCCGCTCCTCGCCCCGCATACGCGCCGCGCTGTGGCAGCAGGCGTTGTTCTCGGCCCCCGATGTCGCAGGAGCGGGCACGCACCCGGCGCTGCGGCAGCAGATCGACGCGGAGGGCACGGCCTGATGACGGATTCCGGCCTCTTCCTCGCCGTCGAGGCGGCGGGGACCGGCGCGCACCCCGCGTCCTGGCGGCGTGCCGACTCACGCGCCGAAGACCTGTTCACCGGGCGGTACTGGGTCGATCTGATCGTCGCGGCCGAACAGGCGGGCGTCGACGCGGTGTTCCTGCCCGACTCGTTCGGCTTGCAGCCCGGCGGCCCCGGCGCCACCCGGGGCAGGCTCGACGCGGTCGCGATCGCCGCCCGCGTCGCCGCCGCCACTCACCGCGTCGGCCTGATCCCGCAGGCGCCGGTCACCCACACCGAGCCGTTCCATCTGGCGAAGGCGTTCCAGAGCCTGGATTTCGCCACGCTCGGCCGGGCGGGCTGGGAGGTCACCGTTTCCGAAGGAGACGAGCAGGCGCGGGCGTTCGGACGCAAACCGGCACAGGAGGCGGCCGCGCTGTGGCACGAGGCCGACGAGGCGATCGAGGTCGTCACCCGGCTGTGGGACAGCTGGGAGGACGACGCGGAGATCCGCGACGCCGCGACCGGCCGCTTCGTCGACCGGGACAAACTGCACTACATCGACTTCACCGGCGACAACTTCGCGGTGAAGGGGCCATCGATCACTCCGCGCTCACCCCAGGGTCAGCCGATCGTCGCGGTGCGCGCAGACGGCGCGGCCGACACCGAGGTCGCGCTGCGCCGCGCCGACCTGATCCGGATCGACGCGGCGGATCTCGACGCGGCACGGACGCGACGCACCGAAGTGCGTGCTGCGCTGACGGCCGCGGGACGCGACCCCGACAGCGTGCAGGTGCTGCTGGATCTGGACATCCATCTGGCGGACTCCCCGGACACGGCACGTGTGGACGTCCACACTCTGGACAGCTGGGCCGACCCGGTCCGCACCCCCGCGCCGACCGCCCTGCGCCACGTCGGGACCACCGCGACGCTGCGTGAACTGCTCGCGGACGTGGCCGCCGCCGAGGCCGCCGACGGCGTGGTCCTGCGCCCCCTCGCGCTTCCCGCCGCCGTCCGTCTGCTGTCCGCACTGGACCGGAAACCGCAGCCCGCGGGCACTTTACGCGCTCGCCTCGGCCTGCCCCGCCCGGCGAGCCGCTACGCCACCAGCACGGAAGGCACGCTGTCGTGACCGACAAGCCCCGCAAGCCCGTCCACCTCGCCGCCCACTTCCCCGGCGTGAACAACACCACCGTCTGGAGCGATCCCGAGTCGGGCAGCCAGATCGATTTCGCGTCGTTCGAGCATCTGGCGCGGACCGCCGAGCGCGGCCTGTTCGACTTCTTCTTCCTCGCCGAAGGACTGCGTCTGCGCGAACACCTCGGCCGCATCCACGATCTGGACGTCGTGGGCAGGCCGGACACCTTCACCGTGCTCAACGCGCTGGCCGGGGTGACCGAGAAGCTCGGCCTTGCCGGCACCATCAACAGCACCTACAACGAACCGTTCGAGCTGGCCAAGCAATTCGCCTCGCTCGACCACCTCTCCGGCGGGCGCGCAGCCTGGAACGTCGTGACCTCCTCCGACGCGTTCACCGGCGCGAACTTCCGGCGCGGCGGCTATCTCGAGCACGGGCAGCGCTACCGCCGCGCGGCCGAGACCGTCGAGGTGACCCGGGCGTTGTGGGACAGTTGGGCCGCGGACTCCCTGGTCGTCGATCGGGAGGCCGGGGTGTTCGCCCGCGACATCCCGGAAACCCGGCATCGCGGAACGCAATTCGACATCGCCGCCCGATTCGTGCTCCCGCCGAGCCCGCAAGGCCACCCGGTGCTGCTGCAGGCGGGCGACTCCGACGACGGCCGGGAATTCGGCGCGGCCACGGCCGACGCGATCTTCACCGGCCACGGCACCCTGGCGGACGGGCAGCGCTTCTACGCCGACCTCAAGGGCCGCCTGGCCAAATACGGGCGCACCCCCGACGAGCTGAAGATCCTCCCGGCCGCCACCTTCGTCCTCGGAGACACCGAGGCCGAAGCCGAGGAGCGCGCCCGGCACATCCGCCTGCAGCAGGTCGGTCCGCAGACCGCGATCGCCTTCCTCGAGCAGGTCTGGGGCCGCGACCTCTCCGGCTACGACCCGGACGGCCCGCTGCCGGAGGTCGAGCCCGCCGACAACGTCACCGTCACCCGCGGCCGCGTACGGCACGCCAAGGACCCCCGGGCGGTCGCCGAGGCTTGGCGGGCCAAGGCGGAAGCGGGCGGGCTCAGCATCCGGGAGCTGATCATCGAGGTCACCGCGCGCCAGCAGTTCATCGGCACGCCCGCGTCGGTCGCCGAGCAGATCGACACCTATGTGCAATCCGACGCCGCCGACGGATTCATCCTGGTCCCACACCTCACCCCGCACGGGCTCGACGAGTTCGTCGACCGGGTCGTCCCGGAACTCCAGGAGCGCGGCAGCTTCCGCACCGAGTACGCCGGAACCACCTTGCGCGACCACCTCGGCCTGCGCCATCCCCACCGTCGCACCACCGCCCACGAAGGAGCCATAGCGTCATGACCACCAGCATCACCAGCGTTTTCGAGACCGAGTGGGCGCGCTGGCACCACGCGCGCGAGGACCAGTTGCGTGACCCGCTCGGCTTTCTCAGCCTGACCGGGCTGCACTGGCTCACCGACCGCCCCGAGCGGCTGCCGGATGTCCCCGGCACCTGGTGGGTCACCGACGAGAAGGTGTTCATCACCGCCCAGCCCGCCGACCGGCTGGAGTACGACGGGCTCGGCATCGCCGGCGTGCAGATCGTCACCCCCGCCGAAGGCGCGCCCGGACTGCACGTCCGGCAAGAGCGCCGGGTGCTCGAGGTGATCCGCCGCACAGGTCGCTACGCCGTCCGGGTGCACGACCCGGCCTCCCCCGCCCTGCTCACCTTCGAGGGCATCCCGTCGTATCGACCCGATCCACGCTGGGTGCTCTCCGGGCGGTTCACCCCGTTCGAGGAACAGCGGACCGTGGTCACCGGCGCGGTGATCGAGGGACTCGAACACCACCACAGCGCCGCGGGCACCATCGAATTCCGCATCGGCGAGGTGACCGAACGGGTCGTCGCGTTCGGCGACCGGAACGACCTGCGCGTGCTGTTCACCGACGCGACCAGCGGTGTGACGACCTACCCGGCCGCGCGGTCACTGACCGTGGGCGCACCGGAGGCGGACGGCACGGTGGTGCTGGACTTCAACCGCGCGGCGAATCTGCCGTGCGCCTTCACCGATTTCGCGACCTGCCCGGTGGCGCCCGCGCAGAACCGGCTGCGCGTGGCCATCGAAGCGGGCGAGCAGGATCCGCGGCAGGGGCGTGCGGCATGAGCGGGTCCGTTCCCCTATCGATCCTGGACCTGTCCCCGATCAGCGCGGGCTCCACCGCGCAGCAGGCGCTGCGCAACACCGTCGATCTGGCCCAGCACGCCGAACAGTGGGGCTACCACCGGTACTGGCTGGCCGAGCACCACTTCGTCAGGGTGGCCAGTTCCTCCTCGATCACCCTGATCGGCTTGGTCGCCGCGGCCACCAAGCGCATCCGCGTGGGTTCGGCGGCCGTGCAGGTAGGTCATCACACCTCGGCCTCGATCGTGGAGGCGTTCGGCACGATCGACGCGCTGTACCCTGGCCGGCTCGACCTGGGGCTGGGCCGGTCGGGTCATCGGCGCAGCCAGTTCGGGGCCGAAGCCGGGCGCAACAAGGGCGGTAAACCGGTGGTCGACGCGGTGACCGGGCGCACCGAGATCCGCGACGGCGTGGTCGTTCCGCCGCCGTTCGACCCGGGCCGCATCCTGGACCGGTCGAAATTCATCGCCTCGGTGGGCGCGTTGCAGCAGCGCGGCGCGGAGCCGCTGGATTTCGCCGAGCAGATCGGCGAGGTGCGCGCCCTGTTGGCCGGTAGTTTCGTCAGCCCGGAAGGCATTGCGCTGCACGCTGTTCCCGGTGAGAACGCACAGGTGCGGCTGTGGCTGTTCGGCAGTACCGGCGGCGAGAGCGCGGAGCTGGCCGGGCGGCTGGGGCTGCCGTTCGCCGCGGCCTATCACGTCTCGCCGGGCACCGCGCTGGACGCGATCGAGGCGTATCGCGCGGCGTTCCGCCCGTCCGCCGACTCGGCCGAGCCGTACGTGGTGATCTCCGCGGACGTGGTCGTGGCCGAGGACGACGCGACCGCACAGCGGCTGGCCGCCAGTTACGGTCACTGGGTGCACAGCATCCGCAGCGGGGCGGGAGCGGCCGACTATCCCGATCCGGCGACCATCGCGCCGCTCACCGCGGAGCAGCGGCGTCTGGTCGACGACCGCCTTGCCACCCAGTTCGTGGGATCAGCCGGCACGGTCGCGGAACGGCTCGCCGCGCTGCAACGCGTCAGCGGGGCGGACGAGTTGCTCGTCACCACGATCACTCATCAGCACGCCGATCGCCTGGAATCGTATCGGCTGCTCGCCGAGGCATGGGGACTGCGCGCGGCTCGCGCCGCCTGACCGGGGCCATGCCGGTGCGTCCTCGTGCGCACCGGCAGACTCCGGGATCATCTCGCCCGGGTTCCGTCGATCGGCGTCCGGCCCCGCCGCACCGGCACCAGAGCGCCGCGGGCTACCACTGAACGCCGATTCGGCCCATCGCGTGTTCCGGACACTCGCCCGACCGGTGATCGCCGACTCGGCTCGACGCACA
>NZ_JBEYVQ010000006.1:1220-317504 GCF_040644075.1 Nocardia sp. NPDC047038 | reverse complement strand
ACGCACACGTTCCCGACGACCGCCCGACCGGTGATCGGCCGTTCGACTCGACACGCGTCCCGGACGACCGCCCGACCGGTGATCGCCGACTCGGCTCGACGCACACGTTCCCGACGACCGCCCGACCGGTGATCGGCCGTTCGACTCGACACGCGTCCCGGACGACCGCCCGACCGGTGATCGCCGACTCGGCTCGACGCGCACGTTCCGGACGACCGCCCGACCGGTGATCGGCCGTTCGACTCGACACGCGTTCCGGACGACCACCCGTACGCGCACCGCTCAACACCGCCGGCTCGACGCGCCGTGATCAGAGGACTTCGTGCGCGGTCAGGCGCTGACCGGAGTAGCCGTGACGCCGTAACCGAGGTTGGTCAGCACCTCGCTGGTCGCCTTGGCGAAATTGAGCGTGATGAAGTGCAGGCAGGGCGCGCCCTCGTCGATCAGCCGCTGGGCGATCTCGGTGGCGATCTCGATGCCCGCCGCGCGCACCGCCGCGGCGTTCTCCTCACCGTCGTCGCCCGCCGCCTTGCGCAGCCGGTCCAGCACGGTGGCGGGCAGCGGCCTGCCACACAGCTCCTCGGCGCGCTGCACCGTGCGCAGCGACGTGATGGGCATCAGCTCCGGAATGATCGGCTTCGCGCCCTCGATCGGGTCGAGCGCGACGAGGCGATCGCGCAGACGCAGATAGTGCTCGACGTCGAAGAACATCTGCGTGATCGAATACTCCGCTCCCGCACGCAGTTTCGCGGCCAGGAACGCGGTGTCGGTCGCCAGGTCCGGCGAGCGGTGGTGGCCCTGCGGGAAGGAGGCCACGCCGACGTGGAAATCGCCGAGGTCGCGCACGATGCGCACCAGCTCCTCGGCGTAGGAGACGCCGTCGGGATGCTTGTGCCACTCGCCGAGCGGGTCACCGGGCGGGTCGCCGCGCAGCACCAGGATGTTGCGGATGCCCGAGTCGGCGTACGCGCCGACCAGCGAGCGCAGCTCCGCGACGCTGTGCTCCACCGCGGTCAGGTGCGCGACCGGCAGCAGCGTCGTCTCCTGCGCCAGCTGCCCGGTCACGCGGACAGTGCGGTCGCGAGTGGAACCGCCAGCGCCGTAGGTCATCGATACGAACGCGGGGTGCATGCACTCGAACTGCCGGACGGCGCGCCACAGCCGCGCTTCGGCGGCGGCGTCGCGCGGCGGATTGAACTCCACGGAGAACGGCACCGCGTGCCCCGCGTGCGCCCGCAGACTCTCCACGACCGACGGTGTGGCGGAGACGTTCGGGTGCGTCCGGGACGCCCGGCCAGGGGTCGAGCCGCCCCGCACGTTGTCGAAAGTCACCGGTTCAGTGTAGAGGTGGCCGGTGGCGGCCCTGTCGGGTCGCTCGGACCCTCCGCGTATTCTTCGCATCGGGCGAGTTGTTCGCCACGCCGAGCGACACGCGCGACCGCCCCTCGCTCGGCCCCGAATCATCCGCAGCGCCCGGGCACCCTCCGCGACCCCGTGCGTCCACCATCCGCACGACCTTGGAGGCTCCTCTGTCCGCCGCAACCGGTACTCAGACGCCGCGCCCAGCGGTGCCGCAGCCGGGCACCCCCGCCTTCGTCACCGCCGTGGAAGACGCCCTGACCCATTTCTTCGCCACCCGCCGCTCGACGACCGAGCGCCTCGGCCCGGTCTTCGTCGAGGCCACCGACGCACTCGAGCAGTTCGTGCTCCGCGGCGGGAAACGCACCCGGCCCGCGTTCGCGTGGACCGGCTGGCTCGGAGCGGGCGGCGATCCGCACGCCCCCGACGCCGCCGCGGTGCTCACCGCGTGCTCCGCGCTCGAGCTCGTCCAGGCGTGCGCGCTGGTCCACGACGACATCATCGACTCCTCCCGCACCCGCCGCCGATTCCCCACCGTGCACGTCGACTTCGAGCAGCGCCACCGCGACCGCGGATGGTCCGGCGACTCGGCGCACTTCGGCGCCAGCGTGGCCATCCTGATCGGAGATCTGGCGCTGTCCTGGGCCGATGACATGGTGCACGCGTCCGGCCTCGCCCCCGCGGCCATCGCCCGGTTCGCGCCGGTGTGGGCCGACATGCGCACCGAGGTGCTCGGCGGCCAGCTGCTCGACATCAGCGGCGAGGCGGGCGGCGACGAATCGGTCGAGGCCGCGCTGCGGATCAACCGCTACAAGACCGCCGCCTACACCGTCGAACGCCCGCTGCATCTCGGCGCCGCGATCGCCGCCGCTGGTCAGGAGCTGATCGAGGCCTACCGCGAGTTCGGCACCGCGATCGGGATCGCCTTCCAGCTGCGCGACGACCTGCTCGGCGTGTTCGGCGATCCGGCGGTCACCGGCAAGCCCTCCGGCGACGACCTGCGCGAGGGCAAGCGCACCGTGCTGCTGGCCGAAGCGCTGCGACGCGCCGACGACGCCGATCCCGCCGCGGCCGCGCTGCTGCGCTCGAGCATCGGCACCGACCTGAGCGCGGAGCAGGTGCAGCGGCTGCGCGCGCTGCTGGTCGAACTCGGCGCCGTCGACGAAGTGGAGCGCCGCATCACCGAACTCACCGACACCGGCCTGGCGGCCATCGAGGCCAGCTCGGCGACGCCCGCGGCCAAGGAACGGCTGCGCGCCATGGCGCTGGCCGCCACCAAGCGTGCCGCGTGAGCGCCACGGCGAGGAGACTCCGATGAGAACCGTTGCGGGACCGACCGATCGCGTCGTGGTGGTCGGTGCGGGACTGGCCGGGCTTTCGGCCGCCCTGTATCTGACCGGTGCGGGTCGCACGGTGACGCTGCTCGAGCGGGCCGACCACCCCGGTGGCCGGGTCGGACGCTACCGGGGCGCCGACTACGACATCGATTCCGGCGCCACCGTCCTCACGCTGCCCGAACTGATCACCGACGCGCTCGCCGCCGTCGGCCGCGCCCCGGAGACCTGCGTGCCCCCGCTGCGCATCCACCGGCTGGCTCCGGGCTATCACGCCCGGTTCGCCGACGGCGCCGAGATCAGGGTCTTCGCCGATCCGGACGCGATGGCCGCGGAAGTCGAGCGGGCCTGCGGCCCGGCCGAGGCACGGGGATACCGGCGGCTGCGCGCCTGGCTGGCGCGGATCTACGCGGCCGAGTTCACCGAGTTCATGGACACCAACTTCGACTCGCCGCTGGATATGGTGCGCGTCCCCGAGAAGCGCCGCGCCCTGGCCGAATTGGTGCGACTCGGCGGCTTCGGCAGGCTCGGTCCCCGGGTGCGCGGGTTCCTGCGGGACCCGCGCCTGGCGCGACTGTTCACCTTCCAGGCGCTCTACGCGGGCATGCCGCCCGCGCGGGCGCTCGCCGTGTACGGCGCGATCCCGCACATGGACACCTCGCTCGGCGTGTATTTCCCCGAGGGCGGGATGCGGGCGATCGCCGCTGCGCTGGCGCAGGCGTTCACCGAGGCGGGCGGCACGCTGGAACTGAACGCCGAAGTGGTCGGGATCGACTACGCGGACCGCCGCGCCCGGCGCGCTCGCACCGCCGACGGGCGTTCGTTCGACTGTGACGCGCTGGTGCTCACCGCAGATCTCGGCTCGCTCGACCGGCTCGGCGTGCGGCCCCGGCGCGGGCTGCGCGCTTCGCCGTCGGCGGTCGTCGCGCACGGCACCGTCCCCGCCGCCGTCGCGGCGGACTGGCCGGTGCAGGCCCACCACACCATCGAGTTCGGGCAGGCCTGGGATCGGACATTCGCCGAGATCACGGCCCGCCGGGGCCACGGCAGGCTGATGAGCGACCCCTCGCTGCTGCTGACCCGGCCCGCGCTGACCGATCCGAGCCTGTTCATCGAACGCGCCGACGGACGTCACGAGCCGTTCTCCCTGCTGGCGCCGTGCCCGAATCTTTCGGCGGCGCCGCTGGACTGGCCGCGTCTCGGCCCCGCCTATCTCCGCGAGCTGCTCGCCGTGCTGGAAGCGCGCGGTTATCGGGGCATCGCCGAGCATTTCGCCGTCGACCGGCTCGACACACCGCGGACGTGGCTCGACCGCGGCATGCTCGCGGGCACACCGTTCTCCGCCGCCCACCTCTTCCGCCAGACCGGTCCCTTCAGGCCGAGCAATTTCCCGCGTTCCAGCGACAACGTGGTTATCGCTGGTTGCGGCACCACTCCTGGTGTGGGCGTGCCGACCGCCCTGCTCTCCGGAAAACTGGCGGCAAACCGTATTGCCCGCGCGACAGCGCCCACTTCGCCTGGAACCCCGCGCACCAGCCGGATAGTGTTCGAGGCGACGCCGTAAACTAAGCGCCGACCTATTCGCTCGCGGTTGCGACCGCCGACCATTCGGGGGACCGACACCAGATGGCATCCCCCGAAACGCGCACCGCAGAGGCCGCCTCCGCCGGTGACGTCCGCTCCTCGTCGCCCGCCTCCGCAGGTCGCGAATCGGCCACCCCTCGCGGTGTCCTGTGGTGGGTCCGCACCTCCGCCGACTTCGCCAGAAGCCCCGAGGGCCATGCCGCACTGCTCGGCTTCTTCGGCGCGATCATGATCATGTTCGGCGGGTTCGGCGCGGGCAGCGTCCGCAAGCGGGATCCGCTGCTCGAAGCCATGCACCTGTCCTGGCTGCGGTTCGGCCACGGCTACGCGCTGTCGACCATCTGCATCTGGATCGGCGTGCTGCTCATGATCACCGCGTGGGTGCGGCTCGGGCGCGCCACGATCGGCACGGGCGACCGGACCGACGCCGAGGTGACGCTGAACGAGTTGCGCGCCATCGTCGGCATCTGGATCGCGCCGCTGTTGTTCGCCGTGCCGATGTTCAGCCGCGACGCCTACTCCTACCTCGCACAGGGCGCGCTGCTGCGCGACGGCTTCGACCCATACCAGGTCGGTCCGGTGGCGAATCCCGGTGTGCTGCTGGACAACGTGAGCCCCGTGTGGACCACCACCACCGCGCCGTACGGCCCGGTGTTCCTGCTGCTCGGGCGCGCGATCACCGCCGTGACCGGCGACAACGTGGTGGCGGGCACCATCGCGATGCGGCTGGTCATGCTGCCCGGCCTGGCACTGATGATGTGGGCGGTGCCGTATCTGACCAAGCACCTCGGCGGCAAGCCGACCGTCGCGCTGTGGCTGGCGGTGCTCAACCCGCTGGTACTCATCCACCTGATCGGCGGCGTGCACAACGAGATGCTGATGGTCGGCCTGATGTGCGCGGGCATCGCGCTGGTGCTGGAGCGCCACCATGTTGCGGGCATCGTCGTCGTCGCCATCGGCGTGGCCATCAAGGCCACCGCGGGTGTGGCGCTGCCGTTCCTGGTCTGGATCTGGATGTTGCACGAACGCGAACGCCGCGCCGCGCAGCGGGTCGGGCGCGACCCGGCGCACCTGCCCGCCAGCGAGCAACCCGGAGACGCCGCGGAGCCCACCGAGGACATGCCGCATCCCGCACTCATGTTCGGCAAGATCGCGGGGCTCGGTCTGAGCGTGTTCGCGGTCGTCTTCGTCGCCGCCTCGGCCATCGCGGGCGTCGGCATCGGCTGGCTGACGGCGTTGTCCGGGTCCAAGAAGATCATCAACTGGCTGTCGCTGCCGACCGTGATGGCGCACGCGGTCACCTGGATCACCCCGCTGCGGCTGGAATCGGTGCTCGAGGTGACCCGCGCGATGTGCGCGCTGGCCCTGGTCGCGGTGCTCGCGTGGACCTGGTGGCGGTTCCGGCACAGCGAGCGGGAGGCGGTGCTCGGCATCCTCATCGCGTTCGTCGCGATCGTCATCCTGTCGCCCGCCGCACTGCCCTGGTACTACTCGTGGCCGCTGGCGCTGGCCGCCGGGTTCGCGCTGTCCACCACGACGCTGATGGCGCTGGTCGGCTTGTGCACCTGGCTCATGCTGGTCTTCCAGCCGGACGGTTCGATCGGCCTGTACAACTTCTGGCACGTCGTCGCCGCCACCTTCGCCGCGGTCGTGGCGGCGCTGTCGCTGCGCACGGTGGACCCGCTGCGCCTGCGCGCCACGCCGCCGGGCGATGTCGCGTCCACGCCCGGCGAGGCCACCGCTTCGCGCGCCGCTACCCCATGACCGAGGACCGCCTACCGGGTTCCGCGCTGCTGCCGCTCGCCTACCGCGAGTGCAGGCAGATCGCGGCCACCCATGGCCGCACCTATTTCCTGGCCACCCGGCTGCTGTCGGCCGAACGACGACCCGCCGTGCACGCGCTGTACGCGTTCGCGCGCATGGTGGACGACGTCGTCGACCGGGCGGGCCGTCCCGCCGCGGCACACGATCGCGACCCGGCCGCGGAACTCGATCTGATCGAACGGGACCTGCGGGCCGCACTGGAATCGCGCCCCGGCAGCGCGAGCGCGGCACCGCACGCTTCTTCCGCCGACCGGCAGAACGACCGGAGCTGGGAATCGGGTCCGCGGCCGCGCGCCCTCGTCCTGACGGCGGTCACCCACACCATCCACCGTTATGACATTGCCGCGCAGCACTTCTGGACGTTCCTGGATTCCATGCGAATGGACGCGCCGGGCGCCCCGGCGTTCCGTAATCGCTACGCCACCATGGCGCAGCTGCGCGAATACATGCGCGGCTCGGCGGCCGCGATCGGCTTGCAGCTGCTGCCGGTGCTCGGCACGGTCGTCCCGGTGTCCGCGGCCGAGCCCGCCGCCGCCGCGCTGGGCGAGGCGTTCCAGCTGACCAACTTCCTGCGCGACGTCGCGGAGGATCTCGACCGCGACCGCGTCTACCTGCCCGCCGACGCCCTCGCCGCGTTCGGCGTCGACGACGCCCTGCTGTTCGAATGTCGCCGCACCGGCCGGACCGATCCGCGCGTCCGACGTGCCCTCGCCCACCTCATCGCGGTCAACCGCGACCTCTACCGCCGCGCCGAACCCGGCATCGACCTGCTCGAACCGCGAGTACGCCCCGCCATCCGCACCGCGGCCACCCTCTACTCGGACATCCTGCACCACATCGAGCGCAGCGACTACGCCGTCTTCGGCCACCGCGCGGTAGTCCCCCGCCACCACCGCCTCCGCATAGCCGCCACCGAATTCACCACCGCCACACTCCGCGGCCGCCTCACCCGCTGACGACGGAGGCGGACCCGCGTTCCCCGGCACCGCCCGGATCACAGCTTCACGATCCATCCCGCATCCGAGCGGCCGCGACCCGAGAAAAGACGCCACCATCAGCGCGCCGACAACGGAGGCCGCGAGTGCCGTCACCGTCCTGCGTAAGAGCACCAGTTCAGCCAGGGTTTCCGGCGAACCGGGATCGAGCAGTCGCCGCACAAGCCCGGTACAACCGGCACAGCAACCGCGACAATCCCACCAGCGCGGACTCTCATACCTGCGGCAACAGCGAAACCCCTGGTAGCGAGGTCACCACCCGACGCACACCAGCTCAACCACGGGTTCGAGCGAAGCGAGACCGAGCCTGTTCCGTTCGCGGCCCGGCTCGCGTTTGCGCGGCCACCGCGTAGGCGACGAAGGAGCAAGCGGCGGTCGCGTAAACGCGAGCCATAAAGGGGCCGCGAACACCCAGCGCCGCAGGCGCTGGAAATCTAAAACGGATCCGCGGCGGCCCGGCGCAGGACTTCGCGGGCAAGGGGCCCGTGCAGGGCGTCGACCGGCTTGCCGGGCAGGGTGTCGTCGTCGGTGAAGATCCACTCCAGGATCTCCTCGTCGGTGTACTTGGCGTCGCGCATCACGGTGATCAGGCCGGGCAGCGGCTTCACGACCGCGCCGGTGTCGTCGAAGAACCGCTCGGGGACACCCGCCACGCCTTCTCTGCGGACGGCGATCAATTGATGGTCGCGCAACATCTGGTGCACCCGGGTTACCACAAGCCCGAGTCGCTCGGCCACCTCCGGCAGCGACACCAGGGTCACCGACTGCGGAAGGACGTCGTCACTGCAGGGAAATGCACTCACCCGGACAACGGTAGACGGTCGCGCGCCGCACGTCGTGAGACACCCGGGGTGGTGCGAGTCGATACCATCGTGGGGGCCGCACGGAGCGGCTGACTTTGTGAAAGCCGGAGGACTTCTCTTGATCGGCCAGATGCTGGAAGGGCGCTATCGGATCGATGCGCCGATCGCCCGCGGCGGAATGTCGATGGTCTTCCGCGGGGTCGACACCCGCCTGGACCGGCCGGTCGCCATCAAGGTGATGGATCCGAAGTTCGCGGGCGACCCCCAGTTCCTGTCCCGATTCGAGTTCGAGGCGCGCGCGGTCGCCAAACTCAAGCATCCTTCTCTGGTCGCGGTGTACGACCAGGGCATCGACGGCGATCACCCCTTCCTGATCATGGAGCTGGTCGAGGGCGGCACGCTGCGCGAGTTGCTGCGCGAACGCGGCCCGATGCCGCCGCACGCCGTGCGCGCTGTCGCCGAACCCGTGCTCGCGGCGATCGGCGTCGCGCACTCCGCGGGACTGGTGCACCGCGACATCAAGCCGGAGAACGTGTTGATCTCCGACGCGGGCGAGGTGAAGATCGCCGATTTCGGTCTGGTGCGCGCGGTGGCGGCGGCGAATACCACATCGGCGAGCGTCATCCTCGGCACCGCCGCCTATCTGTCGCCCGAGCAGGTCACCAGCGGTTCCGCCGACTCGCGCAGCGACGTCTACTCCTTCGGCGTGCTGATCTTCGAGTTGCTCACCGGCCGGGTTCCGTTCACCGGCGACACGTCGATCTCGGTGGCCTATCAACGCATCGAGAACGATGTGCCGAGTCCGAGCGCTTTCATCTCCGGGGTACCGCCCGAGTTCGACGAACTGGTCGCCAAGGCGACCGCGCGCGAACCCGGGCACCGGTTCGCGGACGCGAACGAGATGGCGGCCGCGCTGCGGCTGATCGGCGCCGAGCTGCGGCTACCCGCCTATCGGGTGCCCGCGCCGCAGGACTCCGCCGAGCATCTCAGCGCCGGCTACCGAGCCGTGCAGCCGGATCGCGACGACCAGCCTGGCTTCGCCGGGGCGTCTGCCCACCCGCCGCAGCCGGTGCAGCACACCCGAGTGGTCACCGCCCAGCGGCCCCGCATCGACCACGACGCGCCGGATGCCTACGACCGGCCGCAACCGGTGCGCCAAGCGCATCCCGCGGCGCCGTATCCGCCCTATTCCGACGACATCAACCGCTCGCGGCGCACGGTCTGGGTGTGGGTGGCCATCGTCGCGGTTCTCACACTGCTGGTCGGCATCGGCGGCTGGTGGCTCGGTGTCGGCCGCTATTCTGCGGTGCCACCCATCGCCGGGCTGGACACCGACAAGGCGGTCGCCACCCTGCAGAATGCCGGCTTCGAGACCGAGATCCGCCAGAAGGCGTCGGACGCGATCCCGGTCGGCGGCGTGGTCGGCAGCGACCCTTCGGCCGGATCCAAGATCACCAAAGGGTCGACGGTCGCAGTCCTGGTCTCCAACGGCAAGCCGAAGGTACCGGACGTCAAAGCGGGTGACCAGGTGTCGAAGGTCAACCAGTTGATCCGGGACAACGGCCTGCAACCGGTCGACGCGGGCGAAGTGTCCAATACCGCGCCCAAGGGGACGGTCGCCCGGGTGGAACCGAACCCGGGGACCGTGCTGCCTCTCGGCGCGCAGGTGAAGGTGTACCGCAGCAAGGGTTCCCAGCCGGTGAAGGTTCCCGACGTGCGCGGCAAGTCGACCGACGAAGCCACCAAGATCCTCACCGCCGCCGGCATCGCGGTGCGTGAGACCAAACCTCAGTTCGACCGCAGCGTCGAGGCGGACAAGGCCATCGGCACCCAGCCGGGCGCGGGCGCAACCATCCAATCGGGCGACGGCGTCGTCCTGCTGATCTCCAACGCTTTGAAGATGCCCGACGTCCGCGGGTGGACCGTGGCCAACGCCCGCGCCAAGCTGGAGAGCCTCGGTTTGCGGGTCGAGGTGAAGCAGTTGGCGCGCGCGGACAGCTCCCTGGTGGTCTCACAGACTCCGGCCATCGGGGTCAACCTGGAGGCGGGCGACACGGTCACCATCGTGGCCCTTCCCTAGCGGAAAGCGCACCGGCCGCGGGTCAGGGAAGACCGCGCGGCCGGGGATCGGACCTCAGCGCAGCATTTCGGCGACGAGGAACGCCAACTCCAGCGACTGCTGAGTGTTCAGCCTGGGGTCGCAGGCGGTCTCGTAGCGGCCGGACAGATCGAGGTCGGAGATGTCCTGGGCGCCGCCGAGGCATTCGGTGACGTCCTCTCCGGTGAGTTCGATGTGCATGCCGCCGGGATGCGTGCCGAGCGCGTGGTGCACCTCGAAGAAGCCCTGCACCTCGTCGACGATGCGGTCGAAGTGGCGGGTCTTGAAGCCGGTGGACGACTCGTGGGTGTTGCCGTGCATCGGGTCGCACTGCCAGATCACCTGGTGACCGGTGGCCTGCACCTTCTCGATGATCGGCGGCAGCACGTCGCGGACCTTGCTGTGGCCCATGCGGGACACGATGGTCAGCCGGCCCGGCTCGTTGTTCGGGTCGAGCCGCTCGACGTACTCCACGGCCTGCTCGGGCGTGGTGGACGGGCCGATCTTCAGGCCGATCGGGTTGGCCAGCAGTTCCGCGAACGCGATGTGCGCGCCGTCGAGCTGGCGGGTGCGCTCGCCGATCCAGAGGAAGTGCGCCGACAGGTTGTAGAGCACCGGCTCGCCGATCGCGTTCTCGCTCAGTCGCAGCATGGCGCGCTCGTAGTCCAGCACGAGCGCTTCGTGGCTGGCGTAGATGCGGGCCGACTTCAGGCTCGGGTCGTTCACCCGGCACGCGGTCATGAACCTCAAGCCGCGGTCGATCTCCTCGGCCAGCGCCTCGTAGCGCGCGCCAGCGGGCGATTTGGCCACGAAGTCGCGGTTCCAGTCGTGCACCTTGTGCAGGTCGGCCATGCCCGCGCCGGTCAGCGCGCGTACCAGGTTCATTGCCGCACTCGCGTTGGCGTAGGCCCGGACCAGGCGCGACGGGTCGTGCTCGCGCAGCGCGGCGTCGGCGACCAGCGAGTTCACCATGTCGCCGCGGTAGGACTTGAGCCCGCGCGAATCGGTGTCCGAGGAGCGCGGTTTGGCGTACTGGCCCGCGATCCGCGCGACCTTCACCACCGGCAGGCTCGCGCCGTAGGTGAGCACCACCGCCATTTGCAGAAGAGTACGAATATTGCCGCGAATGTGCGGCTCGGTGTTGTCGGCGAAGGTCTCCGCGCAGTCGCCGCCCTGCAGGAGGAACGCTTCACCGCGGGCCACCTCGGCCAGCTGGCCACGCAGCTCCTCCACCTCGGCGGGCACGCAAATCGGCGGGACGCTCTCCAGCACTGTGCGCATGTTGGCCGCCTGCTCCGGATCCCAGGACGGCTGCTGCAGCGCGGGCCGCGCCAGCGCGTCGTCCAACCGCCTGCGCAGCTCGGTGGGCAGCGGCGGCAGTTCCGGCAGGCGATCGATGGGTACGTCGACGGTCCAGTTCACGAGTTCAGAATACGGACCGCACGCCCCGTGGGGACACCCAGTCCCAGGGCTGGAATCGCTCCACCCAGGGTGAATGTGTTCTGCCCAGCGGGTGCCGCCGCGGAGCAAGACCGTGTGGTTCGATTTGTCGTCTTCAGCGCCATCGCGGAATTCGAGGTTTTTCGGTTGCCCGACTCGATACCGGCGATATGGCGAAAATCCATTTCCGAAGGATTCTTCTATCCAGTTTCCAGGGCAGGATTCTCTCCTTGCCACACGGCCCTCGCGCTCGTACCCTCCGTGCACGACCTTCTACACTGCATACGAGAACACCAGCCATTCCGCACCCAATTGCTGCCGAAATCCCTGCCAGCGCAGATATCAGAGAGGCACAGTGCTTGAGATATTTTTATGACTGCGAATTCATCGAGGACGGAGTGACCATCGATCTGGTCTCCATCGGCGTTGTCTGCGAGGACGGCCGGGAGTACTACGCGGTGTCCACCGAATTCGATGCCGAACGTGCGGGGCCCTGGGTGCGCAAATTCGTACTGCCGCAGCTGCCTTCGCCCTCCTCTCCGCTGTGGCGCAGCCGCGACCGGATCCGCGACGAGCTGTACGCGTTCCTGGTGCCGCGGCCGACCGTGCAGCCGGAGTTGTGGGCCTGGGTGTCCGCCTACGATCACGTCGCCCTGTGCCAGCTGTGGGGCTCGATGGTCGATCTGCCCAACGCGCTGCCGCGCTACACCAACGAATTGCGCCAGCACTGGGAGTCGCACGGCCGTCCCGAACTTCCGCCGATCCCGCCGGATGCGCACGACGCGCTCGCCGACGCCCGGCACAACCTCGCCAAATTCGAGGCAATCGAGGCCGCGCGGCGCGCGGCGCCACGCCTCTGACATATGCGGCATAGACGCGAAAAGGCCCCGAGTCGTATTCGACTCGGGGCCTTTCCGTGGCCGGGGCGTCAGTGGCCGTGCTTGCCGTTCGCCGCCTCCTGCGCCTGCTGCAGCACCTTCAGCTGCTTGTGCTCTTCGGCGTGCTCGATCTCGAAGTGCCGATCGCTCTCCTCCTGCGGATCCGCGCGCAGGAAGCTACCGGTGCCCGGCTTGCCCGCCGAACCCAGCTTGCTCATCTTCTTCGGCACGGGCGCGCCCTGGTACTCCAGCGGAACCGGGTGGCCGTGGTCGTCGACCGGGCCGAGCGGCTGGTGCACCTCGATGTACTCGCCGTGCGGCAGGCGCTTGATCACACCGGTCTCGATACCGTGCTCGAGCACCGCCCGGTCGCTGCGCTGCAGGCCGAGGCAGAACCGGTAGGTGAGGTAGTACGCCACCGGCGGGGCGACGAGCAGGCCGATGCGGCCGATCCAGGTGGTCGCGTTCAGCGAGATGTCGAACTTCAGCGCGAGGATGTCGTTGACGCACGACAGCGTGAGCACCACATAGAACGCGATGGCCATCGCGCCGATCGCGGTCCGGACCGGGACGTCACGCGGACGCTGCAACAGGTTGTGATGCGCGGTGTTGTCGCCGGTGAGCCGCTTCTCGATCCACGGGTAGGCGATCAGCACCGTGAACACCAGGCCCATGATCAGCGCGACCCAGAAGACGGCGGGCACGGTGTAGCGGCCCAGGTACAGCTCCCACGGCGGCATCAATCGCGCCATGCCGTCGGTCCACATCATGTAGAAGTCCGGCTGTGAACCCGCCGACACCTGCGACGGGTTGTACGGACCCAGGTTCCAGATCGGGTTGATCTGGAACACGCCACCCATGATGCCCACGATGCCGAGGGTGAAGGCGAAGAACGCGCCCTGGTCGGCGGCGAACACCGGCACGATGCGGGCGCCCACCACGTTGTTCTCCGTGCGGCCTGGGCCGGGGAACTGAGTGTGCTTCTGGTACCACACCAGCGCCACGTGCGCGGCGATCAACGCCAGGATGATGCCGGGGAACAACAGCACGTGCGCGATGTAGAGCCGCGGAATGATGATCTCGCCGGGGAAGTCACCGCCGAAGATCAGCCAGTGCATCCAGGTACCGACGATCGGGATGCTCATGGTGATACCGCCGAACGCGGCCCGCAGGCCGGTGCCGGAGAGCAGGTCGTCGGGCAGCGAGTAACCGAAGAAGCCCTCGAACATCGCCAGGATCAGCAGCAGCGAGCCGATCACCCAGTTCGCCTCACGCGGCTTGCGGAACGCGCCGGTGAAGAAGATACGGAACAGGTGGATGATGATCGACGCCGCGAACAGCAGGGCCGCCCAGTGGTGGACCTGCCGGACGAACAGACCGCCGCGGACCTCGAAGGTGATGTTCAGCGCGGTCTCGTAGGCGCGCGACATGGTCACGCCGCGCAGCGGCTGGTAAGCGCCGTTGTAGACGACCTCGCTCATCGAGGGATCGAAGAACAGTGTCAGGTAGACGCCCGACAGCAGCAGGATGATGAAGCTGTAGAGCGCGATCTCGCCGAGCAGGAACGACCAATGCGTCGGGAAGACCTTGTTGATCGACCGCTTCATGAACGCGGCGGCGCGGTAGCGCTCGTCCGCCTCGCTGGCTTGGGCTGCGACTGAAGGACTCATGAACGGCGCTCCCAGTAGGCCGGGCCGAGCGGCTCGATGAAGTCGCCGTTGGCGACCAGGAAGCCCTCAGCGTTGACGGTGATCGGCAGCTGCGGCAGCGCGCGAGCGGCGGGACCGAAGACCGGCTTGCCCCACTCGGTCGCGGAGAACTGCGACTGGTGGCAGGGGCACAGGATCCGGTTGGTCTGCTGCTCGAACAGCGAGGTCGGGCAGCCGAGGTGGGTGCAGATCTTCGAGTAGGCGAAGTAGTCGCCGTAGTTGAAGCTCTCCTGACCCTTGCGCTTGATCGCCTTCTGCGCGTCCTCGGTACGCAGGCGGATCAGCATGACGGCGTTGCGGATGCCGCGCAGCGACTGCAGGGTCGCGTGCTCGTCACCGCGCCACTTCTCCTTCCACGGGAACACCGTCTCCATGGCGCCCGCGTCCAGGTCCTCCGGACGCACCAGCACCACATCCTCCGGGCGACCGGTGTCGCGGCGGATGTAGATGGTCTCGCCCGGGTAGTCCGGGGTCCAGCCGGAGACCCACAGCGGCGACTTGTCGCCCTTGGCCCACGGGTTCTTGATCAGACCGCCGACGAACACCAGCAGCGCGCCGACGCCGAGTACGCCCACGCCGGCGCCCGCGGTGCGGGTGATCATCTTGCGGCGGCCGAGCGTGGAGGTGTCCAGCGCGTCCTGCAGCTCGGCGACCAGGGTGCGGCGCTCGACCTCCGGCGACGGACCGTCGTGCCGCTCCTGGATGGAGAGTTCGGCGGGGATGAACAGCTTGCGGATCAGCACCACCGCGACGCCGATGACCAGCACCGAGATGCCGAAGGTCAGGCCGACCAGCGGGGTGAACAGCGAGTAGAGCCCGTGGCCCTCCTCGTCCTTGGCCTTGAACTCCCACGGCCAGAACAGGAACACACCGACCAGCGCCGCGGCTGCGATGCCGGACACGGCGAACCAGAAGGTGACCGCGCGCTCGGCGCGCTTCTCCGCCCGGGTCCCGGGGATCGGGAAGCGCTCGCGGCGGTAGGCGACGTCGACGCCGTCGCGCTCGGTACCGAGCTTGACCAGCTCGTCGCGCGACATCTTGTCGAGGTCCGCCTCGGTGGGCTCCGCCGGGTTGGCGTTCACCGACTGCTCCTTCGACAGATGCGCGTCGTGGCCCTCATCCGGCCGACCCATGTCGTCTCGCTCCTTCTCGCTATTGCTCATGACCTGGATCCGATCCACATCGCGGCGCCGACGACGAGCGTGATGCCGACCACCCAGATGGCCAGGCCCTCGGTCGCGGGACCGAACCCACCGAGATCCCAGCCGCCCGGGCTGTGCTCCTCGGTCGCGTTCTTGACGTAGGCGATGATGTCGCGCTTCTCCTCCGCGCTCAGCTGGCGATCGGAGAACTTCGGCATGTTCTGCGGGCCGGTGATCATCGCGGCGTAGATCTGCTGCTCGCTCGCCGGTTCCAGCGGCGGCGCGAACTTACCGGAGGACAGCGCGCCGCCGCGTCCGGTGAAGTTGTGGCAGGACGCGCAGTTCATGCGGAACAGCTCCGAGCCGCGGGCGATGTCGTCGCCGCGCATCGACTCCTGGGCGACCTCGCCGTTGGCGTCGCGGACCACGGTCGGACCGCCGCCGTGGGCAGCCACGAACGCGCTCAGCGCGTCGGTCTGGTGGGCGTCGAACTTCGGCGGCTTGCGCCGCGCCTGCGCCTCGTTGGCCGCCATCGGCATGCGGCCGGAGGACACCTGGAAGTAGACCGCGGCCTCGCCGACGCCGATCAAGCTGGGACCGCGGTCGACCACACCCTGCAGGTTCGCGCCGTGGCAGGTGATGCAGGACGTGTCGTAGAGCTGCTCGCCCTCGCGGATGAGCGCGGACTGGTCCTCGTGCGCGGTGGCCCGCTGCGGGTCCGGCGTGAGGGCCGATGCCAGGAAGCCTGCTCCGACGAGGCCCACCAGCAGCGCAAGTCCGCCCGCGATGCGACGGCGAACGCGCCGCTGCCTGCGCGTCTTGCTGGCCTGGCCGTTCCCGGGGCTGGCGGGCTCTGGCGCTGACGGGGGAGATGAACTCATCTGTGTCCCTTTGGAGTAGACGGAACCGACTTGTGCAAAAGATCTCGGGTCGCGCCGCGCCCGCCGAGGCGGCGCGGCGACCACGATCAGCGGACGAAGTAGATCGTGGCGAACAACCCGATCCACACGATGTCGACGAAGTGCCAGTAGTAGGAGACGACGATCGCGGCGGTGGCCTGCGCGGGGGTGAACTTGCTGACCTTGGTGCGCATGAGCAGGAACACGAACGCGATCAGACCGCCGATGACGTGCAGACCGTGGAAGCCGGTGGTGATGAAGAACACCGAGCCGTAGGAGCTGCTGGAGATCGTGGTGCCCTCGTGCGCGAGGTTCATGTACTCGTAGCCCTGGCCGCCGACGAAGAACGCGCCCATGATCAGAGTGATGACGTACCAGCGGCGCAGGCCGAACACGTCGCCCTTCTCCGCGGCGAACACGCCCATCTGGCAGGTGAACGACGACGCGACCAGCACGGTCGTGACCGGCACTGCGAGCTTCAGGTTCAGCTCGGTCGGCTCCGGCGGCCAGTTACCGTGCGCCTGGGCGCGGGCGACGAAGTACATCGCGAACAGGCCGGCGAAGAACATCAGCTCGCTCGACAGCCAGATGATGGTACCGACGCTGACCATGTTGGGCCGGTTCAGCGAATGCACACGCTGGGTAATGGCCGATCCTGGGGTCCCTACTGCGGTCGTCACGGGGGTAAGTATGACTCGTCGTAGTACGACGGCAGTAGCCGGGTACGAAACTCGTTCCTCCGTGTCGGAAAACGCAGGGAGAGCGGGCTCTCGACCGGGCAGGGCCGGTACGAGCCGGATGCGCGAACCGGGAACGAGTCGCACGCGCGGACGAACGCCCGGCCAGCATGACAGGCGAGGGTAAGGAGAAGCTGAGATGAAGGTGAAGGCGACGCCGGGACTGTGGCGACGACTGTTCCGGCGGGACCGGGACACCGCTCTCGACCCGGACCGGGCGGACCTGGTCGTGGTCGCGTCGAGCTTCGACGACGCGGAGGCGTGTTCGGCAGCGCTGGCGCGCGCGACGGGGCTGGCACCGGATGCTCCCGCCGTGCTGCGGCATCACCTGCGCATCCCGCCCCGGCACGTGCAGGCCGTCTGCGCGATCGCCGCGCAGGACGGCTACTCCCCCGCACCGCAGCTGAGCGGCCCGGGCACCGACGAGTTCGAGCCGCTGATCCTGCGGCGCGTGCAACTGCTCGACGCCCTGCACTGCTCCCAGGAGCGCTCCCGCATGGCCGGTCTCGCCCAACGCCACGACGGCCACGCCGACGGCTGGGACGCCCTGCAACCGAGCCCACAGCCGTAACATCCCCGCCGACCCGGGTTCCCCGACGACTCCGGCAGCGACAACTCGCACGTGTGACGAAGCCGTGGCCGAGCGAACACAACTCCCGAACCGCCCGCCCCGCCCGACTTCGACCACCAACGCGCCCAGCGCACCCCAACCACGTCTTTCGAGCGAAGCGAGACCGAGCATCCGCCGTTCGCGAGCCACAAAGGGGGCGACAACTCACGCGCGATGAAGCCGTGGCCGAGCCAGCACAACTCCCGAACCGCGCGCCCCGCCCCGGCCTCGACCACCAACGCGCCCAGCGCACCCCAACCACGTCTTTCGAGCGAAGCGAGACCGAGCATGCGCCGTTCGCGGCCCGGCTCGCGTGTGCGCGGCCGCCGCGTAGGCGACGAAGGAGCAAGCGGCGGTCGCGCACACGCGAGCCATAAAGGGGCCGCGAACACCCAGCGCCGCAGGCGCTGGAAGAACTAACACAGCTAGGCTGCTTGCGGACAAACTGGTGCGCGAACCAGTGTGACGGGAGAAGTGTGGAATGAGCGTGCGCAGCTGGCCCCAGGTGCTCGGAACCCTCGCCGACGGTGGCGACCTGGCCGCGGACGACACGGCGTGGGCGATGAGCGAGATCATGTCCGACAACGCCACCCCCGCGCAGATCGCCGCGTTCGGCGTCGCCATGAAGATCAAGGGCCCCACGCCCGCCGAGCTGACCGGCCTGGCCAGCGGCATGCTCGAGCACGCCCGGCTGGTGCGGATCGATGGCGACGCGGTCGACATCGTCGGCACCGGCGGTGACCGGTCCGGCTCGGTGAACATCTCCACCATGTCCTCGATCGTGGTGTCCGCGGCCGGGGTACCCGTGGTCAAGCACGGAAACCGGGCCGCGTCATCGAAGAGCGGCGGCGCCGATGTGCTGGAGGCGCTGGGCGTGAAGCTCGCGCTCGGTCCCGAGGCGGTGGCTCGCTGTGTGCGGGAAGTCGGCATCGGTTTCTGCTTCGCGGCCGTGTTCCATCCCGCCCTGAGGTACGCGGGCGCGGCGCGCAGCCAGATCGGCATCCCGACCGTCTTCAATGTGCTGGGGCCGCTGACCAACCCCGCGCAGCCGCGCGCCGGGCTGGTCGGCTGCGCGTTCGCCGACCTGCTGCCCGTGATCGCGGGCGTGTTCGCCGAACGCGGCGCGAGCGCGCTGGTGGTGCGCGGCAACGACGGCCTCGACGAGATCACCACCTCGGACACCACCGAGGCGTGGATCGTGTCGGGTGGACGAACGCGCCGAACCACCATCGATCCGACCCGCATCGGCATCCCGCGGGTCGATCTGGACGCGCTGCGCGGCGGCGACAGCGAGGTGAACGCGGGCGTGGCCCGCGACGTGCTCGCCGGTCGCGGTGGCGCGGTCCGGGACGCGGTCCTGCTGAATTCGGCCGCCGCGATCCTGACCTACGACTGGTCGCGCGGCGCGGGCGATCCGGACGCCGACCTACACGCCGCGCTCGCGGCGGGCGTCGAGCGCGCCGCCGAGGCGATCGACACGGGCGCCGCCACGGCGTTGCTGGAGCGCTGGGCGAAGTTGACGCAGACGCTCGGCGACAACTGACGCGGGCTGGCTCGGTGCCCGCAGCGATGCCCGGCTCGTGCACGCTGCCGCGGCTTCCGCGCCGACCTGGCCGTGCCGATGCTCCGACATCGCCGCTGGGGACATGCGCCGACACGCTGACCTGAGCGAGGGCCGCGGCCGGGATCGTCGCGGCCGGTAACGTCGGCCGGACAATTCGGCGCATGCCGAGTCGGGCACCGCGCCGATCGGTTCGACCGACGAGGAGCACCGACATGCGACTTTTTGTTCCGCTACTCGCCGTCCTCACCACCGCAGGCATCGCCGCCGCCCCAGGAGCGAATGCGGCCGGAGGCGTTTTGTTCGCCGACGGCGTCGTGTACGAGAACCCGGTCGGCTGCGTCGAGGTCGGCGACGGGTCCGACGTGGAGATCCGCAACCGCACCGACGGCGTCGCGCACTTGTACGAGTCGCCGGACTGCTCGGGCGACGTCGTCGTGCTGCCACCGAACGACGGCGCCTATTTCGCCGTGCGCAGTGTTCGGGTGCGGGACTGAGGGACTATTCGCCGAGCGAGAACGCCGCCTCCACTTCGGCGCGCGAATACGACTTGAACGCGATATGGGTCGTGGTGCGCAGGACACCCGGTGTCTTGTCGATCCGGCCGGTCACCACATCGGCGATCTGCTCGTGGTCACGTACCCGCACGATCGCGATCAGGTCCACGTCACCCGCGCAGGAGTAGACCTCGGCGACGCCGTCGGTGTCCGCGACCGCCTGCGCGGTCTCCGGGATGCGGCCGTTGTCGGCGTGGATCAGGACGATCGCGGTAATCATGACGCTCAGCCTAAGCGGTCCAGATAACCTTCCTCGGTCGGTTGGGCGCGGACCGCCGCGTCGGCCAGTTCCGCCCAGCCCAGCCAGCGCGCCGCGCCGAAGAGCGGCTCGTGATACCCGTCCGTGGTCCGCACGATGCGGACGCCGGGCCGGGCCAGCCAGCGTACGACCAGCGCCACTTCCTCGGGGGACGCGCCGCGTAAAGGCGGGGCGTTCTCGACCGGAGACCTGGCGTGGTCCTGCACATGCGGTCCGGCAACCCCGGCCGGAACCACTGTTTCGGCGGCGGCCACGATCTGCTCCACGATGGGCATCGGCGGCACGCCCCTCTGGGCGGTACCGGAGCCGGCCAGGCGGCCGTACCGGATGACCGCGAACTCCCACCCGCCGTCACCGTCGGGATGCGCGGCGATCATCTCGGCGATGCGCGCCACCGCGGCCAGTCGCTGGGTGCGCCGCAGCGCGCGCACCAATCGCGCCGCGCGATCGCGCAGCCGCGCCGCCGCCTCGAAATGTTCCGCGCGCGAATGAGTTTCGATGCGGTCGAGCATGAACCGGATCGGCGCGTCGCTGCGCCCGGCGAACAACGCGCGCACGAGCGCGGGCGCGGGCGCGTACTGCGCCATGTCCAGCGGCTTTCCCTCGGACCCCGCTGGACATCCGCCGACCAGGGCGGGCGGGCACTCGTGCGCCGCGTTCCTGGACAACCGTGCCGTGCAGGTGCGCAACCCGGTGAATTCGGCGATGATCACGCCCAGGTCGGCAGCGTCGTTGCGGGAGTTGAACGGCCCCAACGCGTCCCGGCCGGGCTCGCGCACCACCGAGAACCGCGGGAACGGCTCGTCGGTGAGAGTGAGCCACCAGGCCCGTTTCGGGAATTTCGACCGGCGGTTGTAGGGCGGGGTGTGCGCCACCAACAGCCGCAGTTCGCGCACCCCCGCCTCGAGCGCGTGCGCGCACACCACGTGGTCGACCCGAATCGCCAGCGAGACCATCTCTTTCATCCGCCCTCTGGTCTCCGAACCGGTGAAGTAGTTACGGACGCGGCGGCGCAGGTTCACAGCCGTGCCTATATATAGGACTTCGTCCGAGGGACCGCGGAACAGATACACCCCCGGAGCGGCGGGGAGATCGGCCGCGAGGACGCGTTTGGAGCGCTGCCGGGGCGTGACGTCGGGCAGGTAGTCGAGCAGCTCGGTGAGACTGTGGACGCCTTGGTTCCCGACCCGCGCGATCAGGGCGTGCAGCACGTCGACGGTCGCGCGCGCGTCTTGCAGTGCCCGGTGCGTCGGCTGCGTGGTGGCGCCGAGCAGCCGGGCCAGCGAACCCAGCCGCACGGAAGGCGCCTCGTCGCGCCCGAGCACCCGTCGCGCCAGTTTCACGGTGCACAGCACCTGCGCGGCCGGCCATGCGGTGTCGCACTGCGCCGCGGCGGCACGCAGGAACGCCATGTCGAACCGTGCGTTGTGCGCGACCAGCACCGCGCCCGCGGCGAACTCCAGGAAGCCGGGCAGCACCGCCTCGATGCGCGGCGCGGCGTACACCATCGCGGTGGTGATGCCCGTGACGTGCACGATCGCGGGCGGTATCGCTCGTCCCGGGTTGACCAGTGTCGCGAATTCGCCGAGCACCTCCCCGCCGCGCACCTTCACCGCTCCGATCTCGGTGATGCCGTCGGCCCCGGGACTGGTCCCGGTGGTCTCCAGGTCCACGACCACGAAAGTCGTGTCGTACAGGGGAGTGTCGAGCTCGTCGAAAGCCAGCTGCTGGACGGCCGGGCGCGGCACTGGATCGGACACGGCGAGCAGCGTAGGGCCACGGTCCGACAGGAACCGAGCACGCGAGTACGCCACGAAATGTCCGAATGACACCGTGGAGATTTCGGGGCGATACCCGGCAAATGATCTAGAAATGCGAAAAAGAGACCCAGATCACATAAGGTTCAAAACTGTATCAAACATTGCGGCGAGTCCCGCGAAAAGCGATCTCCCGCCCTTGGGCGTGTCGACCACCCCTGGCTCTACGGTGTACGAACGAGCGACCATATCGGAATCTATGGCACATTACCCGCCACCACCTGGGAAAACACCCCGCAGACCCACCCGGGGTAGCCGACCGGTCCCCCCCACCGCGCGACCCTGCTCGAACGCGCGCTCTCGCACGATTACTCCGCCGTTATCTTTTCGTGATTCGGTGGGACGTATCTCACATCCATTAGCCGGTGAAATTGTTGAGCAACCCCATTTCGCTTCGCCGACGCTTTACAAACGACCGTGATGTGTTCGTAACCTTTTCGAGACCTCACGGAGTCCCGCCGCGCCGACCGGTGCGGCGCCGACGAAGTCCGCGGCACCACCGGGTGCGGCGTCGTGAGGCAGATTGGGAGTACCGCATCATGACGACAAACGCCGCCAAGCGTCAGGCGAAGCGCGCTGTTGCCGCCGGGGCCGTCGGCGCTGCCACCATCGGCGCGTTCCTGCTGCCCGCAGCCCCCGCGTCGGCCCAGCCGGTGACCGTCCCCGGCGTGGGAACCTTCGACGTTCCGAACGAGCTGCCGGTTCCGCCGGGCATTCCGGGCGTCGAGCTGCCCGGCCCCGCTCCCCTGCCCTTCGTCGCACCCAAGGCCTCCGGCGACATCGCGCTGGACGCCGCCCTGAGCAAGGTCGGCTCGCCGTACGTCTACGGCGCCGCGGGCCCGGACGCGTTCGACTGCTCCGGCCTGGTCCAGTGGTCCTACCGCCAGGCGGGCATCGAACTGCCGCGCACCAGCGGCGCCCAGCTCGCCGCGGGCAGCCCCGTGTCCCTGGACGATCTGCGACCTGGCGACCTCGTCTCGTTCTACGGCGGCGGCCACTCCGGCCTCTACGCCGGTGACGGCAACGTCGTGCACGCGTCCACCTCGGGCCAGCCCGTGAAGGTGGCGCCGATCTCCTCCATGCCGATCGCAGGCGCTCGCCGCTTCTAAGCAGCTGGTCGGGCCGCGAGATCGCGGCCCGACCGCACCACGGCCCTGTGATCAATTCGTTCTCTACTGGACATCGATGAGGGCCGTTCCGTAACCTAACCGAGACCTTCCACCGATTACCCCGGATTCGCCCGGCGCAAACCTCGGGGTTCGTCGAAGGCTTCCGCGTCGGTTTCGCGAGAGATCGCTGCACGAGAGAACGGGGCACCGCGGGCTGTGGCTGAGCATCACCGGGGACAGCAGACCAAACGTCTGGTGGGAGGGACGCTGGCAGCCGGACTGCTGGCCGCCGGTCTCTACGGCGGCGGCCCGGCCGGAGCGGATCCGGTGGCGCTTCCCTCCACCGCCACGGAGGCGGTGCAGCGGATGATCGATCTGTCTCGTCAGTCCGAACAGCTCAACCAGCAAGCTCTGGGCGTGGAAGCCGAGTTGGACGCGAAGCTCGCCGTCCAGCGTGACGCCGACGCTCGGCTGGCCGCCAGCACCGACCTGGTGAACCAAGCCAGGGACGAGATCCGCCGGTATCGGCCGGTCATCGACCGCACCGCGATCGCCGCCTACCAGGGCGCCCGCACCAACCGCCTGTTCGCCGTGCTGGTCAGCGACTCACCGCAGCAACTGCTCGACCAGATGTCCACGCTGGACGTGGTGTCCGCGCAGACCTCCGAGCAGCTCGACCACTACTCGAAGGCCACCGACGCCGCGACCGCCGCCGAATCGGCGGCCCGCACCGCCGCCGACGCCGCCCGTTCCGCCGCGCAGAAAGCCGAGGCGGTGCGCATCGAACTGGAGCACAAGCGCAGCGACCTCGGCGGCGCCATCGCCCAGGTGGTGCAGGCCTGGGGGTCGCTGTCGGCCAAGGACAAGTCGGCCCTCGCCGGATCGCCGTTCCCGCCCGGCTTCGACCGGGACAGTCTCTTGCAGGGCCTCGTCCCCGGCAGCGGGACCAGCGCGCTGGCGGCCGGTCTCACCCGGATCGGCGACCCTTACGTCTGGGGCGCCACCGGTCCGGACCAGTTCGACTGCTCCGGCCTCGTCCAGTGGGCGTTCAAGCAGGTCGGCAAGAACGTGCCTCGGACGAGCTCGCAGCAGGCCACCTACGGCACGCCCGTGGCCAAGGAGGATCTGCAGCCCGGCGACGTCGTGTTCTTCTACTCCGACATCTCGCACGTCGGCATCTACGCGGGCAACGGGCTCATGCTGCACGCCTCCACCTTCGGCGTGCCCGTCGCGGTCGCACCCATGAGCTCGACGCCGTTCCATTCGGCTCGGCGATACTAGAGGCCGTGAGCGAGCCAACCAGCGGCACCGCAGTACTCATAGCCCAGCCAACCCGCGACGGGCAACGGTGACCCACCCGGGCGGGCGGCGCGGCGCCTACCCCGTCGGCCGCACAGCCGTATCCCCCGCCGGGGCGCGCCGATGAACGGCATGCGGAGATTGCGCGCGTGGTGCTCGGCCCGGCGACGCTTCGAGTTCTGTCTCACCGTCGCGATGGTGGTGGCACTCACCGGCGTGTGCGTCGCGCTGATCATGTTGCCGAACACGGTGCTGCCGAAACTGCGGGCCGCGGAGCCGGGAGCGACCGAGGCGGTGGGTCAGGCGGCGGCCGCCGATCCCCGGCTGGCCGAGGTGCGGCGCATCGTCGAACCGTTCGGGTCGATCATCGCCCGCCAGGTGCCGACCGGAGACGGGGCACGATCCCTGGTCGTCGGCCATCCCGACCAGCGGATCGAAATCGACGTGCTGGAACGTGAACTCGCCGAGGCCACCGCCGCGGTGACCGACGTCTGGGGTCCCGGCTGGGCGCAGTCCGCGCTGGTCGTCGTCGCCTCGTCGCCCTCCGAGTTCGCGGCCCTGCTGCGCTCACCCGGTCTCCTGCCCGCCGAAGTCGCCGCCGCCTCCGTCGCCGATCCGTTCACGGCGGGCAGTCGGCCCACCGGCCAGCGCGTCGTCTTCGGCCCCGACACCGGACGCCGCCTCGATCCCGAGGGCATGGCCACCCTGCTGCGGCATGAACTCACCCACATCGCCGCTCGCGCCGACACCGTCGACGGCGCCCCGCTGTGGATGCTGGAGGGTTTCGCCGACTACACCGCGCACCACGGGGAGGACCAGCGGTTCTCCGACATCGCTCCCACGCTCACCGCGCATGCCCACGCGGGCCGGATCCCCGAGGATCTGCCGCCCGACACCGACTTCTCCGGCCCCGACGCCGCCTTCACATACGAAAAGGCCTGGTCGATCTGCGCCTTCGTCGCCGAGAAGTACGACCGAGCCCGCCTCGTCCAGCTCTACCACCGCATCGCGGCGGGCAAACAGGACCCCACCACCGAAGACGGCATCCTCCGCGAAGTTCTCGGCACCCCCCGCGCCGATTTCGTCGACGACTGGCGCGAGTGGCTCCGAACCCGATCCGCCTGACCCCTACCGACAGCCGCGAGCGCACCGGTGCGGCACGAAGCGAGACCGAGCCCGTTCCGTTCGCGGCCCGGCTCGCGCGAACTCGAGCGACAAAGGGGCCGCGAACACGCAGCGCCGCAGGCGCTGCAAATCAGACCCAGTATTTTGTTGCGCATGGCTCGAACTCTGCTGGTTACCAATGATTTCCCGCCGCGGCCGGGCGGTATCCAGTCGTATCTGCAGGCGTTGGCCGGTGAGCTGCCGCCGGACGACCTGGTGGTCTACGCTCCGCGCTGGCGTGGCGACAGCCATCTGAAGTTCGATGCCCGGCAGAAGTTCCAGGTCATTCGCCATCCCACCACGCTGATGCTGCCGACTCCGCTGGTGCTGCGCAGAGCCGCGCGCCTGTTGCGCAGCGAGCAGTGCGACACGGTGTGGTTCGGGGCCGCGGCGCCGCTGGCGCTGCTGTCGCCCGCTCTGCGTCGCGCGGGCGCCGAACGGATTCTGGCCAGTACCCACGGCCACGAGGTCGGCTGGTCGATGCTGCCGGGGGCCAGGCAGGCGCTGCGTGCCATCGGCGAGCACACCGATGTGGTCACCTATGTCAGCCGCTATACCCGCCGCCGGTTCGCGTCCGCGTTCGGCTCGAACGCGGCGCTCGAGTATCTGCCGCCCGGGGTGGACTCCGAGGTCTTCCGCCCGGATCCGGCCGCGCGGGCCGAGCTGCGCGAACGATACCGCCTCGGCGACCGGCCGACCATTCTGTGCCTGTCCAGGCTGGTGCCGCGCAAGGGGCAGGACGCGCTGATCCTGGCGATGCGCGATATCCGCGAGCGTGTGCCGGGCGCGGTCCTGGTGATAGCGGGCGGCGGCCCCTTCGAGGACAAGCTGCGCGCCCTGGCGGTCGCCGCGGGCGTCACCGAGGACGTGGTGTTCACCGGCCGCGTCCCGTCCGGTGAGTTGGCCGCGCATCACACGCTGGCGGACGTCTTCGCGATGCCGTGCCGGACCAGGGGCGCGGGGCTGGATGTGGAGGGGCTCGGCATCGTCTACCTGGAGGCGTCGGCGTCCGGTGTCCCGGTGGTGGCGGGTAACTCCGGCGGCGCGCCGGAGACGGTGATCGAGGGCAAGACCGGTCGCGTGGTGGACGGGCGTTCCGTGCAGCAGATCGCCGACGCCCTGGTGGACATTCTGTCCGACCGGGATGCCGCCGCGCGGATGGGCGCGGCGGGCCGCGCGTTCGTCGAGCAGCAGTGGCGCTGGGACAGCTTGGGCGCGCGCCTGCGACAGCTGCTGCGGTGATCCGCGTCGCATCTACTACGCTCAGCGGAGTGAGCAGTATCCAGGTCGCAGATCAGACCTTCGTCGCCGCACCGGGGGCCGCCGTGGCCGAGCTGCTGGCGGGACCGAACAATTGGCGCCGTTGGTGGCCCGACCTGGCCCTGGATGTCCGTGAGGATCGAGCCGAGAAGGGTATCCGCTGGTCGGTGTCCGGTGGCCTGACGGGGACCATGGAGGTATGGCTGGAGCCCGCGCTCGACGGGGTGATCCTGCACTACTTCCTGCACGCCGAGCCGGAGCCCGCGCTGCCCGCGGGCAAGCTCGCCGCCGCCAACCGGGCGCGCCGGGTCGCGGGCAAGAACATGTCGTTCGAGGTGAAGTCCCGCCTGGAGGCGGGCCGCCCCGCCGGTGTCAGTCCCGCGCCCCAGCCTTGATCTACCAGCACCGACGCTGAAAGGAACCGCTGTCCGCATGGCCGACCGGACCCAGAGATCGATCGTCATCGAGGCCCCGTCGCAGCAGGTGATGTCCGTCATCGCCGATCTGGAGTCCTATCCCGAGTGGGTATCCGCGGCGAAGTCGGTGGAGGTGCTGGAGGTGGGGCCGGACGGTCTGGCCAAGACCGCGCGGTTCGTGTTGGACGCCGGGGTGGTCAAGGACACCTACGTCCTGTCCTACGAGTGGCGCGCCGACCGTAAGGCGGTCAGCTGGCGGCTGCTCAGCGGCGAGTTGCAGAAGGCGCAGAACGGCACCTACGAGCTGATCGATCGGCCCGGCGGCACCGAGGTCGTCTACACGCTCACCGTCGACCTGAACATCCCGATGATCGGCATGTTCAAGCGCAAGGCCGAGAAAGTGATCACCGATACCGCGCTGAAGGAACTGAAGAAACGGGTCGAAGGCTGACCGCGCACAAGACCCGGGTCGAGCTGTTCATCGGCAAGGGTGGGGTGGGCAAGACCACGCTCGCGTGCGCCACCGCCATGGCCGAGGCCAGGTCGGGCCGTCGCGTGCTGATCGCCTCGCTGGATCAGGCGCATTCGCTCGGCGACGCGCTCGGCTTCCGTTTCCCGCACGATCCGGGCACCGTCACCGGCGTCGCCACCGTGCTGCCCGGACTGGACGTGATCGAGATCGATTCGCTCGCGCTGCTCGAGGACCGGTTCCGCGACGTGGTGCGGGTGATCTCGGCCGGCCGCGGGCACGAGCACGGTTTCGACCTCGCCGCGCTGGACCCGGCGGAACTGACCGGATTGCCCGGCGTGCAGGAACTGCTGATGCTGGTGGAGATCGCCCAGTTCGCCGACGAGGACGACTGGGATCTGATCGTCGTCGACTGCCCGCCCTCGGCGGACATGCTGCGCATCGTCACCGCGCCGGGCACGCTGCTGGGTTACGTGGAACGGATATGGCCGCCGCACGCACGGGCGATGAGCGCCGTCGGCACCGACCTGCGGCGCGCCGTGCTCGCGGCCACGGTCGAACGAATCGTACGGGCGGTCACGGAAGTTCGCGATCTGCTCGCCGACCACCGGCGCACGCGGGCGCGGCTGGTCACCCTCGCCGAGCGCGTCGCGGTGGCCGAGTCGCAGCGGGTGCGCTCCGCCGCGGCGCTGCTGGGCCTGCGGCTGAACGCCGTCGTGGTGAACAAGGTGCTGCCCGATCTCGCGCCGCCCGACGGAGCCGAACATCCGGCGGTGCAGTGGTATTCGAACCGGCGCGGCGAGCAATCCGACGTCATCGCCGAGTTGCGGAGCACGATGCCGGGTATACCGGTGGTGATCGCGCGGCACACCGGCCCGGAGCCGATCGGGCTGAACTCGCTGGCCGCGCTGTCGTACGCGATGGACTCGGCGGGCGACACCGGGGACGCTGCGCTTATGCTGAGCGACAATCAGACGGAGGTCGACGCGAGTTCCGGCGAACCGCTGGTTCTCCTGGAATCCGGCGCCGGATTGCAGTCGGTGTACGCGCTGCGCATGCACCTGCCGGTGGTCGACGCCGCCACATTGCGCCTTGGCCGAGTGGAGGACGATTTGATCGTGGGAGCGGACGGTGTCCGGCGCCGGGTGCGCCTGGCGCCGGTATTGCGGCGGTGCACGGTCGACGGCGCCGAACTCGATGACGGATACCTGGTGGTCCGCTTCCGGCCCGATCCGCGGGTCTGGGCGCACGCGTCCGAAAGTCGCGACCATGACCGGTGATCCGCACTCGCCCAGGGGCGAGGAGGTCGGTGGCCACACCGCGCCGGACGGTGTCGCCGAATTCGCCGAGGAACTGAAGCTGCTGGCCGAGGCGGTGCTGGAACGGGTCGAGCCCGTGTTGCGGCGCGCGGCCGACGGACAGGTCGAGTGGTCCAGCTGCAGCTGGTGCCCGGTGTGCGCGGCCGCGGCGCTGGTGCGCGGGGAGCACCACGACGTGCTGGCCGCGGTCGCCGATCACGGCACCGCGATCGTCACCGTGCTGCGCGAGGCGCTGGCCGGAGTGCCGGTCGAACCCGTCATGCCCACCGAAGCCGACCCGGAGACCGGCGCGCCGCATCGCCATGGCCGGCCGGGGGACGACGACGGTCCCCGTTACGTCGACATTCCCGTGACGATCAAGGTATGACGCACCAGATGGCCGGTACGCGACCGCTGACCGTCGGAATAGACGTCGGCGGCACCAACATTCGGGCGTCGGTGATCGATGACAGCGGCGAGGTGCTGGACACGGTCCAGGCGCCGACGCCGCATTCCGCGCGAGCGCTGGAGGACGCGCTGGACCGGGCCGTGCGCGACCTGTCCGGCAGGCATCCCATCGGCGCGGTCGGCCTCGCGGTCGCCGGGTTCATCAACGGCGATCGCTCCACCGTCCGGTTCGCCCCGCATCTACCCTGGCAGGACGCCCCGGTCGCCCAGCGTCTCACCGAACGGCTGGAACTGCCGGTGATCCTGGAACACGACGCCAACGCGGCGATGTGGGCCGAGTATCGGTTCGGCGCCGCCGCGGGCGGGCACAACGTGGTGCTTATCGCGATCGGCACCGGCATCGGCGCCGCCCTGCTGATCGACGGCCAGCTGTATCGGGGCACGCACGGCGTCGCACCTGAACTGGGTCATCTGCAAGTCGTTCCGCAGGGGCGGCCCTGTCCATGCGGCAAACGCGGGTGCTGGGAGCGCTACTGCAGCGGAACCGCTTTGGCGGAGACCGCGATCGAGATGCTGGCCAGCGATACCCTGCGCTCCGTGCTGGCCAGGGATGTGGCACGCGATCCCGGCTCGCTGACCGGACGGCGGGTCGCGGGCGCCGCGCAGGACGGCGACCCGCTCGCCGTGCGGGTGATGGCCGACTTCGCGCGCTGGCTCGGGCTCGGGCTGGCGTTCGTCAGCGACATCTTCGATCCGGACCTGGTGGTCATCGCGGGCGGCGTGAGCAGTTCGGCGCCGTTGTTCCTGGACGAGGCGCGCGAAGAGTACGCGCGCGCGATCACGGGCGCGGGACACCGGCCGCTGGCCCGCATACGAACCACCCAACTGGGTGAGGCCGCGGGCATGATCGGCGCGGCCGACCTCGCGAGGGCGGCACTGCCCTCGGGCGCGCGTAAGTCCGCGCGCGTCGCGCGGACCAGTCGTTGACCACGCCGCCACGACCCCTCGTGGCCTGCCGCGACACGCCGGTCGTCGTCATCGCTCGGCGTCGGGGCCGAAGTGTGGTGAGATTCGCCGCTGCGGTTGGATGTGATCTTGCACCGGCGGTAAAGTCGGCAATTGAAGCAGGTGCCCGCAACTATCCCGGTCCCGGGGGAAGGACGTCATGTTCTACTGGCTGCTGAAGTTCGTGCTGCTGGGACCGTTCATTCATCTCTACAACCGGCCTACGGTCGAAGGCGTAGAGAACATTCCGGCGGACGGGCCGGCCATCATGGCGGGTAACCATCTCTCCTTCGCCGACTGGCTGTTCGCTCCGTTGCTCAGCCCGCGGCGGATCAGCTACCTCGCCAAGGCCGAGTACTTCAACACCCCGGGCATCAAGGGCCGGCTCCAGAAGTTCTTCTTCAGCGCCTCGGGCCAGTACCCGATCGATCGCAGCGGCGCCGACGCCGCCGAGGACGCGCTCAACGCCGCCCGCAAGCTGCTCGACCAGGGCCGTCTGGTCGGCCTCTACCCCGAGGGCACCCGCTCCCCCGACGGCCGCCTGTACAAGGGCAAGACCGGCTTGGCCCGCCTGGCGCTGGAGACCGGCGTCCCCGTCATCCCGGTCGCCGTGATCGGCACCGACGAGGTGAGCCCGCCCGGACCGTTCCGCTGGCGCCGCAGGAAGGTGACAGTCAAGTTCGGCGAGCCCATCGACTTCTCCCGCTACGACGGCATGGGCGGCAACCGCTTCGTCGAGCGCGCCGTCACCGACGAGGTCATGTACGAGCTCATGCAGCTCACCGGCCAGGAGTACGTCGACGTCTACGCCCACAGCCTGAAGAAGGGCGTCCCCAGCGGCAGCCACCCCGCCGCCGTCCCCGTCCGCATCCCGGACACCGCCGCAGGCTGATCACTCCATCTCAGGACGATCAGGGTCCCCTCGAGCCGGCTGACGTGCGCCCGTCGACCGTACGGACGAAGATCTGTGGCATCCGATCGGAGGCCGACCTGCGCGCCGCCGTCGCCGCGGGCGCCGACGCGGTCGGATTCATCTCGGGCGTAACGCATGTCAGTGAAGACGCGCTCGACCGGCGTCGCGCTGCCACGCTGGCGGCGGCCACCCCGCCGTTCGTCACGCGCGTGCTGGTCACACATCTGGAGGACCCGGCGGCGATCATCGCACTGGCCGACCGGGTGGGTGTGGACGCGATCCAGGTCCACGGGCTGGTCTCCGCCGATGTGGTCGCCCGGGTACACGAACGCGCGGCCGGGCGCCCGGTTCTCGCCGCCGTACACGTGACCGGTCCGGAAGCCGTCGGCGCCGCACGCGCCGTGGCTCCGTATTGCGATGCGGTGCTGCTCGATTCGCGCACTCCCGACCGGCTGGGCGGCACCGGACGCGCACACGATTGGTCGATCAGCGCCACCATCGTCGGCACGATGGCCGAGTTCGACCGTCCCGTCGTGCTGGCAGGCGGCCTCACGCCCGCGACGGTCGCCGCGGCCGTCGGACAGGTCCACCCGTACGCCGTCGACGTCAACAGCGGCGTCGAATACCCCGGCGGCGACAAGGATCCCGCTGCTTGCGACGCCTTCGTCGCCGCCGCTCGATCGGCGCTGCCCTAGACTCGGCCGAGTCGTCCACAGCGACAAGGTAATGACAAGCCTTCGGTAAGACGGCGCGGCGAAAGTACGGGCATGTTCAAGAAGTTGTTGGCGGTGGCCGGGGTCGGTGGGGCCGAAGTGGAGACCGAGTTGTTCACGCCGGGTGTGCAGCCCGGGGGCACGGTGGAGGGCGTGATCCGTTTGCGGGGCGGGGCGGTCGCGCAGGAGATCACCCAGGTGGCCGTCGAGTTCGTGACCAGGGCCGAGCAGGAGTACGAGGATCACGAGGGCGTGCGCGACGTCGCGTTCGGACGTACCGGAGTGCACGGACCGTTGCATCTGCCCGAGGGCGCGCCGCTGGAGTTCCGGTTCGCGGCCCGCGCGCCGATGGAAACACCGATCACGTTCTACAACGGACGACACCTGCCCGGCACGGTGGTCTCGCTGCGCACGATCGTGGAGATCCACGGCGCGGTGG
The DNA here is from genome assembly GCF_040644075.1 of Nocardia sp. NPDC047038. Taxonomy (NCBI): domain Bacteria; kingdom Bacillati; phylum Actinomycetota; class Actinomycetes; order Mycobacteriales; family Nocardiaceae; genus Nocardia; species Nocardia sp. NPDC047038. Next base: position 285,405 of record NZ_JBEYVQ010000006.1, on the reverse strand, counting down.
ACGCCGCCGACACCGACCCGATCGGCGTCGGCGCCCTGCCCGCTCAGCACGTGCTGCTGGAAGCGGTGGAACGCTTGGGATTCCATTTGCGTAGCGCGGATGTGGAATCCGGCCGGGTGCACGACACGCCCCAGACGCTGCCGTTCTACCAGGAGATCGAGTTCGCGGGCTCACCGCACTACCCGGGCCTGAACCAGCTCGAGGTGACTTTCGTTCCGACCGAGACCGGCATGAGCGTGGTCCTGGAGGCGGACAAGCGCGGCGGTTGGCTCTCCGAGGGCCGCGACGTGTTCGACGCGCTGTGGGTGGACTACCAGCACCTGGGCGGCGTGGACTGGGCGGGCGAACTGCACCACCGTATAGCGCGCCTGGCGCACTGACTCTTGCTTGTTGTCCACACGGACCCGGCCCGTTCACGCGCCGTTGACGTAGTTGCGTCAGGGTTGCCTCATGACCGGCTCGGACTCGAGACCATCCCGGCGCACCGTATTGCGCGCCTCCGCGCTCGGACTGGTGGCGGCCCCTGCACTGGCGGCATGCTCGCCGGACAACGGCCCCGCGCTGGTCCGCGGGCGGCCGGTGCTCACACACGGTGTCGCGGTGGGTGATCCGCGCGCGGACGGCGCACTGATCTGGGCCCGCGCCGATCGCCCCGCCACCTTGCTGGTGGAAACCGCCGCCACGGAATCGTTCACCGATCCCAAGCGTTTCACCGGACCGCTGCTCACACCCGATTCCGACGGCACCGGCCGGGTTCGGGTCAACGGCCTGCCCGCCGGAACGCAGGTGCACTACCGGGTGACGCTGCGCGGCGAGGACGGCGCCACCTCCGAACCGGTCACCGGCGTCTTCCGCACCGCGCCCACCGCCGCGTCGGACATCCGGCTCCAGTGGTCCGGCGACGTCGCGGGCCAGGGCTACGGCATCAACCCGGAGCTGGGCGGCATGAGGATCTTCGCCGTCATGGCCGCCCGCGACCCGCATCTGTTCCTGCACTCCGGCGACTCGATCTACGCCGACGGACCGCTGCGGGAATCGGTCGCCCTGCCCGACGGGCGGATCTGGCGCAATGTGGTGAGCGAGGCGAAAAGCGCTGTCGCGCAGACTCTCGACCAGTTCCGCGGCAACTACGCCTACAACCTGACCGACGAGAACTACCGCCGCTTCAACAGTTCGGTCGCCCAAGTGGTCCAGTGGGACGACCACGAGACGGTGAACAACTGGTACCCGGGCGGACTGGTCGGCGAGTCCAAGGGCTACACCGAACGGGCCATGGACACCCTGGCAACCCGTTCCTGGCAGGCCTTCCACGAGTGGATGCCGCTGGAGCCGAGGGAAGCGGTGGACGGCCGCCTGTATCGCAAGATCTCCTACGGTCCGCTGCTCGACGTCTTCGTGCTGGACATGCGCGCGAACAAGGACGCCAACAACGCGAACAACGGCCCCGACGGCCGCATCTTCGGTCCGGCGCAGACGAAGTGGCTCGTCGACAGCCTGCGCGAGTCCACCGCCACCTGGAAGATCATCGCCAACGACCTGCCGCTCGGCTTGGTCGTCCCGGACGGCGAACAGAAGAACACCACCGCCTTCGAGGGACCCGCCAACGGCGATCCCGGCGCGCCGTCGGGCCGGGAACGCGAGATCGCCCAGGTGCTGTCGTCGATCAAGGCGAACAAGGTGGCCAACGTCGTCTGGCTCACCGCCGACGTGCACTACACGGCGGCGCACCGTTATTCGCCCGAGCGGGCGGCCTTCACCGACTTCGACGAGTTCTGGGAGTTCGTCTCCGGTCCGCTCAACGCGGGCGCGTTCGGCCCGAACCAGCTCGACGGCACGTTCGGTCCGGAGGCGGTCTACGTGCACGCCCCGCCGGTGCAGAACAGCTCGCCACTGGACGCCTTCCAGCATTTCGGCGAGGTGCGCATCGACGGAAGGTCAAGAGAACTGACCGTAGATCTGTGCGACGCCGCCGGATCCGTCCTGTTCAGCAAGAGCCTTGCGCCGGCGTCGCGGTGACACCCCGCTTCGGGGGAGCGGCGCGGGCCGCGCTGTGGTTAGCTCTTCTGCCATGAGCACGCCGCACATTGTCTCCAACGCCGAGGAATACCTCCCCCGCGATACCGCCGATGTCGTTCGCACGGTGCGGGATTCACGCGGGCGATCGGAACGGCTGATGGTGCGCGGCGGCGAGCTGCTCGACGAGGGCCTCGCGCTGCCCGCTCAGCCGACCGTGGTGTCGCTGCGCCGGATGAATCAGGTGCTGGACATCAACCTGGGCCGGCGCACCGTCCGGGTGCAGGCGGGCGCCAAACTCTCCGATATCGACCGCAGGCTCGGCGCGCACGGCCTCGGCCTGCCCGTCGTCGGCGATCACCGCGACATCACCGCGGGCGGCTTCGCCTCGGTCGGCGGCGTCAGCGCGGCCTCGCACAAACACGGCCTGTTCATCGACCAGATCGTCGATCTGGAGTACGTGGACACCGACGGGCGCATCGGCACCTGCGGGCGCACCCACCACACCGAACGGTTCCAGCGCATCCTGGGCGCGGGCGGCCGGGCGGGCATCATCACCGCGCTCACCCTGGACGCGATCGAGATCGACAAGGAACACACCTGGCTGACCACCGACGCCGACCGGTTCCTGGACTTCGACTCCTTCGTCGAGCACGCCTATGCGGAGATCTTGCGGCCCGGCAACGCCGAACTGCAGGTCGGCCGCTGGGTCGATACCGCGCCGCTGAAGGTGGCGCGCCCGGTCGGCACCGGTCACGTGCAGCTGGGCACCGTGCGCTTCGGGCAGTGGTCGAGCCTGTACCCCACCGCGCCCACCAGGGGACTGCGCGCCCGGCGCGAGGTCGGGTCGCGCGCGCGGAAATCGCTGGGCGCCATCGCCTCCGCCGCGCCCGGGAAGGCGGGCATGCCTGTGCGCAACGCGGCCGCGGGCGCGGTGCTGTTCGCGCCGAAGGTGCAAACCCTCCGCGATGCGGAGTATCTGGCCGATACGGCGCTCAGCTCGTCCGAGCGTGGTCCCGCCTACCGGGTGGGCATTTTCGCGCCCCTGTCGAGCTATACGTCGGTGTTCTACCGCCTCCACGATCTGTTCTCGGGACACCGGGAACGCACCGGCTGCTTCACGGTCATCTCCGCGATGACCTACGGCGTCCGCTCGCGCTACCTGCGCGCCGAATCCGCCGCCCGCGGCCTGCCCGCCGAAGACCACGGCCTGATCACCTTCACCTGCCGCCTGCGCCCTGCCGCGCTCCCGTCGGAACAGTTGCGCGACATCGTCTCCGGCATCGAGGAGATCTGCCGTTCGGAGAACTCGCTGCGGTACGAAGCCGAGTAGCGGTTCGGCCCGCACCGTCCCTCGGTCGAGGGCCGCTGGTGCGCGTGCCGCCGGAAATCGCCGTGACCACCGATCAGGGCCAGCGCTAGCGTTGCGTTCATGTTCGTCGTGACCGTCACCTACACCGTTCCGCTCGCCGAAGTGGACCCCCTGCGCCCCGCTCACGGTCGCTGGCTGGAGCAGCTCATCACCGAAGGGCGCCTCGTGCTGGCGGGACGCCGCGTTCCACTGGTGGGCGGCGTCTACCTGGCCACCGATATGCCGCGCGATCAGCTCGACTCGATCCTCGCCACCGATCCGTACCTGCTCCACGGCGTCGCGACGCACGAGGTCGTGGAGTTCACGCCACTACTCGGCGCGCCAGAGGTGATCGCGGCCTCCGACCGCAACGGAGCCTGAGGTGAACCGGACACAGCGGGTCTGATTCGCGAGCACGCACCGCCGAATCGCCACTCACACTCGGTGAAACTCCGACTGAGCGCTTCTCGGGCCCGAGGTAGTTCTCGAACACGGCCCCGCCGCGGCTGTCAGGATGCGGACGACGCCGATGCCGATCAGCGACTGCGGACCGAATTCCGGAAACGCCACCGGTAGCGGGTTCTGATGCGACATAGTTGTAAACGCTCACGTTCCCTACTTATACGCGGGCGTACCTTACTCCATGTTCGTGATCGGATCAGAGACCTCATGAGGACGAGCACATCTGCCGCGGCGATCAGCGCATTCGCCATCTCAGCCCTGGTCGCGGGAACCGTGGCCGGTTTTCCCGCAGCGGCCGACGCCGACACCTCACCCACCGCGGGTGCGCCGGGTGTGATAACGGTGGACTCCACGACGGACGACGTAGCGGCCGACCCAGGCAGCGGCCAATGCCGCACGATCTCCGGCGCCTGCACGCTGCGCGCCGCGGTGCAGACGGCCAATGCCCGTCCAGGCAGCACAATCGTGGTTCCCGCCGGTCGATACGTGTTGACGATCGCCCCCGACCAGCGGAAAGTACAGGGTCGCAACCCTGATCCGACCACGGGCGACCTGAACCTGACCGCCCCCACGACGCTGCGCGGCGCCGGTCGCGACCGAACAGTGCTGGACGCCGACGGGATCGACCGGGTGCTCAGTGTCGCCGCGCCGGTGACGTTGGCGGGATTGACGGTGACCGGCGGAGTCGCCGCCCAGCACGAGATCCCGTTCTACGACACCGGCGGGGGCGGCATCGCGAATTCGTCGGATCTCGTTCTCGACGACGTCGTGGTCCAGGGCAACAGCGCCGGATACGGCGGCGGCATCTTCAACGTGCCCGGCTCGGACTTGAAGACGAGGAATACGGTCATCTCCGGCAATTCCGCGGGCGAGGCGGGCGGTGTGCGGTGCGACAACACCTGCACCTTCACCGATACCACGATCGCGGACAACCACGTGGTCGACCCCGGAGTCTGGTACCGCCCTGGCGGATTCGCCGGACGCGGCGGCGGCGTCGACGTTCGGGGAAGGGGCGTGGTGACCTTCGATCGCGCGACGATCACCGGGAACACCGCATCCGACGGCGGCAGTGGCATCAACGTCGCGCCGGCCTACCTCGACACCCTTCCACGCCGGTTGACCGACCTGGTGGACGTCCCTCTCGGCACCGTCCTCCTGCGGGACTCCACGATTCTCGGCAACAGGTCCGGAACAGCTGTGGTCAACTGCGCCGAGGTGTTCGCGAGAATTGCCTCGGAAGGTGGCAACACCAGCGACGACGCATCCTGCAACCTCACCGGGGCCGGCGACAGAGTTCTGTCCTAGTCGGCGGGCGTCGGCGGCCCGAGCAAGGCGCGGTGGATGTACACGACGGCTTCCTCGAGCTCGAGCAAGTCTCCTCCGGCACGGAGGGTTCGGCGGATGGCCTCGTTGGTCGCGTCGGTGACCGCCAGGTACGCGCAATCGGGAACGGTGGAGTCGACGGGGCCCGCTGCCGCACGCCACGATCGGATGAATCCGGCGAACCACTGCTGGCATCGTTCGAACGACTCGATCGCGCGCGATCCGGCCACAGTGGTTTCGAGGTAGAAGGCACGGGCGAACGAAGGCTCGTCGCGCAGCAGCGTGAGGTACTCACGGATGCCGCGGCGGAGCGCTTCGAGTGGCGTCACCGGCTCGGACGAGATCTGCCTCATGACCTGCCGGAGATGATCGATCATCAGATCGCGGCCGGTCTCGGCCGCCGCGAGGAAGCAGGCTTCCTTGTCCGGAAAGTGCTGATAGAACGTCCGACGCGAAACCTTCGCGGCAGCGGCGATATCCGCGATCGTCGCATCGAGGTAGCCCCGGTCGGCGACGACGACCGTGACCCCGTACAGCAGGCGCTGCCGTTGCGAGCCCGTCACCAGGTCGCGAGCGAGGCCGTGCGGTCCGTGTGGTAACGCCTTCAAGGTCGGTTCCAGCAACTTCTCTCCCACCCGCACCTTCATAGCAGGTGCGGGCCCGGAGCTACCCCGGACTCCGCCGCTTCGGCAGCTCGTCGCACACGCGATACGGCCCCACCGGATTTTTTTCCGGTGGGGCCGTTTCGGCAGATCTTCGGCTCAGTGCTTCTCGGGACCGAGGTAGTACTCGAACACCAGCCCGGCGGCGGCGGTCAGGACGCACACGACGCCGATGCCGATCAGCCAGAACTGGAAGAACGCCAGGCCGAGCGCGGTCACCGAACCGGCGGCGGCCAGCGTGATCGGCCAGAAGCTGCCGGGCGAGAAGAAGCCCAGGTCGCCCGCACCGTCGACGATCTCGGCGTCCTCGTAGTCCTCCGGGCGCAGGTCGAGACGACGGGCGACGAACCGGAAGTAGGTCCCGATGATCAGCGACAGACCCGCGGTCAACACCATGGCCGTGGTGCCCGCCCACTCGACACCCGTACGCGACTGACCGGTGAAGAAGCCGTACACGCCCGCGATGATGATGAAGAACACCGTGAGCAGTTCGAAAATCCGCGCTTCGATCTTCATGTCAGATCAATCCTCACTTGCTCTCGGCCGAGGCCGCGCTCTTGGTGTCGCGCCTGGTGTTGAACGGCGCGGTGGACGTGGCGACCGGAGACTCCCCGATGGACTGGAGCGCCTCGGCGTTGGTCTTGCCCGCCTGGCGCGCGTCCAGGTACTTGGTGAACTTCTCCGGCGTGACGGCGCGGACCTCGAAGTTCATCATCGAGTGGAAGGTGCCGCACATCTCGGCGCAGCGGCCGACGAACGCGCCTTCCTTCTCGATCTTGGAGATCTGGAAGACGTTGTCGGAGTGGTTTTCCTTCGGGTTGGGCATCACGTCGCGCTTGAACAGGAACTCCGGCACCCAGAAGGCGTGGATCACGTCGGCGGCGGCGAGCTGGAACTCGATGACCTTGCCGGTCGGCAGCACCAGGACCGGGATCTCGCTGCTCGAGCCGATCGTCTCGACCTTGTCGTAGTGCAGGTAGGAGAGGATGTCGTTCTCCGGCTTGCCGTGCACCGGGCCCGGCTGCGGGTGACCGTCCTTGGTCCGTTCCTTGTACCCCTCGAGCTGCTCCTGGTTCAGCGCCTCACGCGCGGTGTCGATGCCGTCGAACCGGTAGCCGTCCTTGAAGTCGACGTTGCGGTAGCCGAACTTCCAGTTCCACTGGAAGGCGGTCACGTCGACGGTGACGTCGGGGTTGTCCACCTTCTCGTGCACGTAGTTCTGCACGACCACGGTGAAGTAGAACAGCACGGCGATGATGACAAACGGAATCGCCGTGTAGGTCAGCTCCAGCGGCACGTTGTAGCCGGTCTGGCGCGGGAACTCCGGAGAGTCGGCCTTCTTGCGGTGGAACGCGATGGTCCAGAAGGTCAGACCCCAGACCAGCACGCCCATCGCCAGCGCGGCGATGACCGACCAGGTCCACAACTCCCGCATCCGGGTGGCCTGCGGCGTGATGCCGGACGGCCAGCCGAACCGCAGCCAAACAGTGTCGATCGAGCAGCCCGAGACGAGCAGCGCGGTGATCCCCAAGGACACCGCCAGCCCGGCCCGCCGAAGGATACGGCCCTGCCGACCCCGGGCGGGTCGTGCCCCGATCTCTTCGCTCGCCTTGTGCGCCACGCTCACGCCTTCCTGGTCGCCACACATTCCGACAGTGCATCGTCCGGGCTGCGATGGGCCCCGACGATACGTCCTAAGCTCGTATCAGGGCACTCCCCGGGCCGGCGCATTCGCGCGCGGGTCGCCTGAGAGAGACCTGAGTACTACGCAGCGTAGACCAAACGCACCCCCCCTTTGTCGTCGGGTCGGCTTCGACACCTCACCGAGCCCGCCGGGATCATCGTCACCAGCGATTCCGTCCTGACGTGACGCGCGCGACGCGCGGACGCCCTAGGTGCGGCATACTCGGACACTAGATTTCGTCCCCTTGCGCCCCATCCGGTGCGCGCGTATCCCGACTGTGAGAAATGAGGTTGCCGACGCCGTGTGTGGACTGCTCGGATTCCTGGCATCTGACGAGGCGGCACCTGGCACGGTGGAGCAGGTCTACGAGGCCTTGCACTGCGTGCGCCACCGCGGTCCGGACGAGCGCGGCACCTGGCACGACGACCATGTGATCTTCGGCTTCAACCGCCTGTCGATCATCGACATCGAGCACTCGCACCAGCCGCTGCGCTGGGGCCCGCCCGAGCGGCCCGACCGCTACGCGCTCACCTTCAACGGCGAGATCTACAACTATCTCGAGCTGCGCGCGGAACTCGCCGAGGCGCACGCCGCCGAGTTCCCGGACGGCAAGATCTTCCAGACCGAGGGCGACAGCGAGGCCATCGTCGCGGCGTTCCACTACTGGGGTCCGGAGGCGGTGCGGCGGCTGCGCGGCATGTTCGCCTTCGCGATCTGGGACACCGAGACCAACGAGCTGTTCCTGGCCCGCGACCCGTTCGGCATCAAACCGCTGTTCCTGGCCACCGGGCCGGGCGGAACCGCGTTCGGCAGTGAGAAGAAGAGCCTGCTCGAACTGCTGCCCGTGCTGCGGCTGAGCGACGAGCTGGACCCGCGCGCGCTGGAGCACTACACGGTGCTGCAGTACGTGCCCGAGCCGGAGACGCTGCACAAGGACGTCCGCAGGCTGGAATCGGGCAGCTACGCCACCGTGCGGCCCGGCGCGGCGCCGGTCGTCACCCGGTACTTCACCCCGAAGTTCCCGGTGCGCCCGTTCACCCCCGGCTCGGCGGCGTCCCGCTACTGGGAGATCGCCGCTGCGCTCGAGGACTCGGTCGCCAAGCACATGCGCGCCGACGTGACGGTCGGCTCGTTCCTGTCCGGCGGCATCGACTCCACCGCGGTCGCGGCGCTGGCCATGCGGCACAACCCGAAGCTGATCACGTTCACCACCGGGTTCGAGCGCGAGGGCTACTCGGAGGTGGACGTGGCCGCCGAGAGCGCCGAGGCGATCGGCGCGCGGCACGTGGTGAAGGTGGTCTCCCCCGCCGAGTTCGCCGCGGCGATCCCGGAGATCGTCTGGTACCTCGACGACCCGGTGGCCGACCCGGCGCTGGTCCCGCTGTACTTCGTCGCCAAGGAGGCCCGCAAGCACGTCAAGGTGGTGCTCTCGGGTGAGGGCGCCGACGAGCTGTTCGGCGGGTACACCATCTACCGCGAGCCGCTGTCGTTGAAGCCGTTCGAGAAGCTGCCCCGCGGCCTGCGCAGGCTGGCGGGCAAGCTGTCGGACCGGATTCCGGACGGCACGAGGGGCAAGAGCCTGTTGCACCGCGGCTCGCTCACGCTGGAGGAGCGCTACTACGGCAACGCGCGCAGCTTCAGCGACGCCCAGCTGCGCGCCGTGCTGCGCGAGTTCCGGCCGGAATGGACCCACCAGGACGTCACCGCGCCGCTCTACGCGCAGTCGCGCGGCTGGGATCCGGTGGCCCGGATGCAGCACCTGGACCTGTTCACCTGGTTGCGCGGCGACATCCTGGTCAAGGCCGACAAGATGACCATGGCCAACTCGCTGGAACTGCGCGTGCCGTTCCTGGACTCCGAGGTGCTGAAGGCGGCCGAGGGATTGCCGTTCGACCAGAAGATCACCAAGGAGACCACGAAGTACGCGCTGCGTCAGGCGCTGGAGGGCATCGTGCCGCCGCACGTGCTACACCGCGCCAAACTCGGCTTCCCGGTCCCGCTGCGGCACTGGCTGCGCGGCACGGAACTCTACGACTGGGCGCAGCAGCAGATCGCGGAGTCGCAGACCGACCACCTGCTGAACAAGGCCGCGATCAGCGAGATGCTGGTCGCGCACCGGGCCGGGACCGCCGATCACAGCCGCAGGCTGTGGACACTGCTGGTGTTCATGGTGTGGCACGGCATCTTCGTCGAGGACCGGATCAAGCCGGAGATCCAAGAGCCGGTCTACCCGGTCTCGCTCTGACCCCGAAACGCGGGAAAGGCGCGCACCCGGCCGGGTGCGCGCCTTTCGTCCGCACGGTCTACAGCAGCGTCTTGATGTCCGCCGCGGCTTCGGGACCGTAGGCCTGGCTGAGGCGCTCGAGCGCGGACTCCTTGGTCAGCGTCCACTCCTGGGTGCCCATGGTCTCCAGCACGAGCACGGCGATCAGCGAGCCCAGCTGCGCGGAACGCTCCAGGCTCAGCCCGGCGGTGTGCGCGGTGAGGAAGCCGGCGCGGAAGGCGTCACCGACGCCGGTCGGCTCGACCTTCTCGATCTCGGGCACGACGCCGACGGTCACGTCGGTGCCGTCGCGATCGACGATCCGCACGCCGTCCGCGCCCAGGGTGGTGACGCGGACGCCAACCTTCTGGGCGACCTCTTCCTCGGTCAGGCCGGTTTTCTGCAGCAGCAGACCCCACTCGTACTTGTTCGTGAAAAGGTATGCGGCGCCGTCGATCAGCTGCACGGACTGGTCGCCGTCCAAGCGGGCCAGCTGCTGCGAGGGATCGGCGGCGAACGGGATCCCCAATTCGCGGCACTCGGCGGTGTGCCGCAGCATCGCCTCCGGGTCGTTGGCGCCGATCAGGACGAGGTCGAGGTCCCGCGTCTCGGCGAGTTCGGCGATGGAGATGTCGCGGGCCTCGCTCATCGCGCCGGGGTAGAACGACGCGAGCTGGGCCATGTCGTCGTCGGTGGTGCAGACGAAACGCGCGGTGTGCGCGCGGTCGGACACCAGCACGGTGGAGCAGTCGACCCCGTGCTTCTCCAACCAGGCGCGGTACTCGCCGAAGTCGGCGCCGACGGCTCCGATCAGCAGGGGCGTCCGATTGAGCAGGCCCATGGCATAGGCGATGTTGCCACCGACGCCTCCGCGACGGATCTGCAGATCGTCGACGAGGAAGCTCAGCGACACGTGGTCGAGCTGATCGGCCAGCAGTACGTCGGCGAACCGTCCGGGAAAACGCATGAGGTGGTCGGTCGCAATGGACGCGGAAACGGCGATGGACACGTGGCTGAGCCCCTTCAACGGTAGGCGGCAGGCGGTGCAGACCGGGACGCGAGTCCCGATCTCACCGTAGCTGATGCCGCCTCTCCGGGTCTTCAGGCCGTACTAGTTGAGCGGCACCGGATTTGCGTTCAGGTCTTGCGCAAGTGCCGCTCGGTCCTGGGCGTTCCCGACGAGTTACCCATGTCCTTACGAGATCAGTTGTTCCGATCGAACGCGGCCGATCTCCGCGACCGCGCCGGGACGCCGCTACCTCAGTTGAAGGAGTCGCCGCAGGCGCAGGAGCCGGTGGCGTTCGGGTTGTCGATGGTGAAGCCCTGCTTCTCGATGGTGTCGACGAAGTCGATCGAGGCGCCCTGCACGTATGGCGCGCTCATCCGGTCGACGGCCAGCGTGACGCCACCGAAGTCGACGGTCAGGTCGCCGTCGAGCGAGCGGTCGTCGAAGAACAGCTGGTAACGCAGGCCGGCGCAACCACCCGGCTGCACCGCGATCCGCAGCGCCAGGTCGTCGCGGCCCTCCTGGTCGAGCAGGGCCTTCGCCTTCGTGGCGGCGGCGTCGGTCAGAGTCACACCGTGGGTGGCGGTCTCGTTCTGCACAGTCATGAACTCTCCTCGAGGAACCTGTGGTCGAACCCGTGGAACAGCGCACGGGTCGTGTCGGTAAACACCACTCGGCGGGCTGCTATTCCTCCATCTTGCCACCAGCCGGTCCGCGGTGACACGCAACCTCCGTGAGCCCGCACACTCCGGGCGAATCGGACCGCATTTCTCGCCGCGCCACCCATCGAATAGCCTGGTCGGTGTGAAATTGTTCCGTCGCGGCGAGTCCAGCACCACCGACGCGACCGCCGCATCGACGGTGGTCACGAACGGCGACTCGGCCGCAAGCAGCACCCGCGCGGCGGCCACGGCCACCGCGGGCAAGGGCCGTCCCACCCCGAAACGCCGTGACGCGCAAGGCAAGCGCCGCGGCCCGATAGCACCCGCTCCGCTCACCGCGAAGGAGGCCCGCGCCCGGCGCAAGGCCGCGCGGGGCACCAGAGCGGAGCGCAAGGCGGCGTCCGCGAAGCGGCGCGAGGCCGCCGCGGATCGACGGGAGCGCATGCTCGCGGGCGAGGACAAATACCTGCCGCCCCGCGACCAGGGCCCGGTCCGGGCCTTCGTCCGCGACATCGTCGACGCCCGGCGCAACCTGGTCGGCCTGTTCATGCCGATGGCGCTGGTGCTGATCTTCTCGATGTTCCTCGCGCCCGCGCTGCAGACCGTCGTCACCCTGGCCATGCTGGTGATGATGCTGTTCATGGGCATCGAGGGCGTCCTGCTCGGCCGCGTGGTGAACAACCGGGTCAGGGAGCGTTTCCCGGAGACCACCGACGGCGGCTACCGCCTCGGCTGGTACGCCTTCGTCCGCGCCTCGCAGATCCGCAAGATGCGCGCCCCGAAGCCGCGAGTAACTCCCGGCGAAGCTGTGTAGTTTGCCAGCGCCTGCGGCGCTGGCCGGTCAGCGGTGGTGGGTGTTGCGGCCGAGCATCGCCGTCAGCTCGGAGTGCAGCCGCTGTACGTCGCGGTCGATCACTTGCGCGGATCCCGCGCGGTCGGTGCCGCGGGTGATGAGTATGGCGAAAGCCACGATGACCGCCAGGGTGATGAGAAAAGTAACCATGGCAGTAATTTTGCGGTCAGCGATTTACCGCCGAAAGTGGCGGTACTGACATAGTTCGCAAAAATACGGCCACTAGACTGGGCGCATGCTGTCGAAGGTCGCCGTGGTGCTGTCCGAACGCATGGCCATGTTCGAATTCGGGGTCATCTGCGAGGTTTTCGGCCTCGACCGCACGGCCGACGGACTGCCCGCCTTCGATTTCCGGGTGTGCGGGGCCGAGCCGGGTGTCCCGCTGCACTCGACCAGCCCCGGCATCACAGTCACACCGGAGTACGGGCTGGAGGAACTGGCGGCGGCCGATCTGGTGGCCATTCCCGCCGCCGCGGCCGACCATGGATTCGATCCGCGGGTCGTCACGGCCATCCGCGACGCTGCGGCCGCCGGGGCGACCGTGCTCACCGTGTGTTCCGGAGCGTTCCTGGCCGGGGCGGCCGGGTTGCTCGACGGCCGCAAATGCACCACGCACTGGCGCTACGTGGAGACACTCGCGGCCGAGTACCCCGAGGCAACTGTCGATCCGGACGTGCTGTTCGTCGACGAGGGTGACCTGATCACCAGCGCAGGCACCGCCGCGGGCATCGATGCCTGCCTGCACCTGGTGCGGCGCGAACTCGGCAGCGGCGTGGCCAACGCGATCGCGCGGCGGATGGTGGTCCCCCCGCAGCGCGACGGCGGGCAGCGCCAGTTCATCGAACGCCCCGTCGCGGCCTGCACCTCCGACAGCCTGATCCCCACCTTGGAGTGGATGAACGAGCACCTCGACCTGCCGCACACGGTGGAAGACCTGGCCGCCCGCGCCAACATGTCCACCCGCACCTTCGCGCGCCGATTCGCCGCCGAGACCGGAACCACCCCCGTGAAATGGCTCACCAACCAGCGCGTGCTGCTGGCCAAGCAACTGCTCGAGGAAACCGACCTCGGACTGGAACACATCGCCGACCGCTCCGGCTTCGGCTCCGGCGCCCTCCTGCGCCACCACTTCCAGCGCCTCGTCGGCATCGCCCCCACCGAGTACCGCCGCCGCTTCGGACGCAGCTCGGACACACCCGCCTGATGACGGAACGGCGATGGGACCCGGCGGAATCTGCCGGACCGCGGCACTCACCCAACTGCACCGAGTCCGCGCGCTGAAAGGCACCGCAGAACCGCGGACATCGAACACGTATGTGGATCGCTACGGCCGACCTGGCGAGCATGACCGGCTGACTGGCCTGCGACATCGAAGAACACGACTCGCGTCCGATACGCAGTGCCTCGACGACCCCCTAGCCCGTAAGGTGCCCGACGATCCCGCCTGGGACCGGACCCGCCGCCACCATCTGTTCGGGCCTACCGCCGCGCCCGCTCGGCACGTCTCGCCGCAGGCCGCATTCCGAAGTTCGCCGGAGCGCGGCACGCACCGGGCGTGCATCGGGAGTCACGCGGCAATCCGCCGTTCGATTGATACCGTGCACTCGTGTCGGAAAGTCCCTCGCCCGCGGCGCCGCGCAGCATCCTTGTCCTGGGTGGCGCGCGGTCCGGGAAGTCGGCGTTCGCGGAGGATCTCGCGCTCCGGGCCGGCGGCCCGGTGCGCTATCTCGCGACCGCCGTGCCCGATCCCGCCGACCATGATTTCGCCGAGCGCATCGCGAAACATCGCGGCCGCCGCCCGGCGGGCTGGTCGACCATCGAAAGCGCGGACCCGACAGCGATTCTCACCGCGTTCATGCCCACGCCGCCCGACGTGACCCTGATCGACGACATCGGCACCTGGCTGACCGCCCGCATCGACGCGCGCGAGGCTTGGGAGGCTCCGCGCGGCACGGTCTCCCCCGACACCGACGCACTGGTCGCGGCCGTCGCCGCCTACACCGGTGATCTCGTGATCGTCAGCCCGGAGGTAGGCATGGGCGTCATCCCGGCCACGCGTTCGGGCCGCCTCTTCCGCGACGAGATCGGCACCCTCAACCAGCGCTTGGCCCAGGTCTGCGACGAGGCCTTCTTGGTCGTAGCGGGCCTTCCCCTCCGTCTCAAGTAGCCCGCGCGACTACGAGCGACGACCGGCGGTGAACCGCGCGGATCGGTCGCACCGCCCCCCGCCGGAGATCAGGTCACGGACCCACGGCACGAAGGGGCAATGGCAAGATTGGGCGGCGTAGTCGGCGGAACCGCCATGACCGAAAGGCTCGATAGTGACGCACGGATTCGGACCGGTAGCGCCTCCGGACACACAGTTTCGTGCAGCGGCCGAGCAACGGCAGGCGCAGCTGACCAAACCCGCTGGCGCACTGGGCCGATTGGAGCAACTCGGCAACTGGGTGGCGGCTTGCCAGGGCACGTGCCCGCCGAAGCAGTTCGAGCGCGCCAGGGTCGTGGTCTTCGCCGGGGATCACGGCGTCGCGCGGCACGGGGTGTCGGCGTATCCGAGTGAGGTCACCGCGCAGATGGTCGCGAACTTCCTGGGTGGCGGCGCCGCGGTGAACGCGCTGGCGGCGGTGGCGGGCGCGACGGTTCGGGTGGCGGACATCTCCGTCGACGCCGACACCGATCCGCAGGTGTCCGAGCACAAGGTGCGCCGCTCCAGCGGGGCGATCGATCGCGAGGACGCGCTCACCGCCGAGGAGGTCCGAGCGGCGATCGAAGCAGGCCGTGCCATCGCCGACGAGGAGATCGACGCGGGCGCCGACCTGCTGATCGCGGGTGACATGGGCATCGGCAACACCACTCCGGCCACCGTGCTCGTCGCGAGCCTGACCGATACCGAGCCGGTCGCGGCGGTCGGCCGCGGCACCGGCGTCGACGACGCCGGATGGATCCGCAAGGTCGCCGCGATCCGCGACGCGATGCGCCGTGCCCGCCCGGTGGTGAAGGACCCGGTCGAACTTCTCCGCGTGGCCGCGGGCGCCGACTTCGCCGCGATGGCGGCGTTCCTCGCCCAGGCCGCCACCCGTCGTACGCCCGTCGTCCTGGACGGCGTCGTCGTCACGGCCGCGGCGATGGTCGCAGAGGATCTCGCCGCGGGCGCGAGCGCCTGGTGGCTGGCCGGTCACCGCTCCACCGAACCGGCACACGAACTCGCGCTGCGGCACCTGCGCCTGGATCCGCTGCTCGACCTGACCATGCGCCTCGGCGAAGGCTCCGGCGCCTTGACCGCCCTTCCGATCCTCCGCTCGGCGGTGGCCGCGCTCTCGGAGATGTCCACCTTCGCCGAAGCGGGCGTCAGCACCTCCGACCCCGAACCGGCGAGCGCCCCGCCGAACCTGCGCAAGTGAAGTCCGCCCTGCCGCGAGGCCGCCGCCTGCCTCCGACTCGGCGCGGCTGCCGTGACCTGGTTCCTGCGGGACAGTTCAGGGCTTCGAGCGGTGATCCGCAGGCGTCGGCAGGCCGCCCGCGGCACCCGGCCCCCAGGGAAGCACCGCCCGTCCGCGGAGGACCGGCGTGAACGGGGTTCGGCTGGCGATCTCCTGGCTCACGGTGCTCCCGGTGCGCGGGCCGGATGCCGTGGACCGCGCGGCGGCGGGGCGGGCGATCCTGCTGGCGCCGCTGGTCGGCGCCCTGCTCGGGGCCGGGGCGGCGGGCCTGCTCTGGGCGCTGACCGGGGCCGGGGCGAGCGCCGCGCTGGCCGGGCTGCTGGTGGTCGGCGCGCTGGCGTTGATCACCAGGGGTATGCATCTCGACGGCCTGGCCGACACCTTGGACGGGCTCGGCAGCTATGGGCCGCCGGAGCGGGCAAGGCAGATCATGAAAAGCGGCGGGGCCGGACCATTCGGCGTCGCCGGGCTGGCGTTCGTCATCGGCATACAGGCGTTCTCGTTCGCGTCCTTGGCCGATTCGGGCCGGTGGTTCGCCGCCGCTCTCGCCGTCGTGACCGGCCGTGTCGCGGTGATCCTCGCTTGCCGGGGTGTCCCGGCCGCGCCGGGCACCGGGTTCGGTGTTCTGGTGGCAGGCACGCAATCGGCCGCCGCCGCGGTCATGTGGCCGGTGACCACGGCGGGTCTCGCCGTGTTCGCGGTGCCGGGCCGCCCGTGGCTCGGCCCGCTGGCCGTGACGCTCGGACTGGCCGCGTCGACGGTTCTGGTCCGGCACTGCGCGCGCCGTTTCGGCGGGCTCTCCGGTGACGTCCTCGGCGCCGCGATCGAGACCACGGTGGCCCTCACCGCGGCCGTGCTGTCCCTCACGATCCAGCCCGGCTGACCGTCTCCGGCGGGCCTTGGGGGCGAGAGTCTGGGTCACTGGAATTTTTCCGGCGGTGGCGCGCGGATCGTCTGGGTCGGGCAATAAGGTGGGCGGTATGTCTTCTGAGCGCCTGTACTTTCGCCAGCTGTTGTCGGGACGCGACTACGCCGTGGGCGATCCGATCGCGACGCAGATGCGCAACTTCGCGTATCTGATCGGCGATCGGGAAACGGGCGACTGCGTGGTGATCGATCCGGCCTACGCCGCGGGTGATCTGGTGGACATCGCCGAGGGCGACGGCCTGCGGCTGAGCGGGGTGCTCGCCACCCACCACCACCCCGATCACGTGGGCGGCACGATGCTCGGCTTCACCCTGCGCGGTGTGCGCGAGCTGCTCGAAAAGACAAGCGTCCCAGTGCATGTCAACGCCAAAGAACTGCCGTGGGTGGCCAACGTCACCGGGATCGCCGAGAGCGAGTTCACCGGCCACGAGCACGGCGACAAGGTCACCGTCGGAGCTTTCGACATCGAGTTACTACACACGCCCGGCCACACGCCGGGCAGTCAGTGCTTCCTGTTCGACAACCGCCTCATCGCGGGCGACACCCTGTTCGTCGACGGCTGTGGCCGCACCGATTTCCCCGGCGGCGATTCGGACGAAATGTTCCGCAGCCTGCGCTACCTGGCCGGACTCGCCGGCGACCCGGTCGTCTATCCGGGCCACTGGTACTCGCAGGAACCCAGCGCCGCGCTGTCCACTGTCCGGGACAAAAACTACGTCATGCGTCCGCAGACGCTGGAGCAGTGGCACATGCTGATGCCGGGCTGAGTCACATCCGCCGCATCCACCCGTGCTTGTCGGCGAAGGTGCCGCGCTGGATGCCGGTGAGGGTGTCGCGCAGGGCCATGGTGACCGCGCCGGGCTCGCCACCGCCGATGGTGAATTCGCCCTCACCGGAGCGAACCCAGCCGACCGGCGTGATCACCGCGGCGGTGCCGCACGCGAAAACCTCGGTGATCTCACCGGATTCGGCGCCCTTGCGCCATTCCTCGACCGAGATCTTGCGCTCCTCGACCGGGAAGCCGGAATCGGCGGCGAGGGTGAGCAGCGAGTCGCGGGTGATGCCGGGCAACAGCGAGCCGGACAGTTCCGGGGTGACCAGGCGCGCGTCGGAGCCGGAACCGAAGACGAAGAACAGGTTGTTGGTACCCATCTCCTCGACGTAGCGGCGCTCACACGCGTCCAGCCACACCACCTGGTCGCAGCCCTTGGCCGACGCCTCGGCCTGGGCCAGCAGCGAAGCCGCGTAGTTGCCGGCGACCTTCGCCTCGCCGGTGCCGCCCGGCGCGGCGCGCACGTATTCGGTGGACAGCCAGACCCGCACCGGCTTGACGCCACGCGGGAAGTACGCCCCCGCCGGGGAACCGAGCAGCAGGTACTTGTACGCCGCGGCGGGCTTCACGCCGAGCCCGGCCTCGGTCGCGAACATGAACGGCCGCAGGTACAGCGATTCCTCGCCGCCCGCAGCGGGCACCCACTCGCGGTCGACCTCGAGCAGTTGGCGCACCGACTCGATGAACAGCTCGTCGGGCAGCTCGGCCATCGCCATCCGGCGAGACGACCGGCGGAAACGCGCGGCGTTGGCGTCGATGCGGAAGCAGGAGACGCTGCCGTCACCGTGCCGGTAGGCCTTGAGTCCCTCGAAGATGGCCTGGCCGTAGTGGAACACCATGGTGGCGGGGTCCAGCGCCAGCGGCCCGTACGGCTCCACCCGCGCGTTCGTCCACGTGCCACCGACGTAATCGATCGAGACCATGTGATCGGTGAAGTACCGCCCGAACCCCGGCTCCGCCAGTACCTCCTGTCGCCGCTGCGCCGGAAGCGGCGCGGGGTGCGGAATACGGGTGAACTGTGCGGCAGCGGTCATGGCGACGATCCTATCCGGCCCGATTCCGGCCATTTCGCCTCGGTCCACACCCTTCAGCGCAGCGCCGCCCGCAGCCGATCGCCCATGCGTCCGGGAGAAGGACGGGTCACTTGGTGCTGGTCCGCACGAACGGCGGGCGCACGATTTCGCAGCGCACGCGGCGGCCGCGCACGTCGACCTCGACCTCGGCGCCGGGTTGGATGTCCGCCGCGGTGTCGAGCAATGCCAGCGCGATGCCGACCTTGAGGGTGGGCGAGAAGGTGCCGGAAGTGGTTTCGCCGACGGGCTCGCCATCACGCAGCACGGTCTGCCCTTGCCGGAGCACACCCCGGTCGAGTGCTTTCAGCCCCAGCAGGATTCGGCGCGGACCGGCCGACTTCTCCTGTTCCAGAGCGGCCTTCCCCCAGAACTCCGGCTTCTGCCAGCCGACCGCCCACCCGCAGCGCGCCTGCACCGGGGAGATGTCCAGGGAGAGTTCGTGCCCGTGCAGCGGATAGCCCATCTCCGTACGCAGGGTGTCGCGGGCCCCGAGCCCGGCCACCTGGCCCTCGGCGGCGCGCACCCGCTCGACCAAGGCGCGGAACAGCGATTCGGCGTCGGCCCAGCGCGGCAGCAATTCGTAGCCGTGCTCGCCGGTGTATCCGGTGCGGCAGACCCGGACGGGACGGCCGTCCCACTCGGCGTCGGCGTAGGCCATGTACTCGAGGTCGGTGGGCAGCCCGAGCGCGCTCAGCACCTCGCCGGAGCGCGGGCCCTGCACGGCGAACACGGCGTAGTCGCGATGCTCGTCGGTCACCGTGACGCCCTCGGGCGCGACCTTGCTCAGTTCCGCGACGACCGCCGCGGTGTTGGCGGCGTTCGGCACCAGGAAGATCTCCTCGTCGCCGACGTAGTAGGCGATCAGGTCGTCGATCACTCCGCCGTCCGGGGCGCAGCACAGTGTGTACTGCGCCTTGCCCGCCCGGATCCGGCCGAGATCGTTGGTCAGGGCCGAGTTCACGAACGCCGCGGCGCCCTGGCCGCGCACCGTCGCCTTGCCGAGATGGCTGACGTCGAACAGCCCCACCGTCGTGCGAACCGCCTGGTGCTCGGTCACCGTGCCCGCATAGGACACCGGCATCTCCCAGCCGCCGAATGGCGCGAAGGTCGCCCCCAGCTCGACGTGCACGGCGTGGATGGGTCCTTGCAGCAGGTTCGTCTCGGTCACCAGCCGAGCTTATCCGGGACCAGGGCGTCCGACGCTCGCACGCACTGAGGCCGGAACCACATCGGGATGAGCGTCGGGCCGTTCTGCGGCAAAGTGTGCGTCGTTCCGGTCGGCGCGAATCCGCAGCGGCGGTAGAGCCGGGCGGATCGTTCGGTGCTGGCTTCCAGGAACGCCGGGGCGTCCGCTTCGGATGCCGCCTTCAACCGATCGGCGAGAATCGCCGCACCGGCCCCCTTTCCGCGATGCTCCGGCACCGTGACGATCACCTGCAGGTACCGATGCGGGAGCTCCCGGGGGTGTTCGCGGGCGAGCAGGTCGGTGACGATCACCAGCCGCTGCGCCACGCGCAGATCGGGAGCTTGCTCGAGCATGGTCCGCGCCTCGGCGGCTTCGTCGGCGAATCGTTCGACCGAGGTGACGTGCTGCCAGATCGACATCGACCAGATCTCCTCGCCCGCGCCCGCGACCCAGATCTCGTCGTCGCGCAACGCTCGATCGACCAGACCGGGCACGAACGCGGTACGGAAACCCGTATCGGGCTGTCCTTCGAGCACCCACGCGGTCACCACCTCGTCCGCGCTGGCGATGCCGAACGCCTCGATCAGCGCGTCACGGTCCTGGACACCCGCCTGGCGAGCGGTGATCTCCATCCGCCTCCCTTTCCCTGCGAACACCGTATTCACGCATGAATCTAGGCAGGTCGAAGCCGAATCACTACCATTTCGTCACACCTGTTCGTGTGTCGAAACGGAATCCGGATGACCTGCGCTATCTGCCACGGCGACCTCGCCCAGCCCAGCCGGGGCCGACGGCGCAAGTACTGCTCGCGCTCCTGCCAAGCCCGCGCCTATCGCGCCCGCCGCGCGGCGATTCCGGTGCGCCGCCCCACCCGTCCGGCGCGGCTCACCACCGTCGGCATCGCACGCGCGGCGGTGCAGCTGGCCGACCGCGACGGGCTCGACGGTCTCACCATGCGCCGCCTGGCCGGCGCGCTCGGCGTCGCGACCGCCACCCTCTACCGCCACTTCCCCGACCGCGAAGCGCTCCTGGCGAGCATGGCGGAGCTGGCGCTCGACGAGATCCCGCCGCCCGGGACGGAGTGCGGCGGCTGGCGTCCCCGGCTACGGCACGAAGCGCACGAGGAGTGGCGCCTCTACCGCAGGCATCCGTGGATGCTGCCGCTGCTGGCGCGCGTCCGTCCGCCGCTGGGCCCGGCGCTGCTGGACGTCCTGGAGCGCAACTTCGCCGCCCTCGACCATCCCGGCCTGACCCGGCAGACCGGATTCGCGATCTACCTGGCACTGTCGGGCCTGGTCCAAGGGCTCGCGCTGTTGTGGAGTTCCGAGCGCGCCGACCGCCTCGGCGATCCGCGCGACGCCGCCGAGACGGCCGCGCCGCGCGAACTCGCCGAACTGCTCGACCCGGCGCTGCGTCCCGTCCTGCACCGTTACTTCACCGACCTCGACTCCACCTTCGAGATGGACTTCGACGACCTGCTCGCGACCTCGGTGGAACTCCTGCTCGACGGCGTCGCGGTGCGCCATCCGGAACGAAGCGAATAGCCTGTGCCAATGACCGCTGTTGCAGATCGCTCGCTCGGACCGGAACTGGCACGCACCGAGACCATCGGCGCGGACACCGATGTGCTCGTCATCGGGTTGACCTCCTCGGAGGACGGTCCCGCCATCGTGCCCGAGGACCTGTTCGGCGACGTGCTCACCGCCGACGTGCGCACGGAACTGCTCGATCAGCTCGGCGTGGTGGGCGCCAAGGGCAAAGCCGAGGAGCTGACCCGCATCCCGGCGCCCGTCGGGCTGGACGGCGTGAGCAGCGTCCTGGCCGTCGGCCTCGGCTCCGCCGAGAAGCTCGACGCTGAGCAGATCCGCCGTTCGGCCGGTGTGGCCGCCCGCTCGCTGTCCGGCACCGAACTGGTGGTGACCACGCTGTCCGGGCTGGATATCGGCGCCGCCGCCGAGGGCTTCTACCTGGGCGCCTACTCGTTCACCCCGTTCCGCTCGGACAAGTCGGCGCCCAAGCCGGACGAGCGGCCCGTGGCCCGCGTCGAGTTGCTCGTGCCCGAGCCGGGATTCGGCGAAGAAGCCTTGTTCCGCGCGCAGGTCACCGCCGAGGCCGTCGCCACCGCACGGGATTTCGTGAACACCCCGCCCAGCCATCTGTTCCCGGCCGAGTTCGCTTCGCGTGCTCAGGAACTCGCCGAGGCCGCGGGCCTCACCGTGGAGGTGCTCGATGAGAAAGCGCTGGAAGCGGGCGGTTACGGCGGCGTGCTCGGCGTGGGCAAGGGTTCCTCGCGCCCGCCGCGCCTGATCCGGATCACCTACGCGGGCGGCCCGAAGAAGGTCGCCCTGGTCGGCAAGGGCATCACCTTCGACACCGGCGGCATCTCCATCAAGCCCGCGCAGAACATGGAGAACATGACCTCCGACATGGCGGGCGCCGCCGCCGTGATCGCCACGACGCTGCTGGCCGCGCGGCTGAGCCTGCCCCTCACCGTCACCGCGACCGTGCCGATGGCGGAGAACATGCCGTCGGCCACCGCGCAGCGCCCCGGCGACGTGCTCACCCAGTACGGCGGCATCACCGTCGAAGTGCTCAACACCGACGCCGAGGGCCGGTTGATCCTCGCCGACGCGATCGTGCGCGCGAGCGAGGACGACCCGGAGTATCTGATCGACGTGGCCACCCTGACCGGGGCGCAGATGGTCGCGCTCGGCACCCGCACGCCCGGCGTGATGGGCACCGACGAGTTCCGCGACCGAGTCGCCCGCATCTCCCGCGAGGTCGGGGAGAACGGCTGGGCCATGCCGCTTCCCGCCGAACTGCGCGGCGACCTGAACTCCAAGATCGCCGACCTGGCCAATGTCGCGCCGCACCGCTGGGGCGGCATGCTCTCGGCCGGGCTGTTCCTCAAGGAGTTCGTCCCGGAGAACGTGCAGTGGGCCCACCTCGACGTAGCGGGCCCGGCCTATAACACCGGCGGTCCGTTCGGCTACATCGGCAAGGGCGGCACCGGCGTCCCCGTTCGCACGCTGATCGCCGTGCTCCAGGACATCGCCGGGGAGTGAGCGCGACGCGCGTCGTCCGGGACGACTCCCGGACGACGCGCACAGGCCACCCCGCCCGACCGCATCACGTGTTCCATGCTCCTGGCCGGACTCCGGACCGACATTCCGGCGCGTCCGGCTCGCGTCACTGACGGCAAGCGAGACGGCTCCGCGGCACCCCCACGGGTCCGGCGGGAATCGGGCGCAACGGACAATCCGACGGCTCAGAGGTCGTACAGATCCCGCTCCATTTCGCGCTGCCGCTCCACTCGCTTACGCGCGTCGTAGTCGCGCATGCGTTGCGGATAGCCGGTCTTGCGGACGTCGTAGACGGGGATGTGCAAATCCTTGGCAAGCCGTTGCGCCCCGCGCTCGCCGACGATCCGGCGTGTCCATTCACCATCCGCGGCAATAAGGACAACTGTGACATCTGTCACCGTGGTCTTCGGTTCGATGTAGCCCTCGACGCCCACGTGCGTGCGCACCCAATCGGCCAGATAACGAGCGTCCGGCCCGGACACCGAACCCCCACGTGAAGTGCCGCCACCCCAGGCGGCGCCGCCGCGGAAACGATCCAGCAAACCCAACGACGCCGACCTCCTTTCCTGCACCGGAGAATGTTCACCGCCGGTCTTCCCATACTGCCAGCTCCGCGCAGTACGCCGCCCTGTGCTACATGGCTTGCGCGCGAGTGCAAGGATGGACCGCGGTACAAGAACCACACGGATCTCCGGTGCCACGCACAATGATCGGTGGCTTCCGGACTCCCGTCGCGACCCGCGCCGGGCGTCCGCAGTGAGATCAACTGTTGTAGAACCCCGTCGAGCAGTCAGAGGAGTCAACGGACATGGCCTTCTCCGTCCAGATGCCCGCTCTTGGTGAGAGCGTCACCGAGGGAACGGTGACCAGGTGGCTGAAGCAGGAAGGAGACACGGTCGAGGTCGACGAGCCGCTGCTCGAAGTCTCCACCGACAAGGTCGACACCGAAATCCCGTCCCCCGCGGCGGGTGTGCTGTCGAAGATCGTCGCGAACGAAGACGACGTGGTCGAGGTCGGCGGCGAGCTCGGCGTGATCAGCGAGCCCGGTGAGGCGGCTTCTTCCGCTCCCGCGCCCGCTCCCGAAGCCGCGGCGCCCGCGCAGGAGACGCCGGTCCCTTCGGAGGAAGCGCCTGCCGCCGAGCCCCAGCCCGCTCCCGCCGAGCAGCCCGCGCCCGCCGCCCAGGCCGCTCCCGCGTCGTCGGGTGACGGCACGCCGGTGAAGATGCCGGAACTCGGCGAGTCGGTCACCGAGGGCACCGTCACCCGCTGGCTGAAGGCGGTCGGTGACGAGGTCGCCGTCGACGAGCCGTTGCTCGAGGTCTCCACCGACAAGGTCGACACCGAGATCCCCTCGCCCGTCGCGGGCACCCTGCTGGAGATCTCCGCCCAGGAAGACGACATCGTGGCCGTCGGTGGGCAGCTCGGCGTCATCGGCAGCGGCGCACCGGCGGCCGCCGCCCCGGCTCCCGCGCCCGCCCCGGCACCTGCTCCGAAGCCCGAACCGGCCCCGAAGCCCGAACCGGCCCCGGTCGCCGCCGCCCCGGCGCCCGCCCCGGCTCCCGCGCCCGCCCAGGCTCCCGCTCCGGCTCCGGCTCCCAAGCCCGAACCGGCTCCCGCGCCCGCCGCCGCGGCGGCCGCCGAATCCTCCAACGGCGCAACCCCGTACGTCACTCCGCTGGTCCGCAAGCTGGCCGACGAGCACAACGTCGACCTCGCCGCGATCACCGGTTCCGGTGTCGGTGGCCGCATTCGCAAGCAGGATGTGCTCGCCGCCGCCGAGGCCAAGAAGGCTCCTGCTCCGGCGGCTGCTCCCGCCGCGGCCGCGCCCGCCGCACAGGCGCCCGCCGCGCCCGCCGCCGCCCGTTCCCAGCTGGCCCACCTGGTCGGCACCGTGCAGAAGGCCAACCGCATCCGCCAGATCACCGCGACCAAGACCCGCGAGTCGCTGCAGACCACCGCGCAGCTGACCCAGGTGCACGAGGCCGACGTCACCAAGATCGCGGCGCTGCGCAATCAGGCCAAGGCGGCGTTCAAGGAGCGCGAAGGCGTCAACCTGACGTTCCTGCCCTTCTTCGCCAAGGCCGTGGTCGAGGCGCTGGGCGTGCACCCGAACGTCAACGCCAGCTACGACGAGTCCAGCAAGGAGATCACCTACCACGCCTCGGTGCACCTCGGCATCGCCGTCGACACCGAGCAGGGCCTGCTGTCCCCGGTGATCCACAACGCCAGCGACCTGTCGCTGGCCGGGCTGGCGCGGGCCATCGCCGACATCGCCAACCGGGCCCGCAACGGCGGACTCAAGCCCGACGAGCTGGCCGGCGGCACCTTCACCATCACCAACATCGGCAGCCAGGGCGCGCTGTTCGACACCCCGATCCTGGTTCCGCCGCAGGCGGCCATGCTGGGCACGGGCGCGATCGTCAAGCGTCCGGTCGTCGTGACCGACGAGACCGGCAACGAGTCCATCGGCGTCCGCTCGATGTGCTACCTGCCGCTCACCTACGACCACCGCCTGATCGACGGCGCCGACGCCGGGCGCTTCCTGACCACGATCCGTCACCGGCTCGAGGAAGCGGCGTTCGAGGCCGATCTCGGCCTGTGAGGAAGGTCCCGCGGCACGTATGAAGGTCGTGATCGCCGGCTCGTCCGGGTTGATCGGGACGGCGCTCGTCGCGGCTCTGCGCCGCGACGGGCACGAGGTCGCCAGGCTGGTGCGCAGGAAAACCGCGGGTCCGGACGAATTCGCCTGGAACCCGGCCCGCGCCCACCTGGACGAGCGGGCGCTTCGCGGCGCCGACGCCGTGGTCAACCTGTGCGGCGCGGGTGTGGGACGGCGCCGCTGGAACGGCAGTTTCAAACAAGAGCTGCGGGACAGCCGGATCACGCCCACCGACGTGCTGGCCGGGGCGGTGGCCGACGCGGGTGTCCCCGTGCTGCTCAACGCCAGCGGCGTGCACTACTACGGCGGCGCGACCGGCGATCGGGTGGTGGACGAGTCATCGCCCGCCGGTTCCGGATTCCTGGCCGCGCTGTGCCGTGACTGGGAGAAGGCGACCGAACCCGCCACGGCGGCCGGGGTGCGCACCGTGCTGTTGCGCAGCGCCGTGGTGCTGTCCCGGGCCGGTGGCCTGCTCGGCATGCTGCATCCGCTGTACGCGGTCGGCTTGGGCGGGCGGCTGGGCAACGGTCGCCAGTACACGCCGTGGATCTCGATGGCCGACGAGATCGGCGCGATCGTCTTCGCGCTCACCCATGACACGATGTCCGGTCCGATCAACGTGGTCGGTCCCGCACCGGTCACCAACGCCGAGTTCAGCCGCGCGCTGGGCCGGGCGCTGCATCGCCCGACTCCGCTCGTCATCCCGGCATTCGCGCTGCACGCGCTGGTCGGCGAGATGGCGCGGGAGGCGATCCTGCACGGCCCGAGGGCCATTCCCACCGCGCTCGAGGAAGCGGGCTACCAGTTCCACCATCCCACCATCGGTGCCGCGCTCGCGGCCGCGGTGGGACGACCCGGAGATGTTCGATGACCGACCGACTCGACACCAGGCCCGCCACCGTCATCCGCGACGCCACCACCGACGATCTTCCGGCGATCCTCGACATCCACAACGCGAATATCGCCACGTCCACCGCGATCTGGGACACCGAGCGCGTCGGCTTGGACGAACGCCTCGGCTGGTTCCAGGCCCGCACCGGCGCGAGCCTGCCCGTGCTGGTCGCCGAGATCGGCGGGGAGCTGGCCGGTTACGCGAGCTACGGGCCTTGGCGAGCCAAATCGGGATACCGCTACACGGTCGAGAACTCGGTGTACGTCGACGAACGCTTCCAGCGTCGCGGCATCGCCACCGCCCTGCTCACCGAGTTGATCGACCGTGCGCGCCGCGCGGGCGCCGTGCACGCCATGATCGCCGCCATCGAATCCTCCAACACCGGTTCGATCGTGCTGCACGAACGCTTCGGCTTCCGCACCGTCGGCGTGCTGCCCGAGGTGGGCCATAAATTCGGCCGCTGGATGGATCTGACCCTCATGCAGCTGACCTTGCCGGTCGAGGTCGACTGACCCGCATCTTCGCACCTCACCTGCCGAATCTCGCGCGGAGTACCAGTTGTTCGCGCGGCAATGCGCTCGTCTACGCAGGGCGGCCGGGCCGTAGTCGAGCCTCGGCGTCGCTGCGAGCGTGTCCTTCAGAAACTGCGGTCTCGGCACCTGACCGCGAGACCCCATCGCATGGACCTGGCGACAGCCTCCGGGATGCGAGATCGCCTGTCTGAGATCAGGCCGAACAAGGACCGGGAACCTTCTCCGGTCAGCGGCAAAGGCCTAGAAGGCAGTGCGGCGACTCGGGATGCGTTCGAGGCGCATCCCGAATGTTCCGCGGGCCGGATGGCGACCGCCGAGCGGCTCCGGTGCGAGTCGAGCGCCACGAATCCGGCTCGGCCCGCCGTAAGGGCAACCCTCCAGCTCTCCACCTGGCAACCCCGCCACGACTGTGGGGGTTCCCACATCCAGGTGCTGGAACCGGCCGTCCCCGTGGGCGTACCGTCGTCGCTGTGATCAACCCGCGCACCACCCGGTCCGCCCGATTCGATACGACCCCGATCGTGGTCGAGGATCTCGGACTCATCGACTATCACGCCGCCTGGGACCTGCAACGCGGCATCGCCGAGCAGCGCGCCGACGGCAACGGATCCGATCATCTACTGCTGCTCGAACATCCGTCGGTGTACACCGCGGGCCGCCGTACCGAGGCCGACGACCTGCCCATCGACGGCAGTCCGGTGGTGCAGGTCGACCGCGGTGGCAAGATCACCTGGCACGGTCCGGGCCAACTGGTCGGCTACCCCATCGTGCGGCTCGCCGAGCCGGTCGACGTCGTCGACTACGTGCGCCGCCTCGAGGAGGCGTTGATCACCGTGTGCACCGGCCTCGGTCTGGTCTGTGGCCGCGTCGAGGGCCGCTCGGGCGTCTGGCTGCCCGCCACCGAGTTGTACGCCGAACGCAAGATCGCCGCGATCGGGGTGCGCGTGCAGCGTGGCGTGGCCCTGCACGGCGTCTCGTTCAACTGCAACGCCGCCATGGACGGGTTCCAGGCCATCGTCCCCTGCGGCATCCGCGACGCGGGCGTCACCACGTTGACCCGCGAACTCGGTCGAGAAGTGACCGTCGCCGAGATCAAGCCGCTGGTGGCCGACGCCATCATCCGCGCGCTCGACGGCGAGCTGCCGGTCGGCGAGCACGATATCTCCCGCGTCACTCCTGGTGACACCACCCCGCGTACCACGAACGCGACGGCGTAAGGTCGATCAAGTGACCTCAGTCGATACCCCGACACCACACAACGCGTCCGCACCCAACGGCCGCAAGCTCTTGCGCATCGAAGCCCGCAACGCGGAAACCCCCATCGAGCGCAAACCCAAGTGGATTCGCACCCGCGCCACCATGGGGCCCGAGTACTCCGAACTCAAGGGTTTGGTGAAGCGCGAAGGCCTGCACACTGTTTGCGAGGAAGCGGGCTGCCCCAACATCTTCGAATGCTGGGAAGACCGCGAGGCCACCTTCCTGATCGGCGGCGAACAGTGCACGCGCCGCTGCGATTTCTGCCAGATCGACACCGGCAAGCCCGCTGCCCTGGATCGCGATGAGCCCCGCCGCGTCGCCGAGAGCGTCCAGGCCATGGGCTTGCGCTACTCGACCATCACTGGCGTCGCCCGCGACGACCTGGAAGACGGCGGCGCCTGGCTCTACGCCGAAACCGTCCGCGCCATCAAGCGTCTGAATCCGCACACGGGCGTGGAACTGCTGATCCCCGACTTCAACGCGAACCCCGGCCAGCTCGCCGAGGTCTTCTCCGCGCGCCCGGAAGTGCTGGCGCACAACCTCGAAACGGTTCCGCGCATCTTCAAGCGCATCCGCCCGGCCTTCCGTTACGAGCGCTCCCTCGCGGTCCTGACCGCCGCCCGCGAAGCCGGTCTGGTCACCAAGTCGAATCTCATCCTCGGCATGGGCGAAACCCCCGAGGAAGTCACCCAGGCCATGCGCGACCTGCACGAGGCAGGCTGCGACATCCTCACCATCACCCAGTACCTGCGCCCCTCCCCCCGCCACCACCCTGTGGACCGCTGGGTGAAGCCGGAGGAATTCGTCGAGCACTCCGAGGCGGCCGAGGAAATCGGCTTCGCGGGCGTCATGGCGGGCCCCCTGGTCCGCTCCTCCTACCGGGCCGGGCGGCTCTACGCCCAGGCGATGGCCCACCACGGCCGCGAGATCGCTCCCGAGATGGCGCACCTCGCTGAGGAGGGCACCGCCTCCCAGGAAGCCAGCTCGGTGCTGGCCCGCTTCGGCAACTGATCCTTACTGTCGGCCCTCGCGCACAGCCTTCGCGCGCGAGGGCCGACGCGTGTCCGAAGCAGACCACACTCTCGGCGCATAAACTAAGATTGATTCTTAGTAAGTTGTCACCTTAGTTCAGGAGACGAGTGTGGAGTTCACCGGAAGGTCCGCAGACCTCGACCTGCTCACTCGTCAACTGAACTCGGTGATCGAGGGCACCGGCACCACCCGGGGCCGTGCCGTCATCGTGACCGGTCGCCGACGGGTCGGTAAATCGCGGCTCGTCCAGGAATTCTGCGATCGTTCCGACCACGGCTACCTGGTCTTTCAGGCAACGCGCGGGCGCAATCCCGTTGCTGAGCGTGAGGAGTTCACCGCTACGGTCGCTCAGTCCGGGTTCGGGCGCGCGGAGTTGATCAGCGGGCTGCAGGCCGGCGACTGGAATCAAGCTCTCCGGTCCCTGGCGATCGCCTTACCCGATGACGCGCCCTGCATCGCGGTTATCGATGAGGTGCCGTGGCTGGTCGAACAGGATCCGGAGTTCGAAGGCGCGTTGCAGACGGTGTGGGATCGCCACCTGTCGGCCAAGCCGGTGCTACTGCTCCTGGTCGGCAGCGACATCTCCGTCATGGAGGCCCTCGGATCACGCGACCGGCCGTTCTTCGGACGCGCGACGAAAATGACCGTCGAACCGCTGCATTTGGCCGATGTGCAGGCGATGACCGGCCTCGACGCCGCCGACAGCATCGACGCGCTGCTGATCACCGGCGGGTTTCCCGAGATCGTGAGTTCGTGGCGCCCAGGAATGAGCCGTGCCGACTTCCTGCGGGACGCGGCCGCGAATCCGCTGGCTCCTTTGCTCGTGGCAGGCGAGTTGTCGCTGCTGGGGGAGTTTCCGGAGGGAATGCGCTCGCGCGCGGTCCTGGAAGCCATCGGCAGCGGAGAACGAACCTTCAGCACCATCGCCGCCGAAGCCGGTGGAACGAACGCACTGCCCGCGGGCACCCTCAATCCGCTGCTGAACATGTTGCAGGACAAGCGAATCGTGGCTGCCGATCTTCCGCTGTCCACGAAGCCGGATACCAAGAACAAACGCTACCGAATCGCCGACCCCTATCTCCGGTTCTGGCTCGCCTTCCTGGAACGCGGCATTCCACTCATCGAACGCGGCCGTGGCGATGTCGCACTGAACCGGATCGAACGTTCCTGGACCACCTGGCGCGGACGCGCTATCGAACCGCTGGTCCGCGAATCCCTCATGCGTCTGCTGCCCGATGCGAGGTGGCCGGACACCGAGGCGGTCGGTGGCTGGTGGAACCGGCAGAACAATCCCGAAATCGACCTGATCGGGGCCGATCGAGAACCGGTCGCCAGGGCGGTGCATTTCGTCGGCTCGATCAAGTGGCTCGAAGATCGCCCGTTCGACCGCCATGATTACGACCGTCTCGCCCGTTCGCTGTCCGCAGTGCCCGGAACCGATCACAGCACCGCACTCGTAGCCGTCTCGCGATCCGGCGTCGCGAAGAACTTGCCGCTGGCATTGCATTGGGGGCCAGAGGATCTCGTTCGAGCATGGGAGTGAATCTCGATCCGAATCGGCCTGTTCGGCCCCGAGCGGACGCCCGGATAATCTGCGTCCACGACTCGAGGATGCCGAGCGATGCGAACGGAATCGACTCAGGGGACGGGCGGAACTTTTCGCGGAGCGCGATCTTGCAAGCCGGTAGGACTGGTTGCGAGGTAGTCGCGAGGTAATTGCCCATGCCCGCTCCGAGTTGTCAGCACAAGCGTGGATACAGAGTTCCAGTAATCGGATCGAGACAAAGTTGGTCTCGTTACTGCATAATACTAATTTGTGGTTCAAATCACGTTTGCTAGCAAAATGCCTGGTAGTGGCGTTGATAGGTATAGCCGATAGGCGCTTACAAGATCGCTTATCCGGATCATTAACTGACTGTTTGCCGTGCGTTAACCAGCCGTGATCAAGCTGAGATCAGGTCTGAGAGGGACCTGGGAAACAGCTCCACAGCCCACGGCTTGTTTCTCTTCGGGTACGGCAGCGGCACCGACGGGCATCGCCCCCGAGTTGTGCACCGCGTCGCGCCGCCAGGAATTCGAACCCTGGCCTTCACAACGAAATCCGAAAACCGCACACGAGCCGAGATGGCGAACACCTTACCTGGTGCCCGCCGTGGATCCGCGCTGGGTTTTCCCGGCTGGATCGCCGCACGAACAAGGAACTGATTTCTCGATGTCTGACGCACGCCTTTCTTTTCTCCGCCGCCCGTCCCTTCGTAAGGGCGCTGCCCTCGCCGCCACCGTCGGCGTGATCGCCGTCGGCTTCTCCGCCGGTGTGGCGGTGGCCGACGACAGCGCTCCGGCGCCCGTTACGCCGGTCGCCGCGCCGTTCGACCTCCCGGCTCTGCCGGGACTGCCCGCGCTGCCCGAGCTGCCCGCGTTGCCAGGGCTGCCCGCTCCCGCGCCCGAGGGTCTCGTGCCCGCGCCGCCGCAGGTCTACGAGAACAACCTCGACGGCTGGATCCGCCAGTCCCTCGACGTCATGCGCCTGCACGGCATTCCGGGGAGCTACGAGGGCATCCACCGCAACATCATGCGCGAATCCGGCGGCAACCCCAAGGCCATCAACCTGTCGGACTCCAACGCCGCCAAAGGCACCCCCTCCAAGGGCCTGCTCCAGGTGATCGACCCGACCTTCAACGCCTACCACGTCGACGGCACCGCCTTCGACATCTGGGACCCGGTCGCCAACATCACCGCCGCCTGCAACTACGCGGCTCATCGGTACGGCTCGATGGACAACGTCAACGGGGCCTACTGAGCCTCGAACTCGGATCCGGCAAGCGCCTCCTCGTCTCCTCGACGCGGAGGCGCTGCCGTTTCCGGGTGCGACCGCGCCACCGCGGCACCGCTGTTTCAGCCCTGTCCCCACGACTCGGGCTGGACTTCCTCGACGCGGAGGCCGTCGACGCTTGCGGACAGCTTGGCCGGGCTCAGCCGACTACTTCACGAAGTCGCGCACGCCCTCGAAAACCGTCGACGAGGACAGCAGCGCGATATGGCCGAGGCACGCCGTCTGGGTGTTGGTGGCACCGCTGAGAATCGTGCTCTGATCGGGGTTGATGATCTCATCGCACGGCGACCACCAGGTACCGTAGTTCACCCGGCCGGGGGTTTCGTCGGTGCTGTTGAGTTCGGCGAGGAAGGCTGAGCCGGGCCGCATCTCCGCGCAGGAGGCGTCGAAGCATCCGTTGGCGACGTCGGTGCCGTGATTGGGGCCGGCGATGGAGACCCAGTCGTCGACGAAATTCAGGCCGTCCAGCTTCTTCAGGTACCAGCGACTGTTGAGGCCGCCCATCGAGTGGGAGATGATATCGACCTTGGCGGCACCGGTTTTCGCGCGCAGCGCATCGGCCTGCGCTTTCACCTGTAGTGCGATGTCCTTGTTCGACTGGGTGGTGTCGTAGCTGAATCGTGCCATCTCTTCTGCGGAGTATCCCGCGTCGAGGAATCTGCTCCACATGTAATCCCAGTCCGCCGCCGATCCCTGCCAGCCGTGGACGAAAAGGATCGGATCTCGCGCCGGCGCCGCAGCCGCCTGTGGCGTGGCGATGCCGAGTGCGGCCATAGCCGTCGCGACCAGGGTGATTGCGGCCATTCGTAGGCGGCGCGTGATCGATGTGATGCGCATGACTTGACTCCGATCTGCTCGCTGCACTGCGAGCAGACAGAAGGTAGCGCCTCGAAGCTCATCCGGGGGCATTGTGAGACTTGGTTGTTTCAACTCGTCGCCGAGTCCTTGGATCTGTCGCGACATTCCGCGAAGAAGGTCCTGGGCGAAGCTACGCCGCGCCGACGAGCTGACAGCAGAGGGCAGGCCGGGAGAGGAGTCCAGAGCCTCGAACCCGTGCCCGTTGAAGTCGCGGGCCGCCCACCGTACATACGATTCCGAATACTCACGTCAGCTTGGCAATGAATCCGACAGGCTGACGCTGTGCCGACGCCATCACCACCGCCCGCTGAATCCGGACCAGCCGCCTGCCGCGCAGCGGGATGTGGGCAAACTTGCGGCTGCCACCCGACCGTGGGGTTACCGCATCAAATTCCGGACGCGGCATCAGGGACGGCACGGCGCGCCAAGACCCACCTTCGAGCTAGACCTCGATGCGGCGAGCCCTGGTTCGCGCTTCCCGCGAGCTGGTCGATGCCGACCAACGGATACGAGGTATCAGACTTGTGCCGCGCGCCGGGCCAAGAAGTCTCGAACCTCTGGGACCCGGGCATGACCGCGAACCGCGGTCGCGATGGCATCGATGCGTTGATGCAGGCGGGTGGACGCGAGTCCGGCGATGTTGTCGTAGTTGTCGGCGAGCAGTGAGCATGCTCGTGCGACGTCACCGGCGCTGACCAGGTTGCGCGCGAGGTTGAGCTGCCACGCCGCCCGCTCCCTGGGCCATGCCGACGAACTTTCGATTGCGGCTTGCAGGTTGGATGTCGCCTGCGAGTGCTCGCCGAGCCGCATCTGCGCCCAGCCGATGCCACCGACGAATTCGGCTTCCGGCAGGTAAACCCAATCCGGGTCGTGCCCACGAGTCGATTCGAATGCACGGTGCGCCCGGCTGATCGCCGCCGTCACCGCCGACTTGTCACCGCGTACCCCGTGAGCTTCAGCCTCCCTGATCGCCATCAACGCACGCAGTTTCGGACCACCCTCGCGGAGCGATGCCCGCGCCCCGGCCTGTGCGTATTGCACGGCAAGAGGATTGCCCTTCGCGTCGTCTCCGGGACGACTCGCCATCAGAAAGCTGGCATTCCCCAGTGCATGCGCCGCAGCGATCCCGTCACCTGCCGCATTGGCGGCGTTCGCCGCGTCCGCGTAATACCGCCGAGCATCGTCGAGACGCCCGGCGTCGTAATGCACCCACCCGGCGGCAGTCATCATCTCGGCCGCGGCGCTGGTGAGCGCCCGACCAACCGCCTCGGTGTAACTGCCCTGGTCGAGAAGCTGCTCGACATAGCGGACTTGATTGGCCGCCACCCGGCACAAACGGTCGCCGCCGACCACCAGATCCAGTTCGTGGATCTGATTCACGCTGTCGATGATCGCTTCGACATCGCTCGCGCCGACTTTCCCTGCGGACGCCGACGCGGCGTTCGCGGGGGCGGAAACCGACATCATGGCGGCCCCCGCGCTTACTGATGCCCCTGCTTTGAAGAAGTTGCGACGGTCCACATCTGCCTCCCGGTCCGACTCCACTACCAGTATGGCAAGCGGAACGCCCAGTGCACGGGCTACGAGCCGCAAGACGCGAACGTCGTGCGAGGCCGGGCCGCCGCGCTCCAGACCCGAAACGGCGGGCTGCGAGAAATTTATGAGCGCGCCCAATTCCGTCTGCGTCATGCCGACGGATTTCCTGATGCGCCGGATCACTTCGCCCGTGGTCATGTACATGGCCGAGCGTCCCCCGATCGTTGGTCGAATTTCCCCACAGCTTTTACCCCGAAAGCGATTGCACCGGCAGGATATACGGCTCTTCGCATAGCCGGAACGGAAACCGCGATCCGTGCTCCTACCTCGGTATTCGGGCGACCTACGTTCGGTCGCGGGTGCCCGGTACCGGGGCGACGCCGCACTCTGCGCGGCGCACCAGCCCGCCAGAGTGGCGGGCCGGTGGCGACAGCCCCCGGTACCGGGCACCGCTCGATCCGCGAGACAGAGAGGTTTCCCGTGTCCACGCATTCCCTCGCCATGTACCAACTCATCGCCCTGTGTGACGCGGCCGCCCACCAAGCGCCGATGCGGCCGCTCAGCATCCGCCAGGCCCATGAGGTGATGCAGATCCATGTGGCCTGCCGCGCGAAATACTGCGCACGCAAAGCGGCGGCACGACAGGTGCTGGTCGACAGCGGACGGATGGTGCCGGACCCGAGCAGGCCGCAGTGACGGCAGCTGCTCCCGGGCAGCCGAACCGGCGCCGCCACATCCAAATCGAAACCGGTCCGCTGCGCCTGGACTACCAGGCGAGCGCCGAACAGGCCGAAAGCGTCGCACGCGCACTGGCGCAACGGTTCCCGGAAATCACGGTGACTGTGGACGACGACCTGGACGACGATCTCCCGCACCTTCCTTGCGCACAGCTGTGGGACTGATCGCTCCGCGCCGCCACCCCTTCATCCTCGAAATGCGAACGGAGACTGCAACGATGCGATCTGCCCAACTCGAACAAGGCCGACTCCACACCGATTCGTGCTGACGGAGCGGCCATGAACACAGATCCCGCCTTCGATCCCACACTCATCCGCTGCCAGCGCTACCGGCACGTCTACGGCCTGCCGTGCTACGTACACGAGGAAACTCGGCGAATCACCCTGCGCGCGGGAGACGTAGGCGCGGTCACCGTGCCCGAACAGCTCGGCAGAATGGTCCACACCGACCTCGCCGGGCAATACTTGCTCGGCCCCGTCATCGCACACGGCTCCGGACGCTGGACGATCCTCGTCCGCCCCGACGACACCCACCAGCTCGCCAACGACACCGACATCTTCGTCGCACTGCTGCGCGCCTCCGCGACGATCGTCCCCGATGGCGGCGAGATCCTGCTGCCCTCCCCCGCCGACGAACGAACTGGATACCGCCGGTGGGTCGTCGCACCACGCGACACGTTCCGCCCGCACATCAGCACCGTCGTACAGTCGATCATCATCTGCGCGGACCGAACTGCACACCACCACTATGGGTTCCAAAAGCCCGACCAGCCGCGAGACCACCCCTAGCAACGCCCACCCACCTGCGGGCCCGTCGATCAGATGACGCAACGACCCGAAGCTCCTGATCCGAACGAACCGAATCCGGTGGAACCGGAGACCCTGTATATGCGTCATAGACTTCAGGACGACTTTGACGGCCCGGATCGGGAGGCTTCGTGGGACGACGGACGACGGCGACAGTTGTAGCACTCGCTGGGGTGGCGCTGGTCGCTTCGGGGTGCGATTCGGGCACGCACGGGACTGCCACGCCCAGCACAACGATCGACACTTCGGCGGCCACGGCCGCCCTGTGGGATCCGTGCACGCAAGTGTCGGACCAGACGCTCCTCAAGATCGGCGTGGATCCGTCCACAAAGAAGTCGGGTGTGGCTGGGATAGAAGAGCCTGGATTCAAAGTGTGCGGCTGGTACGACCCGAGCCAGCCATGGAATTACTCACTTGACGTGTGGTCCACCATTCACCCTGTCGAGGACTTCAAGAGGAAGGCTGACAATATCGACTTCAGCAGCATCACGATTGGTAGCCGCTCCGGGTTCAAGTTTCGCAGTAAAAATTACGGCCCCGACGAGGCTTGCGATCTGATCTTCCCCGCTAGCTTCGGGGCCGTCGAAGTCACCGTCTTCAATGTTTCAGCAAAGGGGCGTCAAGTGCCACCGTGTGACCGCGCGACGGCCGCAGCCGAAGTGTTGCTTCCGATTCTGCCGCGTTGACTGGAGTATGAATATGGCCCTGGAGGAGGATAGGTCGCGATGGCAGTTCCTGACCAGCGAAGCGCAGAGCGGCCGTCTATACCTGGACCCGTCGGTAGCGAAGGAATGTCGGGATGCTTGCGATCGCCAGATCCGGCTGTATCAAGATCTGCGCAACGACCTGATCAGGATGACGAGAGTGACGGGCTTGGGTAGTTTCGAGTGTGCAGACGAGCTAGCAACAATGCTGGGCGACAAGGCGGTTGGAGGCGAAGGGGATGTCGACTCCGCCCTCAAAGAGCACATCGAAGTACTGACCCTGATGCGTGATACGATCCAGATTTCCGTGGACCGCATCGGCGCGACGGACGACTCCAATGCGCAAGACACGAGCAATCTGCTGAACTGACCGGGGGATAATCATGGGCCTGCCGTTCTTGGTAGCGATTGGCGCCGCGCTGTACGAGCAGTCGAAATCCGGCCCGCCGGACAGCGGCTCGCGCGACGAGAGCCCTGACGCGGCCATCGCGCGGAACCGCATCACCGAAATCATGCGCGCCGGTAATGATTTGCAGTCCCAGTCGCCGAAAGTTCCGGAGAGCGCGTACAAGAACCCGGACGGCATGGACGATCTCTATCAACGTGTGCAGGCGATGTCGATCACCGATGTCGTCGCGCTGCACCAGCGGTGGGAGTCCATTCGCAACCGGCTCGAGCAGGGTTTGCGAGGTTTCGCCCCGGAGATCGGCAAGGCCATGGAAGGCAAATGGGAGGGGGCGGCGGCGAAGGCCGCGGCGGACGGGATCAAGGAATATGTGGACAAGTCCGGTGGACTGATCAGTTCGGTGCAGATCGTCGCCGAGAAGGTGAAGATCATCCGGTCGGGCATCGAGGTCACCCGGCCCGCCGTGCAAGAAGCACCCGTTCATACGTGGACCAGCGACGTCGCGAGTTGGGTGCCGGGCCCGACCTGGAAGCTGAACCAGCATCGCGAGGACGCCGCGCACGACGCGTCCGTCAACGTCGTCAAGAACGTCTTCTACCCTGCCGTCCGTGAAGCCGATACCGGCGTTCCACTGGTGCCCAAGCCGTACAACCCGGTGCACAATTCGAGCGATCAGCCGTACACGCCGAACAACGGCTGGCAGCCGTCGTCGTCCGGCACCGGCACCGCCGACAAAGCCACCACGGCGGACCCAGCACAGCAACCGGGTACCGAGAACACGCCGGAGACCACCGTCCCGTCCAGCACGAATCCTGTTGCCGAGCAGGAAAGCACGACCGAACAGAGCGCGACCACACCCGCGAGCACGAACCCGTCGACCCAACCGGCGAGCACCAATCCCGGAACCGATCCATCGCTGACCCGCCCCGGAACACCGAGTCCCGGATCTCCCGGCACGCACAGCCCGGGCACACTCAACCCGAACGCTCCCGGCCTCGGCACTCCCGCACCGGGTCGCAGCATCAACGGTGTCCCGGGCGGCGTTCCCGCCGCCGCTTCCGCGCGGCCCGGCACCGGTCGGCCGGGAACGAGCGGCATGCCGGGCATGATGGCGCCGGGCACTCGCGGCAAGGGCGACGACGACAAGGAGCACCAGACGAAGGACTACCTGGTGAACCAGCGCAACGGTGAGGAACTCACCGGTCTCGGTGCGGAGAACAGTGTGAAGTCGGTGCCACCGGTGATCGGCGAATGAGCCGGACCGGTCTCGACGCCACGCCACCACGCGCGCGGTCCATGACAAAGGAGCCGGTTGCATGAGCCGACGGGACTGGTCGTTCACCGCGCTCGGCTTCACGGTGCTGTGGCGGGCCGTCGAGCGCGACGTGCTGCCATACCCCTTGCAGTACCGATCCACGGCGGAGACCGTCGCCGATTACGAGTCGGAGTGGAAATCCGAAGCCGCCGGACTGCACCGTCGCCTCGACGAGTCCCTGTACAGCGCTCTGCGTGTGCTGGCCGAACCCGAGGCACGCATCGAGATGGCGGGATTCGGTGGGAAGGACAAACTGCGCGTCCACGCGGCCGTGCACTATCGGCATGCCGTGCTGCTGGTACAGGAGCCCACCGCATCACCGGATCGCGGTGGGGCCGTGCACATGTCACTGATCGGTGCGGAGAGCGTGAGCCGTCGGGTCATCGACCACCTACCCGACGCCGCACGCGGCAGCGGCGCCGGCATCGAGGTCTCCCGGCACGAAATCGACGCCGAGGAGGACGAGGAGCCGTACCGTGTGGGCGCGCCAGCCCCGCCCCGCGCCCGAGCCGAGCAGTTCTTCGAACGCCCCCGCACCACCCTCGCCCACGTCGCGGTCTACGCGGGCCCCGCATGGGACAACCGCCCGGCACCCGCCCGCGGCTTCCACGTGATGGACTACCCCGACGGCCGCTATCTCGTCCGCAGCGGAACCACCATCAAGGCCGTCCCCGCCGACACCACAGAAGTGCGAACCCAACTCGACCGGGTCGTACACGCAACGGTCGCGGCCTTCCGCGAGGAAAACGATCCCAGCTACACCTGACGCCACCCTCCACACAGACAACCGGGACCAAGCGGGCCAGAGAAGTGAGCCAACGATTCAGCGCCGCAGACGCACCGGAGTTCACCAGCCCGATTCTCCGGAAAAGACCTTGGTTTTCGATGGCACCGACGACATGATGTCGGCCTGTTCGATGGCCTACGTGTGGTGTATCCGCTCAGCGACGGCCGGATCGGTCGAACCCGGCTGAGCTGGGAGACAACCAGAGGCCGAGAGGTCCGGCACAAGTCGATCGGGACCGCGCCATCGAGCGGGGACAGCGGATCGCTTCATTCTGCAGCCCGCGCACAAGCCACAAAGAGCTGCTGCAACCGCTGCCCGTCGACCAAGCCCCCGCCGAACTGTTGTTCAATGCGGTGACGCGGGCATTTGCCTCCTGAGGTGCGGCCCGACGGGGCAGGTCGGCCGCCCCGCGCGCTGTTGCCAGTACCGGTGTAACCGCCGCTCCACAACGGCCGCCGAATCAAAAGGATTATCAAAACCTCTGTATTGGTATGTGTCAGGCGGCCCCGGTTCCGGTGTTGTCGGCCGTGCAGGTTGACGATACGGGTGTGCTCTCGCGGGGAGTTCGAGCGGTTTGCCCTTGCCGCACAGGGCACCGGCGCGGACGAGCGCGCCGAGTTCGGGCACGTCGACCTTGTGCCAGCGCGCTCAGTCGGTGGATGTCTTCTGACGCCTCAGGACCAGCGTTAGCCCGATGACGACCAGCACAATCATGAGAACCGCGGTGGCGACGTTGTCGGGCATTCCCAGGAATTCGGGGCGATAGAGGGGATGGCTGTAGACGGGATCATCGACGAAGAAATACGAGGTGCCGGGCCAGCAACCCGCGGCGAGTACCGCGATCCAGAAGGCGCCGGCGAGGTAGGCGCCGGTTGCCATGCTGAAGCGATCGGTCACCGGGCGGCCGAGCAGGCATATCAGCGCACCTACGCCCAGGCCGATGGCGGCGAAGAAACCCATCGCGGTATGCAGCTTGGCGTGCGGCAGCCAAGCGGGATTGTTCATATGTCTGCTCGCCAGGATCACTCCGTCGAGCAGGACGGGAACGACGATCGTGGCGATGCCGACGACAACCAGCAGCACCCGCCCGACGTGGGATACCTGGGTGCCTCTCGGTGGATCCGAGCGGACCGGGGCTCGTTCGGTGGTGGTGTGATCGGACATCGGATCCTCCGAGTTCATGACAGGATATTATCTCAATTGAGATAGTATCAATTGAGATACATCTGGTCGAGCGATCGACCAGAGAGGTAGCCTCCCGCCATGCCTATCCGTGACGCGACACCGGACTACGCCATCGGCCCTCTCCTGCAGCGAGCGCACCGGCATGCGGCTGATGCGTTCAACTCGGCGCTCACGGCACTGGACATACAGGGCAGGCATTTCGGAGTGCTGATGACCCTGCAGCGCCTCGGCCCGATGAATCAGACACGGCTGGTAGAACATCTCGGCGCGGACAAGTCCGCTATGGTCCGAATGATCGATGATCTCGAGTCCAGAGGATTCGTAGAACGCTGCGACGACCCTGCCGACCGGCGAGCGGTCGCCGTCACACTGACCGAGTCCGGCACGAAGGCGTTCAAACAGGCGGAAACGATCGCCAAGGCCGCCGCCGACGACCTGCTCGAGGGATTCGATGCCGCTGAGCGCGTGCA
This sequence comes from Nocardia sp. NPDC047038, assembly GCF_040644075.1. Lineage (NCBI taxonomy): Bacteria > Bacillati > Actinomycetota > Actinomycetes > Mycobacteriales > Nocardiaceae > Nocardia > Nocardia sp. NPDC047038. The sequence goes on along the minus strand of NZ_JBEYVQ010000006.1, from coordinate 244,574 downwards.
ATTCAAACGACTGCTGGGAAAATTCGTGAACGTTGCACCCAGTGACGTCGCACCATTGCCCGGCCGCGGACAACAATGAGCATCAGCACTTCGGAATGGGCGCCCTCCTTGCAGTGTGGAGGTTGAAGTTGAAGTGCAGGCCGATGTCCGGCGAACCCAGCTGGTGACTGGCTGCGTTCGGTCACATCGGAGAAGAAGATCCCGGTGTGCTCTTTCTGCAGCGTGACCGTCAGATGGGGGATGCCAGACAGTGCCGGTGCCCTGGTTCTCGACTCCCCACTCCAGGGTGTTGTCGACCTTCCGAACCGGATGGAACCAGCCCGCGCATCCTCCCCCTCGAAGTCCGGGCCTGCGCCTGGGCAGGCGCGGCGGCGACGCCCACAGCCGCCATGACGGCGGCGAAGGCAGCCACCGAACGGACACTCGTCGCCGTCAGCACGCGACGGATGATGATCGAAGTCGTGGTAGACACGGTGCTTCCTCCCAAAGCGATCCTGCCAGGACATAGAGCGGCAGAGTTCCCGAAACGGCACCTCCCCGTTGCGGTACCGCACCATCACCGCCGCGGTCACTGGGGCGAAGCAAGCCGAAGACGACCCACCGGTGCGAGTTCAGCTGGGACCGGAGCTTGCGGGGCACTCGCGCCTGGCGAAAGGTGGCGGGGTGCTGTGGTCGATAAGCGACGTACGCTGCCCCACAGACGATTTCGGCATCAACCGCAGTGCCTGTTGCGCCACGTAGTCGCCACGCGAACGGCCCATCAGCCCGACAACGGCCCATCGATGCAGGTCACACCGCTACTCCCGCCAGTGACAACAAACACAGCGCCGGGTGAACATAACCTTGCCCTATGCCTCGCTGGAGTACGCACCGACGGAAGCCGGCGGAGGTGGGCCGGCTGGCACGAGTCGGCGGGGATCCCGAATCATTCTCGGCAGCAACACTTTCCAGATCGATAACCAGATCGATCACCGTCGCCGCGAGTGGGCCCGGCGCATCGTCGAACGCGCACAACCAAGCACCGACGCCGCCGCGAGTACATCCGGGCGCACTCGCACCGAAGAGCGAATCCGACTCGCAGACCACGGCAACGGCTATGCCTTCGCTGCCACCACCACGTCAGGACGACGAGCCGCACCGGCTGCACCACTCGGGCGCGGCCGCTTTCGTCGGACTCTGCGTCGGCGTGGTGCTCCTGCTGGTGTCGGGGTGTCTGCTGGTGAACCACCCGACGGGGACGTCGGCGTCATCCACGGCGCTGCGCACCAGCGCACCCAGCACTCCGGCACCTACGTCCACCGTGCGAACGACCGCGCCGGTAGCCGCTCCCCCGCCCGTCCGGACGGGCATCGGTGTCACCTTCGGAAAGGTCGTGGCCAATGACGGCACGACATTGGTGGTCAGAAACGCGTTCACCAGCAGCAGCGTCAAAGTCCGCGCCGACGCCAACACCAAGGTGAACGTCCTGGTTGCCAAACAGGCGACGGACATCCGCGTCGGCGCTATCGTCGCCGTCTACGGACGGCAGTATCCCGATCACACGATCGTCGCGGAGTTCATCACCGGCATTTCGATCGGGGCCCCGACCCGGTGAGCACGGGCGTACGCGGATCGCCGCGTCAATCACGCCCGCGCAACGCCGCTTCCACCGCAGCGTCGTCGACCGGCTCGGTCTGTCCCCACACGTCTCGCGCCAGCCGCAGCTTTCCGCACATGCTGGCCACCAACGCCGCCGCGTCGGCCCCGTCCTGCCCGATTGCTTTGCGGTAGCGAACCGCATCGACGACAACCGATTTGACCCGCTCGTGTGCGAGGTAGGTCCGCAGGTCGCGACGCCACTGCCCGATCGCGGCCTCGGGCTCGGCGGCGACCCACGCGGCGAGGAACGCCTCCTGCTCTTCCGGCAGGTAGCCCATCTTGTGCAGATGCGTGGCCACATCGTAGACCGGGTCACCGTACAGCGCGAATTCCCAATCCAGGAATACGACCCGATCGTTTCGCACGATCATGTTCTTCCGGTGCACGTCGGCATGCAGCATTCGAAAAGGCCTGGCCTCGAGCGTGTCCCACGCCGCGAGGATGTGCTCGAGCGGCTGATCGGGCACACCCAAGCGGCGGTACAGCTCGCCGAACTCCGCACTGCTGTCACGGTGCACGCGGGCGGTGACGGCGGACAATCGGCGCGCGAACCCAGCGGGTTCGTCACCCCAGTCCGGCTCGACCGGCGGCAGTAGATCTCGGGGGATGCGCCGAAGTTCCCCGAACAGCGCCGCCACATCAGCCGGTACATGAGCCGGAACTCGGACCCCGCGCGGCGCGATGCGATCCAGCAGGTCGCCGTCGATGTAGTCGTGGATCTGATAGGCGGGGTGAACCGATTCCCAGCGCAGTCTCGGCGCCGCGGCGACGAAGGGCTCGATCGCGATCAGCACCGCGGGTTCGGGCCATTGCCGCAGGTCCATCACATCGGCGCCGGCTACCGGAATCCGCACGTTCACCGCACCGGCGACGCCGTCGACGCGGACGTTGTGGTTGTAGTACCCCGCGGCCGACTGCGATCGGGACAGCGCTTCGACGTACATCGCCTCGGCGTCGACACCGATCACCCGGGCGATCACGCGTGCGGCGTCGCGGTCCAATCCCGATCCGGGCGTCGGCGGCTGAATGCGCGACCGCGCGGCCGCCGCGGCTTCGGAGATGTCGGGTTCGGTCCAGCCGTACAGCGCCAGGACCGCTCGCGCGACGAGGACCAGCCCCGGATAAACGTTCGCCCCCTGGAATTCCGCGATGGCCCAGCGGGCACTGCGGACGGCATCCTCGCGCCTCCCGCGGCGCGCGAAGACCCCCGCGCGGAACAGTTCGGCCCTGGCCCGACCGGAGCGGTACCCGGCCTGCTCGAGAATCTCGCACGCTTCGGCGAGCGCGTGCTCGGCGGCATCCAGCTCCCCGAGCGACAACCGCGCCAGACCCAATGCGGTGTAGGCCTTTCCGAGTTCGTGCAACGCGCCGAGTTCACGCTGCCGCACGATCGCCGCTCCGGCGGCCTCGATCGCCCGGGCCGGGTCCGTGAGCGCCAAGAGTTCCGCCAGGTTCGTCGCGACATTCGCCTGTCCGACAACGCTGCCCGCGGCTCGATAATGGGTGTCGGCCTCCGTCAGATACCGGGCGGCGCGTTCGGTGTCGAACGCCAATCGGTAGGCGAGATGACGCAACCGGGCGATGTCGCCGAGGAACTCGTGGTCGTCCTCCGCCATCGCGACGAGCTCCTCGCACATGCTCAGCGCCTGACCGAATCGGCCCTGGCACATGTGCAAATCGGCCGCCCACTGCCCCGCGACGAGCCGGGCCCGCCCCGATCCGCGCGACCACACGTCGTGATAGATGGCCAACGCGTCGTCGGTGTCGCCGAGTATGCGGCGTGCGTTCGCCGCGGCGACTGCCAACCGCTCCGCGATCGGGCCGGTCCGGTCCAAAGCGACGTCCCGGGTGAGCCGATCGGCTTGTTTGGCGTCGCCGAGCAGCACCGCCGCTTCCGCTTCCAGGCACCGCGTGAGTTCCGACAGTTCCGCCATACCTGTCAGGTTCTCATGCGGATCGCTCAGATAGCGGTCCAGATCGCTGATCACTCCGCCGATGCCCTGGCTGCCACCCGCCGCCTCGATCCGGTCGACGTATCCCAGCAACGTCACGGCGGACAGCAGCCCGGACCGGACACCGTGATATCCCGCCTCCCGCAAGGCCGCGACCCGGCCGAGCGACCGTTCGGCGCGTGCGAACCACAGGTCGTGCAGCACCCCGTGCAGAGTGCGCCGGACGTCCGGATCCAAACGCCACTGCAACGCGTCCACCATCAATTGGTGCAGCTGGAAGCGCTCACCCTCGTCGTTCTCGTCCGCCGCGTACACGAACGAGTACGCGACCAGGGACTTCCACGCGGCGATGTGGTGCGGTAGCTCGAACTGCCGGGCGACCGCGGTGAAGATCTCCCGATCGAAGGTGCGCGGCAGGCCCAGCAGTTCCAGCATGCGAACTTCGTCGGGGCGCACGTGCTGGAGGAAACGCTCGAGAATCGTTTCCGGAGAGACCAATTCGGCGGGCGTCACCCAACCCGCGCGGGTACGGGCATCGATGGCCAGATGCAGATAGAACGGGACACCCGCGCTCGAAGCGGCGATCGCCGCGCGCTCGTCGGGATCCTCGATGCCGGAGGAGTCGAGCAATTCGAAGCGGGCGTCCATCGGCAGGTCGTCGACGGGCACGGCCCGGATGCGGCCCGACCACTCCGAGTCGTGCCGCTCCCAGCCCAGCGGCTCGCGGCTGGCGATCACCACCAACCCGGTGTCCAGCTGCGCGACCACATCGCGTAGCCAGGCATCGGACGTCGCCGCGCGGCCTTCACGATCGGCGCCGCCTATCAGCGCTTCGTAGGCGTCCAGGAAGACCACATACGGTTTCCCCTCCGTCCCGCTCTTCAGATCCTCCGCGAACAGGTAGGAGACGGCTTCTTCCAGGCCCGCGAGACTCAACCGGTCGAGTTCCCCGAGGACCGGATCGTGGCGGATCCGGTGGGTGCGGATCACCTTGCGAGCGCCGAGTTCGAGCAACCGGGTCGCGGTGCCGAAGACCGGGATGCCGGTGGCGTCGTTGAGGATCTCGGTCAGGATCTCGCTGTGCTCGGCGAGCGCGAGCGCGTCCGAGGTCAGGCGCAGATGCGGGTGCATGCGCTGCCACAACACCGCGCGGGCGATGTCGAAGCGGTGGAACTTGATCTTCTGCGCGCCGAACTGCATGCGCAGCACGGCGAGTCCGTCCGCGGCCTGGCGATGACTCGGAACCTGCAGGTCGAGCACCGCCGCCGGGTGTTTCTTGCCGACCCGCGCCCGCAGTTCGGTGACCAGCCGGGACTTGCCGATCCCGCCGACACCGCCGAGCAGCATGACGCGGGGATGCCCGGCGGCCTCGGCGAGCAGTTCGTCGAACCGGGTCAGCACCGGCGCGCGGTCGACGAACGGACGGCTGGTCGATCCCGGCTGGAACCGCGCGGTCAACACCATGGCGTACCCCCTCCTCACGAGCCCGGCACGATTGTGCCAGAGCCGGCCACCGGCGATCTCGCACGCGCCGTCGAATGTCGGTGCCTCTTGCTAACTTTCGTCTCGTTCTGATCTGACGAAAACAGGCGAGGCGCTATGACTATCGGGGGAACCACCTATCTCGAACTGTCCGAGGACAGTGGTACCGCGCACAAGTTCTACGAGGTGATCGTCGCGGGTACGCAAGTGAGCGTCCGTTTCGGTCGCATCGGGGAACAAGGGCAGACGAAGGTGAGTTCGTTCGCCTCCGAGGAGAAGGCGCAGGCGGCCGCGTCGAAGAAGATCGGTGAGAAGGTGCGCAAGGGCTACGCGCCCGCCGTGCTGGGCGCGCGGGCCAGGCGTCCGGTGACCAGGCGCGCGATCAGCAGCGGCCGCTCCACGGCGAAGGCGGCGCCCGTGTTGTGGAGTTTCGACTCCGGCGCCGCCGCCTTCGGCATCTTCGTCGACGAGCGCCGCTGCTGGGTCGGCAACGAGAGCGGCGACGTGTTCACCCTGACTCCCGACGGTGTGGTCACCGGCCGGTACCGCCTGCCGGATTCGGTCAAGTGCATCGTGGCCGACGACTTCTGGATCTACGCCGGCTGCGACGACGGGCGCGTCTACGACCTGTCGGGCAAGGTGCCGCGGGCGGCCTACGACATCGCGGCCGATGTCGACATCTACTGGCTCGACATTCACGACGGCATCCTCGGCGTCTCCGACCGCCAAGGCGGGATCACCGTGATCGACTACGAGGAGGAGTCGCTGTGGACGCGGCGCAGCACCGGCGATTCGGGCTGGATGGTGCGCATCGACGCGAACGGCGTCTACCACGGGCATTCCGCCGGCGTCACCAAGTACGACCTGGACAGCGGAAGCACCCTGTGGCAAATGGGCACCGGCGGCGGCGTCCTGTTCGGCTGGCAGGAATCCGACGCCGTCTACGCGGGCACCGCCCGTAACCAGGTCCGCATGGTGGCCAAGAGCGGCCGGGCCGAGCGCGTCTATCAGTGCGACGCCGCGGTCTTCTCCTGCGCCACCTCGCCCGACGGCCGGTATGTCTTCGCCGGCGACAACTACTCCTCGGTGTACTGCTTCGACGCCGCCGGGAACCGCGTGTGGAAGCTCGCCACCGGCTGCGGCTCGGCGTATTCCATGCAGTATCACGACGAGAAGCTGTACTTGGTCACCACGACCGGCACGCTGGCCTGTCTCGATGTCGGCGAGGCCGCCATCCGCGACGCCGAGCAGGGTGTGCTGCCCGAAACGGTGTCGGTGAAGGCTCCCGAGATCTCGGCGGTGGTGCCCAGCGACACCGTCGAGATCACCTCCGAAGCGGGCAGCGGAATCGTCGTGGAGTGCGTGAGCCAGGGCAGTTCGCTGCGCGTGCGAGTCGTCTCTCCTGGATATCACCAGGGGTGGAATGTTCAGTTCCCCAAGGATATTCGTCTGGCCGGGGCTCGTTACGTGGTCGACGGCATAGCGGAGTCGGCGCGCGGCGGCTTCTACCGCGTCCGTGGGGACATCCGCCGGTTGTCCTGAACGGCAGACGTTCCCGAAGGAGGCGTTCCTCGCACGTCGGCGCGAGATGTGCGAGGGACGTCCCTGATGGGAACACGGCGGTTCGGTGGTTCTGACACACTGACAAAAGCGCTATCGAACAGGGGGGCTCGATGAGGGGACGATTCACATCATTGTGTGCGGTCGCCGTGGCGCTGACGACGGTGGCCGCGCTGCTGGCCGGATGCGCGTCGGACGAGCGCGAGGAACGAGGCTTTCCAACCGAGGCAGCCGAGCGGATCGACCGCATCGTACGGCCGCAGATGGACGCGCGGCTGGCCCCCGGGGTACTGGTCGCGGTGCACGACCCGAAACGGGGTTCCTTCGTCAGGGCTTACGGCACAGCGGATCTCGCGACAGGTCGTCCGATGGACGTAGCGGATCATGTCCGGATCGGGAGCATCACCAAGACGTTCACCGCGACCGCGGTGCTGCGCGCGGCCGACGAGGGCAAGCTCTCTTTGGACGACGTGCTGGAACGATATGTGCCGGGAGTGCCCAACGGCGGCACCATCACTCTCCGCGACCTGCTCGGCATGCAGGGCGGCGTCTGGGATCTCCGGGACTATCCGGCCTTCGCCGAGCAGTTCGACGCGGGGCCTACGGCATCCGAATGGCACGAGGGCGACCGGTTACGCGCGATCATCGCTCAGCCGGAGCGGGCGAAGCCACCGCGTACCCGCGTGGAGTACTCGAACTCCGAGTTCTACCTGCTGGGTCTGGTGCTCGAGAAGGTCTTCGGGAAGCCGGTGCCCCAAGTCATCGGTGAAGTCGTCGCCGCGCACGGGTTGCGCGCCACGACGTATCCCACCGACGCCACCATGCCCGCGCCTGAGAGTCGCGGGTACTCCTACTTCGACGAAGCGCCCACCGACGTCACCGCGCGGACCGCCCCGGCGCTCTTCGGTGCGGCGGGCACGATGGTGTCCACGATCTCCGACCTGGCCGACTACGCCCGCATGCTCGGCCGCGGCGATCTGCTGAAACCGGAGACCTTCCGGGCCAGGACCCAGTTCGCCGGAAACCTGCGCTACGGACTCGGCATGGTGGAGTCCGGCCGCTGGCTCGGCCACAGCGGCGCGGTGCTGGGCTACACCACCCACATGGGCTATCTCCCCGAGCAGGACGTCAGCGTCACCGTCGCGGTCAACGAATTCACTTCTCCACCCCTGCTCGGGGTGACCGCCTCGGTCATCTGGTTCGGCATCGCCCGTCAGCTGTATCCGGGCACGGTGCCCGACGCCCCGGCGAACGCCCAGCCCGATCCACCGGTGCCCACGGTCACCGATCTCGACAATCGACTACGACAGACGCTGGACCCGGCGGTTCCCACGGAGCGGAAACCGCTGCGGATCGCGGACGACGACAAGGACCCGGAGTTGATCACCCGGGTCGCTCAGGCCTTCACCTCGATCACCACGACGGTCGGCAAAGCGACCGGCGCGGGCGGTTACCTCCTCGCGACCGTCGTTCTCGCCGGACCGAACGGCCGCCGTCCGACGATCGTGCCGTTCGTCTCGCGCGACGGCTCCTGGCGTATCGACCGGTACTGGGCGTGCGAGAACATCGCCGGGACCGGGCCGCCCTCGCCCGCCTGCGAATGACCGGCTCCGCGCCCTGATCTGCCGATTCGTCGACGGAACGCAACGCCCGGTGGGAAGGTGGATGTACGGCAGGTGTCGGGCGAAGGAGCGAGACACATGGTGGACAAGACCAACGGAGCTGCCGCGGGCGACGGCGGCGTGATGACGGCGGACCGCCCCGAGCAGATTCGCAACGTGGTCCTGGTCGGGCACAGCGGGTCGGGAAAGACCACGCTGGTCGACGCCATGGCGCTCACCGCGCGGGCGGTCAATCGCGCCGGGCGGGTCGAGGACGGCACCTCGCTGTCGGACTACGACGAGATCGAGCATCGCCAGCACCGATCCGTGCAGCTGTCGGTGGTGCCGGTGGCGTGGGGCGGCATGAAGATCAACCTGATCGATACGCCCGGATACGCGGACTTCGTCGGCGAACTGCGGGCAGGGCTGCGCGCGGCGGATGCGGCGCTGTTCGTCATCTCGGCGGCCGAGGGCGTAGACGGGATCGCCGGAGCGACCAGGGCGCTGTGGGAGGAGTGCGCCGCGGTCGGGATGCCGCGTGCGATCGTGATCACCCATCTGGACACGGCGCGTGACGAGTACGACGTGATGACCGAGGCCTGCCGCACCGTGCTGGGCGGCGGCTCGTCGGAGAGCATCCTGCCGCTGCACCTGCCCGTGTACGGCCCGAAGAATCCGGACGGTCACCGGCCGGTCACCGGCATGGTGGAGCTGCTGCCGCACTGCGTTGGCGACTACTCCTCCGGCGAGGAGGTCCAGGGGGACCCTTCGCCCGATCAGGCGCCCGCGCTAGAGGAGGCGCGCAATCGCCTCATCGAGGGCATCATCGCGGAAAGCGAAGACGAGAGCTTGATGGAGCGCTACCTCGACGGCGAGGAGATCAGCCTGGCCACGCTGGTCGCCGACCTGGAGCGTGCGGTCGCGCGGGGCAGCTTCCATCCGGTGCTGTTCGCCGCGCCCGCGCCCGAAGGGGCGAAGCAAGGCCTCGGCACGGTGGAACTCCTCGACCTGATCACCGGCGGCTTTCCGACGCCGGTCGAGCACCCCATCACCGCCGCCAACGGCGCGCAGCCGCATCCGCTGCGCTGCGACCCGGACGGCGAGCTGGCCGCCGAGGTCATCCGCACCGCGTCCGACCCGTACGTCGGGCGAGTCTGCATGGTCCGCGTCTTCTCCGGCACCTTGCACGCCGACGACACGGTGCACGTCAGCGGGCACGGCCTGGAGGATCGCGGCCACGAGAGCCACGAACTGGACGAGCGGGTCGGCGCGATCTCGGCTCCGTTCGGCAAACAGCAACGCCCGCTACGCCAGGCCATCGCGGGCGACATCGCCTACGTCACCAAACTCGGTCACGCCGAAACCGGCGACACCCTCTCGTCCACCGACAGCCCCTTGCGGATCGAGCCGTGGCCGATGCCCGATCCCCTGCTGCCCATCGCCATCAGCGCGCACAGCAAAGCCGACGAGGACAAACTGTCGCAGAGCCTCGCCCGGCTCGCCGCCGAGGACCCGGCGCTGCGGCTGGAGCACAATGCGCAAACCCACCAGCTGGTGCTGTGGTGCCTCGGCGAAGCGCACCGCGACGTAGCGTTGGAACGATTGCGGACCCGGTTCGGCGTACAGGTGGACGTGACCGATCACCAGGTGGCGTTGCGAGAGACTCTCGCGGGCAAGGCGACCGGGCGCGGCAGGCATGTGAAGCAGTCCGGCGGACACGGCCAGTACGCCGTGTGCGAGATCGAAGTCGAACCGCTACCCGAAGGGTCCGGGATCGAGTTCGTGGACAAGGTGGTCGGCGGAGTGGTCCCGCGCCAGTTCATTCCATCGGTGGAGAAGGGCGTCCGCGCGCAAGCCAACCGCGGATTGACCGCCGGATATCCGCTCGTGGACGTGCGCGTCACCCTGTTCGACGGCAAGGCCCATTCCGTCGACTCCTCCGACGCCGCCTTCCAGACCGCGGGCGCCCTCGCCCTGCGTGAGGCAGCGGCGGCCGCGGGAATCAGAGTGCTGGAGCCGCTCGCCGAAGTCTGGGTGCTGGTCACCGACGAATACGTCGGACCGGTGCTGAGCGACCTGTCCAGCCGCCGCGGTCGCGTCCTCGGCACCGAGCCGCACGGCGCCGGACGCACGCGAATCCACGCCGAAGTCCCCGAGCTGGAACTCAGCCGCTACGCCATCGACCTGCGCTCGATCTCCCACGGCACCGGCGACTTCACCCGTAGGTACGCGCGCCACGAACCGATGCCGAACCAGGTCGCCGCCTCGGTGCGGGGCGAAAAGGCACGAGCGTAGTCCGCTCGGCTCGTACCTTCACCCACTGCACCGTGGACGGCGAAGACACCGCCGACTGCCGGCCTCTGGCCGAGTTGCCACCGGCTTCTGCTCCGGCCACTCAGACCTGCGGTGGCGGTCCGACAGGCGGTGGGCCGGCGGGTGGCGCCGAGCTCACCTTCGGCTGAGGCAGCGCTGTAGCTCCCGGATCGGCGGTATTGGAACCGACATCCAGACCCGTCGGGTGGATGAAGCCCGCGAAATTCCCGTACTTCTCCACCAGCGGGGGGTTATTGGGCTCCAAGGGAACGAGCCGGCCCTCGTCGAGGACGAACAGCCCATGCTCGTTCCTGACGATCAGCGCACTGTGTCTCTCCCACTGGAGAATATCGCCCGTCTTCAGTTCACCAGGACCATTGACCACCGCGGGCGGATGTTCCGCCGTGATCTCACCCGCTGTCCCCTGGTATGCGGATATCGCATCGAGAGCGGTGTTTTGCGTCTGCTTCCGCAATGCCTCCGCGACCGGCGGTGACGCCTGCACCTTCGTATCCCCGATTTGGACCTCCGGCGTCGTGCCGGGTGCCGTTATCGGAGGCGGGGTGCCCGCGTACGTCGCCGCCGTCACGCCGGGAGGAGTCCCCTGTTGCACTGCTTGATTCGCGGTAGCCGCCTGGGCGTTGCGTTCCCGCTCGCGCCGACGATCCCGCTCCTCCTGCCGATCCCGCTCCTCCGCTCGGTCGTAGGCGCGGTCGTCGCCGGGCTGACGATTCCCTTGATTCATCATGCCGCTCATGGCACTCATCATCGCCATCTGCTGCATCGCATTGGCCATGCCATTATCGCTGCTGGCGGGCGTCGCGGTAGTGCCGACGGGCGTGGCGTTGGCGCCCGTGGTGCCAGTTCCGGAGTTACCGTATGGCGACGACGAACCGCTGGTGGTCGGGTAGCCACTCGAGGTGGATGTACCGGTAGTGCCGTTGTCGGAGACTGTCTGGGTACCCGAATCGGTCGTCGTGCCCGAGGTATCGGTGGAACCGCCGAGCAGATCGTCGTACGTGGAACTCCAATCGTCGTTCGTGCTGCCGGCCTGCTGGGTCGAGTTGCTCGTGTTCGGCGGCACATAATTGTTGTTGCCGGTGTTGTTGTTGCCGGAGTTGCTGTTACCGGCATTATTGTTGCCAGAGTTGTTGTTATTCGAGTGGTTGTTTTTCGAGTTGTTGTTCTTATTATCGTCGCCACTGTGGTCGTCGGCGTCTTCGTCGTTTTTATTGTCTACGTCGGCAGCCTTCTTCTGGAATTCCTTGGTCGCTTCCGCATAGGTCTTATCCCAATCTTCGGCAGCTACGTCGATAACGCTGACGTAGTATCTTTGTTCCGCCTCGGGGGTCAGATAGTATTTGCCATCGCCATCTTTGGCAGTATTCTTCTCGTAGACTGTGACCTGCGTCCGCTGTTCAGGGGGACCGCCGGAGCTTTCCGTGATCTTTGTGCCGGTATGCGTAAGATCCGTAGGCTCGTAATTGAGGTCCTTTACGAGTTCGTCTTTGATACCCACGAGTTTTTTGAAGGTGCCGTCTTTGATCACCTTGGTGTCGAAGGTGTCGAATTTGACTCCCTTGTGCTCTTGCTCGTACTTGGTCTTCCGCTTCTCCATCCGGTCGGTCAGATCCATATGCTTGTCCCGGATATTCGACCAGCCGGCCACGCTCATGGCACGGTCGTCATCGAGCACGTTGCTGAAGTCGGGCGCCGACTTCGGATTACGGATGCCGAGGGTGTCGAATCCCTTCTGCATCGTGTATTCAGTGTCTTTGATCAGCGCTATCAGTTGCGCACTGGCACCCTTGGGTATCGGCAGTTCGACCGGCTCCGCATGTTTGCCCTCCTCCTCGTCCTCGCCCGGCAGATCACTCAAGTCCCAATCTTCGTCTACTCCCCCGAACTTCGGCGTCTTGGCGGTTTCCTCATCCTCCTTCGCCTTGATGTAGAGTTCCGGGTCGTCGGCGTCGAGAGCAGCGATGAGATCTTTGTATTTTGGGTCATTTTTGAGATCACCGGCATCTTCGACGAGCTGCTTTTTCACCTCCTCGGAAAGCCCGAGGTCAGACCATGCGGGTGTGAAGGTGAGTTTATTGAAGGCCTGCCTGAACTCGTCCGGATTCAATCCGGCCAGTGCATCCAACGAGTTCTTGGCTTGGTCGTCCTGGAAACCGCTGGGATCCCAGGTCCCCGGCTCGTAGTCCTTTTTTATCTGACCGACGACGTCGTCTACCTTGCTCATCAGGCGCTCCTCTGCTCTCCGGAGCTCTCAAACCCCGCCAGACCTTTCGGCAGTTCAGCGATGGACGGGGCAGCCCCACCAAGGCCGATGGGACCGAAGACGTCGGAACTTGGTCCGACCCTGCGGACGACTTCGACCTGCGGGACCGCTGCACCCGCACCGGTCGTCTCCGTCGCCACCCCCGGGAAGAGCGGATGCTCGGCTATCTGGCCGTAGCTGTAGAGCGCATCGCGCAAAGTCTGCCGGTCGAGTTCGCTTGCCGCGAGTAACAACAGCAGCTCGTCGGCACGGCGCTCGAAAACCATGCCGCGCACGGCTTCGGTGCCGGATACATCCGAGCGGACACCGACGGGTACGTGCGACACGTCGACCCGCCGCGACCGCAGCGTCGCTGCCATCATGTCATCGGCGGCGCGTAGGTCGTCCCACCAGCCCGCCGGGATGGGCAGGTCGGCGCGCAGTGCATCGAGGATTCGTTGCCGCCGGGCACGGTGTTGGGAGATCTCCCTGTCGACACCGGAGATGGCGGCGCGGACCTTCGTATCTGCGGCTCGCGCCAAATCGAGGCATTTGGCCCGAATCTCCGTTTCTGGCACCGTCGCCGCATGTCGTAGCAATTCGCTCGAACCGCCGAGTGCGAGCCGGTCGACAAGTCCGACACCAGGGGAGGCGAGGTCGACGGCAGACTCCGCGGCGGATACCGAGCCCTCGATGGCGACACCATCCCCCAGTGCTGCGCGCAGATAGTCGGAGATAGCTGCAGACGACACCAAAGCGCTGAGCCGGAGTTTGCTGCGGCGCAGCAAGCCGAACTCGGCGAGTATCCGGGCCGGGTCGGTGGTGCCTTCCAATGTCGCGACGGCCTTCCGAGCCGTGGCGCCGAAGACGGAGTCCCACGCCCACGGCACGGCGACCTCCGACGGCAGGAACAGTCCGGGCGGCAGCCAGCCACGACCCTCGGTGGAGGTCAGCAAAACGATGGGCCCGAAAGGGGTGCGCCCCACTCCCACAGCCCATTCCAGACCGATCGCCGAATCGGACACAGCGGCAAGTGTTGCGGCGAGAAGGTTACGAGCGAGCACCAAGTCGTCGTCGACATGCTCACCCACCACGAACGATAGTGACGCCTGCTTCTGCTCGGCTGCGTGGGCAGCAGCCGCGAATGGGCCCGGCGCCAGCGGCTCGGGCGCCCTGGGGGCAAAGGCTGCGGCACCGGCGGCGGTCGTTGATGGGAACATGCCCGGCACCATTGGCGTGGACGTTCCGCCGCCCACGCCCGCAGCACTGCTCACGTCGACACCCGTGCTCGCGGCGTTGTTCACGTCGACGCCCCAACTCGCGGCATTGTTCACGTCCACGCCCGTGCTCGCGACACCGTTCACGTCGACGGTCGGAGCGACGGGTATGCCGGAGATTTCAGGCTCCGGCATACCGACCGAAAGCGGCGGCGTCCAGCTAGGTGCGGCGGTGGTGACGGCGGCGTAGACCGGCGGTGCCGATGCAGTCGGCGGCAGAGGCGCCTGGTTGGAGTGGCCGGTCTCGTCGGGCATGCCGGTGGCGTCGGGTGTCGCGACGGAAGATCGACCTTGCTGGGTGCCGTCCATTATCGGCGGGGCCGGGCTGGTGTCCACCGGTGCGGCGGAATGTGTTGGCGCGTTGGAGGCCGGGCCGCTCGGCGGGCTTTTGTAGTCGAAATCGCCCGCTTTGCTGACGTGGTGCTTGCCTGCCTCCTCACCGGCTTCGAGTGCTGCCGCCGACGCGAGCAACTCATCTCGCGTGCGCTCATGCTTGCGGGCGAGGCGTTCCGCCTTGTCGTGGCGTCTCTGGTAGTAGTCCACCAAAGCACCCCGTACTGGATCGGCAATCGAGCCGTAGGTGTTCTTGAAGTTGGCGAGCCAGTCGTGCGGGATTTCCCCCCACTTCCGGATGTTCGCTGCGATCAGTTCGTGTCGCTTGGCGACTTCGCGCAGCTGGTCCGGCTCAACATCCAGATAATCGGGCATGCTCGATCTATTCCTCCCACCGGCTGTCTCAGATCGATTGTTCCGCCTTCCCAAAGTTGGGGACCTGCTCATCCGAGCTGGTCCCGGCCCGCCGTTCCCGCATGACCTCCGCGAGCGGCCTCGGTAGGTTGTCGGTGTCGTTCATGGTGATGGCATACTGTCGCCGCGCGTCCGCGGCGCTCTCGGTGATGGCGGCCATGATCTCGGCAGCCAGTTCCTGATTGCCGAACCGGGAGCAGGTGCCGGGCGCCAGATACAGGTCTCGCAGCCGTCCCACGGCGTCGACCTCGGGAATGACCAAGCCGCTCGGCGACGGACGTCGGGCGAAGATGTCGTCGACTCGTTCGCGCACCTCGGCGATGCGGTGCCGCAATTCCCGCGTCGTCGCGAGTGCGGCCTGTACATCAGGGTGGATGTCTCTCATAGATCCTCACTCATCCGTCGGCAGAATCCTCGCCTGTGCAGCGACCGACCAACGAGCCTCTTCTCATCCACGACGTCGGCGACGCCGTTGACGAGTGCGTCCGGCCCCATCGAATTCGCTGGCACCACAGGATGCGTCGTTCTTCACCGCTGAACAATACCGATCGACCCTATCTGCGCGGAGTCCATGGGCAACCAATCGTTCCCCACACTGGGAAGCGGCCATACTCGGTGCCAGGCGGTTTCCCGCAGCAAAGACCATCAGTTCCCGCGAGGTTCCCATCGACGAGTTCGCCACCGATTTCGGCGGGCTGCGACGCGCCACCCCACGGGCCGTCCACCGAATGCCTTCCGCTTTTCCGTCCGCACTGCTCAGCTCCGGTCGACGGCTGACCCTGCGTGGAGCGGGTCATTCCTGCGACGGCCAGACTGTCACGGATCGCGACCTGCTGGTCACCTACGCGCCGGACACCGCGAACCGGCAAGTGCGGGACATCGGTGACGGCCTGGTCGAGGTTCCCGCCGGGATGAGCTGGTACGGCTTGGAACGATATCTGAACCGCTGCGGCAGAACTTTCCCCGTGCTCACCGATTACCTGGATCTGTCGGTGGGCGGAACCCTTTCGGTGGGCGGGGCCGGGATCAACTCGGTGCGGTACGGCATGCAAGTCGATCATGTGGAGCGAATCCAGCTGACCGACGGAACAGGTACGAGTCGCTGGTGTTCGCGAACCGAACATCCGGAGTTGTTCAGGTTCGCGCTCGGCGGGCTAGGTACTGTCGGCCTGATCGAACGGGTGGTGCTGCGTACCGCGGTGTACCGCCGGTACACCCATGTGCACCGCACACAACATGGCACGCTGACCGAACTCGTCGAACACACCGAACAGGTCGCACAGCGCGACGATGTCGACGCCTACTGCGCGTACATACGCCCCGGCTTGCCCTTCTCCTTCACCGGCTGGAGCGGCAGCGATATGGAGCGATGCACCGACAAAAGCTGCTGGATCGTGTCCGATCTACCGTTCAGGGGCAAATACGACAACACCCGGACGGCCGCCCCGCCCCCTGACCACGTGCGCCTGTGGACCGACTACGTTGTACCTGCCGGGCAGCTCGCACCGATGCTCGCGGCCGTCGAGGCACAGCGACAGCGAGCTTTACAGGACCGTCTCACGACGTTGTACATCCTGATCCTGCGCCGCCCTCCCGACCCGACTCCGTTCGCCTTCGCCCCGGTCGGGAGTGCTCCCACCTCGATCGGACTGGGCCTGTATACCTCGGTCCACCGCGACCCAACTGTCACCGCTGCCACTCGCAAGATGTTTCGGGGCCTTCTCGAACTCTGTTGCGAACTGGGAGGGCGCCCTTATCTTTACGGCGTCAACGACCTCGACGACTTGCTGGCCGAGCAACTCTATGGAGCTGACCTGGATCGGCTTGGACACCTACGCTCCTCACACCGCTTGGAACATGTCAACGCACACCTCCCGCTGGTGAGAGCTGCCCGGCATGACCGGTCCGGCTCGATCACCGCGGGCGACCAGCGCACACCCGCTCCCGTCTTCCCTGTCGATGCTGCCGCCGTCCCCGCTGCGCAGCCCGCACATCCCGACCCCACTGGGCAGTCCCCACGATGGTGACGACCGAAGCCGCCGGAAAATTCCTGGTCGACTTGGCCGAGCGGTTGATGCCGCATCGTGACCCAGCGTTCATCCGCGCCATGATGGAACGCGCCTGCGGAGGACGGCTGGACGAAAAAGCACCGGATGGACGCAGAGCCAGCAGGCTGACCCCCACCGGCATTCCGTTGGAAGTCAGTGTGTCCGGTGGCCGAGGAGAGTTCACCCCCGCCATTCGCTATGTCACCGAGACCGCGACGCAGGAGACGGAGTTCGGCCCTCGCCTCGCCGCTCAACTCGCCGCGATCCGCGATCTCGTCGCATGGTTGCCGAACGGAGACGAGACGGTCGCGGACCTGCTGCAGTCCTTCGTCACGACGCTGTATCCCGCGCCCGCGAAAATTCCGGCGCGGCATCGGTTCGTTACGTGGACAGGGGTTGTCCACCATGCCGCGGCGCCACATCACGCGGCACGCCTCAAGGTATACGGCGATCCGATGATCGTTCCGGGAGCTTTGGACCGGTTGTGTAGTCGATGGCCCGGGTTCACCGGATTGGCGTCGGTACCCGACCATGAGAAGCTCATTGTGCCTGTTGGCGCCGCCATCGAGGTGGACGCGAAGGGTGAGGTGAACCACAAGATCTATCTGAAGGCCCGATACAACGACGTCGCGGTACCGATGAAACTGGTCCGCTACTTCGGCGATGCGGCGTGGAAAGTGCTATCCGAACTGGTTCAGTGCGGCGTCGACGCTGCCGAGCTGCACCGAGACGACTTCTTCGTCTGCTGTGCACGCGGCACCGGCGATCCTGCCTTCAGCCTCTACTTGATCGCGAACCGACACAACAACCTGACCGGGCTCGTACGCGAACTCGCGTCCAGACACCACGGCACTACCCATGCCGTCGACGCCCTGACCCTGGCAGCGGAATCGGCTGGAGCAACGTGGCGTTACTCCGGAACAGGACTGGGCTTCTCGGCGGAACACGGCATCGACAAGCTCAACGTCTACGGCACACCGACATGGAGTACCGCGTAAAGGTCCGTCCCTGCAGGGCCTCCATCAGCTACTCCTCGGCCCAACGCAAAATAAGTCCGCCCGTTTCGCGATCGGTGAAATGATCACGAAACGAACGGACCAGCTGGAACCTCCTGCGGACGGAGGACCTTGGTTGGATCCTCCGCCGCAGGTCAGAAGCCCGGAAAGCTTACACGTCGAAGTACAGCTCGAACTCGTACGGGTGCGGCCGCAGGTTCACCGGGGCGATCTCGCCCTCGCGCTTGAGGGTGATCCAGGTCTCGATCAGGTCCTCGGTGAAGACGTTGCCTTCGGTGAGGTAGTCGTGGTCCTGCTCGAGGCGGTCGATGACCGACGAGAGGCTGGTGGGGGCCTGCGGGATGTTCTTGGCCTCCTCCGGCGGGAGCTCGTAGAGGTCCTTGTCGACCGGGGCCAGCGGCTCGATCTTCTTCTTGATGCCGTCCAGGCCGGCCATCATCATGGCGGCGAAGGCCAGGTACGGGTTGCCCGAGGAGTCCGGCGCGCGGAACTCGAGGCGCTTGGCCTTCGGGTTGTTGCCGGTGACCGGGATGCGGACCGCGGCGGAGCGGTTGCGCTGCGAGTACACCAGGTTGATCGGGGCCTCGTAGCCGGGGACCAGGCGGTGGTAGGAGTTCACCGTCGGGTTGGTGAACGCCAGCAGCGACGGCGCGTGGTGCAGGATGCCGCCGATGTAGTGGCGGGCCAGGTCGGACAGGCCGCCGTAGCCGGCCTCGTCGTGGAACAGCGGCTTGCCGTCCTTCCACAGCGACTGGTGCACGTGCATGCCCGAGCCGTTGTCACCGAAGAGCGGCTTCGGCATGAAGGTGACGGTCTTGCCTTCCTGCCACGCGGTGTTCTTGACGATGTACTTGAACAGCTGCAGGTCGTCGGCCGCGGCGAGCAGGGTGTTGAACTTGTAGTTGATCTCGGCCTGACCGGCGGTGCCGACCTCGTGGTGGCCGCGCTCCAGCTCGAAGCCGGAGTTCTGCAGGTTGGTCGAGATCTTGTCGCGCAGGTCGACGTAGTGGTCGTAGGGCGCGACCGGGAAGTAGCCGCCCTTGTTGCGGACCTTGTAGCCGCGGTTGCGGGTGCCGTCCGGGTTGAACTCCGCGCCGGTGTTCCAGGAACCCGAGACCGACTCGATCTCGTAGAAGGCGCCGTTCATGGCCGAGTCGTAGCGGATCGAGTCGAAGATGTAGAACTCCGCCTCGGGGCCGAAGTACGCGGTGTCGGCGATGCCGGTGGAACGCAGGTACTCCTCCGCCTTGCGCGCGACGTTACGCGGGTCGCGGCTGTAGGCCTCCCGGGTGAACGGGTCGTGCACGAAGAAGTTGAGGTTCAGCGTCTTGGCGGCGCGGAACGGGTCGACACGCGCGGTGGAGAAGTCGGGCAGCAGCAGCATGTCCGACTCGTCGATGGACTGGAACCCACGGACTGAGGAGCCGTCGAACGCTAGCCCTTCTTCGGCGAGGTCGGTGGTGAAGGCCTTCCCGGGGATCGAGAAGTGCTGCTGCACACCGGGCAGGTCGCTGAACCGGATGTCGACGTACTCGATGTCCTCGTCAGCGATGAATTTGATGACCTCGTCGGCCGTGCTGAACGTCACTTGTTCTCCTTACGGATCGGTTCCCAGCCAGTGTCGCTTGCATGGGTTCGTCGCGACCAGACGCTATGGATGCCGTGTTTCCCGGCAGTCAAGGATTTGTTTCGCCGGTGTTACACGTGCGTCCGGCAGCGTGGTACTGACCACCATGACTCGAAATGCATGGTAGTCCTGCCCGCGCCGCGGTGCGCGGGGAGGCTGAACTCCGCTTATGCGGTACCGGGCGCCGGTCCGGGCGCGCCTATTCTGGCGTGCATGGCACGCATCACCGGCTCCTGGCTCTCCGGACCTCCTGCCGACTCCGGTGGCCCGGCAACCACCGAGTTCCCCGGGGCGCAACTCGGCCTGCCGAAGGCCGGAGCGGGCTCGCTGGCCGGTATGGGCCGCCGCATCGCCGCCCTGTTCGTGGACTGGCTGATCGCCCTCGGCATCGCGGCGCTGATCACGCGCAGCGGTTCGGCGTCGAGCTTGACGCTGCTGATCTGGTTCGTCATCGGCGTCGGCGCCGTCACGCTCTTCGGGTTCACGCCGGGACAGTATTTCCTGCGGCTGCGCACGGTGCGCGTCGACGCGGCTGCGCCGGTCGGCTTCGTCCGGGCGCTGGCCAGGCAGGTACTGCTGGTGTTCGTGGTGCCCGCGCTGTTCACCGACGCCGACGGGCGCGGCATGCACGACCGCGCGACCGGAACGGCGCTGGTGCGTTCACGCTGATCTTCCGACCCGCGCGGTGACGACCGGAAAGGCCCGCACCCCGGGCGGGGCGGCGGGCCTTTCGAGCGAGCAGGTCAGCGGCGGCGGATGGTGCGCTGCACGCCGCGCATCTTGGCGCCCGCGGGCATCGGCCCCTTCGGCAGTGCGGGCCCGCTGCGCGCACTGAGGGCGGCCAGCCTGCCTTCGATGAGGTCCATCCGCTTGGTGTCGATGTTGCGCGGCAGCTTGGTGAGGTAACGCTGCAGGTCCTTGAGCGGAATCTGACCTTCGTCGTTGCCGATGACGACGTCGTAGATCGGGGTGTCGCCGATCAGCCGAGCCGTGCGCTTCTTCTCCTGGGCGAGCAGCGACTTGACCCGTTGCGGTGAGCCCTCGGCGACCAGCACCACGCCGGGCAGGCCGATCACCCGGTGCACCGCGTCCAACTGCGTGGTGGCGGCGATGCCGTTGCTCACCCGCCATTTGCCCTGGAGGTTGTCCAGCACCCAGGCCGCGGCGCCCGCCTGCCCCTCGGCCTTGCGGTAGACGCTCTTCTGCACCCGCCTGCCGAAGATGATGAACGCCACCAGCGCGCCGAGCACCACGCCAAGCGGGATCAGGAACCAGGTCAGCCCGAAGATCAGGCCGATGACGGCGAAGACGGCGGTGATGCCGACCAGGGCGCCGATCATCAGCGGCAGCAGCAGCTTGTCTTCCTTGCGCTGCATCTGGAACGCCTGCCACAACTGCTTGCGGCGTTCTCTCGACTGCTGCTTGCGGGCCGCCTTCGCCGCGGCCTTCGCTTCCTTGGTGGGCTTACCTGCTGCCATGACTCTCAGGATAGTGCCCAGGTAGTCGCGGCTTCGCCGTGGGACAGCGGCCCGCCCGGGCGCTACCCGCGGCGCGCGATCGATCCGAGCACGGTGAGATCCAGGTCACCCGAGGCCTCGGTCCAGCCCATCGCGCGCAACTCGACCGGCGCCGCCACACCCAGGGCGTCGCGCAGGCCGACGGCGACCGAGCGCGCGAACTCGAGCAAGCTGCTCGGCGCGATGGGCCAGAAGAGGATCCTTGTCCAGTTGTCCGCGTCGTGCCGATCCGCGGGCTCGTGCCAGCCCAGTGCGCGCAACTCCTGTGCGGCGGTCTCCGGGATCGGGTTGCTCAGGTAATTGTTCCCGGCCAGTTCGGCGGACAATTTGATGTCGTATTGGACAAATTGGACATAGCGATTTCCGGGGGCGGCGATGATCAGGGTTGCCCGCGAGGGCAGCTCCGAGAGGCAGTGCGCCAGCGATTGCACGAACCGTTCCCAGTCCGCTGTCGCCGGCTCGCTCATTCTTCCCCCGGGTATTCGCACTGGCCTGATCATACGCCGACCCGGCCGGGACACCAGACGAAACTCGTTGCGACGTTGCGTAGTTCATCCGGGCTATAGCCGTTTGCCATATCCCATATCGCCTCTCGGCCGAGCACCAGCCGGACCTGCGGCGTCTCCACCGGCGACACCGAGTCGGGCCGGTGCGGCGCGCACGGATCAGGCAGCGGAAACCCCTGAGCGCAATTGAGGTTTTCGTTTCCGCCCCGGTGTTTTCCGCCGACGCAGGAATGGGTCCGGCGGAATGCTTTCGATGGGAGACCGTAGCGTTCGGGTTCGCGCTTGGAATCGCGCTATGGATTTCGTCTCGGCGGCATGGAGTCCGGCGTGGGACGAGTAGGAGCGGTATCGGGTGGGAACCCGGTACCTGTTCACCTCGACCACGGGCCGAGTCGTCGCATGCCCGGGTTCCGGAAAACGCATAGGCGCCCCCGCTGGTGCGAGCGTTCCGTCGCCTTCGATCTGCCGGTGCGGCCCCTGGACGGACATCTGGTGATCGGCGGTACGCATCTTTCAGCCGAGTGCACCGCGCTGTTCAGCTGACGGCCACCGGGCGGTGTTAGCTTCCCCGACGTGTGTGCGCGGTTGGTGGTGAGCGTCCATGACGTCGCACCGGCGAGTGCGGCGGAGACGGCGCGCTGGTGCGCCGATGCCGATCGGTTCGGAATTCCCGTGTCGTTGTTGGTGATACCGGGGCCGTGGCGGGGCAGGCGGTTGGCCGACGAACCCGATTACGCGGCGTTCTTGCGGGAGCGCAGGCAGGCCGGTGACGACGTCTTGGTGCACGGGTGGTCGCACCGGGCGGGGCCCGAGGGTGATCGGCCGCGCCGCGCGGTAGCGCATGCGGTAGCGCGCGGCGCGGCCGAGTTCGCCGCCATCGACGTCGGCACGGCCACCGTGAAACTGCGCGCCGCCACCGAAGTGATGATCGAAGCCGGTCTGCCGACTACCGGTTTCACGCCGCCGGGCTGGCTCGCCTCGCCCGGCGCGAAACAGGCGTTGCGCGCGGCGGGATTCACCTACACCACCTCCCACTTCGGCGCCGAGCAATTGCGCACCGGACGCCGGTTCCACGGGTTCGCGCTCTCGCACCGGCCGGGCGGCGGCTGGTCCGAGCGGTTCGGCGCGGCGCTGCTGGAGACGGCGGCGCGCCGCACGGCCGAACGCGGCGGGCTGGTCCGGCTGGCGCTGCATCCCGACGATCTGAGCAGACCGGGCCTGCGCGACACCACGTTGCGCGCCATCGACGCGGTGCTGCGCACCGGCGCGCACGCGATCACCTATCGCCAGCTGGTCGGATCGGCGGTCGACTAGTGCGGATCGTGCAGATCGCCAACTTCTACACTCCCGCCTCCGGCGGTTTGCGCACGTGCCTCGACGAAATCGGACGCGGCTATTCGGCGGCGGGGCACGACCGGGTCCTCGTCGTGCCCGGTCCGCGCGACGCCGACGAGCACACCGCGTCCGGGCATCGGATCACCGTGCGCAGCCCCAAGTTCGGCGATGCCGGCTATCACGTGCTCACCGCCCGGCGCACCCGTGCCGTGCTCGATCGGCTGGCCCCGGACGTGCTCGAGTGCAGCGACAAACTCAGCGTCCGCTGGCTGGCGCCGTGGGCGCGCGGGGCGGGCGTTCCGCTGGTGTTGTTCTCCCACGAACGTATCGACGCCATCCTGCGCTCGCGGGTGCCGCGCGGCTTCCCGCTCACCGCCGCGGCCGACCTGGCCAACCGGCGGCTTTGGGTGCGCGCCGAGAAGGTCGTGGTCACTTCGCGTTTCGCCACCGCCGAGTTCGCCCGGGTCGGCGCGCGCAACGTGCGCAGGATCCCGCTCGGCGTCGACCTCACGACCTTTCGCCCGTCGACCGAGAACCGGCGCGACGACCGCTCCGACGATCCGGTGCGGCTGGTCCTGGTGAGCAGGTTGTCCCGGGAGAAACGAGCCGAACGCGCCATCCAGGCGGTCCGCGTCCTGGTCGAATCCGGTGTGCGCTGCGTGCTGTCGGTCATCGGGGACGGCCCGCTGCGTTCTCGCCTGGAGCAGCTGGCGGCAGGGCTTCCGGTCGTCTTCCACGGACATCTCACCGACCGGACCGCGATGGCCGCCCTGGTCGCCGCGGCCGACGTCGCCGTGTTTCCCTCCCCTGCCGAGACTTTCGGCCTCGCCGTGCTGGAGGCGCTCGCCTGCGGGACTCCGGTCGTCGTTCCCGCGGCGGGCGCGGCTCGCGAACTCGTCGGCGACCCCGGCTCCGGCCTCGTCTGCGACGGGACTCCGCGCGGCCTCGCCGACGGCGTGCGTGAACTGCTCGCCCTGCCCGCGGCCCAGCGTCGTCGCGCGGCCCGCGCCGCGGCGGAACGCTTTCCGTGGTCGGCGACGGTGCAGAGCATGCTCGCGCTCTACGCCGACTACGAGACTCCGGCCCGCTCGGCCTGAGGAACAACCCCGGCGTTTGGCACGATCGCGCTGATCCAACCGCTGAAGTCACCCACCCGGGGCATCGGCCTGCGTGCCGCCGATTCCGCGCAGCACTCCCCGCGTCGACGAGCCGGGCAAAGGCACGTGCGCTGACCTCGATGGGGGAAGTGCGGGTCCGGTCAGCGCCCCCGCATTGCGCCGGAGTTCACCCGGCCTTCGCCCGTACCGCCGGGCGGGTCGCTTCCGCCGACATCTCCCGCTCGTCGTGCAGCGTCGGCGAATTCGCCAGCAGTGCGACACCGACGATCACCGCGGTGGCCGCGCAGGCAAGCAGCGTCGGGCGCGGGTGGATCGTCGCCGTGAACAGCGTGAGACCGGCCAGGTAGCTCAGCACCGGGTCGGTGATCGTCATCGCGGTCAGCGCCGTGGGCAGTGACCCGCGTGCGTACGCCTCCTGGGTCAGGATGCCGCCGAGGACGGTGGACACCGGAATGCCCAGCAGTGCCCAGCTCGGGTCCGGCAGCGTCCTCGTCGCCACCACGACGAGGACCGCCGTAGTGGCGAAACAGCAGCCCGCCGCCACCGCCACCAGCGCGGACCGCACCTGGGTGGAGCGGACCGTCCGGGACAGACCGAACAACACGACGACCGTGCCGAACACCCCCGCGCACGCCCCCGGGAGCAGCTGCGTGCGCACCGCCGAATGCTCGGGAATCCCCGGCCCGACGAGCAGCATCAGCCCCGCGCACACCGCCGACGTCCCCGCCCAGTCTCTGGCGAGCAGCGCGCGACCACGCCGCAATGCCGCGAACGGCAGCGCGAACAACAACTGCACGACCAGCAGCGCCTGCACCACCGCGATGGCGCCGAAGCGCAACGCGACGGCGTGCACGACGAATCCGGCCACGTTCGCGCCCTGTCCGGCCAACCAGCGGCGGTCGGTGATCAGACGACGAGCGATCGCGGCGATCACCAGGAATCGTCCCAGCCCGGACGCGGTGGCCGCCTGCCTGGCAGCGCCTTGTTGCAGGAGCGCCGACACCGCGAACAGGAACGCGGCCGACAACGCCGAACCGACCGTCCCTACCGAGTCGACGGACCCGAAACCGCGCTCCGGCATGGCCTCGATGCTCGCCGGTCCGGATGAACACCGGATGGCGTTCGCCTGGCTACTGGACGACCACCCCGGTTCCGGGGGCTGGACGGCCGTCCGGGCAGACTCGATAGTCCTATGGTGATCGAACGAGCCGTCCTGTCTCGTGCCCTGTGCGGCCTGTTGTTGCTGTTGGCCGCGTTCACCCCGATGCGAGCGGCCGCCGACCCGCTGCCGGTGCCCTATCAGTGGAAGCAAGCGTTCATCGACGGCACGGACGGCACCCGGCTGCACGCGGACATCCTGCGCCCGGCCGGTGTCTCCGACGACACCCGCACACCCGTCATCCTGACCGTCAGTCCGTATCGCGCGCACCTGGCCTATCTGAGCGAGCCGCGCCTGACCGGCGGCCCGTCCACCGACAACCTCACCGCCGACCTCTTCCTGAACGCGGGCTACACCTACGTCATCGTCGACCTGCGTGGGTTCGGCGGCTCCGACGGTTGCCCGGACTTCGGCGGGCCGGGGGAACGAGCCGACGTCGCCACGGCCGTGGAGTGGGCGGCGAGCCAGCCGTGGTCCACCGGCAGGGTCGGGCTGTTCGGCACGTCATACGAAGCCTGGACCGGCCTGATGGGCCTGGCCGCCGCCCCGAAGGGCCTCGCGGCGGTGGGCGCGTTCGAGCCGGTCGTCGACCCGTACTCCTACCTGTACATGCAGGGCGTCTCGTGGAAGTTCTCCGGCAAACCGATCACCGAGAGCGGCGTGCGTCCCGCCGACTTCGCGGGACTCGAGCACCTGCTGATCGCCTCGACGCCACCGCGTCCGGAAGACTCCGGCGAATATCAGGCGAACGCGACGCAGTTGCCGTGGCAGTGCTACCAGCAGTACCTGACCCAGATCGGCGACCACAACCCCGACACCGCCTTCTGGCGTGATCGCGACCTCGTCGCGCGGCTGCGCGGCGCCACGATTCCGCTGTTCCTCGGTCAAGGCTTCGTCGACTACAACACCCGTGCCTACCGTGTGTTCGATCTGTGGAACGGCCTCGGGCCCGGCGAGCACCGCGCCTGGTTCGGCCAGTGGGGACACCGCACCTGCCACGACAAATGCGGCACGCCCCACTTCGACACCGAGTTGCTCGCGTTCTTCGACAAGCACGTCGCCGCCCGCGACGTGCGGGTGCCCGGCCCGCGGATCACCG
The DNA here is from genome assembly GCF_040644075.1 of Nocardia sp. NPDC047038. NCBI lineage: Bacteria > Bacillati > Actinomycetota > Actinomycetes > Mycobacteriales > Nocardiaceae > Nocardia > Nocardia sp. NPDC047038. The sequence continues at coordinate 218,316 of NZ_JBEYVQ010000006.1, read as the reverse complement.
TCGGCCAGTTCGACGGCCGCTGGCGCGCGGAGAGCGCCTGGCCGCCCGCCGACGCCCGGCGGGTTCCGGTCGAGCTGCGGACCGGTGATTACACCGATCGCGGGTTGATTCCCGGACCCGATCGCGAGATCTGGTCGGTCTCCGCGCCGCTGACCGGCGAGCAGCATCTGTCCGGCATTCCCACCGCCACCCTCCGGCTCAGCGGCCCGCCGGACGCGACGGTCGCGGTCGAGCTCTACGACATCGCGCCCGACCTGCGCGCGACCGTCATCACCCGAGGGATCGCCCCGGTCCGCGACACCGCCGAGGTCAGGCTGCTCGCGCAGGACTGGCCGATCGCCGCGGGCCACCGGATCGGCGTGCGGATCACCGACGTGGTCGACGACGTGTGGTCGCACTCCCCCGCCCTCGCCGCGGTCACGGTGACCTCCGCGAGCATCGAGTTGCCCTTGTTGACGGCGACGCGCCGCCCCGATCGGCCGGGCGAGCTCACCGAAGGCATCGTGAAGTGGCGAAACGAGAAGACCATCGCCCTCGACCCGAGCATGTTGAACAATGCAACGGTGTCCATGAATCTGCCCGACCGCACCGGTGACCGATGACGGAGCCGGTCGACGACCTGACCGCCGAACGCCTCGCCACCGCGCTGCGGTGCGCGACGGTGTCCACCGACGACCCGCGCGACACCGACAGCGCGGCGTTCGACCGCCTCGACGCGCACCTGCGGACGTCGTTCCCCCGGGTGCACGCCGAACTCGAACTGCGGAAGTTCGCGCACAGCAGGCTCTACCGCTGGCCGGGCGCCGACCAGGACCGGGTGGCCGCGATCCTGCTCGCGCATCAGGACGTGGTCCCGGTGGACGACGCCAAGCGCTGGACCCACCCGCCGTTCGCGGGAGTGGTGGACGACGAGTTCATCTGGGGCCGCGGGGCGATCGACGACAAGAGCCGCGTGCTCGCCATCCTGGAGGCGGCCGAATCGGCGCTCGCCGCGGGCCTGCGCCCCCGGCACACCGTGTACCTGGCTTTCGGGCATGACGAGGAGGTCTTCGGCGGCGAGGGCGCCGAGCGCATGGCCGAGCATCTGCGGCAGGCGGGCGTGCGCGCCGAGCTGCTGCTCGACGAGGGCGGGGTGATCACCGCTGGCGTCGTCGATGGCGTGCGGCAGCCGGTGGCGACGATCATGCTCGGGGAGAAGGGCTACGCGACGGTCCGGTTGTCGGTCACCGAGGTCGGCGGGCACTCGTCCATGCCGGGCAGGCAGACGGCGGTCGGCCGGATCGCGCGGGCGGTGGGCCGCATCCAGGACCATCCGATGCCGCTGCGCCTGACCCCGGTGATCGCGGACATGCTGACCAGGGTGCGCGAGGTCATGCCCGCGCCGCGGCGACTGCTGCTGGGCCTGGCGAATCTCGCCGCACCGGTGGTCACCCGGGTGATGGCGGCCCAGCCGCAGACCGAAGCGATGGTGCGCACCACCACGGCGCCGACGGTGATCCGCGGCGGAGTGCGGGCGAACGTGTTGCCCCAGCGGGCCGAGGCCATGGTGAACTTCCGCATCCTGCCCGGCGACACCGTCGCCTCGGTGCTGGCGCACTGCCGGAAAGTCGTGCGCGACAAGGGGATTCGATTCGATCTGGTAGGCATGTCGTCGGAGCCGTCGCGGATAACGCGGCCCGGCCCCGCATTCGATCTGATCGCCGATCTCGCCCGCGCCGTCGTCCCCGGCATCGCGGTGACCACCGGCATCGTTCCCGGCGCCACCGACTCCAGGCACTACGACGACCTGGCGGGCACCCGGTGCAATTTCGCCCCGATCGTGCTGGACGAGCGCGACCTGGCCTCGATCCACGGAACCGACGAGCGCATCTCGCGAGTCAACTACGCTCGACTCATCGAGTTCAACCGGCGGCTGATCGAGCATTTCGCTACGGTCGGCGCGCCATCGACGTCAGGAGCGCAGGGATGACGACCGAGCCGACGGCGGGCGACACCGCGTCCACCGAGCAGCCCGCGATCCGCACCGAGTCCGGCGAGTTCGACGGTGTCGGCAGCGGAGTCGCCTGGCGGGCGTGGCTGCCGGAGGGCGCGGCGCGGGGCGTGATCGTCCTGGTGCACGGCGTGGCGGAGCATTCCGGCCGCTATGCCCATGTGGGACAGCGTCTGGTCGCCGCCGGTTTCGCGGTCTACGCGCTCGATCACATCGGGCACGGGAAGTCCGCGGGCAGCAAGGCCAACATCGGCTCCATGGCGGGCGCCGCGGACAACGTCGCCGCCATGCTGGACATCGCGACCCGAGAGCAGCCCGGCGTGCCGCGCTTCCTGGTCGCGCACTCGATGGGCAGCCTGATCACCCTGTATCTGGCCACCCGCGCGCCGATCGACGTGGCGGGCATCGTGTTGTCCGCCCCGCCGCTGGACATCCCGGTGGGCAATCCGGCGCAGCGCATGCTCGCCCCGGTGTTGAGCAGGCTCGCCCCGAATCTGGGTGTGCTGAAACTGGATTCGTCGCAGATCAGCCGGGACCCGGCGGTCGTCACGGCCTACGACAACGATCCGCTGGTCTATCGCGGCATGCTGCCCGCGCGCACCGGCGCCGAGATGCTGAGCGCGACGAATACGGTCAAGCAGCGGTTGGCGAAGGTCACCGTGCCGCTGCTGGTGCTGCACGGCACCGCCGACGCGATCGCCGCGCCGTCCAGCTCCGACCTCATCGAGCGGGGCGCCGGGTCGGAGGACCTCACGGTGATCCGCTACGAGGGCCTCTACCACGAGGTGTTCAACGAGCCCGAGCAGGAGAAGGTGCTCGACGACGTCGTCGGCTGGCTGGAAGCGCACCTTACCGAACAGTAGTATCTCTCCATGAGTACTACCGGATCCATCGCGTTCATCCGCGCCAGCTGGCACAGCTCGATCGTCGAGAAGGCATACGAAGGCTTCCGCGCCGAATACACCGACCTCGGTTTCGATCCCGCCGGCATCGACGTCTACGAGGTGCCGGGCGCCTTCGAGATCCCGCTGCACGCCAAGCGCCTGGCGCATTCCGGCCGGTACGCCGCGATCGTCGCGTCCGCGCTGGTGGTGGACGGCGGCATCTACCGGCACGATTTCGTGGCCTCGGCGGTGATCGACGGGCTGATGCGGGTCCAGCTGGACACGGACGTGCCGGTGTTCTCGGTCGTGCTCACCCCGCACCACTTCCACGAGCACAGCGAGCACGTCACGTACTTCACCGAGCATTTCCTCACCAAGGGCGCCGAGGCGGCCCGCGCGCTGGCGGGCACGCTCAGCTCGCTGCGATCGCTGCCGGTGTAGCGACTACCGGAACTTGGCCAGGCAGGCGCTCTCACCGTCCAGGACGCCGGTGCGGAACGCTTCGAGCCGCTGGTAGCCGCTCGGCACCACCTTTCCGTTCACGTCGGCGGCCGCCGCACCGTCGGCGAGCAGGCCGGAGACCGCTTCGTCCAGATCACCCGCGGACAGGTGCGGGTCGCTGCCCGGCTCGCTCAACTTGGTGGTCACCACGCCGCTGAGGCATGCGGTGCGCAGGCCCGCCGTCTCCGCGCCGGTCAGCGACAGCTTGCGATCCTGTTGCAGCGCGAGCACATAGCGCGAGACGAAGACGACGAACGCGTTGTAGTCGCCGTCCACGACCGCCGACAGCGGGTCGCCGTCGGTCATCGTTCCGCCGCGGCGGGCCAGAGCGGGCACGTCCGTGCCGATCCGGTTCGCGCTCGGGCAGTACGACACCGGCCGGGTGACGGTGCCGTCCGAGCAACCGCGGCCGACCCCGGAGTAGTCGAACTGCGGCGTCCGCGTGACCGGGAAGATCTTGGTCAGCGCCTGGCTCAGGCTGGTCAGCGCGGCGGCGTCCACCGGAAGTTGCGCCTGCTCCTCCCCGGGCTCGAAGGTGGTGGGGAGATTGCCGCGGCGCTGGGCGATCTCCTTCCTGGTGATCTTCTTGCACCCGTCGGCGCCGTCGGTGTAACCGATCTGCACCGCCGTCACCCGCTCGAAGGCCGAGCCGTGCACGTTGTCCGGATCGTTCGGATCCCGGTCGCGCACCGCCACCGTGGCGCCGAGCACGGCGTTGAGGCCGTCGGTGGTGTTGAGCGTGAAGTGCGCCGAATTCCCTTCGGCCACATGGCGCAGGAAGACACCGCCGAGGCAGTCCGCCTGCTGTTCCTGCACGAGCGGCGGGGTCAGCAGGCCCGCGAGTCTGGCCTGCCCTTGGATGGCGTGCCCGTACTCATGGGCGAGCACCATCACCACCGCCATCTCGCCGTACTTCTGCACCAGTTTCGGCAGCAGGACACCCCGGTCCCAGCCGATGGTGTGGTCACCGCCGCAGTAGGCCGCGTTCACCACCTGGTAGGTGTCGGACTTACAGAACTTGACCGACTGCGTTCGGGGCGCCTTGGCGTCCCAGGAGATGAACCTGGTCACCGGCTTGAACGTGCCGGGGAAGTGCGCGGGGTACTCCTTGGTCCAGAAGTCCTGGACGTCGGCGATCGTATTGAGGGCGAGCTTGTCGATGGCGCCGCCATCGCCGTTCTCCGCCGTGAGCGGCGCGTCCGGCACACCCTTGCGGGGACCGTTCGGGCCCGAAGCCGTCATCGACCCGGCCAGTTCCCAGGTGTCGGCGGGCGGCGAGACCTGCCGTGCGGCACGGTCGTTCGTGCCCTGCGCGCATCCGGCCGACACCAGCGCCACCACCGCGAGCACGGCCACACCGAATCGCCTGTACTTCCTCATCGAACTCGCCTCCCCGAGTACCGCATCTCGGGCTCGCCGAGCGCTCACATCGTAATCGCCGCGAGCGCGCTGCGCGCATCACAGCGCCACGATCGTCTCCGGATCGGCAAGGCGCGCAGCACTTTCACGCCTGGTCAGGTGCGCAGCAGGGAATCGGATGCGGTCGATGATGGGAGCGGCCTCAGCGCGACAATCGGAGATCACCGGAAGCCGGCCGGGGCGCATCGCGACTTGCCCGGCGGCGAAGTTCGATGTGGCGGCCGTCGCGCGTGGTCTGTGCGCGCCCGACAGTGCGGGGTCACTGAAGGTGGATGTGGGAGAGCAGCGCTCGATGATCGGAGCCGGGGACCGAGAGGGTGCGCACCTCTTCGGCGGTGGCGTCGGCGAGCAGGATGTGGTCGATGCCGATCACCGGTCCCCACGCGCGGTCGGCGGGGAAGGTGGGCAGCAGGCCGGCGCCCGCCTGGTCGGCCGCCGAGGCGAAGCTTCCGCGTAGCAGGTCGCGGAAGGCGGTGTGGTCACGGGTCGCGTTGAAATCCGCGCCCACGATGGCCGGGCCCCGTTGCGCGTCGAGGATTTCCCTGGTCTTGCGCATCTCCGTCTGCCACGCGGGAAAATCGAACGGCGGCGGGACCGGATGGAACGCGAAGACGGTGATCGGTCCCCGTTGGGGGTGATCCATCGTCGCGGAGATGTTGTTGAGGATGTATCCGTCGTATTTCTTGGTGTCGCGCAACGGATATCGGCTGTAGATGCCGGTGCCGCCACCGCCGTCGCGGGTGGGCTCGGTGTAGTGGTAGGGCAGTTCACCGACCAGGCCCGCGCCCGCCAACCGCTCCAGCGCGGCGTCGGTCAGTTCGTCCACGGTCAGCACGTCGACCCGGTCGTCCCGCACCGCGCGCACAACGGCGGCCGGGTCGGCGCCGCCGAACAGCAGATTCGACTGCATGACGGTCAGCTTCGGACCGCCGGCTGCCCGGCCCTGCGGCACGAACGCGGGCACCAGCGTCCACAGCGTCGCCGCCGCCAGCACCCCGGCGACAGCGGCGCTGCGCCATCCGCGCGCGATCAGCAAGAGCACCAGGCCGACGATCGCGCCGATCATGAAGTACGACGCCCCCGACGCGAGCAACACCAGCACTCGCCGCTGCCACGCCCCGAAGTGCAGCGCTATCCCGATGGCGCCTGCGGCTACTGCGCACCACCCCACACCGAACAATGCCCGGTCCATCCATCTACGCATGCGGTCGAGCCTAGGCAATGCCGGTGAAGCCGTTGATCTGGTGCAGCTCGAGACCGGCACATAGGAAACCCGGCCACTTCGATGCCTGGCGATGTCCCTCGCCCGGGCGACGCACCTCGCGACTTCGCTGTCGGAGAATCAGCCCAGGTGGGCCGACAGCAGCCAGGCCGGAACCGACTTGCGGCCGCCGGGCTCGTCGCGTATCCCTTCGAACCGGACAGGCGCGCCCTCGGGCAACTCCGCGGGCAAGTCGGCGTGAATTCGCGCGGGCCTGATCTCATCGATCGTCCAATACTTCGACACCACCTCCCGAAGCTCATCGGCGGTGACCGGCGATGGCCCCGGCTGGGGCACTTCGGGCAGGCCCGCCCGGTCGAACACGAGCGCGAAGTAGGACGCACCCGGCGCGGCGGCGCGTGCGATCGCCTGCTGGTAACCATCCCGCGACTCGACCGGGATCGAATGGAACAGCGTGCTGTCGACGATGGTGCCGAAGCGGCCGTCGTAGCCGGTGAAAGAAGTGATGTCGGCGACCTCGAACGAAGCGCTCGTCAGGCCGCGCCGGGTTGCCTCGGCACGGGCCAGCTCGACCGCGGTCGGCGACAGATCCAATCCCACGATGGTGTAACCCCGCTCGGCCAGATACAGCGAGATCGCCGCCTCCCCGCAGCCGACGTCGAGCACGTCACCGTGGAATTTCCCTTCCTCGATCAGGGCGGCGAGTTCGGGTTGGGGTTCGCCGATACTCCACGGTGCTTTGACACCCGGACCGAACGGGCCGCCGGTGCCCCTATAGATGGCATCGAAATCGAAATCCTCTGGCGTCGTCATAGCAAACGAATATCAGTGCACCTGTCCGATGTCGGGGACCCTCGCCCACGACGCGCTCGATCCGCTCGATGGGCGGGATGACACCGGGGCTGGGCGAGATCTCCCGCACCGCTCGACACGTCACTGATCGAGACCGGACCGTGGGCTGGGCGGCGGATCGTCGTCCATGACGAGGTCGGCCGGTCTACCCTTGGCCCAGAACTGATGGCGACGTGACGAGGGGGAGGAATGTACGTGGAGCAATTTCGCGCACAGGGACCGCTCACCGCCGAGATCGCGGAAGAGCTGGCATTCATTCCGGGCTCGTATCGTTCGTCCATCACGATCAGCGGCAACGGCCGCAGCGTGCACGCGCCCGTCCTGCCGGTGGCCTGGGACGTCCTGCGAATCCGCTCCGGCACCGAGGTCACCGTCACTACCGCGAACGGGCTCGGCGACGAAGACCGGCTCGCCTTGCGCCGGTTCGTCGATCGCTTCCAGATCTTGACCGGCGCCGCGAACACCCCACCGCAGGACGACCTGGCGTGCGGGAGTCCGTGACCCGGCCCGCGCAGTGGAGATCACCGCGCGGGCCTGGTGGTGATCCCACACCGAGCAGCGCCTCGTCCGGCCGGTGGTCGACTTGGGCGCCGCATGGAGACCGCGCGCAGGAACGTGGATCGGCCGATTCGCTCCCTGCCGAGATATAGCGGCACATTCGGCCGGGCGAACGAGCCGATGGCCACGGAACCGGCGCGCGACGCACACCGGTTCGGCGGACCGCAGCGTCAGTGGGCGTGCCGACTCATGGCCTCGGTCAGCGCGGCGGTGTCCGTAGTGAGCGATCCGCCGGTGAATTCGAGTGTGGCATGCGACCTTTCGGCCGCCGCCGGATGACCGGCGCCGCACGCGTCGGTGACGATGATCGGCAGATAACCCAGGTCCAGGCTGTGCCGAACCGTCGGCTCGATGCCCACCTCCATGGCGATGCCCGCCACGGCATAGGTGTCGATGCCGCAGTCGCGCAGCGCGAAGTCCAGCGGGGTGGCCGCGAACGCCGACATGGTGATCTTGTCGAACACCACCTCGTCCGGACCCGGCGTCAACTCGGGCACCAAGTGGAACTGCGGCGAACCCTGCGGGAAGCTCGAACGCACGTCCGCCGGGTCGTCCACCCGCTGCCAGGACATCGCGGTGCGCAGCTGGGCGACGCCCGACGCCGCCACCGGCAAGGACATGTGCCGGGTGTAGAACACCCGGAAACCCCCCGCCCGGGCGGCGTCGCGCAGCCGCACGCACGCGCGCACGATCTCCTCGCCGCCGGGAATCTGCCGCACGATGCCGACCTGCATGCGGTAGATGAGCAGCGCCATCCGCGCGGGATCGCAGGCCTCCTGCACGGTCTGCGGGATGCTCAGGCCGAAGGCGTGGCGCATGCTCACGCGGTCCGGTCGTAGGGCTCGGCGACGTCGACGGCGGGATCCATCAGCGCCTCCAGCGGCAACGGCGCCTGCACCGGGACGAACGTCCATTCCAGGTATCCGGCCTTGGTGAGCGGGAAGTCCGCGACGTACTTCCGCGCCTCCTCGACGCTGTCGACCTCGAATACGATCACCACGCCGGGCTCGTCGGCGCGGGCGTAGTTCTCCCGGACGATGCCCGCCTTCCACAGCCGCCACACGTTGGCGACCTCCTCGGGCAGGTACGGGTTGATCGTCTCCAGGGTGACGCCTGGCTTGAAGCGGTCGAAAACGATGACCTTCACGATGTTTCGCTCCATGATTGCGGTGGTCGATACCAACGGCATTCATGGAATCGCGATGATTACAGTGTTACAAGAACGCACTTTTCAGTGAGTACCCGGAGGACAGGTGCCCGACAAGCGCTACAACTGCGCCGTGGAGGTGACCGTCGACCTGATCGGCGGCAAGTGGAAGCCGGTGATCCTGGCCCACTTGAAGGAGGGTGTGCACCGTTACGGCGAGTTGCGCAGGCGGATGCCGACCACCAGCGAGAAGATGCTGGTCCAGCAGTTGCGCGAACTGGAGTCCGACGGCTTGGTCCGGCGCACCACCTTCGACACGGTGCCTCCGCAGGTCGAATACACCCTCACCGACGAGGGCCGCACACTCGTCCCGGTCCTCACCGCGCTCTACGACTGGGGCGAACAGCGCGCCGCCCGCGCGGGTCTGACCGTCGGTCCTTGAGCCCGGCCGCGGGCTCGATTTCGTCAGGCCGAAAGGGACGTGCGCGCGGACAGGAACCTCACGCGCCGAAGACTCGTTCGACGACCGCTTTTGCGCGCCGGGTGACGCGCATGTAGTGGTCGAGGAATTCGCTGCCGTCGTCGTTGGGCCACCCCGCGACGCGGGCGACGGCGGAAAGCAGCCGCCCCGGACCCGGTAGCTGATCGCTGGGTTTGCCGCGTACCAGGACCAAGGCGTTGCGGGCATTGGTGGCGGTCAGCCACGCGTCGCGCAGCAGCGCGACGTCCTGCGCGTCCAGCAGCTCGGTCCGCTCGATCACGTCCAGCGCCTCGAGTGTGGAGGTGTTGTGCAAGCCGGGCACCTCGTGGGCGTGCCGCAGCTGCACCAGCTGAACCGTCCACTCGATGTCGGCCAGGCCCCCGCGCCCCAGTTTGGTGTGCGTGGCCGGATCGGCGCCGCGGGGCAACCGCTCGGCGTCCACCCTGGCCTTGATCCGCCGGATCTCGCGCACCGCCTCGGCGGACACACCGCCCTCCGGGTACCGCACCTTGTCGATGACGTGCAGGAAACGCACCCCGAGTTCCTGGTCACCGGCCACTTGGTGCGCGCGCAGCAACGCCTGCACCTCCCAGGGTTGCGCCCACTGCTGGTAGTACGCCTCGTAGGCGGCCAACGTGCGCACCAGCGCGCCGTTGCGCCCCTCCGGGCGCAACCCGGCGTCCACGTGCAGCGGCGGGTCGGTGCTCGGCGCGCCGAGCAGCTGCTGCACCCGGTCGGCCACCCCGATCGCCCACTTCACCGCCTTGGTCTCGTCCTCGCCCGGCCGCGGGTCGCAGACGAACAGCACGTCCGCGTCCGAGCCGTACCCGAGCTCCATGCCACCGAGTCGGCCCATGCCGATCACCGCGATGTCGGCAGGCGCGGGCGCACCCCGCTCCGCTTCGCCCGCCCGGATCACCGCACGCAACGACGCCTCGAGCACCGCCACCCACACCGACGACAACGCCCGGCACACCTGCGGCACTTCGAGCATGCCCAGCAGATCGGCCGACGCCACCCGCGCGAGTTCGTGCCTGCGCAGCGAACGGGCCGCGGCCACGGCGCGTTTCGGATCCTCGTAGCGCGCGGCGGCGGTGAGGATGCCGCGGGCCACCTCGTCGGGCTGCGGTCCGAGCAGCAGCGGGCCGCTCGGGCCGTCGGCGTACATCCGGATCGTCTCCGGCGCGTTGATCAGCAGATCGGGCAGGTACTCGGAGGAGCCGAGCACGATCATCAGCCGCTGGGCGATCGCCCCCTCGTCGCGTAGTTCGCGCAGGAACCAGATCTGGTCGGCGAGCCCCTCCGACACGCGGCGATAGGCCAGCAGGCCCGCGTCGGGATTCGGTGTCTCACCGAGCCATTCGAGCAGCGTCGGCAGCAGCAGGGCTTGGATGCGCCCTTTGCGGGACACGCCGCCGGTGAGGGCCTTCAGATGGCCGAGGGCGTGTTCCGGCGCCGCGTAGCCGAGAGCGGCCAGCTGCCGGATGGCGGCTTCGGGGCTCAGGCGCAGCGCGTCGGGTTCCAGCCGCACCACCGAATCCAGCAGCGGCCGGTAGAACAGCTTGGCGTGCAAGCGCCGCACGCGCACCGCGTTCCGGCGGATCTCGCTGCCCAGCACACCCACCGCGTCCTGCCTGCCGTCGGGCCGGATGTGCGCCGCGCGGGCCAGCCAGCGCATGCCCTCCTCGTCGTCGTCGGCGGGCAGGGTGTGGGTGCGACGCAACCGCTGTAACTGGAGCCGGTGTTCCAGCAACCGCAGGAACTCGTAGGAAGCCGTGAGATTGGCCGCGTCGTCGCGACCGACGTAGCCGCCCGCGGCCAGCGCGGTCAGCGCCTCGACGGTGCCCTGCACGTGCAGCGTCTCGTCCACCCGCCCGTGCACCAATTGCAGGAGCTGCACGGCGAATTCGACGTCCCGGAGGCTGCCGCGCCCCAACTTGAGTTCGCGTTCGCGCAGATCGGCGGGCACCAGATCCTCCACGCGGCGGCGCATCGCCTGCACGTCGGCGACGAAATCGGGACGCTCCGACGCCGACCACACCATCGGCATGAGCGCGGCTCGGTACTGCTCGCCGAGCGCGATGTCACCGGTCGCCGGACGATTCTTCAGCAGCGCCTGGAACTCCCAGGTGCGTGCCCAGCGCTTGTAGTAGGCGATGTGCGAATCCAGCGTCCGCACCAGCGCACCGGCCTTGCCCTCCGGCCGCAGCGCCGCATCTACCTCGAAGAACGCCTGGCTCGCCACGCTCATCATCTCCGCGGCCAGACGCGTGGCGGTGGCGTCGGCGGGCTCGGCGACGAACACCACGTCGACGTCGCTGACATAGTTCAATTCGCGCGCGCCGCACTTGCCCATCGCGATCACGCCCAGCCGCACCGGCACCGGCTCGTCCTTGCAGACCCGCGCCACCGCCACCGCCAGCGCAGCGGTCAACGCGGCATCGGCCAGGTCGGTGAGCTGCCTGCCGACCACCTGGTAGGGCAGCACGGGCTCGTTCTCCACCGTGGCCGCCAGATCCAGCGCGGCCAGCAGCATCAAGTGATCGCGGTATCGCTTGCGCAGCGACGCCGCCACTTCGGGCCCCGAGATCGCGGCGCGGAACAGCATCGGGGTCGCGTTCGGCCCCTCCTCCGGTGCCGCGTCGACCACGGCGAGCAGATCGGCGATCAGCTCGTCGCGTCCAGGTAACTCCTTGCGGCGCAAGCCTTCCCACGACTCCGGCGCCGCGACGAGATGATCGCCGAACGCGCTGGAGGAGCCGAGCAACGCGAACAGCCTGCCCCGCAGCGACGTATCCGTACGGATCGCCGAATCGACCGCGTCCCAACCGTCCCCGATGCTCTCGCGCAATCGCATGAGCGTGCTCAACGCGAGATCGGCATCCGGCGCGCGGGACAGCGACCACAGCACGGGAATGCTCTCGACGTTGTCCCAGCCCAATTCGCGCAGCGACGCGGCGGCGGACGGCTCGAGCAATCCGAGCCGACCGACACCGGGGACAGCGGAGCGCGCAGAGGGGGGCCGGACCATGGTTCTCAAATTACCTGGCCGCGATCGGGGGCACGCCGCCCCCGGGCATCGCTCGGATTACAACCCCAGGTATTCCTTGAGCTCGAACGGCGTGACCTGGCTGCGGTAGTCCGCCCACTCCCGGCGCTTGTTGCGCAAGAAGAAGTCGAACACGTGCTCGCCCAGGGTCTCGGCGACCAACTCGGAGCGCTCCATCGCTTGCAGCGCCTCGTCCAGCGTGCCGGGCAGCTCGCGGAAGCCCATCGCGCGCCGCTCGGCGACGGTCAGCGACCACACGTCGTCCTCGGCCTCCGGCGGCAGCGTGTAGCCCTTCTCGATGCCACGCAGACCGGCCGCGAGCAGCACGGCGAAGGCCAGGTAGGGGTTGCACGCGGAATCGGGGCTGCGGATCTCGACGCGCCGCGAGGAGGACTTGTTCGGTGTGTACATCGGCACACGGACCAGGGCGGAGCGGTTGGACCGGCCCCACGAGGCCGCCGTGGGCGCCTCGCCGCCGTGGATGAGGCGCTTGTAGGAGTTGACCCACTGGTTGGTGACCGCGCTGATCTCCGGGGCGTGCTCGAGGATGCCCGCGATGAACGCGCGCGCCGTCTCCGACAGGTTGATCGGGTCGTCGGGGTCGTGGAAGGCGTTGGTCTCGCCCTCGAACAGGCTCATGTGCGTGTGCATCGCCGAGCCCGGGTACTGGGCGAACGGCTTGGGCATGAAGGTCGCGCGCACGCCCTCGTCGATGGCCACTTCCTTGATCAGGTAGCGGAAGGTCATCACGTTGTCTGCCATGGACAACGCGTCGGCGTAGCGCAGGTCGATCTCCTGCTGGCCCGGAGCGCCCTCGTGGTGGCTGAACTCCACGGAGATGCCCATGGACTCCAGCGCGTCGATGGCGTGGCGGCGGAAGTTCGGCGCCGAATCGTGCACGGCCTGGTCGAAGAAGCCGCCGGTGTCGGCGGGGACCGGGACGCCGTCACGCGTGCCGTTCTCCAGCAGGAAGAACTCGATCTCGGGGTGCACGTAGCAGCTGAAGCCGACGTCGCCCGCCTTGTTCAGCTGACGGCGCAGCACGTGGCGCGGGTCGGCCCAGGACGGCGAGCCGTCCGGCATGGTGATGTCGCAGAACATGCGCGCGGAGTGCTGATGGCCCTTGCTCGTGGCCCACGGCAGCACCTGGAAGGTCGACGGATCCGGCCGGGCGACCATGTCGGCCTCCGAGACGCGGGCGAAGCCCTCGATGGCCGAGCCGTCGAAACCGATACCCTCTTCGAACGCGCCCTCCAGCTCGGCGGGCGCGATCGCGACGGACTTCAGGTAACCCAAGACGTCGGTGAACCAGAGACGTACGAAGCGGATGTCCCGCTCTTCGAGCGTCCGCAGCACGAATTCCTTCTGGCGATCCATGTCCGCGAGCGTAAGCATCCGGCGTTAAATCTGTGTTACATACACGCTTAAGATTGCTGACCTGGTTTTTTCGGAAGACTCCGCACAGTCGGATCGTCCGGTTTGTGAGATTCTTCCGGACCGGGCAGCATCGCGTGACCGATCAGCAACCGCGCGCGCCCGGCTCAGCAGGTGAGGCCGGCGGCGGGCTCGGTCAGGTCGACCAGATAGGCGATCACCGCGTCGTCGACACAGGGGACGCCGCCCGCCAGCGCCACCGTGTGCCGGTTGCCCTGATAGGTGATCAGCGCGGCGCCCAACTGGTCGGCCAGGTCGACTCCGGCCTGGTACGGCGTCGCCGGGTCCTCGGTGGTCGACACCACCACCGTCTTCGGCAGACCGGTCACCGAGATGCGATGCGGTTCACTCGTGTTCGGCACCGGCCAGGCGGTGCACAGCTCCAGCGGCGCCGCGCCGGTGCCGCGCCCGTCGTCCAGGAACGGGGCCGCTTTCCGGTATTCGGCGTCCTGGCGTCCGGCGACCCCGCGATCGGTGATGCGCGGATCGTCCACGCAGCGGATCGCGTTGAACGCGTCGCTGGTGTTGGCGTAAGTGCCGTCGTCGCGACGTCCGTCGTACAGGTCGGCCAGGGCCAGCAGCGTATCGCCGCGCCCGTCGCGCAGCTCGGACAGCCCGAGCGTGAGCACCTTCCACAATTCGTCGGTGTAGAGCGCCTGGCGCACGCCGGTGAGCGCGTCGCCGTAGGTCAGACCCCGCGGATCGGTGGTCGGCGCCGGCTTGTCCCACAGCGGGTTCACCAATGCGCGGAACCGCGGCACCGCCTGCGCCGGGTCGGCGCCCAGCGGGCAGTCGGGCTGCCGCGCGCAGTCGGCGGCGTAGGCGTCGAACACCTTCTGGAAGCCCGCCGCCTGGCGCAGCGACTCCTGCACCGGATCCTGCGAGGAGTCGATGGCGCCGTCCAGCACCATGGCGCGCACGTGGTCGGGGAACCGTTCCGCGTACGCCGAACCGATCTTGGTGCCGTAGGAATAGCCGACGTAGGTCAGCTTCGCGTCGCCGAGCGCGGCGCGCATGATGTCGAGGTCCTGCACGACCTCGCGGGTGCCGACGTGGGCGAGGAACTCCTTCCCGGTCCGATCGGCGCAGCGGCCCGCGTACCGGCGGTTGTCGGCCTCGGCGTCGGCGATGCCCGCCGGGGTGTAGTCGTCCTCCGGCTCGGCGCGCTCGGAGTCCTGCTCCTGGGGTGTCTGGCAGACGATCGAGGGGGTGGAAGAACCGACACCGCGCGGGTCGAAGCCGATCCGGTCGAAGCGCTCGGCCAATTCCGTCTTGTTGCCGAGCGACGACAGGCCGAGACCGGACTCTCCCGGCCCGCCCGGATTCATCACCAGCGAACCGACCCGCCGCCCGGTCGCCCGCGTCCGGGAGATCGCGATCTGGGCGGTCGGCCCGTCGGGCGCCGCGTAGTCCACCGGCACGGTGATCCGGGCGCACTCGGTGCTCGGCGGCAGCCGGTCGTCCGGCCCGCCGAATCCGGTGCAGTCACCCCACTGCACCGCCTGGCCGTAGAACTTCTCCAGCCCGGTGGGCGGCGTGGGTGCAGGCTGCCCCGTTTCGGTGCGGGTGACGGCGCACCCCGCAACCAGCACAGCCAGCGACGCCAGCACCGCCACCGGGAGTGCACCGCGCCCATTCCGCACCATCGACATGCTGTCGATACTGCCATCGGGCGAACGCGGTGGCCGCCCCGGGCAAACCCCGTGCCGCGCTGTGACCAATCGCACCGGTCATCGGCCTTAATCCGCCTCGGTGGCGGGTGGCACACTGAAATCGTCAGACACTCCCGGGGACCCGGACGGGCCCCGAGGCGACACAGACGAAAGGGACGATGATGTCCGTATCCGACTCGGAAACCCCTGCCTACGGTGCGGCGCCCGCAGAGCCCAAGAAGATGCGCAAGACCCGGGTGCACCACCTGCAGCAGATGAAAGCCGACGGGGAACGCTGGGCGATGCTGACCGCCTACGACTATTCCTCGGCGCGGCTGTTCGAAGAAGCGGGCATTCCCGTGCTGCTGGTCGGCGATTCCGCGGCCAACGTGGTGTACGGCTACGACACCACCGTGCCGATCACTGTCGACGAGCTCATCCCGCTGGTGCGCGGGGTGGTGCGCGGCGCGCCGCACGCGCTGGTCGTGGCCGACCTGCCGTTCGGCACCTACGAGTCCTCCCCGCAGCAGGCGCTGGCGACGGCGACCCGGTTCATGAAGGAGGGCGGGGCGCACGCGGTGAAGCTGGAGGGCGGCGAGCGGGTCGCCGAGCAGATCGCGCTGATCACCGCGGCGGGCATCCCGGTCATGGCGCACATCGGCTTCACCCCGCAGAGCGTGAACACCCTCGGCGGATTCCGCGTGCAGGGTCGTGGCGACGGCGCCGAGCAACTGATCGCCGACGCCATCGCCGTTCAGGAGGCGGGCGCGTTCTCCGTGGTGATGGAGATGGTCCCGGCCGAACTGGCGGGGCAGGTCACCCGCAAGCTGACCATTCCGACCGTCGGCATCGGCGCGGGCGCCGACACCGACGCGCAAGTGCTGGTCTGGCAGGACATGGCAGGCTACACCAGCGGCAAGACCGCGAAGTTCGTCAAACGCTTCGGCAACGTCGGCGACGAATTGCGTGCCGCAGCCGCTGCCTACGCCGACGAAGTGCGCCGGGGCACCTTCCCCGCGGCGGAGCACAGTTTCTGAAATCGCCACCTCCCTTGATATACTGACGTATATCCGTATATCAAGGGAGGTGCGGAGCATGACGCGGACCATAGTCGATCTCGACGACGGCGCACTGGCACTCGCTCAGCAGCAGCTGGGCACACGCACCAAACGTGACACGATCAATCGGGCTTTGGCCATCGCGGCGGGCCTGACCGCGGACGATCGCGCCCGCAGTTTGGCCTGGCTGCAGGCTAATGCCGAGGACGTTTTGGACTTCGACGTTCTGGCAGGCGAGGAGCATCCCCAGCGGTGACCTACCTCGCCGATACCTCGGCCGTGTGGCGACTGCTCCGCGGCCAGGTCGATGATCCATGGCCCCGCCAGGTGGCGCAAGGACTCGTCGCGATCTGTCCGCCGGTCGAAGCCGAGCTCATGGTTTCCGTTCGATCAGGCAAGGACTTCGAACCGTTTTTCGCTGTTCTCGGACGCACGTTCGGCTGGTACCCCGCGCTCGACGATCCCTGGCGCCACGTGTTGGCGGTGCAGCGTGATCTGGTCCGCATCGGCCATCATCGTGGGCCGTCGCCGATGGACATCGTCATCGCGCTCACCGCGCTGGAGCACCGCCTGACGCTCATTCACGCGGACGCGGACTTCGACTCGATCGCGAAGGTACGACCGGAACTTCCGATGATTCGCGTCGACCGATAGAACTCGGGAAGTGCGGCAGGTAGAGCGACGCCACTCGATCACCCTGCGTCGGTGGCGAACCGAGTCCGGCCGACGCCCTGTCTCCGGGCAGTGATTCTCCGTCCATCGAGCGGCTCGGACCTCGCATGAACACCGAAACTGCTCGACGAGCTGCGCGCGCACTTCGGCTGAACTCTTCCCACCGAAAACGGCCGGTTCGGGCCGGTCGGCGGAATCAATGGCAGACTCGATGCCGACAATACCGACACGACCAGAGGTACCCATGCCGTACAGCCGTTGGATTTCACGCAGCACCCTGCTGGTGGCGGGCGCTCTCACCGCCGCCGCGTTGACCGCTTGCGGCAGCGACTCGGGCCCGGCGCCCACCGGCAGCTCGAGTTCCACCACGGTGTCGGCCACCGCCGCTCCTGGTACGACCTCCGGCCGCGTCACGCCGACGAGCCCGGAGATCTCCGACGCGGCCGCGACCCAGCTGTGCGACATGATCCGGCCGGAGTTGTCCAACTGGCGGATCCA
The DNA here is from genome assembly GCF_040644075.1 of Nocardia sp. NPDC047038. Classification (NCBI taxonomy): domain Bacteria; kingdom Bacillati; phylum Actinomycetota; class Actinomycetes; order Mycobacteriales; family Nocardiaceae; genus Nocardia; species Nocardia sp. NPDC047038. The sequence goes on along the minus strand of NZ_JBEYVQ010000006.1, from coordinate 200,899 downwards.
GGGCGGGACCCTGGGCAAGATCGGACTGAACGCCCTGGTGCACGAGTGGGCGCTGCGCAACGGCGGCATCAACGGCGCGGTGCTGGCCGACAAGCCGATCGTCGACCGCGCCACCGTCAAGAGCTGCCCGGATGTCCGTCAGCAGGCCGTGGAGGCGCTCGGCATCCCGGATCTGGCCTCTGGTCTGGCGTTCTGAGCCGGGCGGCCGGATGCGCACCCTCTATCCCGAGATCGAGCCGCATGACTCCGGCATGCTCGCCGTCGGCGACGGTCAGTCGGTCTACTGGGAAGTCAGCGGCGATCCGGCCGGTAAGCCGGTCGTCTTCCTGCACGGTGGGCCCGGCGGCGGCACCGCGCCGTTCCATCGGCGCTTCTTCGATCCGGCCGCCTACCGGATCGTGCTGTTCGACCAGCGTGGTTGCGGCCGCTCCACTCCGCACCTGGCCGACGGCGCGAGTCTGGAACACAACACCACCGGCCACCTGATCTCCGACATCGAGAGGCTGCGCGAACATCTCGGCATCGATCGCTGGCAGGTGTTCGGCGGTTCCTGGGGCTCCACGCTCGCGCTGGCCTACGCGCAGCGGCACCCCGATCGGGTGACCGAACTGGTGTTGCGCGGCATCTTCCTGTTGCGCCGCAAGGAAATCGACTGGTACTACAACGGCGCGGCGGGCTACGTCTATCCGGACGAGTGGGAGAAGTTCCTCGCGCCGGTGCCCGAAGACGAACGCGATCAAGACCTGGTCGAGGTCTACCACCGCCTGCTGCACTCGGCCGACGAAGACATCGCCCGCACGGCCGCGATCGCCTGGTCCAGCTGGGAGGGCGCGACGAGTTCGCTGCTGCCGCATCCGGATCGGGTGGCCGAGACGTCCGAGCCGCGATTCGCGCTGGCGTTCGCGAGGATCGAGAATCACTACTTCCGGCACGGCGGGTTCCTCGAAGAGGGCCAGCTGCTGCGTGACATCGACGCCATCGCGCACATCCCGGCCGTGCTCGTGCAGGGCCGCCACGACATCGTCTGTCCCGCGGTCAGCGCGTGGGAGTTGCACCGAGCCTGGCCCGGGTCGGTCCTGCACATCGTCGACGACGCGGGGCACGCGGCGAACGAGCCCGGCATCACACATCACCTGGTCGAGGCCACCGACCGATTCGCGAAAGCGCGGACCAGCACGGTGATCACGGCGGGGTCCGCTCTGGTGGACGCGTTGCGCGAGGACATCGACCGACTCGCGGCCGCCGAACCCGAGGTCCGCGCGGACGCGGAGGACTCGGTCCATCAGATGCGGGTGGCCACCCGCAGGCTGCGCAGCGTGTTGCGGTCCTACGGCAAACTGCTCGCCAAGAAGCCCGCCGCCGCGATGGGCGCGGAACTCAAGTGGCTGGCCGGGTTGCTCGGTGAAGCGCGGGACGCGGAGGTGCGCGCCGATCGGTTCGCCACGCTGCTGGCCGATCATGCCGAGCGAGCCGACCCGGCGGAGGTCGACGCGGTCACCGCGCGGCTGGTCGACGCCGAGCGGGAGCGCTATCGAGCGGCGCACGACGAGGTGCTGACCGCGTTGGACGGCGCCCGCTACCGCGAGCTGCGCGACGAGCTGTCCCGATGGCGCACCGACCCGCCGCTGCGCCACTCACGCGCCCATGTGGCGGCGCCGGACGTGTTCCGGGAGGTGCTGCGCCGCGACCTCGACCGGGTGGAATCCCTGATCCGCGCCGAGCCCACCGTCGATCCGCTCGAACGGGTGGAACTGCTGCACGACATCCGCAAGAGCGCCAAGCGGCTGCGGTACTCGTGCGAGGCGGCGCAGCAGGTCCTCGGCGACGACGCCGCCGATCGCGGCGTCCGGGCGAAGAAGCTGCAGACCGTGCTCGGCGACCATCGGGACGCGGTGGAGTCGCACGACGCGATCCTGCACCGGGCGGCCGAGGCCGCGGCGGCGGGCGAGCGTGCCGGCCTGTACGAGGCCCTCGCGGCCACGGAGGACGCCGCGGCGGCCCGTGAACTGAGCCGCTATCCGGCCACCGCCGCGGCGCTGTTCGGAGCGGCCGTCATCACGGGGTGATCCGGTGTCCCGGCGCTGAGCCGGTCGAGACGAGCCGATCACCGCATTCGCCGACCAGCAGCGCCGCGGGCGGTGCCGTGACCGGTAGCGGTCGTCCGCGGCCGGGATACGACGCGGCCGCGCGTCCGGAGTCGGCAATTCGGGCCGCCTCGTGTCCGGTCGGCAACGCGGCCACCCGCCCGCGGTCGATCAACCCAGCTCGCTGGCCCGCGGTCGATCAACCCAGCTCGCTGGCCCGCGGTCGATCAACCCAGCTCGCTGGCCCACAGTCGACAACACGGCCGCAACCCACGGTCGGCCGCAGTGCAGACCTCTGCTCATCGGCACGCTCGCGAGACGAGGTCGTGTACGGTGCGGCCGCCGCTGCCGTTCACGCAGGGTAGGTGAAGGACACCTTCCGTTCCCTCGGGTCGGCCGACAGCAGCCGCACCCGCACGGTCTCGCCTTCCGGCGGTTTCCCCTCACACGGGCCCAGCACCGGCGGGTCGGCGACGAAGACCACGGCGGGCCGGTTGCCGTTGGCCTCGCGCACCACGACGGCGTCGAACGTCGCTCCGGTACGTGGCGCGAGCAGGGTCGATTCGGTCAGGTCGATGCAGGCGCGTTCGATCTTGCCCGCGACGCTGTCGCTGCGCCGCATGGTCTCGGCGGCGCTCACCAGCCCCTCCCGCACCCAGCGCGGCACCTCGGCCCCCGCACACCGGGCCAGGCAGATCTCGGTCGCGAACCGGTCCGACAACCGCCGCAGCGGAGCGGTGACGTGCGCGTACGGCGCGCCGATCGCGCTGTGCCGCAGAGCTTCCGGCGCGTGCGGCACTCCTGCCGCGCCGTCGACTACGGTGTAGGAGGCGCCGCGCAGCAAGCTCGTCGCCTCGGACATCAGGACCAGTGCCGCGGGAGTGCCGGTGTCCAGCCGGGCCAGCATCCGGCCGACAGCTTCGCCGTCGGGCCAGGCCACGCCCAGCGCCTGCGCGGTCCGGCGCATCGACTCGATCGCGGATTCCGACGGTGGCGGCATGGTGCGCAGCAGCGCGACCCGGTCCAGTGCGGGCGCGTGCCCGTCCAGCATGATCCGCGCCGCGCACATGCCGGTCAGCAGCGAGACCTGCTCGTTCCAGTCGTCGGCGGCCGTGCGCGGTTCCACCACCAGTCGCCAGTGCCCGTCGGCGTGCTCGTCCTGGACCACGCTTTGCGCGGGCAACCGCAGCCCGATCGCGCCACGCGCCAGCCCGGCCTCGATGCGCCGCGTGCCGAATTCCGGCAGGGCCGCGATCGAGGGATGCAGCCGACCCGACTCCGCGTCGGCCTGCACACGGGAGTAGTCGAGCCGGGCACGGGAGCGCACCAGGGCGCGGACAACCGTGTACCGCACCGGTTCGGCCTGCTCGTCGAGTTCGATAGTCCACAGCGCGGCCGGGCGCGTCCGGTCCGGAAGCAGGCTGGCGGACCCTTCCGACAACGCGGGTGGGTGCAGCGGCACGGTGCCGTCGGGAAGATAGAAGGTCTGGCCCCTGGCGCCGGACTCTTTGGCGAGCGCGCCGTCGGGGAAGATCACGGCGCCCACGTCGGCGATGGCGTAATGCACGAGGAAGCCGCCGGGGCCGCGTTCGATATGCAGGGCCTGGTCCAGATCCATGGCCCCGGGTGGGTCGATCGTCACGAACGGGATGTCCGTGCGATCGACCCGGTTGCCCGCGAACGCGTCGACCGCGTCGCGGGCCTCGGCACTGGCCTCGGCGGGGTACGCCGAGGCCAAGCCGAACTCGGACCGGATGGCGCCGAAATCGACCGGCGCCGACACGATCCGCTGGTGGAGTTCCACGCTGCGGCGCCGAGTCCTACTGCAGCGCCAGCATGGAGCCGTTCAACTGGTCGAACGGCCCGTAGACGGTGAACGTGACCCGGCCGTTCGGCACCGAGGACGACACCTGAGCCGCCGCGTCCAGCGCCTCGCCGAAGGAGGCGGCGGACGGATGCGGCAACCCGGCGATAGCCAGACCGACATGATTCTGGTGCACCCATACCGTGTCGGCGGGACTCAGGTCGACCTGAACCCCGCCCGGCAGCGGGGTGACCGCGACCGCGCCGGCCGACCCCGCACCCAGCACCGCGAAAACCGAAGCGGCGCCTGCGACCAATGCGCCGGCGACCATGGAGCGAACTACTCGCATATGTGTTGAGACCTGCTTTCCCGCGATCGAAGTATGAATGGCCCGGTGCTGCCCCGCACCGGCCCTTACCAACGGCGACTACTTTATGACGTCGATCACGATCAGGGCCAGTTCCGCACGAATCGGACAGCGGAAATTCTCGCCCAGCGACACGACCCGGGCGGCGCTGCTAACGTGGCCCGCCGTGACGGGCGTGGGTTCGCCCGCACGTTTGGATATGTCCCGCACGTCGACAATTTGGGAGCTCCACAGCTATGTCATCGATTTTGTTCGACTACCTCTTGCCGCTGCTGGGCCCGGAGCAGGCCGCGTACTGGGCGCAGGTTTTCGTGATCAACCCGATCTGACCGCGCGATTCTTTTTCCCACTGCTCGTCGCCTCCCGTTAACCTGACGGGAGGCGGCGGTGGTTATAGGCGGCTAGCATGCCGCTCCGTGACAAGAACTACCGCCGCCATCGCGGCCAGCGCCACCCTCTTCGCCCTGCTCCTCACCGGGTGCGGGGACGACAAGACCAGCAATGCCACCTCGTCCGCCACCACCACGGCGGCACAGGCCGCCGCCCAGGTCGACAGCGTGAAGGCGGGCGCGTTCCTCGTCAGCTTCCGCGGCGCGTTCCCCAAGCTGGCCGAGGGCAAGGACGACGCGAAGATCGCGAGCATCCTGACCGAAACCTGCGGGGACATCAAAGCGGGCAAATCCGAGGACGACGTCGTCAAGAACATCACCAAGCGCGCGGGCGGCGCCACCCAGCCCAGCGCCGAGGAAGCCAAGGCGATCTACCAAATGGCCAAACTGATGTGCTGACCCCCGCGCTATCCCGGCGTGCTTCGCACACCCGCCGAGCTCGCGGAACGCGACCTCGCGCGGAGTCGAGCCGGAGTGCGGAGCACGCGCCGGCGGGCGGACGAGTTGGTCTGTAAGCCGGATCCTGTCCCCGGCCTGAGCCGGGAGGCGGCCATCCATCTGGGCACTCCGTTGCCGGGTACCTCGAGCGGTCCACCCGCAGGCTCGGGCGAGCAGCCCTCGAGCGCCTGCGCAGCCGCACCGTAACCGGTGCGGCCTTCGACCTTGCTCCGGGCGGGGTTTACCGAGCCGCCCCGGTCACCCGGGGCGCTGGTGCGCTCTTACCGCACCGTTTCACCCTCACCGCACGACCGCTAGGCCGTGGGCGGTCTCTTTTCTGTGGCACTTTCCCGCGGGTCACCCCGGGTTGCCGTTAACAACCGCCCTGCTCTGTGGAGTCCGGACTTTCCTCGGCGCCGGGCGGCGGCACAGCCGTGCCCGTTCCCAGCGCCGCGGCCGCCCGACCAACTCGTCCGCCAGAACAGGATACTGGGTACGGTTGATGGCCATGGAACGTGTCGAGGTCGGCTTCCCATCCGGAAGCGAACAGTGCGCGGCGTGGCTATATCGCCCGGACGGCGCACCCAAACCCCGCCCGCTAGTGGTGATGGGACACGGCCTGGGGGCCAATCGGGAAATGGGACTGGATCGGTACGCGCGGCGTTTCGCCGCCGCGGGAATGGCGGTCCTGGTATTCGACTATCGGCATTTCGGCGCAAGTCAAGGCACGCCGCGCCAGTTGCTGAACATCGCGCGCCAGCGCGCGGACTGGCATGCCGCCATCGCGTTCGCGCGCACGCTGCGCGGCATCGACGCGACCCGGATCGCGTTGTGGGGCACGTCGTTCGGCGGCGGCCACGTGCTTTCGGTCGCACCGGACGATGCCTACATCGCGGCCGTGGTCGCGCAGGTGCCGTTCACCAGCGGCCTGTCCTCGGCGTTGGCCAAGGGGCCGATCAGCCTGGTCAAGGTCACCACCATCGCGGCCACCGACCTGCTGCTCGGAACGCTCCGGCGCAAGCCGGTCGGCATTCGGCTGGCCGGACGCCGCGGCGCCGCGGCGCTGATGAGCGCGCCCGACGTACCGGACGGCTTCCGCAGGCTGACCGACGAGAGCGAGACCTATGAGCCGAAAGTGGCCGCGCGAGTAGCGTTCTCGGCACTCTTCGACGCACCCGCGCGGCGCGCGAAGGCATTGAAGATGCCGGTGCTGTACGCGCTGTGCGATGACGATTCCGTCGCGCCGGTGAAATCGGCGCTGCGCGCCGCCGAACGCACCAAGCACGCGGTGGTGAAACGTTATCCCGCCAAGCATTTCGACATCTATTTCGACGAGGTCTTCGAGAAGACCGTGTACGACCAAACCGAATTCTTGGTGTCGGTGCTGCGACCATAGGGCGTTCGCGGCCCGGCCCGGCGGCCGGGCCGCACATCGGTGCCGCGCTCGGTAGATTGCGAAAGAGCACGCGTCGATCGAAACGAGGCACCGATGATCGATCCCTTGATCCTGGAACAACGGCGCGGCCGATTGCTGCACCGGGTACGCGAGTTGCGGCGCGACCTCGCGGCGCTGGCCGACGACTACGGCGCGTTGCCGGATTCCGGGCTGCTGATCGACACCGACGGGATCGGCGCGCTCACCACCCCCGGCTACTGCGTCGCCGGGGCACGCGAAGTCTTCGAAGAAGCGCTGATCGAACTCGCGGCGGCCGCCGACGCGCTCGACCGCGCCGCGGCGTACACGGCCCGGCTGAAACCCGTTGTGCTGGACGGCTGAACCTGTCGGCGCCCGGCGCTACAGTCCGTGCCATGCAGCCCTCCACCGCCGCGGTCGCCGAGATCGTGCGTCGGATCGCGCCCCTCGACGAGCTCGAGCGACGGCACATCGACACGACGCTGGCCTGGCTCGCGTCGACCGACGACATCTTCCGGCGGGCCAGACCGGCGACCCCGCCGCGGCACCTGGTCTGCTATGTCGTGCTGGTCGATCCGGCGGCACGGGCGGTGCTGCTGGGCAAGCATCGCCTTGCCGGGTTGTGGTTGCCGACCGGAGGGCACGTCGATCCGGGCGAGCATCCGCTCGATACCGCGCGGCGTGAAGCGGCCGAGGAGATCGGCGTCGAGGCCCGATTCGACGTCATCGGGCCCGACCCGCTGTTCCTCACCGCCACCACCACGGTCGGCTCGGACTCCGGTCACGAGGACGTCAGCCTCTGGTATGTCATCCACGGTGACCGCGCCGACGGCCATGCCCTGGATCCGCGCGAGTTCGACGGTGAACGATGGTGGGAACTGGACGGATTCGCCCTCCACGACACCGACCCCCACTTCGGACGTTTCCGCACCAAGCTCGACATCGCTCTGCGACCCGCCGCCGACTGAGGTCCCTTCGAGTCGACGGCGGCGGCCGATGGTGTCACGATGGCGCGGATGATTGTCAGGCTTGCGCGAGAGGACGACCTCGCCGGTTTTCTCGAACTGGCGGGGCAGGTCGAGCACTGGTTCGGCGCGTCCGCCGACGATGCCGGATTTCGCGCCGCGGTGTTGCGGCACGTGCGGCGCGGTACGGCGCTCGTCGCCCGGTCCGCGGGGGCGGAAGTGCTCGGCGGCATCCTGTTCGGCTCGAACCCGCCGACCTACCGGGTGCATTGGCTGGTCGTCGCGGAACAGGCGCGCGGGCACGGGATCGGCCGGGCGCTGACCACGGACGCGATCCGCCGTTACGTGCCGACTCCCGGCACGCTCGAAGTGGTCACCTTCGGGCCCGACCATCCCGGCGCGGTCGCCAGTGGTGCGCGCGCGTTCTACGAGAACCTGGGCTTCCATCCCGCGGAGGAGGCGGATCCCGGGCCAGAGGGCGGATCTCGGCAGTTCTACCGGCGGCGCGTGTAAGGGGTCAGCCTCGACGGAACGCGCGCCAGAAAATGAAAGCCAGGACCGAGGCGGGAATCGCAGCGAGGACGGGCTTGTCGCGGAGCGTCTCCAACAGGGTGCGGCCCGGGTGCGCCACCGGGCCGGGAATTCCCGCCGCGCCGCGTTCGGCGGCGGTGGCGGCGTCCGCCTGGACTCGTTCGGCGCGCTCGGCCGCGCGTCGAACCGACTCCCCGACCGGCGTCTGCTCACGACTCCCGGCTCCGGCCGCGTGCCTCCCAGTGGATTCCGGCTCCGGTTCCGGCTTTTCCGCCGCACCAGGAGCGCTACCCGCCTGCGCAGCCGCATCGGCCGGAGTCACCGGCTCCGCCGCACCAGTCATGCGGCCCGCCTGCGCAGCCGCCGCCGAAGACACCGCCGCCGCATCGGCGGTACCGCCAGTCTGCGGGGCCGCACCGGTCGCAATCTCCGCCGAAGACACCGTCTCCGCCGCACCGGGCGCGTGGTCCGCCTGCGGGGCCGTACCGGTACTTACGGACTCCCCCGTACCAGACGTGGTGCCTGCCTGCGGGGCCGTGCCGGTCGGAACCTCGCCCGCATCAGGTGTGCCGCCCGCCTGCGGGGCCGTGCCGGTCGGAACCTCCCCCGAAGACAGCGGCTCCCCCGCACCAGACGCGTTACCTACCCGCGAGGCCGTACCGGCAGTCACGGACTCCCCCGCATCAGGCGTGCTGCCCGCCTGCGGGGCCGTGCCGGTCGGAACCTTCCCCGAGGTCACCGTCGCCGCCGCGTCAGCGGCGCCGCCCGCCTGCACGGACGCGTCTTCCGAGACCTGCGCCGCACTCCCCGTGGCCGACGCTCCCGCGCCGCCTTCGTCGGAGTCGCCGGGCGTGCCCGCCGCGCGCCGAGTGGCGCCCGGCTCCGGCTCCCGGCCCCCGTGCGCCGCACCCTCGGCCGGTTGCCCGGTTCCGGCCGACCGGCCACCGGAGACGTCGGCGGTGTCTTGCACGTCGTCGGGTCCCTTGTCCGTGGGCTTGCGCTTGTTCATGGCTGTCTCCTGTGCTCGGCGTCGCGGTGCGGGACGGGCGTCTCGGATGCCGTCGCGGCCCGGATACCCTGCGAAGGGGCGGACAAACGGGACGGCCGCCACGCCATCTCGAATTCCCGGCGCGGGTCGCCCGGGGCCATGGGCCCGCTCACCCCGGTCCGCACGAAGCCATTGCGCAGATACAGCCGCTCCGCGAAGGCATTGTGCTCGGCGAACTCCAAACGGACGACGTCGTGTCCGCCCGCGACCGCCCAGTCGAGCACCGCGCCGACCAGCCGGTCGGACACGCCGGTCCCCCGTGCCCGCGGCGCCACCCACATCGAGATCAGGTGCACGCCACCGCGTTCCGGGTCGAGCATGCCCGCGACGGTGCCCACTTCGGTCCCGCCCGACTCCGCCACGAACTGCACCCGGTCCGACAGGGCGCGCCGCCAGTCGCTTTCGGTGCGGGCCCGCGCCTCGGCCAGGGTGGTACCGAAGAACTGCGGCGCGTCGGTCAGCGCCGCGAGCCGGACGCGCCGGAACACCGCCCAGTCATCGGGCGCGAGCGATCTGATCCTGGGTATCGAGACGTCCATCCGCATGTCTCTACCGGGTCGAAGACCTCGTGCACAACGGATTTCGACCACGGCGAGGCGCTGTCACCGCGACATCGGCGACGAGCAACCCGATCCTCGCAACCTCGAACCGGCAAGGGTGTCCGGAGCAGTCGCGCGGGTCGCTTCGTCGGCGCGGCGGGACCGGTCGTCATCGAGCACGGCGCTCACCCGAGCCTGCGCAGTCCGGCGAACTCCAGCCCGGCGAAGGTCGCCACCGCCGCCGCTCCGACGAGTAGGAATGCGAGGCCGAGCCCGGTCAACGCGAAGAATCCCGAACCGGCCAGCCCGATCATCCCCGCCGCGGAGAGCGCGTTGACCGTGACCACCGCCCCCGCGTAGCGCGCGGCGACCGCCGGGCGCCGGGCGATCGACAGCAACGCGAGCGCGCCGCCGAGCATGACGACGCCGAACGCGAGGCTCCAGCCCGTCGGTACCCCGAGCGGGTCGCGCAGCAGTCCGGCTCCGGCGAGCAACACCCCGCCGAAGATCCCGGTGCTCCAGCCGTCCACGCGCAATGCGGAGCACAGGAACGCGGCGCCGCCGTCGCGGCGAGCCAGGGTGGTGGGTCTCATGTCGTACTCCCGTGGTCGATCCGGCGGGGCCGATCGGCTCCCGGCACCAACCCTGCTGCCCGGAGATGGGCGTCTCAATAACCTCCGAGGTCATGGCCGCACCGCGCGCCGGGATGCTTAGCTGACCGGGTGACTTCGGTGCGGACACAGTCGAGAGCGGGCATCCTGCTGCGGGAATGGCGGCAACGGCGCAGGCTGAGCCAGCTCGACCTGGCGCTGGCCGCGGACACCTCGGCGCGGCACCTGTCCTATGTGGAGACCGGCCGAGCCGCGCCGAGCCGGGCGATGGTGCTGCGGCTGTGCGACACGCTGGAGGTGCCGCTGCGCGAACGCAACACCCTGCTCGTCGCGGCCGGTTTCGCGCCCGCCTACCGGGAGAGCAGCCTCGACGACGCCCATCTCGCGTCGGTCCGCTCCGCGCTGGACGCCATGCTGACCGCCCACGAACCGTATCCGGCGGTGGTCATCGATCGGCTGTGGAACGTGGTGGTGGGCAACGCGGCGATGAGCGTGCTGGTGGACGGCGTCCCCGAGCATGTCCGCGCGCCCCGGCCCAACGTCTACCGGCTGGTGCTGCACCCGGACGGGCTCTCGGCCCGGTTGGCCAACCGCACCCAGGTGCGCGAGCTGTTCCTGGAGCGGCTGGCCAGGCAGGTCAGCGCGAGCGGTGACACGGAACTGACCGCACTCTACGACGAGGTCTCCGCCTACCCCGAGCCGCCGGGGACGGACGCGCAGGCGCGGACCGGCATACCGTCCAGCCCGTTCGAGGTGCCGATCCGGATCAGCACCCCGGCGGGCGAACTGTCGATGTTCAGCACGATGGCGACCTTCGGCGCTCCGGCCGACGTGACGCTGTCGGAGCTGGCCATCGAATTGTTCTACCCCCTGGACGACTTCACCGCGGCCGCGCTGCGCGGGGCGGCGGCCGCGGCGAAGTCGTGAGCGGACCTCAGGCGTCCAGCATGGACTCGTCCCACTCGCGGTCCAGGTCGGGATCGGCGGCCGACAGCACCTCGTCCAACCGCAGCCCCAGCTCGCCGATGTTCGGCTCGGTCATCATGTTCAGGTGATCGCCCGGCACGTCGATCACCGTGAACCGGCGCGCCGCGTACTGCTTCCAGCCGTTGTCGGCGCTGTCGAACATGCTGCCGACGGTCTTGTGCGCCAAGTCGACGCCCGGCGGCAGGCCCTCGGTGGCGCGCAGCAGCGTGATGTCGCGCTGGTACGGCTCGAGCTTGTAGTCCAGCATGGCCGAGTAGTTGGCGAAGAACACCTCGTAGAGCCGCCGGATCGCCTGCGGCGAACTGTCGGCGGGCAGGATGCCCGACCGCACCGACTCCGCCAGCATCGCCGCGAACAGATCCTCGGAATTGTGCACGCCGGGCTCGAAATCGACCAGGGCGGAGCGGCTTCCCCGCGCGTACCACAGCAGCTCGAGGAAGAACCACCGGATGAGCTTCTCCTCCGGAATCGGGGTCCGGGTGCGTGCGCGCAGCGCCATGGTGTCCAGCAGCGTCACACTGGAGACCTCGTGCTCGGGCAGCTGGCGGGCCATCTCCAATGCGACGTAGCCGCCGAACGACCAACCCGCCAAGTGATACGGCCCCTTCGGATGCACCCGCCGCACCGCCTGCAGGTACGACTCCGTCATCGCGGGAATGGTCTTCTCCGGGGCGCTACCGGAATCCGCGCCTGCCGCCTGCAACCCGTAGATCGGGCGATCCGGATCCAGATAACGCGCGAGGGCCAGGTAGCACAGCACGTTTCCGCCGATCGGGTGCACCAGGAACAGCGGTGGCTTGCTGCCGCCGACGCTGATCGGCACCAGCGGGTCGAATGTGCGTTGCACGGCACCCGCCCGCACCAGGGTGGCGATCCCGGCGGCGGTGGGCGCGCCGATGAACGCGTCCAGCGGCACCTCGACGCCCCACCGGCGCGACAGCGCCATCACCACGCGCATCGCCCCGATCGAGGTGCCGCCCGCCGCGAAGAAGTCGTCGTCCACACCGATGGCGCGCAGTCCCGCGTACTCGGCGAGCAGTTCGACCGCCGACCGCTCGTACTCGTCGGCGGGCTCCCGCCGTGCCGACACGGTTTCCGTCGCGTCCTCGCCGTAGGCGCGCAGCGTCGCGTCGTCGCGCTTGCCGCTGGGCGTGCGGGGCAGCTCATCGAGCCAGGCGAACCGCGACGGCACCATGTGCGCGGGCAGCATCGAGCGCAGGTCGTGCCGCAACGCGGCGAGGTCGGTCTGCTCGGGCGCGCCGACCAGGAACGCGATCAGCGAGCCGTCTATGCCGCCGAAACCGCGCGCCACCACTGCGGCCTCGGTGATGCCGGGGAACTTCTCGACCAAGCTCAGGATGCACAGCTCGACTTCGGCCGGCTCCACCCGGAACCCGCGGATCTTCACCTGGCTGTCGCTGCGTCCCAGGCAGACGATGTCGCCGGAGAACAGCCGGACCCCGAGATCGCCGGTGCGGTAGCGGATTCCGCCCGCGTGCGTGGCGACGAACCGCTGCGCGGTGAGCGCGGGCCTGCCCTCGTAGCCGCGCGCGATACTGCGGCCGCCGAGATAGATCTCGCCGATCACGCCGTCCGGCACCGGCCGCAGGGCGCTGTCGAGTAGTTCGACGGTGTCGCCGTCGACGGCGCGCCCGATGGGCGGCAGCGCGGGGAACTCGTCGGCCGGACCCGTGAGCGTGAACTTGGTCGCGACGTGGGACTCGGTGGGACCGTACTGGTTCTCCAGCACCAGGCCGGGAACCACCTTGCACAGGGCGCGGATCTCGTCGGTGATGCGCAGCTGCTCGCCGGAGGAGATCAGCACCTTCAGTTCGGTTGGGAACATCCGGTGCGCCACGGCCGCCTCGGCGAACGCCTGCAAGGCCACGTACGGCAGGAAGAGCCGTTCGATGCCCTCTTCCACCACCGTGGCCAGCAGTTGCTCGACGTTCGATCGCAGATCCGCCGAACTCACCCGCAGGGTGGACCCGGCCGCGAGGGTGGTGAAGATCTCCTGGAACGAGACGTCGAAACTCAACGGCGCCAACTGCAGTGTGCTCAGCAGGCCGGTGCCGGTGGCCGCGCGATTCTGCCAGTCCACCAGAGAGGTCAGGCCGCGATGCGGCATGGCGACGCCCTTGGGCTCGCCGGTCGACCCGGAGGTGAACAGCACGTAGGCCACCGCGTCGGGCGAGACGTGGTCGGGCAGCGCCACTTCCGCGTCGGGCACGGAGTCGTCGAAGAGCGCGGCGGTGTCCAGCACCAAGGCGGCGTCGTCGACGATGTCGCGATAGGCGGCGTCGGCGATCACCCGGTGCGGGCGAGCTCGGTCGATCATCAGATTGAGCCTGGCTCGCGGGTAGCTGACATCCAGCGGAACACACGCGGCCCCGATCCTGGTCAGCGCGAGCACGAGCAGCACCAGCCGCGGGCGGCGCCCCATCAGGATGCCGACCCGGTCGCCCTGCGACACCCCGAGCCCGACCAGGCGCCGGGCCAGCCGGTCGGAGCGATCGATCAGCTCGTCGTAGGTGACCGATTCCTCGTCACCGGCCAGGGCGATGCGGGTGGGGTCGAGCGCGGCCGCCTCGGCCACCAGCGTGCCCACGTCGCGGGCGGTCGCGGGGCCGACGCCACGGTCGATCGCCGCGTCCGGGTCGGCGACGATTCCGGCCAGCATGCGCAACTGGGTGAGCGCCACGGTCTCGCACTGCTCGGCGGTCAGCGTGTGGTCGCCGTCCACCCGCAACCACATCCGGCCGTCGCGCGGGTCGGTGGCCGCGGTGACCAGCAGTTGGAAGTTGGTCTCCTCGCGAGCGTCGAAGTCGAGCAGGCGCACGCCGTCCAGCACGAGCATGGGCTGGAAGACGTGGTAGTTGACGAAGTTGAACGCCGTCTCGAAGACCGGCCCGCCGTCGGCGAGGATCGACCGCAGCGGGTAGCGGCGGAACGGGTAGGCCTCGCGTTCGCGTCGCGCGATCTGCTCTACCGCCGCGCGCCATGTGGTCGCGGTGCCGTCCAACCGGATCGGCAGCGTGTTGAGGAACAGGCCCGCCACTCGTTCGGCGCCGGCCCGGTCCGGGCGACCGTGGCTCACCACGCCGGTGGTGACGTCCGTGCGGCCGGTCAGCGCCCGCAACGCCAGGCAGTGCGCGGCCAGATACACCGATTTCTCCGGCACCTGGTGGCGCGCGGCGAACGCGGAGACCCGTTCGGCCAGCCTGCGCGGCACCAGCGCCCGCGCTTGCGGCACGCCCGCCACCACCGGCTGGTGCACCCCCAGCGCGGTGAGCGCGGTGGGTTCGGCGCCTTCCAGGGCGGTCAGCCAGTACGCGCGGGCCGCGCTGTCGCGCGCGGCGCTCTGCTCGGCCCGCGCGTACTCGGCGAGCACGGTGGCCGGATGCGGGGTGGCCTCGACCTGGTTGCGAGTCATGCCGATGTGGTGGAGGTAGTCCAGCAGCAGTTCCAGCACCGACGTGGCGACACTCCAGCCGTCCAGGATGGCGTGGTGGAAGCTCAGCACCAGGTCCACCGTGCCGACCGGCTGCTGCGAGCCGGGACGCACGAATACCCGGATCGCGAACAGCGGAGCGCGTGAGATGTCGTACTGGGCGTGGGCCCGCTCCTGGAGATAGATCTCGATCAGATCCTCGCCGTCCGCCTCGTCCATCTCCCCGAGATCGATGATCTCCAGTTCGTAGGGCGGCGCGACATGCACGATCTGCAACGGAACCGAATACCTGCTCAGCTCGAACGACGAGCGCAGCGCGGGTTGACGCCGCACCAGCCGGCCCACGGCATCCCTGAATTGTGAGGCGTCCCAAGGTACTTCGAGCCGATAGCGGAACACGTCCTTGTAGGTGACCGAGTCGGCGCGCTCGATGCTGTGATACAGCATGCCCAGTTGCAGGGCCGTTGCCGGGAACGCGTCCTCGGCCTGGTGCAGCGCGGCGCGGTCGATCAGCGGCACCGTCTCCAGGGGCGCGGCGACGCGGCCACGCTCGTCGTGGCGGTCGTCGCGCACGACGCGGGCCAGCTCCGCGATGGTGGGCGCCTGGTAGAAGGCGTCCACGTCGAAGTAGAGCCCGGCGCGTTCGGCTGCGGTGCGCACGGCCAGCGCGAGGATGGAATCGCCGCCGTGGGTGAAGAAGTTGTCGTGCACGCCGACCGACTCGACGCCCAGCACGGTGCGCCAGACCTGCGCGAGCCTGGTCTCGACATCGGTGCGCGGCTCCGCGCCCGCGACCGGCTCGCCGCCGTGGCCGAGGACGAGCTGCTCGGCGAGGGCGCGCCGGTCCAGTTTCCCGTTGCGAGTCAGCGGAATCCGATCCACCCGGATCAGTCGCGACGGCACCATGTAGCGGGGCAGCCGGGCCGCCAGCTGCGCGGCGATCTCCTCACCGGAGACGTCGGCGCCGACGAAATAGCCGACCAGTTGCACGCCGTGCGCTTCCGAGACCTCGTCCACCACGGCCGCCGCACGGACCCCGGCGCAGCCGAGCATCGCGTTCTGCACCTCGCCGAGGGTGATCCGGTTGCCGCGGATCTTCACCTGATCGTCGAAGCGACCCAGGTATTCGAGATTGCCGTCCGGCAGCCAGCGCGCCAGGTCACCGGTCCGGTACCGGCGGCGCCCCGGCACCGCGCGATCGTCGACGAACGCCGCCGCGGTCAGCTCGGGCCTGCCGCGATAGCCGCGGGCCACGCCCACACCCGCGATGTTCAGCTCCCCCGGCACGCCGACCGGCACCCGCCGGCCGATGTGATCGAGCACGAGCAAGTCGATGTTGTCGATCGGGCGGCCGATCGGCACCACGTCGAGCGGGTCGTCGGCGGGGCAGTCGAAATAGGAGACGTCGACGGTGGCCTCGGTGGGTCCGTAGAGATTCACCAGCTGCGGCGCCGATGCCCCGGCCGCCGCGAAGACCGCGTGGAACCGGCGCACGAGCGCCGGGGGTAGCGCCTCGCCGCTGCAGAAGACCCGTCGCACGCTGCCGATGCGGGCGACCGTGGCGGGGTCGGCCGCGAGTTCGTCGACGAACGCGGCCAGCATGGAGGGCACGAAGTGCAGCACCGTCACGCCGTGTGCGGCGATCGCGTCGGCGATGCGGCGCGGATCGCGCTCGCCGCCAGGTTCCAGCAGCGCCACTTTGGCGCCGGTGATCGCCCACCAGAACAGCTCCCACACCGAGACGTCGAAGGTCACCGGCGTCTTCTGCAGGATCACGTCCGAATCGTGTAGGGGGTAGCGTCGCTGCATCCAGGTCAGGCGGTTCACCACCGACCGGTGCTCGATCATCACGCCCTTGGGCACGCCCGTGGAACCGGAGGTGTAGATGAGGTAGCTGAGATCCGCTGGATGCGAGACGTTTTCGATACCACGCGCCGGGACGGTGTCGGCCACCGTGATCCTCGTGACGCCCAGCCTGTCGAAAACCGCTCCATGCTCCGGCCCCGCCACGACGAATCGTGCCCCGCAGTCGGCGAGCACGGTCTCGATACGAGCGGCCGGGAAGTCGGGGTCGAGCGGCACATAGGCGCAACCGGCCCGCAGCGCACCGAAGATCGCGACGAGCATCTCCGTCGAGCGGGGCAGTACCACCGGGACGCATTCGTTGCCGGTCGCGCCCAATGCGTGCAGCCTGGCGGCGAAACCGTCGGCCAGCGCGGACAATTCGGCGTAGCGCAGCGGCTGCTCCCCGGACCCGGCGACCGGTTCGATCGCGATCCGGTCCGGATGCCGCGCGGCCACGTCGGCGACCAGCCGGTCGATCGTCGTATACGGGAATTCCTCGCGCGGTCCGGATTCGAACGCGGCGACGGCCGCCTGCTCCCGCCGCGACATCAGCGGCAAGTCCGAGATCGGCGCCTCAGGCCGGTCCAGCGCCGCCACCACCAGCGCACCGACGCCGCGCACGACCGACTCGAACGGGAAATTCTCGTCGAAGACGTCCTTGTCGTAGTAGAGCTGGAGGTTCAGCGAGCCGTCGCGCGCGTGCTCGACGCCGAGAATGTTCAGCGCCTCGAGCACCGTGCCCGGGTTGACGATGTCGAGGGTGCCGAGAATCTTGTCGAGGTGATCCGACGGCGGCATCTTGATGTAGGAGTACGCCACGTCGAACAGCGGCGGCGCCGTGGGATCGCTGCTGAGGGCACGTGCCAGGTCACCGTAGGGAAAACGCTCGTAGCGCTTGAGTTCCCGGATCTGCGCGGCCACTTCCGAGGCGACCGCCGACAGCGGCTCGGCGGGGTCGACCCGGATGCGCAGGGGCACCACATTCGTCCGGTGCCCGGCGGTGCGGAAGGTCTCCGCGCTGTGCCGGTTGAGCATCGGGACGCCGATCACCACCTCTTCGGAGCGGTGAATGGTGGTCAGGTAGGCGGCCAGCGCCGAAACCGTGAACGCGAAGACGGAGAAGCCGGTGGCGCGAATGCGGTCGAGAAACGCGGGTTCCACCACCACGCGCCGCCGCCCCCGGTCGACGTTGGGGGTGCTCGCACGTCCGGAGAACAGCGCGGGGACCACTCCCTCGAAGCGACGCACCAGCGCGTCACGGTCCGCCACCCACTGCGGGGAGGACAGATACTCCTCGTGCTCGGCGGCGATCTCGCGATAGGTCGCCGCGCCGCGGTCGGTCTGCTCGGTGAACGGATCCGGCTCGGCGAGCTGCTCGAGCGAGAGGTCGGTGCGGCTGTAGTTGTCGACCAGGGCGCTCCAGAGCGCGTTCACGCCCCAGCCGTCGATCATCGCGTGGTGCATCGCCACGTAGAGATGGAAGTGGTCGGGCCCGTCGACCAGCGCGGCGATCCGGAACGGCTGCCGGGGCGGGGACGGCGTCACATTGGCCCGGTTCACCCAGTCGCGGCGCGCCGCGGCCGGGTCCGACGCCCAACTGAGATCGACCAGCTCGACCTCGGGTAGCTCGTCGGAGACCCACTGCCAGAAGCGGCCTTCGGAGAACTCGAACCTCAGGCGCAGCGCCTCGTCGGCGAGCAGCGCCCTGCGCACCACGGCCCGCAACCGGTCCATGTCGAAGGGTTCGTCCATGAACGCGCAGTAGGCGTTTCGGGTGACCGGCGCCGGGGCATACCGGTAGGCGACCGACAAGACATCGCGTTGGTACGCGCTGACCGGCCAGGCTTCGGGGGGTCTCTCGGAAGTAGCACTCGGTTCGAATGTCACAGTCACTCCTATCGCGACAGTCGCGGCACCGGCCGTGCGCGGATCTACTCGAGCCCACCCTGATCGCTGACACGCAAAGCTGCTACCACACTTATCCAGTTATCGATATCGCGAATCACGGCATCGGCACTGCCGATGCCGCGACTCTGCTGTTGTTATCGCGGTGTATGCGGGCCGGTCAGCAAGCTGACAGCAGCGCGCGCACGCTTTCGTCGGCCAGGCGGTCGGCGCGGTCACGTGATACCGCGGGCTCGACGTAGCCGATGTTGAGGGACAGTTCGTTGTGCGTCGCATTGGCGGTGGCCATGATGAAGCCGCTGACGGACATGCCGGAGACGAACTGCGCGCCCTCCAGCTGCCAGGAGCCGATCTTGGCCGGGAACGGGTAGTCGCCGAGGTAGGTCATACAGAGGTGTCCCGGGCCGCGAGTGTCCATGAGTTTCACCGTGGACGCGCTGGCGGCCAACGACTTCGGCGCGGCCACCTTCAGCAGGTTCAACGCGGACAAGTGATCTCGCCGGTCCATCCGCGCACCGTACTCGCGCTCGATCTCGGCGGCGATCTCCCACAGCGAAGCCCACGGCGCGTACTTCGCCGGGGTGGCGATCATGCCCTGATAGGTGCCGACCTCGGTGTCGCCCGCGGCGCCGTCGAGATGGTCACGGAAGTTGACCGAGCTGCCGACGGTGTACCAGGCGGCCTTGTCGGTGCCCGCCTCCCTGGCCGCCGCGGTCAGCAGCGCGGCGGAGAGCGCGGCCTGCAGGCCGACGCCGTGGCGGGCGCAGCCCGCGGTGAGCGCCTCCAACTGGTCGCCGTCGAGGCTGCGGTGCACCACCCGGCTGCGCCGCTGTGCGGGCGGGGCGAGCCTGGTCGGCTCCAGCCTGCGCGGCTTGCGCAGCTGCGACTTCTGGTCGCGCAGGAACGATCCCGCGGTGCGCAGCGCACCGCCCGCACCTTGGAAGCGCGGGGGGAACAGTTCTTCCGGGCCCGGCCGGACCGGCGCGGGCGAGAAGTCGCCCCCTTCCCCGGCGGCCACTTGGAGCACCTGCTTGGCCACCGACAACGCGCTCTCGCCGTCGGCGATGGCGTAGTGCAGCGTGACGATCAGCTCGTTGGTGCCGTCGGTCTCCTTGATCAGCACCGCCCTGGCCAGCGGGCCGGTGCGCCAGTCGAACGGCTCGCGCAGCTCCACCTCGTCGGCCTCGGTCAGCCAGTTCGTGCTGTCCTCGGATTCGATCACGCGCAGCGGGATGGGCGCTTGCACCGGAACGAAACGCGGTGCGGTGCCGTCCGGTTCGGCGGCGACGGCGACCCGCAAGAGCGGATGTCGGCGCTGTACTTCGTCCAAGCCCGCGCGAATCCGGTCGGCTTCGACGTGGCCACGAATTCGCACCCGCGACAGGATGTGCAGCGGTGCCAGCTGATCGGCGATCCAGTGCCAGCGCTCGACCGGCGAGAGTGGACGCGGCAGCCGCGCCGTCGGCCCGTCCGGCGCCGGGAACGACATCGGTTTGCCGAGTTCACGCAGGAAGAATTCGGTGGGCGCGTGGCGGAAGTAGGTGTCGCGCACTCGCACCAGGCGCGGGTCGGTGGTCTGCTCGATCTTCGCCAGCGAAGCCGATCCGTTCACGAACATGGCGGTGCGGTCGGCGCGCAACTTCTCGTAACGACGCAGGCCCGCGACCGGGTCCAGGGAGTTGCGCAGCACACTGGCCAGCACCACCGCGTCCTCGATCGCGGCGTTGGCGCCCTGGCCGAGGCTGGGCAGCATCGGGTGCGCCGCGTCGCCGAGCAGCGTCACCCGGCCGCGGCCCCACTGCGCCAGCGGCGGGCGGTCCTGAGCGGGCACGGCCAGGATCGCGGCTTCGTCGGTCTGCTCGATGCAGGCGCGCACCTCCGGCGCCCAGTCGGCGTACAAGCGCAGTAGGTCTTCCTTGCCGCCCTGCCAGTCGGCGGCCTCGTCGGCGGGGAGCGTCTTGGTGCCCCACCAGTACACCCGGCCGTGACCGATGTCGTGGATGCCGAAACGCATTCCGGTGCCCCAGAAGTGCGCCGACAATCCGCGCGCGACATTGGGGTGCTCGAACGGGATGCAGGCCAGCCAGCAGACGAAATCGCCGGGCCGCGGCTCGGCGCGACCGTGCAACTGGGCGCGCACCACCGAGTGGATACCGTCGGCGCCCACGAGCAGATCGCCCTCGGCGACCCGGCCGTCGGCGAACTCGACGCGCACGTGCTCGCCGTCGTCGACGAAGCGGGTGGCCTGCGCGCCGACGAAAGTCGGCGTGTCGCCGATCGCGCTCAGCAGCACGTCGTGCAGGTCGGTGCGGTGCAGCGCCACGGCGGGTGCGCCGAGCTGGGCGTCGAGCCGATGCACCGGGAGCACCCGGATCGGGCTGCCGTCGGGGTTGCAGAAACGGAAGGTCTCGACCCGGCCGCCGCGTTCGAGCAGCTGCTCGTCGATGCCGAGGCCCAGCGTGCGCAGTGCGTTGATTCCGTTGGCCTGCACGGAAAGTCCGAAGCCCTGGGCTCGCAGTTCCGGGCCCGCTTCGTATAGTTCGACGCCGAATCCCGCATGCCGCAGGGCGGCCGCGGTGGTGAGTCCTCCGATCCCTGCCCCGAGAACGACAACCTTGATCGGACTGCTCATCGAACCTGCACTCTCATCGAACCACTCGACGGCACAGGTGGTTCCCGCCGCGACGCGGCCCGCGGGCCACTCTGCCCGCGCGAAACCGTCCCGCTGAGCAGCACTGACCGAGGTCACTGCGTCGACCCCGACCAGGCAGGCAGCTAGGACGCCTGTGCCTGACCGTCCGGAAGCCTACCGCTACTCGGCGCGCAAGGCCGAGTTGAAGTGAGATTCACCGCATCGCGCGATTGTGAAACGGAAATGTGTTGCAATGAGGCATAATTCGCCCTCCACGCACCGCGTTCGCCCTCGAATCGGGGGTCGTCGTCGGCTTCAGAGGTAGGACGTATCGTTCACCAGACGCACCGAAGACCCGCCGTCGAGATAGAACTCGGCTATCGAGAGCGACGCCAGATCCAGATGCAAGCGATACAGCAGCGACGGGCCGGCATCGAGGGCCAGCCGCAGCAGCGTCTTGATCGGGGTCACATGACTGACCACGACCACATTGGCGCCGGGGTACCGCTCGAGCAGGTCGCGCAGAGCCGCGTCCACCCGCGCGCGGACCTCCTCGAAGTTCTCCCCGCCGGGCGCGGCGACGGTGGGGTCACCGATCCAGCGGGCGTGTAGATCCGGGTCGCGTTGCGCGGCCTCCGCGAAGGTCAATCCCTCCCACGCGCCGAAGTCGGTCTCGATCAGCCCGTCGTGGATCTCGACCGGGACCCCGAGCGCGGCGGCGGCCGCCTCGGCGGTCTCCCTGGCCCGGCCGAGCGGAGAGCTGACCACCGCGGCGATGCCGCCTTTGGCGGCCAGCATTTTCGCGGCGCGCGCGGCCTGCTCGCGGCCCAGCGCGGTGAGCGGCGGATTGCCGCGACCGGAATAGCGGCGTTGCACCGACAACTCGGTTTGACCGTGGCGAAGCAGCAGCAAACGCGTGGGCCGACCCGTGGCACGGGTCCAGCCGGGACCGTGCTGCGCGGGCTTCGACTGCTCGGCGTTCGCTTCCCTGGCTTCGTCGATCCAGCTCGGCAGATCGCGCTCGGTGTCCGCGAGAGCCGGATCGGCGGCCTCCACCGACCGGGTGGAGGCGACCTCGGCACGGCCCTCGTCCACGTCGGCTCCGGCGTCCATAGCCTCGTTCGCGAGCCGGTCGGCATGCGAGTTCTGCGCGCGCGGGATCCAGCGGTAACTCACCCGGGCGAACCCGGCCGCGATCCTGCGGGCCTGGTCGGCGAGCGGGATCAGGGCGGCGTGCTTGATCTTCCAGCGACCGGACATCTGCTCGACGACCAGCTTGGAATCCATCCGCACCACGACCGATTCGGCGCCCAGCTCCGCGGCCGCCGCCAACCCGGCGATCAGTCCGCGATATTCGGCGACGTTGTTGGTGGCGATGCCGAGGAACTCCCGGCGCTCGGCGAGCACCCGGACGTGATCGGCGTCGTAGACCACCGCGCCGTACCCGGCCGGACCGGGATTGCCCCGCGAGCCGCCGTCGGCTTCGACGATCACCTCCGGGAAACTCATCGCACTTCCCGGTCAGTCGGTCGCGGCGAACTCACAGCCCCGATTCCCTGGTCCGGACCAGGATGGCGCCGCACTCCGGGCAGCGCACGACCACGTCGGGAGCGGTCTTGGCGATACGGGCGATCTCGCCGCGATCGAGTTCGATGCGGCACGCGCCGCAACGACGCGCCTGCAACAGGGCGGCGCCGACACCGTGCTGTTCCCGCTGACGGTCGTAGATGGCCAGCAGTTCGCCGGGCAGCTTCGCGACCACGCCCGCGCGATCGGTCTCGCAGCGCGTCTGCGCCACGTCCAGGTCCGCGAGCGCCTCGTCCCGCTGTCGCCTGGCATCGCCGAGTTCCTCGTCGGTCTTGCTCAACCGCGCGCCCGCGTGCTCGTGGTCGGCGGCGGAGGCTTCGCGCCGCTCCATCACCTCGAGCAACTCGTCCTCCAGCACGGAGCGGCGGCGCTCCAGACTGCCCAGCTCGTGCTGGATCTCCGAAAGCTGTTTGGCGTTCACGGTTCCCGCGGTGAGCAGACTCTTGTCCCGCTCCTCGCGCTTGCGCACCGCCTCGACCTCGCCCTCCAGCTTGCGGATGTCGCGGTCGAGATCGTCCAGCACGATCTCCACGGCCACCGCGGCGTCGGAGTGCGCGTTGCGCTCGGCCTCCAGCCGCGCCACCTCCTGCTGCTCGGGCAGCACGGTGCGGCGGTGCGCGATCCGGGTCAGCTCGGCGTCGACGGCGGCGAGCCGCAGCAGCTCGGCCTGGATCGGGGGTTCGACATTCAACGCGGACAAACTCCTGGACGGGGTGGACGGGACTGGTGTTCAACCGTACCCCGCCGGATCGGCGGACCGGCGTCAGCCGCCGACCGTGCGAGTTTTGATGGCGTCGCGGGAGATGTAGACGTCGTATTCGCCGGGCACCGCGATCACCGCGTTGCCGTAGGCGGAGCGCACGAACGGCTGGGTCCACCAGCGGCCGGCGCGCATGTCGGCGAAGAAGTCGCGGTCGCCGTCGTTGAGGAAGATCTGGTTCTGTTTGGTCGCGACGCCGTCCAGACGCTGACCGTACAGGCGGCTGATCCGGTAGCCGGAGTGAAAGCCCAGCGCGTTCACCCACGGCTCCAACTCGACGATGCCCGCTTGCAGTACCCACATGTCGCCTTCGACCTGGTGGGTGAGGCGCTGCTCGGGGTGGTCGTCGTCGCCGTACAGGGTGACATCGACGTCGAGCAGGTGTTCCTGTCCCGCCACCGGCTTGGCCACCACGTGCGCCGCCTTGATCTCGCCGGTCAATCCCAGATATGTCTGCAGCAGCGTCGCGATCCACAGCAGCACCGCGGCGACCAGCAGCAGCGCGAGCCCGCCCGTCCCTCGCGCGAGCAGCGGCCGCATGCCCACCCGGCGCGCCGCGATCAGACCGGAGACGATCAGCGCCACACCGACGACCAGCAGCAGGATCAGCCCGATCTGCACGAGCCCGAAATCAACCGGGAAGTTCATGCGGTAGTTGTACCCCGCGCGAACTACTCGATTCACCCGAACCGCCCAACCTTTCCCGGCCCGGCACGGACACACCCCGACACGCCGTTGCCAGTTCCGCGCCGGGGCAACGGCTTCGAACGCTCAGCCGGGCGCGCGCACCGTCCACGGATCGGTGCGCAGCGTGGACACCCTGGTCTCCAAACCGGGAAGGGCGGTTCGCACGACCGCTTCCGCCTGCGCGCACCAAGGGAATTCGGTCGCCCAGTGCGCGGCGTCGACCAAGGCGGGGCCGCCCTTGCGCAGGTGCTCGTCGACCGGGTGATGGCGCAGGTCGGAGGTGAGATACACATCGACACCCAGCCCGCTGGCCCTGTTCAGATAGGAGTCACCCGCACCGCCACACACCGCGACCGTGTAGACGGTGCGATCCGGGTCGCCCGCGGCGCGTACGCCCCACGCGGTGGGCGGGAGGGCGCGGGCCACGCGATCGGTGAAGTCGCGCAAGGATTCCGGTTGCGGCAGGGTGCCGATCCGGCCGATGCCGAGCGACGACGGCAGCTGGGCGCGTTCGCCGATGTGATACACCGGGTCGTCACCGGGATGCGCGGCCCGCAGCGCGGCGAGCACGGCCGAGCGCGCGGCGGGCGGGGCGGCCACCTCGATCCGCTCCTCCTCGACGTACTGGAGTTCGGTCAGGGAGCCTTGTTCCGCGGCTTCGGGACGGAACTGGCCGGTCGCGGGCACACGCACCGCACGGTCGCAACAGTGCCCGCTCGCGCCCGCACCGGCGGCGAAGAGCGCGGCGAGCACCGCGTCGGTGTGCGTGCGCGGCACCTGGATCACCCAGTTGTCCACGGCTGCTTCGGGTTTGGAGTCCAGCGGGCCGGTCACGGTCAGGCCGATGGCCGCGGCGAGCGCGTCGGAGACGCCGGGATCGGCGGAGTCGGCGTTCGTGTGCGCGGTGAACAGCGCGCAGCCCGAACGGATCAGCCGATGCAGCAGCGCGCCTTTGGGCGTGCTCGCCGCGACGGTGTCCACCCCGCGCAGCAGCAGCGGGTGGTGCACCACCAGCGCCTGCGCACGCCAGTCGATCGCCTCCTCGACGACCGCGGCGGTCGCGTCGACCGCGAACAGCACCCGGGTCAGCTCCTCGGCCGGGTCACCGCAGACCAGGCCGACCGAGTCCCACGGCTCGGCCAGCGCGGGCGGGTAGGCCGCGTCGAGCGCCCCGATGAGATCCGCGAGCGTGGTCATCGTCCACCTTCCTTCGCTTCGGTTCCGCACTGTGCGGCAGTGGATTCACCGCCGGGCGTGCCTGCGTGGCTGCGTGCGCTCGCCCGTCTCGTGCCGGTGATTCGCGTGGTCGGACGGTACGAAGGGCACAGTCCAGCGCCACGAACACCGCGTCCGTCGTGGTGAGTGGGCCGGACCCTTTGTTCGCCCGGGTGCCCGGTGCGGCGACCACCATGCGGCGGACGTGGAGATCGGCCACCGGCCGCGAGACGTCCGACATGCGAAATCTCCGTCCGGCCAGTGCGCCTGCGCGCGGGATCGGATCTTTGATCGGCGTGGCACGGCCGGAGCCTCGTGCTCACCGGACATCCGCCGACCGGATCGCCACGACCAGCCGGTCGACCTCCGCGGGGCCACGGACCGCGACGCGCAGGTGATCCGGGCCCAGGCCTGGGAAGGTGTCCGCGCGCCGGACCGCGATCCCCTCCGCGGCCAAATGTTTGCGCAGCAATTCACCGTCCGCCACGCGCAGCAGCAGGAACGGGCCTTCCGCCGGAGTGTGGACCGCCACGCCGAGGCCGCTCAGGCGCTCGATCATCGCGGCACGGTGCACGGCGAGCGTTTCGGCGCGGCGCTGCGACTCGGCCACGGCGGCCGGGCTCGCGGTCGCGGTGATCGCCTCCAGTTGCAGGGTGCCCAGCGGCCAGTGCGGTCGCCCGTGGCCGAGGCGCGCCAGCACCTCGGGCGCGCCGAGGAAGTAGCCGCAGCGCAGCCCCGCCAGCGCCCAGGTCTTGGTGAGGCTGCGCAGGACGAGCAGGTCGGGCGCGGGGTCGGCGGCGAGGGATTCCGGCTCGCCGGCCACCGCGTCGGCGAAGGCCTCGTCGACCACGATGACGCGTCCGGGCCTGCGCAGGGCGCGGATGGCGGCGGCCGGGTGCAGTACCGAGGTCGGGTTGGTGGGGTTCCCGAGCACCACCAGATCGGCTCCGGCGGGCACCGCGGCGGAATCGAGCCGGTAGGGCGGTTCGAGTACCACCCTGGTGACGGGAACGCCCGCTTCCCGGAGCGCGAGTTCGGGCTCGGTGAACGACGGATGCAACACCGCGGCCGACCGCGGCGCGAGGCGAGGCAGCATGGCGAAGCCTTCCGCCGCGCCGGCCAGCAGCAGCACCTCCCCGGGATCGCGGCCGTGCCGGGCCCCGATCGCGCGGCAGGCGGCTTCGGCGTCCTCGGCGCTGGGATAACGCCCCAGATCGGAGAGGCGCGCGGACAAGCGCCGTCGCAGCCATTCCGGCGGTGCGGCCCCCTGCACGTTCACCGCGAAATCGAGCATGCCCGGACGTACGTCCACGTCGCCGTGGTGGCGCAGTTTCGCTCGATCGACGGTGTCCTCGGCCACGAGACCACACCCTACGTGGCGGCGCCGGAGCGGGACCGGCCAGAATGGCAGGCGTGGGCCAGCTGCACGTCTCGTTCGTCTGTACCGGCAACATCTGCCGCTCTCCGATGGCGGAGAAGATCTTCGCCTCCCACCTGTACCGGGCCGGCCTGGCCAATCGGGTGCGGGTGAGCAGCGCGGGCACCGGTTCGTGGCACGTGGGCGACGACGCCGACCCGCGCACCAGCGCGACCCTGCGCAAATACGGGTACCCGACCGGCCACGTCGCCGCGGCGTTCGGCGCCGAGCACAGTGACGCGGACCTGGTGATCGCGCTGGACAGCTCGCACCAGCGCGACCTCGCCCGCCTGGGCATCCCGGCCGAGCGGCTGCGGTTGCTGCGCGCCTTCGACCCGGACGCCGACGGTCAGGACGTGGCCGATCCCTACTACGGCGACACGGCGGACTTCGAACTCGTGCGCGCGCAGATCGAGGCCGCCGTCCCCGGCCTGCTCGACTGGGTGCGCGCCGAACTGGCCGCCGCCGAACCGCCCGACCCGCGCCTCGTCTCCGACGAGCGATCCTGATGCGCAGACTGACCTTCCTGCTTCGCCCCAGCTGGCTGATCCTGGCGGTGCTGGTCGCCGCGTTCGCCTACCTGTGCTTCACCGTGCTCGCGCCGTGGCAACTCGGCAAGAACACCGCGACGTCGCACCGCAACCAGTTGATCGCCGACTCGGTGAAGGCCGAGCCCATCGATGTCACGACCGTGCTCTCCGGCGCGGGGAGCGAGCACACCGAGTGGCGGCGTGTCACCGCCTCCGGCAGTTATGTGCCGGACTCGACGGCGCTGGTGCGGCTGCGCCATCTCGACGGCGCTCCGGGGTACGCGGTGCTCGCGACGTTCCGGTTGGACGACGGGCGCGTGCTGCTCGTCGACCGCGGGCTGGTGGCGGCGGTCGACGGCACGCGCCCGCCGCAGATCCCCGAGCCCCCCGCCGGGCCACAGCGCATCGAGGCCAGGGTCCGGATGTCCGAAGGGGTCACGCCCGGCAAGGACCCGAGCGTCCAGGACGGCTATCGCCAGGTGTACTCCATCGACACCACCCAGGAGACGGCGGTCCTGCGACAGTCCCTGACCGCCGTTCCGACCGGCGGCGAGCGCGGCGGCTACCTGCAACTGAGTGAAAACCAACCGGGCGCGTTCACTCCGACGCCGCTCCCCCAGCTCGATGCGGGACCCTATTTGTCCTATGGCCTGCAATGGCTGGCCTTCGGCATCATGGCTCCCCTCGGCCTCGGCTATTTCATTTACGCCGAGATCCGGGAACGAAGGAAAGAAAAGAGCTCCGCCGCAGAATCGCCCGAGACCACGTCAGGCACCGAACCGGCCGGGTCCGAGCAGGCTCCGTCGACGGCTCCCAGCGTGCCCGCCGCACCGACCACGCAAGCGCGCCTCGCCGACCGCTACGGCCGCGGCCGCGGTTGATCCCGGCATGGTCGCGGCCGGACTTGCGACGCGACGACGGACGATTCGCACTACGGCTGAGCCGGGCCGAGCAGATCCCACCGGTTCCCAGCGATGTCCAGGAAGACCGCCACCTGCCCGTATGGCTCGCTCCGTGGCGCGCCGACGAACTCGACACCGCGCGAGACCATTCGGTCGTACGCCGACCGAAAGTCATCGACCTGCAAGAAGAATCCGACGCGGCCCGCGACCTGATGTCCGATCACCGCGGCTTGCCGCGCACCGTCGGCGCGGGCCAGCAATATGCCGGTTTCGGCGCCGGGTGGCCGCACGACAACCCACCGTTTCGGGCGGCCGTCATTCGTGCGAGCCGCTGAGTCCTCGATCAGTTCGAATCCCAACGAGTCGACGAAGAAGTCGATCGCGGCGTCGTACTCCGCCACCACGATGGTCATGAGCCCGATTCGCACCCGCCGACCCTATCCGAGCCGGGATAATCCGGATTCGCACGATCAGCGCCCCTACACCAGCCGATCGGAGGTTCCGCGCGGCGCCGACGCTGCGGCCGATGACCGTCATCGCCCGGCGATCGCGAGCGGCTGCGGCCGCCGGTGCGCGGGCCGACCGCCCGCGGACTCCCGTCGTTCGCGGTTGCCCGGTGCGGCGGACGGCTCAACGCCTGATCGCGGCCACCGCGGCGGCGATCACGGTGGCGGTGAGTTGCACAGCCTCCGAAAGGCGTACGGCGCGGCGCAAGTCGTGCACGGTCGGAGCTGGGCCGTCACCGAGCACCGGGCGCATCTCCACACCGTGCGGGTACTCGGTGCGACCACCCAACCGGACGCCCAGCGCCCCGGCCATCGACGCTTCGACCACACCCGCGTTGGGGCTGGGATGCCCGGCGGCGTCCCGGCGCCACGCGGCAAGGGCGGCAGCGGGCGTTCCGCCGATCGAGGGTGCGAGCACGGCTGTGAGCAAACCGGTGACGCGCGCCGGGATCAGGTTGGCCACGTCGTCGACGCGCGCGGCGGCCCAGCCGAAGCGTCGGTAGCGCTCGTTGCGGTAGCCGATCATCGCGTCCAGCGTGTTGACCGCGCGATATCCGAGCAAACCCGGAACGCCCGCCACCGCTCCCCACACCACCGGGGCGACGGCCGCATCGGAGGTGTTCTCGGCGATGGACTCCAGGGCCGCGCGGGCGAGACCGTCCGCGTCGAGCGCCTGCGGGTCGCGGCCGCACAGCGAGGGCAGCAGCGCGCGGGCGCCGTCGAGATCGCCCGCCGCCAGGCGATCGGCCATCCGGCGACCGGTTCGGGCCAGACTCCGGCCCCCCAGCACGGTCCAGGTCGCGGCGGCGGTCGCGACCACGCCGCCGCGGCGCACGGCCACGCCGAGTCCGACCACCGCGCCGACGGCCAGCGCCTCGTGCACCAGCCCGGCCCCACGCCGGTCGGCATAGGTCACCGACTCCAAAGCCGCCACGGCCGAACCGAATCCGGCCACCGGGTGCCACCGCCGCGGATCGCCGAACGCTCGATCGAGCGCGAATCCGAGCAGCAACCCGAGCGCGGTGGAGGTCCCCTTCTGCACCCGGCGACACTATCGGGCGGGCGCAGGCCTGCCCGCACGGCCGCCCGTGTCACACTCCGCGCCCCTACGTCGTCGGTCTGGTGACGCATCCATAGACTCGCTCCGGCAGGGGCCGAACGACGAACGGCGAACACGTGACTTCCGAGCAGCCTTCCCCCGAGCACCTCGACCAGGCCGAGCTGGCTCGGCGGTTCGAGGAGCACCGCCCGTATCTGCGCAGGCTCGCCTACAGCACCTTGGGCAGTCTCAGCGACGCCGACGACGTCGTGCAGGAGGCTTGGCTGCGGTTGCAGCGGCAGTACGAGAGCGGCGCCGCCGGTGAGATCGACAACTTGCGGGCCTGGCTGTCCACCGTCACCGGCAGGCTCGCCCTCGACCACCTCGGCTCCGCCCGCGTGCGCCGCGAACAGTATGTGGGCGAATGGCTGCCGGAGCCGGAGGTGACCAGCTGGGACGACCCCGCCGACCGGATCACCCAGGACGAGCGGGTCACCACCGCGCTGCTGGTCGTGCTCGAGTCGCTGTCGCCCGCCGAGCGCACCGCGTTCGTACTCCAGGACATCTTCGGCATGAGCGGCCCCGAAGTCGCCGAAGTGGTCGGCCGCACCCCGGCCGCCGTCCGCCAGCTGGCTTCCCGCGCACGCAAACACGTCGAGGAGGGCACCCCGCGCTTTCCCGCCTCCCCCGACGAGCAGAAGAAGGTGGTGTCGGCCTTCGCGCTGGCGTGGCGTTCCGGCGACCTCGGCGCCCTGCTGGGCGTCCTCGACACGAACGTCAGCCTGACCGCCGACGGCGGCGGCAAGGTGCCCGCGATCCGGCAGCCCGTGCACGGCGCCGAACTCGTGGCCAAGTTGCTGCTCGGCTGGTACCAAGTGGCGGGCGGCTGGGGCCGCGCGGTGCTGGTCAACGGCCAGCCCGGACTGGTGGTCTTCGACGGCACCCACACGGGCGTCTTCTCCTTCACCGTCGACGACGGTCGCATCGTCGCGATCGACGTGGTCCGCAACCCCGACAAGTTGCGCGACCTGCCCACCACCGGTGAGCCCGACTGGCACCTGGGCGGAAGCCGCACCGAGCGGGAGTAGTCAGCCCGCGACGCCGAGCGGCCGCGAGTACCCGTGCGCGGCCGCGACTTCGGCCGACAGCAGCCGCCCGGCGTCCGCGGTGAGCCCGTGCGCGAGATCGGGGTGCCGCGCGCATGCCTCCTGCCAGCCGAGTTCGGCGATCGCCCGCACGTAGGGCAGGGTCGCGTTGGTGAGCGCGATGGTCGAGGTGTGCGGCACCGCGCCCGGCATGTTGGCGACGCAGTAGAACAGCGAATCCGCCACCCGGAAGGTCGGATTCGCGTGCGTCGTCGGGTGTGCCGAGGCGAAGCAGCCGCCCTGATCGATGGAGATGTCCACCAGCACCGCGCCGGGGCGCATACCGCCGACGAGCTCATCGGAGACCAGCTCCGGCGCACGCGCGCCGGGAACCAGCACCGCGCCGATCACCAGATCCGCCGACAACACCGCGCGCCGGACCTCCGTGGCGTTCGACGCGACGGTGGCGATCCGCCCGTCGAAGCGAGCGTCGAGTTCGCGCAACCGATGCAGGTTGGTGTCCAGCACGCTGACGCGCGCCCCCATGCCGACGGCGACCGCGGCCGCGTTCGACCCCGCGACGCCGCCGCCGAGCACCACCACTTCCGCCGGGCGCACGCCGGGGACGCCGCCGGGCAGCAGTCCGGCGCCACCGAGCGGCGCCATCAGGTGATACGCGCCGACCTGGGCGCCGAGCTTGCCCGCGATCTCGCTCATCGGAGCCAGCAGGGGTAGCGACCCGTCGGCGGCGCGCACCATCTCGTAGGCGATGGCGGTGATGCCCGAGCGCAACACGGCGTCGGTGCATTCGCGCGACGCCGCCAAGTGCAGGAAGGTGAACAACACCTGCCCACGGCGCATCCGCTGATACTCCTGCGCGATCGGCTCCTTCACCTTCAACACCAGGTCGGCTTCCCGCCACACCTGGTCGGCGTCGGGGACCAGGCGGGCCCCCACCGCGGCGTAGTCGGCGTCGGGAAATCCCGATCCGACGCCCGCGCCCGCCTGCACCAGCACGTCGTGTCCGTGCCCGGTCAGTTCCCCGGCGCCCGCCGGAGTCAGGGCTACCCGGAACTCTTGATCCTTGACCTCCTGTGGAACTCCGATCCTCATACCGCCATCGTGGCCCCGGCGCGGGGCCGACGCCACGACCGACGCGCCGAACGCGCACGGCGACCACCCGAGCCGCGCGCGCCGGCTGAGTTTCTCGGCACGTTGCCCAGCTGAGTTCGGACGACCCGTCTCACACGGTGGTGGTGCGTCCCAGCGGCGGTATCCGCAACTGCTCGATGCGGCCGCCGTAGCGGAAGACACGGCCCAGGTGGTCGAGCGTCTCGCTGAAGTGCGCCCAGCCTTCGGCGTGGACGGGCACGATCACCGCGTCGCCGAGCGCTTCGGCCGCCTCCAGCGCGGTGCGCGCGTTCAGGGTGACGTCGGTGTCGCCGAAACGGCCGACGTTCGCGGCGCCCACGTTGAGCACGGCGATGTCGATGCGGCCGATCCGCTCGACGATCTGCCGTACCAGGTCGACGGAGGCGTTGTCACCCGAGACGTACACCGTCGGTTCGCCTTCGGCGCGCAGCACGAACCCGGTGACGATGCCGCTGAACGGCTCGCAGCCCTCGGGACCGTGCAGGGCCGGCACGCCGGTCACCTGCACGCCGTGCACCGTCACCGTCTCCCAGTTCGCCAACCCGCGCACTCCTTCGATCCGGGTCGCCGCGCCGGGCGTGGACAGCACGGTCGGCACCGTGGTCAGCAACTTCCGGCCGGAGTCGTCGAGGTTGTCGGCGTGTTCGTCGTGCGAGAGCAATACGACGTCCACGGGGCCGACTTCCTCCCGCGACACGGCGGGCCCGACGAGTTTGTGCAATGTGATGGGCCCCGGGTAATCGCCCGGCTCGTCGAAGGTGGGGTCGGTCAGCCAGGTGCGGCCCGCGTAGCGGAACCGCACCGTGGGACCGCCGATGTGCAGGAGTTCCAGGCCGGTGCGTTCGATCGTCTCGCTCATGCCGTTGATCTTGTCCCGCCCGCCCGCCGCAAGCCAGTGGCCCGCGAGCCGCTTACCGTTAAGATCAGGCCATGCGTACGGTGGCCGTCCTGGCGTTCGACGGAGTCAGTCCCTTCCATCTGTCGGTGCCCAGCCTCGTCTTCGGCCGGGTCGGCGTCGAAGGGCCCGCGCCGTATCAGGTGGACGTGTGCGCCGAGCGGCCAGGAACAGTGCGCACCCCGGCCGGATTCGACATCCACGTCCGGCACGGACTCGAGACGCTGACGCGGGCCGACACCGTCGTGATCCCGAGCTGGCGACTCGGCGCTCCGCTGTCCGCCGACGTGCGCGACGCCCTGCGCACCGCCCACGCCGGCGGCGCCAGGATCGTCGGGCTGTGCCTGGGTTCCTGGGCGGTGGCCGCCAGCGGACTGGCCGACGGCCGCGAGATCACCACGCACTGGGCCTCCGCCGCCGAGCTCGCCCGTGCGTTCCCCGCGGTCCGGGTCCGCGCCGACACGTTGTGGTCGGATCTGGGCGATGTCGTGACCTCCGCCGGGGTGGCCGCGGCGCTGGACTGCTGCCTGCATCTGGTCCGCGGCGATCTCGGCAGCAAAGCCGCCACCGAGCTGGCCAGGTCGCTGGTCACCGCCCCGCATCGCAGCGGCTCCCAGGCGCAGTACATCCCCGTCGCGGTGCCCGACGCCGCCGACGACGATCCGATCGAGCGCGCCATGGTCTGGGCGCGCACCCATCTCGGCGACCCGGTCGACCTGGACGGCTGGGCCCGCGTCGCGCTCATGTCGCGGCGCACCTTCACCCGCCGCTTCCGCGACCGCACCGGCACCAGCCCCCAGCAGTGGCTGCTGCTCCAGCGCACCGATCGCGCGCGGCTATTGCTCGAATCCACCACCGACACCGTGGAGCGCATCGCGGTCGACACCGGATTCGGCACGGCGGTGAGCCTGCGCCACCACTTCCACCGCATCCTCGGCACCAGCCCCGCCGCACACCGCACCAGTTTCCAAGGACAGAACTGACCGGGACGGGCCGCGGGTGGCCGCACAGCCGAGCCCGCTAAGTTCATGGCCATGCGGATTCAGCTGGGCGAGCATGCGCCGGAGATCGATGAGAGCGCGTGGATCGCGCCGAACGCCACCGTGATCGGCCGTGTCCGGCTCGGCGCCGAGGTCAGTGTCTGGTACAGCGCGGTGCTGCGCGGCGACCTGGAGACCATCGAGGTCGGCGCGCGCAGCAATATCCAGGACGGCTGCGTGCTGCACGCCGACCCGGGATTCCCGCTGACCGTCGGCGCGGGGGTCTCGGTAGGGCACAACGCGATCCTGCACGGGTGCACGATCGGCGACGACGTGCTCGTCGGCATGGGCGCCACCATCCTCAACGGCGCGGTGGTCGGACCCGGCAGCTTGATCGCGGCCAACGCGCTGATCCCGGAGGGCGCGCGGATTCCGCCCGGTTCGCTCGTGGCGGGCGTGCCAGGCAAGGTGCGCCGGAAACTCGGCGCCGAGGAGCAAGATCGCATTCGCCTGAATGCGACT
The DNA here is from genome assembly GCF_040644075.1 of Nocardia sp. NPDC047038. Taxonomy (NCBI): domain Bacteria; kingdom Bacillati; phylum Actinomycetota; class Actinomycetes; order Mycobacteriales; family Nocardiaceae; genus Nocardia; species Nocardia sp. NPDC047038. Next base: position 166,612 of record NZ_JBEYVQ010000006.1, on the reverse strand, counting down.
GTCTACCTAGCAAATACAGCCCAACATCGCACGGCGAATGAGGTGTGAAACAGGACACACTGATCAAATGTCCATTAGAGATCGCTGATAGCATTCAGCCAGCGTGCCCGGCGACCCGGGCTCTCCTGTCGACACGGTTGTCGTGCGACTTGTAGCGCAGTGGTGAACCCACCCGGGTCGATGGGTGGGCGAGCGTGCAGGCAGGAGGTATCACGGTGTCGTACGTGCAGTCGGGTGTGCACGGGCCCAAGGGCCGGATCAGCGTCGCCGACATCGCGGCCCAACCGGGGGGAGTCGAGGCACTCCAGCGCCGGGTTCATGAATTACGTTCTCGCGGTGTGGATTTCGCCGCGAACGCGATCGAGAAGGAAATGGCCGAGCTGGATCTGCCGCGCCAATGACTTCGACGCCACGCTCACCGCGGATCACGATGCCGCGGTGAGCGTGGCGAGTCCGGCCGTGGTGTGCTGATCCAGCGCCATCAACGGGGCCCGAATCCGTACCGTTTGCCAGCCACCGTCGACCCGGCGCAGGCGCACCGTTCCCTCGGTGCGATGCCGCGCCAGATCTCGCGACATGGTTCGCGCGGTCGCCAGATCATCCGGATGAATCTGCGGCCTCGGTTGCCCAGGGAGATCCGCCCAGGCGACGTCCGGCATGGGCGGCCCGATCCACCGGATCAGCCGCAACGAGCGCAGATTGACGATGGCGCGGTACTCGCCGGGTTCGGTGGCGGCCTCCAGCACCGCATACTCCAGGATCGTCGGCGGTGGAGCGGCGGAGACGGCGGTGGCCGCGCCGATGTCCTGGGTCACCCCGCGCAGCAGCACATGAGGCTCACCCGCGTCGTCCGGCTCGGCGACGATCCGGCAGGCGAAATGCCCGGCGCGTAGAGCGTCGTCGTCGCGCCGGATGGTCCAGACCGCCTGATGCTCGGTGCCCGGCGCCGAGTTGACGATCTTGGCCAGCGCCTCGCTCTCGTCGCGGTTGGCGACCAGCCGGGTGAACGCGCCCGCGATGGCCAGCTCGGCGGCACGGTTCTCCGGCGCGACGCCGTACAGGTCCAGCAGATCGATACTGCGCACCGAGCGGTTGGCCGTGAGATCGAAGTACCACGCCCCCATCGGGTCGGCCGCCGCGACCGGCTCTTGCCGCGGGCCCACCCACAGTCGCACGGCATGCGCCCGCCCCGGCGCGATGAGCAGCGGCTCGGCCCGCACCGTGCGCCGCCCGTCGCCGGAGACGCACGCGACCGGCGCACCGGTGGCGCATGCCCGCCGCAGCGCCGACTCCGCGTCGGCCCGCGACAGCGGATTGCGCACGATGTTGCTCAGCGGCACGAACGCCTTCGGCGCGGACCCCACGGCGATCACTCGCCCCGGCTGGCCCGAAAAGCACTCCAGCAGTAGCCATTTCGTCACCATCCGCGCCCCCGCACGCCATCATCGGCGGTCCACCGTAACTCGTAATATGCTCGGCCGGTTGTCATTTCGCCCTCCCCGTACCTGACCGCGCATCCGGCGTGCGGTCAGGACCGGAATACCATGTCCAGCACCTTCTCGTGGTACGACCCCGCCATTCGTGTGACCAGGTCCACAGCGATGGCATCGATTCCGACCAGGACTTTCGCCTCGCCGCGCGCGGCGCCGCGCAGAATGGTCCGCGCAGCCGCTCCCGGGCTGGTCCGCGCCACATGTCCCTCGAATCGGCGCACCACCGCTTGCGCGTCGACGCCCGGCGCGACGCTCGCCGACCGGGCGATCCCGGTGAGCACTCCGCCGGGATACACCCCGGTGACCCGCACCGAGCCGCCCGCCGCACGCATGTCCTGGCGCAGCGAGTCGGTGAAACCGCGTACGGCGAACTTCGCCGCGTTGTACGGCGCGTGCCGCGCGACGGCCACCAGCCCGAACGCCGAGGACATATTGACGACATGCGCGCGATCGGCGGCCAGCAGATGGGGCAGGAACGCCTTGGTCCCGTTGACCACACCCCAGAAGTCGACGGCCATCACCTGTTCGAAGTCGCTGAAGGGCGACTCCAGCACGCCGCCGACGTGCAGGATGCCCGCGTTGTTGAACAGTGCTTCGACCCGCCCGAACCGGGCGACGGTCCGCTCCGCGTACGCGAACACCGCCGCCCGATCGGTGACGTCCACCGTGCTCACCGACGGCTCCCGGCCCACGGCCGCGCACAACACCCCCGTCTCGGCCACGGCATCCGCCGACTTGTCCGACAGCGCCAGCGATGCCCCCGCGCCCGCCAATGCCACCGCCAGCGCCCGGCCGATGCCCGAACCCGCGCCGGTGACCGCCACCACGCGATTCGCGAAATACCCCATGGCTCAACCCCTTTCCGGACCGGCCGGAGTCGCGGCCGGACACCGACCACAGGCTAGTCAGCCGAATCTGGACGCGCGACCCACTCCATCCGGCCGCTCCTCGGGCAATGCCGGGTCATGCGGCGTCCACCCAATGAAATAATGAACGTTCCCGTCCGCACCCGTCGCGATGCCGCGCCCACCGGCCACGGCCCGGCGACCGCGCCGAACCTACTGGAGATCCGATGCCAACCCTCTCGCCCATGTTGCAGCGCATCCTCGAGAAGCCGGTCGCCGACGGCGAAAAGCTCCTGGAAAGCGCACTCTCGGCATTCCTGGACTTCGGTATCAAGCGGACCAGCATGGGCGAGATCGCCCGCCGCGCCGGGATCAGCCCGGCCACGCTGTACCGGCGCTACGAATCCAAGAACGACCTCGTCGAGGCGGTCAGCGTCCGGGAGGCACAGCGCTTCGTCGCCGCGATCGAAAAGCAGGTGCGCACCGTCTCGGGCAACGACGATCAGCTCGTCGAGATCTTCGTCGCGTTCATCAGCGCCATCGCGGGCAACGAACTGCTGCGCAGGCTGCTGCGCACCGAGCCCGACCTGATCCTGCCCCGGCTGACCACCGAGGCGGGGCCGATCCTCGCCGTCGGCCGCGACTACCTGGCCGAGAAGCTGCGCGAGCTGCGGAACGCCGGTGGCACGCACGACTTCGACGCCGATCTGGTCGCCGAGATCATGGCCCGGCTGGCGCTGTCGCTCGCCCTCACCCCCGACGGCCTGATCCCGGTCAGCGATCAGAACGCGGCGCGCGAGTTCGCCCGCCGCACGCTGCTGCCGATGGTCGGCGTCCGGGTCAGCGCTTAATGGGCGCTGTCGGACGCAGTCCGTCTTCAGCCCGCGCATGGCCGGAGCGAAGGCGGAGATACGCGCAATCCGACGCCGAACGCGGCGGCCACCCGCTCGTCCAGCTCGGCCCGCGCCGCCGCATCCGGCGCCCGGCCCTCCACGAACTCGCGCACCAGATCGATGACTCCCGCCGACCGGGCCGCCGCCGGATGGGGCACCGGCAGCCGTGACACATATTGGGTGATCCACCGCCGCCTGCCCGAGTACAACCGATTGCCGCAGACCACGTCGTAGAACCGCAATCCGAGCGCTGAATTGGCCACCCCCATCAGCAGGTATGCCAAGCGCGTCGCCTCCGTGGGCGCAGCCGCCAGATCGGGCAGCGAGATCCAGTAGCAGTCGCCGTTGACCACCGCGCCCGAGCTGTCCAGCGCGAAACGCGGACGGTCGCTGATGTCCGGGAATACCAGCTTCGGCTGCTGCCACAGGTGCGGGCGCTGCGGCACCCAAATCTCGTACCAGGCGCGGCCGCTTTCGACGACATAGCGTCGCCCGGCCAGTGTGCGACGATGCGACCGTAGATACGCGGCGGCGGCGGGGTATTCGCCGAGATCGATCGGCGTGCGGCGGGCACAGGCCAGGTCGTAGGGATACAGCACGCGAACGTCCCGGGCGCGTGTGGCCCGCCACGGCGCCAGATCGTGATGGGTGATCAGCTCCAGCAATAGTTCGGGCTCGGGACACAGGTCGGCCTGTGCCCAGCGGTCGGAGATGAACACATGGTCGGCGGTCGTCTTGATGCCGACCCGAATCCGCGCCACCTCGCCGAAACTGCGCCAGGTCGCCGCCGCTATCCGCGCCAGCCAGGAATCGATCGCATCGTGCGACATCCGCCACGCGGCCTCCGGCTCCCGCGCCGCACCTCGGAGCGTCCTTCGTTCCGCCGTGACCTCCGGCGCGGCGTCACGCGACGAACTCTCATCGCCACCCCGACCGGCTCCGAGGGCCCCGGGCGGCCCGGACCCCGTTGCCAACGTGCCGACCTCGACGGCGAAGGTCCGGCCGTTGTACTCGACGATCGAGCCGCCCGGGTCGAGCAGCGCCTCGAACAGCGTCTTCGCACCTGGTGTTTCGCCGATGGCCTCGTAGGCGGAGACGTAGCGGCAACCGTCGCCGTGGTTCGCGCGGCGCGCGATGGTGATCGCGGGCAACACAGCGGCGGTGAACAGTTTGGTGTCCCCCAGGTCGTACAGCTCGACCGGAGCCAGATCGGTCAGCAACAGCCGCCGGATGTTCGCGCCGGCCTTGGTGGTCAGGAATCGGTTGGCGCACAACAGGCCGAGCACACCTCCCGCGGCCAGCAGCCGGGGCAGCGTCGCCACGAACGGATGGGTCAGGTCGATCCGCCCGCTCAGACCGAACCGCTTGCTCAGCAACTGCGCGGTCGATCCGCCCAACTGCTGGGTGCGCACATACGGCGGGTTGGTGATCACCGCGTCGAACGAGCCTTCCGCGAGCCGCGCCTCGACCGCGAGGAAGTCCGCCTCGTGCCAGTGCGCGTCGATCCCCGCCGAGCGGGCGCGCTCACGGGCGACCGCGAGCGCGCGGGCGTCCAGGTCGTAACCGGTCAACACCAGACGGGCACCGGGAAACCGGGCCGCGACCTCCTCGTGCACGGCGAACAGCAATTCGCCGTCGCCACAGGCCGGATCGAGCACACGCAGGACGCCCGCGTCCGAGGGCTCGGCATGGCGCAGCAGCCGTTGCGCCAGGAACCGCGCCAGCACGGGCGGCGTGTAATGCCTGCCGTGCCGTTTGCGGTCCCGCGCGGCGGGAGCTTCGGACGCCATATCGGGATTCTGCCTGGCGCGACCGCGCCCGTTGCCGCAACGCGGGCAACACTTTTGCGCCCCGCGCGCGTCGTGGCCGACTCGCCCTGCGCCCGGCGACGGCGTGGCGCCCGGCTTTCGCGTCGGAGCGTTCGATGCTAGCGTTCGGTCTCGAAATAAGACTGCCAAAGGAGGCGGGGGAATGACCGTGACGACCGACGACTTCACAACCCTGACCCGAGTGCTCGACGAACGGTGGACCTGCAGGCAATTCCACTCGCAGCCCGTCGAGCGCGACACCATCCGCGCCCTGTTGCGGCTGGCCCAGCGAACGCCGTCGTGGTGCAACACCCAGCCATGGCAGGTCGTGGTGACGGAGGGCGCCGGAACGGATCGTTTCCGGAAGGAACTGGTCGAACACATCGCGACAGCCACGCCCGCGTCGGATTTCGAGTTTCCCGCGCAATACACCGGTGCGTACCGGGACCGCAGGCGCGAATGCGGAAAGCAACTGTATGACAGCGTCGGCATCGCCAAAGGCGATCACGAGAAGACGATGCGGCAGGCCGTACGGAATTTCGAACTCTTCGACGCGCCGCATGTGGCGATCGTGACCAGCGAAGCCGATCTGGGCGTCTACGGAGCGGTGGACTGCGGTCTGTACATCGGCAGTTTCCTGCTGGGCGCGCAGAGCCTCGGTCTCGGCGCGGCGCCGCAGGCGGCACTCGCCTCGTACTCCCCTTTCGTCCGGGAGTACTTCGGCATCCCGGAGCATCGCAAGGTCGTCGCCGGAATCTCCTTCGGATATCCGGACCACGATCATCCCGTCAACGGCTTCCGCACCACCCGGGCCGACGCCGACGAAGTCGCCACCTGGTTCGCCGACTGACACCCGAGGGCGTCAGCGCGCGCTACCCGCGGTCGCCTCGGCGCCGGTGACGCCCAGCAAGCCCGGTCCCGGCTTCGGGGTGACATCGCGTGCGGTGAGTTCGGCTCCGCACGAATCGCATTCGAGCCGGACGTGGGCCTCGCCCGCGCACTCCTGATGGGCGTAACGCACCGGAGGCCCTTCCGGCGCCATGTAAGCATCGCCCCAATCACGGATGGCCAGCAGAATCGGGTAGATGTCGTGCCCCTTGGGGGTGAGGCGGTACTCCTCGTGCGCACCCACGGCGGCCTTCTGCTTGACGAGGATGCCGTGCTCGATCAGCCGATCCAGCCGATCCTGCAACCTGCTGCGCGAGATGCCCAGTGCGCTCTGGAAGGCGTTGAACCGCCGGATCCCGGAGAAGCAGGACTTGAGGATCAGCAGCGTCCAGCGATCACCGAAGATCACGAGCGGGCGCGTGATCGAGCACGGCACGTCGGCCAGTTCTTCGTAGCGCACCTCCCGATGCTACCGACCACCGAGCCGCTCCCGCCCCGTGAGACTTCACGACCTCACCCGCTCGAACTGCGTGCGACACACCAAACCATCGACTCCACCGCGCCGCACGCGCCCGTCGGTGCGAAATCCGGAAAACGCGAAGCGGGCCCCGGGAATACCGGAGCCCGCTTCGGTGCGTAGATCAGAGCGGAATGTTCTTGTGGTGGCTGGCGCGGGCCGGGGCCGCGGCGAGCGCCGCCGCGATAATGCTGCGGGTCTTCGCCGGGTCGATGACCTGGTCGACGACACCGATGGCGATAGCGCGCTCCACGCCGCCCGCGATGCGCTCGTGTTCGGCGGTGAGCCGCTCGTGCAGCGCCTCGCGCTCCTCCTCCGGCGCGGCCGCGAGGGCCTTCTTGTGCAGGATGCCGACCGCGGCCTTGGCGCCCATGACGGCCACCTCCGAGCCCGGCCACGCGTAGACCGCCGTCGCGCCGAGCGAGCGGGCATTCATCGCGATGTAGGCGCCACCGTAGATCTTCCGGGTGACCAGCGTGACCCGCGGAACGCGCGCCTCGGCGAACGCGTGCAGCAGCTTCGCGCCGCGCCGGACGACGCCTTCCCACTCCTGGCTGACGCCGGGCAGGTAACCCGGAACGTCGGTGACCACGATCAGCGGAATGCCGAACGCGTCGCACAGCCGCACGAAACGCGCCGCTTTCTCCGCGCTCTCGGAGTTCAGGCAGCCGCCGAGACGGATCGGGTTGTTCGCCAGCACACCGACGGTGCGCCCACCGAGACGGCCCAGACCGGTGACGATGCTGCGGGCGTACCCGCCCTGCAATTCCTCGAACGACGACTCGCCGTCGACGTTGTCGAGCAGCTCGTTGATGATCGGCTTCACGTCGTAGGCGCGCTTCGCCGACTCCGGCAGCATCGCCTTCAGGTCGACGTCGCCGTGCTCGGCCGCGACCAAGTCGAATTCGCCCTGCTCGGCGAACATCGACACCAAGCGGCGAGCGCGGTGCAGCGCGTCGGACTCGTCGGCGGCCACGATGTGGGTGACGCCGGACTTCTTACCGTGCGTCTCCGGCCCGCCGAGGGTGGCCATGTCGACCTGCTCGCCGGTCACGCTGCGCACCACGTCCGGGCCGGTCACGAAGACGCGGCCTTCCGGAGCCATGATCACGATGTCGGTCAGCGCCGGGCCGTAGGCGGCGCCACCGGCCGCGAAGCCGAGCACCACGGAGATCTGCGGGACCAGGCCGGACGCGCGGACCATGGCCTCGAAGACCAGACCGACCGCGTGCAGCGCCTCGACGCCCTCGGCCAGGCGAGCGCCGCCGGAGTGCCACAGGCCGACCACGGGGACACCGGAGTCGATGGCGGTGTCGATGGCGTCGACGATGTGCTTGCAGCCCTCCACGCCCATCGCGCCGCCCATGACGGTGGCATCGGAGCAGTAGGCCACGGTGCGGACGCCGTCCACCTCGCCGATGGCGGCGAGCACGCCGGACTTGTCGCGCGGGTGTAGCGGAAGAATGGTGCCGGGATCGAAGAAACGCTGGAGCCGACCGAGCGGATCGCGCGGGTCGGTCGTCGTCTCCTGATGCAACGCGGGAGCGATGATTGTCATCGCGTTGTCTCCTGACCTCGATAAGTGCGCCGCTGCCGCGGCTGCGTATGGCCAAACGCGGCGGGGCCGACCACGTCAGATGGCCGGCCCCGCCGGAATCGTTGTGCAGTCGATCGCGCGGCTATGCCCGACCGAAGGCGAGCGCTACGTTGTGCCCACCGAATCCGAAGGAATTGTTGATCGCGTACTCGATCTCCTGGCGTCGGGCTTCGCCCTTCACCACGTCGAGGTCGATCTCCGGGTCCTGGTTCTCCAGGTTCAGCGTCGGCGGAACGATGCCGTCGCGGATGGAGAGCACGGTCAGCACGGACTCCAGGGCGCCGACGGCGCCGATCGAGTGGCCGAGCGCCGACTTCGGCGCGTACACCGAGGCGTGGCTGCCCACGGCTTTGTTGATCGCGTTCGCCTCGGCGGTGTCACCGATCGGCGTCGCGGTCGCGTGCGCGTTGATGTGCGTGATGTCCTTCTTGGTCAGACCAGCGGACTGCATCGCCCTTGTCATCGCCCGCGCGGCGCCGTCACCCGTCGGGTCGGGGGCGACGAGGTGGAAGCCATCGGAGGTGATGCCTGCGCCGAGCAGGCGGGCGTGGATGGTCGCGCCCCGAGCCTTCGCGTGCTCCTCGGTCTCGATGACCATCAGCGCGCCCGCCTCGCCGAAGACGAAGCCGTCGCGATCCTTGTCGAAGGGACGCGAGGCGCCCTTCGGGTCCTCGTTGCGGGTGCTCATGGCGCGCATCATGGTGAACGCCGCGATGGGCACCGCGTCGATGAAGCCCTCGACGCCACCGGTGACGACCATGTCCGCGTCACCCATGACGATCATCCGCCAGGCGTTGGCGATGGCCTCGGAGCCGGACGAGCACGCCGAGACCGGAGTGACCACTCCTGCCCTGGCCTTCAATTCGAGGCCGACAACGGCCGAGGGGCCGTTCGGCATGACCATCTGCACAGCCAACGGCGAAATCTTGCGGTAGCCGCCGTTCTTCAGCTTGTCCACGGAATCGATGAGGGCGTCGCCGCCTCCCAATCCCGTGCCGATGGCCACACCCAGCCGCTCCGGGTCGACTTCCGGGCTGCCCGCGTTCCGCCAGACCTCGCGACCGAGCACGGTCGCGAGCTGCTCGACGTAGGCCATGCGCCGACATTCGACCCGGGTCAGCAGGGTGTCCGGCCGGACCTTCAGATGACCGCCGATGCGGACCGGAAGGTCGTATTCCTCGACGAAGGAATCCTCGAGAACGTCGATGCCGCTCTCGCCGTTGAGGAGTCCCTTCCACGTCGCATCGACGTCACCCGCGATCGACGTGGTCGCCGCAAGGCTGGTTACGACGACGTTGGGGAAGTTCCCGTTCAAGGTGGAAGGAGTGGTCACAGTTTCGGCCCTACTCGGCGTTGTCGAACTTGGCCTTGAGCTCGGCCGCCGCCTCAGCGTTCTCGGCCTCGAGCTTCTGGATGTAGTTGACGGCGTCGCCAACGGTCTTCAGGCTGGCCAGATCCTCGTCGGGGATCTTCACGCCGTACTTGTCCTCGGTCTGAACCGCGATCTCGACCATGGACAGCGAGTCGATGTCCAGGTCATCGACGAAGGACTTCTCGATCGTCACTTCGGAGGGCTCGATGCCGGTCACCTCTTCGATGATCTTGCCGAGTTCCTCGACGATTTGTTCCTGGGTCAGAGCGGCCACTTCGTGGCTCCCTTCTTGATACTTTGTAGGGCTCTACTGGTTTTTTTCGGATCGAGCGCGGTAATAGTTACCGCCTCTCGGTCACGACCTCGCATCATGTGATGCATGGTCGCGGAGGAAAGCTAGCCGGACACGGTCAGTTCAGCCAACGCGGGGAGGTCTTGCGGGGTCTTCAGGGCCAGCGTGGGCGTGCCCTTCAGCTCCCTCTTGGCAATGCCGACGAGGGTGCCCGCCGGCGGCAGTTCCGCCACCGCCGAAACGGCGGCCTGCCGGACGGTCTCGGTGCACAGATCCCAGCGAACAGGCCGGGTGACCTGCGCGGCGAGCTTGTCGATCGCGTCCTGTCCGGACGCGACCGGCTTGCCGTCGAAGTTCGAGAGCAAGGTTCTGGTCGGCTCGTTCGGCGTGATCTTCGTTATGGCGTCGGTCACAGCATCCTGCGCGGGCGCCATGAACGCCGTGTGGAACGCGCCCGCGACGGGCAGCGCCCGAACCCTGGCCTTCTCCGGAGGGTTCGCGGCGAGCTCGGCGAGAGCGTCCAACCGACCCGCGGCCACGATCTGGCCCACCGCGTTGCGGTTGGCCGGGACGAGGTCGAGTTCGGTGAGCCGTTCGAGCACGGCGGCCTCATCGCCGCCGAGCACCGCGGACATACCGGTCGGTTCCAGTGCGCACGCCTTGGCCATCTCCGCTCCGCGGATGGCGGCCAACCGGACCGCGTCGTCGGCGGAGATGACTCCGGCGACCGCGGCGGCGGCGAGTTCACCGACCGAATGCCCGGCGACGATGGTAGCGGCGGGCAGCTCGTCCTGGGAGATCTCCGCGAACGCGAGTAGCGCGGCGGCGACCACCAACGGCTGGGTGACCGCGGTGTCGGTGATCTCCTCGGCCGTCGCGGTGGTGCCGAGACGGACCAGGTCCAGGCCGGAAGCCTTGGACCACAGCGTGAGGCGCTCGTTCGCGCCGGGAAGGTCGAGCCAAGGCGCGAGCATGCCGGGTGTCTGAGAGCCCTGTCCAGGGGCGAACAACGCGATCACGCCTCTAAGAAAACACTGTGAGGCGGGCCGCACGAGATGTCGACGCGGATGAAGCTTCGGAAGCGGTTTTGTGGGGGTTCCACAAAAGACCACGTGGGCTGTCCGAATCGACCGATTCCGCCGATGCGTTACAAGCCCTCGGGGCCCAACGCGATCGAAGTGACTTCTGGGACAGGAGTTGACGATTCGTTACGGGTTCGTGTCAAACGACCCACTGTCGCGGCGATCCGGAGGACGTACGCGTCCCGTGGATTCATCGGATCCCGGCCGGTGATCTCGGCGATTCGCTTGAGGCGATACCGAACCGTATTTGGATGGACGTACAGCTGACGCGCACACGTCTCGACCGCTCCACCGCAATCCAGATAGGCATCGAGCGTGTCCGCCAGCGAAGACCCCGCCGCAGCCAACGGTAGGACAAGGTACTCGTTCAGCGCGTCGATCGCAGCTCGATCACCCAACAAAGCGCGTTCCGGCAGCAATTCCGCCGCGTGCACCGGTCGCGGCGCCCCCCGCCAACCCACCACGGCCTCCATCCCGGCCAGCGCTTCCACCGCGCTGGCGTGTGCCGCGCCCAGCGTGCGGGTGGTCGGACCGATCACCACCGGACCATCGGAGAACACCTCCGCGAGCAGGTCGGCCAGGAACGGTGAGATCTGAGCGGTCTCCCCCAGATGCCCGGAGACCACCATCACCAGCCTGGTGCCCTGCACCACCGCGAGCGCGGCCCGCCCGTGCCGCGCCGCGATGGAATGCACCGCCCCCACCGACGAGACACCCTGCTCCCCGGGCGGCGTGCCCACCAGCACCGTCGCCGGTGCGGTGGCGTCCCAGTTCAGCGTCGCGGCCCTGGAGAGCATGTCCGGGCCGGTGTCGCCGCGCACCACGGCGTCGACGACGAGCGCCTCCAACCGGGTGTCCCACGCGCCGCGCGACTCGGCGGCGCTGGCGTACACCGAGGCGGCTGCGAAGCCGAGCTCACGCCCGTAACGCAGCACCGCCTCGGTCAGCGCCACCAGCTGCCGGTCGTTGCGCGCGAGCGCGGGCAGCCACTGCTCGAAGAACTCCATGGCGACGCGCACCATGTCCACGGTCTGGCGCAGCGTCAACCGCCGCGCCAGATCCTGCGGGATCACCTGGAAGGCGTCCAGGCTGAAACGGATGTCGCTGTCCGGGTCCTGGAGCCATTCCAGGAAATTCACCACCGCGGTCTGCACCAGCATCTGCACGCCCGCCCGCTGCGCGGCGTCCAGATCGGCGAAGAACGGCAACCGATCCTGCATCGACCCCACCGCCTCCGTGGAGAGGCGGCCGGAGAACTGCTTCACGCGTTTGAGCAGCGTGTCCGGAAGGGGGTCGCGGGTCTGCCGGTTCGGGGAGAGCGCGCCCGTCGGCAGATACACCTCGTGCTCGGAAGAGCCCTCGGAGATCCGTCGCGGCCGCGGCGGTTTACGGTCCACCATCCAATATTCCGCTATGCGAGGTCTTCGTCCGAACTCACCGCCGCCTTCGGCGCGGCGTCCACGTCGGCGATGCCGTATTTCGCCGCCGCCTCCGCGGCCTTGGCCGGGTCGAGCTTGCCGATCCGGCCGAGTCCGGCCAGCGCGGCGACCACGATGGACTGCGCGTCGACGTTGAACACCCGCCGCGCGGCCGGGCGGGTGTCGGAGAAGCCGAAACCGTCCGTGCCGAGCGTGGTGAAGTCGCCGGGCACCCACTTGCGGACCTGGTCGGGCACCGCGCGCATCCAGTCGGTCGCGGCCACGTACGGGCCGTCGACCCGCGACAGCGCCTCGGTGACGTACGGAACCCCGGGCTCGGCGCCCGGGTCGCGCAGCGCGGCGATCTCCTTGTCGAGCGCCTCCTTGCGGAGTTCGCCCCACGAGGTGACCGACCACACGTCCGCCTGCACGCCCCACTCCTGCGCGAGCAGCGCCTGCGCGCGCAGGCCGTCCGGCACGGTGACGCCGGAGACCAGGATCTGGGCGCGCACCGCGCCCTCACCGCCGCGCTTGTACAGGTAGATGCCCTTGAGCAGCCCCGCGACGTCGAGGTCCTCCGGCTCGGCCGGCTGCGGGTACGGCTCGTTGTAGAGGGTGATGTAGTAGAAGACGTCCTCACCGCCGAACTCGGTCGGGCTGCCGTGCGGATGGGTGCCGGGCAGCGGCGCGGAGCCCTGCGGCGGGGTGCCGCCGCCGTACATGCGGCGCAGGCCGTCGCGCACGATGTGGGCGATCTCGAACGCGAACGCCGGGTCGTAGGTCACCACGGCCGGGTTGGTCGAGGCCAGCAGCAGCGAGTGCCCGTCGTTGTGCTGGAGGCCCTCACCGGTCAGCGTGGTGCGTCCTGCGGTCGCGCCGAGCACGAACCCGCGCGCGAGCTGGTCGGCGGCCGCCCACAGTCCGTCGCCGGTGCGCTGGAAGCCGAACATCGAGTAGAAGATGTACAGCGGGATCATCGGCTCGCCGTGCGTGGCGTACGAGGTGCCCGCCGCGGTGAACGACGCCGTCGATCCCGCCTCGTTGATGCCCTCGTGCAGGATCTGCCCGACGGTGCTCTCTTTGTAGGCAAGCATCAATTCCGCGTCGACGGATGTGTACAACTGCCCATTGCGGTTGTAGATCTTCAACGAAGGGAACCACGAGTCCATACCGAAGGTGCGGGCCTCGTCGGGGATGATCGGGACGATCCGCTTGCCGATCTCCTTGTCCCGCAGCAGCTCCTTCATCAGCCGCACCAGGGCCATCGTGGTGGCGACGTTCTGCTTGCCCGAACCCTTGCGGACCGAGCGGTAGGCCTCGTCGCCGGGCAGCTTCAGCGGCTTGGCCGCGGCGCGCCGCTCGGGCAGGAACCCGCCGAGTGCCTTGCGCCGGTCGAGCATGTACTGGACCTCGCGGGCCTCCATACCGGGGTGGTAGTACGGCGGCAGGTACGGATCCTTCTCCAACTCGGCGTCGCTGATCGGAATCCGCTGCAGGTCGCGGAAGTCCTTGAGATCCTGCAGGGTCAGCTTCTTCATCTGGTGCGTGGCGTTGCGGCCCTCGAAGTGCTTGCCGAGGGTGTAGCCCTTGATGGTCTTGGCCAGGATCACCGTCGGCTGGCCCTTGTGCGCCATCGCCGCCGCGTAGGCGGCGTACACCTTGCGGTAGTCGTGGCCGCCGCGCTTGAGGTTCCAGATCTCCTGGTCGGACAAGTCCTGCACCAGCGCCTTCGTGCGCGGGTCACGCCCGAAGAAGTGGTCGCGGACGTACGCGCCGTCGTTGGCCTTATAGGTCTGGTAGTCACCGTCGGGGGTGCTGTTCATCAGGTTCACCAGCGCACCGTCGCGGTCGGCGCCGAGCAGCGCGTCCCACTCCCGGCCCCAGATCACCTTGATGACGTTCCAGCCCGCGCCGCGGAAGAACGACTCCAGCTCCTGGATGATCTTGCCGTTGCCGCGCACCGGGCCGTCCAGGCGCTGCAGATTGCAGTTGACCACGAAGGTCAGGTTGTCCAGACCCTCCATGGCAGCGACGTGCGCGAGACCGCGCGACTCCGGCTCGTCCATCTCGCCGTCGCCGAGGAACGCCCACACGTGCTGGTCGGAGGTGTCCTTGATACCGCGATCGTGCAGGTAGTGATTGAAGCGCGCCTGGTAGATGGCGTTCATCGGGCCCAGGCCCATGGACACCGTGGGGAACTCCCAGAAGTTGTTCAGCAGGCGCGGGTGCGGGTAGGACGGCAGCCCGTGGCCGGGGCCGCCGTTGCTGTACTCCTGACGGAACCCGTCGAGCTGATCGGTCGACAGCCTGCCCTCGAGGAACGCGCGGGCGTAGATGCCCGGCGAGGCGTGGCCCTGGATGAAGATCGAGTCGCCGCCGCCCTGATGATCCTTGCCGCGGAAGAAGTGGTTGAAGCCGACTTCGTAGAGCGCCGCCGAGGACGCGTAGGTCGAGATGTGGCCGCCGACGCCGATGCCGGGGCGCTGGGCGCGATGCACCATGATCGCGGCGTTCCAGCGGATCCAGGCGCGGAAGCGGCGCTCCACCTCCTCGTCGCCGGGGAACCACGGCTCGTTCTCGGTGGGAATGGTGTTGACGTAGTCGGTGGAGGTCAAGGACGGGATGGCGACCCGACGTTCACCGGCCCGCTCCAACAGACGGAGCATGAGGTAACGCGCACGGCCGGGACCCTCCCGGTCGAGCATCTCATCGAACGACTCGAGCCATTCGCTGGTTTCCTCCGGGTCGATGTCCGGTAGGTAGGACGCCACCCCTTCGCGGATCACCCGCACCCGTCCGGCCGGCTGCGGCGCGTGCGACCCGTTCGGATCGCGGCTCGCGGCGGGCGCGGGAGCGGAGCTGGTACCAGCGGATTTCGCCGGTGCGGAAGAGTGGATCAGGTCGGTCAAATCTGCTCCTCGTACAGGGGTGGACATGCTGATGGCGTCGGTATCCCCGGGCGGGTTCGCTGGTTGGCGGACCCCCCCGTTCACGAAAGGTTCGGGCGCACCATCCATCCTTGCCGATGACGCGTCCCAAATCATCATGTCAGCCGGAAATCCAGTACCGTTCGACAGGCAAGGTGAGCATGTCGAGCGTGGCAGCCCTGAGGAGCGGGAGGACGATGAAGCTGCTGAACCCACGCGGGTTCGGAATGGTGTGCGCCACCGGCGCGGTCGCCGTCGGATTGGTCGTCGCGGGGTGCGCCAACCGCGTGGAAGGCGTGGCGGGTCCGAACGCGAGCGATCTGGCGGCATACAAGACCGAGGCAGCGTCCTCGTCGGCGGCGGCGACCTCATCCAGGCGCGCTGCCGCACAGGCCAAGGCCATCTCCGACAACTGCGGTCAGTTCCCCACCATCACCGGAGCGGGCGTCAGCAAATACAACGATTTCGTCGACGCGCACGATGCGAACGCACCGGACTACGTCGCCAAACGCGACTCGGCGGCGCAGACTCTCGAGGACGCCGCGAACAAGGTGGAAAGCGGCGTGAACTCCGCCAAGGAGGCGCTACCCGCGGACCTGGTGCCGCTGTTCACCGAATACGTGAACGCCGCCCGCGCGCTGGCCGCCGAGACGCGCAAGATGACCTACACCGCCCCGGTCGCGGCGCTCAACGACGCCAGCAAGCGCGTCAACGACGCGCGCAACGCCGTCCGCGACTCGTGTCCGAAGCGCTGAGAAAGCCCTTGACACACCATCGCAACGCGACATTCGGTAGCTATTTCGCCGGATCGGCTTGCGCTGAAGCCCATAACCATGTTCGCTTGCAACTACCTACTGTCGGGAGTTGAGGAGGACGCCACCGTGGTCGCCGCGGCGGACGCGCAGAACTACGCTCAGAAGCTTGGCATCTCACACGGCTTGGTTGTCCAGGAATTGGGCTGGGACGAGGACGTCGACGACGACCTGAGGGCCGATGTCGAGGAAGCGATCGGCGGTGAACTCGTCGACGAGGACTCCGACGAGGTGATCGACGTCGTGCTGCTGTGGTGGCGGGATGGGGACGGTGATCTGGTCGACGCCCTGATGGACGCCATCGCCCCGCTCGCCGACGACGGTTTCGTCTGGGTACTGACCCCCAAGACTGGACAACCCGGCCATGTCGAGCCGAGCGAAATCGCCGAATCCGCACCGACCGCAGGTCTGACCCAGACCTCGGCGATCAGCCTCGGCTCGTGGACCGGAAGCAGACTCGTGCAGCCCAAGGCGCCCTCGAAGCAGCGTTGAGCCACCGCGCTATGGTTTCCACCAGGGTGGTGTCGCACGCCCACCCGGTGGAGACCCGACACGATGGAGGATTCGCTATGCCGCTAGAGGTTGGCACTGTCGCGCCGGATTTCACGCTGAAGGACCAGAACAACCAGGAAGTCACCCTGTCGGCTTACCGGGGCAAGAAGAACGTCCTGATCGTGTTCTACCCGCTCGCCTTCACCGGCATCTGCCAGGGCGAGCTGTGCAAGGTGCGCGACGAGCTGCCCAAGTTCCAGAACGACAACGCGGAGATCCTCGCGATCTCGGTCGGTCCGCCGCCAACGCACAAGATCTGGGCCGCCGAGCAGGGCTACATCTTCCCCCTGCTGTCGGACTTCTGGCCGCACGGCGCGGTGGCCCAGGCCTACGGCGTCTTCAACGAGAAATCGGGCTACCCGAACCGAGGCACCTTCGTCGTCGACCGCGAGGGCTACATCCGCTTCGCCGAGATGAACGGCCCCGGAGAACCCCGTGACCAGGCGGCTTGGGAGAAAGCGCTCGCCGCGCTAGATTCATAAGCCGCCGGTAACGGCACGGGCGTATAGCTCAGCGGTAGAGCTCTGGTTTTACACACCAGCGGTCGGGGGTTCGATCCCCTCTGCGCCCACAGATCAAATGCCAGGTAGAAGCCGCAAACTACATTTGGTGCGTTTGCCCCACTCGCACTATGTGGGGCACCGGCCCCGAGATCTACATCGGACTACATCTGCGGCCGGGTAACCCGCGCGGCAAAGCCCCCGAAGTATGCGCCTATGCGCGCACCGGATGTCGCTCGGAAGCAGCGTTGACGGGCCTAGCGTTCTTGCCGATGCGGTGCCGTCGGCGAGTGTCCCGACTACTGTAGTGAGACAAACACTTCAGCGGGATGACGAATGAGCACGGGGGGCACGCCGATTCCGCCAGACCCGCCCGCCCCGCCGCAGAACGATCCGCCCGCACCGGGTCAGTCTTCGCGGTGGGGCAGGGTGTTCCATTGGTCGGGCTGGACGAAAGTAGCGGCCATGGCAACGACAGTGGCGACGCTCGGCGCGACGATCACCGCCGCCGGCGCCCTATGGTTCACCGCTCAGTCTCTGCGCGCGACGAACAACCAGTACTCCTTATCGCAGCAGACGGCGGTCACCGATCGCTTTCGGCTGGCGGCTGAACAACTCGCCTCCGACAAGATCGACGTACGGCTCTCGGGTGTCTATCTGCTCGAGCGGCTCGCCAGAGACTCACCTGCAGACCAATGGACTGTCGTCGCAGTACTGACAGCGTTCCTCCGCACGCACACGAGCTCAATTGCTCCCGAATGTGGGGACCTATCGAAGCCGACGCCTGTAGACATCCAGGCTGTACTTACCGCTATCGGGCGCCGCAATCCCATCCATGACAGCAACAACCCCACTGATCGCATCGACCTGAGGCTTACCTGCCTAGCCAGAGCGGATCTCATGGGCGCGAATCTCGAAAACGCGAACCTAGCGGGCGCGAATCTCGCCCATGCGAACCTGGGGGGTGCGAATCTCGTCGGTGCGGATCTCACACCCTCGTGGTCCTGTCGCTGGACCCGCTCGGCCGCTCCCTGCAAGACCTGGTCGCGATCGTCGCCAGCCTGCGCCAGCGCGGCATCGGATTCCGGCCCCTGCACGAAGCCCTCGACACCACCGCCCCCGGCGGGCGCCTGGTCTTCCACGTCTTCGCCGCCCTGGCCGAGTTCATCCGCAAGCTGATCGTCTAAGGCACCCACGAAGGCCTCGACGCCGCACGCGCCCGCGGTCATGACCACCGAGCAGATCCGCCAGGCCCGCGCCATCCTCACCCGACCGGAAGAAACCGTCTCCTCGGTCGCACGGCTGGGTGTCTCGCAGCACGATCTACATGTACCTGCCCGAACTGACCACCCAAGCCAAGGCTGTGCTCGAGGAAAGCGCCTGACCGCCGGAAAACGCTGGGACGCGGGTGTTATCAGGGGTCAGTCGCGCGTCTTGTACGTTATGAGGTTGCCGTCACACCATCGCCGAACTGGCGGAGCTGTTCGAGGTGTCGCGCCCGACGGTGTACCGAGTCCTCGACCGCGCCGGCATCACGGCAGCCACAGCGGATGCGGCATGACCGACGCAACCACGTACTCTACCCAGGCCTGAACACCCCCATGGGAAGCGAGCACCACACCTTGTCGATCACCGCTGACAGAACCGCCCTCACCGACCCCACCCGGCTAGCTGCGGTACGCCGTTACGAGATCCTCGACGCTCCAACCGACGGCCAGTTCGACATCATCGCGGCGACCGCCGCAGCGGTGTGCGGCACCCCGATCGCCACGGTCAGCATCGTCGACGCCGATCGGGTCTGGTTCGCCGCGACCAAGGGACTGGATGGTGTCGCGCAGGTCGGCACGGAACCGGGACTGTGCGCGTCGGCGTTCTGCGCCGATGGCCCGTACGTGGTCAACGACGCGGTCACGGATCCGCGCACCCTCGATCATCCGTTGGTACGTGGTGAGCTGGGGCTGCGGTTCTACGCCGCCGCCCCGATCGTCACCGCCGACGGGCACCACCTCGGCACCGTTACCGCAATCGACGCCGTGCCTCGGGAGTTGAGCGAGGTGCAGAGCACCGTGCTCGGCTATCTCGCCGACCAGGTCGCGCAGCACCTGGAGCTGCGCCTGGCCACCATCAAGGCGGTACGCGCCGAACGCCAGTTGCGCGACGATGCCGAGCAACGCGCCGCTGCCGCCGCCGAGCTCGCCGCCCAGATACGAGCCGCGGCTGCCGTACAGGCCACCACGCCGCACCCTGAGCACTGCCAGCTCGGCGGCACCGCCGGCTGCACCGCGCCGGCCGAGCTGAAGATCGCCGATTCGTGGGGCGACTCGGCCTGGGGCTGCACCACCCACGTCGAAGAGGCCATCATCAACGTCCGTTCGGTGTTCATCGCCAACGAGGAACTCGGTGGCCTGGCCGCCTACCTCAACCGCTGACCGTCACCACGAACCAACCTCCCGGCCCCCGTGCGGCACCGGCAGCCCGGGTGACCGCCCGCCACGCGCGCACCCGCAGCTACCGGCCTCGTGGTCCACTTGTTGTTTCCCCTGGGCGTCACTGCCTTGGACGGCATGCGCACGACGATGCGGCGGGCCATGCACGACACGACCGACGAGCTCCCGCCACCACGCGTGATCGAGTCACGCAGCGCCGACGACCCGCAGAACCCCACGATCGTGGAGTACCGGCTGGCCGAAGGCACGCTGCCACTGCTCGCCGCGGCGCTCGAACGCATCGACGGCAGAAGGTAGGCCTACCCGCCTCACGCCTCCGACGCGGGATCCGCCGCTACGAGCGTCGCGGTGCGGACGCTGAACGGGTAGCGGCCGGACGCCTCGAGCACGGCCCGCACGATCGAGTGCGCGTATCGGAGGGTATAGGTGACCCGACCGAGCCAGTCGCCATCCACGGTGGGGATCCAGTGTGTGAGGGTGCCGGCGGTTTCGCCACGCATCTCCACCCCGGCGTCGTTCGCGTGCTGCGGCATCTCGGGATCGCGGAGCAGAAGTGCGTCCAGGCGCACCCAGACCGGCCGAGGCGCGTAGGTGTCCGGCCGGTAGTGATACCCGGTCGCGCTTGGGAACTCCAGCTCGGCATTCATGTCACGCGGCGCAGGCTCGATTGTCGAACCCATGTTCGAATCGTCCTGCAGAGTCAGGAACCCTTACGGGCTATTTCTTGCGGGCGCTAGGCATCTTTCTTGCGCTGTGCTTCCCGCTCTTGGCCTCAAGCCTTAACGATGCGCCTG
This sequence comes from Nocardia sp. NPDC047038, assembly GCF_040644075.1. NCBI lineage: Bacteria > Bacillati > Actinomycetota > Actinomycetes > Mycobacteriales > Nocardiaceae > Nocardia > Nocardia sp. NPDC047038. The sequence goes on along the minus strand of NZ_JBEYVQ010000006.1, from coordinate 146,375 downwards.
CCCCCTTTTGGTTCTACGACCATGTACCTACCCGTGGTCGCACTCCGGGGCGTCGTGGTCCTCATCCCCGCCACATGGAAGACAACCGCGGGGAACTCCGGCGAGGAGGTCTTCTTGGGCTCGTCGGTGCCCGCATCGCTTTTTGAGGCATGGCTGGCCTCTCCCCGGTCGCGGAGCCAACTGGCGACGACTGAGCGCATCTGCTCGAACGGGGTGTTGGCGGAGTTGATGACGCCTACAGGCTGACCGATGAGAAATCCGCCGGTCGTTGCGCCGAAGACGTCGAGGAGCGAGTGCACATCTACGGCTGCGGATTGCTCACTACTTTGGCTGCTCGACGGGCTAGGAGCCACATATTGGTCGATGAGTCGCTGTAGTGCTGCCACGGGCACTGAGTCGGTTTGGTTACGGGCTGCGACCGCTTGCTCGATGACCTCGCGCAACCAGGTACCAGTGGAGATGCCACGTTCCTTGGCCAGCGCGCGGGCTTCCCGGAGCACATCCTTGGGGAGCCGTACGCTGTAACCCACCATCGGTGAAGTGTCATCTGGCTCGTGCTCGGTCAACTCGGCAGCAGCAATCTCGTCAGCCTGGATTCACCGCCAGCTCCGCGTGTGCTCGGAGAGGACACGTTCAAGCCGATCACGGCGCAGCTGCTCGAGCGGAGCGCGGCATGAGCGCGGCAGAACAGCGTCGGCGGCGGTCTTCCCTGGCGGGCGAGCATCCCGCGTGGACGGTTCCCGCCGCTCCGGAATCCGGCGTATCGACCGAAGCGCCGCCGCAGGCCGCGCCCGAATCCGCGCAACCGGAGAAGCGCCCTGAACCACCAGTTGCACGCTCAGTCGCGCTACGGGGCCGGACTCGAGATCTCGCAGAGGCGCGTGGTCGGAAACGCACCCGGGATGCCGCATACGCGAGGGCGGCTGCGCAATCGAAAGCCGCAGCGCGGCTCCAGGAACTCGCCGCCGAGCCGGAGGCCGCGCTCGGGCGCGGTACAGCACCGGGATGTGCTCGCTGGATTCGTGGAAGAGGCGTGCAGCCGTAACGGCCTCGATCCGGAGCTCGTGCCAGCCCAGATCCGAGCAGCAACAGGTCCTACCGCCCTCAGCTGAGTGGATACGCCGGCCTCCGGTGGGGCCACGGTTGCGGCGGTGCGCGGCCTGGTTCCTCGCGGGTGTTGTTCGATGGCGGATGCTCTGGTCTCGGTCGCGCTGTATCTCTGACTATCTACGAAAGATGCACGTCACCCAGCGTTTTAGTCATTCGACAGCGACAGCCCGGACCAATTGTCCATACTAAGGGTGCGAGAGTTTGTTGAAGTTCACAGCGTGACAACGCGAAGTTGCGGCGGTCAGCCCTTGGTCGCCGTCATCGACCTGGGTTGTCGCCTATTGACGATCCTGGTGTCGGTGGGCGCGTGATTTCGCATCGTTAGAGCCCTACAACCGAGGGGTCCCAATGCCTTCAATCAATTCTGCTTCTGCTCAGCGTGAGGTGGAAATCCAGCTCGGAGAATGCGTGACAGCGGATCAACGGCCTTTCGTCGAACAGTCGATTGCCGCAATGATCGAGCGGCATTCCGAACGCATGACGCGACAGCGAACGGAAAACCGTGAGCATGCGGAGTTGATGCGGGCAATCCACGCGCCGCTGCTGGAAATCATCGAGCAAGACCAGGATGCGTCCGCAGCGCTGAGCGTCCTTCGGGCGAAGGGCCAACTGGACTCCGGAGGCGACGGCGTAGGGCGCCTGCCAGTCCGAGACTCCTCGCGTCCTGGACTGCTCGAGTTACGCGGGCTCGAAATCATCGGCGTTCCCTACCACTACGACTGGAATTGGCATGACGGTGATGGAGAACTTCGCCCCAACATGAAGGCCGACCGTATAGCTGGTACCGCAAAAGTTGCCTCGCATGTCATCGGTTCGGGGACGTGGGTGACTGGACATGCCGGAATCGGTGTCGCGATGACAACCGACCAGCCTATTGCCGCCGCTGCGGCGCGCCCAGCTCGGACGACGTGGGACAGATATCGCGCGTCAGGAGCCCCGATCGGAGGTATTGCGATAAGTGAGCTCGGGACCGAAGTCACCGTCTTTGAGGACGGTAAGCTCATCGCTTCCGGTACCGACAAGCGTTGGCGTGCAAGAGCCAGCAACGGCGAGCTAAAACAGCACAATACAGATGGATTTGGCATCAACGACTTGATCGAGGTCAAGTGGATAATGCAGCCAGATCACATCTACACACTTAATGTCGGCGCTTGGACGTATTGCGAGTATCACGACGGGGTCGTCGGTCAAAGCCAAGCCCATGCCGAAGTCGACGCGAGGTTCCTGTTTATCGGCCTCGATCGGAGCTGACAAGCACACAGCACAGCCTGTCGGCGTGTTCGTGGCTGTATCCGAGGGGGAGGGCGAGGGTGTGGAGGAGGTCGGCGCTGCGGCGTTCGTCGTGGGCGTGGGGGTTGTCGCTGCGGCGGCCGTTCCCGTACACGGCATCCGACCCCATGTCCGCGCAGATGGCGTCGAGGATGTCGCTGGTGGAGGCGTCGACGGCTGTCAGTTGCCGCACCAGCGTCTCGATCGCGGCGACCGCGCCGCCGACGTGGTGGTAGGTGGCCAGCGTCCGGTATTCGGCGCGTTCGAGGTCGCCGACGATGAGGCCGGCCCGGCAGCGATTCACCACAGCTCGCCTGCATTCAAGCTGCGGTAGACGGACCCGATTTCCTCTTCCGCACCTGCGCCCCTCTGGGTGGACTGCCTCCCGGCGAGGGCGGGGTGCTGGGACAGAGCCCCGCCTCGCAGCCATCGGCTGCGCAGCTTTCCCGGTCATAGCGCGCTTGGGGCTCGTGCTGGGTGCTCCTCCGGTATGGCTTGGAGCTACTCGATCACGACGGCGGCGGCCGTCACGGGTGGCCGCCAGTCCATCGCCGTAGGCGACGCGACGCAGGAGCGCCCTTGATGGTCGTTGTCGTCGTGATAGCCCCAGACAAGGCCATACCGGAGGAGCACCCAGCACACCGCGCGCCGGACCGCGCGACCGCCAGGTCGCGGAACCACCCACGAATCGCGCCGCACGCCTGCGCCACCATGCAGCTGCACGAGCCGCGCTCCGCGCACCCACCGAACACGCGCTACGCGACCCGACACACGCACAGTCGCGTGCAGTAGACCGCAGCCGGTGCAGACGACGCCACCACCGTCACCGTCTCCCAAAGCAACCCACTCGCGTTCCGGTGCCCACCCAACGCAACCACTTCTCTTTCTCTCAACCACCACCCCAAGCCACCTGTTTTGATCTTTTGATTTCTGATTGCTCCCCCACCCTCTCCCAGTCCGACATCTCGTTGAACACGCAGTGGGCGATGAGATGTCGAACCGGGAGGGGGTGGGGAGTGAGCAGAAATCCCGCCCTTTGCCCAGTTCACGGGAGGGATGGGTGGTGGTTGAGAGCTTTTGTGCTGAGGTTTTCGCGCCTTCGACCACCACGACCGGAACCAAGATCGACTGCCGGATCGGCCGGATCCACGGCAAGACAAAACCCTTCCTCGGCCGGATAGCGTGAGTCGGCTCGGTGGTTGTTCAGGGCGCTCCTGCGTCGCGTCGCCCACGGCGATGGCCTGACGGCCACCCTTGAGCAACCACCGCTCCGGACTCGTTGTGCCTGCGGAGGAAGGGCCAGAGGAAAGGTCAGGGGATGGACAGCCGAGTTGTAGACCGGCTGTAGACACGGGTCCGGAAACCACCCACGAGAAGAATCACGCTCACAGCGAGACCCCCGGTAGGCTCACCTGATCCCGAAACCCTCACCGCCTGTGCAGGTTTCAGGGTGTGCGTGATTCGCTTCTGCTCGGTCCTACTCTGCCTCAGGAGGTCGTCGTGCGTGTCGGACGGTTGGTATCGGTTGTTGCCGCGGTGATGCTCGCCGCGCTCGTCACCGGCGGCGGCCCCGCCGCCGGACAGACCGATTACGCGCAGACCGGGCTCACCCTGCACAACCAGTACCGGGCCAAGCACGGTTCCCCGGCCATGACCTTGACCCAGAACCTGAACAACCTGGCCGACCAATGCGCGAAGTACTACGCCCAAAAACGCACGATCGATCACAGCTGCCCGTACAAGAACGGGGCCGGGGAGAACCTCGTCGGAGGGGAGGGCAGCTGGGACGCTGCCCCCTTTGTCCAGATGGGCACGAAGATGTGGTACGACGAGGTCAAGAACTACGACTTCAACAACCCCGGGTTCAGCATGTCAACGGGCCATTTCACGCAGTTGGTGTGGAAGGCCAGCACCCGACTCGGTATCGGGTACGCCTCGGAGAACGGCTGGACTGCCGCCGTCGCTCTCTACAACCCACCCGGCAACGTGGAGGGACAGTACCCCCATAACGTGGCACGCCCGCGCTGAGCCGGGCCGGCCCACGGCAATCCCACTCGGCCACAGCGCGACTGCTCTGGTGGATGTTCCCAGACCCCTGTAGACACGAAGAAGCCCGGCCGAATCTCGGCCGGGCTTCTGTCGGTTGGTCGGGTTACTCGGCGGGTGGGATGTAGGCGACCAGCTCATAGACACGGCCGTAGCCACCGCCCTCGGACGGGCCGACGTAGACCAGCTGATCGAGCCGCGACCACCGATCGCGAATCCACCGACGCGCGAGCACGGCGCACGCCCGCGGCGATCGCGCGCTGCACATCGCGATCCAGCGTGATCGAGCGCAAGCCCTCGTCGTCAGAGTCGACGCGCTCGTCGGTCTCGAGGATCAGCGCGGTGTCGATGACGGGATCCCCGGCCTGGGCGACCATCGGCTTGCGGTTGACCCAGTACAGCGGCTGTCCCTTGCTGTTGTGGCGGTGGCGCCGCACGACGGCGACGATCTCGCCGGACACCGTCGTGTTGGGTTCGACGTCGCGGCCGAACGGGATGCGGGCGCCTTGGCTCATCAGCTCGGCGTTGATCTGGTCCAGCTCGGTCAGTGCGTTCGTCATGGTGAATTCCCTTCAGGAATCGAATGGATGGATTTGAGAAGTGGAGGAGAAGAGAGGATCGAAAGCGTGTTCGATTACCCGCGCGTGGTGTACCGGCTCAGCGACGGCCGGATCGTCGAACCCGGCCGCCTCTACCGGCTGCGCAACGGAAAGTGGGCCGAGCCGCGGCCTCGCAGCTGCCCGCAGTGCAGGCACCAGTTCGGCCCGAGACAGATGCCGGTGGGAGGCCTGCGGCCTACACCGCCTCCACTGGTACATCCGGTGTGGTCACGTCGACTACGCACCGCCAGTCGGTGCGGACTGCGAGCACCCGACGACGCGGTCGACCTGATCGGGGTCAGCTGGCGAGATCCAGGAGGTAGACGGGCGGTTCCTCGACTTCAGCGGCGCCGCAATAGCAGGTTCCGGCGCAGTCGGTGCACGTCGAGCACCCCAGGCACCACGCCGACAGGTGATGGCCGCACTCGGCGTTCCATTCCGCATCGAGGGTGACTGGGGTGCGGGATGAGCGGACCGCCCTGATCGTATGAGCGAAACTGCATAACTCGAATGGTCACCCCGGGCACCGACACGAATTGAGCGACAGAGGCTGGGCTCCCCCTATTCCCCTACGCGTTAGCACACTCCCATTGCACCATGACTCAACGCCCAAAAATCCGCTGCATGCACCCTCCTGCGACCATCCCTTCCGTCCGGCCTTCCAGGGGACGGCACGTGGGTCCAGTTGAACGGAAACTGGCGTTAGCTGGGCTGGTGCCCGAAACACCTTGCTGTGGAGAATCATTCGTGTTGATTGCCATCCCCGAGTGACCACCTCGTTGCCAATCATGGGACAACTGTCGCGAGCCCAGAAGTAGAACCCGGTTCCCGCGCTGCTCGCTGACCGACAGGCACTGTCCGGACGCGCGGAACGCGGCTACGGGAGTGCGTTGGCGCGCCCTCGATGACGATCTACTCGAGAACGCGGACGAGTAGCGCTGCGAGATGGTCCCTCTCGGTAGCCGATAAGGCGCTGAGAAGATCGCGTTGAACGCCCGAGAGTGTCGTGTCCAGTTCCGTCAATCGTTGTCGGCCAGAGCGCGTCAAGGCGATCAGATTGCGGCGTCGATCGTTGGGGTCCGAGGTGCGCGCGACGTGCCCCTGCTCTATCAATTCCTTGAGCATGGTGTGCATATCGCTCTGGTCGATTCCGCACCGTTGGCCGATCCGCGCCTGGCTGTCGGGGCCGAATTCGTCCAGCGTGGCGAGGATCGCGAAGTGATAGGCACGGCCGCCGGATGCGGCCATCGCTTCGCCGATGAGCCGATGCGCCCGCACGGCCGCCTTGCTGATCAGCCAGGTCGGTTTGCTGCGCAGGCGCGTGGGCGTTTCCTCCAGCTCCATGCACGAAAGTCTAGTCAAACTCTTGGTCCGCCCCATGAATATGGTTATCCTTGGGTCACCCAAGCTTGGTTGGTCCAAGAGATTTGAAGGTGGAGCGATGTCACTCACTTCGGAACAAGCGCGAGCGGTCAGCGCCTGCGTACGCGAGCATGCCGCAGGGCTCGGTGCCCGAATCACGGTCGCCATCGTTGACGGCGGTGGACACGTGCTGGTTGTCGATCGGATGGACGGCGCGCCGCCGTTGTCGGCTCGAATCGCCCCGGCGAAAGCATCCAGTGTTGCGCTGTTCCACCGCGACGGCGGTGAGTTGGTGCGATTGCAGCAGGCATGGCCCGCACTGTTCGCACAGCTGGATCAGGTTGCGGGCACACCCATCATCGCGGGTGCAGGTTCTCGACTGATCCGACGTGGCGATGTCGTGGTCGGTGCGATTGCGGTCAGTGGGAGCGCACCTGAACACGACGACGCCTGCGCTGAGATTGGGCTGGTTTCGGCCCGGTCGGCCGTGTCGGACTGAGTCTCATTCGGGCGTTTGCCCACTTCTGCGAAATCTGGCGCTAAGCAGTTACCGCACATAGTGTCGTCTATGTGCGGTACTCCTGAACCGTCCTGGCGCGATGCACCCTGTACGCGAGGACGACTCGGGAAACTATCTGCGGTAGCGGTGGGAGGCCGATGCGATGGGTTAGGTTCGGCAACTTCCGAGCGCGGTCGGCGGAGTCCGCCTTGGCGATGCAGTACAGGCACTGCGGCGCCCGGCACCGCGATGCCGACACCGCCCGAGCAGTCCCGGAAACGCGACCGCGGCATCTCACGGTGAGTGATCGCAGACCGATAGCTACTTTCGACGCTGCGAAGTTGCTGCCGGGCTGGCTATTCCAGCGCGCAGGACTGATCCGCCTGCTGTAGAGCTGCGGTAGACCAACACGACCGACCGTGATCATCGGCGGACCCGCTGCACTTCGGTGTGCCGCGCAAAGTGGCCTCCCCCGCGCCGAGAGTCCGGCTCGACCCGGCGCGGGGGCTGAAAAGCACGCTAAGCGTGCGTAGTTCGCCGTCGATACAAAAGTGCGCGCGAGTGCGCAATTGGTTGCATTTCCCCGATTCAGGCTGTGACTATAGACACGCGCCCACGCTGTTCACGGAGACGCCGCCCGCGCGCTGATCGACAGGCACGAACAGGCCGGAGGCAGCGATACGCAGCGGACACGAAATAGCCTCTGAACTGGACATGATGGGCGGGCCCGGACACCCCGGATGTTTCGGCGCGGTTTTACACACCAGCGGTCGGGGTTCGATCCCTCTGCGCCCACCACCAAAGTTGTTGTCGAACCGCTACACCCCACTGCGGCCGAGCGCGGGAGCGATTTCGCGGGCGGCGCGGTGGCCGGATTCGGCGGCTCCGTCCATGTAGCCGGCCCACCGGGTAGCGGTTTCGGTGCCTGCCCAGTGCAGCGGGCCGATGGGTGTGCGCAGGGCCGGACCGAAGCGGGTGAGGGTGCCGGGCGTGGTGAACGCGCCGTAGCAGCCGCGGCTGAATTCCTCTTCGGCCCAGTCACGTTCGATGTAGGCGATGGGGTTGCGGGCCCTTGGCCCGAAGTAGCCTGCGAGATCGTCGATCACCTGTGCACGACGATCGGTGAGGTCGAGGCGCGCACCTCTGTCGGCGTGCCGTCCCTCGAGGAAGCCGACGAGCACGCCGGGTGAACCGTCGAGCGGAGTGTTGTCGAAGACGGTGCCCAGGGGCCGATGGTCGCTGTTGGCTTGCCCGCTCAGACCCGCTTCGCGCCAGAAGGGCTCGTCGTAGGCGACATTGACTTTGATGACCCGGCCCATCGGCATGCGCTGCACGAGTTGGTCACGATCGCCGGGCAGGCCGGGGGTGAAGCGGATGCGCGCCGCCAGTGGCGGCGGAACCGCGATCACGGCTCGACGAGCGCGAACGGTCGTGCCGCCCGCGACGACCCGGACACCCGAGACGTCCCACTCGACATCGGTCACCACGGTTTCCAGGACGACACGGTCACCGAGTTCCTGGGCCAGCGCCAACGCGATGGTCTGCGAACCGCCGACAACGCGGTCCTGCTGCGCACCGCCCGCGGTATTGATCAACGCGTCCAGCCCACCGGCGGCGCCGACGTAGTAGGCGGCCCACAATGCCGACATATCCTCCGGCTCCGCGGAGAACACCGCCTCGGTGATCAGCTGCAAGAACGACCGACCCGCGGAGGTGTGGGCGGTCCGCCGCAGCCAGGTGGCGAAGGTTTGCGCGTCCAGCACCCCAGCCCGGTCGGCGAGCCACGGCTCCGCCGCCGCGACCCGGCGCGCCACCCGGTCGAGCCTCCACTGGATCTGCGCTACATCGGCCAGTGCCAGCGGGTTCAGCTTGGGAATCCGGCCGGTGTATACCGAGCGGGCCGTGCCGAGTTCGGCGATATGACGGCCCGCGGTGTACGTGGGGAAGGTCTTCAGGCCGAGTTCATCGATCAGCGCGAGCACGTGCTGCTGGCCGGGCCCGACCCATTGACCACCCACCTCGATGGGCGCACCACCGGGGAGCTCACCGTTCAGCAGCCGCCCGCCGACCCGGTCGCGCGCCTCCAGCACGAGCACCTCCGCACCACTTCGCGCCAGGTCGCGGGCGGCTACCAGACCCGCTATCCCGGCTCCGACAACGACGACGTCCACTGATTCGCCCATTACGACCCACCTTCATACAGTACGCATCTCACATACATACTGTATGTGATATCCATACCGCATGGAGTCGTTTCGCGAGAAGTACGCGGAGAACACCCGCCAGGCGCTGCTGGAGACCGCGGGGCGGCTGTTCGCCGAACGCGAGTACGCGGATCTGTCGGCGGAAGAGCTGGTTCGCGCCACCGGCCTTACTCGCGGCGCGCTGTATCACCACTTCGACGGCAAGAAGGGGCTGTTCGAGGCGATCGTCGACGATCTGGAGACTCGAGCGGCGCAACGCATCCGCACCGCGATCGACTCGGCCTCGGACCCGTTCGACCGGGTCGACCGCGGTGTACGGGAGTTTCTCGACGTCTGCGCCCAACCCGACTACCGGCACATCGTGCTCCTCCAGGGACCGATCGGCCTCGGCTGGCAGCGCTGGCGCGAACTCGACCAACGCCATCTCGGCGGCCTGGTCGTCGAGGCGGTGCAGAATCTGCTCGATGCGGCGCTCATCCGTCCCTACCCCGCCGCATTACTGGCGAGTGCCTTCTATGGGGCCCTGACCGAACTGTCGCTGACCATCGCCGAGACCGATGATCGGCAACGCGCTCACGAGCAGGCGGCAAGCCTTGTGCACGATCTCCTCGCAGGGTTGGCGATCGGCGCGACTTCCTGACACTACGAACCCGCCGGGGAAGGCGGAGCGATGTGGCACGAACACCCGGCCGCGGTCCGCCCGACGAAATCATCGGTACGGGGTCACCGGCATGCCGCACGGGTTGGGCAGCCCGTTTCTCGATCCGTTGACCGGGCTATCCGGTCGGTCCACCGATATGCCGACGCCGTCACGTGGCGGTGCGCGAGTTCCAATCCCCGTCGCTCAGGAGCGGCGCGCGGTGACCAGGAGGTACTCCCACTCCATGCGCCCGTCGCTCAGGTCATGTCGGGCAGCGAGTTCCGTGAGTTCCCGGTCCAACTGTGCGACGCGGTCGGGCTCGGCGGCGATGGCTTTGTACACCGCGACCGCCGGGCCGTAATAGGACTTGAAGAAGTCGCGGAACTCGGCGCCGTCGGCGAAGCGGTCGATGACCGCGTTTTCGCGCCGCAGCTCCAGATCGGTGACGCGATCGCCCAACAGCGACCGCACGTGCGTCTCGTCGCCCCACAGCGGGGGCGGCTGGGCGCCGGGCGGGGGTGGCGGCGCGAACGGTTTCATCGTGGCGAACATCTGCCCGATGAATCCGGTCGGCGTCCAGTTGATCAGCCCGATCGTGCCGCCCGGCCTGGTCACGCGGAGCATTTCGTCCGCCGCCGCTTGGTGGAACGGCGCGAACATGACACCGACGCAGGAGATCACGGCATCGAAGTCGGCATCCGCGTAGGGCAATGCCTCGGCATCGGCTTGCTGCCACCGCAGCTCGACACCCCTTTCCGCGGCGAGACGCCGACCCGCCTCGAACAGTTCGGGCGTGAGGTCGCTCGCCACGACCTCCGCACCGGTCTCGGCCGCCGGAATCGCGGCGTTGCCGGACCCTGCCGCGATATCCAACACGTGCTGACCAGCGCCGATACGGCAGGCCTCGACCAGACGCCTGCCCAATCCAGAGATGACCTCGGTGGCGACGGACGGATAGTCGCCCAGTGCCCACATCGCGCGATGCCGCCGCTTCAGCTCAGCGGAGCCGGACTCGGTCATCTGACGCTCCCTAGGTGTTTTTGGTAGCCACACCCAAGATCAGCGGTCGAATGATCGGGGGCTCTCCCCGCCACGACGCTTCCTGTACGTCTTCGAGCTTCAGTTCGGACCCCTGGATGAGCTCGAGTGTGGCACGGTTGCAATGGCAGCCCTCCGCGAACCGGCGCCACGGGCCGGCGAGGCGGTCCTGCCACTGGGCGAGTCGCGGCGACTCCGAACGCACATGCTCGATGAACAGCAGCTGGCCGCCAGGGCGCAACACACGCCCGATCTCGCGCAATACGGGTTCGGGGTGGTCGACAGTGCACAGCACGAGCGTCGAGACGACCGTATCCACGGTTTCGTCCTCGAACGGCAGTTGTTCCGCCGATGCGTCGAGCACACGTGCCCGTCGTCCACTGCGACGCAGCTTCCGCGCCAGCCGCGTACGCATCGCGGCTTCCGGTTCGGTCAAGATCAGTTCTTCGAGGTCGTCAGGGTAGTACCCCATGTTGAGACCGGTACCGCTGCCCAGCTCGACAGTTCGCCCCCTCGCACGGCTGAGCAGATCTCGTCGGCGAGCGCCCATGCCCGCCCTCTCGCCCATCCACAGCAGAGGGTCGTACAGCGCCGCGAAAACCCGGGCCCACGGATCCGAGCCCTTCACCGCTGCCCCCGACACGGCGCCACTGCTCACAAACTCGACGGTACGCCGGGTGGGCAGCATCGCCAATGCCCAGCCTGCGATCGGTCGTCCGCACACTGCGGGGAGCGGCGGTGCGGGGTTACTGTCGGACCATGTCGAGCGATCCCTCGCCGCCTATCCCGTCGTTCCAGGTGAACGCGATCCCTGACTCTTCCCACACCACCGACGACGACCCGATGGCCACGCTGGTCGGCATGCTCGACCTGCAAGCGGCGCTGCCCGGTATCCGGCGCATGCGTGCGTGGGGGCACGAGGTCTTGGCCGTCGAGCCGGGCGAGCGGGTACTGGACATAGGTTCCGGTACCGGCACCGAGGTGATCGAGTTGTCCGAGCGAGTCGGCCCCGATGGCGACGCGGTGGGAGCCGACCCGAATCCCGCGATGCTCGCTATAGCCCGTGGGCGAGCCGAGACGGCGGACTCTCGGGCCCGCTTCGTCGAAGCCACCGCCTATCAGCTGCCGTTCTCCGACGGCTATTTCGACGCGGTGCGTTGCGAGCGGGTCTACCAGCACCTCGACGACCCGGCGGCCGCGACCGCCGAGATCGCCCGCGTCCTGCGACAGGGCGGCCGTGTGCTGCTCATCGACACCGATTGGCACACCGTGATCGCGCATCCCGGCGACCCCGGTGTGCTCGCCCGCCTGTCGAAGGCGATGCTCACCACCACCCCCAACCCCGCGTCGGGCCGGCGCTTGCGCGGCCTGCTCACAGCCGCCGGTTTCACCATCGATGACATGGGTTCGGAGGCGGTGATCTGGAATCCGGACACCGCCCTCCCGCTGTACATGCAAATGATCTCGTCCGCGAGCACCAGCGGTGCCATCACCGAACAGGAAGGGCGCGACCTACTGGCCACCATGGACGCGGGCATCGCCAAAGGCGATTACCACCTGTCGGTGACCATGTTCGCTGTGCTCGCCCACCGAGCGGACTGAACGACCTGGCTCCCACCGCTGCCGAGCACCGGAGTCGATGGCGTGTCGACATACGGTGCGGCTCGCGGTTGCGGGACCGTGAGCGGGACGCGCTGGGTGCTTCGCCGCGGAACGAGGAGTTCCTGAGCGAGCGATGGGACCGATAACGCGGCTGCGGCCATAGCTGGTCTCGAAAGCCGTCGGACCGAACCACAGCGGACGTCCACGACGCAGCGCAGACAAGCCGGTGCTGAGAACCCACCGAAGCGGCAGCCCATCGATCCCAGGCCATACTGACGATCGTGCGGTTCGGGATCCTGGGTCCGGTGGAGGTGCGACGGCCCGATGGGGGTCCGGTCGCGGTGGGTGGGCCGCAGGTGCGGGCGCTGCTGGCGGTGTTGGCGTCGGAGGCCGGGCGGGTCGTCTCCCGCGAGCGGTTGATCGACGATCTGTACGGGGAGGATTCGCCGGGCGACGCCGGGCACGCACTGCAGTCCCAGGTGTCGCGGCTGCGGCGGGCGCTGCGTTCGGCGAGCGCCGACGAGCTGGTGGAGTCCTCGACCGCGGGCTACCGGCTCGCGGTCGACCCGGTCACGGTGGACGCGCACCGGTTCGATCGGCTCGCCGAGGAGGGCCGGATCGCGTTGCGCGACGGGGATCCCGCTTCCGCGGCCGCGCTGCTGGACGAAGCCGCCGGGCTGTGGCGGGGTGCGGCGCTGGCCGACGTCCGCGACGCGCCGTTCGCCGCGACGGCGGTGACCCGCCTCACCGAAGCGTGGCTGACAGCGCGGGAGGATCGGGCGGAGGCCGGTCTGGCGCTGCGCGACCATCGAGCGGTGGTCTCGATGCTGACCGAACTCGTCGCCGCACATCCGCTGCGGGAGCGGGCTCGAGCGCTGCTGATGCGCGGGTTGTCCGGGACCGACCGGCAAGCGGAGGCGCTGGAGCTGTTCGAGCAGGGCCGTCGGCTGCTCGCCGATGAGCTGGGGGCGGATCCTTCGGCCGAGCTGGCCCGGGCCCACCTCGCGATCCTGCGCGGGGACACCGTCGCCGCGGCCTCGTTGCGCCGCCTACCTGCCCAGCTCACCAGTTTCGTCGGCCGCGACGACGAGTTGGCGCGGATCGCGTTGCTGCTGGCGCGGGCCCGCCTGGTCACTTTGACCGGCCCAGGGGGCACCGGCAAGACCCGGCTGGCGTTGGAGGCAGGCTCCCGGGCTCAGGGCGAGGTCTGTTTCGTGGATCTGTCGCCATTGGTGGACGGCGCGCAGATGGCGCAGGAGATCGCGGCGACGCTCGGCGGCCGCGCGACCGCCGGTGAGCACGACGACGCGGAAAACCGGCTCCCCGCGATGCTCGCAGGCCGGTCTCTGCTGATCATTCTCGACAACTGTGAGCATCTAGTGCTCGACGCCGCGCGGCTCGTCCACCGGTTGTTGCGCGAATGCCAGGGCCTTCGGGTGCTGGCGACCAGCAGGGAAGCCCTGCGCATCACCGGCGAGACCGTCCTGTCGATCGGGCAACTGCCGGTCGCGGCCGCCGAAGCGCCGCTGTCCGAGCAGCTCGGCTGCGCGGCGGTCCGCCTGTTCGCCGACCGCGCGGCCGCGGCGCGGCCCGGATTCACCGTCGACGCGGGCACGATCGCGGCCGTGCGGCGCATCTGCGCGCGATTGGACGGCTTGCCGTTGGCTTTGGAACTCGCCGCCGCCCGTCTGCGCAACCTCGAAGTGGACGACATCGACGGACGCCTCTCCGACCGGTTCCGGCTGCTGTCACGAGGAGACCGGACCGCGGAGCCCCGGCATCAGACCTTGCAGGCGGTAGTCGAATGGAGCTGGGATCTGCTGGAACCGGCCGAGCGCCTCATGGCGCGGCGCTTCGCGGTCTTCGCGGGCGGAGCGTCGGCCGCGACAGCCGCTTCGGTCTGCGAACTCGACGATGCCGACGAACTGCTCGACGGCCTGGCCGACAAATCGCTGGTGGAGGTGCACGGCGGCCGCTACCGGATGCTGGAGACCATCCGAGCCTATGGTCTGGCACGTTTGACCGACTCCAGCGAGCGTGAGCGCATGCAGCGTGCCCACGCGGCATTCTTCACCGCCCTGGCCGAACGGGCCGATCCGCGACTGCGCGGCCCGGACCAGCTGGACTGGCTGGCACGACTGAGCGCCGAACACGACAACGTGCAGGTCGCGCTGCGCTGGGCGGTGGCAGCCGATCCGCTACTGGCACAACGGCTCATCGCCGCGCACGCGTGGTGCTGGTGGCTGCGCGGTCATCCGGGCGGTGCCGTCGAGCTCGCGGGCAAGCTGCTGCCCGCACTCGATCCGGCGGCCGACGTCGAGAAATACGGCCTGTGCGCGGCGATCGCGGCGCGAGCGGGAAACGGACTGCCGGTCGCGGTCACCCGCGCGGTGACGGAGCTGTCCGGTGTCGAAAAACCCCTTCAGCGCCCGCATCTGGTGTTCCTGCTGGCGACCGTCGGCGGGTTGCTGGACCTGCCGCCGCAGCGGCAGCGCCTGCTCTTCGGTGCCGACCCGTGGTCGCAGGCGTTCTTCCGGCTTGGCGCGGGACTGCACCTGCTCATGTCCGGTGAGCCGGTGGCGGCCGAACCCGAATTCCACTGCGCCCTGGAAGGTTTCCGCGCCACCCGCGACCGCTGGGCGATCGCCACCAGCCTGGACAAACTCGCCGCCGTCGCCGACTGGCGCGGTGAGCGGACGGTCGCGCTGGACCTGATCGACGAGGCCGTTGCCCTGCAAACCGAGTTGGGCGCGGGTGACGAGGCCGCCGACCTGCTCAACCGGCGTGGCGACCTCCTCGCCCGCCGGGACGCTTGCCACGACGCGGACGGAGCCCGCGCCGCCTACGAGCGTGCCGCCGAATCTGCCCGGGCGGCGGGCGCGACGGACATGTACGCCAACGCGATACGCGGACTCGGCGATCTGCGCCGTGCGGCGGGCGACCTCGTCGGCGCCAGGGAGTACTACGGCACGGCCGTCGCCCTGCCCGACAACGGTTCGTTCGGCATGGCCGAGGCCCGTGCGCGCAGCCTCATCGGACTGGGCTGGGTCTCGCTCGCCGAAGCCGACAGCGAAGCCGGGCGGGCGGCGCACCGCGAGGCCTTCGAGCTGGCCCGTGACCGATCCCGATCGGTGGCCGCGGACGCGGTGGCCGGTCTGGCGGAGGCCGCCGCGGTGATCGGCGATCCGGCGCGGGCCGCGCTGCTGCTCGGCGCCGCCGATTCGCTGCGCGGGATGCCCGCCGCGGGTGACGGTGCGGCGGCCGAGACCGCCGCACGGTGCCGTGCCGAACTCGGCGAACAGAAGTTCCGCGCCGCCTATGACCGCGGCATCGGGCGGTCGATCGAGGAGGTGGCGGCCCTGCTCGGTGAGCGGCGGTGAGCCGATGGTGAGTGCGTGGTGAGCGCCGCGGCCGACGCTGTTCCCATGACAACGACGCGACAGTTCACCAACAAAACCGTTCTCATCTCCGGCGCGAGCGTCGCCGGTCCGGCACTGGCCTACTGGCTGACCCGCCACGGGTTCACCGTCACCGTCGTCGAACAGGCGCCCACCCTGCGCGAGGGCGGCTACAAGGTCGACATTCGGGGCGTGGCCATGGAGGTCATCGATCGGATGGGGCTGCTGCCGGAAGTCCGCGCGGCCTCGACGGCGATGCGTGGCGGCGCGTGGGTCGACGACTCGGGCAAGGCGCTGGCCACGCTGGGGCCGGAGCTGATCGGACTGCGGTCGCCCGGCGACGACGAGGTGCTGCGCGGCGATCTCGCCCATATTCTGTTCGACGCCACCAAGGACGGGGTCGAGTACCTGTTCGGCGACTCGATCACAGGCCTGGCGCAGCACGCCGACGGCGTGACCGTGCGGTTCCGCAACGCCGAGCCGCGAGTGTTCGACCTGGTGCTCGGCGCCGACGGCATCCATTCGACGGTGCGCCGCCTCGCGTTCGGGCCGGAGGAGCGATTCGCCCGGCATACCGGCATGGCGGCCTGCGTGATCTCGGTGCCGAACCATTTGGATCTCGACCATTGGGAATTGGTCCATCCGACTCCGGGGCGAGTGGTGCAGGTGTACAGCACCCGCCGCTCCACGGCCAAAGCCCAATTCATCTTCCAGGCCCCGGAACAACTGCCGGACCGGCGCGACCGCGCCGCGCAGCAGCAGCTGGTGGCCGACGCTTTCGCCGATGCGGGCTGGGAGACACCGAACTTGGTACGCGCCATGCCCGAATCGCCCGACTTCTATTTCGACTCGGTCAGCCAGATCCATCTCGACCAGTGGTCCGCGGGCCGCGTCGCACTCGTCGGCGACGCCGCCTACTGCCCCTCGCCGCTGTCCGGGCAGGGCACGAGCATGGCACTGGTCGGCGCGTATGTCCTCGCGGGTGAGCTGAAAGCGGCCGCAGGCGACCACGACGCCGCCTTCGATCGCTACCAGCGCGCCATGCAGGACTATGTCACCCGGAACCTGACGCTGGGCTGGAACAACGCCACTCAGATGGTGGCGTCCGACCAGCGCGCGATCCGGACCCAGACCACCATGCTGCGCATGCTGCGGCACATGCCGTGGAAGGGCCTGGCACTGCGCCCGATCATCAAGCCGCTCGAGCGCGCGGCCAACGCCATCCGCCTGGCCGACTACTGAACCGCACATTCATCTTGCGCCGTTCCGGCGGAAGCACCCCATCCTTGAAGCACCTGAGGAGCACCAGAATGAGCATCGCATCCGGACCGATCTTCCAGTTGGCGTGGGTCGTCCACGACATCGAGGCGGCGGAACGAGAATTCACCGAACGCTACGGAGTCGACAAATGGGTTCGCATGCCCCGCATGCGTTTCGGCCCGGACTCGTGCAGCTATCGCGGTGCGCCGGCCGACTACACGATCGACAGCTCGCTCGGCTACGCGGGCGGGCAGCAATTGGAATTGATCGCACCGGTCTCGGGGGCGAACCTGTACACCGAAGCGCTCGAGCGGTCCGGCCCCGGCCTGCACCATATCGCTTGGGTGCCAAACGATTTCGATGCCGCACTGGCGGAGGCGCTGGCAGGCGGCGTCGAGATCGTCCAACACTGCGCTGTCGCGGAGATCGGCATGGAGTTCGTCTACCTCGCCGGGGGACCACTCGGCTCGTACGTCGAATTGCTGCGGCTGCCCGCAGACGCGCGCGCATTGTTCGACAGCATGATTCCGGACGGCTACCGGAATCCGTGGTCACACGGCCAGGGCGCTTCCCGCGAATGACACGGCAGTGGCGACAGCTGGAGTCCTCACCCCACGTCCCGGCGCAGCCAGGTGACCTCCGCGCCGGATTCCGCTCCGTAGCGGTAGATTTCGAGGTCCTCGTCCCACGCGGTGCCGAGGGCGCGGTCGATTTCTTCGGCCAGGTCGTAGGCGGAGTACTTGCCGAGTTCCCGGGTGGCCTGCAGCATCGCGCGCAGGCGCATCTCGCCGAGCATGACGTCGCCGTTGGCGCTCGTCGAGCCGTGCCACAGGCCCAGGCCGGGAACGAAACTGTAGCGCTCGCCGTCCACGCCGTCGCTGGGGTCCTCGGTCACCTCGAAGCGCAGAACCGGCCAGGAGCGCAACGATTGGGCGATCTTCGACGCCGTGCCGACGGGGCCGATCCACTCGCTGGTGGCGCGCAGTTGGCCGTCGGCCGGTTGGGCGGTCCAGCGCAGTTTCGCGGGGGCGCCGAGGGCCGAGGTGAGCGCCCACTCGACATGCGGGCACAGCGCGGCAGGCGACGAGTGGATGTAGACCACACCCGCCGTCGCGTCCGCGAACTGACTCGATGCGCGCACCACCAACACCTCCAGCTTCGACGAGGAACGTCTTCCCCAACGATTCGTCGAACTGGCGTTGCCTGAGTGTACTGGAGTGCCCGAAGTTACACGTGTTACTTCGTGACCGTGTTGCGCGCGGCGGTCACCTCCGCGATGACGGCATCGCTCAGCGGTGGCCAGGCCGCGCGCGCCCAGTCGCCGAAATTCTCGTCGCTCAAGGCGAGACACGCCAACCCCGTTCTCGGGTCAACCCATAAAAATGTCCCGGATTGGCCGAAATGTCCATAGGTTTGTGGCGAA
Organism: Nocardia sp. NPDC047038; assembly: GCF_040644075.1. Taxonomy (NCBI): domain Bacteria; kingdom Bacillati; phylum Actinomycetota; class Actinomycetes; order Mycobacteriales; family Nocardiaceae; genus Nocardia; species Nocardia sp. NPDC047038. Next base: position 127,925 of record NZ_JBEYVQ010000006.1, on the reverse strand, counting down.
TTCGTGCCACCGGTCCAGTGCGGCGTCTTGCCGTCCCGGATCTCGAAGCCCAATCCCCAGTCGTTGGGGCGCTGCGAACCGTAGCCGGGCAGGACGCCGTTCATGCCGGGGAACTGGACCGAGGTGGCCTCGGCGTGCGTCTGCGCCGAGATCAACTGCGGGTCCAGCAATTCGGCGGCGAAGCGGGCCAGATCCGCCGCGGTGGACCGCGCCGCGTGCCCGGCCGGACCGGCAAGCACCGAAGCGGTCATGCCCAGCGGCTCGAACACGGCGTCGCGCAGGTACTCGTCGAACGCGATCCCGGTCTGGGCGGTGACGAATTCGGCGAGCACCTCGAAACCCGCGCTGGAGTAGATCCGCCGGGTCCCCGGCGCGGCTTGGACGTCGGTGGTGTCGAACGCGAGGCCGGACGTGTGCGCCAGCAGATGACGCACCGTAGCGCCGGGCGGGCCCGCGGGCTGGTCGAGTTCGACCGCGCCCTCCTCCACCGCGACCAGCACCGCGTACGCCACCAAGGGCTTGGTCACCGACGCGAGCGGGAACACCCGCTGCACGTCGCCTTCGCTCGCGGCACCGCCGTCGGCGGTGACCACCGCGGCCGCCGCGTGGCGGACCGGCCATTCCCGGATCTGCTCGAGTGAACGCACCCTGCGAGCCTACGAGAACCGCGTAGCTACCATCGATTCACCATGAGTGAAACGCCCACTGTTCACGGCGACGTCGCGCCCGGTTTCGAGCCGGTCGCCGACGCCTTCCGCCGCAATTTCGAGCGTCACGGCGAAATCGGCGCCGCCGTCGCGGTCTACGCGGGTGAGCGCCCCGTGGTGGACCTGTGGGCCGGGTTCCGCGATCGCAGGCGCACGCTGCCGTGGGAGCGGGACACGATCGTGCCGGTGTTCTCCTCGACCAAGGGCATGGCGGCGTTCACCGTCGCCGCCGCCGTGGCCGGGGGCCTGCTCGACTACGAGGAGCCGGTGGCGAAGTACTGGCCGGAGTTCGCCGCCCACGGCAAGGACGCGGTCACCGTGCGTCAGCTGATCGACCACCAGGCCGGACTGTCCGGCCTCGGCGAGACCGTCCGCCTGTCCCAGATCGCCGACCTGGACGGCCTCGCATCCATTCTCGCCGCGCAGACACCGGCCTGGCGGCCCGGCACCAGGCACGGCTATCACGCGATCACCCTTGGTCTGTACCAGGGCGAGCTGCTGCGCCGCGTCGATCCGGACCACCGCACGCTCGGCCGGGTCTTCGCCGAGGACATCGCCGCTCCGCTCGGCGTGGACTTCTTCATCGGCCTGCCCGCCGAGCAGAGCATGGACCGCATCGCCGCGATGTCGGCCACCCGCGGTCTGGACGTCGTGCGCTACGAGCGCGATCTGCCGCTGCGGATCGGTGCGGAGATCTACGCCAGACGCGGGTTGTCCTACGCCGCGCTGACCAACCCGCGCTGCGGGGCTCCGGCACGGGCGACCCGGCGCGAGTTCCTCGAAGTGGAGTTGCCGGGGTCGAACGGGGTGGGCAACGCCCGCGCGCTGGCCAAGGTCTACGGCGCGGCCGCCGGTCGCACCGGCGCGCTGCCGATCGACGACGCACTGCTCGACCGGCTCGCCGCGGCCGAGACCGCCGACGACGTCCCCGCCGAGGACCTGGTGCTGCACACCAAGAGCCGCTATCACCTCGGCTTCCGCAAATCGCGCGGAACCTTCCGCTTCGGCTCCGACAAGCGCGCCTACGGCACCACGGGACTCGGCGGCTCGTTCGGATTCGCTGATCCGGCAACGGGTCTGGGTTTCGGTTACACGATGAACCGGCTCGGCCTGGCGGTTCTCGACGACGTCCGCAGCCGGAACTTGCGTTCAGCCCTGCTGCGCTGCCGGGTCTGAGCACCGGGTTGCGCACCCGCGTAGCTCAGCGGCCGCCGCGCCATTGTTGACGTACTGTTGGGTTTATGCAACAGTTTGTTGCATGAGTCCCGTGAAGCGTGGGAAAAACCTTCCCATCTACAACCGCATCGGGGTGTTACGTGCCGAGCGGAGAATGAGCCGGGTCCAGCTTGCCGAGGCGATCGAGGTGAATCCGCAGACGGTCGGGGCGCTGGAACGGGGCGACCACTATCCGAGTCTCGATCTGGCGCTGCGGATCTGCGATGTGTTCGGGCTGCCGGTCGAGGCGGTGTTCTCCCGGGAGGAATTCGCGCCGCTGTCCACAGCGGTCTACCGGAACGACGATGGGGATGTTCGATGACACGCCCGAACCTGCTGGAGCGCTACCAGACTCGCCGGACACGCCGGTTCGAGTTGTTCGCCCAACGCTGGGCCCACATGTTGCCGCGGTGGCGAACGCGGCGCCGCCGCCGGCTGCTCGTGGTGGCCCTCGCGACCATATTCCTGGCCCTGGCGGTCGTCGCGGTGCTGGCCGCGTGTGGTCTGGAGCGGGCACCCCTGCTGTGGGCGCCGGCCTGCCTGGTGTTCTTTCCGCTGTGGATCCCGCTCCAGATCGTCTCGGGGCGCCAGGCCGACGCGCCCGTCGGCGTCCTGGACGAATGGGAGATCGAGCAGCGTAACGCGGCTCGCTCGGTGGGGCTCACCCTCACACAGACGCTGGCGATGATTCCAGCGATCTGGCTGATCGTCGTGGGCGGATTCACCGACCTCGACAATATGCAGGCGGCCTACGCGGGCGGGCTGATGCTGCTGACCGCGCTGCTCGTCGGCGGCTGTACCCCGACGATGATCCTGGCCTGGACCCGGCCCGACACGGAACCGGAGAACGAGTGATGAACCTGCTCGCCGAAGACCTGATGCTGCTGCTCCTCGACGAACGCACCGGGCACTCGATGGCCGACAGCACACGTACCCCGAGGGTTCTCGCCGGAGCAGTGCTGCTGGATTTGATAGACGCCGGGGCAATCCGACTGGCCGGGCCGGGCGACGAGGCGAAACCGGGCCGGATCGTGGTGAGCGCGAACCGGAGTGCCGATCCGATACTCGGCGACGCGCTCGCCGGGATCGAGGCCGCAGGTCCGATGAAAGCCCGGGCCGCGATCGAGAAACTCTCCAAGAGGTTGCGGCCGAAGGTGTTGCACCGGCTGGCGGACGAGGGCCTGGTACGCGTCGAACACCACCGGGCGCTGGGCATCTTCCCCCGGACCGCCTGGGTGCCGAGCGGATACCGCAAGGAAATCCAGGACCGGCTGACACCGCCGTTCGTGCACCCCGACGCCCCTGTCGAGCCTCGCGCCGCCGCCTTGATCTCACTGCTGTCGGCCGCCGACGCGGTGCCGAAGGTCTTCCCGGACCGTGACCGCCGAGTGGTGCGTCAGCGCGCCAGGGAGATCGCCGCCGGGGACTGGGCCGCGAAGGCCGCCAGAGAAGCGGTGCAGGCGGTCGACGCGGCGCTCACCGCCGCCATCGTGTTGAGTGCCGCGGCAACGGGCTCCGCGTAGGTCGCAGAGCCGCCGCGGCGGCGGCGAACGCCGCATCCCCAGCGGCCGTCCTGGATGGGCCGGGATTACCAGTCGGCTTCGGTGTACTTGATGATCCCGCGGATGTTCTTGCCGTCCAGCATGTCCTGGTAGCCCTGGTTGATCTCCTCCAGGGAGTAGCTGCGGGTGACCATGTCGTCCAGGTTGAGCTGGCCGGACTTGTACAGCGACAGCAGGCGCGGCGCGTCCTGGCGGGCGTTGCCGCCGCCGAAGATGCAGCCCTTCACCGTCTTCTGCAGCATCGACAGCAGGAAGCTGTTCAGCTTGACGTCGCTCTCGTCCATCCGGCCCATCGAGGTGACCACCAGGGTGCCCGCCTTCGAGGTGAGGATCAGGCCCTCTTCGATGTACTCGCCGTGCATCTCGCCCATGGTCAGGATGACCTTCTCGGCCATCCGGCCCTCGGTGGCCTCCAACAGCGGCATGATCGCGGCGGCCATGCTCTCGTAGGTGTGCGTGGCGCCGAACTTCTGCGCCTGCTCGCGCTTCCACGGATTCGGGTCGATCGCCACCACCTTCGACGCGCCCGACAGCACCGCGCCCTGCAAGGCGCTCATGCCGACGCCGCCGATGCCCGCGATCACCACGGTCTCGCCCGGAGCGACCTGGGCGACGTGGGTGGAGGAGCCGAAACCGGTGGGGACGCCGCAACCGACCAGGCAGGCCACCTCGAACGGAATGCTCGGATCGATCTTCACCACGGAGGTGTGGTGCACCGTCATGTACGGCGCGAAGGTGCCCAGCAGGCACATCGGGATGACGTTCTCGCCGCGGGCCTGGATGCGATAGGTGCCGTCGCTGATCGCCTGCCCCAGCAGGAGACCCGCGCCCAGGTCGCACAGCGCCATGTGTCCTGCCACGCAAGCCGGACAGCGGCCGCAGGCGGGGATGAACGACAGGATCACGTGGTCGCCGACCTGCAGATCGGCCGGGCAGTTCGGGCCGAGCTTGGTGATCACGCCCGCGCCCTCGTGCCCGCCCATGACGGGGAAGGACGGCATCGGGGTCGCGCCGGTCACGATGTGGTGGTCGGAGTGGCACATGCCCGCGGTTTCCATCCGGATCTGCACCTCGCCGGCGACCGGGTCACCGACCTCGATCTCCTCCACCGACCACGGCTGGTCGATCCCCCACAGGATCGCGCCCTTCGTCTTCATTCCTGTCGACCCTCTCGCATGCACGTGCTTATATGTGACTGCACCCACAGTACGAGAAAAATGTAACGCGTTCTAGTACCGCTCGAAAAAATCGTCGGTATAGCGTGACCCAATAGCCGAACGCGTTACAGTTCCGCGATGCGTCAGCCCTGGACGTCGTGCACGTGGTGCACCAGATCGTGCACGAAGTACCGCGCGAACGACTCCACCGTGAACTCCGCCCCGTCGCCGCGCGCACCGCGCAGACCACGGCGCTCGGGCGGCACCGATGCGAAGGAGCGCGCCACCCGCTCGGCGGCATCGGCCAGCTCCGCGGCCACCCGAGCCGGGTCCTGCTCGTTGTAGCGGTCGGCCACCGCGGTCGCGTCCTGGTCCCAGTTCGGGAAGCGCGGCGGCTCGCCCCCGGGGTCACCGGCCAGCATCAGGCCGAGGCGAGTATCGAACAGGCGGCAGACGTCACGCACATGTGCGCCGTATTCCAGGGCGGACCAGGTCGATTCGTCCGGCCGCAGGCGGACGCCGGGACGGTCGAGTACCTCGGCGAAGCGGACCGCGGTGTCCCTGGTCAGCGTCGGTACGGCTGCGTAGCTGGTCGCGGCGGCGTCGAAACCGCATTGCGAACAAGGGCGCTCGAGCACCCAGGTCCAGTCCTTGACATCGGGAACGATCGGCATGCGCTCAACCTAGGCGCGGCCGGATCGCGCCTTCCACCGATATCCGGTCAACTATCGAGCACATCCCGACAGTTCACTCCATCAGCCGGTGCGCCCGCTCGAAGAGTTCCAGCGTGATCGCGTGCAGGAAGTCGCCGACCTGCCTGGGGGCCTTACCGGCGAACGCGCGGGCATGCGTGCCCTCCAGGACGATGCCGAGCTTGAAGCAGGCCAGCACGGTGTACCAGGACATAGCGCTCAGGTCGCGGTCGGAGAACTGCCCGTAGTGCGCGATCATCTCCTCGGCCGTCGGCAGCCCGCCGACCGCGCCGAGCTTGCCCACCAGCGCCGCTCCCGTGGTGCCCGGCTCCGGGCGGGTGGCGATCTGCCAGCCGAGGTCGAGCAGCGGGTCGCCGATGGTGGACATCTCCCAGTCGACCATCGCCGCGACCTGCGGGCCGTCGAAGGAGAACATCATGTTCGCCAGATGGCAGTCGCCGTGCAGGATGCCCGGGGTCCATTGGGCGGGGCGATTGCGGTCCAGCCACTCGCCCACCGTCGCCACACCGGGGATCTCCGGGCCGGGGTAGCCCTCGTTGGCCGAATAGGACTCGAGCTCACCCAGCCAGCGCGGCACCTGACGTTCCAGGAAACCCTCCGGCTTGCCGTAGTCGGACAAGCCGAGCGCCTGGTAGTCCAACGCGCCGAGGCGCGCGATGGCCTCGACCGCGGACAGGCCCATCTGCCTGCGGATCTCCGGATCGCCCGCATGCAGTTCGGGCAGTTCGTTCTGCGGGTTGAAACCGCGGATCGGCTCCATCAGGTAGAAGACCGCGCCGAGCACCGACTCGTCGGCGCAGGCCGCGATCACCCTGGGCGCGCGGACCTCGGTGCCGCCCAGCGCGCCGAGCAGCCTGGCCTCACGCCGGATCACGTCGTTGCTCTTCGGGCGCAGATGTTTCGGGCCGCGACGCAGCACGTAGGTCCGGCCGCCGCGGGTGAAGCGGAGCATGATGTTCTGTGTTCCGCCGCCCAGCGCGGTCACGTCCTCGAACTCACCCCCGGACAGACCCTGCTCATCCATCCACTTTCCGACGACGGCGAAGTCGACGACCGCGGGATCCACATCGACCGGTTGCGCAACAGACATGCCCCACATTGTGCACCACCTGCCGACCCTAACTGAAGGCAGATGACAACAGTTGACTACCACCGGCGCGGCGTAGGGTTTCGAGCACCATGCGCACGCTGTTGATCGACAACTACGACTCGTTCACCTACAACCTGTACCAGCTGATCAGCGAGGTGAACGGCGTCGAGCCGACAGTCGTGCGCAACGACGAGGCGCACACGGTCGCCGAACTCGATCTGGGACGCTACGACAATGTCGTCGTCTCGCCCGGGCCTGGGCGGCCGGACGTGGCCCGCGACGTAGGGATCTCCACGGCGGTGATTCGCGAAAGCGACCTGCCGCTGCTCGGTGTGTGCCTGGGCCATCAGGGGATCGTGGTCGCGGCGGGCGGCGTGGTCGCCGAGGCGCCCGCGGCCCGGCACGGATACCTCGATCGCATCGAGCACGACGACCAGGACCTGTTCGCGGGCGTGCCGCAGGGCTTCACCGCCGTGCGCTACCACTCGCTGTGCGCGCTGCGTCCGCTGCCGGACGATCTGGAGGTCACCGCGCTGTCCCGCGACGGCGTCGTGATGGGTGTGCGGCACCGCACGCGACCGCAATGGGGCGTGCAGTTCCATCCGGAATCGATCGCCAGTGAGTTCGGCGCGGCTCTGCTGCGCAACTTCGCGAGACTCACCACGTCGCACCGGAGCAGGCGCGCCGTCCCGGCGGCGAGCCCATCGATCGACGCCGGGGGTGAGTTCGTCGCCGAGCCGGTCGCCGCAGGCCTTCCGCTTTCCGCCACACGCACCGCGGCCTCGCCGATGCCGCTCGCACCGGAGCAGTTCCCCGCCGCGGCAGCCCAACTCGAGCGTCCCGCCGGGCGCACGGGTTTCGATGGCACGGTGCCGCGGACCTTCCGGCTCCAGCGGGCCGTCCTCGAACGGCCGATCGATACCGAGAGCGCGTTCGTGCAGTTGTACGCCAACTCCCCCACCGCGTTCTGGCTGGACAGCGAGCACGTCGAACCGGGGGCCGACCGGTTCTCCTTCCTGGGCGACGCGAGCGGTCCGCTGGCCGAGGTGCTGCGCTACCGCGTGGGCGACGGCGAGGTGACCGTGGAATCGTCCGACGGGCACCGGCGCACCGCGCCCGGCGGCATTCTCGAGTTCCTGGCCGCCGAGCTGCGCGCACGCAGGCTCGAACTGCCCGATCTCCCCTTCGATTTCGTCGGCGGCTACGTCGGCTATCTCGGCTACGAGGTCAAAGCCGACTGCGGCGGCAACGCGGCGCATCGCGCGGCGACCCCGGACGCGCAGTGGATCTTCGCCGACCGGATGGTGGTGGTCGACCACGTCGGCGAGCGGACCCATCTGCTGGCGCTGAGCGACGACGTGGAGACCGCCCGGTCCGCCGCCGACTGGCTGCGCGACACCCGCGAAACCCTCGACACCCTGCCGACCTGGACCAATCCACCGCCACTCGAATTGCCGCCGGACGGGGACGCCGTCGCGCCACTGCTCACCCGCGGCCGGGAGCGCTATCTCGCCGACATCGCGGTCTGCCGGCAGCGGTTGCATGCCGGGGAGTCCTACGAGATCACTCTGACCGACAGCGCCACGATCCCCGCCACCGCGGCCGACGGTCTCGACTTCTACCGCACGCTGCGCCGGTGCAACCCCGCCCCGTATGCCGCCTACCTGCGCTTCGACGATCTCGACATCGCATGCTCGTCACCGGAGCGCTTCCTGAAGGTCGACCGCCGCCGCATCGTGGAGAGCAAGCCGATCAAGGGGACCGCCCCGCGCGGCGCGACGCCGGAGCAGGACGAGCGCCTGCGCCGCGAGCTGGCCGACAGCCCGAAGACCAGGGCGGAAAACCTCATGATCGTCGATCTGCTGCGCAACGATCTGGGCCGGGTCTGCGAGATCGGCAGTGTGTACGTCCCCAAACTGATGGCCACCGAGCAGTACGCGACCGTGCACCAACTGGTATCGACGGTACGTGGCAGGCTGCGGCCGGAGGTCGGCGTGGTCGATTGCCTGCGAGCCTGTTTTCCCGGGGGCTCGATGACCGGAGCGCCGAAGCTGCGCACCATGGAGATCATCGACGCGCTGGAAACCGAAGCGCGCGGGATCTATTCGGGCACCATCGGTTTCCTCGGTCTCGGCGGCACCGCGGACCTGAACATCGTGATCCGCACCGCCGTCCGCTACGGCGGGCGCTGGCGGATCGGCGCGGGCGGGGCCATCGTGCTCGACTCCGATCCCGCCGACGAGTATCACGAGGTTCTGCTCAAGGCGGCCGCCACGTTGCGCGCGGCCGCCGACCACGCGCACCGCTGAGCGTCCGACCTCGACTATTTGTGCCGCTTGCCGGACTTTCGGCGGGGCGGCTCCTCGGCGGGCGGTTCCGGCGCGCTCAAGCCGGTCAGCTTGGCGAGCAAGGCGAAGCCGGGCAGCTTCGCCAACCGCCCGAGCACGTCCTCCCCGAGCGAGATCATCGCCTCCAGCCGGGGCAGCAGGCGGTCGTAGGCGGCGAAGGCCGGATCGGCCAGGGCCAACGTGCGGTCGAGCCGATCGATGGTGGAGTTGAGCCGCTCGATCGCGGTCGACAGGCTCTCGATCAGGCCGGGCAGTTGCGCGGCCAGCTGAGCGGACGCGGGCGGCAGCCGCACCGCGGTGTCGAACGCCGATGTCGCGGTCAACTGAGCGGCTTCCAGCGCCTGGCCCGCGGCCGTCTGCGCCGCCTCGACCGCCGCCTGGGCGGCGGCTAGCACGTCGGCCGGGCCGGGCACACGCCCACCGGGCAGTTTCGGGGTCGGCGGCCTACGACCCGGGCGTTTCGGGTTCGTCATGGGGAACACTGTGCCGCACGCCCCGCCGAAGGACCGGCCCTCGCGCGTTCGGCGTGTCGGAGGGTCATGGCATAGTTCGAGCACCATGAAACTCAGCAAGGGCGCGAACGCAGCGGTACCGACATCCCTTCTAGCCGTGGTCGTTTCATGGCGATCGGAGCACACGGTGGACGCGCACGCCCTGCTGTTGGACGCGTCGGGCGCGGTGCGCTCGGATCGCGACCTGGTGTTCTACAACGCGCCGCGGCACGTTTCGCAGGCGGTCACCCTCGATCAGGAGCCCGCGCCGGGCACCGCGCGGCTGAGCGTCTCGCTGCCGCGCACGGAAGCCGACGTCGACCGCATCGTCGTCTCCGGCTCGCTGGAGGACGGCACCTTCGGCGACATCCACGGGCTCACCGTCGCCGTCCACTCGGTGGACGGGGCGGTCGTGACGTTCGAGATCGACGACGCGGAGGCGGTGTCGGCGCTGATGTTCGGCGAGTTCTACCGCCGCGACGGGCAGTGGCGGTTCCGCGCGATCGGCCAGGGCTGGTCCAGCGGACTGGCCGGGTTGGTCACCGAGTTCGGCGTCCAGGTCAACGATCCCTCGGCGCCCGCCCGCACCACGCATCCCACCAACCCGTTCCGGGTGCGCCGCCCGGCGGCGAACCCGTCCGCGCAAGAACGACTTTCTCCGGCCGGAGCGGAACCCGCTACCGAACGGTCCGCTCGGCACGACCCGACCTCGGCCCGACGCTTCTCCCACGGATCGTTGCCCTCCGGCCACTCCGCGCGAAACGGGGAAACTCCCGCGGAAATCGGAACGGACCTCGCCGAAAACGCACCGGTCCAACGCGAACCCATCCGCACCGACGACTCGCCCGGGCGGCTCGAAGGGACCGAAGAACACCCGGGCGTAGACATCCCCGCCCGGCCACGCACCGAAGTGCTCGACCGTGGCGATACATCTCCCCTGCCGCGCCCACACACCCACCGCACGGTCGACCTCCACCGGCACAGCCGCGACACCGCACCGCCCGCTCCTCCGCCCCCGCACCCCGAACTCGCGGACTGGCACCCGGATCCGGACAACCCGCAGACCATGCGCTGGTGGGACGGCACCATATGGACCGAGGACCGGTATCTGCGACCCCCGCCCGGCGACCGCCACTGCGCACGCTGCGGAAACACGCTGCGCCGCAAGTTCTTCGGTGGATTCGCGCCGTGCCAGAGATGCGCCCAGGAGATCGAGGAGTACCTCGTCCACTGGCACACCAGGGCGTGGCGGGCGCTCACCGGCCACGGGCCGCGCGGCCCCGAGTGGGCGGACCTGTGGGCATCACTGCGTTACCAGCGCATCGACACCGAAGCGGGCCGCGCGGTCCTGCGCGACGCGGGGCTCAGCTACGTGGAGCGGCTGGTGACCTTCGCCTTCGACGACGGTGAAGTCCGGCACGCGGAACTGGAACTGTTCGAGCACGCGGTCACCGAACTCGCGCTCGGCGGACCGCTGATCGAGGATCTGCGCAGGCGAATGCATCGCGGGCACACCCTCTACCGGCTGCGTACGGGCGATCTGCCGATCGTCCGCACGCCCGGCCTGCACCTGGACCCAGAGGAGACGGTGCACCTCGATCTGCCCGCGACGCACGTGCGTCAGCTCGCACGCGGCCCGAAGTTCACCGAGGGCAGGCTGATCGGCAGCAACAAGAAGCTGCGTTTCGTCGGCGCCGACACCGGCATCGAGATGCCGTGGTCACGAGTGGTTTCCGTGCACGCGGAACAGGGAACGGTGGTACTCGCGGCCACGTCCGCGCGCGGCGGCGCGACCTTCGCCGTCGACGATCCGGATTATGTCTCGGCCGCGCTGGAAGGCGCGCTGCGCGTGGCCAAACGTCTCGTTCTCACGCCAGGCCAGCGCGACACCCGCAGCATCCCGCAAGAGGTGAAAGCGGAGGTGTGGCAGCGCGACGGTGGCCGCTGCGTCGAATGCGGCGACGGGCACTACCTGGAGTTCGACCACGTCATCCCGCTCAGCCGCGGCGGCGCGACCAGCGCCGCCAACCTCCAGATCCTGTGCCGCGCGTGCAACCGGGCCAAAGGCGCCCGCATCTGAACCCGGCTCACTCACCGAGCAGGCCCGCGGTGCGGCCCAGATCGGCGAGCATCGCGTCGAACAGGATCTCCGGATTGTCCAGCGGTATCGGGTAATTCCCGAACACCTCGAGCGTGACGTGGCCGTAGAGCCGCGCCCAGATCTGGATCATCAGGTACGTCACACCCAGATCCAGTTTCTCGGCGGGGAACTTCTGGCCCGACTCCGACAGCGCCGCCAGCAGTTCGGTCTGGAAGTGCACCAGATCCTCACGCAACTCCGGCGGGATGACGTCCGTCGATGGCGTGACGATGTCGTAGTTCGCCAGCAGCCTGCCCGCCGCGGCCAGGAAAACCCGGCCGAAGGGCTCGTCGAAGCGGCGCAGCGCGCGGGCCTGGCCCGCGCCGGGCGAGGCGAACACCAGGGTGAACTCCCTGGTGTGCGTCAGCGCCCAGCGCCGGAAGCCACGGCAGATGGCGAAGAACTGCGCGGCGCCGTCATCGGGCAGCGTGGCGATCTCGGCGGTCAGTTCCCCGGCCAGGTCGGCGCAGAAGTCCAGCCGCAGCCGCTCCAGCAGGTCTTCCAGCGAGTCGTAGTACCGGTACAGCGCGGGGGCGGTGACTCCGAGTTCGCGCGCGATGGCACGCAGGGTGACCGCATCGGGCCCGCGCTCGACCAGCAGCGCGCTGGCCACCCGCCGGATGTCGGTGTCGGTCACCACCGGCGCGCGCCCCCGTGGTCTGGACTGTTGCACTGATCGATTCAAGCGTATTCGACGTCCCAGCGCTTGATCCCGTTCAGCCAGCCCGACCGCAGCCGCACCGGCTCGGACACCTGGCGCAGGTTGGGCATCACGTCGGCGATGGCGTTGAACATCAGATCGATCTGCAACCGGGCCAGGTTCGCGCCGACGCAGTAGTGGGTGCCGGTGCCGCCGAAGCCCACGTGCGGGTTCGGATCGCGCAGCACGTCGAAGGTGAACGGATCCGCGAACGCTTCCTCGTCGAAATTGGCCGAGCTGTAGAACAGTCCGAGCCGTTGGCCCTTCTTGATCTCCTGGCCCCCGAGCACGGTGTCCTGGGTGGCGGTGCGCTGGAAGGCCGTGACCGGGGTGGCCCACCGGACGATCTCGTCGGGCGCGGTGCGCGGACGCTGCTGCCGGTAGATCTCCCACTGCTCGGGATGGTCAACGAACGCTTTCATGCCGTGGGTGATCGAGTTGCGCGTGGTCTCGTTGCCCGCCACCGACAGCAGGATGACGAAGAACGCGAACTCGTCCGAGCCGAGGTGCTCGCCGTCGATATCGGCGTTCACCAACTGGGTGACGATGTCCTCGGCCGGGCAGGCGCGCCGCTGTTCGGCCATGTTCCAGGCGTAGCCCATCACCTCGGCGGTGGCGGCGTGGTGATCGCCCTCGAACTCGGGATCGTCGTAGGAGATCATCTGGTTGGACCAGTCGAAGATCTTCTTGCGGTCCTCCTGCGGGATGCCGATCAGTTCGGCGATGGCCTGCAACGGCAGTTCACAGGCGACCTGTTCGACGAAGTCGCCGCTGCCGGACTTCCTGGCCTCGTGCACGATCCGCGCGGCGCGTTCGGTCAGCGCGGCGCGCAGGCTCTCCACCGCCCGCGGGGTGAAGCCCTTGGAGATGATGCGGCGGGTCTTGGTGTGCTTGGGCGGGTCTTGGTTGAGCAACAGCATGTCGCCGAGCATGTCGATCTGCTCGCGCGTGGTCTCCTCGTTGAACCGGATGATCGCGGTGTTCTCGTGCGAGGAGAACACCTCGGGATTCTTGGAGATCTCCTTGATGTGCGCGAGCTTGGAGACGACCCAGTAGCCGCCGTCGTCGAAACCGCTGGCCCGATCGGACTGAGCGCACCACCACACCGGGGCGGTGCGGCGCAGTTCGGCGAACTCCTCGATGGGCAGGCGGGTGGCGAGCAGATCGGGGTCGGTGAAGTCGAACCCCGTCGGGATCGAGGGCGTGGTCACGGTCACGGCTAACTCCTACGGCGGTCTGGGCGCAGACCTGGCGAACACGGTCACCAGTGATGCAACCACAGAACCGAGCTTCGTGAACAGCGTTTAGTAAAACCCGTTTACTTTTCATGCCGCCGGTCCGCCCACCGGACCACGGACGGAGGTGGCAGGTATCGGCCATTACCCCGATTCAGGTGTACACCGACGCGGCGGACCACCTCTAATGAGAGCAGCAGCCCTACTCCGGCCGGAGGTGCCATGCCCAGTCTCTACGACCACGTCGGCGGCGACGAGGTGCTCCATCGTGTCGAAGCGGCGTTCTACGACAAAGCGCTCAGCGACCCGGTGCTGAAGACGTTGTTCACCGAACGACTGCCGCAACACGTCGACCATCTCACCTGGTTCACCGCCGAATCGTTCGGCGGCCCGGATCGATTCACCCGAGAGCTCGGATTCGAATACATCATCGCGGTGCACCGCGGCCTGCGGATCACCGACGAGCAGCGGGAACGTTTCGTCGAGGTGTACATGCAGACCTTCGAGGAGGCCGGACTGCTGGAGGACGAAGAGTTCCGCACCGCGGTCTATGAGCACGTCGCATTCGGATCACGGGTGGCGCAGCAGAATTCGCATGCGACCAGCGATTCGGAGTTGCACCCGATCCGCGAGGTCCCACGCTGGAGTTGGGCGGGCGACGACTGACTCAGCGCAGCGTGATCAGCGGCGGCGGCTGCCATCGCCTCCGCAACACCACCGGCTTGGGCGCGAACAACGCCAGGCTCGCCGAGAACGGATCGGCCAGCGGTACCTGTCACCCGATCGCCGAGAGCGGCGGCGGGACTTCGCGCGAATCGCGTCAGAGCACCGGTAACAGCGGCGGGGGACGCCAGCGCCCCTGGACGGCCTCCGCCTTCGGCGCGTACAGGCGCAGGGTCAGCGAGAATTGTCCGGATTCGGGAATCGGCAGCCAGTTCCCGGCCGCGACGCCCGCCCTCGGGTCGGTGTACTGCAAGGCGATGTCGGCGGACCCATCGGGGTTGACCGTCACCGGATCCGGATGGCCGACCGCGTAGATGCCGGCCGGATTGGGCACCAGGTAGTTGTCGGCGGCATAGGCGGTCAGCGACCAGAACTCGTCCACGGGCGGCAACTGGCCGGGCGCGAAATGCAGCCGGAATCGGCCCGTGCCACCTCCGGTGTCCGTCGACGCGAACAGCGTCGGATAGTAGGCGTTCTCGGTCATCAGGCTGGCGCCGAGCGCCACGTGGGCGATGACGGCGCGCAGCAGATAGTTGGTGCCGAACCTGCCGACGTCGGGGTCGACCAGCCAGCCGTTCTCGTTGACCGTCCGCGCACCCAGAGATACCGGGATCTGCTGCCGTGCGGTCTCCACCGCCGCCGTGAGCTCGGTATCCGAGATGCCCTCGACTGTGCCACCCGGCCGGATCCCGATCTTCTCGAACCGCCGCATGGCGGGCGCGTCCTCGGGCGCGGTCGGGTTGGTCGACAGCAACGCGCACATCCGGTCGAAGAACACCCGCGGGTCCATCCCGGCGACCCACTCGGGTGGCGGCTGTACGCTCGCTTGCCCGGTCCCGGTGGGTGCAGGCGGCTCGGTGCCGGCCACCCAAGCGCTCAACGGCACCAATCGCAATCCCTCTTGCGCGGCGCGCACCGCCGGGAGATCGTTCTCGCCGTCGACCTGGATCCGGACGATCAGCCACACCGTCGGCGTCGGCATCGGCAACGGCGTGAGACCTTTCGGTAGCACACCCGACCACCTCGGACCGGTCACCGCATAGGTATACGGCGGCCCGGCCGACTCAGTCGCCGGCCGCCGGCTGCTGGGGTTGTGCACGTTGTTCGTCCAGGCGTCCGTCACCTTGGCCAGCCAGAACCGGCCCTCGTCCAGCGCGGGGACGCTCAGCACCATCGGCTCGCTCGCCACATCGAGCCACGCGGTGGAACGCAGCGTGTCGCGGTCGAGCCGTACCACGTCTCGCTGCGCCGGGGTGGGCAGCGAGGCGGCGTGGTGGAAGCGGTTGATCGGCGTGACCATCTCCGCAGCCACCCGGGTGACGTCCAGCAGCACCAGAGGGTAGCCGAATATGTAGGCGTCTTTGGCGATCGTGGCAGCGTCACCTGGGACGGGATGCGGCCCGGAATCCTGGCCGAATCCGCCGCATGCCGCCGATCCGAACGCGGCCACCGACGACACCGCGATGCCGAGCGCCGTGCGCCGCGACATCGTGAACTTGCCTTCGGTCCTCTCGTCCATGATCCGCTCCGCCTCCGATCCTATCGGCACCGCGATTCCCGCACCGGAGCGCGACCGCACTCCGCGACGGAAATCGCAGTTCAAGGGCGTTTGCGGAGGTTCGCCGCGAGAACACGCGGGAAGGAGCGCCGCCCCCGCTCAGAATTCCAGGACGGTGTTCATGATGGTGCCCGCACTGGTGGCCACCACCCCGCCGATCATCGCGCCGGCGATCATCTTCGGCGACTGCAACCCGCCGCCGCTCCACTTCTCCCAGGCGAATCTGCCGCCCGCGTAGATGATGCTGACGATGCCCGACGCGAGCGCGAACCAGGTCAGGTACCGGACGAACTGTAAGAGCTTGTCCGCCAGGGGCGGCGCCTCCGGGGTCGGATTGCCGATCTGCGCCAACGTCGTGAACGAATCGCCGACCGACGCAAGAATGATGCTCACCGTCTACTCCCTCTACGCTCGAATACAACCCTGCCGCCGACCAGCCGCTTTGCGAAAGCCGTTCGACCACCGATGAATTCGGCCACGAACCAGGATACGGGCCCAGACGCCGCCGCGGTGTGCGCACTGCGCGGAACCTTCGCGCCCAGCGGCGGAACGGGCAGCAGGCTCAGGAGTTCGGCTACCCGGGCGCGGGCGAGGGAAACACGAACTTCCCTGCGCTACATGGACCTGACTGCATCGCGGCGAGCGAACGGATACGATCTTCTCAGCGAATCACTTGCCCCTGTCCCGAATCCAGAATGAGCGAACGACGATGATCCTGGCCGCCGCTTACGACACCCTGGCGCAGATCGGCAATCCCAGCCCCGAGGCACCGCCGATCTCCGACAAGTTCCTCCAACTGGTCCGCTACCTGACGTGGTTCGTGCTCCTGTCGGGCATCTGCGGCATCATCTACGCCGGTGGCCGCTTCGCCTGGGAGAAGTGGACCGGCGGCGGGCTCGAGTCACCGAAGATGGTGGCCGGAGCCATGATCGGCGGGGTGGTGGCCACCAGCGCGGGCACCATCATGAACGCCGTCATCGGCTGATCCGCCGCGGACGAATCGCGAACCGCTATAGCTTTTCGCTATGACAAGCGGGCGATGCGCGGTGAGCAGGGCAGGTTCGCGCTGTCAGCGCAGAATGCCCGCGCTTCGCGCTGCGCGCAGCCAGTCCGGGAACTCCCCGAGCAAACGGGCGTAGAGCTGCGCGTCGTCGACCTGATCGATGTCGTCGAGGGCGAAGAAACCCGCGTTGTCGACCGCCCGGTCGGGCAATTCGTCCAGAGCGCGCAGCAGACCGTAGTTGGCGCGACCGAGCCCGACGAACTGCCAGAAGGCGGGCAACCGCGCGGCTTCGCGCATGAGCGCCGTGATCTCGCGCTTCTTGGCGAAGCCGCCGTCGGTGAAGAACAACACGAGCGTGGGACGGCCACCAGGGCGCAACGAGTCGATGATGTCGCGCATGACCGGCAGTTCGTCGTTGCGGCCGCCGAGCCGGTCGTAATCGATGTCGCCGTGGGTTCCGCCGAGATGCAGATAGGTCCGGGCCCAGTCGTCACCGTGCTCGACGGTGATATCGGGCAGCTTGGCGAACGAGAGGGCGTACAGGTACGCCTCCAGGGTGCCGTCGTCATCGAGCTGGGTGGCCACCGGAATCATCCGCTGCACGACGCGGTGCACCACCTGATCGCGGTACTGCCGTTGCATGCTGCCGGTCTTGTCGATGACCAGCACGACGCGGGCACGGATGCCGAAAGCGTCCTTGTCGATGAGGACCTTCGCGACCTCACGCTTGCGCAGGTCCAGTTTCGCGCGCTTCTCGAAGGAGAGCTTCGCCTCGCCGGGAACGGTGAACACGTCCGCCGCCGGGGCGAGATTCGGCACCGGCCGATCCGGAGAAGGAACGTTCGCACCGGCGGGTTCCTCGTCCACACTCACCCCGTGATCGGTGACCAGCGCGGCGAACCCACCCGCATAGCCTTGCCCGACCGCACGCACCTTCCACGCCCCATGGCGGCGGTACAGCTCGACCGCGATCACCACGGATTCGCTGCTCAACCCTTCGATGCGGTACTCGTACAGAACGTTTCCCGCGGCGTCGGCGACCGTGACGACCGGCGGCGCGAACCGGCCGAAGGTCTGCGCCGGATCGTCGAGTGTGAGCACCGCGCGCAACTGGGCGATGTCCGCGGGCAGATCACCCAGCGAAACCGACAGCGCTCCGGGCGTTCCCGCCGCCAGCGAGACACCGGGCGCGCTGGGCTGGTTGAAGAACACGAAATCCGCGTCGGATCGCACGCGCCCCACTTCGGTCACCAGTAGCGCCGACACGTCGACCGCCGCCTCGGTGCGCACCGACACCAGTACGTGAGCCAGGTCCAGCACACCGTTCTGACCCTTGACCAATGCCGCGCCCATCGAAGCTCCCAGCCGTCGTCACTCCGCAATCGTCACCGGGATCAGGGTAAGGCCGGCCCGGGCCGGATGCGGAGTGTTCGCCGCGGCGATACCGGTTCACACCCCGCCGAATTCGCCATCGCCGTCAGTGGATACCGGTGCCGCTCAGCGTGGCCATCGGCGGCCGATCGGCCGCGGGCGCCGCGCCCGGCACCGCATGCCAGCTCGAGCCGTCCAGGAGATACTGCGTCAGCGGGACGCCCGAATCGGGGATTCCGAACCGGTCGAGCAGCGTCGCGATCACCTGCCTGCTCATCTCGGCCAATTCGTGCAGCGGCCGATTGCGATGCACGCGGGCGCCGAGATCGACCTGCCCGATGGCGCCGGCCCCGTGCCTGCGCCAGGTGTCGATCAGGATGCCGATCTCGACGCCGTAGGCAGGTGCGAACGGCAACGACCGCAGCAGTTCCCGGGTGGCCGCGTACTCGCCGCCCAGCGGCTGGCGCAACTCGGCCAGCTCCGGCGCGAGCGCGGTGAGCAGCGGCCGGGCCACGAGTTGGGTGACGCGTCCGCCGCCGTCGGGAGCGTCGCCGAACGGGCGGCGGTAGAACCCTTTCACCAACCGCAGTCGGTCGTCGGACAGCAGTGGTGCGAGCAGCGACGGCACGAACCGCGGGTCGGGAGCGACGAGATCCGCGTCGACGAACACGATGAGATCACCGGACGCCACCGCCAGCGACCGCCACAGCACCTCCCCCTTGCCCGGACACGGCGGCACGGCGGGCAGCGCTTGCTCGCGGGAATAGACGGTAGCGCCCGCCGCTCGGGCACGGGCGGCGGTCCGGTCGGTGGAGCCGGAATCGAGCACGATCAGCTCGTCGACCAAGGTGCCGACCAAGTCACGGATCGAGCCCACCACGTCCGCGACGGTGTCCTCCTCGTTCAGAGCGGGAACGACCACCGAGACGGTGCGGTGCCGCTTGCGTTCGAGTAGCTCGTCGTGCGACCACGCGCGGTCGCAGTGCACGACGCCGGTTGCCGTCACCGTGGCTCCCCGTTCCGCGACGGCAGCGCGAGACTGAGCACGACGAGCACCAGCGCGATCGCCGCGACCATCCACAGCACAGTGACGCAGGCGGCGAGGAAGGTGTGCGCGGCGGCGATCTGTCCGGCCACGTCGGCCCCCGCGCCGGGACAGGTGTGCGCGTCGAGGTGCGGGGTCGGCGAACGCAGCGCCGATTCGGCGCAGTCGGCGAACGACGTGACGACACCGTCGCGCTGGGCGGTCGTCGCCGGAGAGTTCGTCAGCGACGCCGCCAGAACGGCTTTCGCATGACCGACGCCGAGGTCGGTGTCGGCGTCGACCCGGCGGAAGAACAGCGCGCCGAGTACCGCAACGCCCAGCGAACTGCCGATCTGCTGCACGGTCGGCACCGTTCCGGACGCCGAACCGGTCGCCCGATCCGCGACGCCCGCCATCATGGCCGCGGGCAGCGGCGCGGCGAACAGCCCCATCCCGGCTCCGGCGGCGAAGACCGGTACGGCGAGCCGCCCCAGGTCGATCGCCGCGTCCTCGGGGTCGACGGTCAATGCGATGACCACGATGGCGACCGCGAACACCAGCACGCCGAGGGTGAGCCCGCGACTGCCGAGCCGCGCCACCAGGATCGGCGAGGTGAGCGCGCCACACGCGCCGCCGAGCGCGAAGGGCAGCACCAGGATTCCGGTTCGCAAGGCGGTGAATCCCAGCCCGGATTGCGCCATCACCGACACGGTGAACAAGAACGCGGCGAAGATCCCGAAGAACAGCAGCGTGAGCACGGAGCCGACCGCGAAACCCCGGTCCGCGAAGAGATCGATCCGCAGCAGCGGGCTTTCCCCGGCCCGCAGCCGCCTGCGCTGATGCCAGACGAATACGACGAGCAGCCCGAGCCCGGCGCCGAGCAGCCCGAACAGCTGCGGGGGCCAGCGTTGTTCCCGTCCGGCCGCGAGCGGATACAGCAGGGCGACCAGTCCGCTGCTCGCCAGCAGCGCGCCGGCGACATCCAGCCGTTCCCTGGTCGGGGGCCTGCCGACGTGCAGATGCCGGTGCGCCAGCAGCAACCCCAGGACGCACAGCGGCACGTTCAGCAGGAAGATCGCGCGCCAGCCCAGGCCGAACGGATCGGAAGCGATGACCGCGCCGCCGAGCAACGGCCCCACGATGGCCGCCAGACCGGCGGCCGCGCCGTAGAACCCGAAGGCCAACGGCTGCTTGCCCTTCGGGAACACCGCGCTGATGATGGCGATGACTTGCGCGGACATCGCCGCGGCGGACAGGCCCTGGACAGCGCGCGCCGCGATCAGCTCGCCGGGCAGGTGGGCCAGGCCGCACCACACCGAGGCCATGGTGAACGCCGCCATGGCGCCGAGGAAGACGCGCCGCCGCCCGATCGACTCCCCGATCCGCGCGGCGGTCATCAGCGTGCCCGCGAAGGCCAGGCTGTAGCCCGCCACGACGAACAACTGCGCCGAACCGGGCGCCGCGAGGTCCTTGGCGATGCTCGGCAGCGCGGTGTTGACGATCGTCATGTCCAGCATCTGCATGAACACCGCGAGCAGGCACGCGCCCAGCGCGGCCCACTCCGGCGGGCCGACGACCACCGAAGGCGTGCCGGTGGCGATGCTCGCCCGCGTACTCATGGAAGGGCGCCGACCCGCACCGCGCGGTCGCCTTTCGCGGCGACGTCGGCCACGATCGCCTGCATGGCGGTGACGTAGCGCCCGATCGCCTCGTGCGCCTGCGGCGTGTCGGGGAACAGCAGGCTGAGGGTGGTGACGTCGGTGAACCTGTTGATCCAGATGTAGACCTCGCGCGAACTGCCGCGGTTGGCGAACATGCCGCCGTCGATCTTGTCGAACATCTCGACGCCCGCCATCTTGCGAATGTCCAGGTAGGACAGCATGCGCGCGTTCCAACCCGGCCGAGTGCGGATACCGAGTTCGGGCGGCGCCAGTTGCAGTGCCCGGTGCAAGGACACGTCGGTCAGGTCTTTGCCCTGGTCATATGCTTGCTGCGCCGCCGCTACCACGTCCGCGAAAGACTGCTCGGCGCCCACCGAGAAGGCCACCGGGATCAGATTCGTGTACCACCCGACCGAGGCGGCCTCTCCGTCGGTGCGGCGCGTGTTCACCGGCGTGAGACCGAAATACCAGTCGCCACCCGCCAATTCGATCTCCGCGAGCGCGGCCGCGGCGAACAGTCCGCCGGTGAACCGGCCGTCGTGCGCCCGGCAGGCCTCCTCGAAGCGCAGCGCACCCGGTTCGTCGATGAGGACGGTGGTCACCTGCGCACCCCGGACGTG
Source organism: Nocardia sp. NPDC047038 (assembly GCF_040644075.1). Lineage (NCBI taxonomy): Bacteria > Bacillati > Actinomycetota > Actinomycetes > Mycobacteriales > Nocardiaceae > Nocardia > Nocardia sp. NPDC047038. The sequence continues at coordinate 106,607 of NZ_JBEYVQ010000006.1, read as the reverse complement.
CTGGTCTCCGTCGACCCACAGGTCCACCGGGAAACCGGGCACGTCACCGCCGTTGCGCCGCAGCAGATCCAGCCAGACGGAGATCTGCGGTGAGTCGGCGGTCAGCTCGGCGCTGTGGCGGCGCTCGCGCTCGCAGTACGCGATGTGGCCGGTCACCGGCGCGGGAGTCAGGCTGCCGCCGGACAATTCGCTGCCGTAGAGCGTCAGCAGGTCCACGCACGACAGTGCCTGTGCCACACCGTCGGTGTGCAGGTGATCCACCGCCGCGTACATCGTGAACGACTCCGCGTGCTCGATGACGCCGAAACTGAAGCAGTCCCAGTCCAGCGGGCCGGGCGTCTCGGCGAAGACGTGCGCTCGGATGGTGTCGCTTTCGGTGTGGACGCCGTGTTCGGTCGGCACCATCCTGATGTCCGCCGGGTCGAGTACCCGGCGCTCCACCCGGTCCTCCGGGGTGCGGACGAACCAGCTCCAGAACGTGTCGTGCCTGCGCAGGAAAGCGTCGACCGTGCGCGTGAGCGCGGCATGGTCCGGGACGCCGGGAATCGTGAACGCGAGCATGCACACCCGCGAAACGCGGAAGCCCGCATCGGCATTGCGGTATGTGGTGCGCAGGTATTCCTCCTGCTGATGCGACGGCGGCGCCGGATGCGCCTGGGCACGGCGCGCCGCGGCGAGCGATTCCGGTGCCGCGCGCCAACTGGTGAGCTTTCCCGCGGCGGGATGCCATTCGTCGATGAAACCGAAATTGACCACAGGTGTTCTCGATTCGTGCCGGCGAGGAGAAATCCTCGGCTGAACCCCCATGAAAGTTAACGACTTCGATCATCCGACGACCATGGGTAGCACGGAATCTTGTGACCACCACCAGCAGACGGCGCGGGCGGGTCGTCGAGTTTCCCAAGAATGCTCGCGAGCGCTTGCCGGGCATCGTGACCGCGCCCTACTTTCGCCACCACTACGGTGCACGAAGCAGGTTCGGAGGTCTTGCGTGCGGGCACGAACGACAGGCAGGCCAGGCGCGATCATCACCTCGATCGCCGTCGCGCTCGCGCTCGCCGCTACACCGCTGTCACCGGCCTGGCCTGCGGCGACAGCGGAACCTACGGCCCGGACACCGGACACGGTGACCGCGGATGACGCCCGAGTGGTCGGCATCGAGCCTGGCACCGGTCGGCTGACCGACGTGCGGATCCATTCCGCCGCGATGGGCACCACGATCCCGGTGAAAGTCATCCGCGCACCGGATAATTCGGCACCCGCGCCGACGCTGTATCTGCTCAACGGAGCCAGCGGCGGCTCGGAAGGAAGCAACTGGACCGATCGGACCGATATCGAGGATTTCTTCCGGGACAAACAAGTGAATGTCGTCGTGCCCATGGGCGGCGAGGGAAGTTATTTCGCGGATTGGCGGACGGACGATCCGGTGCTGGGCAGGCAACGCTGGACGACATTTCTCACCAGAGAACTGCCGCCGCTGATCGACGCCACTTTCGCCGGCAACGGCGCCAACGCCGTCGCCGGAATCTCCATGGCGGCCACCTCGGTATTCCAGCTCGCCCTCAACGCACCCGGGCTCTATCGAGCCGTCGGCTCCTACAGCGGATGCGTCCGCACCAGCGATCCGCAAGGCCAAGCCATGGTCGCCGCCGTCGTCACCCGCTGGCGCGGCAACGCCCTCAACATGTGGGGCCCGCCCACCGATCCCCGATGGGCCGCCAACGACCCGTACCTGCACGCGGATCAACTGCGCGGCACTGCCATCTACGTCTCCACCGGCACCGGCATGCCGGGACCGTTCGACCGGCCCGGCGGGCCCGGCATCGACGGCAATCGCGACAAACTGGTCAGCCAGCTCGTCACCGGCGGCTTCCTGGAGGCGATCATCAACCAGTGCGCTCACGACCTGAGCGATCGATTGCGTGCCTTGAACATCCCCGCGACGTTCGACTTCCGTCCCTCCGGCACGCACTCCTGGGGCTACTGGCAAGAGGACCTGCACAACTCGTGGCCGCTGATCGCCGCGGCGCTGGCGACCCCCGCCACCGGATAGCCGGGTGAGCGGGCCGCGTCACCGCGCGCGGGAAGATTCCGCGGCGCCGGTGATATTGCGCGCCATCCCGCCGAAGATGGCCGCGTGGAACGGCGCGATGGATTTCCAGTACAGATGCCCGGCCAGTCCGTGCGGTTCGAACACCGCGCACTGGCGGTAGGTGGCGCCCGGACCGTCCGGCTCGACCGCGAGCTCGAGCCACGCCCGTCCCGGTACCCGCATCTCGGCGCGCAGGCGCAGCATCCGAGGTCGTTCGATCCGCTCCACCCGCCACCAATCCAGCGCCTCCCCTTCGTGCAGCCGGTGTGGATCGCGGCGTCCACGGCCGAGACCGACGCCGCCGGCGAGCCGGTCGATCCAACCGCGCAGTGACCAGGCCAGCGGGAAGGAATACCAGCCGTGCTCGCCCCCGATAGCCTCGATCACCCGCCACAGCGTCGCGGGGTCGGCATCGGTGTGGCGTTCGCGCACGTCCCGGTACAGCGACCCGCCCGACCACGCCGGGTCGGTGGGCAGCGGGTCCGACGGCGCGCCCGGCGGATGGGCGTCCGACCACCTGGTCGGTACGTCCAGATCGCGAATCTTCTCCAGCGCCAACGCGACTGCTCTGCGGTAACCGGTCGGTCCGTCCGGTGGGTCCGGGATGAGGCCCGCGATCGCGTGGTCGCGGCAGACCACGTCGTTGATCAGCGACTCCATGAGCGGAACGGCGATCGCGCGCGGCACCGGGGTCACCAGATTCACCCACTGCGCCGACAACCACGGCGTCAGCACCGGCACCGGCACGATCAGCCGTCGCGGCAGCTGGGCCACTTCGGCGTAGGCGCGCATCATCTGCACGTAGGTCAGCACGTCCGGGCCGCCGATGTCGAACGCGCCGCCCGCGCCTTCGGGCAGCGTCGCCGCCCGCGTCAGGTAATACAGCACGTCACGCACCGCGATCGGCTGGATCCGGTTGCGCACCCAGCGCGGGGTGACCATCAGCGGCAGACGCTCGGTCAGATAGCGCAGCATCTCGAAACTGGCCGAGCCGGAACCGATGATCACCGCGGCCTGCAGCACCAGGGCGGGTACCGCGCCCCCCTGCAGGATCTCGCCGACCTCGGTGCGGGAGGCCAGGTGCCGCGACAGCCGCTGCGCACCCGGGACGATGCCGCCCAAGTAGACGATCCTGGTCAGCCCCGCGTGCGCCGCCTCGGCCGCGACCAGCGTGGCGGCCTCCCGGTCCACCGTGTCGAAGTCGGCGCGGGTCAGCGAATGGACCAGGTAGTACAGCACCTCCTGCCCCGCCAGCGCGCCGCGCACGTCGGCGGCCGAGGTCACGTCGCCCGCCACCACTTCGACGCGATCGCGCCAGGGGGCCTCGGCGAGCTTGCCGGGTGTGCGTGCCAGCACGCGAACCGAGTGACCCGCGCGCAGCAACTCCGGCACCAGTCGTCCGCCGATGTAGCCGGTCGCACCGAACACCACACACCGCACGGCAACCACCCTTCCGATGACCTGCTCAGGTGATGACCGGGGATGCCGGGGCCAAACAGCGACTCCAGTGCGCACAGGACCCGGAATCGACCGCGTCGCCTGATCACGAGTCCCGCTCGATCTCGTGGCGCGTGCCAGACTGGGCCGGTGAGCGAACGCAGCAAAAGCGACAAACCGGACGAACTCACGCCGCGTGATCGCGGTGATGTCATCGGTGTGGGCCTGCTGTGGCTGGCCAAGTGGGCGGTCTGCATCGTCGCGATCGCGGCGGGCGCGTGGGTGCTCGGCTTCCTGGTCGCCCGGCTGTGGGTGGTGATCCTGCCGGTGGCGCTGGCGATCGTGATCGCCACCGTGCTGTGGCCACCGGTGCGCTGGCTCACCGCCCGCGGCTTGCCGCCCGCCGCGGCGGCCTCGCTCGCGGTGCTCGGTTTCCTCGGTGTGCTCGCCGGTGTCATCGCGCTGATCGTGCCCTCGGTGGTCGACCAGGTCCCGGAACTGGCCGACAAGGCGAGCGCGGGCGTCAACCAGGTGCGCGACTGGTTGCAGGGGCCGCCGTTGCGAATCCGCGAAGAGCAGTTGAATTCGGCGGTCGACGCCATCGTGTCCCGGTTGCAGTCGAGTTCCGCGCAGATCGCCACCGGCGTATTCAGCGGCGTGACCACCGCGACGTCGGCGCTGATCACCCTGTTCCTCGTGCTGGTACTGAGCTTCTTCTTCGTCAAGGACGGGCCGCGTTTCCTGCCCTGGCTGCACAGCGTCTCCGGCAGCCGCGGCGGCAGGCACCTGGAAGAGGTGCTCAGCCGGATCTGGGTCGTGCTCGGCGGGTTCATCCGGACCCAGGCGCTGGTCAGCCTGGTCGACGCGGTGCTCATCGGCGCCGGTCTGGTCATCCTCGGGGTACCGCTGGCGCTGGTGCTCGCGGTGATCACCTTCCTCGGCGGATTCGTGCCGATGGTCGGCGCGTTCGTCGCGGGCGCCCTCGCGGTGCTGGTCGCGCTGGTGGGCAACGGCTTCGTCACCGCGCTGATCGTGCTCGGCATCGTCGTGGCCGTACAGCAACTGGAGGGCAACGTGCTGCAACCGGTGTTGCAGAGCCGCAGCATGCAGTTGCACGCGGTCATCGTGCTGCTCGCGGTCACCGCGGGCGGCTCACTCTACGGGATCGTCGGCGCGTTCCTGGCCGTGCCGGTCGTCGCGATCGCCGCGGTGGTCCTGCGTTACCTCGGCGAGCAGATCGACGCGGCCACCGCGCCACCGCCGGAACCGGAGAGCGAACCCGCGGACTGACGCAGTACCGCGCACCATCCTTGCACTCAGTCCGAATGTAACTATCGCCGTCGCCCCCTGCGGTTTCTAGCGTCAGTGGACATGACAACTGATGTGGGCACCCCGCTCAACGACATCGCCGACGCGACGGCGAAGGCGGTCGCCGACGACCCGGCGAACGCGCTGGTGGTGTTCCGTGCCTCCGGGACTCCGGAAGGGACAGTGGGCAGCGCGATCACGCTCGGTAGGCACACCGTGCGCGTGGACGAACCACCCGCGCTCGGCGGCGCGGACACCGCGCCCAATCCGGTCGAGGTGTACCTGGCGTCGCTCATCGCCTGTCAAGTGGTGACCTATCGGTTCTGGGCCCAGCGCCTCGGCATCACGATCGATGAACTGGCGGTGAGCGCCGAAGGCGATCTCGACGTGCGCGGGTTCTTCGGCTTGGATGAGAACGTTCGCCCCGGCTTCCAGGCGGTGCGGGTGACCGTCCGCCTCAGCGGGCCCGAGACCGAGCAGCGCTATGCCGAACTCCAGCAGGCCGTCGACGCGCACTGCCCCGTACTGGATCTCACGACCGGGCGCACTCCGGTCGACACCAGGCTGATCACCGATTAGCCGCCGTCCCAACCAGCTCGATCACTCACCAGAAGGAGAACCTTCCCGATGACCGAACCCGACCTGTCGCAGGACTGGAGCTTCGAGACGAAGCAGATCCACGTCGGACAGATTCCGGACGGCACGACCAACGCCCGCGCCCTGCCGATCTACCAGACCACCTCCTACACCTTCCGCGACACCGCGCACGCGGCGGCGCTGTTCGGTCTGGCCGAGCCCGGCAACATCTACACCCGGATCATGAACCCGACCCAGGACGCGGTGGAGCAGCGCATCGCCGCCCTGGAAGGCGGCGTGGCCGCTCTGCTGCTGGCCTCCGGGCAAGCCGCGGAGACCTTCGCGATCCTCAACATCGCCGGAGCGGGCGACCACATCGTGTCCAGCCCCCGGCTCTACGGCGGCACCTACAACCTCTTCCACTACTCGCTGCCCAAGCTCGGCATCGAGGTCTCGTTCGTCGACGACCCCGACGACCTCGAGCAGTGGAAAGCCGCCATCCGCCCGAACACCAAGGCGCTGTACGGCGAAACGATCTCCAACCCGCAGAACCACATCCTCGACATCCCGGGGATCGCGGGCGTCGCCCACGACAACGGTGTGCCGTTGATCGTGGACAACACCGTCGCCACGCCGTACCTGATCCAGCCGCTGGCCCATGGCGCCGACATCGTCGTGCACTCGGCCACCAAGTACCTCGGCGGACACGGCGCGGCCATCGCGGGCGTGATCGTGGACGGCGGCAAGTTCGACTGGACCGGCGGCCGCTTCCCCGGCTTCACCGAACCCGACCCGAGCTACCACGGTGTCGTGTACGCCGAACTCGGCGCGCCCGCCTACGCGTTGAAGGCGCGCGTGCAACTGCTGCGCGACCTCGGCTCGGCGGTCTCGCCGTTCAACGCGTTCCTGATCAGCCAGGGCCTGGAGACGCTGAGCCTGCGGATCGAGCGGCACGTGCAGAACGCGCAGGCGGTGGCCGAATTCCTCACCACCCGTTCGGAAGTCACCTCGGTGTCCTACGCGGGCCTGCCGTCGTCGCCGTGGTACGAGCGCGGCCGCGCCCTCGCCCCGAAGGGCACCGGCGCGGTGATCGGCTTCGAGCTGGCGGGCGGCGTGGACGCGGGCAAGCGGTTCGTCGAGGCGCTGCGCCTGCACAGCCACGTGGCCAACATCGGCGACGTCCGCTCGCTGGTGATCCACCCGGCCTCCACCACCCACTCGCAACTGACGCCGGAAGAGCAACTGGCCGCGGGCGTCACCCCCGGCCTGGTCCGACTCGCGGTCGGCATCGAGGGAATCGACGACATCCTCACCGACCTGCGCGCCGGATTCGACGCGGCATCCTGACGCGTTGTCCCCGCCGGGTGTGCCCGGCGGGGCACGTCGGGGATCGGATGGGCTCTTGATCAGGCCACGGCGTGGCTCGGAACCCGCGCAGCGGGGCAAAGCCCCGTTTCGGGGGCGGTTTCCCTGATTTCGGTTGAAGAAAACCGGCAGCAGCGCAGTCGCGATCGGTTGACCACAGCGACAGGGCTATTCGGCGCTGTCACGCGGATTCGATTGGCAGGGGCGCGTTTCGCCGCAATCGAAAATAATTCGAACTCCCGCGCATCCGTGGGGCTTTCTGAATCGAACTAGAAGGGTAGGTACATGTCCTCTTCAGAATGAGGTGGGTAAGTCCATGGGCATAGCAGTACCCGAAATCGAAACTCCAGCACACCCGTTCTTCCGCCGCGCCGCCACTCTGGTCGTCGCGGGCGCCATTCCGTTGTCCTTGGTCGGCGCCGCCGCGACCGCCACTGCCGACCCGCTGTTGCCGCAGATCTCCGTCCAGATCCCGTCCGCCCCGGCGCCCGGCCCTGGCCTCATCACCCCGGCGGCCGATCCCGCGGACCCCGGAGCCTTTCCGCCCGAGGCTTTTCCGGCCGCACCCCCGGTATCCGCGGGCCGCAACGACCTGAGCGTCAACCGGCCGATGCCGGATCCGAACCTGCTCGCGCCGATCGATCCGCAGCGGCTGCACCTGCCCAACCCCGCAGCCCCGGCTCCCGCGGTCGCGCCGATCGAGGCGCCGCCCGGCACGCTGCGCGTGGGTTCGGTGGTGATCGGCCGCCCGGACTTCATGACTCCCGAGCAGGGCAAGATGTTCAACGACGCGATCGCGGGCCCGGAAGCAGGCATCGCGCAGACCCTGGATTCGGCGGGCTTCGATCCGTCGCGTTCCGACCGCATCGCCGCCGACCTGATCGGCTCCACCGCCATCGGCGCCTCGGCGGGCAGCATGGTGGCCGCGCCGGTCGCCTCGATCGGAGCGGTCATCGGCGCCATCTGCGGCGCCATCGCGGGCCTGCCGATGTTTCCGACCGGGACGGTGGCCGTCATGGCCTTCGGCGCCGCCATCGGTTATGGATTCGTCGCCTCCCCTGCCATCGCCGTCGGTGCGGCCCTCGGCGCGGGTGTCGGTGTGCTGCAAGGCCTTCTGACACCGCCCACGGTTCCGGCCGCGTAATTCCCGGCGCGCCGGAGACCGCACGCAGCATGCGGATTCGGCGGCGATCTCGAATACGCACGATTTCCGCGAAGACCCGGTTTCCCGCCGGGTCTTCCGCTTTTTACGAGGAATGGCCGATGTTTGGCCGCCCGATTGCGGGCTACTGCCGAGAAGACCGGCTGAAGATGGCCGGCCGGTCGCTTCAAAAGGAGGTTGTGACATGAGCGCAGTCGACAAGGCGAAGAACAAGACCGATAAAGTCGCTGGTCAGGCCAAAGAAAAGCTCGGCGAGGCCAAGGGTGACCGGGGGAAGCGCGACGAAGGCCGCACCGACCAGATCAAGTCCGACCTGAAGGACGCCGGCGAGAAGGTCAAGGACGCCTTCCGGCACTGACCGCCGCGCGTGCGCTATCGGACGTTGTCCGTGCCTGGCGCCGCGCACGGCCGTAGCGAACGCGGGGTAGCACCGCGCACGGCTGAGCGAAAGCGCAGGCGGATAGGTCGTAGGCGGATGGCCGCATGAAGCGGGCATCCGCCTTTCTTTCCAGGAACTGGTCCAACCAGTTGACCTGTTGACCGCCATACGCGAGACTCGGTGACATGGAATTCGCCGCGGTCGCCCGCACCGCCGTCTCCGATACGGTCTTCGGCCAGATCATCGACGCGATCCTGAGCGGCAAACTCGCCCCCGAGGCGACGCTCCCCTCCGAGCGCGAGCTGGCCGAGATGTTCCAGGTGAACCGCCACGCCGTCCGCGAAGCGCTCAAGCGCGTACAGCAGAGCGGGCTGGTCCGCGTCACGCCCGGTGGCAAGACCCGGGTTCTCGACTGGCGCTCGCACGCGGGCCTGGACATCCTGACCGCGCTCACTCGCTCCGGCGCGGTACCGGCCAGACGGATCCTGCACGACATCGCGGTGATGCGGCGTTCGGTCGCCGCCGACGCGGCCCGGTTGTGCGCCGAGCACGCCGACGCCGACCAACTGGCGACGGTGCAACGCGCCGCCGCGGCCTATCCGGACGCCACCGCCCCGTTCGGCGCCATGGTCGATGCCGATCTGGCGTTCTGGGTGGCGATCCTGGACGGCTCCGGCAATCTCGCCTACCGGCTGGCGTTGAACACCCTGGTCTCCGGCTATTTCGGGATCGGTATGGAAGTCGTCGCCGAACTGGGCCTGAACAAGGAATACATCGATCCCGGCGCCCATCGCGCGCTCGCGGAACACATTGCCCGCCGCGATTCGGCCGCGGCCTACGACACCGCCTACGCCCTGCTCACCCGCCTGGTGGACGCCCAAGCAGCACCGAAAGATTGACCCATTGTTCGACCTGATCGCCCACGCCATACCGGTTTTCGTGCTCTGCCTTGCCCTCGAAGCGGCCTCCTTCCACCTGCTGCCCGACGACGACCAACTCGGCTACCAGTTCCGCGACGCGCGCACCAGCGTGCTCATGGGGCTGGGGAACGTGGTGGTGAACCTCGGCTGGAAACTCGCGGTCGTCGCGGTGTACGCCGCGGCGTACCTGGCCGCCCCGTTCCATCTCCCGACGGACCATCCGCTGACCTGGGTCGCGCTGTTCTTCGCCGACGAGATCGCCTACTACTGGTATCACCGCACGCACCACACGGTGCGCGTGTTCTGGGCCAGCCACGTGGTGCACCACTCGAGCGAGTTCTACAACCTCTCCACCGCGCTGCGCCAGCCGTGGACCCCGTTCAGCTCGCTGCCCTATTGGTTGCCGCTGGCGCTGGCCGGTTTCCCGCCCTGGATGATCCTGCTGCAACAGTCGGTCAGCCTCGTCTACCAGTTCTTCATCCACACCGAGCGGGTCGCGACGCTGTGGCGTCCCGTGGAATTCGTGTTCAACACCCCGTCCCATCACCGGGTGCACCACGGCTCCAACGATCGCTACCTGGACAAGAACTACGGCGGCATCCTGATCATCTGGGATCGGCTGTTCGGCACCTTCGAGCCGGAGGACGAACGCGTCCGCTACGGGCTGACCAAGAACATCGAGACGTTCAATCCGGCGAAGGTCGCCACCCACGAGTTCGCCTCGATCTGGCGGGACCTGCGTAGCGCGCCCTCGTGGCGCGCCCGCGGCGGCTACTTGTTCCGCGGCCCGGGCTGGGCGCCCGCCGACTGATCCGCGCCGCCGCGCCCGTCGCCCTCCTCCTCGACGAGCCGCAGCTCGCTCGGCCACCAGATCTTCCGCCCGATCAGGCTGAACAGCGCGGGGATCACGACCGTGCGCACGACGAACGTGTCCAGCAGGATGCCGAGGCCCACCACGATGCCGACCTGAGTCAGGGTGATCAGCGGGAGCACGCCGAGCACGCAGAACACCGCCGCGAGCACGATGCCCGCACTGGTGATCACCGCGCCGGTCACCGACACCGCCCGCACCATGCCATGCGTGGTGCCGTGGCCCGGAGTCTCCTCGCGGGCCCTGGTCACCAAGAAGATCGTGTAGTCGACGCCGAGCGCGACCAGGAACAGGAACGCGAACAGCGGCACGCTGATGTCCAGCGCCGGGAACCCGAACACGTGCTCGCTCATCCAGCTGCCCAGCCCGAGCGCCGCCAGCGCGCTCAACACCGTGACCGCGACGAGCAGCAACGCGGCAGGCACCGCGCGCAGCAGCACCAGCAGCACCACCAGCACGACGACCAGGATCAGCGGAATGATCAGCTTGCGGTCGCGGCTCGCGGCCGTCTGGACGTCCAGCGCCTGGGCATCGGTGCCGCCGACGATCGCGTCGGCGCCCGGCACCTGGGCCACCGACGCGCGCAGCGCCTCGATCGTGTCGAAGGCACGTGCGGAAGACGGCGGCGCGTCGATCACCACGGCCCACCGGGTCAGCCCGGTCGGCGAGGTGCCGGTCTGCCAGGTCATCACCACGCCCTCCGTGCGGTGGAACGCCGCGTCGACCTCCACCACCGCGTCGCTGCGCGCGAGGACGATCGCGGGATCGGAAGCGCCGGAGGGGAAATGCCGAGCGAGGGCGTCGAATCCCTCCACCGACTCCGCGCGAACCCGGAACTGCTCGGTCTGCGACAGTCCCACCTGCGTCGACAGCAATCCGGTCGCGCAGATGGCCAGCACCACGAGCGCGGTTCCGGCGACCACCGCGGGCCTGCGCACCACCCACGCGGCGACCGCGTGCCAGACGCCCTCGTTCGCCGTATCGCGATCGTCGGCCTCCGGCACGAACGGCCAGAACACGTTGCGCCCGCACAACGCGAGCGCGGCGGGCAGCGCGAGCAGGACGAACACCACCGCGACCAGCAATCCCAGCGCGGCCATCACACCGAGACTGCGCGTGCTGGGCACGGAGGCGAGCACCAGCACGAGCAGGGCGGCGACCACCGTGACGTTGCTGGCCAGGATCGCGGGCCCGGCGCGCCGCACCGCGTGTCGCAATGCCGTTCGGTGGTCGGCTTCCCGATGCAGTTCGTCCCGATAACGCGACACCAGCAGCAGCGCGTAGTTGGTGCCCGCACCGAACACCAGCACACTCGTGACACCGGAGGTCGAGCCGTCGAAGGTCAGGGCGGTCACACGCGCCAGCGCGGTTCCGGCGCCGGTGGCCACCCGATCGGCCGCGCCGACCACCGCGAGCGGCACCAGCCACAGCACCGGGGAGCGGTACGTCGCGATCAGCAGCACGGCGACGACCATCGCGGTCACCGCCAGCAGGGTGACGTTGGCGCCGGAGAACGAGTCGGCGATGTCGGCGCCGAACGCCGGACCGCCGGTAACCTGCAGGACGAGTCCCTCGGGCAGGCCCTCCCGCGCGACGGCACGGATGTCCCCGATCCGGTCGGTCAGCGGGAATCCGCTCAGGTCGGCGTCCACGGGCACTTGCCCGATCGCCGCTTTCCGATCCGGCGAAGCGAGCAGGTCGCTCGGGCCGGGTGTCCGTCCCGACGCGCGCGTGACCGCCGCCACGGTGGCGTTGCGGTCGTCATCGGTCAGCTCGCCGTCATCGGCGCGCGTCACCACGATGATCGCGGCGGCCGACCCCGCGTCCGGGAACTCCTCGAGCGCCTGTTCGACTCGCGCCGATTCGGCTGAGGCCGGTAGCGCGGTAGGGGCCTGCCCGGCGGACTCGTTCTCGCCCACCGCGCCGATCAGGCCGATCGAAGCCGCGGCGAGCACCACGAGCAGCACCCACGAGGTCCGGGCGGTCACCACCGACGCATAGCGATCCCAAGCGCTCACCCCGCCAACTCTCTCAGAAACTGAGCCGCGATGGCCGAACTGCCCGACGCGGACCTGCGCGCCGCACATCGCGTGCTGGTCGCCGTCGTCCACGCGATGCGCGAGCATCACCACGGGCTGACCGGCGAGTGAACGCCTCCGCCGGGGCGCGGGTCAGTCCCGCAGCGCCTGCTCGCGCAGCGATTTCAAGGTCTTCGACAGAATCCGTGAGACCTGCATCTGCGAACATCCGATGCGCTGGGCGATCTGCTCCTGGGACATCGAGTCGAAGAAGCGCATCACCAGCACCTGCTTCTCACGTTCCGGCAGCGCCGCCAGCAGCGGCTTGACCGCCAGGTAGTTCTCCACGGTGCTGAAGTCCGGGTCTTCGGCGCCGAGCGAGTCCAGCAGCGAGGGACCGCCGGATTCGGAGTCGTCGGTGTCCGAGGCGGCGTCGATCGAGGAGGTCTGGTAGGCGTTGCGGGCGATGAGCGCCTGGGTCACCTCGTTCAGGTCCGCGCCCAGTTCCTCGGCGATCTCCCGCGCCCGCGGCATCCGGCCCAGCCGCTGCGACAGGATCTCCACCGTCGGACCGATGGTGGACTGGATCTCCTTGAGCCGCCGTGGCACTCGCACCGACCAGGCGTAGTCGCGGAAATGCCTGCGCACTTCACCCATGATCGTCGGCACCGCGAACGACAGGAAGGTCGCGCCGTGCCCCGGATCGAAGCGGTCGACGGCGGCGAGCATGCCCACCCGAGCGATCTGCAACAGGTCCTCGAAGCTCTCGCCGCGGCCGCTGAACTTGCGGGCGATGTGTTCGGCCAGCGGCAAGCAACGTTCGATCAGCTCGGTGCGCACGGCGTCCCGGCGTGGATCGTCCGGGGCCAGCGCGGCCAGTTCGGCGAAGAGCGGCTCGATATTGTCGTAGGTGTCTCCCCGCGATTTGCGCTTGGAAGCGACCTGATTCGACTCGCTACTCATTATTCGAGCCGCCGCGCACCCAACGGAAGTCGACGACGGTCGGGTAGCCGCCCACAGCGGAGTCGTGTGCGCCTCGAGTGGCCGAGACCGAATCCGTGAGCGTCGCCACGATGTGCCAGCCGAAGCCGGACTCGTCCGGGCTGGCGTCCGACACCGTGACGGTGGAGACGCGCACCTCCACCGCGTCGTCCTCGAAGCCGAACGCGCACTCCAGCTCCGCCCCGTCCACCGCGTCCAGCACCAGGGCGCTGGCCACCTCGTCGAGGGCCAGCCGGATGTCGGTCACCTCGTCGATGCCGAAATCGGCCATGAGCACGACGGTCTCGGCCAAGGCACGCAACATCGCGAGCTGTTCGGACACCGCGGGCACCCGCACGCTGATCGTGCCGGTCCGCGTCGTAGCGGGAGGAGTCCCCTCACCCTTGCTCATGCACCGCTCCCAGAAGTCGCGCCGTCCGTCGGAGCGCCCAGCCTACGCCCTCCTCCGTAGTGAACTCGATCGGCCACGGCTCGGCGCGCGCGTCTTCGTCCTGGGACGGCTGATCGCGAGGCGCCGCGACGCGGACGCGCGCACTCCCCACAACGGATGCCGACAACGATGACCAGCGCGTTCGTCCGATGCGACCGGCCCGGCCACTCGATCGACCGCCGGTAGGCCACCCCGGCATCACTGGGCCCCCGAAGCGCTGGTTCGTCCGGACGGAAGACGCCGACGGCCGTCCCCGATCGCGCGCACCAGATCGGCGTAGGCGATCTCCAGTTCGGCCAGCCGGGTCCATGCCGCGTGCATGCGCTCGCCTCCCGGATCGTCGTGCATCAGCAGATGGAACGCGTCTTCCGCGACGGCGGCCATCCGGTCGATCATCTCCCCCAGGCTCTCGTGGTGCACCCGCACCGCGGGGTCGGCGCACGGCAGGTGCAGCGCCGCCCAGGTGTCGATCCGTTCGACCAACTCGGCGCGCCGCCGCCGCGTCCCGATCGATTCCCGTGCGTCCTCCCGGCGCCGCCGGTGCAGTTCGGTCAGCTCGCGCGCCCACCGGCTCACCGGGCCCTGCACGTGCTGGCCGCCCAGCGCGCACAGCAGTGCGCTCGGACTCGGCAGCGCCGAATCCTCGGACAGCTTCCGCGGTCGCGCACGCTGGACCAGCATCGGCCTACCTCCCCGGCACGACCGCACCGCTCGTACGGCCGGTCGGCCAAGCCTTCATCAGGACAGCGTTCATTCCGGATCGGGCATGCCCGCTGCGAGCGGACGCAAACTCACAGGGGCGCAGTGAGTTCGAGATGGATGCCGTCGGGATCGGAGAACGACAGGATCGCGATGCCGAAATCGGCCATCTCGGTGATCTTCCCGTGTTCGATGCCCGCATCGGCCAGGCGAGCGGCCGCGGCCACCAGATCGTCCCGCGCCGGGACGGTGAAGCTGAGATGGTCCAAACCCACACGTTCGGAATCGAATCGGTCCGCCGGATCGGCGACCGGACGCAGGCCGAGCAACATGCCGTTGGCCTGGAACACCACCCCGCCGAACAGTCGCATCGGGTCGACGCGCACCTCCGGATCGTCGGGGCTGCCGGGCGATTCGGCGGCGATGGGGAAACCGAGCACATCTCGGTAGAAGGCACGCGACCGGGCGATGTCGGTCACGGTCAACCGGATGTGATGCGTCCCGGTCGTTTCGATCATGGTCACGCTCCCAAACGAGGTACGGCGGGTTCGATCGGCTCCCCGGTTCGCTCGGCGGCGAGCCGTCTCGCGATGACGGTAGGACAGAATCCCGGCGGAACCGAGTGTCGCAAACGACATCTTCGGTACCGTTTCCGACATGGACGTCGTCGTCTTCGTGGTGGACGGCGTAGCCGATTTCGGATACGCCGCCCTACTGGAAACCTTCAACACCGCCAACGCCGTGCGCACCGAGCTGCCCGACCCGCCGCAGCCGTGGCGGGTGCACAGCGCGTCGTTCGGCGCCACGGTGCGGTCGGGCAACGGCCACACCGTGCCGACGATCCCGCTCGACGAACTCGGCGACGGGTTCGATCTGATGATCGTGCCCGCCGTGAACGTCCTGGAGGCCGCGGCGCTGATCGACCTGGTTTCCGCACCCGCCAGCCGTCCGGTGCTCGACCGGCTGGTCGCGGCCCGCGATCGGGGCGCTCACCTCGCCGGCGCCTGCACCGGAACGTTCTTCCTGGCCGAAGCGGGCGTGCTGGACGGCTCCCCCGCGACCACGAGCTGGTGGCTCGGCCCCAGCTTCCGGCGCCGCTACCCGCACGTGGAACTCGACGAGGGACGCACGCTGTGTCGCGGTCGACGCGTCACCACCGCGGGCGCCGCGCTCTCGCACATGGACCTGGCGCTGTCGCTGATCGCGAGCAAGAGCCCGGCCCTGGCCGAACGCGCCATGCGCTACCTGGCGGTGGGCGCGGGCCGACCGCAACGGGAGTTCATCGTCCCCGAGATCATCGCCCGCGGCGATTCCGTCACCGCCGCCTTCGAACGCTGGGTCCGCGCACACCTCGGCGAGAATTTCCGGATATCCCAGGCCGCTCGCGCCGTCGGCGTCACCGAACGCAGCCTGCAGCGGGCCACCCACGCCGAACTGGGCATGTCCCCCACGGAATTCGTGCACGACATCCGCCTGGAACGCGCCGTGCAACTGCTGCGCACCACTTCGCTCACGGTGGACGCGGTGGCCGCCAAGGTGGGTTATCTCAACGCCGGAACACTGCGTGGATTGTTCCGCCGCCGCCGGGGCATGTCGATCTCCGAGATCCGCATGACGCGCGTGTCGTATTGAGCCGCGGTAGGCACGACGCCGGATGTCATGCGGCGGCTACTGCCCGACGGCCCAACTCCGGGAACGGTATCGTCCGCACGGGCGGCCGGACAGCCCGCGCTAGGAGGACTCGGTGACCGATCGGCAGCACACGACCACATCCGACGAGGAGCGACCCCCCGCGCCCTCCGCGACGAGCGCACACGACACCGCGCGGCTCGGCGTGGTGGTCGCCGCACTCGGCGTGGTGTTCGGCGACATCGGCACCAGTCCGATCTACACCATCCAGACGGTGTTCAACCCTGCCGACCCACATCCGGTGCCGGTGAGTGTGGACAACGTGTACGGCGTGGTCTCGCTGATCTTCTGGTCGGTCACCATCATCGTCACCGTCACCTACATCCTGCTGGCCCTGCGCGCCGACAACGACGGCGAGGGCGGCATCATGGCGCTGATCACGCAGCTGCGGCGGTGGGGTTCGCAGCACGGCCGACGGCAGACTGCGGCGCTGGCGGCGCTGGGCATCTTCGGCGCTTCGCTGTTCTTCGGCGACAGCATGATCACTCCGGCGATCTCCGTGCTGTCCGCCGTCGAGGGAATCGAGGTCGTGCAACCGTCGCTGGCGGATTTCGTCGTACCGATCACCGCGGTCATCATCGTGACGCTGTTCCTGGTGCAGCGCCGGGGCACCTCGGCCGTGGGCCGGGTGTTCGGGCCGGTGATGATCGCCTGGTTCGCCGTCATCGGCGCGTGCGGGGTGGCGGGCATCGCCGATCATCCGCAGATTCTGCGAGCCCTGTCACCGACCTACGCGCTCGGCTTCCTGTTCGGCCATTTCGGCACCGCCTTCTTCGCCTTGGCCGCGATCGTCCTCGCGGTGACCGGAGCCGAGGCGCTGTACGCCGACATGGGTCATTTCGGTCGCCGGGCGATCACCCGTGGCTGGCTGTTTCTGGTGTTCCCGGCGTGCATCCTCAGCTATTTCGGCCAAGGCGCGCTGATCCTCGACGATCCCGGCCACGTCAGCAGCCCGTTCTTCCTGCTCATGCCCGCATGGGGTCGCCTGCCGCTGGTGCTGTTGGCCACCGCCGCTACGGTGATCGCGTCGCAGGCGGTGATCACCGGCGCGTATTCGGTGGCATCCCAGGCCGCCCGGCTCGGCTACCTGCCCCGGCTGCGCATCGCGCACACCTCGGAGGCGACGGTCGGCCAGATCTACGTGCCGTGGATCAACTGGCTGCTGATGGTCTCGGTGCTCACCCTGGTGTTCGCCTTCCGCAGTTCGGCGGCGCTGGCCTACGCGTTCGGCATGGCGGTGACCGGCACGATCACCATCACCACGCTGTTGTTCTTCTACGTCGCCCGCGCCCGCTGGAATATCCCGCTCTGGCTGCTCGCCCTTGGCGCCGTCCCGCTGCTGTCGGTGGACCTGCTGTTCGTCGCAGCCAACCTGACCAAGCTCGTGCACGGCGCGTGGCTGCCGCTGCTGATCGGTCTCACCGCGTTCACCATCATGACCACCTGGCAACGCGGGCGCGACATCGTCACCGCCGAACGCGAACGGCGGGAGGGGTCGCTGCGCGAGTTCGTCGACCACTTGCACGCGGGCGACCCGTCGATACTCGAGGTCCCCGGCACGGCCGTCTTCCTCAACCGAGGCAAGCGAACCGCGCCGCTGGCCTTGCGGGCCAACGCCGAACACAACCATGTGCGCCACGCACACGTCGTGATCATGTCGATCGAGACCGAACCCGTGCCGCGGGTTCCGGCGGACGAACGGATCAGCGTCGATTCCCTCGGCTACACCGAAGACGGCATCATCCACGTGTGCGCCCGGTTCGGCTACATGGAGTCGCAAGACGTGCCCGGCGCGCTGGCATTGCTCGACCCCGCTGTCACCGAGGGACCGTTGCAGCTGGACCGTGCGTCCTACTTCCTGTCGAAGATCGAGCTGCGCCCCGGTACCGAGCCGACGATGGCCCAGTGGCGCAAGCGGCTGTTCATCGCCACCTCCTACATCACCGCCGACGCCGCCGAGCAGTTCGGCCTACCCCGCGAGCGCACGGTGATCATGGGCGCTCACATCGAGATCTAGGCGCGCACACCCTGGTTCCGTCTCGGACCGTCTCCGTCCCGGTACGTTCGCGGTTCAGAACGCTCCCCCACCGGCGGGCACGCTCGCCCCGGTGATCCAGCGGGCCTCCTCCGACGTCAGAAAGCCGACCACGTCGGCGATGTCGTCGGGCTCGCCCACGCGGCCGAGCGGAATCGATTGAAGGATCTGCTGATTCGCCCCGATCGCCCCTGACGCGGCGAGTGCGTCGGTGCGCACCGCACCGGGCAGCACGCTGTTGGCCGTGATGCCGCGCGGGCCGAGTTCCCTGGCCAGCACCCGAACCAGCTGCTCTACGGCGGCCTTGCTGGCGCCGTAGACACCCGAGCCCGGCCGGTGGGTCAGTGTCGCGCCGGAGGACACGACGACGATGCGGCCGTTGTCGCGCAACCGCTTCGCGGCCTCACGCAGGGCGACGAACGTCGCCTTGGTGTTGACCGCGAACATCAGCTCGAAGTCCTCGTCGGTGGCCTCGGCTATCGAGCCGAAACGCGCGACGCCCGCGTTGTTCACGAAGACGTCCACGCCGCCGAAACACTCCTCGGCGGCGTCGAACAACCTGCGCGGGCCCGCCGGGTCGGCGACGTCGGCCCGCACCGCCCACGCCTGCCCACCGGAGCCCTCGATGGCGGCCACCACCTGTTCGGCGGCCTGCCGGTTCGATCGGTAGTTGACGACGACGGCGGCTCCCCTCGCGCCCAGACGCTCGGCGATGGCGCGGCCGATGCCGCGGGATCCTCCGGTGACGATCGCGACCGGCATCTCACCTCCCATTGATGACCATGGCGATAGTCGAGATCATCAACTAAATCAGCGAGGATGTCAACTGTCGATGACATAGACTTTCCCCATGCCGACCGATGATCAGGGGCTCGCGCCCGCTTTCGCACGGCTGCACCGCGAGATCAGCGCCCTCTACACCTCGATCGCGCGACGCCTCGAATTGACGAGTCAGCAAGCCGAATTGCTGTGCCTGCTCGGCGCCGACCGGCCGCCGTCCTTCGGCGAGCTGGCCGCGACGCTCGGTTGTGACAAGACCAATGTGACCGGCATGGTCGACCGGCTGGAGCGGCGAGGGCTACTTGCCCGGGAGACCGACCCGGGAGACCGCCGCGTGACTCGCGCCGTTCCCACCGAACAGGGCTCGGCGGTGCGGCACAAGTTCCGCGCGGAGCTGGAGCACGAGCTGGCCCGCAGGCTTCCCGGCATCGACCGAACTCGATTGATCGGCCTCGTGACCGCGACGGCGACAGCCTTGGCCGAACATCGGTGAAAATCTAACGTCGCTGAAACCGACAGCACGCGTAGGCGCCTACCTACTGTTTTGGTTATGCGAACTAACTTTTGCGCAGCATTGCGGCACCCGTCGTTCGAGTAGTTCGCTACTCGTGTGCGGGCACGACTGTGACCAGAGAATGGCGATAGCTGGTGCGACAACGCCGTCGACGCCACGCTCACCTCGATCACGGAGCCACCATGCCTGCCAAAAAGAATTCACCAGCCCGCCGGACGAACACCCGAAACGACGACCTTCTCGCCGCACTGCGCAAATTCATCCGCAGCAAAGGCGAGAACTTCCTCGAAGACCCCAATATCTCCTCGATCGGCATCGGCCACAAGCAAGTCGACGGAAAATCGACCGGCGAGATCGCGGTGCAGTTCACCGTGCACGAGAAGGTGTCCGAACCGGAGGCGCTGGAAGCGCTTGGCACGTCGGCGATTCCGGAGACCGTCACCGTCGACGGGATCGAGGTACCGACCGACGTGCTACAGCGCACGTTCGAGCCGGCCTTCCGGCTGGTCACCGAAGCGGCCGCGCCCGAGCGCAAGTCGCGCCTCGACCCGATCGTGCCGGGAATCAGCGTTGCCCACCCGAGCACTACGGCGGGGACGATCGGTTGCGTCGTCTACGACCGGGACGACGGAACACCGTATGTGCTGAGCAATTGGCACGTCCTGAACACCGCGGCGGGCAATCTCGGCGACGACGTCGTGCAGCCGGGCCCGCGTGACGACAACCGGGTCGACCGCAACCGGCTCGGCAAGCTGATCCGATCCCATCTCGGCACGGCGGGCGACTGCGCCGTCGCCGACATCGAGAACCGGCGGTTCAGCGCCGCGATCATGGGCCTGGACGTCGTCCCGGACCGCCTCGGCGAACCCGAGCTGGGCGACAAGGTGATCAAGAGCGGCCGGACCACCCAGGTCACCCACGGCATGGTGCGGCGCGTCGACGTGGTCGCCAAGATCGACTATCACGGCGTTGGCACGAGAAGCATCGGCGGCTTCGAGATCGGGCCCGACCCGGACCATCCCGCGGTCGACGGCGAGATCAGCAGCGGCGGCGACTCCGGATCGGCGTGGATTTTCGAGCTCCCCGACGGCAAGACCAGCACCGTGCTGGCCGGATTGCATTTCGCCGGCGAGACGGGCGCGGACACCGACGAGCACGCGCTGGCCTGCCTGCCGCAATCGGTGTTCGAGAAGCTCGGCATCACCTTGACCCCGCCGGCCGCGGAGGAAGCCGCGGCCGTCGCAGGATACGACCCGAATTTCCTCGCGTCGCCGATTCCGGTCCCCGAGGTGGACGCCGAGGTCCGCCCCGACGTGGCGACCACCCTGGACGGCGCCGATGTCCTGCACTACACGCATTTCTCCCTCGCGATGCGCCGCTCGCGCCGCTTCGCCATCTGGGTGGCCTGGAATATCGACGGCGGCTCGATCAAGAAGCTGTCGCGGAAGAAGATCGACTTCGTCAAGGACGCGCGGCTCGACGCGGACGCCCAGGTCGGCAACGAGTTGTACCGCGACAACCGGCTCGATCGCGGCCACCTCGCCCGCCGCGCGGACCTGCTGTGGGGCAGCCTGCCCGAGGCCAAGAAGGCCAACGAGGATTCGTTCTTCTACACCAACATCACCCCGCAGATGGACGACTTCAACCAGAGCATGCGCGATGGGGTCTGGGGGCGGCTCGAGGACGCCGTCTTCGCCGACGTCACCGTCGACGACCTCAAGGTCAGCGCGTTCGGCGGCCCGGTCTTCACCGACGACGACCAGGAATTCCGGCAGGTCAGGATTCCGCGCGAGTTCTGGAAGGTCATCGCGTTCCGGGAGAACGGCGAACTGAAGGCCCGGGGCTTCCTGCTGAGCCAGAACCTGGACCAGCTGGAAGTGCTCGATCTCGACGAGTTCCGCGTCTTCCAGGTGCCGCTGACCGAGATCGAGCAGCGAGCCCGCTTCCACTTCCCGCAAGCGCTGCGGGACGCGGATCTGCAACTGGCGCCGGAGGAAGTGGCCGCCCCCTTGAACTCGGTCGCGGATATCCAATGGTGAAGCGGAGCGACCTATACGGCGCGTGATTTCGGGGGCGCGGTATATCCCTCGGCGAATTCGATGAAGTTCTGCACGACGGTCTCGGCCTCCCGCCGAACACTGCGCTTGAGGAGCAGTCCGGGCAGCAAGAGCGAGGATTGCAGCTCGGTGTGATACCAGACCTGCGATCCCGCGCCGTCCTCGGCGACTTCGAACCAGCCACCGCCGCCGACGCCGACACAGCTGTCCACGACCTGCCACGACACTCGGTCCGCGGTCCAGTCGTATTCCAGCACCTGGAGATCGGACTTGCCGAGCGGAGTCTCCGCGGTGACGTAGACCCGCTGCGGACGACCGGATTCAGCGCGGGTGGCCACGCGCGCATCCGAATGCGTCGACCATTCGGGAAGCAATTCGATCGCGGCGACCGCATCGAACACCCGGATGGGATCGACGCCGACGGTGAAATGGATATCGGTTTTTACGCGCATAACTCCTCCACCCCCGGGATCAACCCGGCCGATTCTGCCCGTGCCGCTTCCCATCCGTCAATACGCGTTCGACTCGCAACCAGCATTCCCCCGCAAAGAGCGATGTCAGAGCCAAAAATAGGTCGACAGCTACCCATTGGCTATTCTCGATTCCAATTGTTACCGGCGAGTATAAAAGTGGGATCGCAAGAGTTTCGCCGCGGTGCTCGTGTGCGATATGCCGATCCAACCGTGGCGAGGGTGTTCATTCTGTCCGTGAGCGGTATTCATGCCACCGGTCCGTCGCGGCCCACACGGCCTACTTCGTGTTCTTTCGCATGGGCTCGAACCACCCCGCCGCCGGTGACGAGGACGACGCCGGAAATACGCTGCGCGCCTTGGCCACAGCGCGCCTCGTCATGGGCATGCCCGCCCTGGCCGACAACCGATACGGCCAGGGCTGACGGACCGGCCGTCCAGGCGCGTTCCCACGCGCTCGGCCGACAGTTCTACCGTGCCGTCTCCGTCCAGGTGACCGGCAGTTCGTGGACGCCGTAGATATTCATGTCGGTCCGGAGTTTCACCGCACCGGCGGGGATGGCGAGCTCGAGCGTCGGGAAGCGGCGCAGCAGTCCGGCGAAACCGGCGCGCATCTCGATGCGGGCCAGTTGCTGGCCGAGGCATTGGTGGACGCCGTGGCCGAAGGACAGGTGGCCGCGGGCCTTGCGGTGCAGGTCCAAGGTGTCGGGATGGTCGAAACGCTGGGGGTCGTGGTTGGCGGCCAGCAGCGAGACGACCACGGTGGAACCCTTGCCGATCGTTTCACCGCCGAGTTCGATGTCGTCGGTGGCGTAGCGATAGAAGATGTCGGCGACCGACAGGTAGCGCATGAGTTCCTCGACGGCGTCGGGAAGCAGATCCGGGTCGGCGCGCAGTTCGGCCAGCTGCTCGGGGTGCTCCAGCAGCGCGAAGGTGCCGAGCGCGAGCATGTTCGCGGTGGTCTCGTGGCCCGCGAGCAGCAGCAGGAAAGCGATGCCGGTCAGCTCCTCGATGGTGAGGTCGTCGTGGCGGGCCAGGTCGGACAGTATGTCCTCGCCGGGTTCGGCGCGCTTGCGTGTGACCAGTTCGGCCAGGTACGTCGTCATCGCGCCGTACGCGGCCATCTTCTCCTCGAGCGATTGGTCCTTGACCAAGAACTTGGCGGAGTTGACCTGGAAGGTCTCCCGGTCCGCGTAGGGCACACCGAGCAGCTCGCAGATCACCAGCGAGGGCACCGGCAGCGCGAACTCCTCGACCAGGTCGACCGGCGGGGTCAGCCGCGCCATCTGGTCCAATTGCCGCTCGGCGATGTCGATGATGTGCTCCTCGAGCTGCTTCATCCGTTTGACGGTGAACGCGCCGGTCAGCTTGCGCCGCAGCCGGGTGTGGTCCGGCGGGTCCATGGCGATGAACAAACCCGGCACCTGCGGTGACGGTTCGGTGGCGACGGGCATGCCGGGTGTCTCGTACGGCACGTGGACGATGCCGATGTCCTGGCGGGAGCTGAACCGGGTGTCGGCCATGAGCCGGCGAACCGCGTCGTAGCCGGTGACGAGCCAGCCCTCGTGACCGTCGGGGAAGATCAGGGGGCTGACCGGACGAAGCTCACGCAGCCGGGTGATCTCGCGGGGTGGGTCGAAGGGTCCCGCGTCGCGCTCCAGGGGGAGGCCGTGCGGGATGGGGGCCGTCTGACTCATCGAATTTCCTCTCGCGGCGATTGTCGAACGATGGTGATCGCGCCGGACGGGCACAGCTGGGCCGCCTCGCGGACGGCCTGCTCCGACTCGGGCGCGGGTGTGAGGTCCAGCGGCGCCACCCGGCCGTCCTCCGGGTCCTGGTCGAATACTCCAGGGGCGGTCAGTGCGCACATGCCGGCGCTGACGCAGCGCTCACGGTCCACTCTGAGTTCCACCGGCTACCCCTCTTCCCAGGCGACCGGGAGAGAGCGCACACCGTGGGCAAGTGCACTGGTGCACAGCGGCGTCCGGAACACCTTCCTTAGCCCTGTCATTGCTGACCTGTTCACAGGAGAACTGTCGCCCGACTGGCTGACACCGACCTGATACCGGCCTGACACGCAGCCGATACGGCGTTCGCCCTGGTCATCACTACCCACTGCCCGGCACGCACCGTTCGCGCACACAGCGAACGGCCATACGGCACCGGCAGGTGTCTCGACGCGCATCGCCTCCGCGCAGAGCCGATCAGAGCGCGTATGCGCCTGCTCTCCGGCAAGCCGACATCTCGGCACGCTGCGGCCGACCGGTGTCGGTCGCCGCCATCGGAGCGGTTATCACCCCGGGGACGGGCGGCCCGGCTCACCGCCGAGAGTCCACGGCAGAATGGGCCGGTGCAGATCGGGATGCTTGGACCGCTCGAGATCCGACTAGACGACGGCGGATTGATCGAGGTACCGGGCGCTCGGTTGCGGGCGCTGTTGATCGCGCTCGCGCTCGAACCAGGTCGGGTAGTCCCGAAAGCGACGCTGGTCGACTGGATTTGGGGTGAGCAACCGCCCGCCGACGCGGCGAACGCCTTGCAGGCACTGGTCTCCCGGCTGCGCAGGGTGCTGCCGGACGGGGCGCTCGACGGGCAGGCGGGCGGATACCGGCTGACGGTGGAACCCCACGCCGTCGACGCCCTGCGGTTCGAACGGCTTCTCGACCAGGCCCGCGGCGGTGACGACGCGCGACAGGCCCAGCTCCTGCACGAGGCCGTCGAGCTGTGGCGCGGTGCGCCGATGCAGGACGTCGGAATACCGGACAGCGAGGCTTTCGACGCGGTGGTCACCCGGCTGGAGGGGCTGCGCCTCGCCGCCATGGAGGATCGGTACGAAGCGGAGGTCCGCCTCGGCCGGGGTACGGAGCTGATCACCGAGCTGACCGAGCTGGTGGCCCGGCACCCGGTGCGGGAACGGCTCGTCGCCGCGCTGATGCGCGCGCTCGGCGCCGCGGGTCGCGGCGCCGAGGCGCTGATCGCGTACCAGCGCGCACGGGAGGCACTCGCCGACACGCTGGGCGTCGATCCCTCGCCGGAACTCTCCGCATTACACGTGGCGCTCCTGCGCGGCGAAGTGCGAACGGAGGAGAACCACCGCAACACGAACCTGCGGGCCGAGTTGACCGAATTCGTCGGCAGATACGCCGATATCGCCGCCGTGCGCGAACTCATCGCGAACCATCGGCTCACCACGTTGACCGGTCCTGGTGGCTCGGGCAAGACCAGGTTGGCCCTCGAAACCGCGCGAACCATGCTCGACGACCTGCCCGACGGGGCCTGGCTGGTGGAACTGGCGTCCGTCGGCGCGAGTGGCGACATGGCGCAATCCACCCTCGCCGCGCTCGGACTCCGCGACGCGCTGCTCGGCGG
The DNA here is from genome assembly GCF_040644075.1 of Nocardia sp. NPDC047038. Classification (NCBI taxonomy): domain Bacteria; kingdom Bacillati; phylum Actinomycetota; class Actinomycetes; order Mycobacteriales; family Nocardiaceae; genus Nocardia; species Nocardia sp. NPDC047038. The sequence continues at coordinate 81,434 of NZ_JBEYVQ010000006.1, read as the reverse complement.
CGCACCGAACGCGGAACCGATGGACCGGCTCGTCGCGGCGATCCGCGAGCGCGAAACGCTATTGATCCTGGACAACTGTGAGCACGTGATCGAGTCCGCGGCGGCGTTCGCCCACCGGCTGCTCGGAGAGTGCGGGCGGCTGCGGATCCTCGCTACCAGCCGCGAACCGCTCGGCATCATGGGCGAGGCGTTATGGCAGGTCGAGCCGTTGGCGTTGCCCGCGCAGGACGCGGATCCCGGCGAGATCGAGTCATCCCCGGCGGTGCAGCTGTTGCGGGACAGGGCCGGTGCGGTGCGTCAGGATCTCGCGGCCGATGCTCCCACCTTGTCGACCATGGCGCGCGTCTGCCGGGCCCTCGACGGAATCCCCCTGGCGATCGAACTGGCCGCGGCCAGACTGCGCACCATGTCCCTCGACCAGCTCGCCCACCGCCTCGACGATCGATTCCGTCTGCTGACCGGCGGCAGCCGCACCGCGATTCCGCAGCACCGGACGTTGCGAGCGGTAGTCGACTGGAGCTGGGAGCTGCTCACCGACTCCGAACGGATGGTTCTGCGCAGGCTCGCGGTGTTCTCCGGCGGCGCGAGCCTGGAGGCGGCCGAGCAGGTCTGCGCGGGGCCCGAAGCCCAGGGCGAGGAGAGCATGGCGGTCGAGCGGTGGGAGGTGCTCGAGCTGCTGACCGCGCTGACCGAGAAATCGCTGCTGCGCACCGTGGAGGACAGCGGGCCGCGCTTCCGGATGCTGGACACGATCAAGCAGTACGCCCGGGACCGGCTCGAGGAGTCGGGCGAATCGGATTCGGCGCGCCGAGCGCATCTCGCGTACTTCACCGAACTCGCCGACATCGCGGAGCCGCACCTGCGCCGCGCCGAGCAATTGGAGTGGCTCGCCACGCTCGAGGTCGAACACGACAACATCGCCGTCGCGATGCGTGGCGCGCTCGCGGCCGCGGACGCGACCGGGGCGATGCGGCTCGCGGCGGCCGCGGGCTGGTACTGGTGGCTCGGCGGCCACAAGGCCGAGGGCATGGAGCTGATCACCGCGGCTGCCGACACGTCCGGCGAGGTGGACGACGAGATCAGGGCCAGGGTGTACGGGCTGGTCGTGCATTTCATGAGCTCCGGGCCGAGTGACGAGCACCAAGTGGAGGAATGGATCCACAAGGCATACCTGTTCAGCCGACGCAGTCGGGGGCGATACCCGCTGCTGGCGTTCGTCGCAGCGCTGGAACGCATGTTGCAGGGGCCGGACGCGTTGCTGCCCGCGTTCGAACCGCTGCTCACCGATGACGACCCTTGGGTGCGGGCGCTGGCCCGGCTCCAGCTCGGCAAGGCGCGGATCGCGCTGGGACAGCAGGGGCGGGAGGCGGACGAGTATCTGGAGACGGCGCTCGCCGAGTTCCGGACCATCGGCGAGCGCTGGGGGATCTCGTTCGCTCTGACCGAACTGGCGAATCGAATCGCCATGCGCGGTGAGTTCGCCGGTGCGTGCGAGCATCTCGACCAGGCGATCGCGGTGGTCACCGAGGTCGGCGCGATCGAGGACGTTTTCTTGATGCGGGCGCGGCAGGCTCAGCTGTACTGGCTGCTGGCCGATGCGGAGGCGAGTGCGGCGGCCATGGCCGAGGCGCAGCGGCACGCGGATCGCTCAGCTTGGCCGAACGCACTGGCCGAACTCGCCCTGACCAGGGCGGAGCTGGCTCGTTGGAGGGACGACACCGAGCAGGCGTACCGGCAGATCGATCTCGCGACAACCCTCCTCGGCAGCGATGCCGAGCAGCCGTACGTCAGGGCGCGGACCCACAACCTGCTCGGCTACCTCGCGGACGGTCTCGACGAAGCCCGCGAACACCACGACGCGGCCTTCCAAGCGGTATCCGATGCGGGATATGCGCCTTTGATCGCTCAGGTGCTCGTCGGGATCGCCGACTTGGCGCAACGCGCCGACCACGATGAGCAGGCCGTCCGGCTGCTCGCGGCGAGTGCCGCGGTGCGCGGCCTGTCCGACCGTTCCCAACCGGATGTGGAACGGATCGAGCAGACAGCACGACGTCGCCTCGGCGAAGTGCGGTTCACCGAGGCGACGAAGGAGGGTGCGCAGGCGAGCTGGCGTGAACTGGTCGCCACTGCGCTCGCTTGCTGAACATGGCGAAAACAGGTGTGCGACACCGACCTGGTGTCGCACACCTGTTGGACAGTGTGCGCGGGACGGGGTGGCGGGACCGCAGTATCAGGCGGCCGTGGCGTGCTGGATGACAATGTTGCCGTAGGAGTTGCGCGCGTACACCCGCACGATGTCCTCCTCGCCCTGCGACCGGTCGACCGGTCGCATCCGGTTGCGCACGGTCCCGTGCTGGGCGTTGGTTTCCAGCTGCACCGCGCTGCTCGGGCTGATTCCGACCTGGAGCTCGCCCATGGACGTTTCCAGCCGGAGCACGCCGCGCGACGCCTCACCGATACGGATGTCGCCTTTGGCGGTTTTCGCGGTTACCGAATCACGCGGGCGCTCGACGGTGATGTCGCCCGCGGATATCTCCAGGTCGCATTCGCCGAGTTCGCCTGCGCCCAGCAATCGGCCCACCGCGGCGGTGCCCTTCAGCTGGGAGCCGGTGGGTACCTCGATGGTCAGCTCGATCGACGGATTGCCGCCGAACGGGGTGTAGGTCCGCCAGTCTCTCGGCGTTCGCACGGTCAAAGTGCCTGCGGTGAATTCGATCTGGGTTTGCGCGGCGGCGCGCACGTCACCCTTTTTGGACGCGTCGGCCGGACGGACCTCCACGACGGTGTCGATACGGTCCGAGGCGATCACCGTGACCGCACCGGAGAGCACGTCGATCGTGACGGCGATCGGTTCCGGGGTCTCGAACGTCGGCATGGCTGTCTCCTGTGTGTGAATTGGTTGGTGTGTGAAGTGGGCGGCTGGTCGCGACTACACGCGCTTGTTGAAAGTGGCGCGCGACCAGAGGTATCCGACGACGGCGAACCCGGCGCACCAGGCGAGCGCGGCGGCCGTGTAGCCACCTGAGGGGTGTCCGGCGAGAAACCCGCGCAACGCTTCGATGATCGGCGTGAAAGGTTGGTATTGCGCGAACTGCCGGATGCCCTGCCCCATCTGGTCGGCGGGCACGATCGCGCTGCTCACGAACGGCAGCATGATCAGCGGCACCACGGTCATGCCCGCGGACTCCGGAGTCTTCGCGGCCATTCCCAGTGCGACCGTGAGCCAGGCGGCCGCGAACGACGTCGCCGCCATGATGCCGATCGCGCCCAGCCAGTCGAGTGCGGTCGCGGGCGGCCGGAACCCCAGCGCGAAGGCCACACCTATGACGGCCGCGATGGCCACCACATTGGTCAGTACGGTGGCCGCGACGTGGCCGGTCAGTACGGCGCCACGAGAGACGCTCATGACCTTGAACCTGTTGATGACGCCTTTCGCCATATCGGAGCTCACCGATACCGCGGTGCCCGACAACCCGTAGCTGATGGCCAGCAGGATCATGCCCGGTGTCGCGTAGTCGATGTACTGTTCGCCGACATCGAACGCGTTGCCGAACACGTACACGAAGATCAGCATCATCACGACCGGCATCAGGGCCGCGTTGAAGATCGTGACCGGAGTCCGGGCGATGTGCTTGAAGTTGCGGCGCAGCATGATAGACGAATCGGCCAGCGGCGCGGAAATGGTGCTCATGGTGCGACAGCCTCCTTGGTGGCGTGACCAGTCAGGGCGAAGAAGACATCGTCGAGGTCAGGGGTGTGGACGGAGACCTCCTCGGCGTCGACCGAGTGTTCGGCGAGCCGATTCAGCAGGTCCCGCAGTGCTTTCGTCCCGCCGTCGCCGGGGACCCGCAGGGTCAGGGCCTCGTCGTCGCGGGTGGCCCCCGGCAGGATCCGCGCCGCCGCATCGAGCCGCGTGACGTCGGTGAATCGGAGCCGGATGTGGCTGCCGGGCACCCGGCGCTTGAGGTCGTCAGGTGTGCCTTCGCCGACTATGCGGCCCTGGTCGAGCACCGCGATCCGGTCGGCCAGCTGATCGGCTTCCTCGAGGTACTGAGTGGTCAGGAAGATCGTCACACCGTCGTTCGTCAATTCCCGGACGATCTCCCACATGGTGCGCCGGCTGCGCGGATCCAATCCCGTTGTCGGCTCGTCCAGGAAGACGATGTCCGGCTTGGTGACCAGCGTCATCGCCAGATCCAATTTCCGGCGCATACCCCCGGAATAGGTCGACGCCTGCTTTCGCGCCGACTCCGCCAAATCGAACCGTTCGAGCAATTCGGTGATCACCCGCTTGCTCTCGTGTGCCCGCAGATGGTGCAGATCCGCCATCAGCCGCAGGTTCTCCTCCCCCGTCAGCAGATCGTCCACCGCCGCGAACTGACCGGTGACCCCGATCGACGCGCGCACCGCCTCGGCATCGGTCGCGATGTCGTGCCCGGCGACCCGCGCCGTGCCGCCATCGGCTTTCGACAGCGTGGTCAGCACGTTCACCGTGGTCGTCTTACCCGCCCCGTTCGGGCCGAGTAGAGAGAAGATCGTGCCCGCACCGATATCCAAGTCGATACCATCGAGGATCGTCTTGTCCCCGTATGTCTTTCGCAGCCCGGAAGCCGCAATCGCTGAACTGTTCACAGGGATACTGTCGCGAGCCCCGCTGATACCGCCCTGACACCGGCCTGACACGTCCGCTGACACGGCATTCGGCCTGGTCAGCGCCGCATCCGACGAGCAGATGTCCGTGCACGTGCAGATCGTCTTCGCCGACGGAGGTTCGGAAGCGGCAGCGCTCCATCGGTGGTGACGACCTGCCGTCGTCAATCGCTGGTCGGGATCGTCGTTTCCGCGGGTGTGCCGAACCATAACGACAGCGCTGCTCGCAGGCCGTGCTCGGCGGTGTCGGCGGGTTCGTCGATGGTCGCGGCCCAGGCGATGTGGCCGTCCGGGCGGATCAGGAGGGCATCGGCTTCGCGGTTCTCGGCTTTGGCGGAGCGGATGTCGATGCGGTGCCGCCAGTCTCGGGCGGTATCACGCAGGTCCGCGCGGTCGGCGAGGTCGAGCAGGACGGGCCGTGCGGCGTGCATGACTTCGGCGACGCTGGTCGTCCCGTCGTCGGTGTGCAGGGTGAGGTCGGGCGCGAAGGTTCCGGTCGAGATGTGGTTGTTGGGATCGGGCAGTCGATAGCGGATATCGGCGCCGGCGATGAGGGCCGCCATGCGCCGCAGGGGCTGTTCGTCGGTGAGAAGTTCCTGGAAGACCGCCCGCAGTGCTTCGGAGGCCGGGTCGTGCCCTCGCCGCAGCGCGACCTGTGCCCGGGTGTGCAGCATGGTGCGCTCCCCGGCGAGATGGCGTTCCTCGTGATAGGTGTCCAGCAGGCCGGCCGGCGCCCACCCGTTGACCTCGGCGGCCAGCTTCCAGGCCAGGTTGACCGCATCCAGCATTCCGGCGTTGAGTGCCACGCCCGTGGCGGGAAACAGATGGGCCGCGTCACCGGCGAGCAGGACCCGGCCCGCGCGATAGCGTTCGGCGTGGCGGGCCTTGAAGGTGAATCGCGACAGCCGGAACGTCTCCGCCACAGGCAGATCCACTCCCAGCACGCGACGGATGCTGTCGCGCAACTCTGCCACGGTCATCGGCACGTCATCGTCGTATTCGACGGTCTCGTCCTCGATCGTGTAGACGGACAGCGCCTCCGAGGCGGGTGACACACCCATCCCGAACAGACCGCGATCCGTCCGCGTGAAACCCGCACGGATGGCGTCGAACCCGGGAACCTCGAGGTCGCCGTTGTCGAGCCGGGTCACCGAATCGGGCACGGTGATCTGGGCCAGCCGATTCACCTCCGGATATACGGTGCCGGGGAACGGAATGCCGGCCAGGTCACGAACCCGGCTGCGCGCACCGTCGCAGCCCACCAGATAGCGGGCGGTCACCCGGTACGGCCCGACCGGCCCGTTGACCTCCGCGGTGACCGCGTCGGCGTCCTGCCGCACATCGAGCACCTGGTGTCCGCGACGGATATCGACGCCGAGTTCGCCGATGTATTCGCCGAGTAATCGCTCCAGCTGCTGTTGCGGCAGCGGCAGCGCATGCATCGGGGACTCGTCCAGCTGGGTGAGGTCCACGTGCACACCGCCGAACGGGAACCGGGGAGCCGGAATCGGATCGGTGCAGGCCGCTTCGAACCGATCCAGCAAGCCCCGGTAGCGCAACAACTCCAGGATCTGCCCGCCGAGACCACCGGCCTTCGGGGTGTCCCGCGGCTGCGACTGCCGCTCCAGCACCAGCGGCCGCACTCCGGCCGAGCGCAGCTCGGCGGCCAGCATCAGGCCGGTCGGGCCCGCGCCCACGATGATCACGTCGGTATGCATTGCTACTCCCATCCCGGCCGATTCCGGCCGCGGCAAACGATTTCGGACAGCCCAGGTCGCCGATCGGGCGCTACCGCGCCCCGTACCTGCCGTGCCGGGGCCACCCGCCCTTGGAATTGGTGACCGTGCGCGGAGGCACGGGGCGAGTCACGAAGCGCTGCTGGTCGGTCTTGGTCGGGAAGGTGCTGCGTTGCTTTCGCATATGGGTACCGCCTTTTCGAATGCTCGTGTGAAGCCACGGGATGCCGGAACTCCGGCGGGTTCGGCGCCGGATCAGGCGCGGTCGAACCAGGTGACCTGCGCGCCGGTGCTGAACTCTTGGCGCTGGGTGACCTTGAATCGCGTCGGCTCGAAATTGCCCGTGAATGCCCTGACGCCGTCGCCCGCGATCACGGGGTAGCTCTTGATGATCAGCTGGTCGACCTCGCCGAGGAGCTGTCCGGCCAGATTGCCGCCGCCGCAGAGCCAAATATCCAGGCCCGCTTCCTTCTTCAGTTGCCGGACCAGCTCGACCGGATCGGCGTCGACGACCTCCACCTGCGGGTTGTCCACCGGCGCGAGGGTGGTCGAGAAGACGTACTGCCTCAAGTGGTTGTACGGGCTGGTGCAGCCGATGGCGAGGCCCGGTTCGTAGGTGCCGCGACCCATGACCAGGGTGTCCAGGGTCTTGTTCGGCGTGTCGAGGGGCATGCCGACGGACTCGCGCAGAGGCGTCGGCACCGTCTCCGGGTAGCGCTCGTTGATCCACGCCGTCATGTCCTCACACATCGGATAGAAGTCGAATTCCCCCTGCGGCCCCGCGATGTAGCCGTCGAGGGAGACCGCCACGTAATAGACAAGCTTTCGCATCTTAACCGCCTCAACTGTAGTACTCTGTGCGAAGTGATTTGAACCGTAGTACTACAGATGGAGTGGTGTCAAGTGGTGCGCACGAATCCGGAACGCAGGCAGGCCCTGCTGGATGCGTCAATCGAGGTCCTGGCCCGCGAAGGGGCACGTGGCCTGACCTTCAGGGCGGTCGATCAGGAGGCGGGAGTGCCCGCCGGAACCGCCTCCAATTACTTCCCCAACCGGGACGCACTGCTCGTCCAGGTCGGACACCGCTATTACGAGCGGCTGATCCCCAGCGACGCCGCCATGGCGAAATCCCGCGGACCGCAGACCCGCGAGTCCATGACCGAACTCATGACCGAGGTGGTCGACCGGGTCTCCCATTTCCGCACCGGCTATCTCGCGATCCTCGAACTGCGACTGGAGGCCACCCGGCGGCCCGAACTGCAGGCGCTGCTCACCGAGCGGGTACGCGCGGATCTCGACTTCAATATCAGCAACTATCGGGAGTCGGAGCTGCCCGGCGACGAGGACGCCGTGGTGCTGCTCTACCTCGCCCTGAACTGGCTCATCCTCGAACGACTCACCCTGCCCGGCATTTTCGACGAGCAGCGGGCCGCCGAACTGGTGCGGACGATCGTGGACCGGGCAATACCCGCCCAGGTCAGGTAAAACGCTCTCCGAGAGGAAGTCAGGCATGACGAGACCGTTTCGATTCGGGGTCGTCGCCCCGCTCAGGACCGACCTGCCGACGTGGCGAGATCGCGTGCGCCGCATCGCCGACAGCGGCTACTCGACGCTGCTGGTGCCCGACTTCCCGCAGACGCAACCGGCGCCCGGCCCCATGCTGGCCACCGCCGCGGCCCTGACCGACCTGCGCGTTGGCACCTGGGTGTACGCCTCTCCGCTACGCCCGCCTTGGCTGACAGCGTGGGAAGCGCACTCGCTGTCGCTACTCACCGACGGACGCTTCGAGATGGGCATCGGCACCGGCAGACCGGGAATCGAGGACGAACTCCGCGACAAGGGACTGCCCGTCGTGCCACCGAACGAGCGGCTGGCGCAGGTACGTGAGACCGTCGAAACGCTGCGCGAACTCGACGGCCCCGACCTGCACACGCCCGTGGCGATGGCCGTACTGGGTCCACAGGCCCGGTCGTTGGCGGCGGAGGTCGCGGACACGGTCACGTTCGCGCTGGGGGCTCAGCCTCGGGGTGAGGTCGAGCGGCTGGCACGCGACTTCCGCACCATCGGGAACGTCGAGCTCGCGCTCGCCGTGCCGGTCATCGGCGACACTGTCGCGCCGCACATGGCGCCACCCGACACCGACCCTGCCGCGCTTCGCGCGGCGGACGCACTGGCCGTACTTCCGGATGATCCGGCGGCCGCCGCCGAGGAAATCCAGCGACGACGGGAGGAGATCGGCTTCTCCTACTTCGTCTTCGGCGCCGACCTCGCCGACCGGTTCGCTCCGGTCGTCGCCGAGCTCGCCGGACGGTAGCCGAGTAAAAGGTCACCCCCACCGCTGACTACGCGGCACCATGGCATGGCGTCGATGTCGGTGGACCGCGGGTTCACCATGTCGTTGCGGCCCGGTACGGACCCGTCGACCGGGCCTGATCGGCGAATCCCGAGATGGCTGGCGCGGCGCTAACTCGGAGGGGACGGCGATGCGTGCCCGAGCCGCAGTTGGCAGCCGATCACCGAAGTCGGAACTGTAGATGAAGCCCAAACGGCTTGGATAAATGTTCTGGTGTCGACTACATCAAGGACACCCAGCCAGACCGATGGGAACATACGTTCGACTCGAGGTAAGGTGCCGGAGTATGCCGGACCACGAGCCCATCCCCTTCGCTGGAACGCAGATCGACCAGGTGCGCAGGCAGCTGCTGGATGCGGCCGCGTTCGGCAAGCATCTGCGACCCGAGCAGCTGGAGAACATGGCGGGCAGGCTGGCCGAGGGTTTGCGCGCTTACACCGAGGCCATCACGGCCGCGACCCCACCCGCGACCCCGCCCACCGACGGGCGCGCCTGCCTCGACTACCGCGGCCGTCTCCGATGACGGTCGGTGTCCGCGAATTCCGTATTCGTCCCGAGCGCGGGACCGGGCGGATCCGGCGGCGGGCGGGGATGTCGGCGGTCCCCACTCGGTCGGTAGGCCGGCTAGATCGGGCGGAAGCCGGCTCCGGGACCACCGCGCGCGTCGACGTCGTCGATGATGGCAGTCATCTTCGTCCCGAGCTGAGGTCCGAGGCAGGGCACCGTCACGTATGCGTTCACCATGCTGACGAGTGTCGTTCCGACTACGACCGGCCCGCCGGAGTCACCAGGGACGACACATATCTGCGTCCAGGTCCACCCGGACTCCAGCACGTCTCCGTAGGTCAGTCCGCAGGTGTGGCCGGTGCTATAGCCTTCCTTGCACGCGATATCCGGGAACTGCGCCGGACCGCCCACCTGGGCGATCGTCGTGTTGCCGACGCGGCTCACCGGTACGACTTTGTCCGGTTCGAACACGATGACGGCGTAGTCCATGTCGTTGTTGGCCTGGGCGATGGTGCCGACAACGCCGGCGTCGCGATCGGCCGCCGCGGCGACGGTGGTACCCGCACCACCGCAATGAGCCGCGGTGAATCCGACCAACCGGCCCGCGCCGTCGTGCCCGATCGTGGTGAGCGTACAGATGCCCTGATCGTTGACGGCGATGCCGGAGCCGCCGCCCAGCACGACCGGAGCGGCGGCGCGCGCCATGCCCGCGTGCGCCCCGATCAGCGTTGCGCATGCCGCGAGCGCAGCAGCTGTTCCCGCAAGTTTCTCGAACATGCCGAATCCAATCGGTAGAAGGGGAAAATCGTCCCCCCATGCCGCGCGAACAGTACTGCTGTTTACTTGAAGAACTCGAAGACCAGGCATCCAGACGTCGTCACCAATCTTGCGGGATCGAGCCTGGTCGAGTGCGCCTCCTAGGTGACGAAACGCCGACGGTCACGCCACGATCTGGCGAGGGTGCGTGACGCGCGGCGTTCGTCGTTTGCTCAGCGATGCCGTCCAGCAGATCATGCGATGCAGATCGGGAAGACGAAGAGCAGCGGCGGGATGAAGCAGACCGGCCAGAAGAACGGAGCAAAGAACAAAACGGCGTCATCGGTCTGAACTTGCCCGTGCTGGGAGACATCTACGGCGGCCGGAGGGGCAGGCACAGGCGCTACGTCCGGGGACCCGGTAGCAACACCCGAACCGAAAGCGATCATTGGCACACAGGCTGCCGCAGCTGCGGCTGCGATAATCTTGTTTTTGGTCATTGTGCTTCCTTCAACTGACGGTTGGGATGCCTTCGCCCGTTGAAGGCTCCCTCTTATGACCCCTCTAACTCTTCTCTCAGGAAGCTCGCAAGATCATCGTCCTACGGGTCGGAAAGACTCACCCCTCGGGGTGAAACCCGAGGCGAGCACGGGTTCGCGCACCGCGCCCGCGTCAATGGCCGAAATCTCGTCGGCGAGTCGACTTCGCCGGCCCGATGCCCGCGAAAGACAGGTTCGAATTGCCCGGTCGGCAGCACCGAACCGGCCACGCCGGGAAGACCTCAGCGTCGAAACAGAGGCGTTTCCCTTGTCCCGCCGGATCACCTGCGGTTCCCGGTCTTCCGCGGTCGGGAGCAGGCGACCGCGCCCAGGGCAGGCCGGATGCCGTTGAGGCGGCGAGAATCTCGCTGAACCGGGTCTACGGCACAACGATTTTCGGCGCGGACGGCCGCCCGGTCGCTACTATCCAACCTACTGTTACCTGATCAACGAGGGGATGTTCGGTGCAGTCAGGCACAAACGGCTCGATCGGCGAGCGCCGCACAATCGCGATCGTCGGCGGGATACGCCCTTGCGGGGTGGAGGACCGTCCGTCGTGGACCGAGGACAACGGCGCCCGAGCCGCGCGGGAGGTCGGCGCCGAACTGGCAAGGGCAGGCTATGACCTCTTCGTCTATTCCAGCGCGCCGCGATTCGTCGAACGCGACGTGGTAGCCGGATACCTTTCCGTCGAGCCGTGCAGAGCCGGTTCCATCCATGTCCGGCCACCGTACGGATCCTCCGAAACCAGTTTCCCGCATCCACCACATAAGTCCGGCAGCTTCGAAATTCGTCATGAAGCGCAAGACGACTGGGAAGTCTCTTATTACCGTTCGCTGCGTGAAGCCGATGGTGTCGTACTCATCGGTGGCGGCCGCACCACATTGATCACCGCGATGGTGGCGATGGCGTTCGATATTCCCCTCGCGCCCGTCGCCGCTTTCGGTGGTGCCGCGCGTAAGGCATGGGTATCGATGGGACGCACCGGCAATCTCGTCACGCCGGAAGAGCTTTCGATCCTGGGCGGCGAGTGGAACGCCGGCGCCGCCGAGAATGTCGTCGCGATCCTGCGCACTCAGCAGGAACGCAAACAATCAGCGGAGACGATGCGGTCGCGCGCCGAGCGGCATGCCAAGTACAAGTCCGGAATCGGGCTGCTCTTCGGCGCGCTCTTGCTGATCGGCGGATTCGCGATGATCCCGCTGGTTTACGCGGTGGACAGCAACGCATCGCTCACCCTGGTCGGGCTGATCGCGGGCTCCCTGCTGGCGGCGACGTCAGGGGCGATAATCCGCACTGCCGTCGACCGCAGGGAGGACTGGGCGCGAAGTTCGGTATTGGGGATGTCGGCGGGTGCGATCGCGGTCCTCTTGTTCATCTCGGCACAACTGGCGACCTCGCCCGATCTGTTGACGGGCCCCGGCGCGCGACGGCTCCTGTTCTTCGTGCTGTCCGTCGGTTTCATCGCGGGCTACACCTTCGACGCCGTGTACGCCAAGATCCGCCAACAGCAGGTCGTCGACACATCCGGCCTGCGTTCGGTCCTTCCCGAGCCGCAGGCGGATCAGAATGGCCACTGAGACAGACTCTTCCAGCAGGCCGAACGTCTTTCTCAGTCACCGGTACCGATCACCCGATGTCAACCTGTTCTTCTGGCGAATCATCCGGAAGGTGCAACCGGTCGCCTTCCGCGTGGACGAAGGGCTGACCTTCACCAGCCCGACACGGCTGGAACGGATGATGCGAGACGCGGACGGGTTCGTGGGCATATACCCGCTACCAGGAGACGCGCAGACGGCGTGGGATCTGCGCACGCTCCAGCACGAAGCGCGGTACTTCCTGCTCGAGTTGAGCATCGCCGCACGCCTGCGGTATCCCAGCATCGTTTTCTGCGACCACCGGTACGGCGCCCTGTTCCGGTGCCCTCCGGAGATACGAGTCCTTGAGTACGACCCGCAGGAGATCACCGACGAACGCTATTCGCCGCTGATCGCGCGCGTCACCAAAGCATTCGAGACTTTCGCCAACGGTTTGCGGGCGCATATCTCCGCACGCGCCGGAACACGCTCGTACCGCCGAAGAGAAGTAGGCCTGCTGCTGAACCGGAGCACCAGGGCGGAGATCGGCGATGTGTTGGAAAGCAGCCTCGAGGAAGCGGTGTGGCAGCCGGTGAACCTGGCCTGGCCGCCTCGACTCGATTTGACGTTCGTCAGCCGGCTGCGCGAACTGGATTGGCTGGTAGTCGCACTCGACGACCCGGCGGCATATATCGCGGCGAGCTTTGCCGCAGGGCACGGCGTGCCTACGCTGCCCCTGTTGCACACGCCTGCCGATAGAGTGCCCGACCAACTCTCCGGAGCGTTGTTCGAGGATGTCCAGCCGCGCCACAGTAGGCGGGTGTTGTCCTGGCAGGATCGCGACGACCTCGGAAGCTCTTTCGAGGAAACCCTCAATGTGATCGGGCATCAGCCCCGGCTTTTCCACGACGCCGATCAGGCCGGCCGATATTTCACCACGGCCGCGCTTCGCAAAGAAGTCGTATTTCTCAGCTACGCCAACGAGGACAGAGAAACGGCGGACCTGTTCAGCCGGGCCCTGCATGCCAGGTTCCAGGAAGTCTTCGACTATCGGAAGACCGGATCCATACGCACCGGCCAGAACTGGCTGGACGAACTCATGGACAGCTTGGCGAAGACAGCGGTCGGCGTCCTGCTGCTCTCGCCCAGCTACGTCGCCAGCCCGTATTGCGTAACCGAGGCCCAACGCTTGTACCAGGCCAGCATCGAAGGCCGCGCGATACTACTGCCCGTCCGACTTCAGCATGTGGAGCTACCCGAGTTCCTCACAGGGATCCAGTACCGCAGGCTTCCCGGCAACACCGAGTCCGATGTCGAAGCGGCGGTGCAGGAACTGATCGAATTACTCGGTGATGCGAAGCTCGGCGAGCAATAGCATCTGCCCCACACCCGGCTGCGACACACTAGCTTCGTCGAATCGACGTGTCCACCCGCGTCCGGATACCTACCGAGCCACCAGAAATAGGGGCTCTCCCGCCTGGTTACGATCAGCCCAACGTTCTGAGAGGAAAATCATGACCAAGCCCTTCGCCGCTGCGCTCGCTGCGGCCGCCGCCGCTCTACTCTTCCTGCCCGCCGCACCCGCGCAAGCCCAGTCCCCCTTCTGCGCCAGGGCCATCGAGCTGATCAACCTCGCGATCGACACGAGCGGCGGCACCATGGACACGGCGACGGCGACAGCACTGTCCGACCGACTGAGCGGCCTGGCCCTTTTCGCCCAGGGCGCGGAGAAGGACGTCATCACCGCCTACGCCGACGCACTGGTAGATGCCAACGTCACCGACCTCGACCCCTACACCGACAATCTCAACCGCGTCTGCGCCGCCTGACCGCAAGTCACTGAACCCCTCAGCGTCGAATCTGAGGGGTTTTGCGCTGTCTCTACCTGATCACATGCCCATGCGTTCCAGCGGCCAATCCGTCGCGGCTTCTACGTCGTCAGCCGGGACGGACCACGTAACGTGAATCGGCGGAGTGACCCACCGATGCCGACGCCGGCCACGATCGGGCCGGATCACTCAACCTCCGAACTCGCGGCGCACGGGATACGCCCTCCCGGATTCGGCTCTTCCGCGTAGCGTGAGCCTCATACCGCGTCCTTCTCTCATTCGTCGTAGTCGGACGGCCACACGATCATTGCGACGACCACCGCGAGGGGTAGGCCGATCACGAACGAGAGTCCGATCCGAGCCGCGCTCACCGGAGCACCCCGCCGAAAGCGGGCCAGCGGCCGAATGAGGCCCGTGGCGAGGCACATTCGACGTCGACGATAGCCATCGCCCGATCCAGCGTCACCGCGTCTCGTCCCCTTGGCGTTGGTGAGTTCCCGCCGCCGAGGAGCACCGTCGACCCAATGGCGGGGTGTATCGAAGTTGAGTGAGCTGGGTTCTCGGGCCGACGATTTCGCCGTCATCAGGCGTCCACACCCGGGCTAGGCTGGAGTTGTGGAACCTGGGGTGCTGTTGCGCGCCGCCAGGGAGGCGGCGGGAATCTCGCTGCGCGGGATGTACACCATGGTCGAAAACCTTCGCCCGTGAAGCGCGCACGGCACGAGCCGATGCGGCTGCGCTCGCGTCCGACGTAACGCAATATCGAGGTTGGCTGGAGCACGCGGTCGGAGCCGACACCGCCACCCGGCGCAGCCTGGCCACGGCGGTAGGTCTGGCGGCAGACTCCCGTGACCCGGACCGCCTTGTGCACAGCCTGGGATTCTCCGGTTAAGTCACCTGGATCGCGACCGGGGATTACGGCGAGGTCGTCGCCCTATCGGACGCCGCACTCGGCGTGCGAGATGCGCATCCCATGCTCGTCGCCTACGCACAGATGCGGCGGGCCGAATTACTGGCCGCGCGCGGAGAAACACGCGAGGCACAACGCGCCATGGCCGCCGCCGACGTCGCGACGGAAGCGGCGGACGGCGTCGAACCACCCGAGGCGATGTACTGGTGGACTCCCGGGTTCGGCACCGTGCAGCGCGGCGGGTTCTTGCACTGCTCGGACGCCATTCCGAAGCGGTGCGCGAGGCGACACACGCCCATCTGCAGAGCGGATTCGCATCCATGAGCCCTTCGGCCGCACGGTACTCGATGAGACGAAATCCATTGCTGTCGCAGCGCCGTTCTGGATCAACTCGGCTGCCGAATTCGACGTTTCCGCAGATCAGAGGGGGGGTTTGTGGGGCGGGCGGGGCTCGAACCCGCGACCAATGGATTATGAGTCCACGGCTCTAACCGACTGAGCTACCGCCCCGTGCCGCGAAACCGCGAGCGTTGGGGATGCTACCGGGTCCGGTGGGGTGCGGACCAGTCGGCTGGGATGACCTAGGGTGGGTGGGTCGGAAACTTACTGGAGGGTCAGGTATGGCCGGTCTGTTCACGAAGGTGCTGAAGGCGCATCAGTGGGTGTACGAGAACAGCGGTGGGCTGGCGGGGCATCGGCTGCTGCTGGGGAATCCGACGCTGCTGCTGCGGACGGTGGGACGCAAGTCCGGCAAGGAACGAACCTCTGCGCTGACGTACGCGCGCGACGGTGCGGACTATCTGGTGACGGCGTCCAACGGCGGATCGCCGCGGCCGCCAGGATGGCTGGCGAACGTGAAGGCCCGACCTGAGTGCGAAATCCAGGTCGGACGGCGGAAACTGACGGTGCGGGCCCGGGCGACGCTGCCGGATGATCCCGAGTACGCGCGGCGGTGGGCGCTCGTCGACGAGGTGAACAAGGGTCGCTACAGCGCCTATCAGAAGCTGACGAAGCGGCCTATCGCGGTCGTGGTGCTGACCCCGGTGTAGCGGGGTCAGCCCTCGCGGTAGTCCTCGTCCCAGTCGTCCTCGTAGTCCTCGGCGTCGTCATGGTCGTCCCATGGCTCGACTTCCTTCGGCGGCCTGCTGGCGAACTGGACGACAGCTACCACGAAGCCGAGGACCACGATGACGATTGCGACGACGAGCACAGTTTCCACCCCGGCACCCTAGCGCCGTCGCCGGAGCAGCGCACTACGTCGATTGTCCAGTTCGCCGCTTTGTTCACACTGTTAACAAAGTGCGCCCCAGCGCCGCCCTCGACTCGATGGCGGCATGCGCCCGGTCGGCCTGATCGAGCAGGAAGGTCTGACCGATGACGACCTCGAGGCGTCCCGCGACGACCTCCTCCTGAGCGCGCCGGGCGATCGCCTGCCAATCGATGTCCGCGCCGGTGATGTCGAACAGCCCGTAGACGCTGATGCCGCGCGCCGCGGCGGTTTCCTGGTTCAGTACGGCGAATTGGCCTGCGGCGGCTCCGTATCCGAAAAAACGCCCGCCGTCCGCGGCGACCGTGAGCGCAGCCTCGCCGAGCGCGCCGCCCGCGCCGTCGAACACTACGTGCGCGCCCGCCCCCTCGGTCGCGGCGCGCGCCTTCGCCGCCCAGTCGGGCGCGGAGTAGTCGACCACCGCGGTCGCGCCGAGCCGCTCGGCGAGTTCCAGCTTGGCGGCGCCACGTGCGGCGGCGACGACGTTCGCGCCCGCCGCGCGGGCGAGCTGGATCAGCAGCACACCCAGCCCACCGGCCGCGGCGGTGATCAGGACCCATTCCCCCGGCTGGACGGCGGCATGGTCGAACACCGCGAACGCCGTTCTGCCGTCGTGGGCCAGCGCGACGGCCTGCGTCGCGGTCAGCCCCTCCGGCAAGGCAGTCAGCGTATCCGCCTTGGCCAGCGCTTTCTCGGCATATCCGCCGATCGGCAGGCCGCCGCCGATGCCGCTGGCCGCGGTGGGCGTCGACACCCGCTTGCCGATCCAGGACGAATCGACGCCGGAACCGACCGTCGCCACCACCCCGGCGACCGCGCCGCCGGGCACATAGGGCAACTCGATCGCGAAGAAGTCGGTTCCCCAACCGCTCCGCAGCCTGGTGTCCAGGAACATCACATCCGCGGCGGCCACGTCGACGACCACCTCCCCTGGTCCCGCCACCGGATCCGGCAGCTCCCGAACCACAAGCACTTCCGGTCCACCGAACTCACCGGCTTGCACAGCCCGCATGTCACACACCCTTCGTCGTTCCTTGCCGTCTTCGGACGAAGATCAGCATGGAACCTGAAGTCGTGTTGAGGTCAAATGGTGCGTCAGGAACCGCCGCCGCAGCTGGAGCTGCTGCCACCACCACAGCTGGAACTGCTGCCACCGCCGCAACTGGAACTACTGCCGCCGCCACAGCTGGAACTGCTCCCGCCGCCGCAGCTGGAACTACTCCCGCCGCCGCAACCGCTTCCCCCGCCGCAACTGCTGCCGTGGTGATGATGGCCGTGGTGGTGCTGATGCCCGCCGCCACAGCCGCTCGGCTGGTCGGACCCGCCGATCAGACCGGCTCCGCCGGCCGCCCAGAACGGATCTGTGGAACCCCCCTCGTAATATCCGCCGCTTCGGGGCCCACCGCGCCACGCACCGTACGGCGGCGGCTGATAGCGGTTGCGCTGCGAACGGATGATGGCGACTACGGCGATGATCGGAGCCGCCACGAGGAGCAGCACCATCAACAGGATGATCAGAAAGATGAGTGCGCTCATGTCAGAACGGTAGCGGCACATCGGCGCGCACGTACAGTGAACTGTGGTGAACTTCAGGTTCCGTCGAAACCCGGTGCGCGAGGTCGACCTGGCGACCGTACGCGCCGCCGTCGACGCGCTGGAACTGCCCGAGGCAGTCTACAAGACCTGCCCTTGGCAGCCACGGGAATTGGTGGACAAGGGATTGCGCCAGTGGCTGCTGTGCTGCGGCGCGGCCATGCGTGACAACCAGGTGATCGGCATGCCGTCACACGCGGTCGACGAGGCATGGCACGGATTCATCCTGTGCACCACGCGCTACGCCGATTTCTGCGCGAGGGCCTACGGCCGCTTCCTGCACCACTTCCCGGAAGGCGCCGGGCCGGCGAACCCCGCGCACGGATCCATGGACGAACAGCTCGGCCGCACCGTGGTCGCGTGGTCGTTCGTGGCGGCTCCCGGCGAGGAATGCGTGCTGTGGGATCTGGACCGGCGGGTCGGTGTCGAGCACCCGTGGGGCATCGACGCCGATCGGGTCGTGGCCGTCGAGGCGGAGCTGGCCCGCACTCTCGCCTCCTGATCTCAGGTCAGCTTCACCCGCGCCGCCAGGAATCGGACGACGCCGGGCGCGAACCGGCCGAAGTGGTACTGCAAGTGGGCTTCCGGCGTCACCGGCACGATGCCGCGATCCCGCTGCACCGCGCGCACGATCCGCTCGGCCACCTTCTCCGGCCCGTAGCGCCGCATCCGGTACAGGTTGTCGTAACGCTCCTGCTTGCGCTTCTCCTCCTCCGCGCTGACGCCGGAGAACCGAGTGCGCCGCACGATGTCGGTGTGCACGATGCCGGGGCAGATGGTGTGCACCGAGATGCCGCGACCGGCGACTTCCGCTCGCAAGCAGTCGGAGAACATGAACACCGCCGACTTGCTGGTGGCGTAGGCGCTGAACCCCTGCTGCGGACTGTAGGCCGCCATGCTCGACAGGTTCACGATGTGTCCACCGAGACCGCGCTCGGCCATGGCCGGACCGAACGCGCGGCAGCCGTTCACCACCCCGCCTAGGTTGATCCGCAGTACCCGGTCGAATTCCTCCGCCGACGTCTCGAAGAATCCACCGGCCTGACCGATCCCCGCGTTGTTGATCAGGATGTCCGGGACGCCGTGGGTCGCCAGCACCGCCTCGGCGTGCGCGCGCATCGCGCCTTCATCGGCGACGTCGAGCGGATAGGCGTGCGCCACACCGTGTTCGGCGGCGATCAGCTCGGCGGTCTCCTTCGCCGCCGCCGGATCGATGTCGGAGACGACGATCTCCGCGCCGCGACGGGCCAGGGCGAGCGCGGTCGCGCGCCCGATGCCGCTGCCACCGCCGGTGATGACCACAAGCTGATCATCGAACGGCCGCGCGGACCGCCCCACCTCGGCGCGGCGCAGAGTCCGGGGCGCCGCTGAGCCGCCGAGGGTGTCGATCAGTTCGGTTGTCGCGGTGGCCAGCAACTCCGGATGAGAGAACGGCATCCAGTGCCCGGCGGGGACGTCCCGCCGCCACAGCCGCTCGGTCCACTTGTGTTCGTCGTCGAATCCGGCGGGTCGCACGGCGACGTCGCGTCCGGCGACGATCAGCTGCACCGGCACCTCGGTGCGCCGCTCGCGTGGGGCGAGCATGCGCTGCACGATGTTCGCGCGGTAGATCAGCAGGCCGTCGACGATGTCGGCGCGAAAGGTGGGGCCGAGACGCACGTTCGACGGCTCGGTCTCGTTCATCAGCGCGACGACCCGCCGCCAGAGGCGTCCGGTCCCTACCAGTCCGAAGGTGGCGCGCGGCAGCCCGGGGGTCATGAAGAAGAAGGTGTAAGCCGAGGACAGCAGTTGGGTGAACGGCTGCCACACGTTGCGCGGTGTCGGACGCGTCAGCCGGTCGCGGATCCATTTGCCGACGTGGTCCAGGTTCGGTCCCGAGACGGAGGTGAACGACGCGATCCGGGCCGCCGCGCCGGGCTCGCACACCGCTTCCCATACCTGCACCGAACCCCAGTCGTGGGCGAGCACATGTACGGGCCGATCGGGGCTGACCGCGTCGGCGACCGCGTAGAAGTCCGCGGCCAGGCGGTCGAGCCGGAAGTCGGCGGTGCGCCGGGTGCGGGTGGAGCGTCCGTGCCCGCGGGTGTCGTAGGCGACGACGTGGAAGCGTCGAGCCAGTCGCGGCACAACGGCGTCCCACAGGTGATGGGTGTCCGGCCAACCGTGCACCAGCACAATGGTTTCCGCGGCCGGGTCACCGTATTCGTAGACGGCGAGGTCGAATTCGCCGCTGCGCACGCTGCGTCCCACCGCGGGGATTTCGGCGATTTCGGTGGTGGTCATCAGTTTCTCCTCAGCCGAATGGCGGGTCGGATCACAGATCGAGCACGAGGCGGCCACCGTCGGCGCGCGAGACGCAGACGAGCATCGCGCCCGCCTCGTGCTCGGCGTCGGTGAGCACGCTGTCGCGATGGTCGGGTTCGCCGGCCATTACCCGGACCTTGCAGGTGCGGCAGAATCCTTGTCTGCACGAGTACGGGCGGTCGGGCCGGGAAGCGAGGATGGCGTCGAGCGCGGTGCGGTCCGCGGCGACCTCGACGACCTCCCCCGTGGAAGCGAATTCGATCTCGAACGGCTTACCGTTCACGATCGGCGGTGGCGAGAACCGCTCGAAATGCAGTTCCACCTGGGGGATTTCCCGCACCGCATCGGCAACGACGGTGATCATCGGCACCGGACCGCAGCAATAGACGGCGGTGTCGGGTCCGACGCCGTGCAGCAGGGCGCCCGCATCGGGGAGACCGTGTTCGTCGTCGGTGCGGACCACGACGCGGTCGCCGAATCCCGCCAACTCGTCGAGGAAGGGCAAGGTATCCCGGCTGCGCCCCGTGTACACCATCGACCACTCGATACCCAGCCGGTGCGCCAACCTGACCATGGGCAGGATCGGCGTGACACCGATGCCGCCCGCCACGAAATGCAAACGCGCGGCGGGCGATCCGTGACCGGGCACGGCGAACGGGAAGGCGTTGCGCGGACCGCGCACCACGATCGCCGAACCCACCGGAAGACGGTCGTGCACCTCGACAGATCCACCGCCGCCTTCGGGGACCCGGCGCACCGCCACCCGGTAGGCGCGGACGTCCGCGGGGTCGCCGCACAGCGAGTACTGCCGCAAACGGCCGGAAGGCAGCTCGAGGTCGAGATGCGCGCCGGGACGCCAGGGCGGCAACGCGCGCCCGTCGGGGGCGGCCAGCCGCAGGCTCACCACGTCTTGGTCGTGCGCCTCGATCCGCCGCTCGGTGACCACCAGCGCGAGCCGCCGATCGTCCGTCTTCGGCCGCGGATCGCGCCGATTGATCAGAGCGGTCCAGCGCAGTCGAGCCGAGGCCACCGCGTCGAGCACCCGCACGGTGCGGTCGCGCTCGCGTCTGCCGAACAGGTCTGCGGGCAATTGATCGGGAACCGGCGACCTCACGAGGCGATCGCCCGCGCCGCCGGGGACTTTGCCAGATAGGCCACCGCCTGAGCGGTGGAGCCGACCGTCTCCGGGTTGTAGCCGGGCCTGAACGTGCTCAACGCACTCCACAGCAGCGAGGGGACGCCGGGCAACGCGCCGCGCCACATCGCACCGAAGACCCGCATCAGCAGCCCCGGATAGCCGTAATCGGGCAGGTCGCGGTCCTGGTGGACGAGGAACTTGGTGCCGCGCACCACCAACGTCAGGAAGATGGGGAACACCAGCAGCATGAGGGCCGCGCGCCGCACGTATCCGGCCCCGAAGTACACGGCCACGTCGTGCGCGACGTGCCGGTGCTCGACCTCCTCCGCCCCGTGCCAGCGGAACAGGTCCGCCATGCGCGGGTCGGCGCCGAACCGCTCCAGATCCGCGTTGAGCACCCAGTCGCCGAGGTAGGCGAAGAAGTGCTCCAGGCACGCGATGAAGGCCAGCCGCTCCACCATCACCTGCCGTTCGGCGACGCCTTCGACATCCCTCGGCCCGAGCGTGCGGCGGAACAGATACTCGGCGTGCCGCAGATAGGGCTCGGGATCGATGCCGTGCGCGGCAAGCACCTCGTGCAACACCTTGTCGTGCGTCTCGGCGTGCATCGATTCCTGACCGATGAACCCGAGCATCGCCTCCCGCAGCCGCTCGTCCCGCACGTACGGCAGCGCCTCGGCATATGCGGCGCAGAACATGCGCTCCCCTTCGGGCAGCAGGAGATTGAGCGAGTTGATCAGATGCGAGGCGATGGGTTCGGCGGGCATCCAGCGCAGCGGCGTGTCCGACCAGTCGAAGCGCACGTTGCGGGCGTGCAGCGCCACGGCGCCCGGGTCGGTGTCGGGCCGCCGCCCGGCCCTGCGAAGTAGCTTCATCGATACTCCTCGATCCTCACGCGCCCGCGTCGCCGCGCGATTCCTACATATCCGTAGCAAGGATCATACACATACGTGGAACTTTCGGTAACACACAAAAGCGTTACGCACCGCTGTACGGTGACACCACCCGCGACAGTCGTCACACCTGCCGTTTCCGGCCCAAAATTAGAACGTGTTCTAGTAGTCTTCTGCTATGGAACGATTGACCGGATTGGATGCCAGCTTTCTCTACTTGGAAACCGGGACCCAGCATCTGCACGTCTGCGCGCTGCTGATCCTCGACCCGTCGTCGGGCGGCTACTCGTTCGACGGCTTCAAAGCCGAACTGGCTCGGCGACTTCCTCTGATTCCGCAGATGCGCCGCCGCGTGTACGAGGTGCCGTTGAACCTCGACCATCCCGTGTGGGTGGAGGACGAGAATTTCGACCTCGACTACCACGTCCGCCGCATCGCGATCGCGGCGCCGGCCGGACGCCGCGAACTGGCCGAACTCGTCGGGGACATCGCCAGCCGCCCCATGGATCGCGACCGCCCGTTGTGGGAGATGTCCGTGGTGGAGGGTCTCGACGACGGGAAGGTCGCGGTGGTCTGCAAATACCACCACGCCGCCGTGGACGGCATCACCGGCGCCGATCTGATGATGCACCTGTGCGATCCGGAGCCGGGTGCCGCCAAGGAGGTACCCGACCAGGAGTGGCGCCCCGAGCCGAAACCGAATGACTGGCAATTGCTGGCCGAGGCGGTGGTGAAGTTCCCGACCCGAGCGGGCATCGTCGGGATGCTGCCGAAAACGGTCGGCGTAGTCGCCGGTTTCGCGCAGCGCCGTCGCCAGAACAAGACGGGCATGGCCATCCCGTTCTCCGCTCCCCGCACGCCGTTCAATCTCGCCATCACCCCGCACCGCGCCGTCGCGTTCACCGAGGCCGAACTCGACGCCGTCAAGGAGATCCGCTCCGCGTTCGGCGTCAAGGTGAACGACGTGGTGCTGACCGTCGTCGCCGGTGCGCTGCGCGCCTATCTGGCCGGGCGCGACGAGCTGCCGGACCGCTCGCTCATCGCGTCCGTACCCGTGTCCGTGCACGAGTCGACCCGGCACAAGGCCGGGATCAACAAGGTGTCCACGCTGTTCGCGCGGCTGGGCACCGACATCGCCGACCCGGTGGAACGCCTGCGCGAGGTGGCCGAGGCCAACCGGGGAGCCAAGGAAGAGCACGAGGTGATGGGTGCCGACTTCCTGCAGGACTGGTCGAAATACGCCCCGCCGAACACCTTCCGGCTCGCCGCACGGATGTACTCCTCGCTCAAGCTGGCGGAGAAGCACCCGGTGGTGCACAACTTGGTGGTGTCCAACGTGCCCGGTCCGCCGATGCCGCTGTACTTCCTCGGCATCCGGGTGGACGGGATGTACCCGTTCGGACCGGTGTTCCACGGCGCGGGCCTGACGGTGACCGTGCTGTCGAACAACGACAAGCTGAATTTCGGATTCATCGCCTGCAAGGAACTGGTGCCCGACATCGCCGCGCTGGCCGACGCCGTTCCCGGCGTGGTCGCCGAATTGCTCGCCGCGGCACGCACGTCGGGCTGAGCGCCGGGTCCCGGTCCGCCACCGCCGCCGGACGGGACCTGCCGAGTCACATCTTCGCGGCGACGGCTGCACAGGCTTCGAGCAGCACCGGTACGAACCGATCGGCTTCCAGCACACAGGACGCGTGCCCGGCCGCGACCAGATGCTTGCTCGCCCCTGGAATCATCGTCGCCAACTCCATCTGCCGATAGACGGGAATCGCGCGATCTCGGGTCGTGATCACCACCGCCGTCGGCATCGTCAGCTCCGGCAACCACGCGGTCGCGTCGAAGCGCCCCACCGCGGCGAGCACCTGGGTGAGCGCCCACCCGCTGGTGCTGCGGAACTCGCCGAGCGCCCAGCGATTCAACCGTCCCGGCGCCCACGTGATCTCGGGAAGCTCGGGCAGACGGCCCGCGAGCTTCTCGGCACGACGGTAGGAGTATTGCTCCACAGCGGCGGCGACAGCGCCGAACGTCCGGTGAAAAGCGTGCTCGCGCCATTTCTCGCGGAACCGATAGGGCGTCGCGCACAGCACCAGCCCGCTCACTCGGTCCGGATGGCGATGTCCCGCCAGCAGGCTGACGATTCCGCCCAGCGAAAACCCGGCGCAGATGGCTCGGTCGATCTCCAACGCGTCGAGCACGGCCGCCACGTCGTCGGCGCAGTCCTCCAGGGTGAACCGCTCGGAGCGGATGCCGCGCCCGTGCCACCGTTGGTCGAACAGGATGACCCGGTACCGCCGGGCCAGCTCCGCCAGCGACGGGAACCAGGTGAGGTACGCGGTGCAGGCGGTGGCGTGCAGGAGCACCAGCGCGGGCGCGTGCTCGGGCCCCGGGATGTCGACCACGTAGGTCCGGCCTCGACCCGCCAGCTCGACCAGGCGGCCACCGGGCACCTCGGCGATATCCGGCACCCGCAAACGTCCGCCGAACCGCGTCACGCTTCGGCCGGGGTTCGTCATAGCGCACCTCCCGAGTGGTCACACCTTGGCCATTCTAGAACACGTTCTACATGTGCGGGACACAAGCCGTAGCCGACGCGGGGCATCCGGGCCCTCACGTCACGGCTGCCCGCCCTTTCCATCGCAGCCGATGGCCGCCCGAAGCACCACCCGCGCAGCGCCGGACACGCCTCGAGATTCGCGCACCGAATGTCGGGCGATGCGCCCGCCGACAACTTCCGCCCCATCAGGAGTCGCGCACCCGGCCCAGGCTCGCACGATGGGCGCCGAATGCTCATACGGGCCACTTTCCGGCACGTTCCCCGGCAGGGCGCGACCGAATCCTTCGCGACCACCGTCGGCACCGGACACTCCCGAAAAAAAACCGGCACCATTCGAAGGATGGCATCGACGGCCCGCTCACCGGGACGCGCGGTCGATCACGCCGTCACCGGCGACCGCCTGGGCTACTGTCGCGGAACGTGTCGACACGAGGCGCATTTTCTGTAACGTGTTACAAGCAGATCGAGAGACGGAGGTACCTCGGATGGGGCGGTTGACCGGCAAGGTGGCGTTGATCAGCGGCGGAGCGCGCGGCATGGGCGCGGCGCACGCAAAGGCCCTGGTCGCCGCGGACGCGCGCGTAGTGCTGGGCGACGTGCTCGACGACGAGGGCGCCGCGGTCGCCGCGGAACTCGGCGACAACGCCGCCTACGTCCACCTCGACGTGCGCGAGCCAGAAGACTGGCGCAAAGCCGTCGGCGCGGCGGTGGAGCGCTTCGGGTCACTGAGTGTCCTGGTGAACAACGCGGGCATCGTGAACGGCAACCTGCTCGTCGCGTTCGAATTGGCCGAGTGGCAACGGATCATCGACATCAACCTCACCGGCACATTCCTCGGGATGCAGGCCGCTACGCCCGCGATGATCGATGCAGGCGGCGGCTCGATCATCAACATCTCCTCTGTCGAAGGCATGCGCGGCAGCCCGGGCCTGCACGGCTACACGGCCACCAAGTTCGCCGTGCGCGGGCTCACCAAATCCACCGCGCTCGAGCTGGCGCAGTACAAGATCCGAGTGAATTCCGTGCACCCCGGCTTGATCCGTACACCGATGACCGAGAACATCCCGGAGGACTTCCTCCAGATCCCGCTCGGCCGCGGCGCCGACCCGTCCGAGGTCTCCGCGCTGGTGACGTTCCTGGCCAGCGACGAATCGTCGTACTCGACCGGCGCCGAGTTCGTGGTGGACGGCGGTCTCACCGTAGGCGTTCCGCACAAGAGCTTCTGAGTCACCCGCGGGTGGCCAGCAGGGCGAGCGGCGGAAGCGACACCAGCGCCGCGGCCACGATCGCGTTGCTCCACTTGTAGGCCACCAGCAGCGCGGCGAACTCGCGCAGGAAGGCGCTCGGCAAGTAGTAGAAGGCGGTCTTGGCGCCCGTCACCTCGGCGTCGAGGTCGAGGCGGCGGGCCAGGATCGCCGTGCGCAACATGTGAAAGTTGCTCGTCACCAGCACCATGCGCGTAGTGGGACCGCGCTCGCCGAGCAGCCGTTTGGTGAAGAGCAGATTCTCCTCGGTCGTTCCCGACCGGTCTTCCAGCACGACGCGGTCTTCCGGCACGCCCCGGTCGATCAAGTAATCACCCATGGCCGACGCCTCGGAGACCTCCTCGTCGTCTCCCCTACCGCCACTGGCGATCAGCAGTGGGGCGCGCCCCGCACCGGCTTCGTCACGGTAGACCTCGATCGCCCGATCCAGGCGCGCGGCCAGCAGCGGCGGCACCTCACCGTCGACCAGCCCGGCGCCGTGCACGACGATCGCGTCCATCCCGGGACGGTAGGGCAACAGTCCGTAGCACAGGGAATACAACAGGAACGCCGCGAACAGAAATCCGACGTAGCTGATCGTCATCGTGAGCGACGCCAGAAGCACTACCAGCCAGATGTTTTCGGTCAGCAGTGCCAGGAGGAGCACCACGTACGGCGTCAACAGGGCGATACCGAGTCCGAGCGGCAACAGATTCGGAAGACGCCAACCCTCACGGCGCACCAACTGCGCGCCGTTGGCGATCGACAACCCGGCCAGCACCAGCACCAGCAGCGGTGACAGCAGCACCACCAGCGGCGCGAGCACCACCGTGCGATCGCCCTCGATGATCCGGCCGACCACCCACGCGCCGACGAACCCCAGCCCGAGGAGCAGGAACACCCCGTGGCCCAGACGCCTGCGGTCCCTGCCGAATCGCACCGCGAACACACCGAGCAGGACCACGCCGACGACCAGCAAAAGCACCGGGTCACGGTAGCCGACGGGCGCGCGGCGCGCCCCTCCGTCGACGAGCGGCGCGGCGACCTCGGCTTTTTCCCGATCGTCCCCTACAGTGTGCAGGTCCGGGCATCGGTCGCGAGCGACCGGTGTCCGGTTGCATTCGGCTTCAGCACACCAGCGTTACTGAACAGCACGTTGTGATGAAGGGGAGTCGACGAAAACCATGCTTCGATTATTCATCGCCACCGCAGCGGCCGCCCTCTGTGTGATCACACCGCAGGCCGCGGCGCAACCGATCTACCCCGCACCGGATCCGGATCCGTTCTACGCCGCTTCGGCGGGACTGGACCACGCCGCGCCGGGCGACGTCCTCGCCGTCCGCCCGATGCCCGCGCTGCCGATGTTTCCCGGCTCGACGGTCACGATGATCAAATTCCGCTCCACCAACTCCGCGGGCGAGCCGATCGCGGCCACCACCACCGTGCTGACGCCGCAGAATCCCACCCCTGGTAGGCCACTGCTGTCCTATCAGCACATCATCAACGCACTCGGCACCCAGTGCACGGTGTCGCGCGTGCTCTACACCAGCGACCCCAACCTGTCGATCCGCGAAGCGCCCGCGCTCAATGCCCTCCTGCTGCGCGGCTGGTCGGTCGCTCTCCCCGACCACCTCGGACCCACCAGTGCCTACGGCGCCGCCAAACTCGGCGGCATGATCACGCTGGACGGCATCCGCGCCGCACGGCGGGTCGCCGAACTCGGATTGGCGGACAGCCCGGTCGGCCTGCTCGGCTATTCCGGCGGAGGCATGGCGAGCGCGTGGGCGGCCGCGCTGGCGCCGACCTACGCGCCGGAACTGTCGCTCGTCGGGGTCGCCTCGGGCGGGGTGCCGATGAATCTGGTCAAGATGATCGAGGGCCTCGGCTACGCGCCGCACGCGGTGTTCGGTCTCGCTTTCGCCGCCGCCCTCGGGCTGGAGCGTGAGTACCCGACGCGGCTGCCGGTGAGCGACCAACTGAATTCGCTCGGCTTGTCGGTCCGCAATCGGATCGCCAACAGTTGCACCAACGACATCCTGCTGGTCGGCGCAGGCCGCGGCATCGTGGACGTCGCGGCCTCGAACTCACTGGCCGACGACAAGCGCGCACGCGAGGTGCTCGAGGAGAACAGCCTGGAACTCTACGAGGACATCCCGGCCACGCCGAGCTACCAATGGCGGGCGGAGCAGGACGCTCTCATCCCGGTCGAGTCGGTCGACGCTACGGTTCGGCGGTATTGCGCCGCGGGTGCGCGAGTGCAATACGAGAAATTCCCGAGTCCGGACCATCTGTCCGCCGCGGTGCTCGGCGTACCGTCCGCGCTCAGTTGGCTGGAAGCGCGCTTCAAAGGTGTTCCCGCGCCGAGTAATTGCTGAGAACGGCCCGGCGGTGGTTCACCGCCGGGCCGGTGACGGGCCGTTCCGCCAAACGGCCACATCGAATCTCGCGGGAGCTAGGCGTCCTTGCCGCTCTCGTACGCGCTCTGACGGGCCTCGTCGAGATCTGCTTCCGCACGGGCCTTTTCGGCCTCGGCTTCCTTCTGCGCCGCCTCGCGCTGCGATTCGGCCTTGTCCTGCTGTGCGCGACCCTCTTTCTTCAGGTCCTCGTCACCGGTGACGACGCCAGCGGCTTCCTTCGCCTTCCCCTTGGCGTCCTCGACGACACCTTCGACAGCTTCCAGGGGTCCGCTCCGATGCTCGGGCATCACATACCTCCCAATTCCTTGTCGGCTGACATGGGTCGCATACCCGGGTCCGGCAGAGCCAATCACCTTGTGAGCGCTGCCACGGGTTGTCTTCCCTCGTTCCCGCGCGACCGCGACGCGAACAGCCGTACGAACCGCTGTCCGGAGCCCGCCAATTCCCGTAGGGATCCGGCCGCTCAGGTCACCGATCACGCAGAAAGGAAGCGACCGCGAGGGCAAGTGACAACACGAGGGCCGCGACGATACTCCACGCGAAGGCGGACACACTCGGATCGGCGAGCACAGCAGCGCCGCTGAAGGTGACGGCGAACGGCAACAGCACGAACGAGATCACCGCGATGGTGGTCTGATTGTGGCGATCGCGATCCTCGGACACGCGATGGCGCTCCTCGGCGCGGCGCTGTCGTGCCTGCGCGTCGGCGAGCGCCTCGTCCTCCAGCCGCGCGCGGCGCGCTTGCAGATAACGGAGATATCGTCGAGGTCGGCGACGACCTGGGCGTAGAGATCGGCCATCCGGTGCTGATTCTGGAAGGCGCGCAGCACCTCCGCGACCTGCACTCCACGCTCGGAAACGTTGTTCCACCACAACCTGGCGCGGATATCGAGGATCTCCGCCTCCAGCGACTCGACCGCCCCCGCGCCGGTGCGGTCGACCCGGATGCCCGCGACCCGATCCGCGATGCGGTGCAAGGCGTTCAATTGCAGTAAGCCGAGCAGAACGGCGTCCAGATGAATCGACCGCACGTAGGCGCGCGCGACGGCGTGGAAATCGGTGGCCTCGGTGGAGGTCAGCGCGGTGTAGGTCACGCCATCCCGCAGAATCGTCGCGCGCCAATCACTCGAGAGGTGAACGGTGCCTGCGAAGATCCGCGGATCGGCGGGGTCGGGCAGTCCGTCCGCCGCCGACGTGCCGGAGGCCAGAAACCATTGCCATCGCTGCATCGTGGACCACGAAGACAGGGCCGCCGGATCGGGAATCGGCTCCGGTATCCGATCACCCGCCCAGCAGAAGTGAGTGACGACGCGCGGTCGCACCGGCTCGAAAGTCACGTCGTCGACGAGCGCGGACAGCCATCGGCGGCCCTCTCCGCGCACCTTGGTGAGTTCGGACAGCACCTCGACAGCCTGCTGAGGCAGCCGCACGTGCGCGACGGCGTAGCCGCCTTCTTCGTCCAACAGCAATTCCCAGTCGTGGACTACCGCACCTCTCCATTCCGGCGGCTCGCCGCTCGACCGTCTGTGCCAACGGCCGGTGTCCTGCGCGCTGTACAGCGCGTCGTGCACGCGGGCGGAGAAGTACCCGGTCCGAGCGCTGCGGTCGGCAACCACCGATTCACCTGCACGACCCGCCGCCGCTTCGACGGCCGGGATCGGCACCGGGAGGGGACCCGGCGACCAGCCACGAGACGACGGCGTTCGCTCGGCCTTCCAGCGCGCCCGGAATATCAGGCACGCGAATACGTCAGCGGCCACGGCTTCTCCTGCGTCCGGTGATCACAGGACTAATAGCCCTCGACGGAGAACGCCTCGGCATACTGCTCCGCCCTCGCCGACAGCGGGGCATTCTCCAGCACGGTCTTGACGTTGCGCAGCACCTCGATGACGCCTGCCAGCAAGCCGACCTGCAACCTCGTCCACGACTCGGCGTCGTCGTCCGCGAGGACCTTCCGGCCCGTCAACTTGAGGCAGACGGCGCCGAGCAATTCGGCGTCCCGTCCCTCGACGAACGCGTGCCCGTCGGCGTTCCTGAACCGCCGCACCGCGTCCATCCGCCAATCCCGGATCTTGTCGTAAACGCCGTCGATTCCGTACCGGTCCTGGGGTTCCTTGGGTTGCTCGCCTTTGAGCCGCCGGTCCAACGTCTCGCCGAACGCGTGATGGCAATCCATGATCCAGGACGTGAAATCACGCGCACCGTGCAGCGGACGCCCGAGGTGCAGCAGTTTGTTGTGGTGCACATGCCCGAAGAGATCGCTCTCACCGCATCGGCGCGAGAGATCGTTCAACTGGGTCCGCAGATCCAGCGATTCCTCCGAGAGGCTCGCGAGTTTTCCGCTCATTTCGCTGTCGATCCGGCGACCCGCGGGATGGAGTGTGTCGATCGTCGACTGCAACCTGGCGCCGCCGGGGTCGGACGGTTTGCCGACATGATGCGCGACACCGGTGCCCAGATCCGCGAAGTAGCCGTGGAGTACGTCCACCCCGCCGGTGCGGCTCGGGTCGCCACCACCCACCTGCACCAGTTCCCGCAGCAGCGTGTGGTTCGGAATCACACTGATGTGCGGATCCTGGTGTCCGGCCGGCCGGTTCGTCTGCCACCAGCGCATGAACGTGTCGCGATCGCCGATTCCGACGGCATGAAGGTTGATGTTGAGGAACTCGTGCAATTCCTCCATCAACGAGACCGGATCGGCGATCGCGACCACGGCCTCTCCGGCGGTTTCCTCGCCCTGCTGCTTCCAATCGGCTCCGTCGCTGACCAGAACGATCAACCGGTCGTTGCCCGGCACGCCGTGGCGGTGCAGCAGATCGGACGCGAAGTGCAGGGCCTGCCCGATATCGGTCGCCGCGTTCTCCGGTCGCAGCAAACCAATGGCGCCCTGGAATTCTCGTAACGTCCGCTCGTCGTCGGGGCCCTGGATCTCGGCCATGGAGCCCGATCTCGGGAAGACGCACATCGACGTAGTGGTGAATTTCACCAGGGCGATGCGGGCCACCCGCCCGGTCACGTGCCGACGGATCTCGACCATGTCCATGAGCGAACGTTTCAGGGCATCCATCCGCGAGATGTAGTTGGATCTCCTGCGCAGCCCGAGCCGGACGACGTCGGCGCGGTCCTCGATATCGTCCCAGCTCATCGAACCACTGCAATCGGCGAGGATCACGATGTCGACCCCGTTGCGATTGCCGGCGAGGAATACGTCCAGCTCGGTCTCGGCGTCGATATAGCAAAGGTCCGTTCGCTCCCGCCCGGAGCGGTCGAAGACCTGCCGCACCCGGAACGACTCGCCGTCGGCGAAGACCCACGCGTCACCGCTGCCGAGATGGATCTGCTGGCCGACGATGTCCTTCGCATTGCGCAACTGCCTGCTGACGTCGTCGAGACGGTTCTCGGTGAGCGGTTCGAGGACGATCCGAGCGGCGGGCTCGCAAGCCGTCGCGTTCAGGCGCCATCCGTGCTCGTCGAGCACTTCCAGCCGCAGTTCGTCGACCAATTCCGTGCTGACGACGACGCAACCCTCGTCGACGGAAGCCGAGGCGACGATCCGCACCGCAGCCTGCCGTGACGCGTCGACGCCCACCTCGAGCACGCCCACCCGAGCGTTTTCTCCCCGGCCGCCCACATCGTGCCGATCCCCGGCGCCGACGGCGACGATGTTGCCGGTGACGAGGCCGTCTCCCCGGGCGACCTGCAATGTGTGCCGCCGACTGTCCCACACGGTCGATGTCATTTCCGCTCCACTTCGACCCTGACACCCAGGTCGTTCGACACCGCTCGCTTCTCCGCGCCGCCGCGACCGATGAACCGGCCCAGGTATTCCGGCTCGACATTGACGAACAGCAAGTTGGACCGCGGCCGGTAGTCCGCGAAACTGATGTGGTTCGCCACCTCGGCGCGGCCACGTGCCCGCAACCATGCGGTGAGCTTGTCGAACAGCTCGCGACCGCGTGCCCCATCTCGCTCGGCAGCGGCCAGATCCTCTTTGCGTATCTTCTCGTGCTCCTGCAACAGACGCCGCATGACGCCGTCGGTGCGGTTGTCGTGCTGGAGTTCGCCGAACATTCGATCGATGGAATGAACTTCCAATTTGCGTGAACGAGAATTGATGAAGATATGCCGGACGATCGTCAACCGCGGCAGCCGCAGGTATGTGCGCCGGCTATCGGTGCGCGGGCCCCGCCGCCGATTCGTGGTTCCCGCCACGATCTGGAAGACGATCTGACGGTCTTCCAGCGACTTCAACCGCAGCGCGTGATCCGGGCACAGCCCGAGCCCCCGCTTGTG
The DNA here is from genome assembly GCF_040644075.1 of Nocardia sp. NPDC047038. Classification (NCBI taxonomy): domain Bacteria; kingdom Bacillati; phylum Actinomycetota; class Actinomycetes; order Mycobacteriales; family Nocardiaceae; genus Nocardia; species Nocardia sp. NPDC047038. The sequence goes on along the minus strand of NZ_JBEYVQ010000006.1, from coordinate 48,874 downwards.
CGGCCCGAATATCTGCCAGCGATACGCGTGCCTGGCGCATGCCGCGTTTCCGCAAGTCGCGCGTCTGCCGTCGACGACGAACTCACAGGCGATGCTTCCGGTCGAATTGCATCCCTGCGCCGCGCAGTCCGGAAATTTCTGCCGGAAGCAATCCCGGCAATACGACATGTCCACGCCGCCGGGGTGCCCGACCCGATGCCGGTCACAGAACGCGTTGCGGCCGCGACACAGCTCCCCGTTGCACCAGAACGTGGCCGCCGCTCCGCATGAGCAGGCGGGCCGGTGGCGCGCGCAGGTCGCGGTCATGCGACCTTCGATCACGACGGCATGCTCGTCGCACACGCGGCCCGGCTGACCGCCCTGGTCACAGCCCCTGCACAGGAAGGGTCCGTAGGTGACCACGCCCGCGGCCGAGCAGGTCGTGCACCTGTGCCGAACCGTCGCGGGCTCCAGGACACCTCGTATGGAGAAGACCGTGGTGTCGTCGACCCGGTCGGGAGCGCGCAGTCGATCCTGTATCCACAGCACGCATGTCTGGTCGTCCCGGAGCGGGACGACGACCTTCTCCGTGGCGCGCAGACTGGTGCCGGCCAGATACTTTTCGACCCGCGTCCACAACTCGCGCAATTCGGCCGCGTCGGTAGGCGGATCGCTGGTCTGGCGGATGTCCAGCACGACGTTGACCGGCCGATTCACGACCGCTCCCCTGCGGTGGAGCTCAAGACGATCATCTCGATGCTGACGCGGCGATCGGTCTTGCGCACGTAGACCTGGTTGGTGATCAATCCGGCGCACACTCCCTTCGGCAGTCTGCGGGCCAGACCCAGCATCGCGTCCACGGCGGCTTTCCGTTCGGCCTCGGCCACGTCGAGCCGCACGCAGACGCGGCCGTGCCGCGACAGCCGACCGCTCAGCTCGTCCGGTATGCCGTCGCCGAGTTCTTCGCGCCCGCCCAGTTCGAGCACGGAGGCGTTCGGTTGCCGAAGCACCCGGCGAACCTCCTTGCCACGACCGAGCCGCGACAGCGCGGGAGCCAGATTTCGCGGCGGGCGACCGGACAGCAGAGCCCGCAGCCGTTCATCCATGTCGCGCTGCTCGGTCAACTCGTCCAACTCGCGGATGATCTCGTCGTCCGACCGACGCGGACGAGCGGGCCTGGCGGGCCCTTTACGTCCGTTCGGCGCCGAGCGTCGTGGGGGCCGGGCGGTAAGTCTAGTGCGCCATGCCGCCTCCAAGGTGCCCAGGCTGCCCGGAGCAACCTGCCTGTTGTGCTTGGTCAGCTGGTCGTCGACCAACGCCGCGCGGTCTCTCAGCAGTGCCGCGATCTCATCGCTTCCGATTCGGCGACGGCGGCTCCAGACAGCCAGCAAGTCGTTCTCGGTCTGCGCGTACTCCGGGTGCAGTTTCGCGAGTTCCGGTGCGGAGAGCAAAGGCAGAATCTCGCGCGGCTCGATCTGCATCGCGCGCAGTTCGGCGTCCAGGTCGTCCAGCAGATCGGACACCGAAACGGCCGCCGAGCGGCGAACGGTCGCCTGCTCGCGCGACTTGCGCTGCTCGTCCACCTCGTGCTCGAATTCCCCGCTCATCCCCCTCGCGATGGCGTTCGATCGGTTCCGATCCAGCATGCGCTGCGGGACGGCGGGCATACGCCGTCCGTCCCGCTGCATCATCCGCGCGCGTACCGCGAGTGCTTGCAGCAATACCGCCTGCGCGACAGCTGAACTCGGAAAGACCTGAGCATCGAGGCATCGAACGCTGACATTCGGGATTCCCAACTCACCATCACCCACCGGATTCACGTCCATCACAGCGAATCCCGAGACGCGGTCGTCACGGCGCAGCGCCTGCTCGACCCGCCGCAAATGCCGAGCGGAAGCGGATGCGATATATCTCGTCGAGACCTGATCCTTCGATTCCGCCAGGCGAAGCGAACCACGTCCGGCGACACGACCTCCGACGAACAGCGCACGCCCACTGAGCGCGATGAGTTCGGGAACGTAGCGCCGGATGAGGTTGCTGAGAATTTCGCGTTGCAGGTCGTCGGCGATTTCGATGGAATGCCCGTCCGCGCACAGTCGGCGATGCGGCGGTGCGCCCCACGAGATGCCCGACGGCAACAGCGACCCACCGGCCTTCCGCACCCCTTCCGCGACAGCGGAGACCGCCTCCGCCAGGGCGCCGACGACCTCGGCGCGCTGCGTGGGATCACTGACCCAGACCGGCCCCGTGTCGATCCACAGACAACCCGGCCGCTTCGCATCGAAACACACTCGTGGGTACTCCCCGCCGGACGACGTGGGAGACGATCGTCGCAACTTCCGATGCATTTCATCGAAATCGTCCGCGACGATAACGTAGCCCTTCAATATTCGATGCCGCAGCGGAGCATTTCTGTAGGCGCTCACGAGCACAGTAATAGACCTCATCACCCCGGCGGTGGTGCGGATATGCACGCCCGCACCACCGATCATACTTTCGATCATGTTGCCGCTGAGCTACTTTGGCGAAACATGCCCGAAAGAGTGAAATTTTGCCGAGCTTCACGAATATCGAGCAATATCTTGCCGATTCTTCGCATTCCTCGGCAATGGCGTGCTCCGCGCGTGCGCCGCCGAATCGAATCGCGCCCGCTCGCCACCATTCTTCCGGCATGCGTCAGCGCGGAGGTCAGTACCCGGAACGCGGCTCGAAACCGGGGTCTGGAAGGGAGGGCGGCTCCGCGGGCTGCGGCGGCGCGGGTCTGGGCTGCGGCGCGGCGGGCTGCGGCTGCGGCTGCGGCTGCGGGACGCGTACGCCGACAGGGGGCTCGACCAAGGGTTCCGGCGCGTCGGGTTCCGGCAGAGCCGCCTCCGAAACAGAAGCCTCCGGAGGCGCCGAAGCGATCGGCTCCGAAGCGATCGGCGACACCGGCGCGGGCGCCGCGGCGGAAGTCGGACTCGTGGCCGACGTCGACGCTGCCGGTGCGGCGGGCGCCGACTCCGACGGCTGCGCGCATCCGCCGATCGCGAGCGCGACGATGCCCAACGCGAGCGGCAACCGACGGGATTCGGATCGGAGAGCAGGCACGAGGCAACGCTAGTGCCGGCACGGTACCCACGGCAGTCGGCCGTTCGACCGACAGCGGCGGGCGGCGGCCCGACGCGATACTGGAACCTCCTGTGCCGTCGAAAGTTTGGGTGTGCGATGAGATCCGTCCGAGGTAGGTCGACGGCTACCGCGGCGCTCGTAGCGATCTCGTTGCTCGCCCTGCCCTCCGGCACGACCGCCACGGCCGATCCGGCCGGCGCCGCGACGCTGGTCGTCCTCGGCGACTCGTTCACCGCCACCGCGCCCGTCCTCGGCCATGCCGACGACGGGTGCGCTCGGTCACCGAACTCTTGGCCGAACAAACTCGCCATATCGACAAGACTCTCCGGCACCGCCGGATTCGTAGACGTGTCCTGCAACGGCGGCACGATCGACACCGGGAACGGCTGGACGCTTGTGCATCAGACACGAAAGGCCCACGCACAGGGCGCGTTCGGGTCCGATACACGTGCCGTCCTGATCCAAGCGGGCCTGAACGACATCTGGGGTGCGTCGAGCGGGACCGCGTTTCCCTCGACCGACTGTCTCCTCGACATCGTCGAGGGGTGCGGGCTCGACGCGGCTGAGCAGAACCGGCTGCCCGACTACCACGCGGTGACCGGCGCGACCTACGCGGACCGCGTACGCGAGGTCGTCACGTTCGTGCGTTACTACGCCCCGAACGCGCGGGTGGCGCTCGTCGGATACCCGGAGATCTTCCCCCCGGGGCAGCCCGCGGCATGCATGGATCTCGCCGTGGTCGGACGGGTCGTCCAGCCGCGCGCGGAAGGCTACATCACTTATCTCGATCGCCTGCAGGACGCGCAACGTGCCGCCGCGCAGCTGCTCGGCATCGAGTTCGTCGACGTGCGCGCGATCACCGCGGGGCACGCCAGTTGCTCGGAGGAGCCGTGGATCAGCGGGCTCGCAGGCGCGGACTCGCCGTTCGACGGCGCCCCGGTGCACCCCAACGCGCAGGGCAACGGTGCCGTCGCCGTGCAGGTGCGCCAGCGGTTCGGGCTCTGAGCGCGACGCACGGCCCGCCCATGCCGTCCGACTATCGTCCGGCCGTTGAGCTGCCCGCGCTCACCGGCGCGAGGTGGTGGGCGGCTTTCGCCGTCTTCGTCCTACACGCGTTGGTCTTCATCCCGGCCTATCCGTTCCAGAAGTCGGAGCTGTTCCGCACCATTCACACTTTTGCTCCGATGCAGCAGGGCGCTGCGGGGGTGACCTTCTTCTTCGTGCTCTCCGGCTTCGTCATCTACTGGTCGTTTCGCGAAGGTATGCCGGTGCGGTTGTTCTATCGCCGCCGAATTCTGAAGATCTACCCGACCCATCTGGTCGCCGCGCTGGTGTTCGTCGTCGCGGCAGGCGTCCCGCTCGGCCGTGCGGTGGTGTGGGCGCCGAACGTTCTGCTCGTGCACACCTGGGTGCCCAAGTGGACCACGGTGGGCGGGCTCAATGTCCCGTCCTGGTCGCTGTGCGCGGAGTTGCTGTTCTACTTCAGCTTTCCCCTGGCCTACCCGATGGTCGCGCGTATTCCGCGACGCGGGCTGTGGTGGGCGGCGGCGGCGCTGCTGGTCGCGATCCTGGCGCTGCACACCGGTTTCTACCTGTGGGCTGACGGCCCCAAGGGCATCGCCAACACCTTCGCGCCGAGGCTGCTGCGCGGCGATGTCTCGCCCGAGTTCGAAATTCACGCCTCTCCACAATGGTTCGCGCAGCCCGATATTCCGATCCCGACGTCATACTGGCTCAGTTACCCTTTCCCGGCATCACGACTGCCGGAGTTCTATCTCGGAGTCATCGCCGCTCGTCTCGTCGCCGAAGGGCTCTGGCGCAATACGCGGCTGACCACACCGCTGACAGCGCTGGTCCTCGTCTACGGCGCCACCTGGTTCGTCCCGGTGAACTACAAGATGTCCGCACTGCTGGTGGCGCCGATGACGGCGGTGATAGCCACCTTGGCCGCCCGGGACGTGGCGGGAATCTCCGGCCTCAATGCCAGACGGCCGCTGGTCTGGCTCGGTGACATCTCGTACGCGTTCTACATGATCCAGTTTCCGGTCATGGTGATCGTCACCCGGCTGTTCATCGGCGGGCACCGGTACTCGATCGGCGGCTGGGCGTTGTGGGCGACAGTCGTACTGGTCGTATCGATCCTCGCCGCGGCGGCCATCTACCACGGTATGGACCGGCCCATCATGCGACGCTTCGCCGGACGCCCACCTGGTGACCGGCCACGTCGTGCGGCCACCGCTGCGGATCAGCCGCCGATCAGCGTGCGCGCGAAACCGTAGGCGATCTCGTTCGCGGGCCGCCCGCCCGCGGGCCCGTCGCGCAGTGTGCACAACACGATGACGGTGATATCGGTGACCGGGTCATAGCCCATGAACGTCTGGAACCCGGGGATCGCCCCGTCGTGGCCGAGCAGCGGCCCGAACGACTCGAGTCCGAGTCCGTAGTGGATGTCCGCCGGATCGCTCCGGCTCAACGGAGCCGCGCTGTCGAGGCGCTGCGCCTGGAGCGGGGGCCCGAGCAGGCGGTCGCCACCGACCAGCTCGCGCACGTAGGCAGCCAGATCCGCCGCGGTCGAGATCGCCGCGCCCGCGGCCCCGATCCACGAGGGATCCAGGTTCGTCACGTCGGTCGGCAGTAGTGATCCCGCGCGAGCCGCGGCGAGCTGGTCGTCGGGCAACCGCGGTGACGTGAGCGCGGACTCGTTGGTGCCGTAGAGGTATCCGTGCGGGGACGGCATGGGTAGGGACGCGTCGCCGAGGGCTGGGAACGACGTGTTCGTCAGGCCGAGCGGAACGAAGATGCGATTCGTCAGCAGCGAGCGGATGTCCTCACCGGTGATCTGCTCGAGCACCGAGGCCAACAGAATCGTATTGGTATTCGAATAGCGGAACTCGGCATCGGGGGCGAAATACGGCGGCGACGAGAACCCCAGCCGCAGCAGCTCTTCCGGCTCCCACGTGCGCCCCGGGTCGTCGTCCATCGCTCGTGCGAGCTGAGGTGCTTCGTTATAGCTGAACAACCCGCTGCGCATGTTCAGCAGCTCGGCGATCGTGATGCCGGCGCCGTTCGGAACGTCGCGCCGGTACTTCGACACCGGATCATCGAGGGCCAGTCTGCCCTCCCCGACCAGCTGCAGCGCGACCGTGCCGACCATCGTCTTGGTGGTGGAACCTACGCGAAAGAAGTCGTCGACGGTCACCGGATCGCTCCGCCCGACCGTTCGCGTGCCGAAAGCCTGTCGCCACACGGTGTCCCGCGTCCGCACGTAGACCACCGCGCCCGGAACGAGGTGCGCGTCGAGCACTCCGCGCACGATGGGCTCCAGCGTGCGACCGAGAGCGGTGGAGTCCCCGGCGCTCACCGGGTTGTCACGCGCCCCGGGCTCGGACCCGCCGCCCACGACCACGACGGTGGCGTATGCGACGACGACTGCCACAATGAGCCGCGGCCATCGGCTTCTTCCATGGCGGAAGCTGTGCGTCGCCATCAGTCACCGATCACGGACACTGTGCCGTCGCTGAAGTTCGTGACGTAGACGGTCCGGTTGCCCGGATCGATGACGACACCGTGCGGGCGGCTCCCCACTCGAATCGAGCTGTCGGGCTTTCCGGTCCGGGTGTCGATCAGAGAAACAGCGCTGGCAGTACGCACATCGTCGAGGCCGTGGTTGGTGACGTACACCGTCTTCCGCGGCCCGTCCACCGCCACGCCGACCGGTCCGAGCCCGACGCGCAATGTCGCGGTGACCGCGCGGGTTCGAATGTCGATCACCGATACGGTGCCGTCGGCATGATTGGTGACGTACGCGGTGCGCGTGTCGGAGTCGACCGCCACGCCCCAAGGTTGATTCCCGACATTGATCGTGGCCGCTACGACCGGTAGGGCGGGGTCGATCACCGACACCGTGTGGTCGACGGCGCCGGGCGGACCGGCGTTGGCGACGAAGACGCTGTGCGAACTCGGGTCGACGGCCACGCCGTACGGATGGCTACCGACCCGGATCGTCGCGGTGACCACCCTGGATCGGGTGTCGATCACCGATACCGTGTCGGCCTCGAAATTCGTGACGAAAGCGGTGTGAGAGGCGGAGTCGACGGCGATGCCGTACGGCCCCACGCCCACGGGGATACTTCCCACAAAAGACCCATTGCGCGTGTTGATCAGTGACACGGAGGCGCTCCCAGCATTCGTGACATAGGCGAGCCCCGCCGCCGAATCTATGGCGACCGCGGTCGGCTTCACCATTCCCGGTGCCGTAACCACCCCGGTGACATTCGTCTTCGTGTCGATCACCGAGACCGAATTGCCTGCGCTGTTGGTAACGAACAAGTTCGCGCTGGTCGGATCGATGGCGACGCCCCAGGGTTGCGCGCCTACGGCGATCGTGGCGGTCACCGAGGTCGGTCCGGTCGCCACGGCCGCCGCGCGGTTGCCCGCGGCGCTCGGACCGTTGTCGCCGGACATCTTGCCGGCCAGCAAGCCAACGACGACAACAAGGAGAGCGAGCGCGGAGATCACCTTTACCCGAGTCGGAATCCGAGGCGCCCACGGGCGGCGGCCAGCGGGCGGCGGCATGATCACCGGTGGTGCCGGTGTGACGATGGCGGGCGCCACCGCTCCGCGCGGCGGTGTGGTCCGTGGCGGAGGCGACGGCGCGCGGGTGGCGGCGTGCGCCGCGGCCTGGGTCAGCGCGGGCAACCAGTCCCCCGGCCGGGGCCGCTGCGCCGGTACGGGCGACAGGGCCGCGCCGACGAGTCCCCGTACCGGAGCGGGCACGGCGGCGGGCAGCCGGTTCGGATCGCGGGTGCTCTGGTCTCCGGCCAGCAGCCGCAGCGCGAGCAACCCGAACTTGTAGGCATCCGATCGCGCGGTCGCCAGTTCCTCTCCGGGATTGACCACCTCGACCTCCCAGTCCGGAGTCTCGACTTGCGCCGAGACCGACCGGGACCGCAGCCGCATGGCATCGCAGTCGATGAAGTACACCTTCCGATCCGGCTGTAACGAGAACAGCAGGTTCTTCGGTGACAGGTCGCCGACCGCGATGTCGTGGCGGTGCAGAATAGTCAGCGCTTCGGCGGCTTCGGCGAGTAACTCGTAGCGGTGCCGGTCGGTCAGCGGAATGCCGCGCCGCGCCAGGAAACTGTCACCGTTGAGCAGATGCTGGAACTCCGCGGTCTTCGACTGCACCGCCGAGGACATGGTCATCTTGATGAAGAACTCGTCCGGAATCGCGGGCATCACGAACCCGGTCACCTGGGCGGAGCTGTCCGCCTCGACCAGCCTGCACGGCCACGCGACCCGGGAGAGCAGGTCCATGCCCTCCGCGAAGGGCAGCGATTCGAGGTAGGCGGGCATCTCCTCCAACACGTCGACCGCCACATTCGCCAGCACGACGGGTTTGTATTCCTTGTACACCACCGCTTTCGCGTATCGCATGCGCGCGCTCGGCGCGCTGAAGACCACCCCTTGACCACCGGCCGCCAGCTTGGTCAACGGGCCGAGCTGACCCACCTTCACTCGCTGCTGCGTCACTGCCGATCCCGTCAGTTCACCCTCGGCCAGATGGCCACCAATGTCCGGTCGTCGTCGAATGTCTCCCGCGAGAAATCCAGGGTGTGCGCGAATTCCAGGTGCGACGGCACCCGCCCGGCGAGCACCGAGGCGAACAACGCCCCGACCTCGCCGTCGCCGCCGCCGAGCGGATCGCCGAATCCGTCGGTGCCGACCAGCAACACCTGGCCAGGCTCGACGGTCACCGAGATGGGCTCGACTTCGTTCGGAACTCTGGGCAGCCCGCTCACCGCGGAGGAGGTCAACCCGGAGTCCGACGACTGCTTGCCGCCGAGCACCGGCACGAAACGCTCGTCCGACAGCAACCAGGCACCGGAGTCGCCGACACCGGCCAGCACCGCGGACAACGCGCCGTCGGCGTCGCTTTCACACACCACACACGTCAGCGTCGTCGCCAGCACCTGCTCGGCCTGCTCGGCATCGGCCTGCGCCAGCGACAGCACAGCGGCGGCGCGCTCGGTCAGCATCCACGCGGTGTTCTGGAACAGCGATTGCCATCCGATGTCGCCGAGCGCCTCCACCGGCTGCTCTTCCAGCCACTGGGTGGCGTAGCGCACGGCGGTGGTCGAGCCGATGTGCGAATACCGCGCCGCGGACACTCCGTCGGCCACCGCGACGATCAGTCGATCACGATCCGGCGCCGCGGTGACCGCGAAATCGTCCTGACGCGGTACGCCGTTGTATCGGTGCAGGTAACCACGCACCGATGCCGCGCGAACGGTGAACGGTCCGCGTGACCATCCGTCGATCATGGTGTCCGCGCGGTACGGATTCCTGCCGTACTCGGTGCCGATGGCCTTCGCCTCGAACGCCGGTGTGGGGGCGCCGACGACGATCGGCTCGCTCGCCGGGCGGCTCGGAAGGGTGGGTCCGATCGCCTCGTCCGCCGGTGCCGGGTTCACGATGACAGCCGGATCCGCGGGCACCGGATCATCCGGCAAGCGCTTGCCCCGCTTGCTCAGGAAGCCCATCACACCGTGTCCACGGCGAGCGAGACGAAATTATCGGGTTTCTCCACTTGCAGCGTCGCCTGTCCCGTCGCCAACGCCTGGCCCGAATTGATCACCGACTGCGTCAGCGCCGTGATGAATTTCGAGATCGCGACGCCGGTGTCGGTGCCGGCCGCGGTGATGAACGCGTACTGCGGGTTGGTCGCCACCCGCCGGATCACATCGGCGTCGGCCTGGCCGATGCCGAACGCCAGAATGTTCGGCCGGGCCGCGAAACTCGTCAGCCGCGAGTGCTCGGCCTCCCAGCCCTCGCCAGGATTCGGCGCACCGTCGGTGAGGAAGAACACGGCGGGTCGATTGACCAGGTAGCCGGCGGACTTCAGCGCGGCGATGTCGCGCGGTATCCGGTTGGTCAATTCGGCGAACGCCGCGGCGAACGACGTCGAACCGCGCGCCCGCAGTTCCGGCATGGCTTCCAGATTCCGCAGATCGGTCGGTTCCAGATAACAGACCGCGGTATCGGAGAACCCGAGCACACAGAAACGCACCTTCGCTGCGGCCATGGATTCGCCCTGCAAGGTGTCGAGCAAGCTGGACAGACCCGCGTTCAGATCCGCCACATCGTCGACCATCGAATACGATTCGTCCGCGACGAAATATACCGGAAGGATTGTCGCCTTCGGTTCACTCATCAGGTGCCACTCCCTTTCACCCCGCCACCCGGGCGTGCCAATGCTACCGGCGCAGGTTGTAATTCACTGTCGACCGTTCGACCGACAAATCCCTGCGCCCCAACGGTTTTCCCCTGCGCCACCCGAATCACCGGCGTCAGCGCATTTCCACTCCGCGATATCCACGTCACCACGCCGCCGTTTCCCGACTGTCCGCCGAGGCCGTAGTCACAGGTCGTCGATGCCGATCAGCGCGTCCTGCAATGCGCGGGCCACGAGCGCGGCTTTCGTCGGCGCGGGCCGGCCGACCGCGGCGTACTTGTCCCTGATCCGGGCCAGGTGGGTGTTCACCGTTCCCAGCGAGATATACAGCCGCCGAGCGACTTCCACCTTCGAGTCCGACGCTATCCACGCCAGCAGTACCTCGATCTCCCTGCTGCTCAGCGCCGGACGCTCCCGCGACGCCAATGTCTGGGGCAGCGCATCGTCTCTGTGATCGAACGTGACACTCATGAACCATTTCCTTTACAAGAATTCATCGCACGCGCCTACCGCCGACCGAACAGATCACGCACACATACCCGCACGAGGGCAACGGTGGCGACGAAGAGCGCGAAAAATATCAACGCACGCGAGAGATCGCCGGAGTTCCCGGATTCGGCCGTGTACGCGGACTGGCCGTAGACGAAGAAGCCCACGTCGAGTAACAGCAATCCCGCGAGCACGTACCACGTCCAGACACGTCGGCGGGAGCCTTGGTGAATATTGATGTTCTGCCGACCGCCGTTGTTGGCGTAGATGCTGCTGCCGTTGTTGGCCTGATTGATCTGATTGTTCGTGTTGGGATTGTTGTTCGGTCCCGGCGACGGGTGCATCGTCATCTCCTGTGATGGCCGCCCAGCCAGATGTTCTGGGTTCCGTTCTGATTGGCGTGTACGACACTGCCGTCCTTCGCCACGTTGATCTGATTGTTCTGCGGGCCCTGCTGCGCCGCGCGGTCCGGCCCGTCCGGCCGGATGTCGGCCCCAGGAGCAAGGTGCCGGAGCAGACCGCGGACGTCTTCCTCGACCGTTCGGTACCGAATATGCCAGTATTGCGATTGCGATAGCGCGCGGATATCCGCCGGAAGCTGGTCCGGGCTCGGCAACGACGTGTCGTCCAGCAGAACGGGGACGACCGGTATCCCGCGCGCGAACGCGGTAACGAGTTCCATACGCACCCAGTCGCGATCGTCATCGATGCGACGGAGTCCGCGTTCGTCACGTGCGTCGAGCCAATACGAGCCGATCACCGACACCATCGTGTCGCATTCCTCGAGCGCACGGCGGATCCTGCGCCCGTACAACCTACCCAGGGCCAACGAATCCACATCCCGGAAGACACGCGCCCTGCCGAGGTGTCGGGCCATCTGCTTCGATATCTCGTTGACCGCGTAGACGCTGTCAACGATGCGGTAGTTCAGGAATATTTCCATCAGTTGACCCAATTCTCGAGGACGATTTATCGAGCGCAGTGCTGCGCGATTGCGAAAAATAGATGCCGCGGATGACGGAGCGATTTGGATGAACTGACCAGTTCGTTGCACCCCCGAGTAACATCCTTCGGATGCCTCACGGTCGCGAATCTCGTCCTCGAGCGAAACACCACGGTTTTCAGAGAACAGTCTGCACCCGGACCGAACTCTGAGCGACTCGAACAGCAAACGTTCGGTCATATATCCGACCGCGTGTATCCCCTGACCGCCGGATCGAAAGATTCTGGTTGGTTTATTTCCCCATTATGGTCGACTCGCCCTCCCGGTCGGCGCCAAATGTGCTCGGTGTTCGCATAAGTCGAGCACCGTGCCGATTCACCGTAGGTCGGCACAGTCCTACCACCGTGGCCGCAACGCATCGAAGCGGCGTTCTCGTCCTCATCATTTGCCCCCGCGGCGTTTTCCTACCTCCGGCCGCGAACTGCGGCTCGCTCTTCAGCATTCAACGAGCAGACGGCCGGCGACAGTGGTTGTCCGTTGCCGTTCGCAGCGGCAACGGACAACCGATCACTCAACGTTTGGCAAGGACCGACATCAGCGCCGGTTGGATGTCGAGCAGCGCGGCATGTCGGCGGTAACGGCCCACCGTACGGGCGAAATCGAGGAGATCCGCGCGGATTGTCACCGAGTCCACCGCGCTGATGACGTCGAGCAACGGCGCGATCAACGCGCACGCTCGGTCCAGGTCGCCGAGCGCGGCGTACACCAACGCCCGCCGGGTGCCGAACCGTGCCCGGTCACGGTCGGACTGCTGCGGATTCCGCGACATCGCTCGGTCGAACAGTACGGCGGCGTCCTCGAGGTTGCCCAGATCGTAGTGACACCAGGCCTCGATGAGGACAGAGCGCTCGTGCAGGGCCGAGGGCCCCAGCTCGTTCTCCCCAGTGCGGTGTGCGGCGTCGTAAAGGTTTGCGGCTTCGTCCAGCGCTCGCATGGAATTCGAGTGGTCCAAGCCGATGGCATAGCCCTGTGCCGCCCCCAGCGCGGCCAGCCAGCGGATCCGGGGATGGACGGCGTGGTCGGCGAGCACTTGCTCGGTGAGATCGGTCGTCTCGCCGGAATCGCCGCGATACAGACTCAGCACCGCCCTGCGGACGAGCGCGTAGCTGACCATATGCTCGTCGCTGACGGCGGAAGCGTGGTCGACCGCCCGCGTCGTCCACCACAGCGCGCCGCGCTCGTCGCCGCATTCCTGGGCCATCCAGCCTGCGAATTCCGCGGTACGGGCGGCGTGCAGCAGAAGTTGCCTGCGTAGCTCACCGGCACTGCGCAGAGCGGACGCGGCCGCGGCATGTTCGTGTATCACCGCCATGGGGAAAACGAGGCTGGGACTGCTGGTCCGGCCGAGGCGTTTGATCTCCTCGAACAGCGCGCTCAAGCCGGGTAGCGCGGCGGCGGAGCTGGTGGCTGTCGCGGGGAACGCGGTCACCGGCGGCACGCCGAAGTCCCCGATCCGGAACACACCGGACCCGTCCGCGTGCAATCGAACGTTCCACTCGGCATCCGAGTAGCCGCCGACGTCGATATCGAGATCCAGGTCCGGCTGTGCCGCCGAGGGCGCCAGCACCAGCAGGTCGCCTCCCGCGGACAGGACCGCGTCGCAGGCGCGCGCCAGCGCCGAGGACGGCGACTTCTGCCCGTTCTCGACCCTGCTCAGATGACTCCTGCTGTAGTGCACGAGTTCGGCGAGTTTGCCCAGGGCCAGCCCCTGTTCGAGTCGACGCTTGCGCAGTTCTCGACCGAATTCAGCACTTGCCATAAGTATTACCTCGGAATCCGTTGCCAGCCGGAAATTCTCGCGCGCGACGAATTTCGGCGAACCTGCAACCGCCCCTATGATCCAGGGCCGACCGAACACCACAACCCCTTGTCGCTGCGAGTGTACCCCCGCGACTCCGCGCCGTCAGCGCATCCAACCGCTGGGCGGGCGGCTGCGCCACCGCCGTGCCGTACTCTGGCGATTCGGCGCCGAGTCACGCCGAATCAGCCTATGCCAGCCGGGAATTGGGGACAGGATGGATACGGATCATCGCATCAAGCACCTCGAGATGTTGCAGTCGATCATCGCGCGATTGAGCCAGCAGTCGTTCACGGTGCGCGGATGGTCGGTGACCCTCGTCTCCGTGATATTCGCGCTTCTCACCACACAGGCCAGGCAAGGATCGGGCCTGATATTGCTGGCGCTGGCGCCGGCCTGGATCTTCTGGGGTCTCGACGGTTACTACCTGAGCCTGGAACGCCGTTACCGGGAACTGTTCGCATCCGCCGCGCGGCAACTACGTGAGCCGCTGGCATCCGGGCCGCTCCCGTTCGACATGATTCCCGATTCCGACCGACCCGCACGCGATTTCGCGCGCGCGATCGTCACTCCGAGCGTGGCCGCGATTCCCGTGGTCTTGACCGCGCTGATCATCGGCTACCGGGTAGTCGCGGTCGTCGGCGGGTGAGCGGCGTCGTCCGGACATTCCCGCCACCAGTGCCGATGTAGGAGCGTACGACGAAGCCCCTGGCGCTGGATGCGTCCAGGGGCTTCCGTATCGAGGCGGTTCAGCGCTTGCTCAGTTCGGGAGTCGTGGTCTCCGATCCCTCGACGGACTCCGCCGGGGCTGCCTCTTCGTGCGCGGCGGCCCGGTTCGGCAGCAGCACCGCCATGACGATCACGATCAGCGCCAACGCCGCCGAGACGAGGAAGGCCAGGCGCATGCCGTCGAGATGCGCGGCGACGAGGTCGCTTCCCTCGGCGGCGAGCGACGTGGCGCGCGCCGACATTACCGTCACCACGAGAGCGGTGCCGAACGCCGCGGCGACCTGCTGCAAGGTGCCGAGCATGGAGCTGCCGTGCGAGTACAGATGCTGCGGCAGCGCACCGAGACCCAGGGTGAACACCGGGGTGAACGCCGCCGCCAGCGACACCATCAGCAGGATGTGCAGGGCCAGCAGCTGCCAGTACGGCATGGTCATCGAGATCTGAGTGAACCCGGCCAGCGCTACGGCGATTCCGATCGACCCCGGGATCACCAGCAAGCGACCGCCGAACCGGTCGAACAGGCGGCCGACGGTCGGCCCGAGCAGACCCATCGCCAATCCGCCCGGCATGACCAGCAAGCCGGTGGCCAACGGGCTGAGGCCACGCAGGTTCTGCAGGTACAGCGGCAGCAGAATCATCGACCCGAGCATGGCCATGAACGCCACCGACATCAGGATCAGCGCCTTGGTGTAGGTGGCCGACAGCAGGACGCGCAGGTCGAGCAGCGGGGTACCGGTGCGCTGCAAGCGCAACTGCCGCCACACGAACAGGGCGATCAGCGCCGAGCCCACGGCGACGATGCCGAGCGGGCCCGCGAAGTCGTCGCTTTCGAACCGGCTGAGCCCGAACACCAGTCCGCCGAACCCGAGCGCCGCCAGCGCCACGCTGGCCACATCGATCTGCCCGGCTTGCGGTTCACCGACGTTCTCCAGCTGCCGCAGCCCCAGCCAAGTGATCACACCCGCGATCGGCAGCACAAGCACGAAAAGCCAACGCCACGAGGCGATTTGCAGAACACCACCGGAGATCACCGGCCCCATCGCGGGCGCAACCGAAATCGCCAGGGTGACATTGCCCATCACCCTGCCGCGGTCGTGCTCGGCCACCACCGTCATCAGAGTGGTCATCAGCAGCGGCATCATCACAGCGGTGCCGAAGGCCTGCACGATCCGGCCGAGTAACAGCACCGCGAACGACGGCGCGACCGCCGACAACGCGGTACCGGCCAGGAAGACGCCCATCGCCGCGGCATACGCCTGCCGGGTCGACACGCGCTGTAGGAACCAGCCGGTGGTCGGGATGACCGCCGCCATCGTCAGCATGAACGCCGTCGACACCCACTGCGCCGCCCGGTCGGTGATCGCCAGATCCGCCATCAGGCGCGGAATCGCGTTGATCATGATGGTCTCGTTCAGGATCACCACGAAGGTAGCGAGTACCAGCACCCGAATGACGGTCGGTGTCCGCCCTCCCGAGGCTGGAACGGATGGTGCGGCGGACATCGGATACCTCCGGAGGCATGGGTCGTTGACAGAACATGTGGCCCTTCGCCGAGTCACCGGATCGCATCCCGGCGCCACAGCTGTAGAGACGGTGTCGACTGCTCGAACTCATCGGGCGCGGGTCAGTATTCCGCCCGGCACCGACACAAATCACCCGGTTTTCCTGCCGAGACACCCAGCGCCCTTACTGGAACCCGCTGGTCAGGACCCTCTACAGCCCTACGCGAAGCCCAATCGTGAGCCTGGTCACTCTAGACGATCCGCGCTCGCGGACCGTCCCGACGCGGACGTCCGAGTGAAAGCCTGCCCGCCGCAACCCCGAACGCGACGCTCGCGCCGGGGCCGCGGCGTGTCGGCGGCATTGCCCGGCTACCGCGGCAGGCAGCGGCTAGGGCTCGAGGTCGGCCACTCCTTTGCCGGTCGAAATATCGAACGGCACAGAAGCCTGATCGTGCGTGATCAGCCAATCGCCGTCGATCTTCCGGAAGCAGAGAGTGACCCGGACCCACATACCGTTCGTCGCCACCCCGTTCTGCAGCGTGCCACTGAGCCGACCGAAGGCGTGTCCGAATGCCACATCGTCGCCCACGGTGAGGACCAGGTCGCGAACCTCATAGGTCACATCCCGGAAGAACGTGAACGCGTTCGCCCAGTTCTTCGCTTTCGCCTCGATACCGACATGCTGCAGCGGAGGCTCGACGTCGAAGGACACGACGTCCGTTGCGTAGAGCTGCTTCACGCCCTCGAGATCCTTGGCCCCGATTCCTTCGGCCAACTTGTCGATCCGCCGCCTGATCTCGGCTTCGTCCACTGCGCGTTGCGCGGGCGCCGATACCACCGAACCAACTCCGTGATCGTTGGCAGTCATTGCATCCTCCATTCGATGAATTTCCGGCCGCGAGGCGGTCTCTTCTGCGGGATCACCCGACGGCGACCGCGGCAGCGGCGCGCAAAGGTGCGAGGGCGACGCTCCACGCGACGACCTGATCCAGCGTTTTGCCCAGGGCGGCGGCATGGTGCTCGCCCGGTACGAAGGTGGTGTGGTTCTCGAAATCGGTGAGCACCGAGATCGCGACCTGATAGCCCACGTCGGCCATGCCCAGCGTGCTGCAGACCGTCCGCAACTGCACCACCGCGCGGGCGCCGCCGTTCACGCCGTAGGAGACGAATCCGACCGCCTTGTCGGTCCACTCCGCGAACAAGTGGTCCAAGGCGTTCTTCAGCACTCCCGGGACGCCGCCGTTGTACTCCGGGGTCACCACCACGAAACCGTCGAACGGTGCGATGCGCTCCGCCCAAGCGCGGGTATGCGTGTTGACGGACGGGCCGAACATCGGTGGCACCGCTTCGTCAAGATGCGGCAGCGGGTGGTCACGCAGATCGATCAGTTCGAACTCGGCGTCGCCGCGCTGCGATGCCACGTCCAGGACCCACTGGGCGACCTGCGAGCCGTTACGGTTGGGTCGGGTACTGCCGAGAATGATGCCGATTCTGGTCATTTCCGGAACTCCTGCTTCGCTGAAAGTGTCACGACCTTCCGACGACACAGCCGTCCGGAATGTCAGGCTGTCTCACAAATCGGGTCGCTGTCTCGTCGATTCGGTAAGGGCCCGCGTCGACCGAAGGAGCCGATACCCATGACCGACCCGCACCTGCGCTCGGTGATCAGTGAACGCCGTCAACTGATCAATCTCGCCTACCGGCTGCTCGGCTCGTTGGCCGAAGCCGAGGATGTGGTGCAGGAGACCTACCTGCGCTGGTACGCGTTGCCCGAGCGGCAGCGGCAGGAGGTGGCGGCGCCCGGCGCCTGGTTGACGACGGTCGCCAGCCGCATCTGCCTCGACCTCCTCGGCTCGGCGCGTGCCAGACGGGAACGTTATGTAGGCGAATGGATTCCCGAGCCGTTGCCCGACCGTTCCGAATGGCTCGGTGGTCCCTCCCCTGCTGATCCCGCCGACCGGGTCACCCTCGACGAGTCGATCAGTATGGCGTTCCTCGTCGTCCTCGATTCCATGACACCGGCCGAACGGGTCGCGTTCGTCCTGCACGATGTCTTCCGCTACTCCTTCGCCGAGGTCGCCGAGATCGTCGGACGCACCCCCGCGGCTTGCCGCCAACTCGCCTCTTCCGCCCGCCGCCGCATCCGCACCGCGCAGGGGCCGTCGGGAACCCGGCACGCCGAGGTGATCAGGGACTTCAAACGTGCCTGGGAGACACAAGACATCGAAGCTCTGATCGGGCTGCTCGATCCGAACGCGACCGCGACCGCCGACAGCGGCGGCCTGGCCCCGGCCTTCCTGCACCCGATCAACGGCGGCGAGCGGATCGCCCGCGCTTGGATCGAAATCGCCGCCCGATCTCCCGAGGTGACGTTGCTCGAGCGCACGGTGAACGGCCAACCCGGCCTGGTGGCGCAGCTCGCCGACACCATCGTGTCGGTCTACGCCTTCGACATCGCCGACAACCGGATCACCCGCATCTGGGCGATCCGGAATCCGGAGAAACTCAGCCTCTGGGCAGCGGACTGAACGGGCGAAACCAGGAACGAACTCATACGTTCGCCCTGGTCACGTCCTATCTAGACTTCGAGGGTCATGAATCCTGGAGACTTCATCACTCGGTTGAAGCGGTACGGAGACCTGGAGTGGTATCGCCACGCGGGCGGCATCGGCGATGGCGGGACTCCCGCTCCGCCACTTGTCGTCTGGCGTTTTCCCGAACCTCAGCCCGCTCGCGTTGCCGAACTACTGCACGAGGCCACCCTCGCCGACAATCGAGAGATCGACTGGCTGTTCGACACCACCCGACGAAACTGGGTGCTCACACCTTCACGATTGATAGTCGAGAAAGAACTCCACGGACTGGCAACCGAAGCCCAAGCCGGGGACCTCTTAGTGCGGACGGATCCGGAGTTCTGCCACCGCTCGGTACGCGATTTCGAGAGAATCATCGCGGTGTTGGATCGATATTCCGGCAACTGACACGACTGGAGCGTTGTCCCACACTTGCCGCTGGCTACAGTGCGTGCCGCCACACAGCATGGGCAGGTCTATCACGATGCCGGGATGGTATCGGTTAACCGCGCATCGACCCGCGGCGCGGTCGTCTGCGCTACGAGTCGATGGGCGAGGTGTTGAACCGCAGCGGTATGGGTTTCAGCTACCCGCGCTGCCGGTGGAAGGTCGCGCCCTGCGCAGTTCGCAGGCCAGCCGGTCGGCGTCCGGCCGGTCCTCGCCGAAACGGGCGCAGCCCTGCGAGGTGTAGCCCCGTTCGTTGTAGCCTTGCCGGTCGTAACCCCACCTGTCGTAACCCCAGCGATCGTAACCCCACCGGTCGTACCCCCAGACATCGAAGCCGTCCGGGCCGTAGGGATCTTCCGGCTCAACAGTTTTCGGAAATGACGGAGTCGTCACGGGCGGTTCGGTCGTGACCGGAGGAACACTGGTGACCGGCGGCGTGGTCGTCACCGGCGGCACGGTGGTGACCGGCGGCGCGGTCGTCACGGGCGGCACCGTCGGCACGGGCGCGATGGTGACAGGTGCGGTAGTAGCCGGGGGTTGATCAGGGGTTGCGAATGCCGGTAAGACCAGCGCGGCCGGAGCAAGCACCACCGTCCCGGCGACTGCGGCCAGCAGGACCGACTGTCGAATCGTGCGCGGACTTCTCCTCCACTGAGACATCGTTGACCTCCAACTCAACATAAGCGCGCTCGCCGCACCCGAGTCCCCTATCGGTCGAATGTCCAAATTTGCTACACAGCAGGGACTTACACGGTGAACGGGCCGTCGGTCCTCGCGGCCCTCCGAACAGAGGTCGAGGCAGCGGGCTCGGCCTCAGCTTGCTGCCGCCAGCACCCTCCATACCTTTCTGGAACGCGAGCGGGCCTGCGGAGCCGCGTATTCGATTCGCTGGCGCGCTTCGTGGGCACTGATCCGCAGCAGATCAGTCAATAGCTCCACGGTGTCCCGATAGCCGGTGTCCGCGGCGAGGCCACGACGTTCGGCTTCGGCGACGGCTGCGCGCATGGCAGCATCCAGTCGCCTCCGACGGCGTTCGGTTTCGACGAGGGTGCGCAGCAAATCGACATCGGCCAGTTCCGGCCATCCCGGTGCTGGAGCATCCGGCGCCGCCGCGATCGAATGTATGTTCACCCGAACCAGCCTACCTCAGTGTCGAACACATGTTCGACAATTCGGTTGGCGCGGCGCATTCGCACGGCATTCGGCATGAGCGCTGATTTTCGTACCGGAACCTCGGCTCATCACACTCGGCGTAGACAGCATCGATCTCACACCGAGGCAGTGCCTGCCGGGCCCTCAGCACCGCACCACCGACGAAACCGGGACGAACGCGGCACTGTTCGGAATCATCATGGGGACGCCGTTGGACGACTCGGTCGGGTTTCGACACGACCGGTCGACGAAACGTTCGGTGGCGAATCTTGGCGTTTTCTTGGTGAGGTCCGATCAGTGGACCAAACGAATGAAGCCCCTGACCATATTTCCTGGTCAGAGGCCTATTCTTGCTCCCCCATCTGGACTCGAACCAGAAACCTGCCGATTAACAGTCGGCTGCTCTGCCAATTGAGCTATAGGGGATTGCCCTTGGCGCGTCCGGTTGGTATCGGGCGGGCCGAGGAGAAACTCTAGCGTATCGCTGGGCGGAGGCCCAAATCGCGGCGCTACCTGCTGAGTTGTCACTGAGAGCGGGGGTGTCGCTACCGAGTGTCCGGATCGACAGGCGTGTGGGGTGTCGGGCAGGATGGGGGCGGCGAACTGGCAACTGGGAGGAGCACATCGAGATGCTGCGGTTGATCATCGGCGTGGCGGCCGGCTACGTACTCGGCAGTAAGGCCGGGCGGGCTCGCTACGAACAGATCAGCGCCGCTACCCGCGCGCTGACCGAGAGCCCGGTGACCCGCAAGCTCGTGCTCGTCGGCAGGCAGAAACTGGCGGACAAGCTCAGCACCCGCCCCCGCCTCGAACCGATGGAGCCGATCGATGAGCGGACCACCGTCCTGGTACCGCACGACCAGCTGCGTCGCTGACCCCGCACATGCTGTGACCGATCCCTCGCACCAGTCGGACTGTGTGCGAGGAATCACGGATCTGATCGACCCTAGGCCCCGGTGGCGAAGTCCCCGTGGTTGCCCATCGCCTGGGTGAGCAGGCTCTTGCGGTACTGCTCGAGGGCGACGAGGTCGCCGAAGAGGGCGAAGTAGGCCTCCGGCTGTTCGGTCGAGGAGACCCGCTGGAGCTTGGACTTGAGTTCGGCGATCTGCCTGCCTACCCAGGCCTCCTGGGTGCGCGCAAGGACACCGGCGACGAAGCGCGGGATGTCGGACTCCGATTTCACCGGCAGCGGCTCGTTGGCGAGCTCCGACAGCAGGGCGCGCACGGTCAGATCCTCGGTGCGGTCGGCGACGGCGTTGACCCATTCGGCGCCGCCGAGCCCGGCGGCCGTGCCGCCCGCCTCGGCGATCAGGCCGCGAAGGACCGAGTAGGCGGGGTGGGTGAAGGCTTCGGCCTCGAGCGCGTCGAAACCCGCTCCGGCCATCGCCGGGTACTGGAGTGCGGCGGCGAGTACCTGCCGTTGCGGCAGCAGGGTGGGATCATTCGGGTTCGGCCGTGCCGCAGGATGTTCCGCGACCACCTGGCGCGGCGCGGGCGCACGCCCCGCGCCCGCCTGCCCGCCGCCGTTGCGGTTCCGCTTGGCTTCCTCGCCGACGCGGCGCACCACGGTCTGGATGTCGTCCCAGCCGACCCACCCGGCCAGTTTGGTGGCGTAGGCCTTGCGCAGGGCGTTGTCCTTGATCTGCGCGACCACCGGCACCGCCCGGCGCAGCGCCTCCACCTGGCCCTCCGCGGTGTCCAGGTTGTGGTCGGCCAGCAGACCGCGAATCACGAACTCGTACAGCGGGGTTCGGCGGGCGACCAGATCACGCACGGCGGCGTCACCGGAGTGCTGCCGCAGTTCGCACGGGTCCTGCCCGTCCGGCGCGATCGCGATGTAGGTCTGACCGGCCAGCTTCTGATCACCAGAGAAGGCTTTCAGGGCCGCCGCCTGGCCCGCGGCATCGCCGTCGAAGGTGTAGATGATCTCGCCGCGCCAGAAATTGTCGTCCATCATCAGGCGGCGCAACAGGGCGAGGTGGTCGTCGCCGAATGCGGTGCCGCACGAGGCCACGGCGGTCTTTATCCCGGCCAGGTGCATCGCCATGACGTCGGTGTAGCCCTCGACCACGACCGCCTGGTGCCCCTTGGCGATCTCGCGCTTGGCGTGATCCAGGCCGAAGAGCACCTGGGATTTCTTGTACAGCAACGTTTCCGGGGTGTTGATGTACTTACCGGGCATGGTGTCGTCGTCGAAGAGCTTGCGGGCGCCGAAGCCGATGACATCACCGGACAGGTTGCGGATCGGCCACAGCAGCCGTCGGTGGAAACGGTCGATCGGGCCGCGCTGACCCTGCCGGGACAGCCCGGCCGCCTCCAGCTCCTTGAAGTCGAACCCCTTGCGAAGCAGGTGTTTGGTGAGCGTGTCCCACCCCGCCGGGGCGTAGCCGCAGCCGAAGTGGTGCGCGGCCGCGGCGTCGAAGTTGCGATCGGTGAGATATTTGCGCGCGGTCTCGGCTTCCGGCTCGCGCAGCTGGGCGACGTAGAACTCGTGCGCGGCCGCGTTCGCCGCGACGAGCCGGGACCGGGTGCCGCGATCGCGCTGCACCGAGGTGCCGCCGCCCTCGTAGTTGATCTGGTAGCCGATCCGGTCGGCCAGCTGCTCGACCGACTCGACGAACCCGACGTGCTCGATCTTCTGCAGGAAGGCGAACACGTCGCCGCCCTCGCCGCAGCCGAAGCAATGGAACAGGCCGTGATTGGGTCGCACATGGAACGACGGGGACTTCTCGTCGTGGAACGGGCACAGGCCCTTCATGGAGTCCGCTCCGGCGCGCTTGAGCGCGACGTACTCGCCCACCACGTCTTCGATCCGGACGCGCTCGCGTATTGCCGCGATATCGCGATCAGGAAGTCGTCCGGCCACGGCAGAGAGTCTAGGCGAAGCCGGGGCCGACGCGCCCGGGCGGCTCGGCACCGCGAGTTCCGGGCGAGGGCGCCCGCGAGCGGGGAATCACGAGCGATCCAGTTCCGCGCGGATCGCCGCGACCGTTTCGGCCAGACGTGACTGGTGGGAACCCTGCCAGTAGATCCGGCCGCAATCGCGGCACTGCCGGAAAATGTCGTAGTAGCGGCGGGTGAGCGGTTCGAGGCGATCCTCGACCTCGGCTTTGTCGACCTCGGCGACCACGCCGCCGCAGCGCAGGCAGCGGGTGAACGGATCCAGGCACGCGACGAGGTCGAGCCGCCGGATCACCTCCACGACCTGCTCGATCGGCTGGTCCGACCAGATGTAGACGCCGTGTGTGACGTTGCGGCGCTTCAACAGGCCTCGGTCACGGGTGAGCAGGATCCGGTGCTCGGCCGCGGACGCCTCGGCGAGTTCGGCGTCCTCGGCCTCCCACCGGCAGTGCACGTCGAGACCCAGCAGCCGCATCAGCTTGGCGAGACCGCCCAGATTCACGTCGGCGAGGAAGCGCGGCTCACGCAGCGGATGCGGGCGGACCAGCGTCACCCGGCCGATGTCGAGTGTCTCGAACACGGGATACGCGGTGATCCGCCCGCCGAGGCGCGGGTGATGGTCGAAGTCGACCGGTTCTCCGTCGACGAGGACCAGGTCCACTTCGGTGTGCGGAATGCCCGCTGCCTCGATGACGTCCTTGACGGTCTGGTGCGGGCGGCACGGCCGACGCAGCACGGTGTATCGCTCGCCGGGCCGCAGGAAATCGTTCAGCTCGGCGTAGACCCGGAGATCGACGCTCATTCGACGAACAGCGCCATCGATGCGGTGAATCCGTGCAGCGCGTTGCGGCCCGCGATGGGCCCGATCTCACCGGCGGCGAAGAAACCCGCCAGCGGGATGCCGTCGAGCAAGTCCTCGATGGTCGTGGCGTCGTGGTCCGCAACACCGAACATCCGGCGGCCGCGTCCGTTGCACGTGAACAGCAACGCACCGGCCGGACGGACGGAAAGGTCGGTGCGCGCACGCGCCAGCGCGTTCCGCAGGTCGTGGTCGGCTCCGATCGCGTCGCGGACCTGGAATTGGACGGTGGTGCCGACTTCCACGACCTCACCCACCTCGATCGCGCCGCTGGACGGATCGGCGCCGAGCAGACCGCGGATCAGGAAGTCGCCCTGCCCGGGCTCGGCCAGGTGCTCGTCGACGACGAACCCGATCTGCAGGCCGCGCGCGAGCTCCTCCTGCTGGTCGGGTGGCAGCACGGCGACGATCTGACGCAACCGCTCGATCGGGGACAGACCGCCGAGTCCGGTGATCACCGTGCCGTCCGCGCCGGTGACCGTGTAGGGGTTGCCGATCGGACGGCAGCCCTGAGACACGATCGGCACGTTGTGCAGGCCGGGAAGACGCACGCCGACCGCGCCCGAGGTCACCACGGCGTGGTCGCGGAACAGGCGGCTGCCTTCCGGGCCGTGGCCGCCGCTGACCAACCCGCCCATCACGACGGTGCCGGGCAGATCCGTGTTCACGTACTCCAGCAGCAGATCGGCCGGAAAGGAGTAAGGGTCGGGCAGCAGCAGGTGGAAGTCGCGTGCGGCCTTGTCGAAGCGATAGCCGGCGAGGAGCCCGCCGCTGGCCGTGCGAAGGAAGTCCAATTGGAAGGTTTCGGCTGCGGGCAGTCCGGAGGCCAGCCACACCGCCACCGCGGGTTCGTCCTCGATTTCACGGCGACCCGCCACCACCGCCTGCGCCACGCATCCGATCAGGGCGGGCACCCGGACCGTCCGGTGGACGCCGGAGAGCACCTCGACGGCGTCGTCGGTGTGCACGCGGGACGCGAGCAGCACAGCGAGCGACGGCGCTTCGCCCGCGATCTGGTCGCGGGCGCGCGCTGCGGCCTCCATGCCCGCTCGCCGCGCTTCGGGCGCGGTGGAGAGCCCTACTCCGATCCGCACCCTTCCATGGTAGCCAACCTGTGGCGTCAGTGAATTCACCTGTCGCGCAGTGCTTTTCATCGGCATTGCCGAGCCGGTACCGCCAAGCGGCCCGATGCGCGGGGCGGGCCGGAGATTCCTCAGCTCCACGAGCGAAGCGACAAGGGCGACGAACAGGTTGCGAATCGATAGCTGTTCGGCGGCAGCGACGCACAATCGATCTTCCCAGCCCGGGGAGGTCCGGCGGATTTGAGCGACAATAGCCGCGACCACAGTCTGTTTTCGGTCACCCGGGACCAGAGTGTCGGCGCGGGCCGGGCGCACCGCGGCAAGACCTGATGAGGACAGGCGGGAGACATTGTGAGTCAGCCGTCGCGGATCGACACGGGCGAGCTGCGCGCGATGGTATCCACCTTGGAGCGGCTCATTGCCGACGCTTCCCGGACGGTCGGCGAACTGAAGGCAGCCATCGCCTCCGCGGAAGGGCTCGTCGACGGCGACCGGCTCGATCATGCCGAAGCACTGCCTGTCCTGGCACCCGCACCGGAGAGCCGGGTGCTTCCGCCGGAGTCATCGGCCGAGCCCGCGCCGAAGGCGATGCCGACGCCATGGTCTCGGAAGACCCAGGAGACGCCCTGGTCCAAGCGGGTGGTCCGGCCATACCCGGCGGCGCCGGGCACACCGGTTCGCGTATCCGCGGGCCGCGAGATCGGCGTCTCGGCAGAGTTGTCCGCACCCGTACGCCGACCGGCCGCAGGGCATCACCCGCAATTCGAACCGGCAAGTCACCGAACCGACACCCTCGACGAGCCGGTATCCGTCCGGCGCTCGGTTGTCGCCGAGGGCCCTGCACCCGCAGTCACCGTTGCTCCGGCGTCGATCCGGCGGACGGACCGGGGCGAGCACTCCACACCCCGTCCTCGGATCGATACCGCATCCGGCCACCGGTCCCCTGACGGCCGCCCACCGAATCAGGCGACCGTCGCCGCACCCAGCCCACCGGTCGAAAGAGCGCACCGCACCGAGGACATCCCGCAGATCGGGGACCCGCGCCACGAGGTATCCGCTCAGCGGGCCGACAGAGCCGGCGGTCTTCCGCCGCGTCTGGACATCGAGATCGCCGAAGACTCGATACCGCGACCGGAGAACGAACAGCCGACCCTCGCTCCGGGCCCCCGGAGCGGGTCTGCACCGGCCCGGCCAACCGATTCCACCGGCGCCTCCGCACCGACCGACTCCACGAGCACCACCGCTGAGGAGCACCGAACCTCAGCGTGCCGGACCGATGCCGAGGACAACCGCGAACCCGGCCGCGCGACGAACGGCACGCAACATCCGAAACCGATCCGCCGAACGGATTCGCCGGAAGCCATCGCACCACCGCGACATATCGGTACGGCTGACGACACCCCGTGCGCTCCGGAGACCGGCCCCGCATCCCGTCCAAAGCCCGTCCCGAAAACCACAGAACCTGCGCTCCCTGAACGCACCGATGGCCCCGGGCACCTGGCCCCGATCCACGCCACCGGCGGTGTCGCACCCATCGAAGAAGCCGACAACCCGCATCTTCCGGCGGTCGCCCCGCAAGACGACACGACCCTCGGCACCACAACCACCCCGACGTCCGGTATCGCAGACGACGCGCCGCTCCCGTTGCAGCTCGATATGCCACCCCATCCGGCACGGATCGAGCCCACCCATCAGTCCGGCAGCGCAGGCGAGCTCGCACGTCACCGAAGAACCGGCCAACCCACGCCCACTCCGAAGACCGACGCCGCGTCCTCCCCTCAGAGCGATCGCCCCACCGACTCCGCATCCCTCCAAGTTCCCGACGCCGCACCTACACCGTCGATCGACTACACGAACCTCTCCGGCCGACAACCGGCAATCAGCACCGACGCCCTGGAGCCCCACCCACCGACGGGCATCGCCGAGGAGACGGCACCCGCACCGGCAGCTACCACGCTCCACCCCGAACCGAACCCCCAGAACGACGCCACAGAGCAGCCCGCCGCCAAGCGGCAGACAATCTCAACGCCCGACCAGCCGATCGACAGCGCACGCCTTTCCGGCCGACAACCGGCAATCAGCACCCACGCCCCGGAGCCCCACCCACCGACGGACACCGCCGAGGAGGTGGCACCGGCGCCGCAGGCAGCTACCACGCTCCACCCCGAACCGAATCCTCAGAACGACGCTACGGACCACCTTGCAGCCGAGCAGCAGGCAAGTTCAACGCCCGGCCGGTTGATCCGCAACGCGAACCTCCCCCAACCCACGATCGGCGCCGACGAATCGGTACCTCACCGATCGACAGACTGCACCGACCAGGCGGCACCCGCCCTGGCAGCTACCGCACTACCGCCGATCGACGCCACGGCCGGTTCCGCGGCCGAGCAGCGGGCAGGCTCCGCGCCCATCCGGCAGGCGGATGTCACCGACGAACCCATATCGCGGCGGCAAACCGATAACTCTCCAGGCTCGCCCGGCCTTCCGTGGATCGACGCCCTGCGCTTTTCCTGGCTCGACGCCTCGCCCGGCCCGCAATCCCCTCCGCCGAGCGCAGCTACGACCGACCCCATCTCGGTCCACCACACCGGATCTCACCCACGGACCCACGAGGCAGGCAGCTCCACCAAGCAGCCGGGCAGCGCAGAGAACTTCGAACCCAGTCGCAACACCGGTCACACCGCAGACCCCACGAGCCGGGGCGATTCCGCGCTCGTCCCTCCGCACGACCGCGCCGAGGCTGCCCCGCGTGACCGGCAGACCGACGCACCTGACCAGCCCACGCCGATCGAGGACAGCGGTGCCGCGCACCGACCCGGACATACTCGGCAGACGGACACCGTTGGCAGGTCGGAGAACCACATCTCGGTTCGCCGGAGCGATTCGGCCTCATCGCCGCAGACCGCCGGCGCAGGCGTACCCGTCCGACGACCCGACCCCGCATCCGCCCGGAAATCCGGTCGCGCACCCATCGAACGCAGCGCCACCGCACACCGTCCCGCAGTCGCCGAGCAGGCCGATACCCCCGATCCAGCTGAAGCACTCCGAATCGCGCGGGAGATGTCGGCGCGGCATGGATTGGAAGTCGTCGGGTTCGATACCGCGAATGTCGGTGTCCAGGTGGTCCGTGAGATCGCGTCCACTATCGATGAGCTGCTCACGAAATACCCGATGCCGCTGCGGGGCGTCGAGCTCACCGACGACGCGGAATCGCGCCCGAGACCGGAGCGCGAGCCGACCGCGGAACAGTCGGCCGATGCCGCGATCTGGATGCTCTTGGACCGCGCCGCCTTGTATCCGCCGCGGTCGGCTCCGGTGGAAACACGCCGGATCTTTCGTCGCCGCGGGCCTGCCGAGCGGCCGGTGTACACGGCGGTGGTGCGCGAATTCGCGGGGGCTCTGGATGTCGCCGGTGGGTTCCGGGCTCGGCAAGAAGCTTTGCGAACTTTGATCAACGAGTCGCTGCGTGGCGGCGGCGGTGGTCTCGGCCTGCTGGATCCGGGCCGGGCCTTGATCGACGGCTTCACCGAGGTGATTCTGCGGGGCGAACGAGCGAGCGCGTCGGCCAAGGAATTGCACGG
Source organism: Nocardia sp. NPDC047038 (assembly GCF_040644075.1). Taxonomy (NCBI): domain Bacteria; kingdom Bacillati; phylum Actinomycetota; class Actinomycetes; order Mycobacteriales; family Nocardiaceae; genus Nocardia; species Nocardia sp. NPDC047038. Next base: position 20,437 of record NZ_JBEYVQ010000006.1, on the reverse strand, counting down.
CGCCCTGGTGAAAATGGCCCGAGCCGAGTCCTCCGACGATCTGTCGGCGTGACGCCACCGGTACGGGTCCGAAAGGCGCAGCCGGACAATCGCCCTCGACCCAGCGCACGGCCGCAGCGAAGGCGCCTAAATCTTCAACTCGCTCGCGACTCGCTCCAGGCGGCTTTCGGTGTAAGAAGCGATCTGGTCCACCACGACGCGCACGCGGGCGGTGTCATCGGTGGCGGCGTTCCAGAACGGCAGCAGCAGCGGATCGAGTCTGCGGGGAGCGGTGGCCAGCAAGCGTTCGGCCACGGCGAGGATGCGTTCGCGCTGGGCGGCCTGCCGCAGCCGGTGTGCCGGGTCGGACATCACATAGCGCAGCGCGACAGTCTTCAGCAGCGCCACCTCGGCGGCGACGATGCGCGGCACTTCCAGATCCGCGTTGTACCGGGACAGCGGTTGCGGACCGGACACCTCTTGGGTCGCCATGATCGCGGCGGTGGCGAAGCGGCCGACGAGCTCGCTGGTGAGGCGCTTCAGCGCGACCGAAGCGGTGAACGTGCCGTCGTATCCGGACGCGGCCGCGACCACCGGCAGTTCCGAGAGCCGTTGCGCGGCGGCGATCAGCTCGTCGGCGGCCAGCGAGTGCTGGAACTGGCCGAGCGCGGCCAGCGCGTCCTGTTCGGCGGGGTCGGCCAGCGCGCGCAGATCGATCCGGCCCGCGAGGACACCGTCCTCGACGTCGTGCACCGAGTAGGCGACGTCGTCGGACCAGTCCATGATCTGGCATTCGAGGCTGCGGCGCCGGTCCGGCGCACCCTTGCGGATCCACTCCAGGCGCTCGGTGTCGACCTCGTAGGCGCCGAATTTGGTGCCGGGTCCGGTTCGCCCCCAGGGGTATTTGAGGGCGGCGTCGAGTGCGGCGCGAGTGAGGTTGAGGCCCGCGCTGGCGTCGTCGGCCTCGAGCACCTTCGGTTCGAGGCGGGTGAGGATGCGCAGGTTCTGCGCGTTGCCTTCGAACCCGCCGAAGGCGTCGGCGAAGGTGTCGAGGGCTTTCTCGCCGTTGTGGCCGTAGGGCGGATGGCCGATGTCATGGGCCAGACCGGCCAGGTCCACCAGGTCCGGATCACAGCCGAGTCCGTCGGCGATGCTGCGGCCGATCTGGGCGACCTCCAGCGAATGGGTCAGCCGAGTGCGCGGGGTGTCCGCCTCTCGCGGTCCCATGACCTGCGTTTTGTCGGCCAGTCTGCGCAGCGCCGCGGAGTGCAGCACGCGGGCCCGGTCGCGGGCGAATTCGGTCCGGTGGCCGGTCTCGAACTCACTGCGCGGCGGCCCGAGCCCCGCGGTCTTGGCGCCCTCGACGACGAGGCGTTCGGTGTCGTGATCGGTGTACCGGGCGCTCATCGAGCCTCACTGTCCCGCCGTGTAGGTGAAATCCGCCGAGAAGTGGGTGAGCTGGTACCACAGCAGGGCGCCGGTCTCTCTGGCGATGCCGTGTGCCTGGGATTCCCGCGTGTAGACGGCGGGACCGGTTCTGGTGGGGGCGGTCCACGCCGCCAGCCCCTCGTCGCGGGCCATGGTGCGGGTGCGCAGCGAATGCCAGGGATCGCTGACCAGCACCGCCGACGACATGTCCCGCGCCCGCATCGCAGTGACCACCGCTTCGATGCTGCGCAGGGTGTCCGATCCGGTTTCCACGGCGAGGATCTTGTCGGCGGGCACGCCGCGCGCCTGCAAATAGTTCTTGCCCGAGGCGGCCTCGGTGAACAGATCGCCCTCCTGCTTGCCGCCCACGGTGATGACGCGCGGAGCGACACCGGCCCGGAACAGCTTGTACGCCTGATCGAGTCGCGCCTCGAACACCGAGGACGGCGTTCCGGAGTACTGCGCCGCGCCGAGCACGACGATCGCGTCGGCCTTCGTGTAGTCGTCGATGCGCGCGACCTGCCACACGCGGAAGGCGGTCCCGCCGACCAGCACCGCACCCATCACGACGGAGCCGACGACGAGCCGCCGGGTCCAGCGCAGCAACCCGGCGCCGAAGCCCTGTGGGCGGGCAGGTTCGGGCGCCGGGACGGCTCGGGTGCGCATCGTTGGCAAATCCACTCCCCAAGTCTGCCAAAAGCCGCGCAGGCCCCGGACCGGTTACCGTCAGGGGCGGTTACCAGCCGCGGTCTCGCCAAGCCGGAAGGCTGGGACGCTCGGCGCCGAGGGTGGTGTCGTCGCCGTGGCCGGGGTAGACGACGGTGTCGTCGGGGTAGCGGTCGAAGAGCTTGGCCGAGACGTCGGTGAACAGCGAGCCGAAGTCCTCCGGGGAGGTGGTGCGCCCGACGCCGCCGGGAAACAGCGAGTCCCCGGTGAACAGGTGAGTGCGTCCCGCCCCGTCGGTGAGTGCGAGGGTGATCGACCCCGGCGTGTGGCCGCGCAGGTGGATGACCTCGAAGACCAGATCGCCGATGGTGACGGTGTCGCCCTCGGCGAGCAGCCGATCGGGGTGGACCGGCAGCGGGTCGGCGTCGAGTGGGTGCGCCGCGGTGGGAGCGCCGGTGGCCGCGGTGGTCTCCCGCAGCGCCAGCCAGTGGTCGCGGTGCTGATGGGTGGTGACGATCAGCTGGACCTGCCCGGGCGCCTCCTGCTCGACGAGGGCCGCGATGCGGGGCGCCTCGTTGGCGGCGTCGATGAGCAGGGCCGCGCCGGTGCCGGTGCACTGCACCAGGTAACAGTTGTTGTCCATGCCGCCGACGGACATCTTGACGATGCGGGCGCCGGGAACGTCGCGCTGCTGCGGATTCGAATCCGGTGCCACGTGGCCGCTGTACGGGCGATCGATGGTGATCACGAAATGATGCTAGCGAGCTAGATTCGTGCCATGTCACTGCCGTCGCGGATCCGCTTCGTCCGCTTGCTCGCGATCAGCGTCCTACTGGCCGCGATCGCCTTGCTGGGCGCTCCGACGATCGCGGCGGAACCGCCGCTACGGATGAACACCTATGTGGAGGATCCGGCCGGTGTGCTCGACCAAGGTCAGCGCGATCGGGTGCGCGGTGCGGTGGACCAGCTCTACGCCGACGAGCAGCTGCGGCTGTGGGTGGTGTACGTGCGCGGCTTCGACGGGATGCAGCCGCGGGACTGGGCCAGGCGCACCGCCTCGATATCCGGGTTCGGCCAACGGGACCTGCTGCTCGCGGTCGCCACCGAGGATCGCGCGTATTGGCTGGAGGGCGAAGTGCCCGGCGAGATCAGCGATTCCGAACTCGACGACATCCTGATCGGCCACGTCGAGCCGGCCCTGCGCGACGGGCGCTGGGCCGACGCGGGGGTCGCGACCGCCGCCGGACTGGACGCGGCCATGCGCGGCGGCGGGGTGAACGTCGGTGCCCTGCTCGTCATCGGCCTGCTGGTGATTCTGGTGGCGGGCGGCCTCGTCTGGTACGCGCGCAAACGGCGTCGTGAACGGTTCGAGGCCGAACTGGCGGCGGCACGGCAATTGGATCCGGAGAACGCGACGGCGCTGTCCGAACTGCCGTTGGAAGCGCTGCAAACCCGCTCTCGGGAGACGCTGGTGGAGATCGACAACGCGATTCGCACCAGCGGCGAGGAACTCGAGCTCGCCACCGGCGAGTTCGGCGCCACCGCCACCACGCCCTTCCGCACCGCCCTCGACAACGCGAAAACCGCTGCCGCCGCGGCGTTCGCGATCCGGCAGCGCCTGGACGACGCGATCCCGGAGACCCCCGACGAACAGCGCTCGCTGCTGGTCGAGCTGATCGGCAAGGTGGGGCGCGCCGACCGGGAACTCGACGCGCAGGTCGCGGAATTCGACGCGATGCGCGATCTGCTGCTCAACGCCTCGGCTCGGCTGGACGCCCTCACCAGAGATGTCGTCGACGTGACCGCCCGGATTCCCGGCTCGGAAACCGAGCTGAGCCGGCTCGCCGCCACCCATCCGGCCAGTGTGCTCGCACCGATCGAGGACAACGTGCGGATGGCACGCGAGCGCCTGACGTTCGCGGAGCAGAACGTCGACGCGGGACGTGCCGCGCTCACCGAGCCGGTCGGCGAGCAAGGCGGCGCGGTCGCCGCCATTCGTTCCGCCGAGGCCGCGATCGGGCAGGCGCGTTCCCTGCTCGACGCGGTCGACAACGCGTCGAGCGCCATCCAGCAGGCCCGCGACGGCCTGCCGGGTGTGCTGGACGAGTTGCGCCGCGACCTCGCCTCCGCCACCGAGCTCGCCGACTACGGCGGGCCGGAACTGGCCGACGCCCGCACCGCGGCGCAGTCCGCTCTGGAGCAGGCGACGGCCACGGGCGACATCGATCCGCTGAGCGCCTTCCACGACGCGGTCACCGCCGACGCGGATCTGGACCGCGCCGTCGCGGGGGCCACCGACCGCAAACTCGCCGCCGAAGACCTGCGGCGCAGGCTCGATCGAGCGCTCACGGACGCTCGCGCCCGGATCGGTGCGGCCGCCGATTACATCAGCACCCGGCGCGGCGGCATCGACGCCGAAGCGCGCACCCGCCTGTCGGAAGCACAGCGCAACCTCGACGAGGCGCAGCAATCGAGCGCGAACGATCCCGCCGACGCACTGCGGCGCGCGCAGGCGGCGGCGGATCTGGCCGGGCGCGCGCTCCAAGCGGCGCAGGCCAGCGTGCGGGCATGGGAGGCGGACCGGGCGCCCTCCGGCAGCGCCCAGACCGGGGCGGTGCTCGGCGGCATCCTGCTCGAAGGACTGCTGCGCGGGGCGGCGAGCGGCGCTCGGCACTCCGGGGGCGGCTGGAGCCCCGGCTCGTACGGTGGTTCCTCCGGTTCCCGGCGCATCGGCCGTGGCGGCAGATTCTGAACGGCTCGATCCTGCCACCGGGTGCGGCCGTAGACCGGGACCGGTCGATGGCTCAGCAGGGAACCGGTCCTCGCACCGGTCAGCGAGCGCCGGCCGCGGACAGGGCGGTCAACTCCGCCCGCACCGCCTCGGGCAGGCCGTCGGCATGCGCACCACCACCGAGCACGCCCACGATCAGCTCCTGCGCGAACGTGTAGACCAGATAGGTGACCGCGGCCGACGCTCCCGCGGACGGGCGAGGATGCGCCGAGACGTAGACGATCTCGTAGTCGGTGAGCTCGAGCGTGGCCGGTGTGCGGAACACCGGGACGACGCCGGTATTGGTCACCGCGATATGTCCGGCCAGCGAATGAATCCTGGTGGCACCGTAGTAATCCGGGAAGTGCAGCACGGACTGCTGCACGATGCCTTCGGACAGGTCGCGCGTCAGCCGACTCGAAATGCGCTGTGCCAGTTCGACCGGGCTGGCGGCCGGATCCACCTCGCCCGCGAAGGAAGCCAGCCCGGCCATGTTGGTACCCGCCGAGGCGGCGACCGGCGGCTCCAGCCTGTTGCGCAGGTCGACCGGATACAGGCAGCCCAGAGCTGTTGTGCCGCCGCCTGTCTCACGAGCGTACGCGCGCAGCAGTGCGGCGGTGAGCAAACCGTTCACCGTCACACCGGTCTTGCGTGCGAGATCGGCGATCTGCGCGGTAGCCGCCCGGTTGAGCCGCACGCGTACAGGACGGGCGAGCGTACTCGGCGCGGGTTTCGCGTTATCGGACGGCACGTTCCTCGCCTCCAGCGTAAGCGGCTTGGTCACCTCCTCGAATCCCGACTTCGCGGCCGCGGTGATGCCCCGTTCCGCCGCATACCACTCCAAAGACTGCGGGAGCGCTTGTGGCGCAACGTTTATCGGCCGACATTCGAGAACGCCGGTATAGAAATCCCATAGTCGGGACAGCAGTTCCACACAGTAGCCCGCGTCGGCGACGCTGTGGTGAGCGAACAGCGTGACACGCCACTCGTTCGCGCCCGAGCCCACGACGTCCAGATAGGCCAGCTGGACCGCCGGATCCATCGCGGGAACGCCGATCGCCGCCAGGTCGCCCGCACGCACGGAAACCGGGATCCATGCCCTCTCGTCCGCGCCGAACAGATATCCCAGTCCCGCAGCGTCTTCCACGATTCTGCAGCCGATCACCGGATACGCGCGCCGCAAGGTCGCGAATGCCTCCCGCAACGCCGTCACATCGAGCGCTCCCCGTACCGACACCGACCGGCCCGTGTAGGTGCCATGCCGAACGAACCGCTGCTCCGACGGCGCCAGCACGCGAATCGGAGCTTCCTCATCCCACAACACACGGCAAGGGTGCGGCACTACCGGCACGGGCGCAAACCGACCGGGCGGATACGGAAGACTGCCGGTATGAGTCTCGCGGCGCATCTGGAGCAAATCGGCCTTCCCGCGGTGGAGGAACAACTCGCCCATCCCACCGTGCTCGGTATCGCCGAGGGCACCCTGCCCGAACCGGTCTTCCGGTCCTGGCTGGAGCAGGACTACCTGTTCCTGCTCGACTACGTCCGGGTGTTCGCCCGCCTCGCATGGCAGGCTCCGGCCGCCCATCTCGGCGACCTGGTCGACCTCGCGCACGCCACCTACCACGAGGAGCTGTCGCTGCACCGCTCGCTGGCCGCCGAGTTCGGCGCGGACCTCGACGGCGCGGTCAAAGGCGCTCCGTGCACCGCGTACACGGCGTTTCTGCTGGACTCCGCCGCGTCCTACGGCGAGGGTCTCGCCGCGCTCTACCCGTGCATGTGGGGATACTCCACGCTCGGCGCCCGGCTCGCCCAGCACCCGCCCGCCGAACCGCGCTACCGCCGCTGGGTGGACACCTACGCCGATCCCGGATTCGCCGCCCTCACCCGCCGCTGCGCGCAGATGATCGACGAGTCCGGGGTCGATCCGGGTCGGGCGGAAGAGCTGTTCCGCGAAGGGCTCCGGCACGAGCTGGCGTTCTGGGACGTACCGCTCCGACCCTGATCCCGGACGAATTCCTCGGTCCGCCGATGACTCCTGCCGGGCGGCTCCGTCTACCTGTACAGAGCACTGTCCCGGCATCGAGGAGACCCTTATGAACCGCCCCACTGTGGCGTCACGCGAGGAATGGCTGGCCGCGCGTATCAGCTTGCTGGCCGAGGAGAAGGCGATCACCCATCGCTTGGACGAGCTGGCGGCGAAACGCCGTGCCCTGCCGATGGTCGCGATCGACAAGGAATACGTCTTCGAAGGTCCCACGGGCCGCACGACCCTGCCCGAACTGTTCGACGGGCGCCGCCAGCTCATCGTCTACCACATGATGTGGCGCTGGGATCTGGACGCGGGCTGTCCGAGCTGCGCGATGCTGCTCGACAACGTCGGCCACCTGGCCCACCTGAACGAGCAGGACACCACCTTCGCGGCCGTGTCACGCGGTCCGTGGGAGACGCTCGACCGGTACCGCGAGCGCATGGGCTGGACCTTCCCGATGTACTCGTCGTTCGACAGCGACTTCAACTACGACTTCCATGTCACCCAGGACGAATCCCGCGCGCCGGTGGAATACAACTACCGTACGAAGGCGGAGTTGGAGGCACGCGGCCACAGCTATCACGGAGCGGGCGAACAGCCCGGCACCAGCGTGTTCTGGCGTGACGACGACGGCGCGGTGTTCCACACCTACTCGTCCTACGGCCGCGGCGGCGACATCCTCATCGGCACCCACCAGTACCTCGATCTCACGCCGTTGGGCAGGCAGAAGCACGTCGGCGAAGCGCTGCACCACGACAGTTACGGCAAGGTGGAATCCCATTGCCACTGACGACCACTCCGCCCCGCCGGCCGAGTGGACCTAGGCTGACACGGTGAGTCAGGAGCACATGCGGGCGTCCGACGCCGATCGCGAGAAGATCATCGACCGGCTGCGCCTCGCTATGAACGAGGGCAGGCTGTCGCTCGCCGAATTCGATGATCGGCTGCAACAGGTATACGCCGCCAAGACCTACGGCGAGCTGACGCCGCTGCTGTCGGACCTTCCCGCACAACGGGAAGCACGGCCCGTGCGCGCCAAAGGCATCCCGCAGTGGATCACGATCATGTGGACGCCGTGGGTGTTCGTGAACGCGCTGTGCGTGGCGATCTACCTGGCCACCGGGGCGGGCTACTTCTGGCCGTTCTGGGTCGCGGTGCCGTGGGGTCTCGCGCTGCTCATCCCGACCACGATCGGCATCGTCACCCGCAAGAACAGCTGAAACGACAGCGCCCCGTGGCCCATCGGCCACGGGGCGCGGCGTCGTAGCTCAGGCGCCGATCAGGTGCTGGGCCAGGTAGCCCTCGACCTTGTCCAGCGCGATGCGCTCCTGGGTCATCGTGTCGCGTTCGCGGATGGTCACCGCCTGGTCGTCGAGCGTCTCGAAGTCGACCGTGATGCAGAACGGCGTGCCGATCTCGTCCTGGCGGCGGTAGCGGCGGCCGATGGCGCCCGCGTCGTCAAACTCGACGTTCCAGTGCTTGCGCAGCTGCGCGGCCAGGTCTTTCGCCTTCGGCGTGAGATCGGCGTTGCGCGACAGCGGCAGCACCGCCGCCTTCACCGGCGCGAGGCGGCGGTCCAGGCGCAGCACCGTGCGGGTGTCCACGCCGCCCTTGGCGTTGGGCGCCTCGTCCTCGGCGTAGGCGTCGACCAGGAAGGCCATCAGCGAGCGGGTGAGGCCCGCCGCGGGCTCGATGACGTACGGGATGTAGCGCTCGTTGGTGGTCTGGTCGAAGAAGCTCAGCTCGGTGCCGGAGTGCTCGGAGTGCGTCTTCAGGTCGAAGTCGGTGCGGTTGGCGATGCCCTCCAGCTCACCCCACTCGTTGCCCTGGAAGCCGAAGCGGTACTCGATGTCGGTGGTGCCCGCCGAGTAGTGCGAGAGCTTGTCCTTCGGGTGCACGAACAGCCGCAGGTTCTCCGCGTCGATGCCGAGGTCGGTGTACCAGGAGAACCGCGTCTCGATCCAGTACTTGTACCACTCCTCGTCCTCGCCCGGCTTGACGAAGTACTCCATCTCCATCTGCTCGAACTCGCGGGTGCGGAAGATGAAATTGCCCGGGGTGATCTCGTTGCGGAAGCTCTTGCCGATCTGCGCGATGCCGAACGGCGGCTTCTTGCGCGCGGTCGTCATCACGTTGGCGAAGTTCACGAAGATGCCCTGGGCGGTCTCCGGGCGCAGGTAGTGCAGGCCCTCCTCGGACTCGATCGGGCCGAGGTAGGTCTTGAGCATCATGTTGAAGTCGCGCGGCTCGGTCCAGCGGCCGACGGTGCCGCAGTTCGGGCAGGCGATGAGCTCCATCGAGACCGTGTCGGGGTCGTCGATCTTGTTCTTCAGCGCGTACGCCTCCTGCAGGTGGTCCTGCCGGAAGCGGTGGTGGCAGTTGAGGCACTCGACCAGCGGGTCGTTGAACACGCCCACGTGACCGGAGGCGACCCAGACCTGACGGGGCAGGATCACCGAGGAGTCGAGACCGACGACGTCCTCGCGGGCGGTGACCATGGCGCGCCACCACTGCTTCTTGATGTTCTCCTTGAGCTCGACGCCCAGCGGCCCGTAATCCCACGCCGACTTGGTGCCTCCGTAGATCTCACCGCACGGGTACACCAGACCCCGGCGCTTGGCGAGGTTGGCAACGGTGTCCACCTTCGACTTGGGTGCCACGCGAGAATTCTCCATCCACTGCGAGTCGGAATTTGCCTTGCATGAACACAATAGTTTTGTGTCATAGCCGCGATTGCGCCCAGCCTATCGGCAGCGTCCGCGGCGGTTTCAACCGCACGGTTCGGCGCGCCCGTTTGACATGCGCACCTGTGCATACGCAAACTGGTAATGCTTTCCATTAAGGAGTTGGTGACATGACCGCCGAGACCGCCGCGGCACCGCCGCACAACCCGTATCGGTCGCCGGGACCGGCGCCGGTACCCCCGCGAACCGTGCTGGAGGACGCGGGTGAGCTGTTGCGGGCGCTGGCCGCGCCGGTTCGGATTGCTATCGTGCTGCAGTTGCGCGAATCACCGCGGTGTGTGCACGAACTGGTCGACGCGCTCGGTGTCACGCAACCACTGGTCAGTCAGCATCTGCGTATCCTCAAGGCCGCCGGTGTCGTGCACGGTGAGCGTTCGGGTCGCGAGGTGCTCTACGAACTCGTCGACGACCATCTGGCGCACATCGTCGTCGACGCCGTCGCGCACGCCGAGGAAGGGTGATTCGTGCCAGACAACACGGCCGTTCCGCAGAAACCGGTCGGCATCCGCAGCACCAGGCAGCGCAGCGCCATCGCCGCGCTGCTCGGTGACATCGACGAGTTCCGCTCCGCCCAGGATCTACACGACGAGCTGCGCAGACGCGGCGAGGGCATCGGGCTGACCACGGTCTACCGGACGCTGCAGTCGCTGGCCGACGCGGGCATGGTCGATGTGCTGCGCACCGACTCCGGCGAGTCGGTCTATCGCCAGTGCTCCACCGGCCATCATCACCACCTGGTCTGCAGGCATTGCGGTCGCACCGTGGAGGTGGAGGGCCCCACGGTGGAGGCGTGGGCCGAGGCGATCGCGGGCGAGCACGGCTTCACCGAGATCAGCCACACCCTCGAGGTGTTCGGCACCTGCACGGCATGCGGGACGGCGCGCCGACGCGACCGGTGATCGCACCGATTCCCGGCGTGTCGGGTTAACGCGGCTGCGACCAGCGAAGATTCACCGGCGAGATCCTCGGAAAACCGGGCCGATCCGGGCTCGATACGAAGGATCCGCCATCTGCTGGGGAGGCAGCGTGTCAACGATCACCGACTCATCCGTACGCCCGGTGCGCCGCCGGGCCGTGACCGTCGCCGGGGCCGCGCTCGTCGTGGCCTCGGCGTTATTGCTTTCGGCGTGCCAGGACGAGGACGGCACTCCGGTGGCGGTCCCGTCGACCACCGCGACCGGAGTGGCCGCGGACCCGGGCGCGGTGAACGGGCAGTCGACCGTCCGCACAGTCGGCAAGACCGGCTGGTACGACGGATTCGACATCACCGTGGACAAGGCGACCGTGGTGCCGGACGAATACGGCGGCGCGAAGGTGCGCGTCGACATCACCTACAAGAACACCACTCTCGACAACCACACGCTGAGCATCACGCCGTCGCTACTGGTCGGCAAAGAGGTGGACGGCGGCGCGATCTTCGACAGCCCGACGGTGCCCGGCAACGGCTCCGCCACCGGCACCGCGACCACGTCGTTCAAGTCGGCCAAGGACGCCGAGCACCTCATCGACACGATGACCGTTGTGTACGGGGCGGCCGCCGACAACCAGACCAAGATTCCGCTCGCCGCGGCGGGCAAGGTGGACAGCGTCCAACCGAAGGCGCTGGCCGTCACCGGCACCCTCGTGCAGGACCAGACGACCATTCAGGTCACCGGCGGCCGGATCAGCCCGAGCTACACCAAGAACGAGAACGGCAAATCCGATCTCGCACTGCGTATCAAGCTCGTCGGCGGGCCCGGCATCGCCGCGGGCGGCACGAACATCTACTACGACTACTTCACCGTCCTGACCCCCGACGGCCAGACCGTGGCCGCCGACATCCGCGGCCCGATCAACGAGTTGCTCAACGCGAACGAGACCATCGACAACCCGAAGAACTACGTGGTCTTCGTGGTGCCCTCCCCTGGCACCGGCCCTTACACGGTGACGTACAACGCCCAGAAGCAAGAGGGCGCCGCCACCGCACCCACCCTGTCGTTCACGGTGGGCTGAGCCGACCGCCCGGACTCGTGGCGCCACCACACGAGGACGAGAACGGCTGCGGCCGATGGGGCGAAGCACTGACGGCGGGCCGCCCTCCCGCGAGGGCGACCCGCCGCGGTGACGGATTCAGCCGACCGGGATCGCGTCCCGGTCCGCGGCCTGCGCCTCGGCCGGACGACCGCGCACCGCGGCCACACCGAGCAGCGCGAGCGCGACCGCGCTCCAGATCAGCAGTACCAGTAGCGGTCCGCTCGCGCCGGTGCCGTCGAAGAACGCGACCGAGCGCAGCAGCGACGCGGCGGCGCCGGGCGGCAGCCACTGGCCGACGGCGCCCCACGGCTGCGGCAACAGCTCCGGCGCCGACGTGGCCGCGGAGAACGGGTTGCCGACCAGCAGCATGGTGAGCGCGGCGATGCCGATGCCTGCTCGCCCGAGTACGGCGGCGAGCCCGACCACCGCGCCCGCGACCGCGAACGACACCAGCCCGCCGACCGCCGCGAGCACCGGATACGGCCCGGGCACCACCGACAGCCAGCCCTGGATGATCGCCATGCCGAGCAGTCCACCCGCGACGCCGAAGGTGGCCAGTCCGAGCACTTTGCCGCCGATCGACGGGACCAGCAGTGCCAGGAGCACACCCGCCGCGATGCCGGACATCACCAGCGGCAACACCATCGCACCGAAGGCCGCGCCCCGTGGATCGTCGGAGTCGGCCGCCACCACGTCCTCGACAGCAACGGCGGGCGCGCCGGAGAGCTGCTGCCCGATCTGGGTAAGTTGCTGTGCGACAGCGGGACTCGCGCCGGAGGCGACCAGCATGCGCGGCGGTCCGTCGCCGGTGACGATCGCCCCGTAGACCTCCCGGTTCCGAATGGCGGCGCGGGCGGCGGCCTCGTCCGCGGGCGCGCTGATCTCGAAGGCGCCCGGACTGTGCTCGGCGAGTTTGCCGGTGACCATCGCCGCCTGCGGACCGGTGACGGCCAGCGGCAGGTCACGGGGCGCGATGTGCGCGGCGGGCCAGGCGAACGCGATCAGCATCAGCGCTTGGAGCAGGGTGGCGCCGAGGCCGAGAGCGAACGCCCGCTGCATGGTGTTCATGGCCTTCTCCCTAAAAATCGAATGCTCGTTCTTTTTAGTTGCGCCTACCGTCGCACGAGGTCATCCGGTTGTCAAGAACGGATATTCGTTTTATTTTGGGCTCATGCCCCGAGTCAGCGAAGAACACCTGGAGCGCCGCAGGCAGCAGATCATGGACGCCGCGCGGCGCTGCTTCGCCCGCAGGGGGTTCTACGAGACCTCCATGCAGGACGTGTTCACGGAATCGGGGCTCTCGGCCGGTGCGGTCTACCGCTACTTCAAGAGCAAGGACGAACTGATCACCGCGCTCGCCACGGAGACGACGGTGGCCTTGCGCATCGCCATGGACGAGGCGATCCGCCGCGATCCACTGCCAACGCCCGCCGAACTGATCACCATGATCGCCGAGGAGGTGGTGCGGCGCAGCGGGCCCGACGGGCCGGTGCGACTGGCGCCGCAAGCCTGGGCCCTGGCCCTGGTGCATCCCGGGGCGGCGGTGATGGTCCGCGAGACGATGCTCGCGATGCGCGCGCTGTGGGTGACCTACGCCGAACGGATGCGCGACAAAGGCTGGCTACCCGCAGACGCCGATGTCGACGCCGTGGCCAAGGCGATCATCGGACTGCTGCCGGGATTCATCCTCCAGCACCTCATCCTCGGCGATCTCGACCCGCAAACGCTGGCGCTCGGTGTGCGCACCCTGCTCCCCTACGGCGAGCCCGCGCGTCCGGCAGTCGGCTGACCCGCCCGTCACAGCCAGCCGAGACGTTCGGCCGCGCGCACCGCTTCCGCGCGCGTGCTCGTGCCGGTCTTGCCGATCGCCGACGAAAGGTGGTTGCGCACCGTGCCTTCCGACAGGTGCAACCGCTTCGCGATGGCGCTCGCGGGCGCACCGTCGGCCGCCGCGACGAGCACCTCGCGTTCTCGCGCGGTCAGCGGGGAGGTGCCCGCCGTCAACGTTTCCGCGGCCAGGCCCGGGTCGATCACCCGCAACCCCATCTGTACGCGCCGCACGGCGTCGGCCAATTCCCTGGCCGGAGTGTCCTTGACGACGAAACCGCTCGCGCCCGCGTCGATCGCGCGGCGCAGATAGCCGGGCCTGCCGAAGGTGGTGACCATCAGAATCCGCACGTCCGGGTGGGCGGCGTGCAGTTTCTCGGCCACGGTGATGCCGTCCATGCCGGGCATCTCGACGTCCAGCAGCACCACGTCGGGACCGGTCCGATCGACCGCGTCGAGCACCTCGTCGCCACGCCCGACCTCGCCGACCACCTCCAGGTCGTGCTCCAGCCCGAGCAGCGCGGCCAACGCGCCGCGCACCAAAGCCTGGTCGTCCGCCAGCAACAGCCGGATCATGGCACCCGCTTCCTATTCCGGGATCGTGGCGCGAACGCGCACGCCCCCGCCCTCCGGCGTCGACAGCGTCAGTGTTCCACCCGCGGCGCGCACGCGCTCCCGCAGCCCGGCCAGCCCCGAGCCGGACGCGCTGTCGGCGGGGAGGCCGCGACCGTCGTCGACCACCTCGATGGACGTCGCGGTGACGGTCACGGCGCAGCGGCGCGCGGCGCTGTGCCGGATCACGTTGGTGACCGCTTCGCGCAGCACCCAACCCAGCAGTTCGCCCGACGGTGCGTCCGGCAGGCTCGCCGGTTCCGGCAGTTCCGCGTCGATGCTCGCGGCGGCCAGGGCGGTCCGCGCGTTGGCCAGCTCGCCGCGCAACGACACCTCCCGCAGGCCTCCGACGGTCTCCCGTACCCCGGCCAGCGCTTCGCGCGCGAGTCGTTCGATATCGGCCAGTTCGGTCCGCGCACGGTTCGCGTCGACGTCGAGCAGTCGTTGGGCGAGTTCGGTTTTCACGGTGATGACGGTGAGCGAATGGCCGAGGATGTCGTGCACGTCACGGGCGACGCGATTGCGTTCCTCGATGATCTCCAGTTCCGCGCGCTGCCTGCGAGCCAGCTCGGCGAGCCGGTCGCCGCGGAACCCGAGCTGTCTGGCCACCCACACGACCACGGGAATGAACGCGAGGTAGAACGGCGTCCCGCCCAGATGCCACGACGGCACCGCGAACGGGGCCACCAGCATGATCGTCATGATGACGACCACGACGACGGCGGAAGTGCGCAGCGGAAGCACGAACACGGCGACCACCGCGACATAGAGCGCCGTGGGCAGACCGTCCCCGCCGAGCAGCGCCCCCATCGTCACGGACAACGCCGCCATCGCGGCCAGCAGCAGCCAGGCCCTGCGGTCGACCGGTAAGTCGTCGGGCGCGCCGTCCTTGGCGTACCTGCGGAACGCGACGAACGCGACGATGATCAGCGCCGCGAACGCGAGCACGCACGCGATGGCCGCCACCGCCTGCGCGGGCTCGCCCTCGGCCCAGCGCCGCCTGATCGGTCCGATCAGATAGGCCAGCCAGACCAGCGACATGACAGCGCCGAACCAGCCCCTGCGCCGTCCATCGGGACCGAAGGACTGCCAGTCGAGCATGCCGTCCACCAGACCGGCGGACCTTCTCGGCCGCGCGCCGCCCGCCGTCTTCACGTTCATGCGCCACCTCGCTGCGGCCGGGCGGGACGGAGGCGGCGGTACACGGCTCGCCGGTCGTGGTCGATCATGGGAGGCGACGCTACCGGCACCGGTTTCCCCGGGATCGCGCATACGTGAGCACATCCAGACCGCACGCGCTGCCCTCCGACGCCACGGAACGCCGTCCCACCGCACCGGCCGCGCACGGCGGAACCGGCCGTCCAGGTAGCCGACCGGTTGCGCGGCCGGCGTTCAGCGCGCGGTGTCACGCCGGAACAACGCGGCCCCACCGAACACGAAGACCGCCGACCAGACCGCGACGTCGACCACCGCCCCGAGGACCGACCCGCCGCCGGTGTCCCCGAACGGCAGCCGGGCCAGCGTGGCTACGCCGTTGGTCGGCATCACCTTCGACACGGTCGCGAACCAGCCGTGCAGCGGCATGAACAGTCCGCCCGCGAACGACAGCGCCGCCAGCACCGGACCGAGCAGTTGCATCACGTTCTCCGACGGCAGCAGATAGCCCACGAACAGGCCGAAGGCCGCGAACACGAGCGAGCCGACCCAGGCGAGCAGAAAGCACTCCACCCACGCCGCGGGTGCGAGGTGGGCGCCGAGCGCCGCGCCGACCGCGAACACCGCGGCCACCGAGACGAGCCCGAGCGCCATCGCGACCACGACCTTGACCGCGATGTACGCCACCGGCCGCAGCGGTGTGAGCCGCAGCTGGCGGCTCCATCCCTGCGCACGCTCGACGGCGACCATCGCGCCGCCGCTGGTGGTGGCCAGCATCGCGCCGTACACCGCGATCGACACCATGACGTAGCCGGTCACGTTGCCCGAGCCGTAGGACTGGGTCCGGTAATCGGATTGCAGTCCGAAGATGACGAAGAACAACGGCGGCATGATCAGCGTGAAGATCAGGGTCCGCCGGTTGCGCAGCATGCGGCGCAGTTCCAGGCGCAGGAAGCCGAGGTTGAAGCCGCCTAGCGTGGTGGCGACGGGCCGGGAGACGAGTGTGGTCATGTCAGTGATCTCCTGCCGTGGTCAGCGCGAAGAAGGCGGTTTCCAGGTTGTGCGCGGTGATCTCCAGATCGACCGCGGCGGTGTGGTTCAGCAGGAATCGAGCGACGGCGTCGGAGTCCTTGGCACGCACCAGGATTCGGTCACCACGCAACTCGACGTCATCGACGCCGGGGATCACGAGCAGCCGGGCGGGGTCCGCGCCGGGCAGGGTCGCGGCGACGGTACGGCCCGCGGCCAGGTTCTTGATCTCGGCCGCGCTGCCGTCGGCGATGACCCGGCCCGCGCGCACCAGCACGATGCGGTCGGCGTAGGCGTCGGCCTCGTCCAGATAGTGCGTGGCGAACAGGACGGTGCGGCCGCGCCGCGAATCCTCCCGCATCGCGTTCCAGAACTCCCGGCGCCCTTCGACGTCCATACCGGTGGTGGGTTCGTCGAGCACGATCAGCTCCGGGTCCGGCAACAGCGCCAGCGCGAACCCGAGTCGCTGGCGCTGGCCGCCGGAGCACTTGCCCACCAGGCGATCGGCGATCCCCGCGATGCCCGCGCGGGCGAGCACCTCCTCGACGGGGCGCGGACTCGCGTGCAGGGTGGCCACCAGCCGCACCGTCTCCGCGACGGTGAGGTCAGGCAGCAGGCCACCGGATTGCAGCACCGCGGCGACGCGGCCTGCGGAGACGGCTCGCTCCGGCGCCGTTCCGAAGACCGCGACGGTGCCCGAATCCGGACGCGCCAGGCCGAGCAGCAGGTCGATAGTGGTGGATTTGCCCGCGCCGTTCGGACCGAGGAAGGCGACGATCTCCCCCGGCTCGATCACCAGGTCGAGCCCGTCGACAGCGTGCACGACGCCGGCCGGGGTGCGGAAACTCTTGCGCAGGTCGCGCAGCGCGACGGCGGGCGCGGGCCGCGTCGGACTCTGGACCGCGGTGGTCGTTGCTGAAGTCATGCCGCTACGGTCGCGGGAAACCCGCCCCGGAACCTCGCACGGCTGTCACGACTTCGGCATGACAGATGTCATGCCCTCAGGGCAGCAGACCCTGCCTGGCCCGGCTCGCGTTGGACAGCACGAGCAGCAGCATGGTGGTGAGCGCCTTGTCGTCCAGCCCCGCGGCGGGGAAGGTGTAGCGCAAGATGACGTCCGCGAGCTTGCCGTGGCCGATCACGGTGAGTGAACCGAACTGCAGCGCGTTGTTGCGTTCGGCGACCCGCTTGTGCAGCTGCGGTTTCAGCTGACGATCCCAGGCCAGCACGCAGGTGAGGCTCAGCACGTCCAAGCCCGGCGCCAGATTCACCGCGCGCAGCGACGACAAGGCGCCCTCGTACTCGAAGCCGAGCGAACCTTCGGCATCGACGCGCACGTCGATGCCGTAACTCGACAGGCAGGCCCCGGCCCGTGCCTGCAGTTCCCGGTCCGGGGTCACCGCCGCGTCCATGTCCGCGCCCCCGCTCACTTCGTGCCGCCGAAACGGCGGTCCCGCGCGGCGTACTGGAGGCATGCCTCCCACAGGTTGCGGCGATCGAAATCGGGGAAAAGCGTGTCCTGGTAGACGAATTCGGCGTAGGCGGACTGCCAGATGAGGAAATTCGAGCTGCGGAACTCGCCCGAAGGGCGCAAGAACAGGTCCACGTCCGGCATGTCGGGCTCGTCCAGGTATTTCGCCACCGTCGCCTCGGTGACCTTCTCCGGGTCGATCTCGCCCGCCGCCACCCGGCGCGCGATCTCCCTTGCCGCGTCGGCGATCTCGGCGCGGCCGCCGTAGTTGACGCACATGGTCAACGTCATCACCGTGTTGTCTTTGGTGAGTTCCTGGGCGACCTCCAGTTCCTTGATCACGCTGCGCCACAGGCGCGGTCGCCGCCCCGCCCAGCGCACCCGGACGCCCATCTCGTTCATCTCGTCGCGGCGCCTGCGGATCACGTCACGGTTGAAGCCCATGAGGAAGCGCACCTCCTCGGGGCTGCGCCGCCAGTTCTCGGTGGAGAACGCGTACGCCGACAACCATTTGACGCCGATCTCGATGCAGCCCTCCACGGTGTCCATCAGCACCGCCTCGCCGCGCTCGTGCCCGGCGGTGCGCGGCAATCCGCGCTCCTGGGCCCAGCGCCCGTTGCCGTCCATGACGAGCGCGACATGGTTGGGCACCAGTTCCGGCGGCAGCTGCGGCGGCCGAGCTCCCGACGGATGCGGCGCGGGCGGACGCACGGCGCCCGCGGGCTCGGGGTCGGTCGCGGTGGCGGAGTCTCGGCGGAGGATCACGGCCTCTATCCTGCCTGATCGCCCGCGCCGCCCCCACTGCCCCGTTGCTTCCTCACGAATTCCACGGTTCCGACCGGCACCGGTGACTTATTCTTTTCCATATCGTGATACTGGGGAGGGGTTTCTCGAACGTGACCGATTTACCAGGGACCGGAACCGCGGCAGGTTTCCGCGCCACTCGTGAGTTGCTCGGCCTCCCGGTCCCGTGGTGCGCGCGGTTCTTCGCGGTCGCGGAACGCACCGTCGAGCGGTGGGAGAAGGGGGCCTTCCAGATCCCCGACATCGTGGCCCGCGAGCTCGCCGCCATCGCGGACGAGACCGAACAGGTGGTCGAGGCCATGGTCGATGCCATCGACGCCGGGGAGATCTCTCCCCGCCTGCACACCTACCGGACCAACGACGACTACTCCAAGCACGAGCCGGACACCCGCTACCCGGCCACCTGGCATCGTGCCGTGTGCGCCCGCGTCATGAACGAGTTGCCGCAGGTAGAGCTCCAATTCGTGGAGTAGGCGGCTGCCTCGCCTTCGCTCGGCCAGGCGCGGGCTGAAGACGGGCCCCGCCCGACAGCACCCTCCCCTGCGGCTACCTCGCCTTCGCTCGGCCCGGCGCGGGCTGAACAACGGACTCCGCCCGACAGCACCCTCCCCTGCGGCTACCTCGCCTTCGCTCGGCCCGGCGCGGGCTGAACAACGGACTCCGTCCGACAGCACCCTCCCCTGCGGC
>NZ_JBEYVQ010000006.1:0-1122 GCF_040644075.1 Nocardia sp. NPDC047038 | reverse complement strand
GCTACCTCGCCTTCGCTCGGCCCGGCGCGGGCTGAACAACGGACTCCGTCCGACAGCACCCTCCCCTGCGGCTGCCTCGCCTTCGCTCGGCCCGGCGCGGGCTGAAGACGGGCCCCGCCCGACAGCACCCTCCCCTGCGGCTGCCTCGTTTCAGCTCGGCCCGAGGACGAGTCCCGCCCGGCAGCGCCTCCCCTGCGACTGCCTCGCTTCCACTCAACCCCGCGCGGCTACATGCGGAGTTTGCGCGGCTGTGTCCTTGGATCGCTCGATCAACGGCAGGGTGCGCAGCTGACGTTCCAGGTGCCACTGCAAGTGCGCCGCGACCAGCCCGCTGGCCTGCCTGCGCACCGCCTCGGGCGTCGCCTCGACCTGCTCCCACTCCCCGCGCAGCAACGCCACCAGCAGATCGAGCACCCCAGGGGCGGGCGTCGCCGCACCCGGTGGACGGCAATGCACGCACACCGCGCCTCCGGCCGCGACATGGAAGGCCCGATGCGGGCCCGGTGTCGCGCACTTGGCGCATTCGTCCAATGCGGGCGCCCAGCCCGCGAAACCCATGGCGCGCAACAAGAATGCGTCCAGGATCAGTTCGTGCGGGCGCTGTTTGGCCGCGATGGCACGCAGGGCGCTCGCGGTGAGCGCGTGCAGCCGGGGCGCGGGCGCACGCTCCTCGCCCGCCAAGCGTTCAGCGGTCTCCAGGACGGCGCACGCGGTGGTGTAGCGCCCGTAGTCATCGATGATGTCGGCGGCGAACGCCTCCATCGTGTGCACCTGGGTCACGGTGTCCAGCGTGCGTCCGGGATGCAGCTGCACGTCGATATAGGAGAACGGCTCCAACCGGGCCCCGAACCTCGACTTGGTCCGCCGCACCCCCTTGGCGACCGCGCGAACCAGTCCGTGCTGTCGGGTGAGCAGCGTGACGATGCGATCCGCCTCGCCCAGCTTGTGCTGGCGAACCACTACCGCCTCGTCCCGATACAGCCGCACCAGTGGAGTCTAATGCTGTGTTGTTTTTCCAGCGCCTGCGGCGCTGGGTGTTCGCGGCCCTCTTATGGCTCGCGTGTGCGCGACCGCCGCTTGCTCCTTCGTCGCGTACGCGGCGGCCGCGATGATCTTTGCCGG
>NZ_JBEYVQ010000005.1:314028-430671 GCF_040644075.1 Nocardia sp. NPDC047038 | reverse complement strand
CGCCGTGGTCGCCGATCCCACCGTTCCGGTCGGCGATCTCGACCTACTCGCCGACACCGAGCGCACCGACGTGCTCACCGCGTGGAACGACACCGCCCATCCGGTGGAGCCCGCCACATTGGCATCGCTACTGCGCCGGACCGTCGCTGCGACGCCGGGAGCCGTCGCGCTGGTCGCGGACCTATCCGGCGGCGACCGCGTCGAGCTGAGCTACGCCGAGCTGGCCGCCCGGGTGAACCGCCTCGCCCGTTACCTGATCTCGGTGGGCGTCGGCCCCGAAACCCGGGTCGCGCTCGCGTTCCGCCGATCAGTGGATCTGGTCGTGGCGATGTACGCGGTGGCCGAGGCCGGTGGGGCGTATGTACCGGTCGACCCCGACCAAGCCGCGGACCGGACCGACTACATCCTCTCCGTCTCCGCCCCGGTGTGTGTGCTGAGCAACGCGGAGTCGGACTTCGATACCGATGTCGCGCCGGTGGTGCGGCTCGAAGATCTGGAACTGACCGCGGTCGCGAGCGTGCCGCTCACCGACTCCGAGCGGGGCGTGCCCCTACGGCCGGAGAACACGGCCTACGTCATCTTCACGTCGGGTTCGACCGGACGCCCGAAGGGCGTCGCGGTGCCACACGCGGCGGTCGTGAACCAGTTGCTATGGAAGACGGCCGAGTTCGAGCTGACGCAGGACGACTCGGTGCTGCTGAAGACGGCGGCCACGTTCGACTTGTCGGTGTGGGAGTTCTGGTCGGCCGCTGTCCGCGGTGGCCGTCTGGTGATCGCCGCGCCGGATGGTCATCGGGACCCCGCGTATCTGCACGACCTGATGGTGCGGGAATCGGTCACCACCCTGCACGTGGTGCCGTCGATGCTGGCGGCGCTGTCGGCACACCGGCCTGCGGCGGACGACTGGTCGCCACGGCGGGTGCTGGCGATCGGTGAGTCCCTACCCGGTTCGGTGGCGCAGCGGTTCCTACGCGACTGTCCGCGTACGGAATTGTTCAATCTATACGGTCCGACCGAGGCGGCGGTGTCGATCACCAGCCATCGGGTGACGCTCGCTGACGAGATGTCGGTGTCGATCGGCGGGCCGGTGTGGAACAGCCGGGTGTTCGTGCTGGATGGTCGTTTGCGTCCGGTGCCGGTGGGTGTGTCGGGTGAGTTGTATTTGGCTGGTGCGCAGTTGGCGCGTGGCTATTTCGGTCGTGCGGATCTGACGGCGGATAGGTTCGTGGCGAATCCGTTCGAGCCGGGTGCGCGGATGTATCGCACTGGTGATTTGGTTGCGTGGACGAGCACCGGCGAACTGGAATATCGGGGTCGTACGGACTTCCAGGTGAAGATTCGTGGTTTCCGTATCGAGCTGGGTGAGATCGAAGCAGCGTTGCTCGCGTTGCCGGAGGTCGCGCAGACGGCGGTGATCGCGAAGTCGGATCCGAAGACGGGTGACCGGTTGGTGGCCTACTTGGTGGCTGCGGATGCCGAGGCCGGTGTCGATGTGGCGCGGGTGAAGTCCGAGCTCACTGCTGGGTTGCCGTCGTACATGGTGCCGTCGGCGTTCGTGGTGTTGGATGCGTTGCCGTTGAACGTCAACGGCAAGCTCGACCGCAAGGCGCTGCCGGAGCCGGAGTTCGAGATTCAAGCCTTCCGTGCGCCGTCGACTCCGATCGAGGAGATCGTGGCGTCGGTGTTCGCCGAGGTGCTCGGGGTGGAGCGTGTCGGCGCGGATGACGATTTCTTCGCGCTTGGTGGTAATTCGCTGTTGGCGACGCAGGTCGCGGCGCGTATCGGGGCGGCACTGGACACGCGTGTGCCGGTCCGCGCGATCTTCGAGGCAGCGACCGTCGCCGCACTCTCGATCAAGGTCGAGCGGGGCTCCGGTGAACGCAAACGTATCCCGCTCGTCGCGGGTCCGCGTCCGGACCGCATCCCGCTGTCGTTCGCGCAGCAGCGCATGTGGTTCCTCAACCAGTTCGACACCTCGGCCTCGGTCTACAACATCTCGGCCGCTATCCGCTTGTCCGGCGACCTGGACGTGGCCGCGTTGCGGCTTGCCGTCGCCGACCTCGTCGCCCGTCACGAGATCCTGCGCACGATCTACCCGCAGACGCCGGACGGCCCGGTACAGCGGGTCCTCGCTCCGCACGAGGTTGCGGTGGATCTGGCTCCCGTGCAGATCGGCGACGAGCACGTCGCGGGCGAGATTCAGCGGGTCGTCGCCGCGGGCTTCGACGTGACGGTCGAGGCGCCGTTGCGCGCGAAGCTGTTCCAGCTCGCGGGCACCGAATACGTGCTGGTTTTCGTCGCCCACCACATCAGCGCCGACGGCTGGTCGATGGGCCCGCTGACCAGGGACCTGATGCTGGCCTACGTGGCGCGCACCGGCGGCCAGGAGCCGTCCTGGGCCCCGCTGCCCATCCAGTACGCCGACTACGCGCTCTGGCAGCGCGACGCGCTCGGCCCCGACGACGACCCCGAGTCGCCGGCGGGCGAGCAATTGGATTACTGGACTACCGAACTCGCCGACCTGCCCGACGAGCTGAACCTGCCCGCGGACCGGCCGCGCCCGCCCGCCCAGTCCTTCGCGGGCGGCAGAGCCGATTTCGTCATCGAGGCCGACGTGCACGCCGCGCTTGCCGATCTCGCGCGGCGGCACAACGCCACGCTGTTCATGGTGGTACACGCCGCGTTCGCGGTGTTATCGGCTCGTCTGTCCGGCACCGAGGACATCGCCATCGGCACGCCCGTCGCGGGCCGCGGCGAAGCCGAACTGGACGACCTGATCGGCATGTTCGTCAACACGCTGGTGCTGCGCAGCCGGGTCACGCCCGGTCTCGGCTTCACCGAACTGCTGGCCCGCACGCGGGAAACGGACCTGCGCGCCTTCGCCAACGCCGACATCCCGTTCGAGCGGCTGGTCGAAGTGCTCGCCCCCGAACGCTCGGCCGGTCGCCATCCGCTGTTCCAGGTGGCGCTGTCGTTCGAGAACCTGTCCGCGACCGGCTTCGAGCTACCCGGCCTGAGCCTCACCGCGCTCGACCCGGCCGCCGACACCGCCAAGTTCGACCTGCTGCTGACCGTGCGCGAGCAGCGCGCCGAATCCGGTGCGGAAGCCGGCCTGGCCGCCGAATTCACCTACGCTCGTGACCTGTTCGACGAAGCGACCGTGGTCGAGTTCGGCCGCAGGTTCCGTCGCATCCTGTCCGCGGTCGCCCAGCGCCCGGAGACCGCCGTCGGCGATCTGGAGATCTTGGACGACTCCGAGCGCGCGGAGCTGATCGCCCGTACCGGCGCACCCGCCGTGCCGACGCGCACGCTGCCGGAACTGATGGCCGCGGCCGTCGCCGGGAATCCGGCCGGAATCGCCGTGGTCGCGGACGACCGCACCTTCAGTTACGCAGAACTCGACGCGGCTTCGGCGCAATTGGCGCGTGCGCTGATCGACCGCGGCGCGGGACCGGAAGTGCCGGTCGCCATCGCGATCCGTCGTTCGGTGGAATCCGTGCTGGCACTGTGGGCGGTGACCAAGACCGGGGCGGCGTTCGTTCCGATCGACCCGACCTATCCGGCCGACCGCGTCGCGCGCATGGTCGCGGACTCCGGCGTAGCACTCGGCGTGACGCTCACCGCCGAACTGGACAACCTGCCCCTGCCCGGCGGCTGGCTCGCCTTGGACGATCAGGACTTCACCCTCGACGTCGCAGTGCGCTCGGATAACCCATTGCGGCCAGACGAGCTGCGCGGACCGCTGCGCGCGAGCAACGCCGCGTATGTGATCTACACATCCGGCTCCACCGGCGTGCCGAAGGGCGTCGTGGTGACCCACGAAGGCCTGGCGAATTTCAGCGCCGAACAGGTGGAGCGCTATCGGCTCGACAGTTCCACCCGTGCCCTGGCGTTCGCCTCGCCTTCGTTCGACGCGTCGGTGCTGGAACTGCTGCTCGCGCTGGGTTCCGCGGGCGTGCTCGTGGTTGCGCCGCCGTCGACCTTCGGTGGCGCGGAACTGGCCGAGCTGATCCGCGCCGGAGGCGTCACGCACGCCTTC
Organism: Nocardia sp. NPDC047038; assembly: GCF_040644075.1. Lineage (NCBI taxonomy): Bacteria > Bacillati > Actinomycetota > Actinomycetes > Mycobacteriales > Nocardiaceae > Nocardia > Nocardia sp. NPDC047038. The sequence goes on along the minus strand of NZ_JBEYVQ010000005.1, from coordinate 426,632 downwards.
CTCACGCCGTCGGTGCTCGCCTCGCTCGATCCGGACGCGTTGCCGGGGGTGCGGGCCGTCGTGGCGGGCGGCGAAGCGGTGCCCGCCGATCTGGCGGCCAAGTGGACGACCGTGTCCGAACGCGATTTCCACAATGGTTACGGGCCGACCGAAACCACCATCATGACCAACATCAGCGACCCGCTCCGGCCCGGCGAACCGGTCACGATCGGCGGACCGATCCGCGGGATGCGGTCGTTGGTGCTCGACAGCAGGCTGCGCCCGGTGCCAGAAGGGGTCACGGGCGAGTTGTATCTGGGCGGCATCCAGCTCGCGCGCGGCTATCACGCGCGCTCGGCACTGACCGCCGCTCGCTTCGTGGCGGACCCGTACGGCGTGCCCGGCGAGCGTCTCTACCGCACCGGCGACCTGGTGCGCTGGCGCCGCGGTGGCGGTGCGCCGGTCCTGGAGTATATGGGCCGCAACGACTTCCAGGTCAAGGTGCGCGGCTTCCGCATCGAACTCGGCGAGATCGACGCCGCGCTCACGGCCCAGCCCGAAGTCGACTTCGCCGTGACACTCGGTCGCGAAACCGGTTCGGGCGCCACCATGCTGGTCTCGTACGTGCTACCCGCCGAGGGAGCGACGGCCGACCCGTCCGTGCTGACCGAACGGATCGGACGCAGACTGCCGGAGTACATGGTTCCGGCGGCGGTCGCCGTGCTCGACGCGATTCCGCTGACCCCAGCGGGCAAACTGGACCGCAAGGCGCTGCCCGCGCCCGAGCCGGCCCTCCGCGCCTACCGCGCGCCGCGAACCCCCGCCGAACTGGTGATCGCCGAGGTGATCGGCGAGGTGCTCGGTCTCGAACGGGTCGGGATCGATGACGACTTCTTCGCCCTCGGCGGCGACAGCATCGTGTCCATCCAAGTGGTCTCCCGTTCGCGCGCACGAGGTGTGACCTTCGCGCCGCGGGACGTCTTCGAATGCCGGACCGTCGCCGCGCTGGCCCGCGCCGCCGCGGTGGAGGGCGGCGGCCCCGGTGACGAGGCGGGCGAACTACCGCTGACGCCGGACGCCGCGCGAATGCTGGACGAAGGCATCGAAGTGCGGGCCATCGCGCTCGACATCCCCGAGACCTGCTCCGTGGAGACGGTGCACGGCGCGGTCGCCGCAGTGCTCGAGCAGCATCCGATGTTGTGGGTACAGCTGCGCTACGGCGAGGACGGCACGCCGGTGCTGCGCATTCCCGCCGCCGCCGAACGCACCGGCGAGGCGTTCCGCAGGCTGGACCCGCAGCGCGGCGAGACTTCGCTGCCCATCGATGACGTGGTGCAGGCGGTCGCGGCCGCCCTCGACCCCGAACAGGGCCGCAACATCTACTTCGTGCTCACCGGCGGACCCGAGGCTCGCTCCACGCTGATCGTCGTGGCCAGCAGCCTCGTCATCGACGACGTTTCCTGGCGGGCGGTCGTCGACCAGCTCACCGCACGGTGGGAGCGGGCGCGCCACGCCGCGCCCGCGAGCGCCGAAACCGACCTCGGCGTGCTCATCCGCGCCCTCTCGGCCAAGGCGCACGATCCGGTCACCGTCGCCGAAATGGATTGGTGGCGACTAGCGCTCGGCTCCGTCCCGGAGGGCGCGGGAACCGAGGGACGGGATCTGCACGCACGCAGCCGGGTATCGCTCACCATCACCGCGGAGGGTGCGGCGGCCGTCGCCGCGGCCGCCGAGGCCTACCACGCCGGGGTGGAGGACATCCTGCTCACCGCGCTGGCGCTGGCACTGCAAACCTCCGCGGGAGAGACCGTCACACGCGCCATCGGTTCGGTCGTCCGGCTGTCCGCCGACGGTCGCGCGGCCACCGACGCCGATGGGGCGAGCACGGTGGGCGGCTTCGTCACCGAATATCCGCTGCCGTTGCGGTTGAGCCGGATCGACATCGATGAGGCCCTGATCGGCGGACCGGCGGCGGGCATCGCGATCGCGCAGATCAAGGAGTTGCGCCGGTCGGTGCCCTCGCGCGGTGTCGGCTACGGCCTGTTGCGCCATCTCAATGCCGAGACCGCCGCCGAGCTGCGTGGCCTCGGGCGTGGCCGGTTCGCGCTGCGCTACCGGGATCTGCGTCCGGCGCGCGTGCACACCGACATCCCGTCGGACGACCTGCTGCTCGTACTGACCGTCGACGCCACCGACGACGGCCTGCTCGCCCGGTTCGATTTCGCCGCCGCCGCGTTCCGCGGTGAGGACGCGAAAACGTTCGCCGAGCACTGGATCCGCGCGCTCGGCGGCCTCGCCGAGCACGGACTGCGCCCGGACGCGGGCGGCTACACCCCCTCCGATTTCCCGCTGGTGCGGCTCAAACAGCCCGACATCGACCGCTTCGCCCGCGCCTACCCCGACCTGTCCGACGCCTGGCCGCTCACCCCGCTGCAATCGGGCATGTTGTTCCACGCCCTGCTCGCGGAGCGCTCGGTGGACGTCTACACCACCCAGTTCGTGCTCGATCTCAGCGGCGCGGTGGACGCCCGCCGGATGCGCGCGGCCGCGCAAGCGGTGCTGGACCGGCACGACAACCTGCGCGTCGCCTTCGCCGACGACAGCGAGGGCAAGCCCGTACAGATCGTGCAGGATTCGCTGGAGGTGCCGTGGCGACTGATCGATCTGGGTCAGCTGGAACCCGACGCGGCCCGAGCCGAACTGGAGCGGATCAAGGCGGCGGATCTGGCCGACCACTTCGACATGCGGACCGCGCCGCTGTTGCGGTTCGCGCTGATCCGCTCCGCCGCGGCCCGCTACCACCTGCTGGTGACCAGTCACCACATCCTCGTCGACGGCTGGTCCATGCCGCTGTTGATGAAGGATCTGCTCACCCTGTACGCGTTCGGCGGCAAATCCCGGCACCTGCCCTCGGTGCCGTCCTACCGCGACTATCTGGCCTGGCTGGTCGCTCAGGACGCGGAAGCGGCCCGTTCCGCGTGGCGCGCCGCGCTGGCCGGTGTCACCGAGCCGACGCCGCTGGGGCCGGTCGATCCCGGCCGCGAGATCGCCTCGGGCGTGGGCGAAGTCGGGTTCGAGTTGTCCCCGGCCGACACCACCGCGCTGACCCGGCTCGCGTCGGGGCTGGGCGTCACGGTGAACACCGTGGTGCAGGCGGCCTGGGGGCTGTTGATCGGTCGCACCGCCGACCGTGACGACGTTGTCTTCGGCGCCACCGTGTCCGGCAGGCCGCCCCAGCTGGACGGTGTCGAGGCGATGGTCGGCCTGTTCCTCAACGCGATCCCGGTGCGGGTGCGGCTCGACCCGACCGGCACGCTGGGTGGGCTGCTGCGGCAGCTACAGGCCGAGCAGGCCGCCCTGCTGGACTATCACTACCTGGGGCTGAGCGACATTCAGGAAGCCGTCGGCGTGGAGGGGCTGTTCGACTCGCTCGTCGTGTTCGAGTCGTTCCCGGTGGACCGGGAGGGCCTGGACCGGGCGGGCGCCATCGACGGTATGAGCGTCACCGGCGTCGGCGCGGTCAACGGCACCCATTACCCGTTCACGGTCATGGTGGTGCTGGACAACCAATTGCGCGTCTCGGTGAAGTACCTGCGCGACGTCATCGACGAACCGGCGGCGCTCGCGCTCGCGCAGCGGCTCTCGGCGCTGATCGGCCGCTTCGTGACCACTCCTCAGGCGCGCGTCGGCGATATCGACGTGCTGCTGGACGCCGAGCGCGCCGAGCTGGCCGCGCACAACGCCACCGACGCGCCGGAACTGCTCGACGGTGCGACGTTGACCTCCCTGTTCGACGCGCAGGTGGCGCGCACGCCGGACGCGCCGGCGGTCCGCTTCGGCGACACCACGCTCACCTACGCCGAACTCGACTCGCGCGCCCGGTCCTTGGCCGTCGAGCTGATGCGTTGGGGCGTCGGCCCGGAGACGCTGGTCGCCGTGGCCATGCGGCGCGGCATCGACCTGGTCGTCGCGATCTACGCGGTGCTGCGCGCCGGTGGCGGTTACGTCCCGATCGACCCGGACCACCCGGCCGAACGCAGCGAGTACGTCCTCGGCAGCGCCGCCCCGATCTGCGCTCTGACCACCACCGCGGACGCGTTCGACACCGCGACCGGCGTGCCGGTGGTCGCCGTGGACACGCTGTATCTGCCTCCGTACGAAGGTCCTTGGCCGCAGGAGGAGGTACGTCCGGACACCGTCGCCTACGTCATCTACACCTCCGGCTCCACCGGCCACCCCAAAGGCGTGATGATCACGCACCGGCAGATGGTGAATCAGTTCCGCTGGGCGCAGTCGGCCTACCCGCACGGCGGCGACGACGTGGTGCTGCACAAGACGCCGATCACGTTCGACATCTCCGCCTGGGAGTTGTTCTGGCCGTTGCAGACCGGGGCGTCGATCGTGATCGCCGCGCCCGACGGGCATCGTGACCCGGCCTATCTGGCCCGCGTCATCGTCGACAACGCGGTGACCACGGCGCATTTCGTGCCGTCGATGCTGGACGCGTTCTCGGATCCGGTGGCAGGTTCGATCGTGGCGTACCCCTCGCTGCGCCGGGTGTTCGCCGCGGGCGAGGCGTTGTCCGGGGCCACCGCGAAAAAGTTCGCCGCGGCCGTGCCGGGCGCCGAGCTGATCAACTGGTACGGCCCCGCCGAGGCCACCGTGGTCACCGGCCATCCCGTGCGCGACACCGCCGCGGCGGCGGTTCCGATCGGCATCCCGGCGGCCAACACCCGCGTGCACGTGCTCGACCGGCAGTTGCAGCCGGTGCCGCTGGGCGCGGCGGGCGAGTTGTACGTCGCGGGTGCGCAATTGTCGCGCGGCTATCTCGGGGCCCCGGCCCTGACGGCCGAGCGTTTCGTCGCCCATGCGGGCGGCACCCGGCTCTATCGCACCGGGGACATCGTGCGCTGGCACGACGGCGCGCTGGAATACCTGGGCCGCAGCGACTTCCAGGTCAAACTGCGCGGCCAGCGCGTGGAACTCGGCGAGATCGAGGCCGTGCTGACGAGTCAGCCGCAGGTGCGGCACGCCGCGGTCTCGGTGGTGCGTGGCGCCACCGGCGATCGGCTGGTCGCGTACGTCGTCGGCGCGCCGGGGACGACCCTCGACGAAGCCGCGTTGGCGGCGCACGCCCGCGCCGCGCTGCCGTCGTACATGGTGCCCTCGGCTGTCGTCGCGCTCGCCGAGCTTCCGCTCAACGCCAGCGGCAAACTCGACCGCAAGGCGCTGCCCGCGCCGCCGTTGGTGGCGCGTCCGTACCGCGCGCCGGGCACGCCGCTGGAGCGGACCGTGCTCGAGGTGTTCGACGAGGTCCTCGAACCCGGCCCGGCGCATCGGGTCGGGATGGACGACGACTTCTTCGGCCTCGGCGGTACCTCGCTGGTCGCCACGCGGGCGGTCAGCAGGCTGCGCACGCTCACCGGCGCCGAGGTGCGGGTGCAGTGGTTCTTCACCGACCCGACCCCGGCGGCGCTGGCGGCCCGGATCATGGCCGCGCTGGCCGACGATCACGACTACGACCAGGACTCGAACGCGGCGCTCGGCGTCCTGCTGCCGATCCGCACCATGGTGCCGCACGACGTGGCCGCCGCCGAGCCGCTGTTCTGCCTGCATCCGATGTACGGGTTGTCCTGGTGCTACGCGGGCCTCGCGCGCTACGTGCCCGCAGGCACGCCGATCTTCGGCCTGCAGTCCCCCGCGCTCACCGAAGAGGGCTACCTGCCGGAGTCGCTGTTCGAGATGGCGCACCGCTACGTGGCCGAGATCCGCGCGGTGCAGCCGCACGGGCCCTACCGGCTGCTCGGCTGGTCGCTCGGTGGTGTGCTGGCGCACGCGGTGGCGACCGAACTGCAGGCCGCCGGCGAGGAGATCGGCCTGCTGACCATGCTCGACAGTCACCCCGACATCGACGTCACGGATTTCCGGGCGGCGATCCGCGAGGCGCTGGCCGAACTCGGCATCGGCGCGGACGCCCTGCTGCCCGGCGAGGGCGACGTCCACGATCTGAGCGAGGACGCGCTGGCCGCGCTGCACGCCACCATCCCGCCGGACATGGCGGTGCTCACCCCGGACCGGGTGCGCCGGATCTACCGCAGCGCGGTGCGCTCGGCCGAGTTGATCGCCGAGCACCGGCCGGACGTCTTCCGGGGCCGATTGGACTACTTCAGCGCGGCCGGTCACGACACCGCGGCGGCCGGCTGGCAACCTTATGTCGACGGCCGGGTGGACGATCATCCCGTCGGTGTCTCGCACGATCAGATGACATCGCCGGAAGCGCTCGCGCAGATAGGTCCCAGATTGTCCGAGTTGCTCGATCCCCCGGGGTGGGAAGCGACACGGAACATGGGGCGGTCATGATCGAGCCGACACCGTTCCGGCATGATAGGGCAACGGTGCGGTAACGAAGTCCACTGTTGTGACGACTACATAGGCCGTATGGTCGGGCGGGATGCCTGGGCATCCACCCCGGCGTGTGGGGCATGCAGAGCGAATCTCGAGACGAAGCGAAGGTGCGAAATTGATACGTCGACAGAGCCGGCGCGGTGGCCTGCGGGCCGCGGCCGCCATCGCGGCAACCGCGGTGCTCGCGGGGATGATGACCGGTCTCGGCGCGTCCAGCGCGACAGCTGATCCGATCATCGATTCCAAGACTCTGTTGGGCAACCCGGTCGCCCCGGACGGTTCGCGTATCACCAAGGCCGAGTACAAGGACGCGCGCAGCATCCGGCTGTACGTGTACTCGGCGGCGATGGACGAGAAGGTCATCATCGACGTCCAGCGCCCGGCCGACGCCTCCGTGCCGCGTCCGACGCTGTACCTGCTCAACGGCGCGGGCGGCGGCGAGGACGAAGCCTCGTGGCAGGCGAAGACCGACGCGCTGCAGTTCCTGTCGGACAAGAACGTCAACGTGATCCAGCCGATCGGCGGCAAGTGGAGCTACTACACCGACTGGATCAAGGACGACCCGGTACTCGGCCGCAACAAGTGGAAGACCTTCTTCACCGAGGAGCTGCCCCCGCTGGTCGACGGCGCGCTGGGCACCAACGGCGTGAACGCCATCGCGGGCCTGTCCACCTCGGGCACCACGGTGCTCGCGCTGCCGATCGCCAAGCCGGGCCTGTACAGGGCGGCCGCGGCCTACAGCGGTTGCGCGCAGACCAGTGACCCGGTCGGCTCCGAGTTCGTCAAGCTGACCGTCGAGACCTGGGGCGGCGGCAACACCGACAACATGTGGGGTCCGGAAGGCTCGCCGGACTGGGTGGCCAACGACCCGTACGTGAACGCCGAGGGACTGCGCGGGCTCGACCTCTACATCTCCACCGGCAACGGCCTGCCCGGCCAGTACGACACGCTCAACGGTCCGTACGCGCTGCCCGGCGCATACGGTCTGGCCAACCAGATCGTCATCGGCGGCGTGATCGAGGCGGGCACCAACTACTGCACGCACAACCTGAAGAACAAGCTGGACCAGCTGGGCATCCCGGCCACCTACAACTTCCGCGACTCGGGCACCCACTCGTGGGGCTACTGGCGCGACGAATTCCAGCTGTCGTGGCCCGTGCTCGCGAAGGGGCTCGGTATCTGATCCGAATCGAGCCGGGACCGACCGGCAAGATTCCTCCGACCGCCTGGTCGCCGCTGTCGCGCGACCAGGCGGTCGTCTTTATGGGGTAACCTTCACAAAAAAGTTCGGGAACCCGTAAAATTCAGTTCGTGGGTATTACGTTGGTCGAGTCGACCAAGTCCGTCACCGGGCGCGCGCGTGCCGCGACCGTTCTGCTGGGGCCCGCGTTCGTCGCGGCCATCGCGTACGTCGATCCCGGCAACGTCGCGTCCAACATCAGCGCGGGCGCGCAGTTCGGCTACCTCCTGGTCTGGGTCATCGTGCTGGCCAACGTGATGGCGGGGCTGGTCCAGTTCCTCTCGGCCAAACTCGGCCTGGTCACCGGGTGGTCGCTGCCGGAGGCGGTGCGCGCGAAGGCGAGCGGTCCGGTCCGGCTGGCCTACTGGGGCCAGGCGGAGACGGTCGCGATCGCCACCGACCTGGCCGAGGTGGTCGGCGGCGCCATCGCGCTCCATCTGCTGTTCGGCCTGCCCCTGCTGGTCGGCGGCGTGATCACCGGCGCGGTGTCGATGGTTCTGCTGCTGGTGCAGGACCGTCGCGGCCAGCAGCCGTTCGAGCGGGTGATCACCGGGATGCTCATGATCATCGCGATCGGATTCCTGGCGAGCGTGGTCATCGCCCCGCCGTCGGCCGGGGGCACGGTGGGCGGTCTCCTGCCGCGCTTCCAGGGCACCGAGAGCGTGCTGCTCGCCGCCGCCATGATCGGCGCCACGGTCATGCCGCACGCGGTCTACTTGCATTCCGGCCTGGCCCGCGACCGGCACGGGCAACCGGCGCCGGGGCCGCTTCGCGCGAGGCTGCTGCGGATCACCAAGGTCGACGTCGGGCTGGCCATGATCTTGGCGGGCACGGTGAACCTGGCCATGCTGCTCATGGCGGCCAACACCCTGCGCGGCCGAAACGTCGAGACCATCGAGGACGCGCACGCGGCCGTCGGCGACGTGCTCGGCCCGGCCGCCGCGCTGCTGCTCGCGATCGGCCTGCTCGCCTCCGGCCTGGCCTCGACGTCGGTCGGCGCCTACGCGGGCGCGATGATCATGCAGGGCCTGTTGCACCGGCGAATCCCACTGATCACACGCAGGCTGATCACGTTGATCCCCGCCATCGTGGTCCTTGCGCTGGGGATCGACCCGACCCGCGCGCTGATCATCTCCCAGGTGGTGCTGTCGTTCGGCATCCCGTTCGCGCTGATTCCCTTGGTGCGCTTCACGAGTGACCCAACGCTGATGGGCGCGGACGTCAACCATCGCGTGACCACCGCGTTGGCCTGGACGGTCGCGGCGATCATCTCCTTGCTCAATGCCGCCCTGATCTATCTCACCGTCACCGGGCGGTAGCCCGCGCGGCGCGGCGCGCCGATCAGACCCAGTTCTCGATCCAGTACTTCCAGATCCGTGGTGCGTAGGCGTCCAACGGCGGAACCCTGATGTCGGTGCCCGCCAGGGCCGCGCTGGTGTGCCTGCAGTCGAACCAGCAGGCGAATTCACTGTGCTCCAGCACGTCCAGCGGCACACCGACCCGGGGCAGCAGCCAGTTCGCGCCGGGGACCCGCAACATCATGTCCAACGTGCGCTTGGGCATCACCTCGACCAGATGTGGCGCGCCCGCCTCGTCGGCGAACAGGTTCAGCGCGTCGACCGCGCTCTGCCTGCGCGGATCCACCAGGTGATAGGTGATCTTGTCCGAGCCGGCGCGATGCGCGATGTGATCGAGGGCGCGAGCCACGAAATCCACCGGGACCATGTTGGTCTCGCCCAGTTTGGGCACCAGGACCGGCAGCAGCCTCGGCAGCTGCGCGCCCATGCGCAGTAGGCGGAAGAAGTAGTACGGGCCGTCGATCCGATCGATCTCGCCGGTCCTGGAATGCCCGATCACGATCGACGGACGATAGATCCGCCAGCGCAGCGACGATTCCCGGACGATCCGCTCGCCCTCGAACTTCGCTCGCTGCATCGGGGTGGCCAGCGCCTGCCCGTGATCGAACATGTCCTCGGTGAACAGGCCCTCGGTGGACCCGGCCACCTCCACGGTCGAGACGTGGTGCAGCAAGCCGACGCCCAGCTCCTCGGCGACGTCGACCAGGTGCCTGGTCCCGCCGCCGCGCTCGGTCAGGTCGTAGCCTCCGGCCAGATGGAAGACGTGCTCGATGGCGCCGCGATGCCGGGCCAGCCAGGTCGGATCGATGCCGAGCCCCGGGGCGCCCAGATCGCCGCGCACCGGACGGACGCGGTCGCCGCCCGCCCATTCCTGCGCGCAGCAGGCGAACCGGTCGGCCGAGGCGTCGCCCGGCCGAACCAGCACGTGAATGTCACCCTCGCGTTTCAGGAGCTCAGGGATGAGAAAACGACCGATGAACCCAGTTGCCCCGGTAACCAGGTAAGTCATAGCCGATGAACATAGTCGCCTGTCGGTAGCTACGTTCCGGCGGGCTGATCAGTCGGCGAAGACGGGCTTGCGCTTGCTGAGCATGGCGGTGGCGCCCTCGATGAAATCGGGGGAGCGCAGCAGCTCGGTCTGCCCCGCCTTCTCGGCGGCCAGGGCCCCGTCCAGCGCCGTCAGCGTGGCCTGGTTCAGCGCGTGCTTGGTGAGTTCCAGCGCGCGGCGCGGGCCCGTGGCGATCTTCTCGACCCCGGCCTCGACCGCGGCGTCGAGTTCGTCGTCGGGCGCGACGGCGGTGAACAGACCGGCGGCCGCGGCTTCCTGGGCGGGCAGCCGTTCGCCGAGCAGTGCCATCCGCGCCGCCAGCGGGCGGCCCGCCGCCGCGGCCACCAGCGCGGCCGCCCCGCCGTCGGGCATCAAGCCGATGTTGATGAAGGCCAGCAGCAGGTAGGAGTCCTCGCTCGCGTAGACCAGGTCGGCGGCCAGCGCGATGCCGACGCCGACGCCCGCCGCGGCGCCGCGGATGCGCACGATCACCGGGACCGGCGCGTCGACGATGGCCCGCACCAGCCGGTTCGCCGCGTCCATCACCATGTCCGAGGTGATGCCCCGCTGCGCCTCGTCCGCGCTCGCCGAGAGATCGGCGCCGGTGCAGAAATCGCCGCCCTCGCCGGTCAGTACGATCGCCCGCACCGCGCGGTCGTCCGCCGCCGCGCGGAAGGCGTCCCCGAGCGCGACCATGGTGTCGTAGTCGATGGCGTTCTTCCGCTTCGGGTTGGTGATCGTGATCCGGAGCACCTTGCCGTCCTGGACCGCGGTGAACTTCGCGGCGGAGGGGGCGGCCGGGGCCGCGGAATCGTTGTTGCTCACGTTTGCTCCTAAGCTGCAATTCGCCGGACGCCAGGCCGTGAATAGTGGTTAACTTTGCGAATTGTGGTTAACTTAGGTTCCATTGTCGGGCGCTGTCAACCAGCGCCGCCGGAGAACGGAGAGGTGCATGGTCGCGGATCGCAGCGAGGTCGATCTCGCTCCCGCGCGCCCCGAACCGGGCAGGCGGGCGAGCGCTGAGGGCGCGCCGTCGGTGCGCCGCCGTCCGAAGGACCGCAAGGTACAGATCATCCGGGCGGCCGCCCGCGCGTTCAGCGAACGCGGGTACTACCCGGTCGGTGTGGACGAGATCGCCGCCGAGGTCGGCATCTCCGGTCCCGCCCTCTACCGGCATTTCACGAACAAGTACGCGTTGCTGGTCGCCGCCGCGGAGGAGGGCGCGCAACACCTGCTGAACGTCGCCGAGGGGGCCGACGACACTCGGCTGGACCCGGTGCGGCGCGCCGACGCGCTGATCCGCGCGATCAGCGAGCACACCGTCGACATCCGCCGCGAGGCCGGGCTCTACCGCTGGGAGCGGCGCTATCTCGAGCGGGACGACCGTGTCCGGATCAAGAAGATCTACGACGACCTGAACAACACCCTCGCGGCGCCGATCGCGCTGCTGCGACCCGAGGCGCCGCCCGCGGACGTGGCGATGCTGGCCGCGGGCGTGCTCAGCGCGATCGCCAGCATCGCCGCGCACCGCACCGCACTCTCGAGCGCTCGGCTGCTTCCGCTGTTGCGTCAGATGTCCTGGGCCATCCTGCGCACCGAACTGCCTCCCGCGCCCGCCGAACCGGATCCCGGCCCGCCCGTGCGCGGCATCCCGGTGATCTCCAAGCGCGAACAATTGCTCACCGAAGCCATCCGGATTTTCGGCAGGCAGGGGTATCACGAGGCGAGCATCGAGGAGATCGGCGCCGCCGTCGGCATCAACGCCTCCAGCGTGTACCGGTACTTCGCGAGCAAGGCCGACCTGCTCGCCGCGGCGTTCCACCGCACCGGCGACCGGCTGGCCATCGCGATCACCGAGGCGCTGGCCGAAGCCACGAGCCGGGCGGACGCCGCGCGCAACGTGGCCGACCGCTACGCAAAACTGAGTTTCGCCATGCCCGAGATCATGGCGGTGTACTACGCCGAGTTCGGCAACCTGCCGCAGGCCGAGCAGCACAAGCTGCGCGCCATCCAGCGGCAGAACGTGCTGGAATGGGCCAACCTGCTGGACGGCGACCCGGTGGAAGCGCGTTTCCGGGTGCACGCCGCCATCAGTCAGGTGATCGATGTGGGCAGGCTGATCCGATTCGATTCCCGGCCCGCGCAATTGGCCCGCGTCACCGCGCTGATGGACGCGGTGCTGCTCGCCGATAACGCACAGCCGGACGATGCCCGCCATTAACCCCGTGCATGGCTGCAAGCAGCGAAGGCGGAGGTAGGCAGCGCATGGCCGTAGCGAAGGCGGAGGTACGCGTGGGCGCGCCGCTCAGGGGCGGCGGCCGTGCCGGATCCGGAAGATCGTTCTGGCCAGGCGGAGATGGCGCGGGTGCCGGTCGAACGTGGACAGATTCACCGGCGCCTGATACCGCTTGCGGGTGATGGCCAGGGTCCGGCTGAACTCTCGTAGTCCCTGGTCGCCGTGGCTGTGGCCCTGGCCGTATTCGCCCACACCGCCGAAAGGCAGCGCGGGAATGCCCGCGTACGCGGTCGAGGAGTTGATGGTCACCACCCCGGCGCGCAGTTGCTCGGCGAACGCCTCGATCTCGTGCACGTCCCTGGTGAACACCGACACCGCGACGTCGGTGCCCACCGCGTTGATCCGCTCGGCGGCCTCGTCCATGCTCGCCACCTTGTTCACGATGAGCACCGGGCCGATGCCCTCGCCGGTGATCGCGGTGCTCTCCTCCGGCACTTCGGCCAGCACGATCGGCTCGATGTAGGGATCGCGGATGGAGTCCAGCCCGCCGACGACCGCGCGGCCGCCGCGGGCCACCGCGTCGCGCACCTGCCTGCGCACCACTTCGATCTGGGACTCCATGATCATCGGGCCGTAGGACGCCTTCCGGTCCGCGCCCGGCCGCAGCTTGCGGGCCTGATCCGCGACCAACTCCAGGAAGCGGTCGTAGACGGATTGGGCGACGTAGGCCCGTTGGATGCCGGTGGCGTTCTGCCCGGCGTTGGCCATCGCGCCGAACACGGCGGCCTCGGCGGCGTCGTCGAGTTTCGCGTCGACGTGCACGACCATGCTGCCCTTGCCGCTGCGCTCCACGACGACCGGCGTCATGGTCTGGGCGCATACCGAGATCACCTCGCGCGCACCGGCTTCGGAGCCGGCGTAGGCGATCTTGTCGACCTTCGCGCGGCACAGCGCGGTGCCGGTGGCCTTGTCACCCGTAACCACTTGCAGCACCGGCTGGTTCGGTGCGAGCCGGGACCAGCTGTCGGCCAGCCACACGCCGACGCCGGTGGTCAGCTCGTGCGGCTTGAACACCACGGCGTTGCCCGCCGCCATCGCGTAGGCGATCGAACCCATCGGGGTGAACACCGGGTTGTTCCACGGGCCGAGCACGCCGACGACGCCCAGCGGCAGATACCCGACGGAGGCCCGCTGATTGCGGGTGAGCCAGTTGGAACCGATGCGCCGCCGGTCCAGTGCGCGGCCCGCGTTGCGCGCGGCCCAGTCGAGGTTCTCCACCGCGAGCATCACCTCGATCGCGGCGTCGGCTACCGGCTTCCCGGTCTCCTCGCACAGCAGGGAGACCAATTCGCCCGAGCGCCGGGCGATCTCGCGTTTCCAGTCCAGCAGCCACCGCTTCCGGCTGCTGAATCCGAGTTCGGCCCACCATTTTTCGGCGGAGCGAGCCGCTCGCACGGCGCGATTCAGTTCGCCCGCGCTCATCACGGCGTAGTTGCCGACGACCTCGCCGGTGCGCGGGTCGTAGGACGTCAGGACGTTCGTTCGGCCCGTTCCTCCCGGACGCGCCGCCAACCGTGACTGCGCGGACTCGGCCATGATCACCTCTCGCAGTGTCGAAACCGGCGTGCGGACCGCTCAGCGGGGCCACATCCGTGGACGAGTGAGTGTTTTCCCCCGCAAAGCAGACTATGGTCTGGCGCAGCGGGCCGACAAGGCTCGGCCGCGGCCTCGGTGTCCGGATCGGATCGCGCTCACCAGCGCCGATTCTCCGCACGGCGAACGGGCAGCGGAAAATGTGAGTAAGGACACAATGGGCGCACGCTGGTGCGGGTACCTCACGCGACGCGGCAGCCCGGGCGATCGGGCCGGTAACATCACGCCGAGCGCGACGGATCACCAATCCGAGCGTGCGCCCGCGCTCGGGCGACCTGGTCGCCGTACCGGCCGATAGTGGAGAGTTGATGCCGAGTTCCAACCAAGCGGATTCGCATGCGAGTGAGCCTGCGGTCCGGGTAACGGACGTTCGCAAGTCGTTCGGCGATGTGCACGCACTGCAGGGCGTCAGCTTCGTCGCCGAACGCGCTTCCGTCCTCGGCATCCTGGGGCCGAACGGCGCGGGCAAGACGACCATGGTGAAGGTCCTCTCCACGCTGCTGCGTGCCGACTCCGGCACCGCCGTCGTGGCCGGGTACGACGTGTCGAAGGACCCGGCGGGCGTGCGCCGCTCGATCATGATGACCGGCCAGTACGCGGCGCTGGACGAGAACCTCTCCGGCCGGGAGAACCTCGAGCTGTTCGGCAGACTGATGGGCCTGGGCAAGTCCACGGCCCGCAAGCGCGCCGACACCTTGCTCGAGGAATTCGATCTGGTGAGCGCGGGCCGCCGGGCCGTGCGCCACTACTCGGGCGGCATGCGCCGCCGCGTGGACATCGCCTGCGGGCTGGTGGTGCGTCCCGAGGTGGTGTTCTTGGACGAGCCGACCACGGGCTTGGACCCGCGCAGCAGGCAGGGCGTCTGGGACCTGGTGACCGCGCTGAAGACGCAGGGCATCACGGTGCTGCTGACCACGCAGTACCTGGAGGAAGCCGACGTGCTCAGCGACAACATCATCGTGATCGACAAGGGCACGGTGATCGCCGAGGGCACCGCCGACGAACTCAAGGAGAAGACCGGCGGCAGCTACTGCGAGGTCGTCCCGCTGGATCAGAAGAAACTGCGCACCGCCGCGTACGCCCTTGGCGACCTGGTGCCGCCCGCGGTGCTGGCCGACATCGACGGCGGCGACCGGCTGTCCATCCCGGCGCCGGAAGGCGCCGCCACGCTGACCGAGGCGCTGCGCAGGCTCGACAGCGCCGGTGTCGAGCTGGCCGACATCGCGCTGCGCCGCCCCTCGCTCGACGACGTGTTCCTGTCCATCACCGGCCACTCGGGCGGGCGAGCGTGACCGCTGCGACCGCCCCGGAGCACACCGAGGCCGAGGTGACGCTGTTCGCCGAGTTGCCCGCGGCGCGGCTGTCGTCGTTCGCGCAGTGGCGCGCGCTGACCGGCCGCATCGTCCGCACCATGGCGACCAAGGGCGAGCTGATCGTCGCCGCGGTCACGCCGCTGATCTTCACCCTCGGTTTCTATCTGCCGTTGCGCTACGTGATGAAGATCCAGGGCGTCGACTACGCCCAGTACGTCATGCCGATCATCGTGTTGCAGACCATGGCCTTCACCATGATGTCGAACGCGCAGCTGGCCGCGTTCGAGGCGATGACCGGCCTGAGTACCCGACTGCAGACCATGCCGATCGGCACGCTGGTGCCGTTCACCTCGCGCATCTGCGCCGGGCTGGTCCGGTCGGTGACCTCGCTCACCGCCGCGGTGCTGTTCGGGTACCTGATCGGTTTCCGCTTCGTCGCAGGCGTCGGGCAGGCCGTGCTGTTCTGCGCGTTCTCTCTCGCGGTCGGCACGGTGCTCGCGGTCGGCGCCGACGGGCTCGGCAGTCTGACCAAGAGCCCGGAGTCGCTGAGTCAGGCGCTGACGCTGCCGACGCTGATCTTCGGCATGCTCTCCTGCGGGTTCGTGCCGGAACGCAACTTCCCGGAATGGATTCGCCCGTTCGTGCGCAATCAGCCGATCTCCCAGTTCTCCTTCGCGCTGCGCGACATGGCGGCCGACGGCGTGACCTGGCACGTGCTGTGGGTTCCGCTGGTGTGGTTGATCGGGCTGGCGGCGGTGTTCACCCCGTTGGCGATCTGGGCGAGTGTGAGGCGGTCATGAGTTCGGTGGAATCGACCGTGGAGCGCACCGCGCCGCAGACCGAGGTGTTCGAGGGACGCCCGGCCGAACCCCTGCCCGTCGTCCGGACGAGGCCGGAAGGCTCGCTGGTCACCTGGGTGGTGCAGAGCCTGATCCAGTGCAAGCGGCTGCTGCTGGTCTGGGCGCGTGATCCGGCGACGACCATCCAGACGCTGGTGTATCCCGCGCTCACCTTGGTGATGTTCTACATCGTGCTGAACAAGCCCGTCTCCGGGGCCACCGGCATGCCCGCCGTGTACGGCACGGTCCCGTTGTTGACGTTGGTCGCGGCGATGTCCGGGGCGGTGGTCAGCGCCCTCGGCTTCAAGACCGAGAAGATGACCGGGCTGCTCGGCCGGTTCTGGACGATGCCGGTGCACCGTGCGGCCGGATTCACCGGGCGGCTGCTCGCCGAGGCGATCCGTGTCCTGGTGACCACGGTGTTCGTCGTCGCGGTCGGTCTGCTGCTCGGTTTCCGCTTCGATCAGGGACCGGTCGCGGCGCTGGCGTTGATCGGCATCCCGGTGCTGTTCGGGGTGGCCTTCGCCGTCCTGGTCACCGCGCTTGCGACCGTGTCCGAGGGCGTGATGCTGGTGAACATCATCGGCATGATCAGCACCTTGCTGATGTTCTTCAACTCGGGTTTCGTTCCGGTTTTCGCCTACCCGATCTGGTTGCAGGACGTGGTGGCGCATCAGCCGATGAGTTGCGCGATCGATGCGATGCGCGGTTTGTCCTACGGCGGTGCGGTCGCCGACCCGCTGCTCGAGACGCTCGCCTGGACGCTCGGGATGATCGTCGTCTTCGCCTACCCGGCGATCAGGGGATACCGGCGGGCCGCGGAAACGGGGCCGTAGCCACCAGCCGTCACCGTGCGCCGGGTTCGGATCATCGGACCCGGCGTTCGGCGTCTTCGCGCGGTTCGGCGAACTCGTAGTCCAGCCAGCGGTTCCGATTGGCCCAGCCGACCAGGTCGTAACGCCAGCGGAACGGCCAGGTATGCGCGACCGTGCCGAACAGCACAGCGCCCAGCGCCGTGTAGTCGTCGTGCGCGGACAGCAGGGCGCGCTGACCACGCGGGGTGGCGCTGAAGAACGCGTCGAACATGGCGATGGACTGCTCGGTGGTGAGTCTGCCGAGGCCGTAGAGGCCGCGCATCCGCATCCAATACACCAGCCGTGCGCGCGGCGGCCACAGCGCGGCGATGGGGTCGCGGCCTTCCAACAGCGCGGTGATCGCGGTGTCGACCAGTGCCAGTGAGTCGGCGACGCTGTACCCGGTGCACGGGTGCATCATGCCGCCGCGCGAGCCGAACGCGATCGCGCGCGCCTTGCCGGTGCGTGGCGGCGGCTGGTCGAGTGGATAGTGCGCCGCCTCGCTCGGTTCGTCGCCGGTGAGCCGGATGCCGTGCGCGGCGAGGCGCGCGAGTGTGCGCTTGCGCAGTTCGTGCTGCGGCATGCCGCCCTGGAGACCGAGACTGGTCTCCTCGAAGATCACCGTGCCGTCGCCGAGCGGCACCGCGTAGAGGAACGACGGCGGCTCGTCCGGGCCCGCGCCGTTCTCCGGCCGCCAGTCAAGCAGCAGGCCCTCGCCTTCGGCGATCATCGGCGCGGCCGCCTCGGCGTCGACGAAGATGCCGTGCGCGCTCGCCCCGCGGCGGCGTCCCAGCGGGGGCAGCCCACGGGTGTCGAACACCGCCGCCGCCCGGTGCACCGTGCCGTCGGCGAGTTCGACCTCGTGCGCGTCCACCCGCGTGGCGCGGCCCGCGACGACGGTGGCGTCATCGAGCGGTAGCGCCGCGCGGAGGCCGGGTTTGGACAGCACGCAGTAGGGACGGTCGATGCGATGCTCGGTCTTCGTCCACACTCTGGGCGCCGGGATGGTCGTCGCGACAGCCGTGGACGGCAGCCATTGCGGCAGCTCGTCCACCCAGCAGGAGAAGGTGGGCGGCCACAGCCGTTCGGGGCGGGGGTCGATCGCGGTCACCGACAGCCCCGCGATCATGGCGCGGTGCGCGAGCGCCCGTCCGGTGGGACCGAGCCCGACCACGCACACATCGACTTCCCGGTCCGCGCTGACACCCATAGGGGCATTCAATCCGGTGGGCCGACGGAAGCGCAACTATTCCACGCCTGCGAGCCCAAGGAATTCGGGTCTCGCTATTTCGGAATCGGATCGGTTCGAAACGGCGCGAATTCCGGTGCACGGGCATGCCCCCAGAATCGGTGGCCCAGCAACTTCAGTCGTGAAACGGCTCGGGACAGGCCATAGCCTGAGCTCGGAACGCGAGGCGTTCCGGGATTCGGGATAAGGGGAGTCATGAGAGGGAGCCACCTCCGCCGGTTGCTGCTGTCGGCGGTCGTCGCCGGCGCTGCGGCCGCATCGGCAATGGTTTCGGTGCAGGCCCAGGCCGCGCCCGCGGAGTCTTCTATTGTTTCCGTGCAGGAGCACAGTGCGCGGAACCTGACATTGACGGTGCATTCCGCTGCCATGGATCTCGATATTCCGGTGGAAGTGCAGCGCGCCGCGGACACGAGCGTTCCCCGGCCGGTGTTGTATCTGCTGCTCGGCGCTGCCGGTGGCATCGACGGCTCGACCTGGGCCACGAAGACCGACGCGATGCAATTCCTCGCGGACAAGAACGTGCACGCGGTCACGCCGATCGGCGGCATGTTCAGCTACTACGCGGACTGGGAGAAGGACGACGCCAGGTTGGGGCGCCAGAAGTGGCGGACCTTCCTGAGCCGCGAACTGCCTCCGCTGATCGACTCGTATCTCGGGACCAGCGGGCGCAATGCCCTCGCGGGGTTCTCGATGTCGGGGACCACGACACTCGCGCTCGCCGCGACCACGGGTGACCTGTACTCCGGCGTCGCCGCATACAGTGGTTGCGCGCAGACCAGCGATCCGGTCGGCCGTGAGTTCGTCCGGCTGACCGTCGAGGAATGGGGTCTCGCGGAACTGGACAACATGTGGGGGCCCGCGGGCGGCCCGCAATGGGTGGCCAATGATCCCTACGTGCAGGCGGAGGGATTGCGTGGAAAATCCATCTACATCGCCAGTGGAAATGGCATGCCCGGCGTCTACGACCGATACGGCGGGAAATATTCGCTGAACGGTCCGTGGGGTTTCGCGAATCAGCTCGTCGTCGGCGGTGTGATCGAAGCGGCCACCAATTACTGCTCGCACAACATGAAAGACCGGCTGGACAGCCTCGGAATCCCCGCGCGATACAACTTCCGCCCGGAAGGCACCCATTCCTGGGGTTATTGGGAGGACGCGCTGAAGGATTCGTGGCCGACGCTGGCCGCTCCATTGGGAATCTGATCCGCGGGAATTCGAAATGACTGTTCGCACTCGGGCCGCGCGCGTCGTCGGCCTCATGATGGCCGCTGCCTGTGTGGCGCTGTGCCATGCGCCGACCGCGGCCGCCGCCCCGGAGACACCGGCGCTGGACGGCGCCAACGACTGGGCCTGCAAGCCGACACCGGCGCGACCGGAGCCGGTGGTGCTCGTGCACGGCTCGGGCACCGATATCGGCCGCAGCTTCCCCCTGCTCGCGCCGGCCATCCGGGCCGAGGGACATTGCGTGTTCGCCGCGAATCTCGGCGCCGCGCCGGGTGTCGTCGACGCGGTGAGCGGGCAGACCGGCTCCAGCTCCACCGGCGTCGGGCCGATCGGCGCCGCACTGCTGGGACGTGTCGTCTACGGCGTGGCCGACATCGATCGAATGGCGGGCGAGCTCGCCGAAGTCGTGCGGGCGGTGCGGGAGACGACGGGCGCGAGCCGGGTGGCGCTGGTCGGCCACTCCACCGGCGGCACGGTGATCCGGCAGTATCTGCGCGCCCGCGGCGCGGAGGCGGTGTCCCAAGTGGTGACTCTCGGCACGCCGTATCGCGGCTCGACCTGGGCCGGGTTGCGCGGCAGCTATCCGGACCTGGCCGCGCTCGGCCTGGGCGACGCGCAGATCGCGGCCCAGGTCTTCGGGACTCCGGGCCAGCAGCAGGTGGCCGGGTCACCACTGCTGAACCGGCTGAACACGGGAGGCGAGACCGTGCCCGGTCTCCGGTACACGGCCATCGCCTCCCGCGCCGACCAGGTGATCACGCCGCAGGACACCGCCCTGCTCGCCGCGCCCGGCCCGGCCGACCGCAACGTGTGGCTGCAGGACGGATGTCCTGCCGACGCGGCCGACCACAGCGGCATGCTGGAAGACCAACGCGCCACCGCGGCCGTTCTCTCCGCGCTCGCCGGGGATCGGCGAACGTTGCCCTGCTGAGCGCACCCTGGCCGGACCGGATCACGAAGATGGAGAACCTCGGTGAGTCTCGGCATTACTTGTAGCGGGCTGCGCCGCGAATTCGCCGGAGTCGCGGTGATCGACGACGTGACCTTCCGCGCCCCCGCGGGCCGGGTCACCGCGGTCGTCGGGCCGAACGGCGCGGGCAAGACGACGCTGTTGTCGATGCTCGCCGGCCGGTTGCGGCCACACCGAGGGTGGCTCCGCGTGGAGGACGCGGATCCGAGCGCAGAGCCATGGGTGGTCCGCTCCCGGGTCGGCTGGGTCCCCGACGTGTACGAGAGCGGCGAGACCTGGTCGGTCGCGGAGGTCGTGCGGTTCTCCGCGAAGATCGCGGGCCACAGCGCGGACGTGGCCGATGAACTGGTCGATCGGGCAATGCATCTCGCGCGTTTGGCGGACTCCGCTTCCACACCTGTGCTCCGTCTGTCCCGGAGTGGCAAGAAGTGGCTCGGCCTGGCCAGAGCGCTGGCCGCGGGTACGACGGCACTCGTTCTGGACAACCCGATGGCCGACTTGGACCACGACGGGCGTCGCTATCTGGCCGGAATGCTGCGAGCTCTCGCGCGCCAGGACATGACGATCGTCGTTTCTGCTTGTCTCGCCGACGATCTCGCCGGATGCGCGGAGAACATCCTGCACATCGATCAGGGGCGACTCGTCGCGGGCGACGCATCGGTTCCGGCCCCGGTCGAACCACGGACAGCTTTCGCGAGACCGGACGCGCGCGGCTCGCGGAGGCCGGCTACTTCGGTGTGACCCAGGTGGTGATGTCCGCGTGCACCACTTCCACGCCGTGCTTGTCGTAGATCGACACCGGCACCACCAGCTCGCGCCCCTCGGTGATGCTCGCGAAGTCGGGGATCTCGGCCAGTTGCGCGACGGCCCGCAGCCCGGTCTCGGCTTTCGCCAGATATCGCACGTTCATCGCCTTGGGGATCCATCGGTGCGTCGCGGGCACGGTCGCCTCGCTGAGCATGCCCATCGCGACCTCGGCCAGATTGCACGCCGCGATCGCGTGGAAGGTGCCCAGATGGTTGTGGATGCCGAACCACTTCGGCGAGGTGACCTCGCACAACCCCGGTTCGAGCCGGACCACGTTCGGCAACACGGTGCCGAAGTAGGGCACCCGCGCCACCATCCCGAGCGAGAACAGGGCATGCCCCAGCCGGTTGTCCGGCAGCTTCTTCCAGCCGCGATAGGTCACGGTCTCTTTTGCCATGCGGCGTATCTTACTCAAAAGTAAGTTCGTGGCCAGCCCCACCGATTTGAAGTGACTCGCGGGGATCGTGCATACTGTTCGGGTTGCCTTGCACCGGGCCGTGTCTGTTTCCAGGTGAAACAGCTGGTCGGGCGGGGCGAGCAGTACCCCATCGAGTACCTCGCCGGGTTTCTGGCGTGGGTACGTCCGGGACAGTGTTCCAGGCCTGAGATGCATTGCGATCCGAGGCCGAGGAATGAGCGGACGGGCGACACGCCCGACCGCGTGTACCGGAGAACCATGACAGATGAACAGCGGCGAGATCGGGCGTGCCCGGTCAGGGTCTCCACTGAGACGTCTTCGTGTGTTCGGGCTGTGCAAATGAGGGTGGTCCAGAGGACTGGTATAGCCGGGCTTCCGGACCACGAAGGAAAGCGGAGAAAAGGACACTTAGCGTGGCGGGACAAAAGATCCGCATCAGGCTCAAGGCCTATGACCACGAGGCGATCGACGCATCGGCGCGCAAGATCGTGGAGACGGTGACCCGCACCGGGGCACGCGTCGTCGGCCCGGTGCCGTTGCCGACCGAGAAGAACGTGTACTGCGTCATCCGTTCGCCGCACAAGTACAAGGACTCGCGCGAGCACTTCGAGATGCGTACGCACAAGCGGCTTATCGACATCCTCGACCCGACGCCGAAGACGGTGGACGCGCTCATGCGCATCGACCTGCCGGCCAGCGTCGACGTCAACATTCAGTGACGGGGACTCGAGACATGACTGACAACAAGAACAGGCCGGCCGCCGGCATCCTGGGCACCAAGCTCGGCATGACCCAGGTCTTCGACGACAACAACCGCGTCGTTCCCGTGACCGTCATCAAGGCCGGGCCGAACGTCGTCACCCAGATCCGCACCGTGGAGCGCGACGGCTACAGCGCCGTCCAGGTCGCCTTCGGCGCCATCGATCCGCGCAAGGTGACCAAGCCGGTCTCCGGCCAGTTCACCAAGGCCGGTGTCACGCCGCGCCGCCACGTCGCCGAGATCCGCGTCGCGGACGCCTCCACCTTCGAGGTCGGCCAGGAGATCAGCGCCGAGGTGTTCGAAGAGGGCAGCTACGTCGACGTCACCGGCACCAGCAAGGGCAAGGGCTTCGCGGGCACCATGAAGCGCCACGGCTTCCGTGGCCAGGGCGCCTCGCACGGTGCGCAGGCCGTGCACCGCCGTCCGGGCTCGATCGGTGGCTGCGCCACCCCCGGCCGCGTGTTCAAGGGCATGCGCATGTCGGGCCGGATGGGTAACGACCGCGTCACCACGCAGAACCTGTCGGTGCACAAGGTCGACGCCGAGAACGGCCTGCTGCTGATCAAGGGAGCGATCCCGGGTCGCAAGGGCGGCGTCGTGATCGTCAAGAGCGCCGTGAAGGGTGGTGCGCACGCATGACGAGCCTCGAGAAGAAGGCGAACCTGACGCTGCCGGTCAAGGAGATCGGCGGCAAGACCAACGGCACTGTCGACCTCCCCGCGGAGATCTTCGACGTGACCGCCAACATCGCGCTGATGCACCAGGTCGTCGTGGCTCAGCAGGCCGCGGCCCGCCAGGGCACGCACGCGACCAAGACCCGTGGCCAGGTCTCCGGCGGCGGCAAGAAGCCGTACCGGCAGAAGGGCACCGGTCGCGCCCGCCAGGGTTCGACCCGCGCGCCGCAGTTCACCGGCGGTGGCACCGTGCACGGCCCGCAGCCGCGCGACTACACCCAGCGCCTGCCCAAGAAGATGAAGGTCGCCGCCCTGCGTGGCGCCCTGTCCGACCGGGCGCGCAACGAGCGCATCCACGTGATCACCGAACTGGTGGCGGGCCAGACCCCGTCCACCAAGACCGCCAAGAGCTTCCTGGCCGAGCTGTCGGACCGCAAGAAGCTCCTGGTCGTGGTCGGCCGCGAGGACGTCGCCGCGTGGAAGAGCGTGGCGAACCTGCAGAACGTGCACCCGATCGCCCCGGACCAGCTCAACACCTACGACGTGCTCAACAGCGACGACGTGGTGTTCAGCGTCGAGGCGCTCAACGCGTTCGTGCACGGCCCGGCCGAGGCTGCACAGGAGGAGAGCAAGTGACCACCATCGCCGACCCCCGCGACATTCTGCTGGCGCCGGTCATCTCCGAGAAGTCCTACGGACTGATCGAGGAAGGCACCTACACCTTCCTGGTGCACCCGGACTCGAACAAGACGCAGATCAAGATCGCCGTGGAGAAGGTCTTCGGTGTGAAGGTGACCAGCGTCAACACCGCCAACCGTCAGGGCAAGCGCAAGCGGACCCGCTTCGGTTACGGCAAGCGCAAGAACACCAAGCGCGCGCTCGTGACCATCTCGGCCGACAGCAAGCCCATCGAGATCTTCGGAGGCCCGGTCGCGTAAGCGCCCGGGAATCCAGAAAGCAGAGAAGAACTCATGGCAATCCGTAAGTACAAGCCGACTACGCCGGGCCGCCGCGGCTCCAGCGTCTCGGACTTCGCCGAGATCACCCGGTCGACCCCGGAGAAGTCGCTGCTGCGCCCGCTGACCAAGTCCGGCGGCCGCAACGCCCACGGCCGGATCACCACCCGGCACCGCGGTGGCGGGCACAAGCGCGCCTACCGTCTGATCGACTTCCGTCGTCTGGACAAGGACGGGATCCCGGCCAAGGTCGCGCACATCGAGTACGACCCGAACCGCACCGCGAACATCGCGCTGCTGCACTTCGTGGACGGCGAGAAGCGCTACATCATCGCCCCCAAGGGCGTGACGCAGGGCACCCGCATCGAGTCCGGCCCGACGGCCGACATCAAGCCGGGTAACAACCTGCCGCTGCGCAACATCCCGACCGGTACCACGATCCACGCGGTGGAGCTGCGTCCGGGCGGCGGCGCCAAGCTGGCCCGCTCGGCGGGCATGAGCATCCAGCTGCTGGGTAAGGAAGGCCCCTACGCCACGCTGCGTATGCCTTCCGGTGAGATCCGTCGCGTCGACGTGCGCTGCCGCGCCACCGTCGGCGAGGTCGGCAACGCCGAGCAGTCGAACATCAACTGGGGCAAGGCCGGCCGCATGCGCTGGAAGGGCCGCCGCCCCACGGTCCGTGGTGTCGTCATGAACCCGGTCGACCACCCGCATGGTGGTGGTGAGGGCAAGACCTCCGGTGGTCGCCACCCGGTCTCGCCCTGGGGTCAGCCGGAAGGCCGCACCCGCAAGCCCAACCGTCCGAGCGACAAGCTCATCGTCCGCCGCCGCAAGACCGGCAAGAAGCGCTGAAGGAGGAGGTAAGAAATGCCACGCAGCCTCAAGAAAGGCCCGTTCGTCGACGACCACCTCCTCGCGAAGGTGGACGTGCAGAACGAGAAGGGCACCAAGCAGGTCATCAAGACCTGGTCGCGTCGTTCGACCATCATCCCCGATTTCATCGGTCACACGTTCGCGGTGCACGACGGCCGCAAGCACGTGCCGGTGTTCATCTCGGACAACATGGTCGGGCACAAGCTCGGTGAGTTCGCGCCGACCAGGACGTTCAAGAGCCACGTCAAGGAAGACCGGAAGAGCAAGCGGCGATGACGACGACTGAGACTCAGAACCCGACTGCGCGCGCGACCGCCAAGCACGTTCGCGTCACCCCGATGAAGGCACGCCGTGTCGTGGACCTGGTCCGCGGCAAGCGTGTCGAGGACGCCCTCGCCCTGCTGAAGTTCGCGCCTCAGGCCGCGAGCGAGCCGGTCGCCAAGGTCGTCGCGAGCGCCGCGGCCAACGCCGAGAACAACCTCGGCCTGAACCCGGCCACGCTGGTGATCTCGACGGCCTACGTCGACGAGGGTGCCACCCTGAAGCGGTTCCAGCCGCGTGCCCAGGGCCGTGCGTTCCGCATCCGCAAGCGCACCAGCCACATCACCATCGAGGTCGAGAGCATCCCCACCGCCGGTGGAGCCACTCGTAACCGCCGGAAGGGAGGGGCAAAGTAAATGGGACAGAAGATCAACCCCCACGGCTTCCGCCTCGGTATCACCACCGACTGGAAGTCACGTTGGTACGCGGACAAGCAGTACGCGGACTACGTGAAGGAAGACGTCGCGATCCGCAAGCTGCTGGCCACCGGCATGGAGCGGGCGGGCATCTCCAAGGTCGAGATCGAGCGCACCCGTGACCGCGTGCGGGTGGACATCCACACCGCGCGGCCCGGCATCGTGATCGGCCGCCGCGGCGCCGAGGCCGACCGCATCCGCGCCGAGCTGGAGAAGCTGACCGGCAAGCAGGTGCAGCTGAACATCCTCGAGGTCAAGAACCCCGAGTCGGATGCGCAGCTGGTCGCCCAGGCCGTCGCCGAGCAGCTGTCCAACCGTGTGGCGTTCCGTCGCGCGATGCGCAAGGCCATCCAGTCGGCCATGCGTTCGCCGAACGTCAAGGGCATCCGTGTGCAGTGCTCGGGCCGCCTCGGCGGCGCGGAAATGTCGCGCTCGGAGTTCTACCGCGAAGGTCGGGTGCCGCTGCACACGCTGCGCGCCGACGTCGACTACGGCCTCTACGAGGCCAGGACCACCTTCGGTCGCATCGGCGTGAAGGTCTGGATCTACAAGGGCGACATCGTCGGTGGCAAGCGTGAGCTGGCCGCCGCTGCCGCCGCGCCCGAGCGTCCGCGCCGGGAGCGGCCGAGCCGCCCGCGTCGGTCCGGTTCCACCGGCACCACCGCGACCAGCACCGAGGCCGGGCGCGCCGCCACCGCGGTGGCCGACGCCCCGGCAGAGACACAGGAGGGCTGACGCATGCTGATGCCTCGCAAGGTGAAGCACCGCAAGCAGCACCACCCTGGCCGTTCCGGTACGGCCAAGGGCGGCACCTCGGTGGCGTTCGGCGAATTCGGCATCCAGGCGCTGGAGCCGGCCTACGTCACCAACCGGCAGATCGAGTCGGCGCGTATCGCGATGACTCGCCATATCCGCCGTGGCGGCAAGATCTGGATCAACATCTACCCGGATCGCCCGCTGACCAAGAAGCCCGCCGAGACCCGCATGGGTTCCGGTAAGGGTTCGCCGGAGTGGTGGGTCGCGAACGTCAAGCCCGGTCGCGTGATGTTCGAGATGAGCTACCCGAACGAGGAGACCGCTCGTGAGGCCCTGCGCCGCGCGATGCACAAGCTCCCGATGAAGTGCAGGATCGTGACCAGGGAGGAGCAGTTCTGATGGCTACCGGAACACCGGCCGCAGAGCTCCGCGAGCTCACCGAAGAGGAGTTGGTGGCCAAGCTGCGCGACTCCAAGGAAGAGCTGTTCAACCTGCGCTTCCAGATGGCGACGGGTCAGCTGGACAACAACCGTCGTCTGCGCGTCGTCCGTCACGAGATCGCGCGCATCTACACGGTCATGCGTGAGCGCGAGCTCGGTCTGGCCACCGGACCCGCTGGCAAGGGAGATGCCGCATGAGCGACAAAGCAGAAGGGCAGCGCGGTACCCGTAAGGTGCGGGTCGGCTACGTTGTCTCGGACAAGATGAACAAGACGATCGTCGTCGAGCTGGAAGACCGCAACCGGCACCCGCTCTACGGCAAGATCATTCGCACCACCTCGAAGGTGAAGGCGCACGACGAGAACGAGGTCGCGGGCATCGGCGACCGCGTTCAGCTGATGGAGACCCGTCCGCTGTCGGCCACCAAGCGCTGGCGTCTGGTCGAGGTCCTGGAGAAGGCCAAGTAAGCCTCTCCGGCACGGCGTGAAACCCGAAGGCCCGCTTCCCGTTCTCGGAGGCGGGCCTTCGCCGTATCCGGGCGCGTCTGAGGAATTCTCTTGCCGTCCACCCTGCATGGGTACTGTCGTGTTGCGGGTGGCGATCGAGCAAACCGGCGGACTCCTGGCCTGACCGGAACTGCGATAGGTGGCGCCGACGGCCGATGCGGAGGATGAGCGGTGGGGAATGTGAGTCGATCTGAACAGACCTATGATCGAGCGCTGCTGCGGGAACATCTGCTGAAAACGCGGATAGCGGGTGATGTCGCGACGCCTCGGGAGGGGAATCTCGCGAACTATCGCAAGATGGTGGCGAAGGACCCCGGGTATCAGTTCGGGCTGACGCTGAAGGATTGGACCTTCGCCGAGACGCTGGAGATGATGGCGCGTCTGTGCGGGGTCAGCCCCGACCCTCGGCATCTGCGGGGTCCGGACACCATCGACGTCGACCTGACGCTCGACGCGCTCGACGCGATGGGTGCGCGGATCGGGCTCGCCGCTCGTCGTCGGGAGACGGTGATCCTGGCGACCGGGCATCCGGACACACTCATGGGCGTCTATCGCGCTGTCGAGGACGCGTTACGTGCGGCAGGATGCGTGGTGCTCGTGCCGGCTGCCGGGTGGTCCTATCGGGTGACCACGCCATGGGGCCCGCAGCATCGCGAGATCGTCTACACCTCAGGAGTTGCCGCGCTGGGCACCGACGGCACGCTGCGACACACTCATGACCCGCATCCGATGCGGGCGGCCCTGCGGGAGTTGCGCGAGGCCGAAACCGGCCAATGGCCCGACCTGGTCGTCGCCGACCACGGCTGGGCCGGTGCGGCAGGGGAGGCGGGCATCGAGACCGTGGGATTCGCCGACAGCAACGACCCCGCACTGTTCGCCGGGCAAGCGGAGGGGAAGATCGCGGTCACGGTGCCACTCGATGACGGAGTCCATCCCGACTACTACGGTCCGCTGACCGCTTATCTGCTCGGCCAGGCCGGACTCACCGGCTGAGGTCACCCCGGTGCCGTGTGTCGCACACGATGGTTTCCAGATCGGACTGCGCTGGACGCCAGGGTAATTCGGCCATAGCCTTGGCCGGGTCGCTGATCAGGGCGGCCGGTTCGGGCGCCGGTGGCCGATGGTTCAGCTGAATTCGACGTCCGGTCCGCCGCTCGACCGCGGCCACGACGTCGAGAATGCTGCTGCCGCGGCCGCTGCCGATGAGAAAGCGCCTGAATTCGCCTTTCGGCGGCATGTTCTCGATACCCGCGACGAAAGCCGCTGCGGCGTCGTCGATATGCAGATAGTCGCGGACAGCGCTGCCGTCGCCGTTGACTTCCAGAGCCGAGCCATTCCTCGCGGCGGTGAATGCTCGGGGAATCAAGCGCGTCGGATCGGGATCCGCGCCGCCGGCCACGTTCATCAAGCGCAGCACGGTAGCGGACAAGCGACCGGTGCCCGCCTGCGCGCCGATCGCCCACTCGGCGGCCAGCTTGCTCGCCGCGTACGGGTGCGGGGGCGCGTCGGGTAGACGCTCTGTCATCGGCTGTCGTTCGGGAGTTCCGTATATCGAGCCGGTCGAAGCGAAGACGAGCCGCGATATTCCGGCGGCGGCCATGGCGTCCAGCAATGCGACGGTCCCGCCGGTATTGACGCGGAAGTACCGCAGCGGATCGGCCACCGACTCGCGCGCCCGAGTAAGCCCACCGAGATGGCACACCGCCTCCACGCCGTCCACAGCTTTCCGAAGCCCGTCCTCATCCAGCAGGTCGGCGACCCGAGTCGTCACCCGCAGAGGCGAACCGCAGTCGCGAACCATCGCGATCGGCTCGTGCCCGGCTCCAGCCAGCAGTTTTACGACCGCCTGGCCCAGATAGCCGTTCGCTCCGGTGACGAGAACGCGCACACCGTGATGGTAGGGCCTGAACCATGCGGTCGCCGGAGGACGGAGAGGCGATGCGCGGTGCGCAAGCGGAACAGATCGATCAGCTGAGCGAAGGCTCGCCGCGCCAGGTGGGACCGGCGGTCACGCGGGGCCTTGCGCTATACGTATACATCTACTTATAGTGAGACGGCGGCCCGGGCTTTCTGGGAACATCGAATCCGCACCGGTAGAGGCGGATTCGGGGTGGGCCGGTCGACGATAGACGCATGCCTGCATGCGCACTGATCTATGAAACGGGGAAATCATGACCACTGATCCGAACAACCTGAGCGGCGTGGACACTGTCGAGGAGCAGGCCTGCGGCGTCAGCATCGTGAAGGAATCGGCCGAGCCGGGCGACGTGGACGACCTGCGCCAAATCGTGTTGCGCGTGGGTCCGGGCGGCGGGCGTCAGCAGCGGTTCTTCGGCAGACTGCTCGGCGAATCCCGCGAATACGGCAAGGTCGGGATGAACGTCGTGCGGGTCTACGTGAGCCGGAAAGGCAAATTCGTGGTGCACCGCCGGGAATCGGACTGGCGCGAAATGTCCGTCGCGATCGACTGGACCGAATGGAAGAACTGGCGCGAGCTGCTGCGGCCCGGCAGTGGCGAGCGCGAATGGGGTGACTACACGGTGGAGATCGTGGACTCGCCCGCCGAGTTGCGGGGCCGGATTCCGGAGCACATCTACCGGACTGTCGTCGACGTGGCCGAGCACCCGAACTCGCAGGACCTGCAGATCTGAGATACCGCCGCTTTTCCACATCCGGAAAGGATCTATTCGCAGATGTTCGCACGACTGGGGGCCGTGGTCGTCCACAATCCGTGGAAGGTGATCGGCCTGTGGGTGCTGCTCGCCATCGCGGTGGTGGCCGCGGCGCCGGAACTGAAATCCACTACAGACCAATCAGCCTTCCTGCCTTCGCATTACGAGTCCATTCAGGCATTGGAGTTGCAGCAGAAGGCTTTCCCGGACAGCTCCGCTCCCGCGGCGATCATCGTGTTCGCCCGGAAGGACGGCACGCCGTTGACCGGTGCGGACGCCGCTTCGGTCGTCTCGATCGGCAATGAGCTGCGCGACGCGCGGGTCAAGGACGTCATCGGGATGCAACCGACGCCGCCGTCGGAGAACCGCCTGGTCCAGATCATCGCGGTGCAGATGACGAAGGTGACGAATCCGAACGACACCACCCAAGGCGACGCGGTCAAGGCGCTGCGCAAGGAGCTGACCGCGCGCGTCGCGAACACCGAGCTGAAGGCGGGCATCACCGGCCAGGCGGCGCAGGTGCTGGATCAGCGGGAATCGGGCGACAAGGGGCTGGCCATCGTCGGTATCGCCACCGTCGTGCTGATCCTGGTGCTGTTGCTGGTCATCTTCCGCAGCCCGGTGATCGCGTTGCTGCCGATCGTCGTGATCGGCGCGATCTCCAGCATGGTGAGTGGGTTGATCGCCGTGGTGGCCAAGGCCTTCGACCTGCAGATCGACGCATCGATCAATGCCATTCTGGTGGTGGTGCTGTTCGGTGTCGGCACCGACTACATCCTGTTCCTGATGTTCCGCTATCGCGAGCGGCTGCGCGCGGGCGAGGATCCGAAGACCGCCATGGTCAACGCCGTCACCCGGGTGGGTGAGGCGATCACGTCGGCGGCGGGCGCGGTGATCATCGCGTTCATGGCACTGGTGCTGTCCACGCTCGGCATGTTCCGCGCCATGGGCCCGGCGCTGGCGATCGCGGTGGCGGTCGCGCTGGCGGCGGGGCTGACGCTGGTGCCTGCGGTGGTCTCGCTGCTGGGCACCAAGGTGTTCTGGCCGTCCAAGGCGTGGCGCATCGAACCGAAGGGTGCGCGATTCACCGCGATCGGCAGTGCGCTCGGCCGGCGGCCCGCTGTGTTCGCCGCGGTCTCCGGCGGTTTGCTGGTCGTGCTCGGGATCTTCGCCTTGGGTTTCCACCCCACGTTCGACCTCAGCTCGGGGCAAACTTCGGAGGCCTCCGAATCCGTTGTCTACAGCAAGGAATTGGTCAAGGGCCTGCCCGCGGGGACGACCCAGCCTTCGGATGTCCTGTTGCAGTCCGGCGGTGGTGAATTGGCGGTCGATCAACTCGCCGCCTACCGCGCCGCGCTGGCCGCGGTGCCGGGAGTGGGACAGGTGGCGGAGCCGAAGTTGTCCGCGGACAAGTCGATCGCCGACTTCGCGGTGACGCTCTCTGCCGCGCCGGAGTCGGACGCCGCGCTGGACACCGTCAAGGGACCGTTGCGCGATGTCGCGCATTCCGCGGCGCCCGCCGGTGCCACCGCCGCCGTCGGTGGTCTGACCTCGGTCTTCGTCGACTTCCAGGAAGCGATGGCGCGTGACTACGCGATCGTGTTCCCGGTGGCGGCGATCCTGATCATGATCGTGCTGGGGTTGCTGCTGCGTAGCCTGGTCGCGCCGTGGTACCTGATGGCCTCGGTGTTCCTCGGCTTCGCCGCCACGCTCGGTGCCGCGGTGCTGGTGTTCCAGCACTTCCGGGGCGAGACCGGTCTGATCTTCACGCTGCCGGTGATCATGTACCTGTTCGTGGTCGCGCTGGGGACCGACTACAACATCCTCATGGTCGCCCGGTTGCGGGAAGAAGCGCGCGAGGGCAACGAACCGAAACAGGCCGCGGCGCTGGCCGTGCGGCACACCGGCCCCACCATCGCGGCGGCCGGGGTGATCCTGGCAGGCACCTTCGCATCGATGATGCTGGCGGGCAACAACGTTCTCGCACAGATGGGCTTCGCCATCTCGGTGGGCATCGCGATCGCGGCTTTCGTCATGGCGATGTTCTTCACGCCCGCGCTCACGGCGCTCATCGGGCACAAGGCGTGGTGGCCGGGGCATGGGGACGAGAAGCCGGAGGGCTCTGGACCGGAGTCTCGCGAGGTCGTCGGCACTTCGGTCGGCGAGAGCTGAGCGGGACCGGAACTCGCGGACACCGCGGATGAGTGAACCGGAATAGAGCTGTGCGCCCGATTCATCGGGCGCACAGCCTTTTCCGCACGAAGAACGCACGTCGTGACCGGACGGTCACCGGGCGCGGGAAACTCCGTGCGTGCGGTCCAGACCCTGTCCGGTGCCGCCACGCTCGATCCTCATGCCAAGGCGGCGAATAACCGCCGCTCACGGGTGATGCGCCGCATCAACCGCAGGAGTCTCGCCACCTCCGACGACGCCCCTTCTCGTCCAGCTCTCTCTGAACGCCGCGCGTCCCGCGGCCGCGTCCAGGGCTCTGCGAGCGGCCTCACGTTCCTGCTCGGCCGCCGCCCGCGCCTCGGCCGCTGACCAACCGCACTGCGTCGCGTGGTCGGCCGTGGCTATGGCTTCGTACGAGACTCAAATCTTGACGTTGGCCCACTTCGCGAACCGGGCCAGGGAGTCGGTTCCGCGCCGGGCATTGGCGAGTACGCGGACGGTCTCGTGGACCTGGGGGTGGTTGCGTGTCAGCCCCGGTGCGATCCGGCGCGCCTGGTCGAGACTGGCGAGGGCACGCTGCTTGTCGCCGTGGAGTAACCACGCGCGGGATACGTCGATCCAGTGATGTCCAGCGCGGGATGGCGTGACCGATGCCGGTAGCCGAATCTGCTCGGCGCGTGCGACGGCGGTTGTGCCATCGCACAACTCGACCGGGACGGCGACGGAGTGAATAGCGACGTTCGGCAGATGGAACCCGGTTCCGTACTCCTGATACCGGTCGGAGTTGATCGTCTCGCCGATCCGGCGCGCTTCTCGAAGATGCGTGTCGGCGGTGTCGGCGTCGAGCGCACGGGCAGACAGTATCGACGCCCGCAGGTGCAACGCGCCCCGCACCGCGAGGACTTCCGGCGTCGCAGGTAGTTGCTCACTGGCTGCGTGTGCGCGCTCGATGATCCGCAGTCCACCGGCATACGCGCCGGAGTACAGCAGGATCAGCGCGCGATGGTATTCCGCCGCGATCGGCCACGCGGGGTCAGCGCTGCGTTCGGCGGCCCACACGCATCGTTCGGCGGCCAGTCCGGCGAGGTCGAGGTAGCCGTAGCGGTAGGCGATCGATGACGCACTGTTGTATGCGTAGGCGAGCGTCGAATAGATCCTCTCCAAACGGTGCCCGGATGGCTCGTCAGCGGCAAGCGCGTGCAAACCGTGTATTACGTCCGGCAGTTCGGCGGTGTGGTCGCCGTACCGGCCGCGTCGTCTGCTCGCCTGTACCCGATGCAGTGCCGTGGTCAGCTGTTCCAGGGTGGTCGGCGCATTCAGTGGCTCGTCGTTGAACGCCAGAATTTTTCGGCGCAGCTCGCGGATGGTGGCATGCGCTCCGGCATCGTCGCGCGCCGGGATGTAGGGCTGCCCGGTCAGATCCTCGATGTCGACCCTGAGTGCCCCGGCCACGGCCGCGATGAACGCGGGCGAGGCTGGGCGTGCGCCTCGCTCGACCTTGCGCAACAGCGACACCGACACGTTCGCCTGCTGGGCGAGCTGTTGCTGTGTGAGCCGGGTGAGCTTGCGCGCCCTGGCGGTGCGTTCCCCGATCCCGGCATCGTCCATACCTCCACGGTGACACACGATGTGCCGCTTCGCATGAGTTCGTCGAGGACAAAGTATCCGCAGGCCCCGGCGTCGGGTCGAGTCCTGAATCCCCGGCGCCGGGTGCCAACCAACCACCCACGACGTGCCGAAAGGTCACCGAATGACCGCAGAACTCGCAACTGTCCTGATCGTCATAGCCGCTGTCGGCGGATTGCTGATTCTCGTGTTCTGGGTGCTGCCCTGGCTACTCGATCTCGGCGACGAACCGGACGAATCCGTACCGGCGCGT
The DNA here is from genome assembly GCF_040644075.1 of Nocardia sp. NPDC047038. Classification (NCBI taxonomy): domain Bacteria; kingdom Bacillati; phylum Actinomycetota; class Actinomycetes; order Mycobacteriales; family Nocardiaceae; genus Nocardia; species Nocardia sp. NPDC047038. Next base: position 392,614 of record NZ_JBEYVQ010000005.1, on the reverse strand, counting down.
GAGATCTTCGCGCGGCGGGAGGGCGAGCAGCGATGACGACTCGGGGTTCCTGGGTGCAGGACTACTGTGAGGACGGCAACCTGCCCGCGGACGAGAAACACGCGCGTGGCCTGATGAAGATCCACCAGAACTGTGAACCGCCATGCCCGCGTAGGGTGTCCGCTGAGCGCTACCTGAGCGAGCGCGGCGTGCGCCGCGCGTCGGACGAATGGCGGAAACCATGAGCGCCGTATTCGGATACCTTCAGCCCGGTTGGAAGAACTCGAGCATTCTCCGGCTGGCGTCCGGCGATGTCAGGAGTTCCTGTATCCGTGCGGACATCCGGGCGGCGGCGCTGGTGCGTTCGAACATCTCGCGTTCGTATTCTTTTACGGCGGAGGGGAAGTCGTCCGGGCGTGCGGCCAGTGCGAGGCCGAGCACGGCGCCGTCGAGCAGGGCCATGTTGGCGCCCTCGCCCACCGGCGGCATCAGGTGCGCGGCGTCGCCGAGCAGCGTGACGTCCGGCCTCGACGGCCAGGTCAGGCCGATCGGGAGACTGGTGATCGACCGCGGTACGACGGTGTCGTCGCAGGCCGCGATCAGCGCGGTGAATCGTGCGTCCCAGCCGGGGAGCAGGTCGATCAGCCGCGCCCGGGCGGCGGCCGGGTCGTCGAACGGGATCCCGCTGGTAGTGAACCAGTCCTCGCCGGTGTTGTAGAAGCTGAGGCCGATGCGAACGCGGCCGTCGCCGTTGCGCTGTGCCGCCAGGGACAGTCCGTTGCCGAGCACCCAGTAGTTGCCGCGGCCGACCATCGCCGCGAGGTCGGGATGGGTGCGGTCGATGTCGGGAATGCCGAGCTCGACGACGTTCTGGCCGATATGCGCCGGGCGGGCGTCGGTGAGCAGCGCGCGGACCCGGGACTGTGCGCCGTCCGCGCCGACCAGCAGGTCATACGTCGCAGTGCTGCCGTCGGCGAAGTGGAGTAGGCCGTTGTCGGCGGATTCGAACGCGTGCCCCCAGCGCACCACGCCTTCGGGAAGGGAATCCAGCAGCAGGTTGCGCAGATCGGCGCGGTCGACCTCGGGTCGATCGAGCGGGGCGTCGTCGGGGGTGTCCTCCTGGAGCAGCAGGGTGCCGTCCGGCTCGAGCAGGCGCATGTCTTGGCCTTCACCACGGGCGATCGAGTGGAACTGGTCGATCAGTCCGGCCTCGCGTAGCGCCCGCTGGCCGGAGTGGATGTCGAGCATGCCGCCCTGGCCGCGAGCCTCGCGGGAGGCTTCGCGTTCGTACACGACGGCCTCGATGCCGTTCACGTGCAGCACTCGGGCAAGGGCCAGGCCGCCGAGTCCGGCCCCGACGATGGTGATGGTCATGATTGCCTCCGATACACCGTATTCATCAATACACTGTATCGAACCATGCGATGTAGTGTCAGCGGCATGTTGGTGTGGGAGCGACCGGAGCCACCGAATCGACCGGTGCCGGCCCCGTTGAGCCGGGAGCGGATCGTGCGAGCGGCGATCCGGCTGGCCGACGCGGACGGCTTGGCGGCGGTGTCGCTGCGCAAGGTCGCCGCCGCGCTGGACGTCGGGCCGATGCGGCTGTACGGCTACATCGCCACCAAGGACGAGTTGCTCGATTTGATGGTCGACGCGGTCTACGCCGAGATCCAGCCGGCCGGAGACGGTTGGCGGGAGGTGCTGCGCTCCCTTGCCGAAACCACCCGGCAAGCAGCTCACCAGCACGAATGGTTCGCCGACCTGCTCGGTGGGCGGCCGCAGCTCGGGCCGCACGCGATGGCCAGAGGGGAGGCCGTGCTGGCGGCACTGGGCGGCGTCGACGTGGACATGGCCATGCCGGTGGTCGCCGCGGTCAACGCGTACGTGATCGGCGCGGTGCGCCGGGAGATCGCCGACCGGCGCGCCGAGCGGGCCACCGGGATGGACGAGCACCAGTGGCAGATCGCCTTCGGCCCTTATCTGGAGCGAGCCTTCGCGACCGGCCGATTCCCCGCGCTGGAGACGGTCGTACGCGACGCCGCCCACCTCGACGCCGACCAAACCTTCCGCATGGGCCTCGACTTCCTACTCGACGGCATCGAAGCCCGCATCTCGAGTTGACCGCCGACGCCTGGGCCGATTTCATCGCTGCACCCGTTGGCCGATCACGCCGACCTGTCCGCGTCTCGATGGTGGCGCGCCTGCCTTCCCAGCTTTTGCGCCATCGTTAGCCGCTCGGAGCGGCGGTGCTCAGCCGATGGTCGCGTAGGGGCGGTGGACTTTGATGGCGGAGTCCAGGACGCGGGTGACCGCGGAGCGGGGGACGCCGAGTTCGTTCGCGATGGCGGGGGTCGAGCCGCCCTGATCGGCGAGGGTCAGGATCTCTCTGACCTCCTCGATCGGGAGGTCGGACAGGTGGCGGTCGGTGATGGCTCGTGCGATCGCGGAGATTTCGTCGTCGTCGGTGTCGGCTTCCTCCGGCTCGGTGGGGAATTCGTCGTCCTCGTCGTCGTCCTCGAGGATCGGCATCGATGCGATGGGGAGGGGCGAAAGCTCGGGGGTTTCCTCGAGGGCCAGTTGTTCGCTCTCCGCGTCGGCGGAGTGGTCGTTCTGCTCTGCGGACATCGACTTTCCGCGTTTCGCCGCGCGCGGGGCGGTGGCGTTGGGGTGCACCTGTGCGGCGGTGTCGGCGATTGCGGGGGACTGTGTGTGCATCGGTTCGGTGGAGCCGGGACGCCGGGCGGCGTCGTCTCCTCGATGCACGCGATCGGCCGAGCGTTCGCCTCGACCGGCGGGCGGAAGTGGCGGCGTCGCACTGTTCGTCTGAGGGAAGGGACGCTCGTCGAACTCGAGTCCGTCCAGCGAAATCTGTTGTGCAGGTTGCGCGGGTTCGGGGCGCGGTTCACGGATATCGGACGCACGCGTTCGCACTCGGCTCGGCGTTCCGTGCTCGAAGTCGGCCGGTGAAGGCTGCGCTGCTTCGGGATCGGCCGACCGGGCCGAACGTCCGTCCGACTGCACTTGCGAGACGTACTGGGCGGCAGATGAATCCGGATGTGTCGGGGAAGTCGTCAACTCGCGGCCGTTGGTGGCAGACGGAACCGGGCTTCCATGGGGAGCGACGGTGTCCGTGTGGTCTTCAGTGGCGGGGGCGGTGTGCCGGTCGACCGGAAGCGCGTGCGCGTTGATGCCTGTGGGCGTCCCGGCGGCGTGACCATTGGCGGTTGTAACAGTGTCGTGCCCGTTGACTCGAGCGTCTCCGGTCGCCGGGAACTCGGTGGTGTCATCGTCGGTGCCGGGGCGGAAGGTCTTTCCATTGACTCGCGGATGCCGCTCAGTGCCCTCAGCGGGGGTCGGCACCGTGTGACCGTTGGTGGCCGGGCGCAAGGTACGTCCGTTGATGCGCGGGTGCCCGTTCCCGTTGACAGGTGTCCGGCTGGCCTTGCCGTCGATCGGCAGGATGTGGCCGTTCACGGACAAGTCGCCGCGGGTGTGGCCATTGACGGTGGGTTCGACGGGGTGGCCGTTCGTCGTGTGCGGGAATGCGACACCGTTCATGCCGGTATAGACCGCGTGGCCGTTGGCCGGGCGCTCGTCGGCGGAACCCGAGGTAGTGAAGTTCTCGCCCACTTCGCTGTGCACAGGATTCGCACCCGCGAGTGGGGCACCGTCGACGGGGTGGCCGTTGATCGGCGTATCGACCGCGTGACCGTTGGCCGTGCGAGTATCGGCGAGGCCCGAAGTGCTGAAGCCCTCGCGCACTTCGCCGTTGCCAGGGGCCGCCGCGGTGGACGCGACGCGGTCGACAGTGATGGGGTGGCCGTTGATCCGCGATCCGACCGCGTGACCATTGGTCGCCGACTTTGCGGTATCGACGCGTGCCGGGACAGGCATGGTCGGTGCGGCCGAGCTGAACTCGTCGAGGCGTTCTGCGGGACGAGTGCCCGTCATTTCGGTCGGGACAGCGTGGTGGGTCGAGGCTTCACTCCCGGCGTGATGGAGGTCGGCACCGCCCCGATGATCGGTCTGCGCTCCGTGATTCGCGTCGTGGTGCGCCTCGCGGCCACCGGTCACGCCTGCATAGGTTTCCCAGGGAAATCGGCCGCTGTTCGCCGCTGCGTCGAGCGAGGGGCGACTACTCGCTTCCGCCTGCATGCCCGTGGCGAGTCGCGCATCGATGCGGATCGTTCGCGGGTCGGGATCGATCACCGGCGCGCCGTCGATCAGCACCGCGTACCGCGCGGAAACCCAGGCGTGCAACCAGATCACGACGCCGACCATCACCGGAGCGATCGCGTATTCGGCGGCGCGGCCGAGGTCGCCCGCGGCGAGATGCGGTCCCGTGTTCAGTGCGACGGTCGTGCCGAGCAGCGCCGCCTCGAAGAAGATCACCTTGCCGCGCGCCAGCTCCCGGCCCCATCGCGCCGCGGTCGTCGCCGCCACCATGATGGTGATGATCGGGATCGAGATCATCGCCTCGATGCCGTAGCTCAACCAGTACAGCGGATCGGCCATGTCGCCGCTGGGTACCAGATTGTGCTGCACGTTGACACCGGCCCACACCATGCCGAGCACGACGACGGCGATCAAGGCGCGCGACGACCACTCCGCCCGCCGGTAGAGCTGCGCCAGGCGCGCGTCCTGGCTCGACGCCCGACGCCGCGCCGCCAGTGCGCGCCGATGCCAGCGGGCGTCGGCCTCCTCCGAGCGGCGCAACGCCGCGGACGACTTCCGGTCGCGCCGTTCGGTGGCCAGTTCCGCCTCGATGGCCCGTCGCCGCTGCTCGCGGCGGCGCGCGCGAATCCATTCCGCCAGCTCGCGCTCCGCGGCGATCTCGCGTTCGGACAGCACCTCCAGCAGCGCCGGATCGAGCTGCAGGGGCAGTTTGCCGCGCGCGGTCTCGACTTGCTGTGCCAGCGCGGCAATCTCGGAACTATCGTTCGAGGATTCGTCGGGCATCGCGAGCCTTCCCAAGAGCAGGTCTCATGTCGAGTGGTGGAGACATGATCGCTCGAACATATGTGTGATCGGAGTGAGATTAAACCGAGCTCCGCCCGTGGTCAATGCGATGCGCGCCCGCCTGAGGGCGACACGCCGAGCTGCCGAAATTCGCGGTCTGGCCCGAATATCCGGATGAGCGGCACTTTTATCGGCGCTCTCCGCGTGTCGAAACTCAGTTCGAATGTGCGCATGGCTATCGCGCGAATTTCTCGGTTTCGGGATGCCGCCCGCCCATGGCTTGGCCGAAACCAGCGACTGTCGAGCGAAGGAGACGGGCAGCCGCCGCGGCACGGCTCGAGTTCACACGGGCGCCGCATACATAACGAAGAAAGCGACAGCGTCGAGTCGGGGCGGATGCTGACCCGGCTGCTGCGATCTCGGTCACGGAGCGAACTGTCAGCCGCGACAAACCGCGCGCATCGGGTAGCGAGGTTCGACACCCGCGCCCAGCGCACCCGACCGCGTCTTTCGAGCGAAGCGAGACCGAGCATGCGCCGTTCGCGGCCATAAGGGGGCCGCGACACCCAGCGCCGCAGGCGCTGGAAACTAGTTCAGCGTGTGCCAGACGATGGCGGCGGCCAGGGCTCCCGCGCCGTTGACCGACCAGTGCAGGGCTATCGGGGCGAGCAGGCTGCCGCTGCGGTGGCGCAGCCAGGTGAACACCACGCCCGCCGCGGCTGTCGCGAGAACGGCGAGCAGGATGCCGACGATCTGGCCGGTCACGCCGCCGCCGACGAATGCGCTCAAGCCGCGATTGCCGGAGGTGAGACCGAGGGACGACGCGATGTGCCAGAGGCCGAACAGCAGGGAGCCCGCCGCGAAGACGCCGCGCGCACCGTACGCGCGGTCGAGTGTGCCGTACAGCACGCCACGGAAGGCCAGTTCCTCGGGGATCACGGTCTGCAACGGGATGACGATCATGGAGGCGATCAACGCGCCGGAGATGGTCGCATAGCGATCGGCCAGGAAGAACGGCCGCGTGAGCGGTAGTGCCGCCCCGATCGCGACGACCGCGAGGACCAACGCCACCGCGCCGAGCGCGTAGAGCGAACCGCGCCGCCAGTTCCGGGGCGAAAGGCCCAGTTCCGACCAGCCGAGACCACGCCTGCGGACCAGTGCGAGCAGCACGAGCGCCGAGACCGGCACCGTCACGATGCTCGCCCACGCGGTGGTGAAATGTGCGATGAGATTGGTGCCCGCCAGGACGATCACCACCACGGCGACGTCGACGTAGGCGTGCACTTTGTGGCGTGGGCGGGTCGGTGCTGCTAGGTCCGGCTCAGACATCTCGACCGAGTCTACGGAACGAGAACACGTTCACCACGGATGCGGGCTTTATTGCCGGATCGATCACTTTTCGCCGCCGTCGGGGTCGACCGGGGTCCCCGCCGTGTGTACGGAAGGCGAGGCGGGTGTCGCGGAACCGTGTGCGAAGGCATGGCGCGGCGCTCGGCCGGGTGATCGTGTCGTGGCGACGCTGCTCGATGCGGGCGCTGACCGCGGTGTCAGCCGGCCCACCCGTGCGGGTCGGTCCAGGCCTGCAGCGTGCGGCTGGTCTCGAAACGGCGCGGCTCGTGGGTGACCGGATCGGTGAACTCGAGTGCGGCGGCCAGCAGTTGCAGCGGCCTGGTGAAGTCGTCGACCGGCTTGTCGGTGAGCACCGGGTAGAAGTCGTCGCCGAGGATGGGGACGCCGAGGCTGTTCATATGCAGGCGCAATTGGTGGGTCCGGCCGGTGTGCGGGCGCAGCCGGTAGCGGCCGAGGCCGTCGCGGTGCTCGAGCAGTTCGATCTCGGTTTCCGCGTTGGGTTCGCCCGGGACCTCCTGGGCCGCGAGCACCTGCTTCTCCTTGATGATCCGGCTGCGCACCACGCGGGGCAGCGTGAGGGCGGGATCGAAAGGGGCGATCGCCTCGTACTCTTTGCGCACGGTGCGCTTGTGGAACATGGTCTGGTACGCGCCGCGGCGAGCCGGGTTGATCACGAAAAGCACCAGGCCCGCCGTGACGCGGTCGAGCCGATGCGCCGGGACCAGATCGGGGAGGTCCAGCTCTCGGCGCAGCCGCACCAGCGCGGTCTGCAGGATGTGCTGACCGCGCGGGATCGTGGCCAGGAAGTGCGGTTTGTCCACCACCAGCAGGTCGTCGTCGCGATGCACGACGGGGATGTCGAACGGCACCACCGTCTCCTCGGGCAGATCGCGATGGAACCAGACCGCGCCGCCGGGCACGAACGGCGCGTCCGGAGCGATCGGCCCGTCCAGGTCGACGATGCCGCCCGCGTGCAGCAGTTCATCGATGCGCGCCGGGGAGACCCGGGGCAGGCGCTCCACCAGATGGTCCCGGATGGTCGCCCAATGCCCCTGCTCCGGTAGTCGCAACCGGGCCGGGTCCAAGCCGTGCCGTTTCGGCAACGGCGGTTGTTGCCGCCTTCTCATCGATACCGACCCTAATAGGTGCAGTCGGACGGAGTCCGTCCTCAGCCTGCGCATGGCCGGAGCGAAGGCGGAGGTACGCCTAATGGGTGCAGTCGGACGGAGTCCGTCCTCAGTCCGCGCATGGCCGGAGCGAAGGCGGAGGTACGCCCGACCGCAAGGCCTGACGTCCGAGGTCGCGGGCTCAGTGGGCGCGGATCGCGATGCCTGGGTAATCGAGCACCAAGCCCGACTTGTCGTAGTCCAGCGCGCAGGCGAAGTCGAACTCCGGGGCGGAGTACTGGAACCGCGGTCCGTGCGAGCCGTCGGCGACGCGGACGTAGCGCTGCTCCAACCGGGCCACCGCGGCGCCGGAGGCGTAAACGTAGGCCGCGGGCGCGTCCGCGCCGTCGCCGATCTCCCGCGCGGACCGGTGCACGGGGAGCGCGTTGGTCAGCGCGGAGGACTCCAGGTCCACGTCCAGACAGCCGTCGAGCAGGGGCGCGGGCATGCCGTCCAGCAGCCAGGACCCCGCGCCGTCGGACTCCAGCACCAGCGTGTTCCAGCCGCCTGGTTTGCGCACGGCCACCTGGGCCCGGCGCGTGCGCCATTCGGTGTCCAGCGCGATCCGGTAGTCCACCACCCAGGCCGTGCCGTCCTCGACCGCTGTCGTGCAGCCGTCGATCAGCACGCCCTGCTCGGTGACCCGGAAATACGCCACCTCGAACCCCTCGCGGGCGGTGCGATGACGCCACGCGGCGGTGGGCGGCGGCGGCGCGAACTGCATCGGGTTCAGAATCCGCGCAGCCGGTCGGGCGTGATGCGCAGCACGACGGAGTACTCGGCGTAGAACTGCTCGTCGGTCAGGCCGATCGAGCGAAGGCCGTCGGCGTACTTCGTGGTGAAGGCGTCGATCTCCGCCGAACCGGGCCGTTGCTCGACCACGCGCGCCGTGCCGGTGAGTACCACCACGTCGCCGCCGGACGCGGTGCTGTTGAGGTTCAGCGCGACCCGGGGATTGCGCTGGATGTTGCGCACCTTCGGTTGGCCGGGCTTGCTGAAGATCAGGAACTCGCCGTCGCGCCACTGGAACCAGACGGGGTTGGGCTGCGGTGTTCCGGTGGGGCCGACGGTGGTCAGCCAGAGGATGGACTCGCGGTTCAGGCGTTCGGCGACTTTGGCGCCGAATTCGGTCTCGGTGTCGACGACAGGGGTGGCGGAACGATCGGATGCCGTTGCGGTCATGGCAAGGACAACACCCCGGCCGCCGTGACGATTCCGCGTCGTCGCGGCGGGAGCCACGAGACCGGTGCTCCTGTCACGGCGTAGCCCGTTCGTCCAGCACCATCAGCCGGGCTTCGACCAATGTCTTGCGGGCGCGCCGCCGGACCCGGCATATTTCGACGCTGCAATCCAGGTGCACTTGCATGGCGTGGTGCGCTTGGCCCGCGGTGAGTTCGCCGGGATCTCTGGCGCAATTCGACAGAACCGAAAACATCTCCGTGCCATACATATTCGATCCTCCTGCGGGTCCGGTGGTTTCGCTCGCATTCGAAGTTAGCGATGCGCGCGGGCTATCGGACCAGGACGCGGGTTCGTTCACGGAGGCTTCCCGAGCGCGTCGACAATTCGAAAACAGCGAGTTCGCAGCAGTTTTCGCACATTGACGAAATAAGTCACGAAAGACAACGGCCGGTAGGGGGGGACCGCCCGGGACGCGTGGTCTCGGCGGCGAAGCGGGCGACCCGTGCCGTGCCGGACGACCGCCTCCGTACTCGCGGGTCGATGGACCGCTCGCGAAGCTCCCACGGCGCCGGGAGGGCAAAGATAACTTAGGCTAACCTTTCTTGCTGGGCGCTTCTGTGTGAGGATGAGGCGATTCCGGTGATGGATGCCGCGAGAGACGAGGTCAGATGACGGTAGAGGTCGCGCCGCTGCCTGCGGCGCAGACGGGGAACCGGCCGCCGAGGGCGGTGCTGAAAGAACGCAAGCAGCAGGAGGCCCAGGCGCGCAAGGAGATCCTCGCGCCCGTGCGCGGCCCGTTGACCGTCGCGAGCATCGTCATGGCCGTCGCGTCGGCGTGCGCGGTCGTGCCCTTCGTGCTGATCGTGGCGGCCTGCCGCGAACTGCTCGAGGATCAGGTGGACACCGACCGGGTGTGGCGTCAGCTGACGATCGCGGTGCTGGTCCTGGTGGTCCGCGCGCTGCTCCAGGCCGCGGCGTTGACCTGGACGCACCTGGTCGACGCCGGATATCAGCTCGCCGTGCGCCGGGCGCTGGCGGCCAAGCTGACCCGGGTGCCGCTGGGCTGGTTCGGCGAGCGGACCTCCGGCGAGGTGAAGAAGTATCTCCAGGACGATGTGGAGGCATTGCACTACCTGGTGGCGCACGCCCGCCTGGAGTTCGTCGGCGCCGTCACCGTTCCGCTGATCACGTTCGGCTATCTGCTCACCGTCGAATGGCGGCTGGCCTTGGTGCTGCTGGTGCCGGTCCTGGCGTACGCCGTGCTCTACAGCCGGATGATGGACCGGGACGGACGGGACCGCTTCGTGGTCTACACCCGCTCCGAGCAGGCCACCAAGCAAGCCGCCATCGAGTTCGTCGACGGCATTCAGGTGGTGCGCGCGTTCGGTCAGGCGGGCAAGGCGCACAGCGTCTTCCAGGACGCCGTCGAACACCAAGCCCGCAGCGTGGACCGGCTGAAGACGCCGATCATCAAGGTGCAGGCGGCCTCCGACATCGTCGTCACCCCGGTGTTCGTGATGCTGGTGGTGGTCGTCGCGGGACTGGCCGCGGTGGGCCTGGAGTGGGTGGAGCCGCTGGACGTGCTGCCGTTCCTGCTGGTCGGCCTCGGCCTGGGCAGTTCATTGCTGAGTCTCGGCTATGGCGCGCAGGCGCTGCGGGCCGCCGCGGTGGCGGCGCAACGCCTGCACGACCTGCAACGGACTCCCGAATTGAGTGGCGGTGCGCCGACCTCCGCCGCGCCGGAAACCGAATCCGCGCCCCCCGGTCTGGTCCGGTTCGAAGGTGTCGACTTCGGCTATCGTTCCGGCCACGACGTGCTGCGAGGTATCGATCTCGAGCTCGCCCCCGGCACGATCACGGCCCTGGTGGGCCCGAGCGGATCGGGCAAATCGACACTGGCCAAATTGCTGCCGCGGTTCTACGACGTGGGTTCGGGCCGGATCACCATCGGCGACCGCGACATCCGTGACTTTCCGAGCGACGAGCTCTACCGCACCGTCGGGTTCGTCTTCCAGGATGTGCGGCTGATCCGCGGCAGTATCAGGGAGAACCTGCGCCTGGCCCGGCCCGACGCCGACGACGCCGCGGTGGAGCGGGCCGCCCGCGCCGCGCAGATCCACGATCGCATCATGGCGCTGCCGCGTGGTTACGACTCGGAGCTCGGTATCGACGCGACGCTCTCCGGCGGCGAGGCGCAACGGCTCTCGATAGCGCGCGCCCTGCTCGCGGACACCCCGGTCCTCGTGCTCGACGAAGCGACCGCCTTCGCGGACCCGGAATCCGAAGCGGCCGTGCAGGACGCGCTGGCCGTACTGGTCGCGGGGCGCACGGTCCTGGTCGTCGCGCACCGATTGCACACCATCACCTCGGTGGATCGAATCCTGGTGCTCGAGCGTGGACGACTGGTCGAGCAGGGTGATCACGCGAGTCTCGTCAACGCGGGCGGCGCCTACCAGCGGCTATGGGAGATCAACGAGGCGGCGCTCGGCGATCTGGCGCTCGTCGACAGTGTGGAGGGTATCCGATGATTCGCAAGGTGCTGGAGCTGGTTCCGGGCGAATTCGCCCATCTGACACCGAAACTGTTCGCCGCCATAGTCGCGCAGGCCCTCAGCCAGGCCGTGGCGTACCTGCTGCTGGTGCCGGTGCTGACGGCGCTTTTCGACGACGACCTCGGCCGCGCGTGGCTCTGGGCGCTCGGCATGTTCGCCGCCGTCGCGGGCGTGGTGGTTTTCGGTTACCTGCAGGCGGCGATCGGCCTGCGCGTCGGCATCGGCATGCAGCGCGGATTGCAGACCCGGCTCGGCGACCACCTGAACGCACTGCCGCTCGGCTGGTTCGAGACCCATGACGCCGGGCCGCTCGGGCGGGTCATGGTCGACAACGTGCGGGAGCTGCAAGGCTTGGTCGCCTATCTGCTGGCCAGGATCTTCAGCGGCGTCATCGTGCCGCTCGCGGTCGCGGTCGGCATGCTGGCGGTCGACTGGCGTATCGCGCTGGCGATGCTGCTCGCCGCGCCAGTGCTCTACCTGGTGAACCGGCTGGCCGATCGCGCGTACACCAGCGCCGACCAGCGGATGCACGCGGCGGCGGCCGAAGCCGATTCGCGCGTCATCGAATTCGCCCAGGCGCAGCCGGTGCTGCGGGCGTTCGGCGCGGTGGGATCGGGCAACCGCGCGCTCGACGCGGCGTTGGCCGGGCAGCGCTCGGCCGGATCGCGCATGGTGTTCGCCAGCGTGCCGGGCCTGATCCTGTTCGCGCTGTTCGTGCAGGCCGTGTTCCTGGTTCTGGTGTACGTCGCGGTGGCGCGGGTGACCGACGGCGCCATCTCGGCCGCCGCCGCGATCGCGCTGATCGCGGTGAGCTCGCGGTTCATCGAACCGCTCAACCAAGCCGCGCAGCTGGGCACCGCGCTGCGTTCGGCGGGTGCGGCCGCGGACCGGATCAGCGAGCTGCTCGACGAACCGGTGCTCCCTGAGGCGGAAACGGCCGTCACCCCGCAAGCGCCGTCGGTGGTCTTCGACGACGTGAGTTTCGGATACCGTCCCGGTGAGCCGGTGCTGTCGGGCGTGACGTTCAGCGTGCCCGCGGGCACCACGACGGCCATCGTCGGGCCGAGCGGTGCGGGTAAGACGACGTTGCTGCGCCTGGCCGCGCGGTTCTACGACGCGGATTCGGGCCGGGTCGTGGTGGGCGGGCACGACGTGCGCGATCAGCCGTCGGCGACGCTGCTGAGTCAGTTGTCGCTGGTCTTCCAGAACGTCTACCTGTTCGACCAGTCGGTCGCGGACAACATCCGGATCGGCAGGCCGGATGCCGGTGACGACGAGGTGCGTCGCGCGGCGGCCGCGGCGCGCGTCGACGAGATCGTCGACCGGCTCCCGGACGGTTTCGACACTCGGGTCGGTGAGGGCGGCGCGGCGCTGTCCGGCGGTGAGCGGCAGCGGGTCTCGATCGCCAGGGCATTGCTGAAGGACGCGCCGATCGTGCTGCTCGACGAGGTGACCAGCGCGCTCGATCCGCACAGTGAAGCGGTCGTGGTGCGCGGGATGCACGAGATCACCAAGGACAAGACGGTGATCGTGGTCGCGCACCGGCTGGCCACCATCGCCCACGCCGATCAGATCCTGTTCGTGGACGGCGGGCGGATCGTGGAGCGCGGTACGCACGCCGAACTGCTCGCGCTGAACGGCCGATACGCCGCGTTCTGGAACGAGCGATCTCGCGCGTCGGGCTGGCATCTGGAGCCGGTCGCCACCTAGCGGCTCGCACGTCGAGCCGGTCACCGTGGACGCCGAGAACAACCGGCGCCCACGGTGATCCGTTCGTGCGAGTGGTTCGGTCAGGCGCGGGCGATGACCTCGGTCCCGCCGGAAGCGGCAGCCGACGAATCGGCTGTGGTCGCCGTTTTCGATCGGGACGTTGTCGATACCGGAAACGCCGCACCGCGCGAATACGGGTGCGGCGTGGGAGCAGTGAAAGACCTACTTCCAGTAGGCCTGCGATTTGATCGCGGCCTTGGGCAGGTTGTGAATCGTCTTGAAGCTCTTCACGATCGAGCGGGTGGTGTGCCCATCGCAGGCGACCCAGGCGAAGGCGTCGGCCGGGCAGGTGAGTTCTTGCGCCGCTTCCCGCAGCAATCTGCCGTCATCGATCCGTTGCACCCAGGTCACTTGGTGGTGCGGCTTGTTGCGCAGCGGAATCGTGGTGTCGGATTCGTACTGCCATTCCAGCCAGACCCGGGCCGGGGTGTCGCCGATGGCGTCGAACAGCGAGTTGATCGCGGGCAGTGAGGCGGTGTCGCCGAAGATGAGGTACTCGCCGGGCGCGGATTCCGGCAGCTGGAAATTCGAGCCGAGCACCGACGCGTCGAGTTCGTCACCGACCGAGGCGTTCTGCGCCCATCGGGCGGCGGGCCCGTCGTGGAGCGCGAACTCGATCGAGAAACGGTCGCCGTCCGGGTCGGGGTCGACCAGGGTATAGCCGCGCTGTTGCAGCTTGCCGCTGTCGCCGTCAGGGAACCAGCCACGGATCCACTGCGTGGGGTGTACAGGATGATCGGCGAGCAGACCGCCCGCGGAGAAGCCGAGTCGCACGTATTTGTCCGTGACGTATTCGGTCGAGGTGACGGTCAGCCGGTAGTCGTTGCCGCCCCACGCCTTGACCATCAGACCGTTCAAACCTTTGCCCATGAACTAAGGTTAGCCTAACGAAAGTCGAATGTCGCGCGGTGGGTACGCACCACGCGACATTCGACGGCGACCGTGTCCGGAGGGCCCGGGCGCGAGGGGTTTCGGGTCAGCAGGACAGCGCGAGCGCCGAAGCGAGGCTGCACTCCGCCTGGCGCGTCAGCTTCCAGTAGCCGTCGATCTGCTTCCAGGAGACGTCGTAGGTGAAGTCCGGGTAGCCCTCGGTGGTGATCAGGAGCTGGGCGTCGATCCGGTCGCCCGACGTGGACGGGTTGATCACGTTGTAGCGCAGGCTCGGCGGGGAGACCGCGAGCAGGCCAGCGATCTTGTCCATCGTCGCGACGCCCGCGTCGCCCGACTCCAGTTCGGCCGCTCGCGTGCTGCGCGCTGCGCCGGTGTTGATCGCCACGCGAAGTTTGGCGGTCAGCTCACCCGCGCCCGGGGCCTGGGCGTGCAAGGGTGCGACCAAGGGCGCCGCGACGGCGGGCGTGACCGTCCCGACCGCGCCGGCGAATGCGGCGCTGACCACGACCGCCGTAGCGGCTAGTCGGGCGAGTGTCTTGTTCGGGGTCTTGGTCATTCGTTCATCCAATCTTTCGAGGGTGTGAGTGTCACCGCTCTAGTCGGGTACGAGTGTGCAATATAAGGTAAGCCTATGCAAACATGATCCGCACGGGTTCTGGTTGTCGGCGCGGCGGCAGGCCCGCGCACCCGGCGAGAAGCCGCGGGATGTCGGAGAGAGTGGAGAACCGGTGGAAACGCTTCTGGTCATCGGAGCTGGTCCGAAAGCCCTTGCGGTGGCGACGAAAGCGCATGTGCTGCGGACGCTCGGCCTTCCTGCGCCCCGGGTGATCGTCGTCGAGGCGCACGCGGTCGGCGGCAACTGGCTGCCGAGTGGCGGTTGGACCGACGGCAGGCATCGATTGGGCACCAGCCCGGAGAAGGACGTGGGCTTCCCCTACCACTCGACCTGGGCGCGCGGGCGCAATCAGGAAATCAACGCGGCCATGATGGCCTACAGCTGGACGTCCTTCCTGATCGAGCAGGGCACCTATGCGGAGTGGATCGATCGGGGCCGTCCGAACCCGGCCCATCACGTCTGGGCCAAGTACCTGCAGTGGGTGGCTCGCCGGATCGATCTCGAACTGGTCTCCGGCACAGTGCGTTCCATCGGCGCGACCGCCGACGGCTGGCGCGTCACCGCGACCGATCCCGACGGTGGTGCGATCCGGTTGGACGCGGCCGGGCTGATGATCACCGGCCCCGGTGTGAGCACCAAGGCGCTCGCCGACCATCCGCGGGTGCTGAGTATCGCTCAATTCTGGGATCTGGCCGGGCGGCGCAGTCTGCCGGTCTCCTCCCGGGTCGCCGTGATCGGCGGCGGTGAGACCGCGGGCTCGGCCTTGGACGAGCTGGTGCGCCACGGCATGTTGTCCATTTCGGTGATCTCGCCGATGGCCACGATCTACACCCGCGGCGAAAGTTATTTCGAGAACTCGCTGTTCAGCGACCCGGTCAAGTGGGCGGGACTCACCGTCCAGGAGCGGCGTGACGTCATCCGCCGAACCGACCGCGGCGTCTTCTCGGTGCGGGTGCAGGAGAGCCTGCTCGGCGACAGCCGGGTGCATCACCTGCAGGGCCGTGCCGTCCGGGTGGTCGATCAAGGCGACGGCGTAGCGCTGACTTTGCGCAACGAGCGGCGCGCGGACCAATCGCACACTTTCGACCTGGTCATCGATGCCACCGGCGGACAGCCGCTGTGGTTCCTGGACCTCTTCGATCAGGACGCGGCCGACCTGCTGGAACTGGCGGTCGGCGGCAGGCCGTCCCAGGAGCGGATCGAAGTGTCGATCGGCTACGACCTCGCGGTCTCCGGGATGGAGACCAAGCTGTATCTGCCCAATCTCGCCGCGGTCGCGCAGGGGCCTGGTTTTCCGAATCTCAGTTGCCTCGGCGAGCTTTCCGATCGGGTACTGCAACCGGCCACGCGACGGTCCGGTGTGCCGCTGACGGGCGTCGTCGCGCGGGCCTTCGGGTGAGCGCCCCCGCCCTCGCGCTCGCGGCCGGGGGCGCGGACCGCGCCTCAGCGCCGCACCGTCGGGACGTCCGCGGGCGTGCGCGGCAGGTAGTAGAGCGTGATCCGGCGATCCGGCCGGATGTCGAAGTCGCCGAGACTGGGCACGCCGAACCGCTCGGTCATGCGCCGCACCGCGACATTGCGGTGATCCGGTTCGATCAGGATGCGACGGCAGTTCGGTTCCGCCGCGAAGATTCCGGGCAGCAGGCCGCTGACGAAGGCGAACATGATGCCGCGCCCGATCACCTCCGGGTCGGCGGTGGCGAGGTGGAAGGCCACGTCATAGGGGTCGGCGTGATAGATCCGGGCGATCTCGTCTTTGGCGGGGCGATACAACTCCAGGTAGGCGATGTCGCGACGGCCCAGTTCCGGCCGGTCGGTGCCGGTGAAGTCGTACCCGACGATGTATGGGCGGGAATAGCTTCCGTCCAGCTGCGCGCGCAGATTCTGCCTGCGCAGTTCGACGGGCCACGGCTGTTCCCACGTCTCGATCAGATGCGGCCGGTTCATCCACTCGGTGAGCAGCTCCGCGTCCGCACCGTCCGCGTCGGCCGTCCGGATGTCGAACGGGGCGGGCAGAGCCGGTTGCGGCGGAGCGGGCACGGCCCGCAGTTCGTCGGGGATATCGGTCAGCTCGCGCGCGATGACATGAGGCGTCCGGGTGGGGTTCATCGGTCGTCGAGCTCCGTTCGGTAGTGGCTCCGCTGGATGAATGTAAGGTTATCCTATGCTAACCTCGCGTGGTCGGCGAGGCCCGGCCGTTCGGAAAGGACGGCGCGCGGGCGCGCCCACACCGCGTGATGTGTAGGAGCTGTTGGATGTCGAGAAAACCCGGGTGGATTCGGAAGTTTCACAAACCCGTCACGGAAACGCTGCCGCCCCTGGTGCTGTTTCCCCATGCCGGCAGTGGCGCCTCCACCTATCGCGCCATGTCCAAGCGGCTCAGTGCCGATTTCGATGTCGTGCTCGTGCAATATCCGGGACGCCAGGACCGAGCCGCCGAACCCATGCCGGACAGCCTCGTCGAACTCGCGGCGGGTGCCCTTGCGGAATTCCTCGAATCGCCTTACCACCGAGGCATTCCCATCACGGTGTTCGGCCACAGCGTCGGCGCGATGGTGGCCTTCGAATTCGTCCGTCAGGCCGAGGCCGCCGGTGTGCCGGTAGCGCTGCTCGGCGCCTCGAGCGCGGTGGCGCCGGCATTGGTAGCCGACAGCGAGCCGCTGCCGACCGAGGAGGAGGCGCTGCTCGACCGGCTCGTCGCGCTGAACGGAACGGGCGCGGACGTTTTGGCCGATCGCGACATCATGCGAATGACGTTGCCCGTCCTGCAGGCCGACTATCGCGCGTTCGACGCCTACACGTGCGACCCGGATGTGCGGATCGGCGCGCGGATCGAGGTGATCGGCGGCGCCGACGACGACTTCGTCACCGTCGCCGAACTGCGTCCCTGGATCGCGCACAGCACTCGGGGCGGCTCGGTCACGCTCTTCGACGGCGGGCACTTCTATTTGTACGACCACATCGACGGCGTCGCGGAATTGCTTGCCTCCGCCGCCGCTGACGCAGGACAGTCCGCTCTTTCCAGTTAGGTTCACCATGTCAGGATCGGCTTCGGGGGACGAAGACCATATCGTCGTCGTCGGAATCGGGGTCGAGGCCCCCGGCGGAATAAACAGTCCACGCGAATTCTGGACGGCGCTGGCCGAATCCAGGGAACTCATCGGCCCATTGCCACGGGATCGGGAGTGGCCGATCGAACAGTTGCTCACCCTCGGTCGCAACGAGGGCTGGAGCGACGTACGCGACGCGGGCGGATTTCTTTCCGAAGCAACGGAATTCGATGCGGCCTTTTTCGGGATAACGCCGCGCGAAGCCGTCGCGATGGATCCGCAGCAGCGGGTGGCGATGCGCGTCGCATGGCGGGCGGTCGAGGATGCCGGGCTCAATCCCGGCGCTGTCGACGGCGCCGAAGCGGGGTGCTGGATGGGCGTCACGCCGCTGGAGTACGGCCCGCGCATGGCGAGCGTCAGCGAGCACAGCGGTTATCGAATGACCGGCACCACCCTCGGCGCGGTATCCGGCCGTATTTCGCACAGTCTGGGTCTGATCGGGCCTTCGATCAGTGTGGACACCTCCTGCGCGGCAGGCTTGACCGCCCTCCACCAAGCCGCGGCGGCCGTCCGCGCGGGCGAGTGCGACTGGGCCCTGGCAGGTGGCGTGTGCGTGATGGGCTCACCCGGCATGTTCGTCGAGTTCGCGAAGAACAACGCGCTCTCGACCGACGGCCACTGCCGCGCGTATTCCGCGGGCACCACCGGGACCCTGTGGGGCGAGGGCGCGGGAGTGGTGGTGCTGGAGCGCGAGTCGCGAGCGCGCCGGCTCGGTCATCGGATCTACGCTCGGCTGCTCGGCTCCCGGGTCAACCACAACGGCAAGAGCGGCCCGTTGGCCGTGCCCAGCGCCGACGCGCAGGAGCGGCTGATTCGCGCCGCGCTCCGCGCGGCCCGCGTCGACCCGGAACAGATCGGGCTGGTCGAGGGGCACGGCACCGGCACGGCGGTGGGCGATCCCATCGAACTGTCCGCTCTCATCCGGACGTACGGCGCGCCGGAGCGTGTCCGGGGCGCGCTGCTGGGATCGGTCAAGTCGAATATCGGTCACACGCAGGCGGCGGCGGGCATGCTCGGCCTGATCAAGATGCTGCTGTGCGGCGCGCACGGGCACGTCGCGCCGAGTCTCTGGGCAGAACACCCGACCGAGGCGGTCGACTGGGAAGCCACCAGTTTGCGGCTGGCCACGAAATTCGTTTCGTGGGAGCCGATCGACGGCATTCGCTACGGAGCGGTGTCGGCATTCGGAGTCGCGGGGACTAACGCGCACGCGGTCGTCGGGATGCCCGTCCTGGAGGAGGACAGCGTTGTCTGAATATCTGCTGCCGGACGGCACCGTCCCCGTCCTGCTCTCCTCGGACAGCGCCGAAGGCTTGCGTGCGGAGGCCGCGGCGATACTGGCCTACGTGCAGGACCACCCTCGGGTGGACCCGGATCGACTGGCGAGCCAGCTCTTCCGCACCAGGATCGTCCGCAGGTATCGCGCCCTGGCCATGGTCGTCACGCGCGAGGAGTTGACGGACGCGTTGCGGTCGATCGCGGCGGGTTCCGCGCACCCGGCGGTGGTGACGTCCGGCGGCGTCGTCGCGGCGCGTCGCGTCGGCTTCGTCTTTCCGGGACAAGGCAGCCAGCACGCGGGTATGGGCAAGCCGTACTACGACTTCTCCCCGGCCTACCGAGCCGCCGTCGACGAGTGCGCGGCGGTGCACGAGGAGCGGTACGGCCATGCACGGCCGGTGCACTATCTGCTCGGTGCCTGCGCCGAGTTCGGCGAGACACTCTGGGAAGTACAACCGGCCAGAATGTTCCACCTGATCGGCTTGGCCGCCATGTGGCAGGCGGCGGGCGTGCGCCCCACCGCGACCATCGGTCACAGCCAGGGTGAACTCGCGGCCTGCGTGGTCGCCGGTGTGCTGACGCTGCGCGATGCCGTGTCGATCGTCACGCACCGGGCCCAGCTTCTGGAGCGCGACCTTTCGGACGGCTACGCGGTGGCCGTGCTCGGCGCGGGGCGCGACGAATGCGAGGCGCTGCTGGCCCGCAATTCGGGCTGGGCGGAGGTCTCTTTGGTCAACTCACCCGAGTTGACCGGTGTCTCCGGCGACGAGGCCGCGATCGCGGAGCTGGTGGCGACCGCCACCGCGAAAGGTCTGTTCGCCAAGCAGATCCAGATGTCGTTTCCGTCGCACACCTCCGCGATGACGCGATTGCGCGACGAATTCCAATCGTCGCTGGGCGAATTGAGCAGCAAGACCTTCACGCTCGGCGACGTCACTTGTTACGGCGGGACGCTCGGCGCGGCGATCACTCCCGAGTTGACCCACCACGACTACTGGTACTGGAACCTGCGCAACCGGGTGCGCTTCGATCGCGCGGTGGCGGCGGCGACCGCGGACGTGGACACCTTCGTCGAGATCTCCGAGCACCCGACATTGCAGCCCGCGCTGCGGGAGAATCTGTCCCCGGTCGCGCGGGATGCCCGCGACTTCCGGGTCGTGGGGACATCGCTGCGCACCGCGAACGGGTTGGGTGAATTCACCCGCAATCTTGCCGAAGTCGCGGTGCACGATTTGCATTACGACTGGCAGGCGCTCCGCGCGGACTCCGGCGACCGCACTCCGGCGCTGCCGCTGCGTGACTTTCCCGCCACGGTGATGAACTCCAAGAGGCTGTGGGCGCCGTATCAATCGGATGCCGAGGCGCCGATCCCGGTCGCCGTGCCCCCCGCGCGGTTGCGCGAGGAGTGGACCAGGTTGTCCCGGTTCGAGCTGGCCGCGCCGCGCACCGTGCTGCTCGCCGAGCACGACGGCGCGGACGACCTCGCGGCGGCGCTGTGCGCGCGGGCCGCGCGCCACGGTGCCGCGATCGCCGACACCGCGACCGAGGCCGACACCATGGTGCTGCTGCTTCCGTCGAATACGGCCACGGACGAGCAAGGCGCGGTGGCCGAACTCGCCGAGTTCGCCCGAGCCGCGGAAAGTTTGACCACGGAAGTCTCCGGTGTCACGGAATGCTGGCTGGTGACAACCGGTGCTGAGGCGGTGTCCCCGGACGATGCGCCTTCCCTGGGTCATTCGGCGGTCAGCGCCGCGTACCGCAGTCTCGGCCTCGACCATCTCGGCATCGCGTTCCGGCACCTGGACTTGCCCCCGGATGCCGCCGAGCAGGATCCGACGGTGCTGGCGGACAAGATCCTCGAGGCCGTTCACGTACCGGGCGAGCCGGAACTCGCGCTGCGGGGCGGCAAATTGCACGCCAAGCGTCTCGTTCGCGCCGAGTCGCTGGGCACTTCGGCGCCCCCGGATCTACGCGAGGTCCTCATTCTCGGTGGCACGGGATACGTCGGCCTGGAATTCTGCGCGCAGCTCGCCCGCGACGGCGCACGGCGCGTCACCCTGGTGAATCGCACCGGGGAGACGAGCGTGCTCGCCGAGCGGCTGCGCGCGATCCGCGCCTCGGGTTCCACCGAAATCGACGTGGTGGCCTGTGACATCACCGACGCCGACGCGGTCGCCGAGCTGGCGGGGCGCTTCGCCGAGCGCCCCGTGAGCGTGGTCGTGCACGCCGCGGTCCAGTACGCATGGGCGCGGTTCGAACCGGAGGCGGTAACCGAGGCGGCCGCCGCGAAGGTGCTCGGGCTCGGCGAGGTGCTGCGCGCGGTGCCGCAGACCGCCGACTGCGCCGTGCTGTTGTGCTCCTCGTTCGTGGCCACCCTCGGCGGGCGTGGTCAGGCACTGTACGCGGGCACGAATCGCATGCTCGACAGCGTCGCCGTGCGGCTGCGGGCGCAGGGCAGGGATTGCGTGTCGGTGCAATGGGGGCTGTGGGGTCTGCCCGGCGCGGAGCACGCCGACGTGGAAGCCAGGATCCTCGGCGCTGGTCTACGACCCATGCCCGCCGCGCCCGCCATCGCGGCGGGTTTCGCCGACCGTACCGGGAACAGCGCGGTGCTGTCGGCGGACTGGGAGCGCTTGCGGGATACGGCCGAGATCGTCGGCTTGGCGAGGGTTTTCGCGCCCGCATCGGCGGTCCCGGAGTCCGCGGCCGCGCCGTCCGAGCCGTCCGCACCGAAGTCGGCCGCCGTCGAGCCGGAAGCCGATGCCACGCGGAGCGTCGCGGAGATCATCCGGCGCGAACTGGGGCAGGTGATGCTTCTCGACGGCCCCGACCACATCGACGGCTCCGTCCCGCTGGTCGCGCTCGGGTTCGATTCGCTGCAGGCGGTGGATCTGCGCGCGCGGCTGAAGACGATGTTGCGCCGCGAGTTGCCGGTCGCGGCGATCCTCGGCGGCGCGTCCCTGGACGACGTCGTTCTGCTCATGTCGGAGAACCGAGGCTGATGATGCCCGAGAACACAGGCTCAGGAGGCCGCTCGATGCCGGAGAACACGCAGGCGCCCATGCCGGAGATCGAGGACGTACTGGCGTTGAGCCCGTTGCAGGAGGGGTTGTTCTCGCTGGCCAGGCTGGCCAGGCTGGCCGGCGAGGGCGATCTGTACGCACTGCAGTTCGTGTACGAGATCGCCGGTCCCGTCGATGTGGCATTGCTGCGTCGCAGCGTCGCGGCCATCCTGCGGCGGCATCCGAATCTGCGCGCGTCGTTCTGGGACCGCGACCTGCCGCGGCCGGTGCAGATCGTCCCCGCCGCTGCCGAGTTGCCCTGGGCCGAACGCGAAGTCGACCCGGGCGACCTCGACGCCGTCATCACGGCCGAGACGCGGTCGCCGTTCGACCTGACCCGCGGCCCGCTGCTGCGCGTGCTGCTGCTGAGATTGCCGGACGGCACTCGGCGCCTGGTGCTGACCGCGCACCACATCCTGCTGGACGGCTGGTCGCTCGGTGTGTTCTTCCGGGAACTGTTCGCCCTGTACCAGGCGGGCGGCGCGGCGGAGGCGCTGCCCGAGCCCCGACCCTACCGGGACTACATCGGCTGGCTGTCGGCCCGCGACAGCGATGCCGCGTTGCGTTCCTGGCGCGAATACCTCGGCGATCTCGATCCGCTGATCCTCGCCGACCGTGGCGATTCGGCGGTCAACACGATCGTGCCCAGCATCGACACGGTCACCTTGGACGCGGCCGACACCAGCCGGTTGACGGCGTGGGCACGGTCGAACGGCCTGACGATGAACACCGTCGTGCAGTACGCCTGGGCCGTTGTCCTCGGCAGTTTGACCGACCGGCGCGACGTGGTCTTCGGCAGCACCGTCTCGGGGCGGCCCGACGAGTTGTCCGGGGTCGAGACCATGATCGGGCTGTTCATCAACACCGTCCCCGTCCGGGTGGCGGTCGGGGACGAGAACGTGGTGCGGGACTGCAGGCGAATGCAACGCGAGTCGGCTCCGATGCGTGATCTCGCCTACGTCAGCCTGTCGGCGATCCAGCGGTCGGTAGGCTCCGGCACGCTGTTCGACACCCTGTTCGTGTTCGAGAACGCGCCGATGTCCGACATCCTGCGCCCCGTCGACATGGCGGACGGCGTTCGGGTGCGGCCGATGACCTCGCAGAGTTTGACGCACTATCCGCTCGCGGTGACCTCGTTCCTGTACGAAGGGCAGCTGGTGGTGACGGTCGAGGCGGTGCAGGCGGCACTGCGCGGCCTGTCCGGACCCGGCATCGGGGCGCGGTTGCTCTCGGTGCTGCGGCAACTGCCCGCGATCGGCGAGCGGGGGCCCGACGCGCTCGATGTCCTGCTGCCGGGCGAGACCGCGCCGCCACCGGCGCCGATCGCCGCCGACGTGCGCGGTGTGACCGTGTGGGAGCTGTTCGCGCGCCAGGTCGCCGCCACGCCGGACGCGCTCGCCCTCAGCACCGAAAACGATCGCTACACCTATCGTGAACTCTTCGATGCCGCAGGGCGATTGGCGAGCGCGCTGGTCGCACACGGGGCCGGTCCGGAAGAGGTCGTCGCCTTGGCGCTACCGCGTTCGGCGCAGTCGATCGTGGCGATTCTCGCCGTGCTGGCGACCGGTGCGGCGTATGTGCCCGTGGATGTCACGCTGCCCGCGACCCGTATCGAATCGATCGTGCGCCGGTCCCGTCCGCGCTCGATCCTGGTCGACGGCTCGGGACTGTCCGCGCTCGACGAAATCGCCGAGCGCCCGGAAGTGCTGGTAGTGAACGGACTCTCCGACGGGCTTGCGGTGCTCGCGCCCGCGCCCGGCCACCCCGACCAGGCCGCCTATCTGGTCTTCACCTCCGGCTCCACCGGCGAACCGAAAGGCGTCGTCGGCACCCATGCCGCGCTGGCCGCGTACTTCGCCGACCACCGCGACCGGGTGTACCGGCCCGCGGTGGCGCGGCTCGGGCGGCCGTTGCGGATCGCGCACGCCTGGTCGCTCAGCTTCGACGCCTCCTGGCAGCCGCTGATCGGACTGCTCGACGGA
This sequence comes from Nocardia sp. NPDC047038, assembly GCF_040644075.1. Lineage (NCBI taxonomy): Bacteria > Bacillati > Actinomycetota > Actinomycetes > Mycobacteriales > Nocardiaceae > Nocardia > Nocardia sp. NPDC047038. The sequence goes on along the minus strand of NZ_JBEYVQ010000005.1, from coordinate 368,718 downwards.
CATGCAATCCACCTGTTCGACGCCGAGGAGATGCGCGACGCGCGACGCCTGGTCGACGGCATCGTCCGGCACGGACTGGACATGATCGACACGACCCCGTCGATGTTCACGCAGCTGGCAGCGGCCGGACTGGTCGAGGCGGGCGTCACGCCGCTGTCCGTGCTGGCGCTCGGCGGCGAGGCCATCGGTGTGCCGCTGTGGAAACAGTTGTGCGCCTTGCCCGGCACCGCCGTGCACAACTGCTACGGCCCCACCGAGACGACGGTGGAGGCGGTGGTCGCGGCGGTGCGCGATGGCGATGCCGAACCGGCTATCGGGGCGCCGGTCACCGGAATGACCGGCTACGTGCTGGACTCGCGGCTGCGCCAGGTGCCGATCGGCGTCGTGGGCGAGTTGTACCTCTCCGGCGCTCAGGTGGCGCGTGGTTACGTCGGTATGCCGGGAACCACCGTGGGCCGATTCGTCGCCGATCCACACCGTGCCGGTGAAAGGATGTATCGCACGGGCGATCTCGTGCGCCGCTTGCCCTCGGGCGATCTCGCCTACGTCGGCCGGGCGGACGATCAGGTGAAGATTCGCGGCTACCGGATCGAGATCGGCGATATCGAGACAGCTCTGCTCGCCTTGCCCGGGGTGCGGGCCGCGGCGGTCGTCGTGGTGCGCCGTACGGGTGGTCCCAGCCTGGCGGCGTTCGCGGTGGGCGACGGTCTCCACGCGGTGCGGCTGCGCGCCGCGCTGGCCGATCGGCTGCCCGGCTACATGGTGCCGAACCGGATCGTGGTCGTCGATCGGCTGCCGGTGACCAGCAACGGGAAACTCGATGCGAAACGGCTCGCGATGCTCGCCGAGGACCGGGCCGCCGGGCCGGGAGCGGAGACGGCGCGCACCGGCACCGAGCACCGTCTGTGCGCCGCGATCGCCGAACTGTCCGGCGGTCCGGTCCCGAGCATCGATGACGACCTGATCGGCCTCGGCATGGACAGCATCGTGGCGATCTCCCTGGTGAACCGGCTGCGGCGGGACGGCCTCTCGATCAGCCCGAAGGCGGTCCTCGGCGCCGCCACGATCCGGGAACTCGCCGCGCGGATCGACGCGGAAGCCGGTCGCGAGCGCGCGACGAGTTCGGAGGGCTACGGGCCGGTCGGCCCGACCCCGATCGTGTCGTGGATGCACGAGTACGGGGGCTACCGCAGACTCACGCTCAGCAATCTGCTCGAGTTGCCCGACGGCGTCGACCAGGCCGGCCTGACGGCGGTGCTGCAGGCGTTGCTCGACGGACACGACATGCTGCGGGCCCGCTTCGTCACCACACCCGAGGGATACGACCTGCACACGCGCGCCCCGGGCAGCGTCCGAGCGCGGGACATCCTGTCCCGGGTCGAGGAAGGCGACGACTTCTACGCGACGCTGGCCGCACACGGCCGTGCGGCCACCGACGAGATCGACCCGTCCACCGGAGATCTGGTGCGCGCGGTGTGGTTCACCAGGTCCGGCGCCCCGGACGTGCTGCTGCTCACCATCCACCACCTGGCCGTCGACCCGGTCTCCTGGTACGTCATCTCCGCCGACCTCGCCGCGTACTGGGCCGAGGTGGCCGCGGGACGGACACCTGTCCCGGCGGTCGAGCACACCGGCTACCGGCAGTGGGCCCGGCTGCTGCGCGAACGCGCGGGCGCCGAGGCGGTCACGGCTCAGCGCGACTACTGGACGCGCCAGGTCACCGCGCCGGACCCGGTGCTGGGCGCGCGGCTGCCCGATCCCAGGATCGACACCTGGGCTTCCTACCGGGTCCATCCCGTGCCCACCCCGGCCGAGATGAGCGCGGCCATCCTGGACAGCCTCGGCGGCGGCGCGGCGGGAGTCCGCGAGTTCCTGCTCGCCGCTTTGACGATGACGCTGGCGAGCTGGCGTCTGGAACGCGGTCAGGACCCCACGGCGGGCGCGTATCTGGCGCTGGAAGGACACGGCAGAGAGGACGCGGCGCTCGGCGCCGACGTCGACAGCGCGCACACCGTGGGCTGGTTCACCAGCATCGTGCCCGCCCGGCTCGGAGCGGGCGCCGAGAGCGTGGATGTGGCCACCGCGCTGACCGATCCGGCACGTGCCGCCGCACTGCTCGAACACGTCGCGGCACACCTGGCCGAACAGCGGAACGGCGGCGTGGACTTCGGCGTGCTGCGCTACCTCACGCGAACCCCCGAACTGGTCGATGCGCCGCAGCCGCAGGTGCTCTTCGACTACCTGGGCCGGTTCGACCTGGCCGGTGCGGGACGGCCGTGGGCGCCGATCCCGGATCTGGCGTTGCACGAGTGCCTTCCGCTCGTGGCGGAGCCCGACTTCCCGCTGCGCTACGCGCTCGACGTCGTCTCGGCGGTGCGGACCACCACCGAGGGGCCGCAGCTGGTCACCATGCTCCGCTGGAGCGAGGCGGTGTTCACCGTCGCGGACGTCGACCGGCTCGCCGAGCTGTGGCACGACGCCGTCGTGGCCCTCGCGCGCGCGATCTCCGTGGTGACCGTCGGCGCCGACTGACCGCGATCGCCAGCCACTCAGCCCATCCGAACCCAGTCCGAAGGACCCACCATGTCAGACGAGATTCTCGAGCGGCGCAAGCGGCTGCTGCAGCAGCGACTGCGTGAACAGCAACTCGCGCCCGCGCCCGCGCGACCCGCGCGCGGCAGGCGCCCCGGCGATCCGGCTCCGCTCTCGTCCGCGCAGCAGCGGATGTGGTTCGTGCAGACGGTCGCGCCGGAGGACACCACGCTCAACGTCTGCGTCGGCTACCGACTCGACGGTCCGTTGGACAGCGCACGGCTGCGCGCCGCCTTCGACACCGTCGTGGCGCGGCACGAGATCCTGCGCACCACCTATCACGTCGGCGCGGACGGCGAGCCGTATCAAACGGCACACGCCGAACTGGGGCCGGTGTGGCAGCAGCACGATCTCACGGATCTCTCCGAGGAAGGCCGAGGCAGGCGACTCGAGGTTCTGGCGAGGCGGGAGTTCGCGCGTCCGTTCGACCTGACCTCCGAGTCGCCGCTGCGGGTGACGTTGGCGCGCACCGGTCCGGCCGAACACGTGCTCGTGCTGACGATCCACCACATCGCTTGGGACGACGACTCCTGGTCGGTCTTCTTCGCCGAGCTCAATGCCGCCTACCGCGGTGACCCGCAGGCGGAGATCCGTGCGCAGTACGTGGACGTGTCGCTCGCCGAGCGGCCCGCCGAAGACGACGCCGACCTGGCGTACTGGCGCGAGCGGTTGACCCCGCTCCCGGAGCGGCTCGAGTTGCCCGGAACGCTCGCCGGTGGCGCGGCTACCCGCAATGCCGACAAGTGCGTGCTGCCCTTGCCCCAGGAACTGCTGGACCGGGTCACCGAGGTCGCGCGCGACCGTTCGGCCACCCCGTTCATGGTGCTGCTGGCCGCCTTCCAGGCGCTGGTCCAGCGGTACACCGCGGCGACCGATTTCCTCGTCGCGGTACCGGTGACCGACCGCCGCGGTAGCGACGCCGAGGCGCTGATCGGCTATTTCGGCAACACGCTGCTGTTGCGCGCCCGAATCCGTCCGGGGCGCAGCTTCGCCGAGCTGGTCGACGTGACGAGGGACGCCGCCCGCGACGCGTTCGCGCATCAAGGGATCGGCGTCGAACGGGTCGTCCGCGAGGTGAGTTCGGACCGGATCGCGGGCAGTGACGGCCTGGCCCAGCTCGTGCAGCTGAGCTTCAGCGTGCGCGGCGGGGCGAACGGGTTCGATCTCGCCGGGGTCCGCTCCACCGAGCTGCCGTGGGGAAGCACGGTCGCGCAGGAGCCGCTGGGACTGATGGTCGTCCTCGACGACGCGGGCGCACGCGTGGAGGCCACCTACCTCGTCGACGAGCTGGACCGGTCGGTGGTGGCGCAATTGCTGCGCCACTATCTGGAATTGCTCACCGACGCGATGCGCGATCCACGGCAGCCGGTCCGCGCGATCGATATGCTCGGCGCCGCCGACCGCGCGGACATCGTCGCGGCATCGCACGGTCCGCTCGTCGACGCGCCCGCGACAACGCTGGTCGAGCTGGTGCAGCGGCAGGCCGCGGCGACCCCCGATCGCGTCGCGGTGGTATCCGACGAAGCCGAACTCACCTACGGCGAGCTGAACCGGCGGGCGAATCGCCTGGCGCACTGGCTGATCCGACGCGGCGTCGGCGCCGAGCAGCTCGTCGCGCTGCGCATGGCGAACTCCATCGAATTCATCATCGCGAGCCTCGCGGTACTCAAGTCGGGTGGCGCGTACCTGCCGATCGATCCGGCCTATCCACCGGACCGCATCGAGTATCTGCTGTCGGACGCGCGTCCGGCGCTGTCGTTCGACGCCGAAGCGATCGCGGCGGCGATGACCGAGGCGGTCGACGCGCCGGACACGAATCCCACCGACGCCGAACGCGAGTCGCCGCTGCGCCCGTCGAACATCGCCTACGTGATCTACACCTCGGGCTCCACCGGACAGCCCAAGGGCGTGCCCGTGCCGCACGACGCGATCGCCGATCACCTGGTGAACTTCGCCGCCGACTGGGACGCCAGCGTCCCGGAGCGGGTGTTGCAGGCCACCTCGGTGAGCTTCGACGCGTCGCTTGCCGACATCTTCCTGCCGCTGATCGCGGGCGCGAGCATCGTCGTCCCGAAACCGAACGCCTACCGCGATATTCCGTACGTCGCCGAGCTGATCGCCCGCCACGGGATCACGGTGCTGCACATGGTGCCCTCGCTGCTGGCCACTTTCCTCATGCTCCCCGAGGCGAACGACTGGCGGGCGTTGCGGCACGTGCCGGTCGGCGGCGAGGCGCTGCCCGGCGAGATCGCCGACCGGTTCGCCGCGCAATTCGACGCCGACCTGCGCAACCACTACGGGCCGACGGAAGCGGTGGTGTGCTCGACGTCCATGCCGGTCGACGGGCCGCAAGGCACCAGGATCGTGCCGATCGGATTCCCCAACCGCAACGTCTACGTCTACCTGCTCGACGACTCGCTGCGGCTGGTCCCGCCGGGCGTGATCGGCGAGATCTACTTGGGCGGACGCCAGCTCGCGCGCGGTTACCTGGATCGGCCCGCCCTGAGCGCGGAGCGGTTCGTCGCCGACCCCTTCCTACCCGGCGGCAGGCTGTACCGCACCGGCGATCTCGCCCGGCGCACCGCCGACGGCGAGATCGAATTCGTCGGCCGCGCCGACGAACAGGTGAAGGTGCGCGGGTTCCGCATCGAACTCGGTGAGGTGGAGGCCGCGGTGGCCGATCACCCCGGCGTCGCGCAGTGCGTCGCGATCGTCACCGAGCACGAGCGGCTCGGCCCGATCCTGGCCGCGTACCTGGTGCCCGCGCCGGGAAGCGAGATCGACCTCCAGCAGGTGCGCGCGACGGTCGCGGCGACGCTGCCCGAGCACATGGTCCCCGCGGCCTTCGCCGTGATCGATGAAGTCCCGTTGAGCGCCCACGGCAAGCTCGATCGCCGCGCGCTGCCGGAGCCGGTGCTGACTCGGACCCGCACGTATCGGGCACCGGAAACGCCCACCGAGATCCGGCTCGCCGCGCTGTACGGCGAGCTGTTCGACACCGAGCGAGTTGGCGCCGACGACTCGTTCTTCGAACTCGGCGGCCACTCCCTGCTCGCGGCCCGGCTGGTCGCCCTGGTGCGCGACACATTCGGGATCGATATCGACGTGCGCGCGGCGTTCGACACCCCGACGGTCGCCGGGCTCGCCGCGCATCTGGTCGCCCGGTACCACGATCGGTTCGGCGAGAACCTCGACGAGGTCGTTCCCACCGGCCTGCCCTCCGGTGACAACGCCGCGATGCCGACGAAACGACCACGCCCCGAACGTATTCCGCTGTCGTACTCGCAGCGGGCGCTGTGGCTGCGGCGCAAGCTGGAAGGCCCGTTCGGGTGGGAGAACTTCCGGTTCGCCATCCGCTTCGACGGCGAACTCGACATCGCCTCGCTCACCGCGGCGCTCGGCGACGTCATCGCCCGTCACGAGTCGTTGCGCACCAGCTTCCCGGAGCACGAGGGCACGCCGTACCAGCGGGTGGCCCCGGCGGGACCGGTCGAGTTGCCCCGCACCGCGCTCGACGGCGCTCGCCTGGACGAGGCGCTGGCGGCCGAGGCGAACCATGTGTTCGACCTGGCCGGGGAGTCGCTGCTCCGCTTGCGCCTGTTCGTCCTGGACGAGCGCACCCACGTGCTGTCGGTGCTGACCCATCACATGGTCACCGACCGGGAATCGTGCCGGGTCTTCCTCGAGGACCTCACCGTCGCCTACCGCGCGCGGGTGAGCGGCACGGCTCCGTCCTGGCCGGAACCGGCGCTGCACTTCGCCGACTTCGCGGTGTGGCAACGCGATACCTTCGACCACGCCCCCGGCCGCGACGATCTGAGCGAATACGGCAAAGCGCGACTCGACTACTGGCGCGCGGCCTTGGCGGGCCTGCCGGTGGAGATCGCGGTCGGCCACGACCGCCCGCGTCCCGCGCGGCTGGGCCATGCCGGTGTCAGCGCGACCCGGATCGTCGCGGCCGAGACGTGGCAGGCACTGCGATCGCTGGCGGAGACGACCGGCGCGACCGAGTTCATGCTGTGCCAGGCAGCGGCCGCGGTGCTGGTGCACACCCTCGGCGGCGGCGACGACGTGCCGATCGGCGCGACGGTCGCCAATCGGCCCTGGCGGTCGGTGGACCGGCTGATCGGCCTGTTCGCCGACATGATGGTGCTGCGCAACGATCTTTCGGGCGACCCGTCGCCGCGAACCGTGCTCCAGCGGGTGCGCGAATCGGCGCTCGGCGCTCTCGGCCACCAGGACGTACCGTTCGAGCGGATCGTGGAAACGCTCAACCCGCCCCGGGTACTCGGCCGCAATCCGCTGTTCCAGGTGATCATGCAGTTCGGGCACACCGCGCCGACCGTCGGCTTCACCGCCGAGACCACACTGACCCCGCTCACGCCGCGGTACGACGCCGCGTTCATGGACTTCCACCTGGACTTCCTGGTCGAACCCGGTGGCGAGTTGCTGGTGCGGGTGGTGGTCAACTCGGAGCTGTACGACCCGGCCTCCGGCGAGGAATTCGCCGACACGCTGGTGCGGATCTTGACCGCGTTCGCCACGAAACCCGATACCGCGGTGCGGGAATCGAACCTCGCGCCGCAGGGCTGGGACACCGCGCGTACCGTTGTGCGCCACGCGGCGTCCGAGGCCACGGTCGGCGAGGCCGAGGCGGGCCCGCCGCAGACCGAGACCGAGCGCGCTCTGGCGGCGCTGTTGGAGGAACTGCTGGAGATCACCGACGTGGACCGCACGGACGGATTCTTCGCGCTCGGCGGAGACAGCGTCATCGCGATCCAGTGGGCCGCGCGAGCGGGCGAGGCGGGCCTGGCGCTCACCCCGCAGCTGATCTTCGAGCACTTCACGCTGCACGAACTGGCGGCGGCCGTCGACGCGGCCGCCGATCGGGCGGCGGGCGCGCCGGCGCCGGAGGAGCACCGGTACGAGCCGATGTCGGCCTCGGGCCTGTCCGGTGACGCGTTGGCCATGCTGCGCGAATCCTGGTCCGCGCAACGCTGATTCGGGTGAGCCGGTCACGGTCGCGCACCGCGACCGGCTCACTGCCATTGGACCTGGGGGCAGCGACGATTAGGGTTGCACCTCGATGGATTCGGTGTCTGTTTGGATCATGTTCCCGGTCATTCTGACTATCGCGGCGATCACGGTCGGCCGGTGGTTCCTGGTCGCGGACAGTGTCACCGATCGCATGATCAACCATGCGTGGGCGTGGAATTTGTGTGGTCTGGCGCTCTATGTCGCCGCCGCGGCGGCAGGTTCCGCGCAACTCGGGCAGCGACTGTTCCTGTGCTGCGGACTGATGACCACCGCCGTCGTCCTGGTGCTCGCGCAACTGGCGGCGGGTGCGGACCCCGAGGTCATGCTGCGACGGCAGAAGATCTACGCCGCCGTCGCCGCCGTGAGTTCGATTCTGACATTGATCTTTTCGCCCTTCGCCCGGAACGTGTTGCACGTCGGTTTGGACGAGATCGTGTGGACGTTGTCGGAGCTGCCCATGGTGGCCAGCGGATATCTGGTCGCACATGCCAGTCTCCGAGAGCTGCGCACCGCCGCGCGGATGACGAAGGAGAAGCTGACGTATTCGGCGCTGCTGTTCCTCGCGGTCTATTGGGCGGCGGCGGCAGTGATCACCGTGGTCCGCGCGCTCTTCGGCGTCCCGCCGAGCCATCCGGGGAACGTGCTGGCGAACTCGTCCTTCTTCTGTGTATTGATCATCGCGACGCTCACGGCGATACCGCTTTTCACCGCCGTGCTGACGCGCGCGGGGCTGGACAAGACCGGTCGGCGCTGCCGCCGTCTGCGTCCGCTGTGGTGTGACCTGACCGCCGCCGTCCCAGAGGTCGTGTTGAGTCGGTCCGACGACGGAGACGGCGGCGCGGCGTCCCGGCTCTATCGGATGACGGTGGAGATCCAAGACGCGCTTTTGCATTTGAAGCCGTATATGCCGTCGCCCGCGCCGGCGCGGGCGGCCGCCGACGCGGGTCATGGCGTCGGCGATTACGCCCGTCAGATCGCCCACGCCATCCGGTCCCGAGCCGCCGGGCTCCGTCCGGTCACACCGACCGCTCCGTTCGCCGCCGTGGCGACCGGTGGTCACGATCGTGCCAACGGCTTGCGGCAATTACTCGAATTGGCGCGGGAATGGCCGAAAGCACGCGCCGATGTAGGTTAGGCATACCTATTTAGGGTCGGCTAAGCTGTGCCCCAGCAGTCCAGACCGCCGGTTCCGGCGGCAGACAAGGAGTGGCAGCGCGATGGAGTCGACACAGCGTCGGGCAGAAGGAACGGTGGACATCGGCCGGGAGGAGATCCGGTCCGCGGTGGCCGACCAACTGGGCCTCGCCGCCACGGAGATCGCCGATCACGACGACCTCATCCAACTGGGGCTGGACTCGATTCGCACCATGAAGCTCGCGGGCGGCTGGCGCAAACGCGGCGCCGACATCAACTTCGCTCAGCTGGCGGCCACCCCCACGGTGGCTTCCTGGCACGGTCTGCTCGGCGCGAGTGCGGTCGGGCGGGCGGCAGGCCCGGTGACGGTCGTGCCGGTGGCGACCGCGGACGACGAGGCGGCGCCCTTCCCCTTGGCCACCATGCAGCACGCGTACTGGATCGGCCGCTCCGACGAACAAGAGCTCGGCGGCGTCGCGGCGCACCTGTACATCGAATTCGACGGCGGCCGTATCGATCCGGAGCGGCTGGAGCGCGCGGTGGCCGATCTGGTCGCCACCCATCCCATGCTGCGCACCAGGTTCCTGCCGGATGGCACCCAGCAGACCATGACCGCCCCTGGTAGGCCGGTGTTCGAGGTCGTCGACCTGCGTGATCGGTCGCCCGAGGCGGCCGACGCCGCGCTCGCCGAGCTGCGTGACCGCAAGACCCACCAGCGTCTGGCCATCGAAGACGGTCAGGTCATCGATGTCACGCTCACCTTGCGCGACGCGGACCGCAGTCGACTGCACCTGGATGTCGACATGCTCGCGGGCGACGCCATGAGCTACCGGGTCCTGATCGCCGATCTGGCCGAGCTGTACCACGGGAGGGCCGTGCCGGTCCCCGGCTACACCTATCGCAGGCACCGCACCGAGCGCCAGGGGGACGGCGCCGCTCGCGAGCGCGACCGGCAGTGGTGGCAGGAGCGGCTGCCGGAACTGCCGGGCGCGCCGGAACTTCCCACCGTGCCGGTGAGTGAGCGCACCGACCCGAATCGCACCGTGCGTTACGACCACTGGCTGGAGCCGGAAGCCAAGCAGCGGTTGCTCGCCGCCGCACACGAGCGCGGCATCACTCCGGCCATGGCGCTGGCCGCGGTATTCGCCGAGACCATCGGCGGTTGGTCAGCGCAGAGCCGATTCCTGCTGAACGTGCCACTGTTCCACCGGGATCCGGTGCACCCCGACATCGATCGGGTGATCGGCGACTTCACGTCCTCGATCATGCTCGAGGTGGACGTCACCGACAGCATGTCGGTCACCGAGCGCGCCCGCACGTTACAGCGCGGCATGCACGAAAGCGGTGCGCATACCGTGTATTCCGGGCTCGAAGTGCTGCGGGATCTGGGTAGGCATCGCGGTGAACCCGTGCTGGCCCCGGTCGTCTACACCAGCGCGCTGAACTTGGGCGAGCTGTTCGCCGACACGGTCACCGAGACCTTCGGCGAGCCCGTGTGGATCATCTCGCAGGGCCCGCAGGTACTGCTCGACGCGCAGGTCACCGAGGTCCGCGGCGGGCTGCTGTTGAACTGGGACGTGCGCGCGTCGGCCTTCCCCGACGGCATGATCGACGCCATGTTCGCCTGGTACCGCGCGGCGATCGGGCGGCTCGGTGACGGGGCGGCAGGGTGGAACGCGGAGGCCGCCGTGCGGCTGCCGGTCGACCAGGCCGCGGTGCGCGCCGCGGTCAACGCCACCGACGGCCCGGTCAGCGGGCGGTCCCTGCACCAGGGGTTCTTCGACAACGCGGCGGCGAATCCCGAAGCGCCCGCCGTGGTCTGGGGCCTGGGCGACGACCGAGGCGCCTGGAGCTACGGGGAGTTGGCCGCTCGCGCGCTGGCGGTGGCGGGGGCCTTGCGCGCCGAGGGCGTGGAGCCGGGCGACGCGGTCGCCGTCGCGCTGCCGAAGGGGCCGGATCAGGTCACCGCCGTGCTCGGTGTGCTCGCCGCCGGGGCGACCTACGTGCCCATCGGATTCGATCAGCCTGCAGGCCGCCGTGCGGAGATCCTCCGCACCGGCGGTGTCCACGCGGCGCTGACGGTCGAGGGCGCGGACCTGGGCGCACCGATCACGTGCCTGTCCATCGACGCGGCCAGTGCCTATGCGGAGCCGCTCGCGGCCCCCGTCTACCCGGACACCGGCGATATCGCCTACGTGCTGTTCACCTCCGGATCGACCGGCGTGCCCAAGGGCGTCGAGATCCCACACCGTGGCGCGATGAACACCATCGACGCGTTGAACGAGTGGTTCGGCGTCGGCGGCGCCGACCGCTCGCTGGGCCTGTCCGCCCTGGAATTCGACCTCTCGGTCTACGACATCTTCGGCTTGTTCGCGGTGGGCGGCGCGGTCGTGACCGTCGATCCGGAACAGCGCGCCGACCCCTCCAGCTGGGTGGAACTGCTGCGCACACATCGGGTCTCGATTCTCAACTGCGTGCCGAGCATGCTGGACATGATCTTGGAGATCGGCGGTGATCAGCTGGGCGATTCGCTGCGCGCGGCCATCCTCGGCGGGGACTGGGTCGGCGCCGATCTCGCTCGCAGGCTGTCGGCGCAGGCGCCGGGTTGCCGATTCGCCGGACTCGGCGGCGCGACCGAGACCTCCATCCACACCACCATCTGCGAGGTGACGGGTGAACCGCCCGCGCACTGGGCGACCGTGCCATTCGGCGTTCCGTTGCGCAACGTCCGATGCCGCGTCGTCTCTCCCGCGGGCCGCGACTGCCCGGACTGGGTGCCAGGCGAACTGTGGGTCGGCGGCGTCGGTGTCGCCGCCGGCTACCGCAACGACCCGGAGCGCACCGCGGAACGCTTCGTCGAACACGACGGCATCCGCTGGTACAAGACCGGCGATATGGCCAGGTACTGGCCCGACGGCACCATCGAATTCCTCGGCCGTGCCGACCACCAGGTCCAGATCCGCGGATACCGGGTCGAACTCGGCGAGGTCGAGACCGCGTTGCGCACGGTGCCCGGCGTCCGGCACGCCGTCGCGGCGGTCGTCGGTGCGGGCGCACCCAAGCTGGTCGCCGCCGTCGCGGGTGACCTGGACGAGATCGGCGACATCGCTACGGCGCTCGCGGACCTGTTGCCCGGCTACATGATTCCCGTTCGGATCGAGCTCCTCGAGCAGATGCCGTTGACCGCCAATGGGAAATTGGACCGCCGCGCCGTGGTCGCCCTGCTCGAGCCAGGGGTGGGGGAGGACCGGGAGACCGCCCCACGCGACGACGTGGAGGCCGCGCTCGCCGACATCGTCGCGACCGTCCTCGGCATCGATGCGATCGGCGTGCACGACGACTTCTTCGGCCGCGGCGGCGATTCCGTGCTCGCCACGACTGTCATCGCCCGCGTGCGCGAGTGGTTGCAAGCCGAGCACGCACTGGTCGCGGACCTGTTCGCCGCACGCACCGTCGCCCGGCTGGCCGAGTGCCTGCGGGAGCGCGAGATTCGGCACGGCGCGGACGGCAGGCTGTCCGCGGTGGCCCGGCTCTACCTCGAGGTCGCCGCGATGACGGACGAGGAAATCCTCGCGCAGACGTGAAAGCGGTTGGCAGGCAGCGCGGTTGTCCACGACGCACTGATCGGTGAGCGCGCCCGGCGGTCTTCGGTCCGCAGGCGGACCTGTGGACTGTCCGCGCTCCTCTCCGGATCGATCCTGATGAGGGGCGTCGCCGCAGGCTCGCGTCGCCCCAGCGCGGACGCCGCTCCGAGCGCGCGGGCGCGGTCTGTCGCCGTGGACGCGGTCGAGTGGGTCATTCCCACACAGCCGATCGGGTCCGCTGTGGACATGCGGCGAGCAGCGCGTACCACCGCTTGCCGGGCCGAGTCGACCGACGCGGCGCCTATTTCGCCGCAGCGGCGAAGGCGGGTTCCAGCTTGTCGAGGATGTACGGCACCGAGAGCGCCGTCGGCGTGTTCACGGCGCTGATCTCCTGGGTGGTGAGGAACACGACCGAGCCCTTCTTGACCGCGGGCAGGTCGGCGTAGCCGGGTAGCTGCCGGAACTTCTCGTCCAAGCCGGGGGCGTAGCCGGCCAGCAAGAGATCGGCGGTCAATTCGTCGACCCGCTCCGGGGACAGGGCCAGCCTGCCCTGATTGGCGGGCAGGTCGGTGAGGTTCTTCGGAATGCCGAGACCCAATTGGGTGAAGACCTTCGACGATCCGTCGTCGGGGTCGGTCAACACCATGAGCTGTGCCGGACCGGCCAGCCAGGTACTGGCGAACGTCTTGCCCTTCAATCCGGGGCTCGCGGCGGCGATCGCGGCGACCTTGTCATCCACCTTCGCGATCACCTTGCTCGCCTCGTCCGGCTTGTGCAGCACCTTGCCGAGGGTGGTGATCTGGTCCTGCCAGGGCGCTACCGCCGCTTTGCTCAGGGCGGGCAACGTGGGCGCGACACGGGAGAGTTCGTCGTAGGTCTTCTGGTCGGCGATGAACGGATCGACCAGGATCAGGTCCGGCTCCAGCGCGGCGACCTGTTCGGCGAGGTTCCCAGTGCTGGTGAGCGCCTTCGCCGATGCGAGGCTCCCCGGCTCCCACGGCGGGGTGCTCTTGGAGGCGATCGCGACATTGTCGAGGTATCCGACGGGCACCACGCCGAGCGCGAGCGTGGTGTCCAGCCACTGATTGCCGAGGGCGACGATCTTGTTCGGAGTGCCTTCGACGGTCGTCTCGCCGCGGGCGTGGTGGATGGTCACCTGTTCGCCGCCGGACGCCGAGTCGTCCTCCGCCGATCCGCACGCGGCCAGGCCGAGGGCGAGGACTCCCGTCAGCACAGTCAGCGCCGCCCGCGACCAACGGCCGCGCGTCCGAACAGAGTTCATCTGCCGCACCTTCCTTCCAAGCAAGCTAGCCAAGGCTAACCTATGTAGCTCCCGGGTGGTATCGGTGCTCGGTGGATGCGGCTCCATTTGATGGTTACATCGGCTAACTATATAGTTTGCCGTGGTAACTATCTGGTGAGGGGCTGTCCGTGACGAATCCATCCATCGAAGTCGATCCGGGTGATGTCCGAACCATCCGGCGCCGGTTGCGCTACGACCGGGACCATCCGCGCTACAAGTGGATCGTTCTGACCAACACCACGCTGGGTGTCCTGCTCACGGCGATCAATTCCTCGATCGTGCTGATCTCGCTGCCCGCGATCTTCCGCGGCGTCGGGCTCAACCCACTCGAGGCGGGCAATGTCGGGTACCTGCTGTGGATGCTGATGGGTTACCTGCTCGCCACCGCCGTGCTGGTGGTGATGTTCGGGCGGCTCGGCGACATCTTCGGCCGGGTGCGGGTGTACAACCTGGGCTTCACCATCTTCGCGCTGTCGGCGGTCGCCTTGTCCTTCGATCCGTGGCACGGGGGCGCGGGCGCGTTGTGGATCATCGTCTGGCGCGTCGTCCAGGGTGTCGGCGGCGCGATGCTGACGGCCAACTCCTCGGCGATCCTCACCGATGCCTTCCCCGCGAGCCAGCGCGGCACCGCGCTCGGCATCAACATGGTCGCCGCGGTGGCCGGTTCGTTCTTCGGCCTGCTCATCGGCGGCGTGCTGTCGGAATGGGATTGGCGTGCGGTGTTCTGGGTCAGTGTCCCGATCGCCGTTCTCGGCGCGGTCTGGTCCTATCGTTCGCTGCACGAGGTCGGCATCCGGACCTCGGGCAAACTGGACTGGGCGGGCACCATCACCTTCGGTCTCGGACTCACGGCGCTGCTCACCGGCATCACCTACGGCATCCAGCCCTACCGCGGCCACGCGACCGGCTGGACGAGCCCGTGGGTGCTGGCCGCTGTACTCGGCGGCCTTCTCCTGCTGGTCGCGTTCTGCGTAGTGGAGACGAGGGTCCCCGATCCGATGTTCCACCTGGGCCTGTTCCGCCACCGCGCCTTCGGTCTCGGCAACTTCGCCAATCTGATGGTCTCGATCGGACGTGGCGGCATGCAGTTCATGCTCATCATCTGGCTACAGGGCATCTGGCTTCCGCTGCACGGGTACGACTTCGAGTCCACCCCGCTGTGGGCAGGCATCTACCTGCTGCCGTTGACCATCGGCTTCCTCGCCGCAGGCCCGATCTCGGGCTGGCTGTCCGATCGCTACGGGCCCCGGCTGTTCACCACCGGAGGCGCGTTGCTGACCGGCGCGACCTTCATCTTGCTGCTGGTCATCCCGGTGAACTTCGACTACTGGCTGTTCGCGTCGATCACCGTGCTCAACGGCATCGGCAGCGGGCTGTTCTTCTCGCCGAACACCGCCGCCATCATGTCCAGCGTTCCCGCCGCCCAGCGCGGCGCGGCCTCCGGGATGCGCGGCACCCTCTTCAACGGCGGCAACGCGCTGTCCATGGGAATCTTCTTCTCCCTGATGGTCCTCGGACTGGCGGCGAGCCTGCCATCGGCGCTCGACTCCGGTCTGCGCGCACAGGGCGTCTCCGCCGGAGCCGCCGCCGAACTCGCCGGCATGCCGCCGGTGGCGAGCATGTTCGCCGCGTTCCTCGGCTACAACCCGATCCAGGAGCTGCTCGGACCGTCGGGTGAACTCGACAAGCCAGGCGTCAACGCCGAAACCCTCACGGGCCAGGAGTTCTTCCCGAACCTGCTCACCGGCCCGTTCCACTCCGGATTGCTCGTGGTGTTCGTCTCGGCGGCGGTGATGATGCTCCTGGCGGCCGTGGCGTCGTGGTTCATCGGCGAGAAGTACGTCTACGACGAGGCCGCCGAACTCGCCGAAGCCGATCGGGTCACGCAGGACGCGTCCGCCGCGGCGGCCGTGCGCTGAAACACCGCGGCGGTTTCGCGCCCGGGCTGGCCCCACGCCGAGCGACGGCATACGGTCGATCGCGATGAACGCTGTTCCGACTCCAGTGGTGCTGTCGGTTGTCGTATTCGTCGCGCTCATGACCGCCGGGCGGTGGGTGCTCGTCGACGAGACGGCTACCGATCGGCTGATCAACCGCACGTTCAGCTGGAACCTGCTAGGTCTGCTGCTGTACGAGGTGACCGTCGCGGTGGGCCGTCCCGAGTTCGGGCCGCGGCTCTACCTCGGCTGCGGTCTCCTGGCGCTCGGCAGTTTCTACGGGCTGGCCAGGCTTGTCGACGGTGCCGATGCCGCAACCGTCCACCTGCGTCAGCGGCGATACGATGCGACGGCGGTCGCTGCCGTTGTTTCGCTGATCGTCGCCACACCGATCCTGCGGTGGGCCTGGCAGTTGGACTATGTCGAAATCGTATGGACGATGTCCGCGCTCCCTGGAGGTCTCTGTGCGCTGCTCTTCGCCCGCGCCTGCGTTCGCGAGCTGCGCGCCATAGGCGTTTCGATCAGAGAGAAGCTGACGTTCGCGGTACTGCTGGCGTTCGCGACCTATTGGCTGATCTCGATGACGATCATGGTAGGTCGCGCGCTCACCGGTACGCCTCCGAGCCAGCCGGGCAAGGTGTGGGCCGTCGCGGCGGTGCTCACGTTCTCCGCCGTCACCCTGTTGACCATGATCCCCCTGGTCACGGCGCTGCTGGCGCGAACGGGCTTGGACCGGACCGGCCGTGACTGCCGTAGATTGCGGCCGCTGTGGCGAGATCTCACCGCCGTGGTGCCGGAAGTGATTCTGGCGGAGGACGGTTCCGCGCCGAGGGAAGCAACGTCCCGGCTCTATCGGATGACCGTCGAGATCTGGGATGCGCTGCTACACCTGAGACCGTATGTACCCGCTTTGCCCGAGGCCGGCTCGCCCGCCGGTCGCGACGATGCGCGTCGCTCTGCCCTCCAGGTCGCGCTGGCCGTGCGAGCCAAACGCGACGGTGACACACCCACTCCCGGCTCGATGGCCGCGGGCGCGGCGCATGCGGAGGCTCGCGATCGCGCGGCGGAGTTCCGGTTCCTGCTCGAATTGGCGCGTGTATGGCCGGAAGCCGTCGCGGCCGTGGGCTATCGGTCGGACACGGCGCGGTTTTCCACAATCGCGGCGGTGTCCCGATAGCCGGACGTGTCTCGGCGACACGGCGAATCGACGGACATGATCGTTCCGCCGGGCCACTCGGCGCCCGGATTCGGCTCCTACCGTATGTATCCCGGTCGGTACGTCATGGATCGGTCGCTCGCGCGGCCCGACCGCCGGGTGCGGGCAAAGCCGGCGGTGATCAGACCCCGCGGTGCTCGCACACGCGATCCATGTGCGAGCACCTCTGGGCGGATCACCGTGCGGTGACGGGCTCCTGGCGGGTCTCGTGGCGCAGGCCGACGGACATGATGTCGGACGGTCCGTCGAGTTCGATGCGGTGCCAGCGGTTGCGGGGGACGACGAACGCGGTGCCCGCGGTGAGGCGCACCATCGTCTCGTCGTCGCCCGCGTGCTCCGGTCGCAGGTAGAGACGCAATGCGCCGGTCAGGCAGCACACCGCTTCGTCGCTGCCGGGATGGACTTCCCAGTGGTCGGCGTGCACGTCGGCATCGGATTCGACGTGGAACGTCGCGAGCTGCCAGTCGCCGTCGCCGGTGCTCATCCGGCGTTCACCGGCTGCTACGTGGCCGTCATGGCCGAAATGGATGGCGCGGCCGAACAAGTCGATCGGGGCCTGATTCATGATGCTTCCTCTCGTCGGATTGGATGAGACTTTCCGGGCCGATCAAGGGCGGTGCCGGAACGAAGTGGGGGAGTGGATCGCCAGGCGCGGCATGGATTCCGGCACCGGATCCATGCCGCACCAATGTGGATCGGCAGCAGCGAGGCTCCGGTGGTGGCGGCTCGGTGCGCGGTCAGTGCAGAGCACTCGGCGCAATCCGACCCGTCCTGGCTCTCGGGGCGGTTGCGCTGTCTTATGGTCGCGCGGCGAAAAATTTCTCGGATAGTTCGGCTTTGGGTCGAACCACGTCTGCTCTGGGCGTGGAAATCGCGCGGTGCGTCCTCGGCAGCACAGTCGCGGCGACGACGGTCGCCACGGCGAAGAATCCCGCCGCGCAGCACAGCGCGAGGGCGTAACCGTCGTTCAGCGCCGCGGGCGCGACGCTGTCTCCGGTGCGCGCCGCCGCGACGGTGGCGAGTGCGGCCACTCCGACACATCCACCCAGCTGCCGCGCGCTGTTGAAGGCCCCCGAAGCCATTCCCGCTTCGTGGGGCGCGACGCCCATGTTCGCGGCGGCGGCAACGGGAGCCAGGCACAGTCCGAGGCCGAAGCCGCCCAGCAGCGAGGGTCCTAGAACATCGGCGAGGAAACTGCCGTCGGCGCTGATGAAAGCGAACCAGCCGATACCCGCAGTGGTGAGCACCCCGCCGATGACGAGTGCCGCTTTCGGGGAACGGCGGCCGCCCACGCGAGTGGCGACCACCGTGCCGACGATGACACTGAGCGAGAACGGCACGAAAGCCGCACCCGCCGCGCCCGCGCTCATGCCCAGGACCTGCTGCTGGTACAGCGACAGCAGATAGAACGCGCTGAATTGGCCCGCCGCGGCCAAGAATACGAACACATTCGCTCCGGCCACCCAGCGGTTGCCGAACAGTCCGAGCCGAACCAATGGTGTCGACGTACGCGCCTCGACCGCGAGAAAAGCCGCGAGCAGCATCGCACCGGCCCCGAGCGTGAGGACTGTGGCGGCGGAGAACCAACCGTGGTGTTCGGTCCGCACCACGCCGACCACCAGCAAACCTATTCCGCCGGTGGCCAGGACGGCGCCCGGCACATCGACCCGCGCTCGCCCGCTCACTCGATCGGCCGCCACACCGGCCACCGCCGCGACCGATGCGATCACCACGATCGGGACGTTGACGAGCATCACCCAGCGCCAGTTGGCGTACTCGGTCAGCAATCCGCCCACCAGCACGCCGATCGCGCCGCCCGCCGCGTTCACCGCGCTCCACACGCCGAGCGCTCGCACCCGGGCGGGACCTTCCGGAAATGTCGTGGTCAACGTGGCCAAGGCGGCGGGCGCCACGGCCGCCGCCGCGAGTCCCTGGACGGCCCGCGCGGCGACGAGTTGCCATGGCTCCTGCGCGAATCCGCCCACCAGCGAGGCGATGCCGAACATCACGAGCCCGCCGGTGAACAACCTGCGCCGCCCGAACAGGTCGCACGCCTTTCCACCCAACAGCAGGAACCCGCCGAAAGTCAGCGCGTAGACGTGCACCACCCAGGCCAGATCGACCGGCGCGAAGCCCAGATCGGCGCGGATGGCAGGCAGCGCCACGTTCACCACCGCCATGTCCAACGCGACCATGAACTGCGCGACGGCCACCGCCGTCAGAGCGACGCCGGGCCGCCCGCGAGAGTTTTTATACATGTATAGAAAGTAACCGCGCGAGTCGCCCCGTGTCCACACCCGGTTCTGCGGATGGGCGAAGATGGACGGATGCCGAGTTCGTCATCTCAGCCACAACGCACCGGCCGACCTGCGCGTATCTCCCGAGCGGAGATCCTCGCGGCGGCCAATTCGGTGATCGAGGCCGAGGGCGTGGCGAAGCTGACCATGCGCCGCCTCGCCACCGAACTCGGCTGCACGCCGATGGCGCTCTACCACCACGTCCGGGACAAGGAAGACCTGCTGCGTCTACTGCTCAACGAGTACGCCGACCAGGTGGCGTGGCCGGACCTGCCGGCGGAGCCGCGCGAGCGCGTCCGCGTCGCGGCGCGCGCCATGCACGACGTGCTCGCCGCACGGCCGTGGATCGTCGAAATCCTCACCGCCGACGACCTTTTGGGCGTCTCGGCGCTCTGGGTCAGCGAATCCATCGTGGACGGATTCGTCGCGGGAGGTCTACCGCTGGACCGCGCCGCCCAGGCGTACCGCGTCATCTGGCATTACACGGCGGGCGACCTCATCGTGCGCGCCCGATCCGCCCGCAGGGCCGCGGAGGACCGCCCCACCTTCCGCGCACAAGTCTTCGCCGACCTCGACGCCGACATCTTCCCCCGCTTGGCCGCCCTCGGCTCCGACTACCTGTCCCTGGCCGCTCAGGACACCTACGACCTGGGCCTCGCCGCCCTCATCGACGGTCTGCTCCGGTCCGCGTAGCGATCGAGCCCGCCGCGACGGGCAGGCTCGAACCTCGCTTCGCTCAGAATGTCACCCGCTGATCGGGCGGCATGTACAACTTGTCGCCTTCTTTCAGCTCGAAAATCTTGTAGAACTCGTCGAGATTGCGCACGACCTGGTTGCAGCGGAATTCGTTGGGGGAGTGACTGTCGATGCTGAGGTAGCGGACGGTGAGTTCTTTCGTCTGCTTCTCACGCCAGCTGCGGGCCCAGGACAGGAACATGGTGCGGTAGTCGGGATTGTCGATACCGCGGCGCTTTTCGGCGATGCGGAAGGCGGCCAGCGTGATCTGCAGGCCGCGCAGGTCGGCGAGGTTCTCGCCCACGGTGAGTTCGCCGTTGACGTGCTGGGTCGGCTCCAGCCCCTCTGGCACGAGCGCGTTGTATTGGTCGACCAGTTGTTTGGCCTTGGCGTCGAACGCGGCGCGATCCTCTGGCGTCCACCAGTCGCGGCGGTTGCCGTCGCCGTCGTACTTGGAGCCCTGGTCGTCGAAGCCGTGGCCGATCTCGTGCCCGATGGTGGACCCGACCGCACCGAAATTGACCGCGGGCAGAGCGTCCTTGTCGAAGAAGGGCGGCTGAAGGTAGGCGGCCGGGAAGACGATCTGGTTGGACGCCGCGGAGTAGTAGGCGTTCACCGTTTGCGGCGACATCCCCCATTCGGTCTTGTCGACGGGCGTGCCCAGGCGCGCGAACGTCCGCTTGACCTCGAACTCGTTGATGGCGAGCAACGACTCGATCAGCTTGCCCTTGGTGATCTTCAGCTTCGAGTAGTCGACCCACTTGTCCGGATAACCGATCTTGGGATCGATCTTGTCCAGCTTCGCCAGCGATGCCGCCCTGGTGGCAGGCGACATCCAGGTCGAATTGGTGAAGTTCTCCCGGTAGGCCGCGATCACGTCGGCGAGCATTTCCTTGGCGCGATCCTTGGCTTCCGGCGGGAAATGCTTGGCCACATAGAGTTTCCCGAGCTGCTCGCCGAGCTTGTCGTCGACGATGCTCACGCCGTACTTCCAGCGTTCCGGGCGCTCGTCCTGTCCGTTGAGAATCCTGCCCTTGAAGTCGAAATTCGCGTCGTTGACGGCCTTCGGCAGATAGGGCGCGAACTCCCGCAACACGGCCAACTTCAAGTAGTCCCGCCACGTGGCGATGTCCACCTCGGTCCACAGCTGACCCGCTGCCGTGATGAAGGACGGCTGGTTGACCACGATCGTCGCGAACAACTCGCGTGGGCGGTCGGTGTTGCCCGCCAGCCACGGATCCCAGTCGAAGCCCGGGGCGAGAGCGGTCATATCGGTCCAGCTGTAGACGTTGTAGGTCGCGTCGGTGTCGCGGTTGCGTACGTTGTCCCAGTGCGCGGGGGCGATGCGCTTCTCCAGATCGAACACCCGCTGAGCGACACCGGCCGGGTCGGCCCATCCCGCGCCCGCGGCGACGCGCTCGAGGAAGGTGCGGTACTGCCCGAGCACCTCGGCGTATTCGGGCTTCCGGTAGTACTGCTCCCCGAGCCCGAGTCCGGACTGGCCGACCGAGGGGATGTAGGCGTTGGAATTCTTCCGGTCGACGCCGATGCCGAGCCCGATCAGCCCGCCGATCGGCAACTCGGCCATCACCTTGGCCAACTCCGGCTTGGTGGCGGCCCCATCGATCTTCGCGAACAGCGGCGCCAACGGCGTCATGCCGAGCCGCTCGATCTCGTCCCAATCCACCCTGGCGTCGTAGAGATCCCTGATCTGCTGTTCTTCCGAGCCGGGCTTCGGGTCGTGGATACCGTCGATGATCTCGCGCAACTGCTGCTCGGTGCGCTCGCCCGCCTCGCTGCCCGAGCCGTAGCTGACCTTGTCCGGCGGCAGCTGGTACTCCCGCAGCCATTTCCCGTTGACGTGCCGGTACAGGTCGTCCTGCGGCCGTATAGTCTCGTCCGCTCCGCTGAGATCGACGCCGGTCAGCGTCCTGCTCGCGGGTTCGGTGTCGTCCGAACAGGCGACCAGCGCGGCGGCGGCCGGGACGGCTCCGAGGGCGATCAGGAAGGCACGACGATCCAGCTTCGCTGGCCGACCGGTAGATGTCACGAGAATCCTCTCCCCGACGCGGCGGTGCCGCTGGTGTACGAAGGCAGCCTTGCAGGACACGAGGCTACCGGCGCGGCGCCGGTCCGGCCCGGATTGGGGACGAGCGTCGTCGTGCGGGCCGGCGACCACCCCCGATTTGGGAACGACCTGCGGATTCCCATACACTAGACCGGTTGCCTGCGGGAGCTGTGCCCGCAATCCGGCAGTGAACCCCCAGTGGTTGGTTCCGCGTTTCTGGCTCGAACCGAGAAAACCGCTGGCAGGCGCGCGTCCGGAGGGCGACCGACCATGCCCGTCGGGTCGGCAATCCGGCGTGCACATACGTCCAGGTCAAGGAGGACGCTGAAGTGATTCAGCAGGAGTCGCGACTGCGCGTCGCCGACAACACGGGCGCGAAGGAGATCCTTTGCATCCGCGTTCTCGGCGGTTCGTCGCGTCGCTATGCCGGTATCGGCGACATCATCGTCGCTACCGTGAAGGACGCCATCCCCGGCGGCAACGTGAAGCGGGGTGACGTCGTCAAGGCCGTCGTCGTGCGCACCACCAAGGAGCGCCGTCGTCCGGACGGTTCCTACATCAAGTTCGACGAGAACGCGGCCGTGCTCATCAAGGCGGACAACGACCCGCGCGGCACCCGCATCTTCGGCCCGGTGGGCCGCGAGCTGCGCGACAAGAAGTTCATGAAGATCGTCTCGCTGGCCCCGGAGGTGCTCTGACATGAAGGTGCACAAGGGCGACACCGTGCTCGTCATCTCGGGCAAGGACAAGGGTGCCAAGGGCAAGGTCATCCAGGCCTACCCGAAGGAGAACCGGGTTCTCGTCGAGGGCGTGAACCGCATCAAGAAGCACGTCGCGAACTCCGCCAACCAGCGCGGCGCCTCCTCGGGCGGCATCGTGACCCAGGAAGCCCCCATCCACGTCTCCAACGTGATGGTCGTCGACTCCGACGGCAAGCCGGCCCGCGTCGGCTACCGGACCGACGAGGAGAGCGGCAAGCGGGTCCGGATCTCCCGTAAGAACGGGAAGGACATCTGACATGACCACGACCGAAAAAGTGCAGCCCCGGCTGAAGCAGCGCTACCGCGAAGAGATCAAGGACGCGCTGAACAAGGAATTCTCCTACGCCAACGTGATGCAGATCCCGGGCGTGGTGAAGGTCGTCGTCAACATGGGTGTCGGCGACGCCGCCCGCGACGCGAAGCTGATCAACGGCGCCGTCGAGGACCTGGCCCTGATCACCGGTCAGAAGCCGCAGATCCGCAAGGCGACCAAGTCCATCGCGCAGTTCAAGCTGCGTGAGGGCATGCCGATCGGCGCGAAGGTCACCCTGCGCGGCGACCGCATGTGGGAGTTCCTCGACCGCCTGGTCTCCATCGCGCTGCCGCGTATCCGCGACTTCCGCGGCCTGTCGCCGAAGCAGTTCGACGGCAACGGCAACTACACGTTCGGCCTGAGCGAGCAGTCGATGTTCCACGAGATCGACGTGGACCGGATCGACCGTCCGCGTGGTATGGACATCACCGTGGTGACCACCGCGACCAACAACGAAGAAGGCCGTGCCCTGCTCAAGCACCTCGGCTTCCCGTTCAAGGAGAACTGAGCACATGGCTAAGAAAGCACTGGTCAACAAGGCCAACGCCAAGCCGAAGTTCGCTGTCCGCGCCTACACCCGCTGCCAGCGCTGCGGCCGCCCCCACGCGGTCTACCGCAAGTTCGGCCTCTGCCGCGTGTGCCTGCGCGAGATGGCGCACCGCGGCGAGCTCCCGGGCGTGCACAAGAGCTCCTGGTGAGCTGACGCTCTGCGCGTCACCAACTGAACACTGAACGAGGGCACGGACTCCATGCGAGTCCGTGCCCTCGCTCGCGTTCAGGGCCATCGTTACGGCGGACTTGCATAGACTTTTGTCGTGACGACCCGAGCCTCGGATCACTTGCCCGCAGGAGCTGACCGAGCTGCAGTACCACCAGCTGCACGAAGATACCGCTGGCGAAGGCGACATCAGCTTCGCCGACTTGGTCCGGTAGCGGCTGACGGATCTCGGTCCCAGCGGACTTTCTCGAGGAGAGTGCCTTGCTCCCGTGATGTCAGTCTGGGGTTGCGATCGGCAACCGGTTAAGCTGTACCGAGCTCAGTCGGCCTCGGTGGCAGCTGTACTTACGGGTGATTCGCGACATGCCGATTGCGAATCACAAGGGGGCGGGATGGCATTCGAAGTAGACCCGGACACGCTGCGTGCGGCGGCAGGATCTATGGCGCTGTTGCCCGGCGAAATAGATCGTGCACCGCATCTAGGTGCTGAACCTGTCGCCGCAAAGTTGAAGGGCTCCGCCGTCGGGACGGCGCTCAGTGGCAGTGATGGCAAGAGTAAGACGGCCAAAGATGTTTTGCGGGCTCGGTTCAATCAGTTCTCCGCTCTGCTGGCGTTGTCGGCCGACAAGTTCCAGAACACAGATGCCGACGCGGCCAATCGCCTAGCGGCAGTGTCGGACATCAATTCGGGTGACCCGCACGGAGGACGGTGAGCTGTGCCCACCCCTATCGAAGTCCTGAACTGGGATGTTTCTGGCCTTCAGGCGGTAGCCGATAACGCGAGTCGCATCGCGGAAGTGATCATCACGGCATCCAACGCGATGCACGGCACGATCTACGGACTCGGTTGGAGAGGTGATGCGAGAAGTGCGGCGGAGCGGCGTGCTGATCGCGAGCAGGCCCAGATGCGCGCTATCGCAACAGCTTACGATGACCTCAGTACCGCCTGTGCCGGCGCCGCTCGCGATATGGCCCACCCGATCTCTGAGATCCGCACGATTTTCCAGCACTATGTAGCGCTCCCGGTCACGGTCGGCGACGACTGGAGCATCAGTGGTGTAGAAGATTGGAATTCGGAAGCAGGGGTGCAGCTTTCGAGGCTGGGTGGCCTGATCTCGACACTCGAGGCATTCGACACGCAGTGGGGCGCGAAGATCTCGGCTGCGAATGACGAACTAACGGCCATGGCGCCTGAGTCAGTGCTCGCGGCGGCCAACGCCGCGATCCAGGCCAACCGGTTGGAGGACTCGAGGGCAGACCCTGAACGCATTCAAACCTCCGCTGCAGCGTTTCAGCAGGCGTTCGGTCGGCCACCAACCAGCGCTACCGATTGGACCACTGCGGAGGCGCTGAATCCGAAGAGTTACGATCCGAAGTATCAAGGAGTTGGGCCAGAAATTCGAGTGGTCCGCATCAATCCGGTCCAAGACCAAGGGGTCGTGCGGACGAGTCAGTACATCGAGCAGCGCGATGTAACAAGCTTTCCGCCGACGAACCGGGACATGGGTGACAATCGGACGGCTGATCCCAACTTCGATCCCGAACACACACGCGTCGCTACATATGTGGACTACGAGAACGGTATCGTCGTCATCCGGCAGAACCCATCGGTCGATCAGAATCCCGACGGTAGTCCTGGAGTGTCCAAGGTCGGCGCCCCCGAGGCGACCGTTTGGCAGACAGATGACGGCACAGTGCGTATCCGCTATGACGCCGCCAATCCGTTTGCGCCGGACATAGCCAGAAATCCTCCAGGGCCGATGTCCGAGCATCCGATATCGGTCAACGGCGACTTGGTCTTTGTTCCCGGACAGGACGGCGTCCAGATACAAGGTGCTCGTTCGGACTACCCTTCCCTCGAGGCTTACCAGGACCGCCCGGATGGCAGCACTCGGACGATCACCGTGGACCCGGCTGCATCCGGCCGTTCGTGGGGTCCGGGCGTGAACCTGCCTTTCCATCACGAGCTTCCCGGGACCGATCCGAACGTCTTCGACCAGTTCAGGACGTACCAGGAGTATCCAGGTGATCAGCCTCCTGGATTCCCGGTGACCACCGATCTTCCAGGGACTGCGGCTGGGACACCCGATAAAGCCCCGTCGGTCCGCACAATCACCGAAGACGATCATCCATTGGGCAGGTAAGCTCCGCCGTCCGATTCGGTACCAAGGGATGCGGTTTATGTATCAGAGGGAGGGTGAACGATGGCCGGCCTTCGCGCCTTACGGACTGGCTACGGGTATTGGACTGCCGCGACGTGGTCCACCTCGCTGTGGTTCATTCCCCAGCTCATTGCTGTGGCAGCCGCGATGGCGGTGATCTATTCGGATCGAAATGAGCCACCCGTCGGCTGCTATTTGGTCGTATCCGCGGTCGGCGCGCTCATCGCGTTCGGACTGGCATGGTCGAGCTCTCCCAAGTGGAGGGGTGTCGCGCTCGGTGTGATCACCGCATCCTTCGTGCTGCTTGGCGTACCGGCACTGCGGTTCTTTCCCTTGGCTCTGCCGCTGGTGGCGCTCTGTATCGCAGTCGCATCGACCGATGACGAGGATTCGCCCTCTGGATTCAGCCGGACCTCCTTCACTGGATGCTCGATGGCCATGCTGGTCAATGCGGTTCCCCTGATCGCCACGGCGTACTATCTGCTCTTTCTGTACGCCTTCGTCCTGGCTGTCGAGGTGGCGATAGTTGTCGTCCTATGGCTGTCGAAGGGTAGGGCTCGGCAGTTCGGAACGGGAATCGCGATCTCCTGGCTGGGCCTGGGCGTTTCGATCCTGGCGTCACTACTCGTTTGGTGACGCAACGGCTTGTGATCCAGCGTCCGACTGTAAAACGCCTTTCCTTACTAGGGGTATCGAGATGGACGAGTGGAACAACCACACGGGCCGGCCGCCCCCACGCGGTCTACCGCAAGTTCGGCCTCTGCCGCGTGTGCCTGCGCGAGATGGCCCACCGCGGCGAGCTCCCGGGCGTGCACAAGAGCTCCTGGTGAGCTGACGCTCTGCGCGTCACCAACTGAACACTGAGCGAGGGCACGGACTCCTAGGAGTCCGTGCCCTCGCTCAGTGTTCATGATTTCGAGCTGGTTCGATGCCGCGCTCGACTGTGTGGTCAGGCCGGAACCCGGTCGGCGGCGAGGAATTCGTCGACGAAGCCCAGCGCCCGGTTGTCCAACTCCGCGTAGTGCGCTTCGCGCGCCGCGCCGGTGAGGGCTTCGTCGAGTAGCAGGTTGCCCGCCGCATCCAGGCGCTGCCGCTTCTCTTCCGCGCCGGGCAACAATCCCACCGATGACTGCGCGAGCCCGCAGTAATAGGCGATGCCGTCGTCGAGTTGCGCGCTGAGCGCATCCTGCATGGGTCCGACGAGCGCGTCGTCGTCTGCCACGCCCGCCAGTCCCAGCCACAGCATCCGCTTGCCCGCGAGCCGGGATTTGCTGCGGCCATACGCGAATCCGTAGTTCCACACCCGATCGATCCAGCCCTTCAGAATCGCCGGGACCTGCATCCAGTACACCGGGAACACTGCGACGATCACGTCGGCGCCGAGGATGCGCCCCATATGGCTCTCGACCTCGGGGGAATAGGCCTTCTCCCGGTTGCCCCATTCCGGAAGGTCGGCGGCGGCCATCCGGGGATCGAAGTTCTCGGCGTGCAGGTCCAGCAGGTCGATCCGGTAGCCGTCCGTGGTGAGCCGCCGGATGGCCAGTTCGGCGATATGGGCGGTCAGCGAATCGGGCCGGGGATGGGCGACGACGACCAGCGCGGTGCGGGTGATCGCGGTGTCCACGGTCGGGTTGTGCGGCAAGGTGGCCTCCACTGTTGGTCCGGAGATTCGGACGATCGGTTGTTCGGTCCGGTTTCCATTCCATACCCTGAGCAGTGGACGATCTATGGGTGAAGATCTACATCTGATAGGAGTTCGTCTAATCTCGATGGTGTGGATCCTCTGAGCAAACTGCTGGGCGGTATACGCGCCGAGGGAGCTGTGCTCACTACCGCGGTCTTGGAAGCACCGTGGAGCATCCGGTTCGCCGACGAGGCGCCGTTGACCATGGTGACTGTGCTGCGCGGTGCGGGGACACTACTACTGCCGGGCGGTCTGGAACGTCGGATCACAATGGGGGACACCGCGATCGTGCGCGGGCCGCAACCGTTCGTTCTCGTCGACCGCGCCGATACTGTCGGCCTGCCGCACGAGGAATACGAGGTCGCCTGCTTCGCGCCGGACGCGAAATGCGATCCCGCGCTCGATGGCGGTCGGTGGGAAAACGACCTCACCGGTGAGACCGCTCTGATCGTCGGCGCCTATCGGGCTTCCGGCCGCCGCCACGAACGTCTGCTGCGTGCTCTGCCGCCCGTCCTGGTGGTGACCGACGACGTGGAGGTGTGCGCGTGGATGGAGTCGATCGCCGCCGATGCCGCCCGGCGTCCGGCCGGAGCGCAGGCGATGATGGACCGGCTGCTCGACTGGGCGCTGGTCTGCACGCTGCGCGACTGGTTCGATGAACTGGACGCCGACGCGCCGGGGTGGTACAGAGGGCCGGCCGATCCGGTGGTCGGGCCGGCGTTGGAGGCCATGCACGGAAAGCCCTCCGCCGGTTGGACAGTCGCGTCGCTGGCCGCCGAGGCGGGGGTATCCCGGGCGCTGTTCGCACGGCGGTTCTCCGAGGTCATGGGCCAGTCGCCCCTGGCGTACCTCACCGAATGCCGGATGGATGAGGCGGAGGAACTGCTGGCTGACCGAAGTCTCACCGTGGCGCAGGTGGCGAAGGCCGTCGGCTATGCGGACGCTTTCGGTTTCAGCGCGGCGTTCAAGCGACTTCGAGGTATCCGCCCCACTGATTTCCGCGCTGCCACCACCGGTCTCGGAGCGTGAACCGGTTCCGCCGCTTCGAGACCGGCTCCAGCGCGTTCTTGATCGGCAGAGCCGAGTGAAGACTTCCGACGTCGTCGATGCACATCGAAGAGGTGCGGGAATTTCGCCTCGACGCCCACGCCGCCGAGTACCGCCCGCACCGTGACGGATTCGTCCGCCTGGAAGACGTGGTGCTCGGCGACATCAGCTTCGCCGACCTGGTTCGGTAGTCGCTGGCTCGGCCAACCTGCCGGTACCGAAAGCACTGGTCGGGGGTCGCGTGGTAGCGGCGGGGACAATCCGCCGGTACCGCACCGGCCTCATGCCTTGATGAAATCGAGGATGTCGGCGTTGAGCTGCGTGGCGTGCGAGATCATGATGCCGTGTCCGGTCGCCGGGTATTCCTTGTAGGTGTTGCCGGGAATCAGATCCTTGATCACCCGACCGCAGAGGTCGATGGGAGCCGAGGCGTCGGCGTCACCGTGGATGACCAGCGTGGGCACGGTGAGTGCGCGCAACTCGTCGCGGAAGTCGGCGTGGTAGATCGTATTCATGATCTCGTCCGCGGCGAGAAGTGAACAGTCCATGCACTTCTGCACCATCCACGCGATCCGCGCCGAAGACACCTGGTTGCCCAGATGCGTCGCGAAGAATGCCTGCGCGTTCTGTTCCATCCACAGCGGCCGATCCGCGGCGCGGGCCGCGCCCACCGCATCGAAGATCGCCTTCGGCACGCCGTTCGGATTGTCCTCGGCTTGCGCGAAATACGGCATCGTCACCGATACCAGCGCGACCCGGCTGATCCGATCGCTGCCGTACCGGGTCAGATACCGGACGATCTCACCGCCCGCCATCGAGTGCGCGACCACGGTGACGTCGCGCAGATCGAGATGGTCCAGGAATGCGGCCAGATCCGCGGCCAGCGTGTCGTAGTCGTACCCGTGCCCGACCCAGTCCGACTTGCCGTGTCCACGCCGGTCGTACGACAGGCACCGCAGGCCCTGCTTGGACAGCGGCAGCATTTGCAGCTCCCACGAAGTGCTGCTCAACCAGCCACCGGCCAGGAAGAGCACCGGCTGTCCGGTACCCCAGTCCTGGTAGTGCAGGGTGGTGCCGTCGTGCGATTCGAAGTAGGGCATCGTTTTCTCCAATCCTCGGATACCTCATCATCATGTCGGGTCTTGATAATGAAGTCGATTACCTCTCGGGTAAGTGCCCTGCTTCACGACGAGCAGCGCCGATTTCTCGATGCGGTCGGCGATTCGGGGTAGGAGGGGCGGGTAACGCCAAGCCGAAGTTCGCTGTCCGCGCCTACACCCGCTGCGGCCGCCCCCATACGGTCTACCGCAAGCTCGGCTTGTGCCGCGTCTGCGGCGGCGAGCTGCCGGGCGTGCGCAAGAGTTCCTGGTGAGCTGACCCACGGCTGAGCGTCACCAACTGAAGCCGGAGCGAGGGCACGGACTCCATACGAGTCCGTGCCCTCGCTTGCGTTTTGGGGCAGTGATTGATCGGTGTTCCGCTGCCGGGCGAGCACCGTTTTCGCATCCAGCCTTGTCGGGCAGCGCTTTTCCCGTCGCCATGCTCGGAGTACCTTGTCGGTGGGACTGTTCGGTGACAGAGGGGGCAGAGGGTTGGTCGGGGAGCAGCCATCGCTGTCGGTCGATACCGATGCAGTCAAAGCTCTGGGGCGCTTGGCCTTCGATGTCGCCACTCAGTGTCGGGACGGGTATTCGGCATTGGAGACCGATGTCCGCGACTTGCTGGAGAGCTGGACCGGTAGCAACGCAGGCGCTTTCACAGCCGGATGGGAAGAGTTCCATCAAGGGGCGGTGCAGGTGTGGGATGCGCTGTTCGAGCTGGCGGAGAAGCTGGGAATCACCGCGGACACCGTGCGCGGCGCCGACCAATCATTCGCGGCGGGCGTCAGCTCGCTCGATCTGCCCTGAGGGGGACCGTATGTCCGACGCAGAGGCCTTCTCGGTCGAGCTCGACAAACTCGAGAACTTGGCCGCCCGGATCCGAGGCTTCGCGGGGTTGCTTGCCGATCGGCTGGCGGCGATCGACCAGAAAGTCAAGGAAGTCGACGCCGCGTCGGCCGGTGCGGCGATGGTGGCCTACCGGGAAGCGCACGACGAGTGGTTGGCGGGTGCCACCGACATCGCCGAAGGGCTCACGGCTTTGGAGGAGGCCGTGAAACTCGCCCACGACGGCTATACCGGAGCTGTTGCCGAGGGCTTGAGGATCCTCGGGGTATGACGGCTCTGGCTGTCGATCCGAAGGCTTACTACCAAGCGGCCACCAACTGCTTCGACGCCGCATCCGCGCTGCGGGACAGCTTTCTGTACATCTTCGCGGAGCTGTCCGAATGCGGATCGATGGCGGGCGTGGACGAGAACGGCCAGGAGTGGGCGCGTTCGTACAACACCTCCGCCTACGAAGCGGTGGGATTCTTCCAGGACGTCCACTCCACGCTGTACGCATACGGCAGCGCCCTCAACGACATCGGCTTCACGCACGCGCAAGCCAACGCGACCATGAAGGGCGCACCGCAGCCGGACCGGCCGACAGACCCCGGAATGCCCGTGTTCGGCCCGTTCTCGGTCCCGGCTTCCGCTGGTGGCCCTGGTCAAGGGATCGTCGACAAGGGCATCAATATCATCAGCCACATCGGCATACCCGTTCCCGACGGCGACACTGGAAAACTCGCCAAGGCCGCCGACGCCTGGGATCGCCTCGGCACGATCTACCAGAACACGAACGCCCGCGACAAGATCACGATCGCGGCGAGCCTGTTCGACAGTGTCACCGCCGACGACGCGGGCTACATCCGAGACGATCTCAAATCCCTGGCCGGTTCCATCGACCAACTGCTTACCTCGTGCACCCAGATCAGCCAGTCCTGCATCGCGTACAAGGACGCGCTGACGGAACTCCGCGACGAGATCAAGGGCTTCTTGAATTCTCTCGTCCAGGAGCTCGCCATCGACGCCGCTATCACCATCGGCCTGTCGCTGATCAGCTTCGGCGCAGGCGCGGTCACCGCCGCCAAGTCTCTGGACACGGTGCGGCGATGGGCCGGGAAGATCAAAGACGGCATCATCGCTTGGCGAGCCCGCAAGGCGCTCCAGATCGCCGGCATCCGCCAGGAGGCTAGGGACGCCGCTGTCAAGGCCAGAAAGGTGGTCACCGACCTACGCGATCGGCTACGCGGGAAAATCGATGCCTCCGGAAAGCTGCCGAAGAAGTCGCTACGGCAGGAACTGGACAACGCTACCGTAACGACCGATCGCCGAATTGACATCGCGCACGGCCCACCGAACGGGTACGTCGTTAAGAAGGATGCAAATGGCAACATAACCAATTACGTACAATATGACGAAAATGGAAGGGGTATAAAGCGGGTCGACCTGACGGGTCGGCCACATGGATCCGTGCCGACGCCGCATGTAGTCGAGATGGTCCATGACGTCGCACCGGATGGAACAGTTTATGTGCGAGAATTAACGAAACAGGTCCGGCCCGCGACACCGGACGAGATTCCATGATAGGAGTAGCGTGGAACTAGCGCGTGTGCTGGCTGATTCGCACTCGGCGGACTGGAAGGTGCGCGAGGGTGCGGCTACCGAACTCGGGAAAATGCTCCCGTCGGAGCAAGTGATTCAACGACTGTCTGAACTTCTCGGTGACGATGATATGGCGGTAGAACTGGAAGCGACCGAGGTTCTGGCTCGTTTCGGTGGCCGAGCCGGACTCGTGGCCATCCTCGGAGAGTTAGGGCGACGTGTCGACGATCCTGATTCCGACTATATCGCCTACCGTTTACAAGAGTTGCAAACCAATGATGGATTGCCGATCCTGCAGAATTCTCGTAAGGTCATGGATCAGTCTCCCTCGCATGAAGTGAGCGAAGGAATAAATCAGATCGAACAGCTTTTCGGATATTTGGCTCCGAAAGATAAATAGTATGCACTCGGTAAGTGCATGGTCGTGAAGTTTCGGACAATCAAACGTCGACGGAAACGGCTTCGCCGGAGTGGCGTTCATGCGCGCCCGGCCCGCCACGCTCTCAGTCTGTGACGCGGTATGTTTTCGCGAATGGTAATCAGTAGAACGCGATTCCCGATGGTTGGAGGAGTGTAGGTGGACGACTATGAGTTCATCGAGCCGGAAGAGTCGGAGTTCTTGGAGGCTTTCGGGGCCGATCGTGTAGCCATCCCCGCAGCTGCCGCTTCCTTTGTGGTGAGTATCGACTCCGACGATCGGAACAAACTGGAATTATCATACGATGTAATAGCGAGATCCGCGCGAGTGCGTTGGTTGCAGGACTCGATGCTCGTGGTGGATATTTTCCGAGAACAGGTGAACCGTATTGCGGTCGAACGGGGCGGGGTATTCAAAATATCGACCAGCGGAATCGATCTGTCGGGCGAATTATCTGTAGAGGTTTATCCGATCCGGATCAGAGATTTGTCGCTGACCCGGTGAATTCTGTCGGTCGTATGCCGCTCGCGCGGAGCGCTGTCGGAGACAGGATTTATACATCGGTCGACGCGGCGTGGTTGGTACTCTCATCTCGTGAAGAGCTCGGACAATTGCTACGTCGATGGCCTGACTTTGTCGAATAGTTGGCCGGTATCCCCATGGAACTAGGTTCGTACATGACGCGAGATTACTCGGACTGCCCAGTCCTTTCTAATCTGTACCTCGAGGATAGCTACGTCCTCGATATCATCGAGCGGCCTACCGAAGTCGTGTTCGTCCTCGAGGCGGTGCTGACGCCCGAGCACCCGAGGTATCGCGCCCCCGGCGCCCGGGAGCAGCATTTCTACGTCCGTGGCAACCTCGTTTTCGTGAAAGTGAGCCGCGTCGAATGGCTAGAGCGATCTTTTCAGAAGTATAAGGATGCTTCAGGCTCGGAAGATTTGGGAAACGTGGATGTGTTGACCAACACTGACGGGATGTATTACATGGAGGGCGATTGGGGAAAGGTGCGAATCTGGAGCAACGACGATCCACAGTTCGAGTTTTCGGAGAAGCCGTAGTCTACGTTCGCGTGGATAGACATGAAGTTCGGGGCTGGTGCTAGGGTATTGAAGGCATATTTTCCGTGATCGAGAAGTTGGAAAACTTTCTTCTCTGCAATGTCGCGGACGATTGGGCCGCGATCGGCGAGTTCGACGGGACGGTCGAGAAAATCGCAGCGGAAGAATATTCGCGCACATATGTGCTGCGTGTTGTCGAAGAATTGGCTAACGAGGGATATATCGAGTTCGGCGCCTTCCCTGGGGGCGGCAGGGGGTGGGAGCCCTGGAATGTCGGTACAAAGGAAGCGGTCAGGCGGATTTCGGATGGCTATAACGGGGTGCCTGGGTATCTGAGTATTGCTGATAGCGAGATCGGCTCCAGCGAGATCTTCAGGGCGCGGATAACCGAGAGCGGCAGACGGCGGTTGCGGGAGCTGGGCGATCCGTACGAGAACTACGGTGATCCTTGGGCGGACGATCCCTACTTGCATGCGTGAGGTGGTCCCCGTGAGTGGCACACCACCGAGAGGTCTACTCGCGTTTTGCCGCAGCCGTGTGCCACTCGCGGGTGTCGGCCGGGGAGTTGGTGGGCGGGAGGTGCTGAGTCCGGCGGCGGGGTGCCGCCGGGGTCGAAAGTCTTCAGCTGTGGGTGAATTCGCCGTGTTTGGTTGCGGACAGGAAGGTGTCCCAGGCGGTGGGGGTGAACGTCAGGGCGGGGCCGGTCGGGTTCTTGGAGTCGCGCATGCCGACTATGCCGTTGTTCAGGTGGGCGATCTCTACGCATTGGCCGTTGGACTCACTGTGGCTGCTCTTGAACCAGTTTGCTCCGGATAGGTCAGCGGTCACCGTCAAAACTCCTTGCTACCAGGCGGAGCAGGTCTCGCGAGGTCTTTTCGTCCAGGGCCGTCTCTCGGATGGCGTCGGCCATTTCAGTGTAACGATGCACCAATTCGGGCCTTTCCAAGTAGAGATCACTGCTCATCCCGCCGTCGAGGTAGACGACCGGAGGTTCGATCGGTCGCCCTTTGCTGTCCGTGCCGAAGTCCAGGAGCACGAACGAGCCATGCAAGATGCCGCGCGTGTATCCGGCCGCGTACGGGTGGATGCGCAGAGTGACGTTCGGCCGTGTGCTGACATCAGCGAGGTAGCGATGCTGCGCGGCCATTACTTTCGGGCTGCCAACGACCCGGTGAAGCGCTGATTCATCGAGAAGTACGTGGAGGTCCACCGGTCGGGTCTTGCGGGTGACCGCAACCTGCCTGTTGAGGCGAAGACGTACTCGTTGCTCGATCTCCTCGTTGGGACCGTCGTGCAGAAAAGCGCCTATCAGCGCGCGGGCATAGTCGGCGGTTTGCAGCAATCCAGGCACCTGCACCGCGTATGACGTCAGCCGCTGGGCCGACCGCTCCATGCCGACGTACATGTTGAACGCATCCGAGAACAGTCCGCCGAGCGGAGTGACACCGTCCTCGTCGCGCGCCGTAGCCGCGCGCGACGCCAGCCCCACCGCCTGTTCGGTCTGCTCGGCGTTCACCTCGTACAGCATGCACAGCTCGCGTACGTCTTGGCGGCGTGGCTTCACCGCTCGTCCGGTTTCCAGGCGTTGTAGCCCGTTGAAGCTGAGTTGAACTTCCTTCGCGGCGATGGCGATCGTGAGGCCCCGGCCTTCACGCGCCTCGCGCAGAAATCTGCCGAGCTGGCGGCGCAGCAGCGTCGGCGACTCGACTTCGGTCATCGGCTTTCCCCAGGTGAATGAATCCAGCACACGGTCTGAACTGCATCCATTGATACCGCAGAATTCGATGCTGTCCAGGGCTTTCGGAGAAGTTGTCGGGAATACGCGAATCAGGCCGAAGCGGGCGGTGCCCGGCTGGTGTGCTGTGCCTGCGCCGGGCCGCTGAACAGGGCTTTGTCGGTTCGAAGTGGCGAGCAATTCGCTCTAGGCGCGCTTCCGACTCATTCGACGGCAGGGGAACACCATGCAGGAAGGCTCCTTTCGAGACACTCCCACCACCAGGTGCGCGTTCTATCGCCGTATCGGCGGACTCGCCGCAGGTGTGGACCCGCACACCGGCCGCATCACGGTCCCGGCTGGCAGCGTATGGGGACTGGGGATGGCGGCGTATCTCGGCCACGAGGTCCGCGAGGAACTCCGGCGGCGAGGAAGCGCTATCGGGCCGATCGTGTCGTACCCGAGATCGGGCTGCTGGGTCTTTCTCGTGCGTCCCGATCTCCCGGACTCGACCGCTGCGTGCGCCCAGTTGTATCGGGCTGGTGTCACGGTTTACGGCCACGGCCGGGCGATCGCCTTGCCGTCGCCGGCCGATCGCCCTCCTGCGGTGCGGCATTGGGTCGAGCCGCCTCGAGACGGTTTCCGCCCCTCGGCGATGGTGGTGGTCGCGGCGATCAGCCGATGCCTTCCGCCGCGAGCGATCAACCTGTCCGCGCTCGGTTTTGCCGGAACTTCAACGCCGACCAGGGGAGTTCGGTGACAACCGGTCGGCGAATTGATCCGGATGAGAAGCAAATTCGTGAGCTGCGCCTGCCCGGCACCCGTGCATTCTTCGATATCTTCAACGGCCGCATCGAACCGGCGGACGCGCTGATGGTGTCGGCCGTGGGGCTGCTCGGCGTGTGGGTCCGGCACTACGAGAGCCGCAACCCTGGTCGTCCGATGAGCCACCAGCTCGCCTATCTGATGGACCTGCATATCTGGGCGATCGACCGATATGTGGAAGACCTGCTCGAAACGGCGAGCCGGGAGGGTTACCGGCCTGCTGCGGACGCCCAGGAGATGCATTACTCCTACGGCGAGCTGGTCAGCCTGCTCACCGCGGATTTCGTGCGCTGCCGCCGAGAGGAACAGCAACCCGGCGGAATCACCGAGGATCAGATTCTCCACCACGTGCGGCACTGGGACGGGTTCAACGCCATGGTGGACGCGATAGCCGCCGGGCGAGTGCGACCGAAGATTCCGCGCGACACGGGACCCGCGCCTGCCGCCGCCGAGCCGCAGGAGAGGGCGTGACCACCCCGCGCCCGGAGGAACCCGATGTCCACCTGCGCGTCCTGCTCGGCGGTGTGAGTCTGGACTTCGCCGCTTGCCACACCGCAGCCGTGCGGTTCATCCGGGAGTGGCGTGCAGTGCGTGCCGCTGCCGACCTCATCGTTGTTCCTGGCGATACCACCGGGCTGCCGCGTTTGCCATGCGAGCGCCTCTACTTGCAGCCGTGAAGACGCTCGCGCCACAAGCCGCGGACGAATCTTCGACTCGGACATAATCACCCCGTGCGACGGGGCCGCGAGTGGCACACCGTCGAGAGGCTTACTCGGCCGATGGCGCAGTGGTGTGCCACTCGCGGACGCCGCGTGTCATCGGCGGTCCGGATGGTCATGGAGGTCACCGGCGAGGATGTCGTCGACGCGTGCGGCGAGTGTGGGATCGCCGCTGGCGAAACGGTTCAGGCGTAGAGGCCGCGATCGGCGGACCCGCACCGCGGCCAGGTGAATAGCGTCGCGAAGGATATCCGCACTGCTGACGCCCGTCCGCATTGCCGCGTCCTCGATGACGGCCAAGTCGGCAGTATCAGCGTGGACCGTGATTCGCTCGAGAGGCATATGCACACTGTGGCAGAGGTGTGCGCGAAGCTGTCGCGAGCCATATGGGAGGCGGTTCATTTCGGCTCTGTGCGAGGGGACGAACGCCGGAAGCCGGGCGCAGCGAGCGCTACGCCGCGCTGGTGTGCGGTGTGAAGCTGACGCGTGCGTCGTCGGCGTCGATGGTGCTGTGCAGCGAAGCGTCCAGGGCTCGTGCCAGCTTTGTCAGCAGCGGAAGGGTGGGGACGGCGTCGGATCCCTCGATCCGGGAGATCTTCGGCTGCGTCAGTCCCGCCCGGTCGGCGAGTTCGGCTTGGGTGAGTCCGAGCTCCGTGCGACGGTTGTATACGGCGGCGGCGAGTTCCATGGCGAGTCTGATTTCATTACGCACTTCGCTGACGGCCTCGGGCTCGGTGAGCCTGTCGTCTTCAGGTGTCCTCCGACCGCGTGAGATCGCAATGTTCCTTCCTGGTTCTGTGCGCCCCCGTGACCGTCGTACGGTGAAAGGCGGCAGGGCATGCCGAGCAGCGTTGGCGATCGAAGCCCGCCGAGTTGATCATTCAGAGGTCAGCCGTCGTCTGCGCCGTCTCCAGGGCATGCAGCGACACGTAGCGCTGCCGCTGCGTGAATGCCGCACCGCGACCTGTCGCGTTATGCGGTAGCGGATTCGGCAGCGTGCGGTGTTCCGGATCACCGGGTCGAGTCAGCAAGAAGACCTGGTAGGCACCTTCGGTCCACCCGAGTTGGCAAGACGCGTCGATGACGGCGGCGATTTTGCGATCGTCCCGATTCGCCGAGATTCGGAGTCGATTGGCTGAGTCCTGCGTCCACTCGACACCATCTCTTCGATGCCGCACACGCGGCACTTCTACTTGGATTGCCGAATTAGTGTAGAAGGCTATTCGCTCGATGGGGCGGAAGAACCGGCCCGCCTGGCAGACGTACGCGTAACACGACTGATAGAGCGGCCACGCCGAGCGGGCTGCGACAACTGCCGTGTCCGACAGGGTTATCGGGCGCTCGCCATA
Source organism: Nocardia sp. NPDC047038 (assembly GCF_040644075.1). NCBI lineage: Bacteria > Bacillati > Actinomycetota > Actinomycetes > Mycobacteriales > Nocardiaceae > Nocardia > Nocardia sp. NPDC047038. The sequence goes on along the minus strand of NZ_JBEYVQ010000005.1, from coordinate 330,520 downwards.
TACCAGCATCGCCCGGCTGAGGTCGGTAAGCCATGCGGCGCAATCTTCATCGATGTAGTTGGCGACTTCGATGATTCGCCGTACCTCGAACGGAATGTCGATGTTCAAGATCGAATCGTGATGAGCGAGACGATTCCGAAACTTGCGAACACCTTCGAGAGCCACCATCACCTGTTTGCGTCGTCCCGACGAGTTGGGAAAGGCATGACGCAGGCAATCCCGCCACAGCTGTTCGTATTTCGGGCCGAGTAGTCCGGTCCAGAATCCGAAGCTCAAGCCTGCAACGATCTGATCTCGGTACTCGAGGTCTTGTTCTCGGAGGCGATTTCGGACAACTTCCACTGCGGTTGTCACGTTGTCGTTCAACGGCAGCAAGAACCAAGGGATGCCGCGAGATGCCTCCTCGAAATGCTTGCGCAACTCGGAATCCAAGGCGTTCCGCAGCAGGACTTCCATATGACCCAGCACCTCGAACGAGGCAGCAACAGTCCGGGCGCTCCAGGTGTAGAGCTTCATGGCGGCGGCGCGGTCACCCTGTGCGGCGTGTAGGTACGGAGCCATTCGAGGCTTGGAGAGCAGGTCCCAGACCTTGGTGTTGCTGTAGTCGACATCCCCCGTCACGAGCCGGTATGCTGCGTCACGAACGCCCCAGTGTCGCCTCTGAGCTTCTCATGCGCCTGGGGCTCCTTCATTGGTTCGCATCAACAACTGCAGCGAGCCATTGCAGTGATGGTTCGCAGGTCTCCCGTCCGGGCGTGCGGCGATACCTCGGACCAGCAGCGGCCGGTTCTCCGAGCGACTCAGAACTCCAGCTCCGACCAGGGGATGTGGATCGGGAACGGGAAGTCGATGGTGATGGCATCGGAGTTCTTCGGGGACCACTCGTCCGTTACTAGGTAGTTGGCCGTGCGCAAGGGGTGCACGCCGGGCGGAAGCAGCTTGCCGTGGGTCGTCTCCAGCGCGAAAGCGCGGACCATCTCGATGGCACTCCTCTCGCGTTCCAGCGTCACCTCCCAGTACATGGGGATGCCTGCCCTGGCATAACGCGCCTGCTTGGCGTACATGTCGGTCTGGGTGTTCGACGGAGAAAGGACCTCGCCGACCAGCAGGACATCGGCAGCGCGGACATCCTGGTAGGGGCGCGGGAGGCAGCGGTGTATCAGGAAGTCCGGCGTGACGAAGTCCGACTTTTCTGATTCACCGAAGAAAACGTTGGTTTCTGTGTGGACCCTCCAGCATTGTTGCGGGTCCGCCGCCATGTTTTCGCGGGCGCACCGGCGCAGTTCGCTCCACAGCAGGTTGGTGAATTCTTGATGCTCGGCAGGCCCCCGTCGTAGCCAGACGACACGCCCGTCCCACAGTTCGATCTGCCCGGCGATCTCTTCGGGCAGTTGTTCGAGTTCCTCCCAGGTCATGTGCTCCGGGAGATCGGGTCGTTCGCCGCGCGGACTTGCCATGGCTTCATGTTAGCCCGGTCACGGGCTGTTTCCGCTGGTCATGAGTCCAGCGAAGCGGGCACCTCACACACCCCGATTTTGCCTCGGTGAACCCCTTGCCTACACTAGAGCGGTTGCCTGGGCACCTCCATGTCCGCATGCGTGCGCTCGGGCGATCGAACCTCCTCCGGTCGGCAAGGGTCGGCCGGACCATCCGAATTGTCGTAGGCCCACCGCTGGGCATGCCGATGTGCATGGCTGCGCTGTATGGGAACCGCGGCGAGAAAGGTGTCTAGGTCGAACCATGACCATGACTGATCCGATCGCAGACTTCCTGACACGTCTGCGCAACGCCAACTCGGCGTACCACGATCAGGTGAAGGCTCCGCACTCGAAGCTCAAGGCGAACATCGCCGAGATCCTCAAGCGCGAGGGTTACATCGCCGACTACCGGACCGAGGACGCACAGGTGGGCAAGACGCTCATCGTCGACCTCAAGTACGGCCCGAGCCGTGAGCGCAGCCTCGCCGGCGTGCGCCGCGTCTCCAAGCCCGGTCTGCGCGTGTACGCGAAATCCACCAACCTGCCCAAGGTGCTCGGCGGCCTCGGCGTGGCGATCATCTCCACGTCCTCCGGCCTGCTGACCGACAAGCAGGCGGCCAAGCAGGGCGTGGGCGGCGAAGTCCTCGCTTACGTCTGGTAAGGGAGGTCAGGACAATGTCGCGTATTGGTAAGAAGCCCATCGCAATCCCCGCTGGCGTCGACATCACCATCGACGGCCAGGACATCTCGGTGAAGGGGCCCAAGGGCACCCTGTCGCTCACCGTCGCCGAGCCGATCACCGTCGCCAAGGGCGAGGACGGCCAGCTCGAGGTCGCCCGTCCGGACGACGAGCGCCGCAGCCGCGCGCTGCACGGCCTGACCCGCACTCTGGTGTCGAACATGGTCGTCGGCGTGACCCAGGGCTACGAGAAGAAGATGGAAATCTTCGGCGTCGGTTACCGCGTGGCGCTGAAGGGCCAGAACCTCGAGTTCGCCCTCGGCTACAGCCACCCGGTGCCGATCGAGGCCCCCGAGGGGATCACGTTCGCGGTGGAGTCGCCCACCAAGTTCTCCGTGTCCGGAATCGACAAGCAGAAGGTCGGCCAGATTTCGGCGGTCATCCACGGCCTGCGCAAGCCCGACCCGTACAAGGGCAAGGGCATCCGCTACGCCGGCGAGGTCGTTCGCCGCAAGGTCGGAAAGACGGGTAAGTGATCATGGCGCAAACCGAAAACCAGAAGGCCAAGCGCATCCCCCTGGGCAAGGACGTGTCGACGCAGCGCCGTCTGTCGAAGACGCGCCGTCACTTCCGCCTGCGCAAGAAGCTCGCGGGTACCACCGAGCGTCCGCGCCTGGTGGTCAACCGCTCCTCGCGCCACCTGCACGCGCAGCTGGTCGACGACTCGGTCGGCAAGACCATCGCCGCCGCCTCGACCATCGAGGCCGACGTGCGCGCGGTGGACGGCGACAAGTCGGCCAAGAGCAAGAAGGTCGGCGCCCTGCTGGCCGAGCGTGCCAAGGCTGCCGGTGTCGAGGCCGTCGTGTTCGACCGTGGTGGGCACGACTACCACGGCCGGATCGCCGCACTGGCCGATGCCGCTCGCGAAGGTGGGTTGAAATTCTGATGATCGATAACAAGAACGGAAGGAACGTCTGATGCCGGGACGTCAGAGGCGTGACGGCGGAAGCGGACCCGCCGGACAGAATGGCAGCGCCCCCGAGGGCGGCCGCGGCGATCGTCGCGGTGGCGGCGACCGTCGGGGCGGTGGCGACCGTCGCGACAACGCCGCGGAGAAGAACCAGCTCGAGCGGGTCGTCGCGATCAACCGCGTCTCCAAGGTCGTGAAGGGTGGTCGGCGCTTCAGCTTCACCGCCCTCGTGATCGTCGGTGACGGCAACGGCCTGGTCGGCGTCGGCTACGGCAAGGCCAAGGAAGTTCCCGCGGCCATCCAGAAGGGTGTCGAAGAGGCTCGCAAGAACTTCTTCCGCGTCCCGATGATCGGCTCCACCATCACGCACCCGGTTCAGGGTGAGGCGGCCGCCGGTGTGGTCATGCTGCGTCCGGCCTCGCCGGGTACCGGTGTGATCGCCGGTGGCGCGGCTCGCGCCGTGCTGGAGTGCGCCGGTATCCACGACATTCTGGCGAAGTCGCTCGGTAGCGACAACGCCATCAACGTCGTGCACGCGACTGTCACTGCCCTCAAGCAGCTGCAGCGTCCGGAAGAGGTCGCGGCCCGCCGTGGCCTGCCGCTCGAGGACGTCGCCCCTGCCGGCATGCTGCGTGCGCGCGCCCAGGCTGCCGGAGGTGTCAAGTAATGGCAGATCTCAAGGTGACCCAGATCAAGAGTTCGATCGGCGCCAAGAAGAATCAGCGGGAGAGTCTTCGGACCCTCGGTCTGCGCGGTATCCGCAAGGCTGTGGTCCGCGAGGACAACGCCCAGAACCGCGGGCTGATCAACGTCGTGCGCCACCTCGTGACCGTTGAGGAGGTCTGACATGACCATCAAGTTGCATCACCTGCGTCCGGCTCCCGGCGCCAAGACCGAGAAGATCCGTGTGGGTCGCGGTGAGGGCTCCAAGGGCAAGACGGCGGGCCGTGGTACCAAGGGCACCAAGGCGCGCAAGAACGTCCCGGCCGCCTTCGAGGGTGGGCAGATGCCGATCCACATGCGGCTGCCCAAGCTCAAGGGCTTCACGAACCCGTTCCGCACGGAATACCAGGTCGTGAACGTCGGCAAGATCGCGAAGCTGTTCCCCGAGGGCGGCGAGGTCGGCAAGGCCGAGCTCGTGGCGGCCGGTGCGGTTCGCAAGAACCAGCTGGTCAAGGTCCTGGGCGATGGTGAGATCGGCGTCGCGGTCCAGGTGACCGCGGACAAGGTCACCGGCGCGGCGAAGGAGAAGATCACCGCCGCCGGTGGCACCGTCACCGAGCTGGGCTGACGGTACTCTGCATTACAGCGGCGCCGGACGAGTGGAGAGCTCGTCCGGTGCCACTGTTAGAGTTCAATTGTTGTCTGCCAAGCCTCGTCGTGGTTTTCGGCGTCCCTTCTATGTCGAGCAGGGACATCGCTGAACATCCATGTCATGACCATGTCGTTCGCCAGGAGGATCAGTGCTTTCCGCCTTCGTATCGGCCTTCCGGACTCCGGACTTACGGCGGAAGATTCTCTTCACGCTGGGGTTGATCGCGTTGTACCGGCTGGGTGCCTCGCTGCCGTCCCCCGGCGTCGACTACAAGGCGGTCCAGGAGTGCATCGACCTGGTCTCGGGCGGTGAGTCCGGCGGCATCTACCAGCTGATCAACCTGTTCTCCGGTGGTGCGCTGTTGCAGCTGTCGGTCTTCGCGATCGGCATCATGCCCTACATCACCGCGAGCATCATCATCCAGCTGCTCACGGTCGTCATCCCGCGGTTCGAGGAACTGCGCAAGGAAGGCCAATCCGGCCAGACCAAGATGACGCAGTACACCAGATACCTGTCGATCGCCCTCGCGATCCTGCAGGCCACCGGCCTGGTCGCGCTCGCGGCCCGCCGCCAGCTGCTGCAGGGCTGCCAGAAGGACATCCTGGCCGACACCAGCATCTTCGGCATGATCATCATCGTGCTCGTGATGACCGCGGGCGCGGCGCTGGTGATGTGGTTCGGCGAGCAGATCACCGAGCGCGGCATCGGCAACGGCATGTCCCTGCTGATCTTCTCGGGTATCGCCGCCCGCATCCCGAGCGAGGGCAAGGCGATCCTGGACAGCCGGGGCGGTCTGGTCTTCGGACTGGTGTGTGTCGCCGCGCTGGCGATCATCACCGCCGTGATCTTCGTCGAGCAGGGCCAGCGCCGGATCCCGGTCCAATACGCCAAGCGCGTGGTCGGCCGGAAGATGTACGGCGGCTCCTCGACCTACCTGCCGTTGAAGGTGAACCAGGCGGGCGTGATCCCGGTCATCTTCGCCTCGTCGCTGCTGTACCTGCCGAACCTGGTGGCGCAGCTGACGGGGTCGCAGAACAACCAGAATCCGAGCTGGTGGCAGGAGATCATCCAGAAATACCTGGTGAATCCCGGCAACCCGGTGTACATCGCGATCTACTTCAGCTTGATCGTGTTCTTCACCTACTTCTACGTCGCGATCACCTTCAACCCGGAGGAGCGCGCCGACGAGATGAAGAAGTTCGGCGGCTTCATCCCGGGCTACCGGCCCGGTAAGCCGACGGCCGACTACCTCAACTTCGTCCTGAGCCGTATCACCCTCCCCGGCTCGATCTATCTCGGTCTGGTAGCGGTGCTGCCGAACCTGTTCCTCGACATCGGCGCCTCCGGCGGTACCCAGAACCTTCCGTTCGGCGGTACCGCGGTGCTGATCATGGTGAGCGTCGGTTTGGACACCGTGAAGCAGATCGAGAGCCAGCTGATGAATCGAAATTACGAAGGGTTCCTCAAGTGAGAGTTGTACTGCTCGGTCCGCCGGGCGCCGGTAAAGGCACCCAGGCCGTCCTGCTGTCGGAGAAGCTGGGCGTTCCGCACATCTCCACCGGGGACCTGTTCCGCGCGAATATCAGCCAGCAGACCCCGCTGGGTCGCGAGGCGCAGAAGTACATGGACGCGGGCGACCTGGTGCCAAGCGACGTGACCAACCGCATGGTGGAGGCACGGGTCAACGAGCCCGACGCCGCCAACGGCTTCGTCCTCGACGGCTACCCGCGCACGGTCGACCAGGCCGACGCGCTGGAGAAGATCCTCAAGCACATGAACACCACGCTCGACGCGGTGCTGCGCTTCGTCGTCCCCGAGGACACCGTTGTCGAGCGGATGCTCGCGCGCGGCCGCGCCGACGACAACGAGAGCGTGATCCGCAACCGGCTGCGGGTGTACCGCGAGGAGACCGAGCCGCTGCTGGACCACTACGACGGCCTGGTCGTCTCGGTGGACGGCGTCGGCGAGGTCGACGACGTCAACGCGCGGGCGCTGCGCGCGCTGGGCCACTGAGCCGACTCGCGATGGAGCGCTGAGGGCGGATGGTCTTCAACCGCAAGAAGAAGGTCGTGCCGTTCCGGACGGCAGGCGAACTGGACGCCATGGCGGCGGCGGGCGCGATCGTCGGCCGCGCTCTGGTGGCCGTGCGCGCGGCCGCCAAGCCCGGCGTGTCCACCGCGGAACTGGACGAGGTCGCCGAGCAGGTGATCCGGGACGCGGGCGCGGTGCCCTCCTTCAAGGGTTACCACGGCTTCCCGGCGTCCATCTGCGCATCGGTGAACGACCGCGTGGTGCACGGGATTCCGACGGCGGGGGAGATTCTCGCCGAGGGCGACCTGGTGTCCATCGACTGCGGCGCGATTCTCGACGGCTGGCACGGCGATTCGGCCTGGACCTTCGGCGTCGGCACCATCATCGAGGCCGATCGGTTGCTCAGCGAGGCGACCAAGTCGTCGATGGAGGCCGGTATCGCGGCGATGTTGCCCGGTAACCGGCTGACCGACGTCTCGCACGCCATCGAGCTGGGCACCCGGGCGGCCGAGAAGGAGCACGGGCGCGGCTACGGCATCGTCGACGGCTACGGTGGGCATGCCATCGGGCGCGAGATGCACCTCGATCCGTTCCTCGCCAACGAAGGCGAGCCCGGTAAGGGCCCGAAGCTCGTGGTGGGATCGGTGCTCGCGATCGAGCCGATGCTCACGCTCGGCACCACCCAGACGAAGGTGCTCGACGACGACTGGACCGTGGTCACCGTGGACGGCAGTCGTGCGGCACATTGGGAGCACACGGTCGCCGTCACGGAGGACGGACCCCGGATCCTGACGTTGCGTCCGGAGTAGTGCACGGCCGTCGGACGGGTCCGGTTCGGTGACACTGCGCGGCGAGGAAACGAGCCGCACCGACGCCAGGATTCCTGGTCGATCTCGCCGCTTCTCCGCGTGCAGGCACCATGCGCCGACACGCCACCGGGCGATACCCAGCGTTCGCTGGATCGGTGACGTCGTTCCTTGCACCCGCGTCCTTCGCGTCGAGCCGAAGCGGTGGGCCGGTCGGTGCCCGTGCGGGGTGGAACGGTTACTTTCTCCTTGGTTTCGAACTGTTCTGAACGATGCCGTCAGCGTATGGCCGGGCAGTAGCCGGTGACCTGAGTAGACCGCTACTCGAATCGGCTTGGCGCACGCCGCAGTTCGCCGCTATCCGGCCTGCTCCGTGGATACCGCGACGGGGCGGGCAACGCTGTGGCCTGGCTATTTCGTGTGCGTAAGTAGCCGTTCAATCCGCGCGGCGCAGAGTCGTTCGCAGCACCAAAGTGACTATCGGCAGATCGAATTCGCCTTCGGCCGTCTCCGGCCTCGCCAGCAGATAGGCCCTGATCCGGGCGAGCACCTCGGTCCGCTCGTCGGGGGAGATCACCACCGTGTGCGATTGCGTACCGATGGTCGCGGTCAGGGACTCCGCGGTGCGCCGATGTCGGTGCGGGAAGGTCGACCGCTCGAACACGTGCCGGCGGAACAGCGGGTGGTCGGGTAGCGCCACTTGTTCGCTCGGCGGCAGGGGCGTGGATACGCTGGACCCGGCCACCTTTTTCAGCCCCGCGACCCACTCCACGGAGCTGTCGTCGGTGTTCCACAAGGCAGCGAGAACGCCGCCGGGCCGCAGCACTCGGAGGAACTCCGGATAGGCACGGTCCAAGTCGAACCAGTGGAAAGCCTGCCCCGCGACGATCGCGTCCACCGAATCGTCCGCGAGCGGAATGGCTTCGGCCGTACCGGCGTGGGCGGCGACGTCCGGGAATCGGCGGGCGAGTTCGGCGCGCATGTGCTCGTCCGGTTCGACGGCGATCACGGTGGCGCCTGCTTCGAGCAGGCCCACGGTCAGCTTGCCGGTTCCGGCGCCGAGATCGAGGACGGTCAACGGTCGCCGGTGGGCGACGGAGGCCAGCGCCCAGTGGATGGCCGCGGCGGGATAATCGGGACGGTGTTCGGCGTACGCGGCGGCATGTGCGCCGAACGAACTCGCCCTTCTGGTGTGCAAGGCGAGCTTTTCTTCGTAGTCGTCGGGACTCCCCATCCGTTTCACTCTACGGATGGGGAGCCGCGACGGAACCTAAGATGCGCCGGGAAGCCTCCGCACGCCCGCGCAGACCTCGGCGGCCAGGTCGTCGTAGCCGACGGCCAGTTCGGCCAAGCGCTGCCAGGCGTCCCACAGATCCCATTCCGAACTGCTGGCCAGCGCCGCGTAGGCGTTCGCGGTGAACTGGGCCAGGCGATCGATCACGGCGCCGACGGTCTCGGTGTGCACGTGCGCCGCGCCGTGGGCGGGCGGCAATTGCGTGGTGATCCAGCGATCGATGTCGTGAATCAGGCTCGCACGCAACGCGTCTATCTCGCCGAGTGATTCGGGTCCCGCGCTGAGCCTGCGTTCGTGCAACGTGGTGAGTTCGTGTGCGCAGCGCAGCATCGGATTGCTCTCGTGCATCTCGCCTCGGCAGGCTTGCAGCACTTGATGTTTCGCCGGAAGAACCGCCCCGGTGGTCATCGCCCGGCCGTTCTCGTGCAGGACCGTACGGTGTCGATGATGGACGAGCCGGAGGGACGGAAACCGTTCTCGGGTGCCACGATCCAGTGCCGATAGTCGGCGTCGGCCACGGCGGGAGACGGCAGTGCGATCTCACCGCCGGAGGGCACGATGGAGACGTTGAGACGGAACAGTTCCGCGAACAGCCGGACGTCGTCGGGTAAGTCGGGGCGGGTGAGGAAGGTCCACCGTTTGGACCGAACGTGAGAAACGATCGGGCCCAACGCTATTCGGCGATGGGTGAGATCGTCGCGAACTTTCTGCCCCAACGCGGCGGGCATCGTGATCGCGCCGACGAATCCGGCGCGGAGGACGATTCGGCCTATCTCCGGATGGACTCCGGCGGGCAGGTCGCAGGTGTGTCGATAGTAGGCGCATCGGGCGGTCGGGGTATCCGCCAACGCCAGTTGGTCCATAGGGCCCTCGGGTAGCTTCGTGTGACTTTTTCCAAGCCGCCCGGACGGCGCTGCGGCACCAGTGCTGTGATCCGGTTCATCGTGCGGGCGTTGTCTCAGTAGAGCACTCCATGGAGCGGATCAAACATTCCGTTCAATTAGTTCTCGAGAAATTCGTTCGCCCGCCGGTTACCGGCGGGTGTGGTTACCGGTAGGGTGCGCGGGGACGCCCCGCGTTCAACTCGGCGTACGTAATTCCTGGTCAAACGACCTGTGTAGATGCGGGGCGAGAACGCGGGGAGTTTTGTTCAGCGCCGTCGCTGACGGGTGCGCTACCTTGCCGCAAATCGATACCGCGGCAGCGCGCCTCAGGGTGTCGTGCGGAAGTACAGCACGCGGTCGCCGTGCTCGGACAACGGCGTGTCGACACTGATCTGGCGCAGGCCGCAATCCGGCAGGTAGGTGAGGTTGGCGAACACCTTCGTGTTGCCGAAGGCCGCGCGCAGCTTGCTCTCCGTCGCCCGGTCGGGGTTGTACAAGGCCAGCGTCTCGAAATCGAGTGGCGCGAGCGGTTTGTCGAGGGGGGCCTGCCCGGCAGGACGGCCGAGCGCGGCGTACTGGGTGGCCGTACCGCGCTCGTACCAGCACAACTCGTAGGCCACGTCCTCCGTGACCGTGATCGCCGCGACCGGCCAGTCCTGGGAGAGGCGCAGTGCCAGTGGATGTTTCGCCACCGGGGTGAGTTCCCAGTTCAGGCTCATGACCGTCACCCAGCCGCCGTAGGGCTGGTCGATCAGCACGATGTCGTCGCCGAGGGTGGCGGAGGCGTTCAGCTTCGGCTCGCGGATCTTCCACTTCGACTCGGGCGTACCGAGATAGCTGTCGCGGTCGAGGGGATAGGCGTCGTCGACGGCGTAGGCCGCGATGATCGCGGCGCGCACCTGGGCGATGGCGTCCCGTTCCGGCACGTAGACGCTGAGCGCGCCGAAGGTGGAGCCGATCTGGACCGGCGTCGACGGCTGATCCTGCTCGGTGCCCGGCGCGAGCGGTCGCAGGCCGACGAGAGCCAGCTTCCAGTTGATCTCCTCGACGGTCGACAGGTCGCCGGAGGATTTGAACATGATCTGCTGCTGGGTGAGCCGTCCGGCTCCTTCCAGGGTGCGGCAGCCCAGTTCGACCAGCGCCCGGTGCGACTTGGGAGTGAGATCCAGGTCCTGGATGCCGCAGGCGCGCAGACGGATCGACATGCTGGTGGAGGTGAACGCCGCGTACCGCTCCCGGTACATGGCGATGGCCTGCTTGCGCGACCGGCCGACCATGAGCGTGCGCAGCAGCGTGCTCAAGCTGGCCAGGTACTTGCCGGACAACTCCGGGTTCGCCGCGGCCAGGCCGGCACGGATGCGGGCCGCCTCCTCGGTGGCGGCCACGGCGGCGTCCTGGTCCAGCCTGCCCAGCCAGACACCGCACTTGGACAGGCCGTCGGCGCACGGGCCCGCGACTTCCGGATGCGCCCGCGCCACTTGCCGGTAGACGTCACAGGCGCGCCGGATCGTCGTGGTGGCCAGTTCCCTGCGCCCGCTGTGCCGTGCCGCCTGCTCGAAGGAGCGCAGCGCGTCGTTCAATTCCCCGGCCAGACGGGCGGTGAGCACTTGGCCCCTGGACAGCAGGCGCAGGCGGATCGCCACCGCTTCTTCGGCGGGCGCCAGCGCTTCCCTCGTGCGGTCGCGCGTCGAGCCGTTGTTCTTGGTGGCGATCAGCCCCTTGGCGAGTTCGCCGAGCGAGGTGGCCAAGCGCAATTCGGATTCGACCGTCCGGTCGAGGGCCGCATACCGATCCGCCGCGATCTGACGCTCCATCGCGTCCAGATCCATCGCGCTCCTCGTTTCCAGCATGATCCTCCGCCAACGCGCGGCAACCGCGCAACACATTCTTCTGCGCACCGAGTTTGTCACGCTTGCCGCCCGCGCGCACCTGTATCCCGCCAGGCAGACCGGGTCGTTCGGCGGTCGGCGACCCGCGCGGCGGCCGACACGATGGCGGAAGGCATGATCGAGGGTTGTGCGAGCCCTTCTACAGCGCGTGAGATCGGCCCGGGTGACGGTCGGCGAGCAGGTCGTCGGAAGCATTGATCCGGTGGTCGACGGCCTCCCGCACGGCCTGGTCGCCCTGGTCGGCGTGACCCACTCCGACACCGAGGCGACCGCGCGGGCATTGGCCGACAAGGTATGGCGGTTGCGCATCCTCGACGGGGAGCGCTCGGCCGCGGACCTCGGCGCGCCGATTCTGGTGGTCAGCCAGTTCACGCTGTACGCGGACACGAAGAAGGGCAGGCGTCCGTCGTGGTCGGCGGCCGCGCCCGGCGTTGTCGCCGAACCACTCGTCGAGCACTTCGCGGAGGCGTTACGCGAACTCGGCGCAACCGTAGCCGCCGGGCGGTTCGGCGCGCACATGCACATCGACCTGGTGAACGACGGTCCGGTCACCCTTATGGTGGAGCTGTGAGCTGTTGTCTTGCCCCGAAAATCGGGGGCTCCGAGTGCATCTGGTGATCCGCGCCTCACTCGACCTGGCGCGGAGTCTGCCCGCAAACATCGAGGAATTTCCTGTTCACGTTGACGTCACTGGTGATTAGTCATCCGCTGTTACCGTGGGTGGGAAGGACTCGAGGGTGGAGGAGCGGACGCGATGGCGGACAATGTCGAATTCGATGAGCATCTGTTCCGCAAGGCGGCCCAGAAGACGGGGCATGTCCAGGACCGGATCACCGGCATCATAGACAGATTGAGCACGTCGATCGCGGCGCGGGGGAACTGCTGGGGCAACGACAGTATCGGCCGTAACTTCGCCAACGGCCCGGACGGCTCTGGCGGTTACACCACGACCAGGGACAACCTGATCAAGGGCGCACGAAACATGGCGGGCACGTTCGAGAACTTCAGCAAAGGACAGACGAAGACCGCGAATCTGCTGCGCGACATGGAGCACGGCAACCGCGACGGCATCCGCTGACCCGGGGTTCACCGACCGATGACGAACGAGCAAGCCAAGGCGGACTTGGCCGACATCCTCGACGGCGTCCAAGAACAGATGCGGATCATCGCACGGTTGCAGCAGGAGCGCGCCGAACTGACCGGCCGCGCGACGGTGCGCGGCAAGCGGGTGACGGTGGTCGTGAACGCCGACAACACGGTGATCGACACCCAGTTCGGGCCCAATATCGAGGACCTCAGCCATGCCGAGATCGCCAAGGCGGTCACCGAGGCCGCGCAGCTGGCCAGCGCCGACGTGGCCCGCAAGACACGGGATCTGATGGCTCCCTTGGACACTCATCGGGCCCGGATGCCGAAGCTGTCCGATCTGGTCGAGGGCATGCCCGAGGTGCGCGCTCCGGAACCCGTCCCGGCTCCGACGGCGCCGCCGAACGCGCGGGAGCGCAGGGAGTTCTCCGACGGCAGCGGCATGCGCTTCACCGATACCGAGACGGTAGAACGCGATCGTGGTGGATCGGTCACCGATTCCAGCTGGTGAGCTCGGTCGCCGCACCGGGCCGTCGAGGTAGCTGAGCATGGCCATCGAGCTGCCCGGCGCGCTGAAGTACCTCGAGCCGATCGTCGGCATGGAGTGGCCCGAGGGCAACGAGGACCAGATGTGGGCCTTGGGCGGGGACTGGCGGACCGCCGCGTCCGAGTTGCGCTCGGTCATCCCCGACATCGTGGCGGCCAAGAGCGCGTCGATGACCGCCTATCCCTCGGGCGACGGCTACGAGGAGATGGTCAAGGCTTTCGACAGCTTCCTGACATTCGGCGGCGGCAACCCGCAGGACGACCAGACGCTGTCGAAGCTGGCCGACTACTTCAAGGAGATCGGCGACTCCGCTTACGACGTCGGCACCGAGATCGAGTACGGCAAGCTGATGTACTGGTCGTCGCTGGCGTTGCTGGCGGGGGAGCTGGCGGCGTCGTTCGCGTCCGGCCCGTTCAAGCCCGCGGTGGACGCGGCGGCGATCGCGGCCACCCGGATCGCGGTCCGCATCATCGGTCAGCGGTTGGTGCAGGCGGTGATCCAGCGCGTGGGCCGGATCGTGGCGAACCGGTTCGTGAGCTTCCTGCTCCGGCACATCGCCATCGACACGATCCTCGGCACCATGCAGGAACTCGGCGTGCAGGCCTATCAGGTCGAGCAGGGGCACCGCAAGAACATCAACGTCGAACAGGTCGTCGTCACCGCCGTCAGCTCCGCGGCGGGCGGCGCCGCGGCGGGGCCGTTGGGCGAGAAGCTCGGCCACGCGCTGACCCGGCGGTTCGGCCCGGAGTTCAATCCGTTCCTGCACGGCATCATCACCGGGACGACGGCGGGATTAGTGGGCGCGGGTGCGGGTTTCGTCGGCGCGACCGCGACGCAGTTCGGCTTCGATGTCGCGACCGACGGGTTGGACCAGGCGCTGCAGAACCTGGGGAACACGCCGGTCGACTGGCGGATGTTCACCGCGGGCGCCTCCAACGGCGCGATGACCAGCGTCGCGAAGGTCGGTTCCGCGCACATGTGGAACAAGATGATGCCGACCACGATGAGTCGTCCCGACTTGGGAACCCGCCTGAACAATCTCTTCGCCGACGCGGGCGGGGCGCGGGTGGGCTACCGGCCCGACGGCGCGGGAACGACCGGCGCGGGCGACGGCAGTCTGGCTCCAGGCGCTGGGAACACTTCCGGTGCGTCGGACACGTCCGGGGCGACGAACGGTGCGGGCGCTCCGCGCGCCGGAATGCCCGCCGCCGGCGGCAATAGTTCATCGAACTCCGGCGGCACGGATACGTCGCGCGCCACCGGTGCGTCCGGGGGAGATCGGGTTTCGAGCGCGGCCTCCGATGGCGCGAGGTCGGAGGGCAACGACGCCGGGCGGAGTGGTGAGTCCGGCACTCCGGCGCAGACCGGTGAGCAGGGCACGTCCGGCGAGCGCGCGTCGTCGGGCGAGCAGTCGTCGTCGGGTGAGCGCGCGTCGTCGGGTGAGCAGTCGTCGTCGGGTGAGCGCGCGTCGTCGGGTGAGCAGTCTTCGTCGGGTGAGCAGTCTTCGTCGGGTGAGCAGTCGTCGGCTGGTGAGCGGTCTTCGTCGGGTGAGCACTCGTCGTCGGGGGAACGGTCCACCGGTGAGCGGTCGGCATCCGACACCGGCGCGGGGCTCGCCGACGAAGGAAGACAGCACCGCGGCTCCGGAGCCGGTCGGTCCGAAGAGCCGAATATCGCTGCGGGTCAGCATGATAGGGCTACCGAGCCGGGGGTCGCCCAGCGCGGCGCCGTCGACGGCGTGCAGAACACGGAGACGCGATCGGTATCGGACACGGCGCCAACGGGCGCGACGCCGGCCGTGGGCGCTCCGCTGACCGGCCACCCGGCGTCGCCACACGCCGGAACGAGTATCGCGAGCACGCCGCTGTCCACTGGTGTCGCGCCGGGCGCGACGCACGCGTCTCCTGCTTCGCCGGGATCGAGCGACGCACGGCCCGCGTCGTCCGCCGATTCGCGCGCCCAGGCCGCCAACCCGGACAGCAGGGCGGCCGCCGACCGGGGCCGGGCCGGTGTGGCCGATCGCGCCGCCGGTTCCGGTCGCGACGAGGCCGGGGTGCGTGCGGGCAAGGCCGACTCCGAGGCGCCGCGAGCCGAATCCAGGCGGGAGGCGAGCGCGACTCGTCAGGTCGGGGAGACGCGCCAGGACGGCGGGACGCGCCCGGTCGGAGAGACGCGTCAGGCGAATACGGATCGACCGGGCGAGGCGTCGCGATCACGCGATACCTCGGAATCCGACGACGGCAGGCGCGATACCGCGGAACCGGTTGTGCTGCCGCTCGCCGGTGACGCAGGTGAGTCCAGACCGGCGCGCCGCCCCGGCGGGGATACCGATGGCCCGACCCGCCGCCCGGGCGGGGATGCTGATGGCCCGGCCCGCCGCCGGAGTGCGGACACCGATGGCCAGGCTCGCCGGGACACCGACGAGACGACGCGGGACGATCCGGATTCCGATGCGCAACAGGATCATCCGAAGAATCGCGGGGAGTGCGCCAGGCTGTCGCTCGCGGAACTCCAGGAGGCCACCGGTAGCGATACCATCCGGCCGCCGGACGAGCCGGTCGGCGAGCGCGGCATGTCCCTGCGTGAAATCGAGGAGGCCGCGGGCGGGCGTCTCTGGGACTACCCGGACGGCGGGCCGGACGAGTCTCGTCACCAGGGCATCGCCGACGAATTGCTGCGGATGGCGGCGGGGATGGACCCGCGCGATGTCGCCGAAGGCCGTGGACCGCGCGCCCTCGTGGTGGACGAATACACCGGCCCGGTCGACGAGCACGGGGTCGGCGCGCACGCCTACACCTTGACCGTGCGCATGCATCCGGACACCGGCGAGTTCCGCATCGAGGTGTCCGACCCGGGAGCGGAGAGCCGCAAGGGGTTCCCGCCGGACGTGCCGTCGGACCTCCGCTCGGTATCGGCGATCCTGTTCGACGGTGCGGGAAAGGTGGTGCCGCCGAGCGGCTCCGACCCGCGGGTTCGACCGGCCGACGAACGGCCGATCTATGGTCCCGAGGGCGAGATCGCGGGTCGGCGCGATGGCGAGACGCCGACGCAGTTCCGAGCGCGGTTGCGCGCCGAGATGGCCGACATGCACTCCAGGCGCGCCGCCGAGCAAGCGCGGCAGCTGCGTGACCTGATCGACCGAATCGATGAGGCGGATCTGCCCGAAGGGGTGACGAAACGCTCGCTGCGGATCAAGGCGGGACAGGCCGAATGGCATGCCCGCGAGTTCCGCAAGAACGCCGACACCTGGTGGCGGGTCGCCGGTGGGCGTCCCGCAGACGATGCCCCGATACCGCCGCGTTCGCCGTCGGACCCGGCGCGTTCGCCCGATGACTCGAATGCACTTGACCCAGTACGGGTTGCACCGGGTGACCGTGAACCGGGCGCTGCGGATGAAGCGAATCGGCCGTCCGATCTGGCGACGCCGCCGCGCGTCGGCGACGAGGTGCCGGAACCGGGTGATCGGAAGGGGGCGCCGCTGGACCGCGGCGATATGGGACCGGCGCGCTCGCG
>NZ_JBEYVQ010000005.1:293857-313932 GCF_040644075.1 Nocardia sp. NPDC047038 | reverse complement strand
CCGGGTGCCGCGGACGAGGCGAATCGGCCGTCTGATTCGGCGACGCCGCCGCGCGTCGGCGACGAGGTGCCGGAACCGGGTGATTGGAAGGGGGCGCCGCTGGACCGCGGCGATACGGAATCGGCGCGCTCGCGTGACGACTCGAATGCGTCCGATTTCGAACGTGTTCCGCCGGGTGACCGTGAGCCGGGTGCCGCGGACGAGGCGAATCGGCCGTCTGATTCGGCGACGCCGCCGCGCGTCGGCGACGAGGTGCCGGAACCGGGTGATCGGAAGGGGGCGCCACTGGACCGCGGCGGTGCGGAGGGCGATGGCGCGCGGCCCACGCGCGACCGCACTCCGGCGCTCGACGAGTCGCCCGACTTCCTCGGTGAATCCGACGACGCCGAGCACCGGTCGGAGCACGGCGACGACGATGTGCCCACCGGTATGTACCGCGACGCCGACGGGGTGCTGCACAAGTTCGGTGATCGGCCCGACTCCTACCGGGATCCGGACGGAACGTGGCATCACGAAGACGACGCCGCGGGCACCTACCGCGACGACAGCTTCCGGTTGCACGACGAGCTGACCAAGGAATATCTCAGCGATCCGCTGACGAACCGCCCCTACCGGTTCATGGCCGATCCCGGCGACAAGCAGCCGTACACCGTGGTCGACGCGAAGATCGCAGCCCAGATCGCGGAAACGGTCACCGAGCGGGCGACGGTGGAGGCGCAGCGCAACAAGGCCAATGACGCGGTCAAGCGGCACATGGCGGAGTTCGAGATCAAGAAGATCAGCGATCTGGCCGAGGAGAAGCTCCCCGGGCGCGTGGAGAAACTCGAGATCGAGATTCTCGAGTCCGACCTCTCCGACGAGGAGAAGCAGGCGAAGCTGGATCGCCTCGGCGAGATGGAGCGCAACGCCGCGGAGTTCAACCGGCTGGGTCCGTTGCTGGTGAAGGCGTCCAAGACGCTCGGCGAACTGGCGGGCAGGGCGTTCGGGCTCGACTCGGAAGCGCGGCCGGGGGCGATACTGCTGTCGCCGTTCGAGGGCGCGATCGATGGCGCCGATACCGTCGACATAGCGGTGCTGGTTCCCGGCGCAGACGGTGGTCCGCCGAAACTGGTGGTGATCGAGGCCAAGGGTGTCCACTGGGACCTTGGCGGTTCGAAAGTAGCTGAAGCGCAACAGGGTTCGCCGGAGTATCTGCGCCGCACGGCCGCGATCGACAAGAACTTGCGGCGGATTCTGACCGAGACGCCCGAGGAGATGGCGGCGCGCGGCGTCGATCCGGACAGCGCTGCGGGGCGGGCGCTGTCGAAGGCGCGTGAGCAACTGCTGGAGGCGCACCGGAACGGGACGCTGGAGGTCGAGTACCACCTGGTGCACGCCACCAAGAATGGCGTTGTCACCTCGCGCGAGTTCAACCTTCATCGGGACGGCGCGCTGGTGCGGGTCGATGTCATCGGCGGCATCGAATCGCCCGCGCTGGCGCGAACACCGGCTCGAGCGCCGCTGGCCGACGCCTCGGTACCTGATGCCGACGCTCCGGTACGCGATACCGGCACCTCGGCGCGCGACACCGGCACTCCGGCGCGGGACGCCGACGATTCGTCGGTCCCGCCGCAGGGCGGCGACAGCGACGTGGCCGCCGCCCGCGATGCGGAGCTGCTCGGCGTTCCGGGCGAGGACGAATGGTCGCACCTGAGTCCGGAGGAGGTCGGCGAGCGGCTGCAGGAGCACCTGCGCGACGCCATGCGGAATCCCGACTTCGAAGTCTTCGGGTTCGACCTCGACGGTCTGAACCCCGAGGTGGTGCGGGAATACGCCAGGGCGATGGTCGATCTGGTCGATCGGTTCCCGTCCGCCGACCTGCGCAGCATCGGTATCGGCGGGCTGCCGCCCGAGGTGATCGGCATGGCGCAGCCACGGCTGGACGCGTCCGGCCGCATGTTCACCGAATCGATCGTCCTCAGTTACGACCACGCGACCGGTGCGCAGGCCTTCCGGGACCGGATACGGATCGGTGTGGACAACGGCCGGTTCTCCGCGGAAGTTCTGGGCCGTCCGGTCCGTGCCGTCGTGGCGCACGAATACGGGCACGCGCTCGACCACGCGAGTCAGCAGAGCGCACGCCATCGCGCCGAGGAACACCTGTACGAGCGCTATCTCGACGACGACACCCGCGACCCCGGTCTCGCTTTCGAGGATTGGCTGCACCAGCTCAGCGGCCACAGCTTCGACCGCGACGGCAACCTGCGGCCGGAAGAGGCGCTGCCCGAGGCGTTCGCCGATCACGTGCTCCGTGGCGACGACGAACCGGTCAGCGCGCCCGCCCGAGCGCTGCACGACCTGCTGACCCGGCTGGCCGCCGAGCCGCCGGAGAACAGCGACGCGCCGCTCTCGCTCGACGCCGACCACATCGACCTTCCGAACGACGGTTCGCGAGCGCGTGACCCCGACGACTCGTTCGGTCGCGACGGGGACGTCCTGTTCGAGGGCGACCTGCCGGACGACGGGACGCCGCTGTATCGCGGCATCCCCCGGTTGCTGCCCGACGGGTCGGTGAATCCGTCGTATCGCGAGGCGATTTCGGGACGCGCGGTGCCACGCGGAACCGTGGACTTGTCCGCCGAAGAGCACATCTCCCAGCGCCGCGCCGCCGAGAGCGACACCACGTCGTGGTCGCGTACGCGCAGTGCCGCCGAGGCATTCGCCGACGGCGACGGGGTGATCCTGGAATGGCGCACCGGGGCGCCGCCGGAGGGCGCGTCCTGGAAGTACAAGCCGATCTTCGATCTGCCGGACCAGTTCTCCCAGGTGCTGATCCAGGGGACGCTGCACGACGCGCGCGCGACCAGGTTCGTCGCAGCCGACGCGCATCCCGATCTCGCGGTCGGGGAGCACCCGGGGCAACCGGCGGGCGACCCGCCGCCGCCACGCACGCCGGATGACGAGCCTGCGGCGCATGCCCCCGACACCGAACTGCTCGGCGCACCGACCGATGACGAATGGTCGCGCCTGAGCCCGGCGGAGGTCGGCGAGAAACTACGCGACGACCTGCGCCGGATGACGGACAACCCGCAGTTCGAGGTGTTCGGCTTCGACCGCGACGGTCTCAACCCGGAGGCGGTGCGCGAGATCGCCCGCGCGATGGTCGACCTGCACTCGCGCTTCCCGCAGGTCGACATCCGCCGCATCGGCATCGGCGACTTGCCGGACAAGGCGATCGCGGAGGCGCGTTCCGGGTACGAGGACGGGCACCACTACACCGAGTCGATCACGGTGAGCCCGAAATACGTCGCGAGCGCCCGGGACCTGCGGCAGACGATGACCGATCGGGTCGGCGACGGGTTGTACGACCGGGCGGTCCTGCGGCGGCCCGCGTATTCGATCGCCGTCCACGAGTTCGGGCACGCGCTGGAATCCGCGGGTGACAACGCCGCCAGGCGCGGAGCCGAGGACCAGCTGCTCGACCACTACATGGACAACCATCCGGACAACCGGACGATGGACGGCTTCACGGAATGGTTGCGCGACAACCTCAGCGGCTACAGCCTGACGTCCCACGGGATCGAACCGTCGGAGGCGATGGCCGAGGCGTTGGTCCAGGTGGTCGCCCACGGCCGCGACAACGTGGCCGAGCCGGTCCGGATGCTGTACGACCGGCTGATCGATGCGGTCGAGGGCGATGCGAAACTGCTCGGCGCGCCGTTCGACGACGAGTGGTCGCGGCTGGGTCCGGCGGAGGTGGGGGAGAAGCTGCGCGACACGATGCGGCGGATCACGGGCAATGCCGAGTTCGAGGTGACGGGCTTCGACCGGGCCGGCCTCAACGGGGAGGTGCTGCGGGAATACGCCCGGTCGATGGTCGAGATGTTCGAACGGAACCCGCAGGCGAACCTGCGCCGAATCGTCGTCGGCGAGCTGCCGCGCGGCGTCTTCGCCGAAACCGGGCAGTTGATCGACCACGGCACCCGGCGGGTGTACGCGGACGACCTGCTGATCAACGAGCACTATGCCGCGAGCGCGACGGAGTTCCGGAAGGCCGTCGAAGAGAGCGTCGAATCGGGATGGCTGCATTCGAGCGCTACCCGCAGGCCCGTCCATGCGCTGGCGGTCCACGAGTTCGGCCACATCCTCGACATCAGCAGCGGTGGCTACGCCCGGCGCAAGCTCGACGCCGCGTTGCTGAACCACTACATGTCCAAGCAGCTGGGCGAACCGACTACCGAGGGCTACCTGGCGTGGCTGAAGGACAACCTCAGCGGATACAGCTTCGACAAGTCCGGGCAGCTCAACCCGGCGGAGGCGCTGGCCGAGGCGTTCGCCGAAGTGCGGTCGCGTGGCCTGTTCCAGGTCAGCGAACCAACACGGGTGGCCTACAGCCTGCTGCACGAAGCGGTCGACCGCGGTGGCCGCCGCGGGTGGCTCGGCCGGTTCATGGACGGGCTGCGGCTGGAGCGGTTCATCTCGCGCGATGAGCCGGGCGGGTTCGAACGTGACGCCGTCGAAGCGCCGCAGAACTCCGAGCGACACGCGGTTCGGGCAGACGATCCCCGGGACGGGGAGGAGCCGCGACGCCGAACCGATGCACCGCCCGCCGATCTCACCGAACCCGTCACCGCCGGGAGCGACGAGAACGGCGCGCGTGATCTGGTCCGCCCGGACGAGGCGCAACCCGCAGGCTGGCACCATCGCCCGACCGATGTGGCCGCGGCGGAAGTACGTGAAGTGCTGGTGCGCAGCGAGATCGGCAGGCAAGCGCTCACCCGGCTGCGCGACCTCGGCGCCGCCATCCGGTTCGAGGAACCCGGCGACGGTCCCGGACAGCCGGACGGGTTCGACGGGCGGACGATGGAAGTGTTCATCGGCACCCGTGGCCGCGACCAGCTGGCGCAGGCGGCGGCGGTCGTGCGGGCGGCGGAGCTGGCCGGTGCGGTCGCCGAGGGCAGACTCGAGGTGAACTCGGCCCGGATCCGCGCGCTGGACCGCGCCGATCACGTCGCCGCGCGGGTGCGGGTGGAGGCCGAAGCGCTCGGCCGCCAAGCCGAATTCCACCGGGAGATGCGCGAGGCCGGTTACGACCCGTACGGCGGGCCGGTGCGCGATGTGATCGATGCCGCGCAGCGCAGCGCGCTGGAATCGGCCTATCTGGATGTCTTCGACCGGGCCGTCGAGCCGGATGGCCCTGTGGACGACCCGGCGCGCCGGGCGATCCGGTATGCGGAGGCGGCTCGGCTGACCGCCCGGCGTGACGCCGCGGCCGCGGCGGTCGACGCGGCGCGGGCGCTGCGTGCGGAGGCGGCTCGCGGCCTGGCGGACGACGGGCAACTGAGCACTCGCGCCGCACTGGCCGACACCATGGAGCAGTTGCACGGCCGGACGATCCGGATCGACCAGGCGAGCGCCTGGCGGGACCGGTTGTCGGAACTGGAGCGGGCGTCGCTGCGGGTGATCGACCTCGAGGAGGTGCGCAACCGCGCCGACGCGGACCTGCGTCGGGTGCTGGACCTGGATGCCAGGCAACCGCAATCGGATTCGGGCGTGGACAGTGAGCGACGGCGCGCGGCGGGCGTGGCCGAGTTGCTGGCCGATCCGCGATTCGACGCACCGGAGGATCCACGCAAGGGCGTCAGCGGACGGCACGAGGCGGGCGAGGAGTGGGACGCCGCGCACCGCTCACCCGAGGGGGCGGCGGAATACGCTCCCCCCGATCTCGCGACGGCCCGCGAACTGGATCGGCTCCAGCGGGCGGAGGCGGCGGCCAGGCGCGAGCTGGCGCGCATCGAGGCGGATTGGGATCGCGCGTTCCGGCGGCTGCAGGACGGATTCAACCTTCCCGACGACGAGATCCCGTCCACCCGGCAGGAAAAGTTCGACCTGGTCCGGGAACGGTCCGAGCGTATCGACATCTGGAACGGCACCAGCCACGTGCTGCTGCTCGCGGATCTGACCGCGCAGCACACGCGGGCGACCACGGAGCATGCCCGCGTACTGGGCGAGATCACCGACATCGTGCGGCGGGACCTGTCCGACCGCGCCGCCCTGGCCGGAGAACCGCCACCCACCGACATCCGGGTGCGCCTCGACGAATCCGGTGACCTGCACGTCCTCCGAGACGCCGCCGACGCGCCCGCGCCGGCCGATCCGCCCCGGCACCGGGTGGGCGAGGGGACGCACCAGCGGACGATCACCGAGCACGCGGCCGCATTGCGGAACGAGGCACTGGTCGAACTCAGCGGCAGTCGACAGGGCAGATGGGCGGCGGCCGTGCTCGAGCGGCTCGGGGTGGACATCCGGTTCAGCGCCGAGTCCGAGGCGAGCATCCGTCGCATGGACAGCGGCCGCTACGGACTGCGGCCGGACGCGGGCTACAACCCGGTCACCAATACCGTCGTGCTGGAATCCGACGCCGGATCTCGGCGGCACGCAGCGGAATTGGTGCGCGCGGCGCGGCTGGCCGAGCAGATGAACGAGGCAGCGGGCGAACCGCTGGCGCGGCTGACCCTTTCCCGCGACGAATACGTCGACCTGATGCTGGACCGGATGGCCGAGGCGTACGCCCTGATGTACGCGGGCAACGCTGACGACACCGGCATGATCGATCCGAACCGGATCGGCGTCGACGACCTGGAACGCGCCTACGGCAAGGCCTACGGCGACGCGCTGCGCTACGCAGAGAAGACGTACTGGAAGTCCGGCGTCGTCCGGTCCTTCCCGCTATACCACCGGGCCGCCTTCCGCGCCGGTGTGCGCGCCGTGCGTGAGCATCTGAACCACCTCGGGCCGCACGTCGACTGGCGCGACTACGGCGATCACTTCGGGGCGGCATGGGACCGGGCGCACGGCATCGCGCCGACCGAACGCGCCGTCGATGCCGACGCGCAGGCGCGCGACAGCCGTGCCAGGGCCGGGGAGCGCGCCACGCATGTCGCGCTGGAGATCGAAAGCCTGCGCATGCTGCGCGATCTGGGCGAATACGTCCCGGTCAGCCCGGCCGAACGCGCGTACACCGAGGCCTACGACAAGGCGTACCCCAAGGCGGAGAAGGCGCATCGCCGCAACCCCGAGGCTCCGCCGCCGGAGCAGGCCGCCCACCGGGCGGGACGCGAGGCGGTACGGCGCTATCTCGACCGGGTCGGCTTGGACCGGGCCGAGATCGCCCTGGACGTCGTCCGCGCGGCGGGCAACGAGGATGAGTCGCGGTGGGGTCATCCGCAGGCGCGTGAGGACGGGATCGCGCCGCGCTCCGAAGACCCCGCGACGCGCGAGATCGGGCGCGACGACGACGCCGAACTCGCCCGGCGCGTTCTGGATCAGGAATTCGACGGCGAGCCGCATCCGGAGCGGCTCACCGATCGCGTCGCGCGCTACCCGGCCGATTCCGAGCCGGGGAGGCGGCCGCGCCTGGTGGTCGTCGCCGAACCCGGACAGCACATCGACGCCCTGCGCGAACTGGCGGCGAACCACCCGGAACTCGCCGACGTGCTCTGGGACCGGTCGCACTACCTCGACTACCGCGAGGCGGTGCGCGGGGCAGGCGGCCTGCCGACCATGCACCACATCACCGTCACGGTGGCGGAGGGGCCGTACCGTCACCCCAGCAGGACCGAAGCGCTCACGGAGATGCTGGCGCACTATCTGCGCTACCGGGCGGAGGGCCGCACGCATCTCGGATTCGAGGAGTGGCTGAGACAACTCGGACCCGACGCGTTCTACACCGCCGAAGACGCCGAGAAGGCCCGCGGTACCAGCCGCCAGGGGCTCCACGTGCCGGGCAGGCTGACCGAGGGCTTCCACGAGGCGGGGCACCGCACCGCTGCCGACGCCGATCCGCCGTTGACGCCGCCGCATCCGGCCGAGGTAGCGCACCGGTTGTACACCCGCCGGATAGCGCTGCCCAGCGACTCGGGAATACCACGCCCGTCGCATCACGAACTGGAAATCTTCCGAGTCGGGTCGACGGTGCTGAGCATCCACCTGGAACCCGATGGCAACGGCGGCTGGCGGGTGCCCGCTCCGCTGTCGAACCGATCGGAATCCGATGTTCTGTCCACGCATCTGCAGGGTCTGGCCGCGCCCGACCGGAAGAAGCTTGTCGCGCGGATCATCGAGCTGCTCGGCGACGGCTCCACCGACTTGGCGGATCGCGCCGCGCCGCGCAGCAGGTTCGGCCGCTTCATCGATCGGTTGACGCCGGGCAGGGCGAGCACGCCGGAAGGCGAACAGCCGCACCGCGTCGAGCGGTCCGGGAATGACGATCCGCACGTCGATCGGGACCGCATGGCGGACGAGTCCCCGCGCGGTTCCCATCCGCCCGAGGACATCGCGGCGGACGCGCCCGATACGGAGGTGCTCGGCGCCGCGACCGCGGACGAGTGGTCGCAGCTGAGTCCGCACGAGGTCGGCGAGCTGTTGCGGGACCAGCTGCGCGAGGCCACGGGCAACCCAGGGTTCGAGGTGTTCGGCTTCGACCGGCCGGGCCTGAACCCCGAGGTGGTGCGCGAATACGCCAGGGCCATGGTCGAAATGCACCAGCGGTTCCCGCCCGTCGACCTGCGTGGCGTCGGCATCGGCGAGTTGAAGCGGGGCGAGCTCGGGTGGGCCGACGGCCAGATCGACGACGTCACCAAAAAGGTCTTCACCAGGGCGATCGTCCTCAGTCACGAGCATGCCACGAGCGCGCGCGACTTCCGTGCGGCGGTGCACAACGCCGTAGGCAACGACCAACTGAAGCCGATGATGTTGCGGCGGCCCGTCTTCGCCGTCGCGGTGCACGAATACGGTCACGTGCTCGACCACGCCGGTGGTCTCGCCGCGCGGATGCGGGCGGAGCGCCATCTGCTCGAGCTGGCCGCCGCGGACCCCGACGGTGATTTCGGCGAGTGGCTGCGGGAACTCAGCGGGTACAGCCTCGACGAGGACGGCCTGCTCGACGATCACGAGGCGGTGGCCGAAGCATTCGCCGAAGTCGTGCTGCGCGACCACTTCGGCGATCTCGGTCCGGCGAGCAAACCCATACGCGCGCTGCACGATCTGTTGCTGCACCACGCGGAGCAGGGCGGAACCGGCCGTGCCGTCGACGCGCCGACGAACGACCGCCTGGTTCTCGACACCCACGACGACCAGGTCCGCGCCCTGCTCCGGCAGACCGACTACGGCAAACAGATTCTGGCGAGCTTGGACAGCGGCCCGATCCGCACCGGCTACGAAGACACCGCGCCGGACGGGCGGACCGGCGAGTTCCGGCGTCGCGAACTGTCGGCGCTGGCGTTCACCGCGGGCAATTCGCACGTGCGCCAGGCCCTGGCTCTGGCGCACGAATCGCTGCACGCGCAACGTCATCTCCAGCGCACCACGGCGAACACACCCGAGCGCATCCGCGCGATGTCGCGCGATGAATTCGTCGACGCGATGGTCGACGAGGAAGCCGCCGCCAGCGGCAGGCACTTCCGGCTCGCGGCCGAACTGCGCGCGCTCGGCTACGAGATCGCCGAACATCCGCTCGAAGAGCACTACCGGGAAGCGTTCGACCGGGAGCTGTCCCGGCGGCGCTGGGACAACGCGGGAACCCGCACCGAGGCCCACGATCTCGGCGTCGCGGCGTTGCGCGAGCCGCTGCGCCGGACGGAATGGAACAACGGGCGCAACTACGCCGACTACTACGGAAACATTTGGGACGAGGCCAATGTCGGCCGCGACGGCGCGGCGGAGGCGGGCAGGCACCATCCGTTCTCGCCGACCACCGCGGACGAACTATGGCACGGCGCGCTGACCCGCCAGGACGCCAGGCTGCGGGCGCGGGAGGCCGCCGCGGAATTCGCCCGCCGGGCGGAGGCGCTCTTCGGCACCCGCGACGTCGCCCGATCGACGATCGATCGGGCGCTGCGGGAGGCGGAGGACGCGGCCACCCGGTCGGACCACGATGCCGAATCACTGCGCAGGCAGCATGATCTGCGTGCGCTGAGCGACGCGGCAGATCTGCGGGACCAGGCCGGGACCCGGCTCGAAGGGCAACAGCACAGTCTCGCCGCATCGGCCGCGCGGGGCGTGCTCGGCGCGGCCATCCGCGGTGAGCCGGGCGCCCGGGTGCTCACCGATCACGTCGCTCATGTGCCGGGTGAGCCGGACCGGCTGGTGATCGCCGCGGAAGCCGGTGACCACGAGCGGGTCATGCGGGAAGCCGAGCGCGACCCGTTCGCGGCCGCGCTGCTCGGCCGCGACGATGTCGACCGCCGGTTCCTCGAAGTGGAGATCGACGACTTCGGCCGCGTGCGCGTCCGATCCGTCGACGAGCCAAGGCCGATCGCGCCGAGCGACCCGGTCGGTGCGGTCACGCCGCGCGATCTCGCCGGGACCGCGGCAGCGGAGCGGACCGCCCGTCTCCGTGCGGAACTGGCCCGGACCGAGATCGGGAGGCAGATCGATCGGGCGCTGACCGAGCACAAGGTGCGGGTCGAGTACGAATCGGACGCGCCGGATCGCTACTACCCCGCGCAACGGCGATTGGTCCTCGATCCCGGCCTGACCGACACCCAGCAGATACTCGCCCTGGTGCGCGGCGGCACGCTCGCCGATCTGGCCCACGCGCCGGACATGCCCGACGCCGCCCGGCTCCGGACGCAGTCGTCGCGCCGCGCGTACGTCGGCGCGATGCTCGACCTGGAGACGGCCGCGCGCATCATGCAATTCGCGGTGATCGGCGAACTGCGCGCGGCGCGGCACGAGATCCCCGAGACCGAACTCGAGCGGGTGTACACCGAGGCGTACGACGCCGCGCACGCGGCCGCGCGGGCGGCGGAGCCGAACGCCTGGCCCGAGGATCTGCAGGACAAGGCGCGCGAGGCCGCGTTCGAGGCGCTGCGCCCGCTGATGGACGCCGAGACCGTCGGCCCGGATCGGACCCACGCCGATTTCTACGGCGACGCCTGGGACGCCGCGCACGGCACCCGCTCGTTCGACCAGGTCGTGGCGGATGCGCTGGCTTCCGGCGAGATCGGCGCGACGCTACTGCGCGAGGGCGATTCGGCGCACAGCGCCCGGAGCGTCGAGTTGGTCCGGTTCGCCAACGGCACCGAACTGATCCGCAAGATCGTCGTCAATCCGCGGCACGCCGTCGCCGAGGTACTCACCGGGGCGCTCGGCCGGGCCGTCGACGCCCCCGTGCCCGAGTCGGTACTGCACGAGCCCAACGTCGTCTACCAGCAGGTGATGCCAGGTGAACCGGCCGGGGACCGGCACCGCGATTTCGCCGATCCGCACGAACTCGGCTACGCCGATTCGATTCCCGGCCGCGCCCTCGGCCTGCTCGACACCGTGGTCCGGCCCCCGGACCGGGATCGTTTCGGCTGGCTCGCCGGGCCGGACCGGCAACTCGCAGGCATCGACCACAGCCGTGCCTTCGAGAACAGCGCCGAGGCCCGCGACGCGGTGAGCCCGTTCGCCGAAGGATTCCTCGCCCGCGACGCCGACGGAAACGTCCGCTACCGCGACAACGAGCTGACCCGCGAGGCCGTCGACATCCTCATCGAACGGGTCGCCGCGCTGCGGCCGCAGTTCGAGCGCTACGGCCGCACCGACTGGCACGACCTGGCCATGGAGCGGCTGGCGCGGATACGCGAGCACGCGCGCGACATCGCCCCTGTGCCGCCGCCCGACGCCATCACGCCGGTCGGCGACGACCACACCGTTGTCCGCGAATACGACCGACGCAACACCTGGCTCTACCCCAACGGCAAAGGCGGCATCCACGTCACCGTCGACACCGAGGGGGTGCTGCGCGTCCATATACAGCCCGCCACCAGACCGGCCGACGGCGCGGGCCTTTTCCGCAGCGCGATGTCCGAATTCGGGCACCTGGTGACCGAGATCCGGGGCGAATGGCACCGGGACGGTGGCCCGGGCCACGACCCGGACCTCTACCGGACGCCCGAGGAAACGATGCGCGACTCCCTCCTCGGCGAGCTGGCGGCCGAGCACGGCTTCACCGAAATACGTGTCGAAGCAGGCGATCCCGCGCCGACAGTGCGTTTCAGCGAGCCGGAGTTCGCCGACGCGGACACGCACTCGACGCCGGACGCCACCGGATCGCGCGAGCGGGTCGACGACAACCAGCGGGAACCGGCGGCGGACGACGCGGCCGACCAGCCGGAGCGCGCCGACAGCGAAGTCCGCGCCGACGACCTGTGGCAGCTGAGCCGGGTCGACGCCGAATCGACCCAAGTGTGGCAGGTGCTCGAACAGTCCGCCGTCGGTCGCGAGGCGGCGGAACTGCTCCGCGCGGAGGGCGCCCGAGTGCGGTTCGCCGACCTCGGCGACGAGATCGGCGCGGCCGACGTCTTCGACCGCCGCACCATGGACATCCGGATCGACACCCATGACCGCGGACAGGTGGAGCTGGCCGGCGAACTCGTGCGTGTGGCCGCGCTGACCGAGGCGATCCGGGCAGGGCAGGTGGAGGTCACGCCGTCCCGGATCCGGGGCATGTCACGGGAGGACTACGTCTCGGCGCAATTGCGCGCCGATGCCGTCGCGACCGGCAGGCAGGCGGAATTCCTGCGCGAACTGGAGAACGCCGGGTATCCCGGCCGGCCCACCGCGCTGGCGCCGGTCGAGGTCGAGTACCAGCGCGCGGTACGCAGGCAGTACCTCGAGGCCTACGACGCGGCCGTGGCCCGGGCGCAAGAGGCCGACCCTGCGATGGATGCCGACCGGTTGCGCGAACGGGGACGAGAGGCGGGCGTCGAGGCGCTGCTCGCCGGTGACCTGTTCGACCCGCCGTGGTCCGCCGAGGAGAGCGCCAGTGCCCGCAGCACGCACGGCCGGGACTGGGACGCCGCCCAGCACCACGAGCGCTCGGCCGCTGAATACCGGCCCGCGACAGCGGAGGCCGCGCGCGAGACGCAGGACCTCGTGCGCAGGCACGCGGCTCACACCAGGGAGATCGGCCGCATCGACGCGATGCGGGATGAACTGGTACGCAAGCTCGACGGATTCGATCCCGAGCACAACGCGCTCGACCGCCGCGCGCTGGCACAGGATCGGGCGGACGTGCTCGCCCACCTGCGCGAACTCGCCCGCACGCGACGCGAACTCGGCGACGACCAGCTGGCTACGTTCGACGCTCAGGTGCGGGTCCTCAGCGAACTCGCCGCCGATCGCGGGCGCGCGGTCGCGGCGCGGGACGACGTCGCCCTCGAACTCGCGGCGCGAGTCGGGCACGACCTGATGGACCGGCAGGTTCGCGAGGCCGGTGGCAGCTGGCTCACCGACCGGGTGGCGTGGCTGCCCGGACGGCCGCCGAAGGTGTTCGTCGCGGAGACCGGTGACCGGTTCACCAGGGTGACCGGCGACGAGGCGCCCGACACGTCACTGCGGCACACCCTGGTGGTGGAGGATGTCGTCGCCGACCGGGTGTGGGTGGACGTCGACGACTCCGGCGCGGTGCGGTTGCGGCACGAGCAGACCGATCCTTCCGCGGTCCGGTCCGAGGACGACGGCCACTGGATGCGCGAGCGGACGCCGAATCCGCCCGACGATGTCGCTCGACCGGAGCCGCCCGCGGCCGAGGAGCCGGTACCGGCCGACCACCTGGCCGACCGGCTCGACCGCGTGATGCGCGAGCTGGACGGCGACAACCTGCGCGTCTACCAGAACATGCGCGGCGAGCGGGTGCGCGGCGACGGCAATTCCGTCGGCCGGTGGGCCATGAGCACCGTCGACCGGCTCGGCGTCGATATCCGGTTCACGTTCGACGACCCACCGGCCGCGCGTGACGGCAGGCAGCAGCTGCGGTCCGACAGCGGCTACGTGCCGTCGGCCGACAGCATTGTGCTGCACTCGAATTCGTCGGCGCTCGAGCTCGCCGAAGCGTGGGTGCACGCCGCCGCCATGGCCGAGCAGACGCGGGTGGGCGACGGTCCGCTGGAACGGCTCACGCTGTCGCGTGACGAGTACGTCGGCACGATGCTCGACCGCCAGGCCGAGGCGCACGCCAGGGCCTTCGAGTTCGCCCGGGTCCGCGAGGAACGCGCGAAGTACCAGAGCGAGCGGGAACGCACCCCGGACGAACCGCGCACCGTCGAACACGACGACCGACTGCGCGAGACGTTCGACGAGGCGCGCAAGAAGGCACGCAAGATCGCCGCACGCGCCTATCGCGACAACTCGTCGGTCCGGCCATCGATGCTCGACGCGGCGGCCTACCGGGCGGCGGTGCGCGAGGTGCGCGCCGCGCTGGTCGAACGCGGGCCGCTGATCGACGGCGTCGACTACGCCACCCACTACGCCGCGGAATGGGACCGGGCCAACGGATTCACCGCCGCCGACCTCGACCACGCGCCCCGCCCGCACAAGGCGGACTCGCCCGAACTTCGGCGGATGCGCACCGGTGACTTCGCCGTCGAGATCGAAACCCTGCGCGTGCTACGGGAATCGGGACGCTTCGTGCCCGTCGGCCCGGCCGAGGCCGCCTACACCCATGCCTACGATCGGGCCTACCGGAAGGCGTCGCACGCCGACGACGGCGTGCCGCCCGAGCGTCGCGCGCTGGACGCCGGGCTGACGGCGCTGCGCAAGTACGTCGACAAGGTGGGGTTGCCCGAGGCCGAGATCACGATGGAAGTCGCCCGTTCCGCCGCGGACAACCACGGCCGCTACCAGCCGTGGCCGATGGCCGATGATGCGGCGGAGCCGGCGCGGCACGCTCCCGTCGAGGCCGACGACTCGGCCGTGGCGCGGCGCACGGTCAACGCCCTGCTCGACCGGGATCCCGCCGGTGTCCGCCTGACCGAACGCATCGCGCTGTTCACCGGTGAGCGGGGTGTGCACCGCCTGGTCATCGTGGCGCAGCCCGGCGGGCATATCGACGCGTTGCGTGAACTGGCGGTGCGGAATTCGGCATACGCCGAGGTCTTGTGGAGCGGAACCCATCGCCTCGACTACCTCGCCGTCTCGCCGGACGACGGTGGCACCCGCTGGCTGCCCGCGGGGGTGGCGGAGGGGCCGTACCGCGCGCCCGACCGCTACGAGACGATGCAACAGTTCTTGGCGCACTATCTGCGCTATCGCGAGGCAGGCCGCACCGGTCTCGGCTTCGAGGCGTGGCTGCGTCAGCTCGGTCCGGAAATGTTCCACACCAAGCAGGATCAGCGGGAAGCGGACGCACACGAAGCCTACGAGGGCCGCCAGAACAAGGGCTCGCTGCGCCACGACGCGCTGACGAACTTCCGTACGGAACCGGAGGCCGGCGAACCGCATCCGGCGGTGGTGGCCCACCGGCTGGCCACCAGGCAGGTGCCGCTGCCCGAGCCTGGGAGCGGACCGGGCGTGTCGTGGCCGCGGACCACGGTCGGCAGCATCGAGATCGCCGATTACTCGTTCGGCATCGTGCTGGAGGCCGATGGCAACGGCGGGTGGCGCGTGCCGGCCCCGACCGGCGACGGTGGTTTGGACGACGCCTTCGGCAGGCTCTTCCACGGCATGTCCGACAGCAGTGTCAAGAAGCTGGTCAAGCGGATCTCCCGGCTGCTCGGCGACGGCGGGTCCGATCTGGTCCGGCGCGAACCCAGGGGAGCGCTGCGGCGCATGGCCGACCGGCTGTCCTTCGGATCGCGCGACGACGCCCCGCGCTCGATCGACGCGGGTGAGACCGAGCACAACCCGCCGCAATTCGATCGGCCGCGCACCCACGACCCGGATCAGGCCCGCCGCGCCGAGGCCGACCGGCGGCAGGCGGTGCTGGACCGGCTTGCCGCGCAGAACCACGACGCGGTGCGCGAACGCGACGCCGCGCGCGCGGCGGACGATCCGAAACGGCTCGCGAGGGCCGAGGAGCGCGTCGAGCGCCTGGACCGGGCGATGGCGACCGCCCTGGAACGCGACGCGTTGCTGCGCGCGGATGCCCGGCCGGTCACCGATCGCGTGGGCATCCTCGCGGGCGAGCCTCCGATGGTGCTGGTGGTGAATCTCGGCGGGACGGATCCGGCTCACGCGCTGGCCGATGCGGCCGCAGGGCATCCGGAGGTGGCGGACGCATTGGCTCGAGGCGCACGGCCGCGCGAGCTGCGGGTCGACCCTGACGGCACCATCCGGGTCATGCCGATCGCCCCGCGCGCGGACGCGGCCGCGGGCGGAGAGTCGCAGCACACCGCGGCCGGGCGGCGATCCGATGGCCCAGCCGAGCCGGGCGAATCCGGAACCGCGAAACCCGGCTCCGGCGAGAACGGATCCGATTCCGCCAAGCTCGGCGACGGCGATGCCGAGACCGTGCGGCTCGGCTCCGGCGAGGGTGACGCCGATGTGAAGTCCAGCCCGGGCGGGGGTGAAGTCGATTCCGTGAAGCCCGGCCGGGGCGAGGGTGAAGTCGATTCCGTGAAGTCCGGCTCCGGCGAGGGTGAAGTCGATTCCGTGAAGTCCGGCTCCGGCGACGGCGATGCCAATCCCGCGAAGCCCGCTTCGGGTGACGGCGGTGCCGAAAAGCCGCCGACCACACCGCGCTCCGCGGACGAACCCGGCGACGAGCCCGGCCCGCCATCCGACTGGTACTTCCGGATGCGGATCGAGCAGGCCGACTGGGAGGCGGACATGGCCGCCGACCACGCCGCCTGGTTGCGCGAGCAGGCCGACGCGAACCCGGACGACCGCTGGGCACGGTTACGCGCCGAACAGGCGGAATGGAACGCCCGCATGGCCGCCGACCGCGCGGCCTGGTTGCGACTGGAGCAGGCGGAGAACGAGACCTGGTCCGCCACGCTCGAAGCGGACCGGATGCGGCGCATCGCCGACGCCGACCCGGACGACCCATGGGCGGAACTCCACGCGCAACAAGCGGAATGGAACGCCCGGATGGCGGAGGACCGGGCGCAGTGGTTGCGCACGCTCTACGCGCCGATCGGGAGCGAACCACACGCCGATTCGGCCACACGGGACTCGGCGGCTTCGACACGGACCGACTCCGCGCCCTCGTCCGCCACTCCGGAGACGGACACACCCCCGCTCGGCGCGGACGGGTCGCGGACCGGTGGCGCCGATGACGACCCACGCGCTCGGATGTCACCCGAGACGCGGGCGCAATACGACCGACTCGCAACCGAACTCGAGCAGGCGCAAGCCCGGCGCGACGAACTACGCTCGCGGCGCGACGAACTGGCGGGACGGCTGCCGATCGATGACGCCGACGACTGGGCGGCCCTGCGACCCGGACCGGACGGCCTGGACCGGACGCTGGAGGAGCTGCGCGGACGGACCATGCCGGTCAGCGAGATGCCGGAACGTCTCGCCCGGATCGACGAACTGGAACAGACCGCGCGGGACTTCGCCGACGCCGACGCGGAAACCGCCCGCCTGGAAACGCAACTCGCGGATCTCGAACTGTCCACCACTCCGGTGGGCGAATACGACCGGCTCGTCCAGCAGCGCCAGGCCCTGACCCGTGAACGCGAGTTCTGGCGGGCCAAACGTGAGGACCGCGCCGCGCGCTGCGAATCCTGGGGTGACAGCGTCGTTCTGGACGAGTCGGCGTTGCGCGGGGATCAGCTGGAAACCACCGTGCTGCGGCTGTACGAGGCCGCGAACGTCCGGACGGTCGACGACGTCGGCGGCCCCGACGACGCGCCGCACACCGACCGGGTCGCGCCGGAGCCGCTGGAACTCGAGCATCGCAGGCGGACGATCGAGAAACTCGCCGCGGCCGCCGAGCAGGTCAACCAGCTCGACGAGCGGATCCAGCAGGTGGACCGTCGAATCGATGAGTTGCGCAGGGCAGGCGTCGGAGCGCAGCGGTCCCGGCCGCAGGACGTGATCGACGCGCTGGAAGGGCTGGCCCAACAGCGGGCCGACGCGCTGCGCGAGGTCAAGCCGCTGCGGCACGAGCGCGACGACCTGGCGGCGCGCCTGGGCCTGCTGGATCCCGAAGGCCGAGTCGATCAGGCGGCCTGCGAGCCGGAGCGGCTGGACCGGACCGTGGCCGACCTGCGCGCGGCGGTCCGGGACGGGCTCGCCGACGGCACGCTCTCCGAGGCGGAGGCCGACGCACTCCGCCGGGACATCGACGCGCTCGACGCCGTCGCACGCGAGGTGAACGACGCGCACAACGCGATCGGCCGCATCCAGGACGACATGGCCAGGGTTGCGGGCGCCTATCGGGATTTCATCGAACGCGTCGGCGGCCGGATGGTGACCGACCGGGTCGGCATCATCGACGGCGAGCGCCCGCGCATCATCGTGTTCGGCGCCCGGCCCGACCCGTCCGCCCCGCGCGCCGATCACGACGCCGCTCTGGCCGACGCCCTGCGCCGCAGTTCCGATGTGGCACAGGCGATCGTGCGCCCGGAGACCACGGTCGACTACCGTCACGTGCTCGCCGACCGCGACGACAACGTGCGGACGCAGGACATGGACCCGCCCGAGATCGAACGGTTGAGCACCGGGTGGATCGGCGGCCGCCGCCTGGACATCACCTCGTGGCGCGACGCCGACGGCGTCTGGCACCGCGTCGATCCGACCCGTCCGGACTGGGAATTCGGGCGCGATCGCAGCGAACCGCCGAAGAAGTACTCGCGGAAGGAACTGCCGGACGGTGTCAGCGGGTGGGCGATGGAGGACGTCGTCAACGACATCACCCTGCCGACCGACGACGTCCCGCCGGGCATGATCCCGGAGAGCACCCTTCCGCTGCACATGCCGCAGGCGCCTTCGCGGTACGACACCTCGGGCGTCGACGAGCACGACGTGTACACCCAGCACTGGGGCGGCGATTCGTACAACGTGGTGCGCCTGCTGCTGATGGCGGCGCAGGTGCCCAAGCATCCGGCGGTGAAGGCGTGGATCCAGCGTCATCCGGAGATCGGCGAGTGGGTGCAGGCGCGGCCGTGGCTGCGGCATGTGCC
Organism: Nocardia sp. NPDC047038; assembly: GCF_040644075.1. Lineage (NCBI taxonomy): Bacteria > Bacillati > Actinomycetota > Actinomycetes > Mycobacteriales > Nocardiaceae > Nocardia > Nocardia sp. NPDC047038. Next base: position 295,057 of record NZ_JBEYVQ010000005.1, on the reverse strand, counting down.
GCCGTTCGGCACGGTGTTCCGCAACTACGAATGGTTCGCCCCGCCGCAGCGCAACATCCAGCCGATGCACCGGCCGTGGAATGCGGCCGACCATGTGCCGCCGGGCGACCGGGTCGACATCCCGGAGGGCCTGCGGCGCGAGTGGGACCGTGACGTCGCTGCCTGGCAGCGGGTCCAGGACTGGGCGGACGGGGAATACGAGCGCTTCCTCGCCGACGACACCGACATCGACCGGATCGCCGACGGCCTGGACCGGCATCGGCGCGCCGAGCAGGAAACCCGGGCGCGCGAGGTGGTGGACGCCGTCGCACGGCTGGTCCGGCGGCAGCCGGGTATCGATCCGCTCGGCGACGTCGACGCGCAACTCGGGCGCATCCACGACGAGATCGACCGGATGGCGGCCGACCTCGCAGACCGGTTCGCCGCCGAGGACCCCGACGCGATTCGCGACACGGTGGAGGACATCCGCGAACTGGTGGCGGGCGGTGGCGATCCCGACGACATCGCCACCGCGCTCGCCGAGCACATGCGCGACGACGTTCCCGTGTTCACCCGCGAGGAACTGGCGCGCATCAAGGACCACCTGATGGTCGACGAACATCGGGTACGCGAACACAGCGATCCGGCCGGCCGGTACACCGACGAGAAGATGGACCGCCTCGCCGATGTAGCGGAGGCGTGGCAGCGACTGATCGACGGCGTCCCGCTGTCACAAGACTTCGTGCTGCTCGACGACATGCTGGCCGAAGCGCGATTCCTGGATGAAAATCCGCTTTCGACCTGGCAGCAGGCCAACGCGCACGCGATCACGCTCGGCTATCACTGGGACGCCGACCGCCCGCCGTTGACCGATTGGCGCACGGGCATCCCGTACGCTCCCGCTCCGCTTGCACCGGACCCGGGCTACCTGCCGCCCGCATCGGGTGCGACGCCGTCGCGGCCCCACGGCCCGACCGATGGCCCCGGCGAAGGACCCCGCGGCGGCGATCGCCGCCCGCCCGCCGGAGAGGAGCCGTCGCGTCCACGCGAAGAGGACGAATCCTCGACGCCGAACGCCGACGGCGGTGCGCAGAAGCCCCCGGAGGATCCACCCGCACCCGCGCGTCCGGACGAGCCCGACGAGCCCGACGACTCGGGTGACGGTGAGCAGGGTGCGCCGCGGACCGATCGTCCCGAGGACGAACCGGATGCGGCGTCGCC
>NZ_JBEYVQ010000005.1:255977-293760 GCF_040644075.1 Nocardia sp. NPDC047038 | reverse complement strand
GCCACGCACCGCTCGTCCGGGCGAGTCCGATGATTCGGGTGACGGTGGGCAGGGTGTGCCGCGGACCGACCGTCCTGAGCGCGAACCGGATGCGGCGTCGCCACGCACCGCTCGTCCGGGCGAGTCCGATGATTCGGGTGACGGTGGGCAGGGTGTGCCGCGGACCGATCGTCCCGAGGACGAACCGGATGCGGCGTCGCCACGCACCGCTCGTCCGGGCGAGTCCGATGATTCGGGTGACGGTGGGCAGGGTGTGCCGCGGACCGACCGTCCTGAGCGCGAACCGGATGCGGCGGAGGCGTCGCGCACCACGCGTCTGGGCGAGTCCGATGATTCGGGTGACGGTGAGCTAGCCGTGCCGTCGACCGACCGTCCCGGGAGCGAGCCGGATGCGGCGTCGCCGCGCACCGTGCGTCCGGATGAGTCCGGTCAAAGTGCGTCGGACGACCCGCGGAACGCCGCGCCGCACTCCCCATCCGTCACCGCGCGCGACGATGCGCACCGAGCGCTCGCCGACCTCGACGAGCTGCACCGCCGAATCGACCAGCAGCTCGACGACCTGTTGCGCCGCGCGAGTACGGATCTGGACCGGATCGAGCAGCGCGCTCTCGACCGCCTGGCCGACATCGAAGCCGAGATCGCCGCACGGTTCGACGAGCTCTCCGCTCGGCCCGACCAGGGCGTCCCGGCCGCCGCCGAGGTCCCGCCGCTCGCGGCGCCCACGGCCCGCCCGGGCGCGGAGAACTCGGCCGAGGCGGCGCTGGAGCGCATCCGCGCGGAGTTCGACGACGCGGCCCGGCGCACCGACGAACGATTCGACGAGCTGCTTCGCGATACCTTCGCCCAGCTCGAGGGGATCGCGGCGGACCTCGATCAGCACTTCGACGCCGCCGTCGCCCGGCTCGACCGACTCGCAGGCGGACCGGACGACGCGGTACACCCGTCTCCGGAGGCCCAGGCGCTGGACGAGTTGCACACGCGCCTGCTGGACGAACTGGACGAGATCCACCGCCGCGCCATGGACCGCCTCGACGCACTCGAACGCGAGCTCGACGGATTCCCCTCGGGCACAGAGCCAACGCCACCGCCCGCGCCGGGGGAACCAGTGGCGGGAACTACGCGCGTGGGCGATCCGGCTCCGGGTGACGGCGACCGGTCTCCCAGGAGACCCGTCGCGGGAAGTGCGCGCGTCGGCGACCCGGCTTCACCCGGAGAAGCTCGGGAAAACAGAGAGCCTGTCGCGGGGAAAACACGAGCCGACGACCTAGGTGCGACTGGCGGCGAAAGGCATACGGGTGTTGACGCCGAGCATCTGTCGGCTGAGCGTGATGCGGCGGCACAGGAGTTGGCGGATGCGCGGGCCGACCTCGCGGATGCTCGCCGTGGGTTGCCGGTGAACGACGAGGATCTGACGCGGGATGCGTTGGACGATGCGCTCGAAGCCCTGCGTGGCCGCACGATGCGGGTGGATGAGCAGGGCCCCTGGCAGGAGCGGGTTGCACGGCTCGAGGATGCGGCGCGGCGGGTGTTCGACGCGGAGGACGCGTTCGCGCGGGTGGACGACGCTCGCGACGAGGACGGCCAGGTAGCCCGTCCGATATCGGACAACCCCGGCGAAGAATCTGCTTCGCGTGGAGCGGACACCGTGGCCGGGGAATCGGTACGTGTCGACGCCGAACCGAGCCGCCCGACCGCCCGGCGGGATGCGGCGGAGCGGGAGTTGGCGGACGCGCGGGCCGACCTGGCGGATGCTCGCCGTGAGTTGCCGGTGAACGACGAGGATCTGACGCGGGATGCGTTGGACGATGCGCTCGAAGCCCTGCGTGGCCGCACGATGCGGGTGGACGAGCAGGGGCCGTGGCACGAGCGGATTGCGGAGTTGGAGCGTGCCGCGCGGCGCGTGTTCGACGCCGAGGACGAATTGGCGCGGGCCGAATACGCTCGTGCACAAGCGGCTCGGGCTGCCGACACCGGATCGCCATCGGAAGACCCAGGCGCAGAGCCGGTTACACGTGAGGTCGAGGCCGAAGAACCGGTGCGTGCCGGCGCCGACCAGGATGGCCCGGTCGCTGGGCTGCCTGACACCGCCGAACCGCGTGCGGAGGCCGCAGGTGCGGATGGCGAGCCGCCATCCGGGCCGCCGCCCACGAATGCCGAGCCACCGGCCGATGGCCGTCCGGATGGTGCTCGTCGCACCGGCAATCCCGTTCACGACGTGCTCGAATTCCTTCGCGAACAGCGCGATTGGACCGATCAGCGCGATGCCGACCCGCTCACCGATGCCGAGGCCGAGCACGTTCGCCTGCTCGCCGAGGCATTGGGTCTCGACGAGAGAATCGCCGCGCTGCGCGATCCGCTGGCCGCTCTGGCCGAACTCGCCGAAATCGCCAGGGCGCGAGGCTTCCTCGACGAAGCCGACGGCCCGCGCATGCGCTACCCGGACGATTTCGAGCCGCTCACCAGCGCGGAACGCTACGGAGACGAGCAGTTCTGGCTGGCCGAGGCGCCCGACGACGGCCTGCGCGACGTACAGGACGACTTGCGCCGCGCGGGCCTGCCGATCGAGCAACCGCGACCACCGCGACTGCCCGCGGCTGCCACGAGCCCGGATGCCCTGCCACCTGCCGACCCAGGCCGCACGGTCGCCGACTCGGAACGCCTGGCCGCGCAACGGGACGCGGCGGTCCGCGAATTGGCCGACGCGCGCGCCGGTCTCGCGGATGCGCGGCGTGGTCTTCCGGTCGATGACGAGGATCTGACACGGGACGCATTGGATGACGCGCTCGACGGCATGCGCGGCCGCACGTTGCGTGTGGATGAGCAGCAACCATGGCAGGACCGGGTTACGCGACTCGAGGATGCGGCTCGGCGTGTGTTCGATGCCGAGGACGGGCTCGCGCGGGCCGAAGACGCAGCACGCGAAGCCGATCCCGCGGCCGAAATTCGTCCAGAGGCCGACACCGAGCGTCTGACCGCGCAGCGGGATGCGGCGGCGCGGGAGCTGGCCGACGCACGGGCCGATCTCGCCGATGCTCGCCGTGGCTTGCCGGTGAACGACGAGGATCTCACCCCGGCTGCGTTGGACGATGCGCTAGAAGCCTTGCGTGGGCGCACATCGCGTGTCGACGATCAGGGACCGTGGCAGGACCGCGTCACGGAGTTGGAGCGCGCCGCCCGGCGCGTCTTCGACGCCGAGGCGGAACTCGCTCGGTCGGAACGCGCCCTCGAGCACGCCGCGACCACCAATGAACGGACACAGCAATCGGATGCACGCGACGCGACTCACGGTGTGGAGTTGCCGCGTGTCGTTGCCGAGCGTCTGTCCGCGCAGCGGGACGCGGCGGTCCGCGAATTGGCCGATGCGCAGGTCGATCTCGTGGCGGCCCGCCGTGGGTTGCCGGTCGACGACGCGGACCTGACGCCGGGTGCGTTGGACGACGCGCTCGACGGACTGCGCGGACGCACGCTGCGGTTGGACGAACAAGGTCCGTGGCAGGACCGTGTCACGGAGTTGGAGCGCGCCGCCCGCCGTGTCTTCGATGCCGAAGCGGAAGTCGCTCGGCTGGACGATGCCCGCGCACAGGCCACTCGGGCAGCCGAGCCGCACTCGAATGATGCGAACCGAGAGCGTGCCGGGGATGCGCACGAGTCGTCCCGCGCTCCGCGTCCTGAACCGATCGACCGGACTCGCGACCGGCTCGCACGCCGATTCACCCTCGACGAGGACGATCTGTCCCCGGAGCATCTCGGCGCCACCATCGCCGACCTGCGCTACCGAAACCTGTTGCAGGCGGGCATGGTCGAGGCGCTCGCGGCAGCGACCGAGCGGGCGCGCGGCACGCGTCATCCGGACTTGCGCGCGCAGGTGCGCGAGACCCGCGACGCCTGGGCACGGCGGCTCCGCATCGATCCGGCCGATCTCGATCGCGATCCGGCCGGGACGGTGGAGCAGGCCCGTGCCGCGGTGCGCCGCGACGCGCAAGCCATCGCAGACCTCGCCGACGCCGTCCAAGCGGCCCGCGGCCAGACCGGCGCCGAGCCCCAGCCTGGGGAGACCCGCCGGTACACCCTCGAGGTCGATGGTGAGCGCGTGCCAGCGCGGCTGGTCGCCGACGAGAACGGCGGCTGGCGGGTGGAGACGCCCGAACGTCTCGACGCACCCGAACCGGCGGATACCGACGTGCCCGCATCGCGGCAACCGGAGCGGCCGAAGTCGCGGCTGCGTCGCCTGTGGGAGGCACTGACGGCGGGATACCTCGGCGAGAGCCCGAAGTACCCGTCCGGCTCCGGCATCGATAGCGCGGGCCAATCGCTGATCGCGCACGAAGCGGGCCTGCCGCTCACCAAGCACTACGACCCGACTCCCGCGCCCGGCGACGAATACGAGGTGATGCAGACCAAGTTCAGTCCGGTCCGCATCCTCAAAGAAGCCGTCACCATGTGGCGCAAGCGGGAACTCGTCCCGTTCCTGAAGCGCCTGACCTCCCGGGTCGCCGACTCGGCGGCCGAGTACGGCACACCGGTCGCCCGCGACGGCGAGGAGTACCGGTACTGGCTGGAGGAGGCCGATCCGGAGCTGGTGCGCCGGGAACTCGGGGTGGAACTCGAGGAGCTGAAGCGACAGGCCGAGGACGCCGCCCGCGCGATCGCCAAGCCGGAGCCGACCGACGGCGAGACGCCCGACGCCACACCGGAACCGGCCCTGCGGTCGGGCGAGGAGCTGCCCGCGAGCACCGGTGAACTCGCCGACTGGCTGCACGAGTTGTCCGAGGCGACGGTCCGGCGGCAGGAACTGGCCGACGCCCTGGTGGCCGCGGCCGCTGCGCTGGGCGTCGACCTCGGTGAACCGACCTCCGAGAACGTCCGTCGGGTCGTCGATCTGCTGCGGTATCAGCAGATCCGCCGGATCGGCGCGCTCACCGGCCTCGCCGAGGCGTCCCGCCGGTACAACGCCGAGCACGAGCGGATCCCGTACAGCGACGAGGTCGGCTTCTTCGACGCCAACCCGATGAACCGTTTCCTCGGTGAGGTAGTGCGCGCCTTCGGCGGCAACCCCACCCTGTTGGACTGGCAGGGCGTCAACAACGGCGGTGAGCCGAGCCGCGAGTGGGGCGACCTCTACGACACCGACCAGCCGGGCCAGGACCAGGGCCTGCGCTCCTTCTTCGAGAATGCGCTGCGCCGCGACCAGATCAAGGACGAGCGTTCCGTGTGGGCGCAGCTGCTCGGCACCGATCTGCACGCGCTCGACGCGCATCAGCTCGCGAACGCGCTCGTCGACGAGATGGACCGGATCCGCGAGCACGCGCGCGGCATGACCGCCTTCCGCACCGACGCCGACGAGTTCCTGCGGGCCGATGCCGCGGGCGACGAACTCACGGGCCTGATCGGCGACATGGCCGGGCGGGACTGGGTACTCGCGCGGGGCGGCGCGATGCTGGAAGACGGCACCGGTCTCGGTCTGGTCCCCGGCGAGCCCGGCGGGCCGATGCGGTTGGTGGTCGTGGACGGCACGCTCGGCCACGACCGCGTCCTCGCCGACGCGCTCGCGGCGCACCCGAGGCTCGCCGAGGCCGTCAACGAGGGCATCGTCGAGGTCCGCTACCTGGTCACCGACGTGCGTCCGGACCGGATCGCGATCGCCGACGGCGGGGCGACGCAGGTGCGTCACTTCACCGGCGAGGTCGAGGGACGCAGCCTCGACGTCACCGTGGTGAACGACGGCGACGGCTGGCGTGTCGTGCCGGACGCTGTCGTGAACTCCGACACGCTTCCTGTCGCGGACGAGGCGCCGGAACCGTTGTCGCGACGGGAGATCGGCGACGCCATCAGTGAACTCGCGCAGCGCCTCGACATCACCGAAGCGGAGCTGGCTTCCCCGGAACTGCTCGCCGAGCGGCTCGCGGTGCTGCGCGACGAGAACGCCATTCGCGCGGGACAGATCGAGGCGATCATCGACTACGCGCGCACCGCCTGGGACATCGACACCTATCACGAGGTCGGCGACGCGCGGCATGTGCTGGCCCACCGGCTCGGCCTGGACGCCGCGGACATGACACCGCGGCGCCTGGCCGAGGCGATGGCGGACCCGGATATCCGCAACGCCTTGCGGCAGCAACGGGCCGAGGCGCTGGTCAAATACGCGAAGCTGTTGCGCGGCATCGACCCGGCCGCGATCGATGCGGCCAACGACCGGCTGGTCCGGCGTCTCGACGCCTTGCCGGGAACAGTGCGGATCACCGGTCTCGGGCAGCTGGGCGAGGTGATCGCCAACCAGTCACATCGGCCGAACCTGCACCCCGACCTGGTCGACGCGCTCACCGACTACGCCGACGCGCTCGCCGCGGTCGATGTGTTCGACCGGCGCGCCCACGGTGACCGAGCGCTCGATCCCCGCGTGTCCGATGTCGAGTTCCCGGTGCACGACAAAGCCGTTCGCCACCTGCTGGCGGTCATCGGCGACGTCGTCCACCTCACCGAGGCTCCCGGCCGGCTCGGCATGCTGGACGGCGACACCAGCGCCGCGCCCGGCCCCGATCGCGGTGCCGGGCGGGACTTCGCGCGCCTGGTCGGCGTGGACCTGACCGACGCGGACCCGGAACGGTGGGCCGAGGTCTACGAGGTCTATCGCGACGGCAAGCTCGACCAGAACGAGCGACTGACCCCCGGTCAGCTCGCCGAAGTGCAGGCCGAGCTGCGCGCCGAGGTCGTCGGGCGCGCCGACGACATCGCCGCCCTCTCCGATCTCGTTCAACGCGCCGCCCGCGCCGATGTGGAACGCCTGTCCGCGCAGCGCGCCGCGGCGGTTCGGGAGTTGGCGGACGCGCAGGCCGATCTTTCGGATGCCCGCCGCGGTCTTCCGGTGAGTGACGAGGATCTGACGCGCGATGCGTTGGACGATGCGCTCGACAACCTGCGTGGGCGCACGTTGCGGGTCGAGGAGCAGGGCCCGTGGCAGGAGCGGGTCGGAGCGTTGGAGCGCGCGGCACGCCGTATCTTCGACGCCGATGCGGAACTGGCCCGTTCGGACGACGCCCTCGAGCAGGCCGCTGGAGCCATCGAGCCGCTCTCGCCCGACGGACCGGAAGAATCGGTTTCGCGGGCAGCGGAAGAGTCCGCTCGTGCCGAGGCGGAAGCGGAGCGGGCGCGTCTGTCCGCGCAGCGTGCTGCGGCGGAGCGGGAGTTGGCTGATGCGCAGGCCGATCTCACGGATGCTCGTCGTGGACTACCGGTGAATGACGAGGATCTGACGCGGGATGCGCTGGATGACGCGCTGGATGGTCTGCGTGGGCGCACGATGCGGGTGGACGAGCAGGGCCCGTGGCAGGAGCGGGTTGCGCGGCTCGAGGATGCGGCTCGGCGTGTGATCGATGCCGAGGACGAGCTCGCGCGGGCCGAAGACGCTGTGCGCCAGCATCATTCGGAGCGCTCCGCGCATCGTTCCCCCCAGGAGGGTGCGTCCGGTTCTCGGGTTGCCCGCAGTGGCGGGGAGACGAATGGGGAGACGTCGCGCCGGAAGCGTGACGGTGGCGAGGATTCGCCGGAGAGCGGAACTCGCGTTCATCGCGACGGTGCTGACGAGTCGTCGGGCGGTGCTCGCTCGAACCGCGACGGTGATTCGGAGCCGCCCGCGGGTCCGTCGGGCCCGGGGCCGGTGCGTTACCGCCGGATGCCACCGAACTGGGCGCTGCGCTCGCACATTCCGCATCCGCCGAGGGACTACGAGTTCGAAATGCCGGGGCCGTTCCTGAACGAAGTGGAGCGGTGGCCCGTCCCTATGCCGCAACCGGAACCCCCGAAGCCGCCGAACCCACCCCAGCCACCCACGCCGCCGGTTCCGCCGACACCGCCGGTTCCGCCCACGCCGCCGACACCGCCGGTTCCGCCGCTCCCGCCGACTCCGCCGGTTCCGCCCACGCCGCCGGTTCCGCCGGTTCCGCCGACGCCGCCGGTTCCGCCGACGCCGCCGGTTCCGCCGCTCCCGCCGGTTCCGCCGCCACCGCCGGTTCCGCCGACGCCACCGCCGGTTCCGCCGCTCCCGCCGACTCCGCCGGTTCCGCCGACGCCGCCGCTCCCGCCGTCACCGCCGGTTCCGCCGACGCCACCGCCGGTTCCTCCCGCGCCGCCGACACCACCCGCGCCGCCGGTCCCGCCCACGCCGCCGGTTCCGCCCATACCCACAGAGCCGCCCATACCCCCGGAGCCGCCGGTTCCGCCCACACCCCCGGAGCCGCCCACACCTACGGTTCCGCCCACGCAACCTCCGTACCCGTCGACGCCTCCCTTCCCGCCCGGCGGGCCGACACCCGGCCAGCCGACGCCTCCGTACCCGTCGACGCCACCGGGAACACTGCCCCCATACCCGTCGGCCCGACCCGCATACCCGACTATGCCGACCCCCGGACCGTCCGCACCGCCATACGCGGGACCGTCCGCACCGTATCCACCCACGTCACCGACCTGGCCTGGCAACACGAACGACCCCGGCCGGCCCGACGGCACGGTCCCGCCGGGTATGCCCATGCCCCCGATGCCGCCCGGCATGCCGATGACGCCAGCGGTGAACGGTGGCGCACGGACCAACGGCCGCGGGCCGCAGGGGAACGGGCGCCGCGGCCAGGACCCGGAACGCGGTATCTTCGTCCGCCCGTTCGCAGGCTTCGGTGTACCCGCGGAGTTCGACCCGATCACCGGCGCGCTGCGCGCCAACCCGTCCGAGGCGGCCGCGCACGACGGCGTCTACGGTGAGCTCGGTGGAGTCTCGGTGGTGTTCTATCGACACGACGGCAGACTCGTCCTTCGTGTCGGTGACCGCACGGTCGAGCTCGACGGGCCCGTCGGCGTCGAATGGGGCACGGTGGGATGGCGCACCACCCGGTTCGCGGTGGCCGTCGGCGGTGCCGTCTTCTGCGAGCTGACCTATCGCTCGGTGCCGGAGGAGATGGACATCGGCGCGCTGGTCCGAGCCGTGGTCGACGACCCGGTGCGCCGCGCCGAGATCTTCGCCGGATGACCGGACGGCGATGCGACAAGGTAACCATCGACGTGAGGAGTAGTGATGCGGATCGACCATCCGACCGATGACGAACTGCGAGAGAACTTCGACGAGATGCTCCGCTCCGTGCTGACCGGCGGCGGCATCCGCACGGAGACGGGCCTCGACATGAAGACCGAGGACGCGCTGTGGGCGATCGCCCGCGCCTATCCCGACGTGCCGGACGCGCTGGTCGACGCGGCCCGCTCGGCGTTCGCGGGCCAGCTCGACGGCTCCAACGCTCGCGAGCGCAAGGAGGCGCTGGCCCGCAAGATCGAGGAGATCAATCGTCGGCGGTCGGCCCGGTGAGCACCGATGTCACGACCTAAGGTGGGCCCATGAGCGAATGGCGCGCGCTGACCGCCGGCGAGATCGTCGACCTGGCCACCGGCCTGCGGTCGCTCGACGGCTCCCAGCCGATGGACGCGGTGCCGCGGCTGGCCGAGGCGTTCGGCTGGAAAGTGCTGACCGTCCATCCGGACCGGGCGATGCTGGACGCCGGATTCGGGATGGCCAGCGGAAAGATTCACGGACGTGCCGGCCTGATCGTCGACATCAAGCTGCGCGTCACCGATTTCGCCCCGGACGACGCGGATGGAAGGGCACGATCGAGGGACGCGTTCGTGGCGATGGTCGCGGCGCTGACCCGCGCACTGGGCGAACCGACCACCCGGGTTCCTGGCGCCACGGCGGAGGTCCGCTGGGCGGGGCCGGAAACGACACTGGTGGTGGCGGACCTGGGCCGCTCGGTTCAGCTGTCCTCGACCGCCAATTCCTGGCTCGAACTGCACGATCAGGCCGTCGAGCTGGAGCAGCAGGAGCAGAGTTGACCGGGTGGGGAGATTTCGCCGCCGGTCTGGCCGTGGAACTCGCCACGCTGCGCGCCGGTTCCATCGTGAAGCTGGTCGAGTCCGATACCGGACCGCGGCGGCGATACGCCCAGTTCCTCCAGCTCGATGACGCGCTCGAGGCCGAATTGGTCGATGACGAATGGCTCGACCCCGCCTTGCGCGCGGGCGCTGCGGGACGCGCGTTGATCGCCGAATCGGGTTGGCGCGAACGCGACACGAGCCACAACAACTGGTGGACCGAGCTGCCGTGGCCGAGTCCCACGACCGAATACCGCCGCCTGGCGGACATGGTCGTCACCGGGTTGCGCGACGGGTTCGGCATCGACGCCCCCACTGCCCTGGCCTATACGGGGTGGAACGAGCGTTCGGGGAATCGCAAGCTCGACCTGCCGCTACTGGGCCTGCGGCAGGAGCCGTGACGAGCACCGCGCGGACCGGCGCTGTATGAGGATGAACGACGAGCAGAGCAGGCATCGCGGCGTGTACGCCGGCTCCGATGCGGTGGATGAGGGGATTTCCGCGACGTGACCAGACCAGGCGGCCAGGCGACCGGCGACGAGCTCGGTGCTGCTCCAGAACACGGCGCTGCCGAGCCGCACCTGTCGCCGTCCGCGGTCGAGGCATCGGCCGAAGCGGTAGCCCACCAGTCCACGGAGGACCACGAGGTCGCCACGGAGGAGCCCGATGTCGGCTTCACTCTGTCCGAGGCGGCGCCGGTCGAAGATGTCGCCGAACGGGCCAAGGCGCTCATGCACCAGGTCGCCCGGGAGCTGGCCGCGGGCGGTCCGCAGGGCTGGCGGCGGGTCGACGCGGTGTTCGCGCTGACGGTGGCCGCGGAGGTCGCGCTGGCCGTCTACTCCGACGATCGAGAGCGCGCCGCGCGGGTGACTCCCGAACCCGGGATCGTGGCGCTGGTTCGCGAGCATCGGGAGCTGGCGGCCGGGCTCGAGGACGGGCCCTGGTGGCGTTTGCTCTTCACGCTGACCAGCGACGGCCGGATGGAGGTCGACTACGACTACGGCGACGAGCCGTTTCCGGACGAGCAGTTGTTCCCGCCGGAGGTCTATCTCGCTGATCTCGCGGCGTTTCCCCGGGATTCGCTGCCGGTCTGGCTCGGCGCCTACGTCGGTCACGGTGACCGTCAGTCGCGACCGCCGCAGGTGGCGGCGGCGCAGGCGCGGGCGGATCGGGAGGCGGGCGTGCGGGCCGTGCCGTCCGAGGACGAGCTGCCTCCGTTCCCCATCATGGCCGCCCGGTGGGCCGTGCTCGCCGCGGCGTTCGTCGCGGCCGAATCACCTTGGGGCCCAAGGCTGCTGCCTTCCGTGAGCTGGTTCGAAGGCGCCAAGCGCAGCGGTTGTTCGCTGTACGCGCTGCCCGGAGGGCGGGCCGTGCTGTCCGGTGGGGTGTGGAATGCCCCGGAACTGGCGGCGGCCTACAACGACGGGCTCCAGTTGCCCGATCTGTACGCGGGCGCGCCGGAATGGGTGGCGGGACAAGTGTTGAACCACCGCTGCACCAGCGGTCTGCTGTCGTTCTGCTACTGGTGGGAGAACGGCCGCTGGTACCGCGGTGCGTCACCGGGACCCGCCCGGTTCGCCGAGGCGATGCCGGGTGTGTGGAGCTCGGAGACGGTCGTGGACATCGTCGGCAGCCTGCTCGGCGACGACGCGAACGCGCGTCGGCGCGCGGCCGTCGGCGCGCTGGTGTCCGCCGCGGAGGCCGGTGTGGTCACGCGGGAGACCCTCGCCGGTGTCTTCGACGACGACGAACGATTCGACGTGGACGGCGCTTTCTTCCAGCTGACCATGGCCGGGGTGACCATGACGGTGCCGGGGCCGATGTCGCGAGAGGACGCGCTCGCCCGGGTCGAGCGGTTCATCCGGGACAGCGGAGCCGATCTCGCGAGCTATTCGCTGGAGGACCTGCGCGCCGATCGGATCAGCGTGGGCTGGATGGTGTACGTACCGGTCGAGCCGGGTGAGATCGCGATCGGCCGGGCGATCTACTACATCGCCGATGACGGTGTGCTGGAACGGTCTTCGTCCTCGGTGGCGCCATCGGTCTACCGCGCGGAGTTCGAGCGGCGGTTCCAGGGCCGGCACGGTCCGGTCGGCGCGTCCTGATCTTCGTGTCTCATCTGCGCCGCGTCGCAAACCGGCTGGTCCGGGGCGGTGAGCGGCGCGGAGGGGCCCACCAGAATTCGGGTCTGTACGTGCGTCGGCGAACCGACTCACCATAGAATCGTTGGTGCGTCGTAAGACAATATTTGGTGTGCCGTAAGAACCGGCTGCCATATTGACGTGTGGCGCACAGCCGTTCACGGCACGCCAGCGATGAGGAGGGTCGTCAGCGTATGAGTTGCCGGGCGCAGGAGAGTGATCCCGTACGCGGGGGCGAACGGGACACCGCGCCGTGGCGCGCACACCGTGGACGCCCACGTCGGGGAGGTATTCAGTTGTGCGGGTCGGAGTCTCTGTCTCCGGGATCGGACTTCGGCATCGTATCTCCCGGGGCCGTCGGCGCTCATCCAGTGCGCTTCCCAGCGATGACAACAGGTGGGCGGGGCTTCCGAATCGTCGAGACGGAGGGAGCGCGGCATGTCTGAGACGAATCCATGGAGCGGCCTGTCCCGCGAGGCGCAGAACGGCACCTTGGAGCTGCGGCCGGGAGCGCTCGAAGCTCTGATCAACGCGGCGAACGGAGTTCGCGTCCGCGTCGCGTCGGTGAAAAAGGAACTATCCAAGGTCGATTCGCTGCCGCCGTTCGCCGATGTGCTGCTATCGGCCCAGGCGCTGGCCTCCCGATTCTCGGAAAAGGGAAAAGAACTCGGCAGCATTCTGGACGACCACATCACCATCCTCGACGATCTGACCGACACCTTTTTCGCGGCGGCCAGGCACTACCGAGGCACCGAGGAAGACAACAGGGTCGATTTCGCCGCGCTGGAGCGCCGGGTGGGCGAACACAAGGGAATCACCGAAAACCTCTCGAAGCGCTGGGATCCCGCCGGTTTGACGACCGCGGGCGACGGCAGCGGAAACACCTACGCGCATCCGGATTGGAATGAGGTCGGGAACCGAAAGCCCGAGGAGAACCACGGATTGCCGACGAGCCTGGCCGATCCGGGCGATGTGAAATTCGAACCGCGGGGCGTGCGTGCGGACGACCCGGAGAACTTCACGTATTCCCAATATCAGACGATCATTTCGTCGATCACCGGGGGCAGTCCGACCATGCCGATCAAGGTCGCGCAAGCCGCGTCGGATTGGCGGTGGCTGGCCGGAGAACTCAAGGAAACGTTCGACATCCTCACCAACCAGATGACGACCAGTAGGTCGAGCTGGACGAGTCCGAACAACAATGGCGGTGCGGACCGAGCACGCCAAGCGATCACCGCCTATGGCACCGGCACCGATCAGCTGAATACGAATATGAAACTGATCGGCGACAGCCTCGAATACGTGTCGGAATGGCTGTACACCACCGGAGTGCTGCTCCAGCAAGGTGACGACTATCCGCCCACACGAACCTCGGGTGAGACCGACGACGCGTACCGGCAGCGGAAGGAAGAGGCCGCGGTCCGGAACTACGTCAGGGCGATGCAGGCGGCCTATGTCCCCGGCGTAGAGGAGACCGACAAGGTCATCGCGGTACTGCCGGATCCGATCCCCCCGACCACCGGCCAAGTGCCGGGACCGGGGCCAGGGCCGGGCGGTCCAGGGCCGGGCACCGCACCGGGGCCGGGGACAAGCGCCGCCCAACTGGCGTCGATGCAGAACGCGCAACGGCAGGCCGAACAGCAGCAGAAGGCACTGGAAGACGCGCAGCGCCAAGCGCAATTGGACGCTCAGCGCCGCGCCGCCGAACAGCAGCAACAGCAACAACAACAGCAACAGCAGGCCGCGCAGCAAGCCGCCCAGCAGGCCGCCCAGCAGCTGGCGCAACAGGCGCAGCAGGCCGCCCAGCAGATCGCGCAACAGGCGCAGCAGATCGGGCAGCAGGCCGCCGGCGCCGCGCAGCAAGCGGCGCAACAGGCCGCGCAGCAGGCCGCGCTGGCGGGCCTGCCGGGCATGCCGAATCTGTCCGACGCGACGAAGAAACTCGAGTCGGCCCTGGCGAAGGGTGCGGGCGGCCCCGGTGGTTCGGCGGGAGGTCCCGGCGCACCGAAGTCGGCGGCCAACCAGAACCTGGAGAAGGCGTCGAAGTTGTTCCCGCGGGCGACGAACGCGGTCGCCGCGGCGGCCACCGGGCGCGCGGGTCTGGCGGCGGGCCAGGGCATGATGGGCGGCCCCGGCATGCCGATGGGCGGTCCCGGCGCCGCCCAGGGCGGCCAGCAGAAGGAGCACAAGCGCGCCGACTACCTGGATTCCACCGAGCATCTGGAAGAGGCGCTCGGCGACGCGCCCGTGGTAGCGAAACCCGTTGTCGAGCAATGAACGACACGTGGGAGTTCTCCGGTCTCGAATTCGCCGCGGCATGGCACGCGGCGAAGGAGAGCCTGCCGGATCCGTTCTTCTACCTCAGCGGCACGACCTATTACGACGACGCGCGCAGGCAGAAAGCCGAAGCGTGGCAGCGGATCCAGGCCCGCTGGGGCCGGGCGCTGGAGGAGTTGATGGACGTGCTCACGGTTCCCGACATCCGGCTGGTGATCCGCGGGATCGACGGCCGGGACGCGCGGAACCCGAAGGGCGCCATCCGTATGCTCGCCGGCCGCAAGGGCGACCGCGCGTTCCTGGTGACCCAGAAGCCGGGAACGGAACGCCGAACCGAGGGATTCACGGTCGCCGAACACGACGTTCTGTCGCTCGGCCACAGCGTGGCCGAGGCATTGCCGAAGGTCGACGCCGGGCGCGGGTCCGCCTTCGATCTCATCGAGCCGGGCGGCGACGGGCTGGACTACTCCTATGGCCGCTCCCTGGTGAACGACGTCGAAGACCGCACGGCCGGCCGCAGCGAGTCCTTCGATCGCGCGCCCGCCGCCACGGTGGGCACCATCGTGGTGGAGCAAGGGCATTCGCGGTTCGGTCCGCGCGGTATCACCCGGGCGCACCTGGCCTGGCGCGATCTCGTCGACGACGGGCGTTACGCGATCGTGCCGGGCAGCCCGCCGACAGTGCTCGCTGCGGACGTCCGGCGACTGACCGAATTGATCAACGCGCGGATCGCCGAAGTCGTCCAAGCCATCAAAGACGAGCGGATGTGATCGATCGTATGCGCGCCATTCCGTTTTCGATATCGATTCTCCGAGGGGGTTTTCGATGACCGCATCGCAGCAGGGGAACCCTGGCGATTTTCCTGCCGAATTCGTGGCTACTTCGCTCACCGGCTCGATTTCGGTGCGCACCACCGAAATGGGTCTGCCGCTGGGCGTCAAGGTCGACGCCGATCAATTGCGCCGCGACCCGGAGGCGCTGGCGGGCGAGGTCCTGCGATTGTGCAAACAGGCGGCGAACCGCGCGGGCCTGGCGCGGCGGGCGCAATTGCGGCAACTGGGATTCACCTCGGAGATGCTGGCGCTGACCGGGCTGCCCACCGAACAGCAGGTGGCGACGCAGGAGATCATCGACGAGCAAGAGTACGACATCGAACCGCAGAGCTGGCTGCGATCGGTCTGAACGGCAACGGAATTCGTGAGGTCGGCATGGTCGAAACAATGGACGAGCTCATCGCTCGGGTACAGAATCAGCTCTACCGGCTCACCGATCTCAATGACGCCATGAATGGGATCCGGGTAGCCGAGACATCGCCCGACGGCGCGGTGACCGCGGAGGTGGACGGCAACGCCGCGTTGATCGGACTCAGCTTTTCCGCCGCGGTGTCGAAACTTTCACCGGACGAGTTCGAGAAAACGGTCGTCGACACCGCGCGAGCGGCCGCGCACAAGGCTTTTGCGGAGCGCGGCGCACTTATCACCGCATTCAATGAGGAGGCCACCGGGTAGTCACCGGATGTTAACCACGACGGGATCGCGATACGCGGTCTTCGCTAGGTAAAGTTGAATACGAAACGTCGGGGGATGTTTCGGGATTGGACGATGATCATGAGCCACATTGAAGTAGTCCCGGATGCGCTGCGTGTGTACGGAAGCGAATCGGCGGCCATGGCAGCCGGAGTAGGGGCGATCGCCGCGACCGACCAAGCCGCGACGGTCGCCGCGGTGGTCCCGGTGTTCGGCCTGATCGGCCAGGAGTTCCTTGTCTCGTACGCTTTCGCCCAGGCCAACCACCTGTCGTCGGTGGCGCAGCTCGCCGCCGTGCACGCGGGTACGGCGTTGACGGCGCATCAGGCCGCCGCCACCTACGAGGGCACGGACACCGCGTCGGGCGCGGCCATCGGAGCCATCCGCACGCGGTCATGACCACGCCGGGAGCCATTCCGCCACCCGGCGCCGATCCACTGGATCCCACAATCCTGGAATTGCTGCGGGGCAGCGCTCTCGCGCCCATGCTCGACATGCCGGTGAACGACGTCTTGCGCAGCATGGGTTTACCGAATCTGCCGGAGATGCCTGCCTTCGTGCAGCTGCCGGAGCTGCCGCCGCTGCCGACGATCGATCTCGGCGCGCTCATGCGCCCGTTGACCGATCTCGCCTCCGCGTTCGGCACCGGTCGACTCGGCGCGCCCGCGCCCGCACCGGCCGGTGCCACCGCCGCGCCCGCGCCTCCGGCCGACCCGACGCAGTTGCTGCAGAATGTGTCCACCGTGATGCAGACGGTGATGCAGGTCGGCTCGTCGCTGGTGCAGACCTTGATGTCGGTCTGGCAGGGCATGGCGGCGATGGAGGCGGCGAAGAAGGCCGGTGCGGCGCAGACCGACGCGAACGAGCTCGCGGCGCAGAGCACCCAGGAGAAGTCGGTGCTCGGCAGCGCGGCGGGCAGCGTCTTCACCGGCGCGGGCCTGATGTCGGCGGTGCTGGCGAAATTCTCCACCACCATGGCCTTCGCGCCGCTGCTCGCGGCTTCGCCGGGCGGGCAGGGTTTCCTCGTCGCGTCCGCGATCGAGGCGATGACCGAGGCGCTGGCGATCACCGCCAAGACCAAGGCGGAGATGGTCGGCCACAGTGCGAGCATGACGCAGGCCGGTCAGAAGGTGCCGATCACGAACGCGCCGACGGGAGTGAAGTCGACCGAACAGCTGACCCAGCTGATGAGCATGATCACGCCGCTGATCAGCACGGCCGGTCAGGTAGCGCAGTCGCTCGGGCAGTTGGCGGCCGCCAATCCTTCGCTGCTGGCGCCGAAACCGATCAGCGCCCTCGGCGCACACGAAGGCGCGGGTGAGCCCGGGGAAGGCAAAGAAGGCGAGGAAGGCGAGCACGCAGGCGGCGCGGGTGGCGTCGGCGGTGGCGTCCCGGGTGCGATCGCCGCGGCTGCCGCCCCGCTGAACCCCTGGCCGGGGACCCGGGTGGCCGGTGGGTCGCTCGGCAGCATCGGCGGTGCGAGCGCCGCTGGTACCGGAACGTCGTCCGAGGTGTCGACCACCGTCGCGGGTACCGCCGCGGCGGGGACCGGAACCGGGGCCGGATACATGCCGATGGGCGGCGCGGGCATGGCGGGAGCGGGCCTGGCCCGCGACGGCGAATCGACCACCGACGCGCTGCGCGGCCAGATGGTCACCGGTCAGCACGGCGACGAAGTGGTCGGCCGGATCGAGGGGGTCTCGCTGCCGGTGGTCGGCGCGGCCGACGCGACATCGGAACCACCGCCGGATAAGGAACTCACGCTCTGACGTGAGTGCCGAGCAGTACACAGGAGGGTCTTATGAGTGACGGGCGGGGTCAGGTGTACGACAGCGTGCGATTCGACTCGGTCACGGCGGCCAAGGCGTCGTCCGGGCTGGACGCGCTGGCCGACCGGTTGGCGTCGGATCTGCGCTCCGCGGAGGAAGCGCTGACCGTCGTTCCCGCCGGCGCCGACGAGGTGTCCGGCCGGGCCGCGCAGACCGCGAACGACGTGGCGTCGTCGTACCTGGCCGGTGCACAGGCCAGCGTGCACGAACTGCGCAAGCTGGCGGCCACGTTGCGGCTGCACTCGAACCAGTTCGACGGCATGGAATCGGCCAACACGGCCGATTTCGACACCACGGGCGGCCGGCCGGCCTGACCGTCGTCGAGCAACCGAAAGGTCTTCCGCGGCAATGATCGAACCACCGCAGCCAGGTTTCACCGGCGTGGTGTGGACCGCACGCCCGCCTGAGCGGCTCGCGCGCGACCTCACCACGGGGCCGGGCGCCGTGCCGATGGCCGAGGCCGTCGCCGCGTGGTCGCGCCTCGCCGCGTCGTTCGGCGCCGCTGTGGTCGAGTACGAGAAGGTTCTCGCGGACGTGCGCGGGGCCTGGCAGTCGGGACGCAGCGACGAAGTGCTGCAACAGATCACGACTCTGCGGGATTGGCTGGTCGACGCCGCCGCCGCTGCGGCGGCCAACGCCGCGCGGTTCCAGGCCCAGGTCGCCGCGTACGAGATCGCCCGGCTGGCGATGCCGAACACCGCCGATCTGGAAACCCTTCAGCAGGTGCAACGAATGCTGGAGTCGGTGACCGGGATGCTCGGTACGCCGATCCGCGCGATCGCGGCGGACACCGACGCCGAGCAGGACGCGGCGAAGGCGATGGCCTCGCGGGTCATGCGGAACTACGAGATGGCCACCGAACCACTGGCCTTGCCGTGGCAGCACCAGCAACCGCCCGTCGTGGCGCCGGAGCTGGCGCTGGCCGCCGAACAGGCCGCGGGATCGGCCGAGGCCGCGAATTCGGCCACGATGCCGCGCGGTGCGGCGCCGATCGGTGCGATGCCGATCGGGACGGTGCCCATCCCGGCGATGCCGCGGGTGCCCACCGCGTACCAGGCGCCGGTGTACGCGCAGTCGGCCGCCACGGCCGAGGTCGTCCCGCGCGCCGCCCCGGCCACGGTGAACGTGGGTGGGCAGCCCGCTCCGCTCGTTCCCGGTGCGCTGGGGCAAGCCGGGCCCGCACAAGACGCGGCACGATTCCCACGCGCCGGACTTCCCACGGAGACGAGCGATCAGATCGGCTTCGAAGGCGGCATCCAAGCCGCGCCCGCGGTGCTCGGCGGCGCCGAACCCGCGGCGCACGCCGTCGCGCCGAGCGAGGCCGGTGCCCAGACGGGAGGTGCGCCGTGACGTCGCTGACGAACGACGCGCTGCTCGTCGTCGCCGAGCGGCTCGGTGTGCAAACCTTGCCGCTGGTGCTTTCGGTCGGGCCGCAACAGGATTCGATCGAGGAGTATCGCGCCGCGCGGGAGCGTGCGCTGTCCGGCCTGATCGGTGACGGCCTGCTCGACGCCGAGGGCGAAGTCGAATCCGACCTCGCCGGTGCGCTGTTCGTCCTGGCGCAGCCGGACCGCGAACTCGTCGCCCGCGTCTACACCGAGGACGGCGCTCGCCGCTTCTGCCTGGCGCGCCGGGGCGAACAGCACGCGCTCGCCGTCCGCTCGGGCGACAGCTTCGAGGTGACGTCGATCTGGGCCGACGGCTCGGACGCCGCACTGACTCGTCCACTGCTGGCCGCGCTCGGCTCGTGCGAACCCGCGCGGATCGCCGGATTCAGTGCGCTCGCGAGCGAATTGGCCGACCGGATGGACGCGGCCGAGGGCTCCGGCGATTACGCCGACGCGGTGTACGCCCTTGGCGTCGGTGAGCGCGACGCCGCCGTGCTCGGCCTCGCCTTCGGCTCCTGCCGCGCCTACGCCGAGATCGTGGCCTACGCCCATCGAGACGGGCTGACCAGCCGGGCGCCCGGCGCGGTGGTGGTGTACGACACCGGCCGCGGCCGCATCGTCGTCGCCCCGATGGTCGCGCCGGATCAGCAGATCTGGTCGACGGTCACGACGGGCACCGACCACCGGGTGACTCAGGCGGTCGCCACGTTGCTGGAAGGGCTGCCCGGGGGGAGGTGGCTGCCTCAGTAGCTGCTCGGTGAGATCGTCCGGATCTCCGCACCCATACAAGTTCTGACGAAAGGATCAACGAAATGGCTTACACATCTCTCGGCGACGGCTCGGGGAACACCTACGGTGTCGAAGCAGGCGGCATCGACAGCGTCGTCAGCCGCATGGAGGACTCGATCTCGACGCTGCGCACCTCGATCAACCAGATCGACGAGTCGGTGCAGGCCGTCGCGCGCGGCTGGCAGGGCGACGCCCACCGCGAGTTCAACACCGCGGCCCACGACTGGCACGACGAGGTCACCGCGCTCAACGGCAAGCTGGACCGGCTCTCGCAGGCCGTGACCTCCGGCAAGAACACCATCGTCGGCTCCGACCAGGCCGGTCTGGCGTGACCGCTGGACGGTGATGCCGTCCAGCCGGATCCCCAACCTCTCAGCAGAAGGAGACAACCATGACCATCAAGTACAACTCCCCGGCCATCACCGAGATGGTCAGTGACCTGAACCAGTACGGTTCCAACATGAAGGCGCAGATCGACGAACTCAACGGCGCCGCCGCCGCGTTCCAGCAGAACCTGCAGGGTGAGCAGGCGGTCGCGAACTTCACCAAGGCGCACAAGGATCTGACCGGCGAGCTGGAGGACACCCTCCAGAAGCTGGACAACCTGGGCGTCAAGGTGGAGAACGCGCTGAACCGCGCCATCGAGGCCGACGGCAAGGTCGGCGACGGTTTCGCCGCCTTCTGATCGCGGGGTAGCGACGAACAGCGGCCGGCTGGAACGGTAAGGGTTCCAGCCGGCCGTTTCGTGTGCGGTCAGCGGGCCGCGAGCGACTCGCCGATGTAGTGCATCTCGTCCGGTGTGGTGACCATCAGCACGGTCGCGCTGCGCGCGGCGGTGCGCACCGTGATCCGATTGGGCGCGTCCGGATCCTGGATGAGCGTGACGTCCGCGTCGACCGACCTGCCGGTATCGTCCGGCCGCCGCACGTGCACGATCGTCGCGCCGCCCGCGTGGGCGATCGGCGGGATTCCGTCGAACACCAGCACCGTCGTGCTCGGATAGGGAGCGGCGGGAGGCGGCGGGGGAGCGGGGGGATGGTAGCTGGCGCCCGCGGCCCGCGGAGCGATCGAGAGCACATGCGGTGCACCGAGATTCGCGACCATGGTGTGCCACGCCTCGGGCCGGGCGGTGTGCACGATGGCATGCGCGCCGAGCGCGGTGGCGCGCAGGATCACCTGCTGAGCGAGATCCAGGTTGCCGATCACCTCCAGGTGCCTGGTGCCCTCGCCGATCAACGGCACCGCGATGCCCTGCCCGCGCTCGTCGGCGCCGATGAGCTGGCCGCAGCCCGCCGTCGGCACCGCGAACTCGGTGAGCGCGGCCAGCGTGCCGCGATAGGCGATGTCGCTGCCCCAACGGCCTGCGTAACCGATGGGCAAGGTGTCCAACAGGATTCGCAGCTGGTTGCCGATCAGCTCGCGCAACCCTGGCAGGGGTGGTTGCTCGGGCGGTGCGACGGTGTCGAAGCGGACGACGGCGTTGAGCACAACGGTGTCGGCGAAATCGGTGTGCCGATCGTGGCGGCCCGCTCCCGGCCGCAAGCGCAACGTAACCGTGGTGGACAAGCTGGGCACCGCCCAGATGTCGGCCAGTCCGCGTGGGCCGATCATGTCGGCCGCGATCTGGTACTGGGTGAGGTAACGGCCTTGGTACTCCAACGTTTTCGGGGACTCGGCGAGTTGGTCGACGTCGAAGCCGTGGGTGAGCTGGCGCACGGCTGTGTTCATCTCGGTGGCGGTCAGCACGGACGCGGCGATGTCGTGTGCGGCGAGCCGGTTGGCGACCCGGCGGGTGGCGATGATCGCGGTGCGCAGCGCGCCGCTGCCACCGCCGCCGCGATTGTCGACCGCCTCGGCGTTGGCCAGCGGATCCATCCGCAGCACCAGCCAGCAAGTGCGGTGCGCGATGGCGGGCAGGGGGCCGAGGATGCGGTCGTAGAGTTGCGCGGCCACGCCGGTGCCCGCCGTGCGCGCGCCCGTGCTCACCACGTCGATGCCGGCCAGGGTCAGATCGAATTGATCGAGGCAGCGGGCGATCTCGGCGAGCGGGAGCAGTTGGTCGGTGCTGAGCGAACCACGGTCCAGCAGCGTCAGCGTGTCCGGCGGCGGATCGATCCGGAGCATGGTGAGCAGCAGATCGCCGTCCCAGCGCACGCCGTAACCGCCGCCCTCGGCGAGCGGAACGTCGAGGGCGGGAGCCTGTGTGAGGCGTTCGGCCGGGCGCAGTCCGGGACGTCTGCGGGCGATCGCGCTACCGAGGCGTTCGGCGGGCGTGTGTCCGCGCAGCGGCGCGAGACCGGCCAGCGCGACCACCGCGCCCGCGGCGATCGCACCCCAGATCGAATGGCTGACGGCGAGAACGATCCACGCGACCGCGGCGGCCGATATCGAGACGGGAACTGTCACGCGCAAGGGAAAAATGCGAAACAACCAGAATTCCGGATCGCGCAGTGTGTCATAGTCCGATCGGCGTTGATTTCTCGGCGCAGGCGCATCCGTTATTTCACTATCGGTTGCCTCGCCGTTCATCGTTTCGTTCACAGTTGTTTGTCCCTGCTTCGCCTCGGTACGGCCGCCGTTGATCGGCTTCGGATTCCATCGGTTCAGGGCCGTCGGTGAATTACGGTACCGTGTCGAAGAGAATGGTGATCGATAGCTCGATGGAGACCATGTGCCTGCACAGCTGACCACCCGCGCTCAGGTCAATGGATACCGATTCCTGTTGCGCAGGCTCGATCACGCGCTGGTCCGTCGCGACGTGCGCATGTTGCACGATCCGATGCGTTCGCAGATCCGCTCGCTGCTCGTCGGCGCGGTGCTCGGCGTGCTCGTGGTGGCGGGCGCCGCGATCCTGGCCTTCCTGCGTCCGCAGGGCGCGATCGGCGACGCCGTGATCGTCTCCGGGAAGCAGAGCGGCGCGCTGTACGTGGTGGTGCAGGGCCAGGACGGCAACAAGACCCTGCACCCGGTGCTGAATCTCGCGTCCGCGCGGTTGATCACCGGCGCCGATGCCGAGCCGCACGCGGTGAAGGACGACAAGCTCGGCGATCTGCCGCGTGGGCCGCTGCTCGGCATTCCGGGAGCGCCGAGCGCGCTGCCCGGTTCCACGCAGGGCAAGAACTCGGAGTGGTCGCTGTGCGAGACCATTCCGTTGTCCGAAGGCGGTAGCGCCGCCGCATCATCGGGCGGCACGACGACGGTGATCGCAGGCCACCCCGCGCTCGCGGACCGCATCCGGACCTCGAATCACGACGAGGCGCTGCTCGTCCGGCGCGACAACAAGACCTACCTGGTCTACGACGGCAAACGCGCCGAGGTGGACCCGGCCAATTCGGTGATGGCCAGGGCATTGGACCTGCGCGCCCAGCGGCCCCGTCCGGTCGGCACCGGGTTGCTCGGCGCGACGACGCAGGTTCCCGCGCTGGCTCCGCCGCAGATCCCCCGGGCGGGGGAGCGGGGGCCGGGCCCGCTGTCGGAGATCCCGGTCGGCGGCGTCATCTCGGTGTCCGGCGTGGGGCCGGACGGCGGTGCCGCGCTGTACGTCGTGCTCGCCGACGGTTTGCAGCCGGTGTCGCCGTTCACCGCGCAGGTCATCAGGTACGCCGATTCGCACGGCATGCGGGAGATCGCGACCATGCCTCCCGATGTGCTGGAACGGGTTCCGGTGGTCCGGCAACTGCCGGTCGACGACTTCCCGGTGCGTGCCCCGAGGATTCTGCCCGCCGAGGACGCGCCTGTCGCCTGTGTGGCCTGGGCGAAGTCGCCGGGCGCCGCTCCAGGGCAGGGCCAGGACAACACGGGCGACGGCCCCGGCGAGCGCGCGGCGGTCAGCCTGCTGGTCGGCACCCGCTTGCCGATCGCGGAGTCCGCGAAACCCGTCGAGGTGTCCACCTCCGACGGCGCGGGCGACCGGGTCGACGCGGCCTACATCCCGCCGGGTTCAGGAGAGTTCGTGCAGGTGACCGGCATGGAACCGGGTAGCCCGCGCCGCGACAGCCTGTTCTACATCGCCGATACCGGCGTGCGCTACGGCATTCCGGACGCGGCCACCGCGAACGTGCTCGGACTGGGCGGCACCCCGCGCCTCGCGCCATGGGCGATCGTCGGCCAGATGGTCCCCGGGCCCACGCTGTCGGCGCGAGAAGCGCTGGTCAGCCACGATTCGCTGCCCACGAAATAGCGCTCGCCGGGCCGCCCGACCGGACTCAGTCCGTCCAGCCGACGTTCAGCGAGGTGAGCAGGCTGGACAAGGCCAGCTCCATGTCCGACGCCTCGATGCGGCGCAGCACCGCCTCGTCGATGTCGGTCAGGTCCAGCGATTCGTCATTGGCCAGCCGGAATTCGCGCTCTTCCTCGGCCGCTTCGATCACGTTGCGGACGAACCGACCGTTGCCTGCGAGGTCGACGCCGCGGCGCGGCTGACCGCTCTGGTCGGTGCTCTGCATCGCGTACAGGCGCTCGCAGGCCCGGACCAGCTGCTCGAGCGCTTCTTCGGACAGATCCGAATCGCGTTTCCTGGCGATCACCTGGCCGATCTGCCCCAGTTCGTCCGCCGTGTAGGACGGGAACTGCAACCGCTTCGAAAAGCGCGAGGCCAGGCCGTCGTTGGCGGTGAGCAGCCGGTCGATCTCGCCGTCGTAGCCCGCGATGATCACCACGAGACGATCACGGTCGTTCTCCATGCGCGCCAGCAGCGTGTCCACCGCTTCCCGGCCGAACGCGTCGCCGCCTTGCAGACCGGTCTGGATCAGCGTGTACGCCTCGTCGATGAACAGCACGCCGTCCATGGCGGTGTCGATCAGCTTCTCGGTCTTGATCGCGGTGCCGCCCAGGTTCTGGCTGACGAAGTCGACGCGCTTGGCCTCGACCACCTTGTCGGTCTTCAACAGGCCGACGCCGCAGTAGATCTTCGCGACCACCCGCGCGATGGTCGTCTTACCGGTGCCGGGCGGCCCGGTGAAGGCCAGGTGCTGGCCGCGCGGCTGACTCGCCAAGCCCTTCTCGGCCCGGATCTTCGCCAGTTGCGCCGACGACTGGAGCTTCGCCACCTGGGTTTTCACCGAGGCCAAGCCGATCTGCGAGTCCAGTTCGGCTCTGGCCTCGACCAGGATCTTCTTCGCCCGGTCCTGGCTCTCGGCCTGTTCCATCTGCTCCGTCGACGGCGAGGACGCCGGGTCCCACTTGTCGGTGCGCGCATCGATCACCTCGCGGCTGGTGACGGTGATCCGGTAGGTGCGGTCACGCATCGCGGCCGCGTTCGCCTCGAAATCCGGTGCCTGCGAGTACACCTTCTCGAACAGGGCTTGGGCTTCCTCCTCGTTGCCCGATTCCCGCAGGCACAAGCCGCGGCAGAACATCGCGGTCGACCGCGCCGCCGGGATCGGGCCCGCCTCGGCCTGCTGCATCCGCCGAATCGCCTCGCCGAACAAGCCGAGCTGGGCGCACGCGGTGCCGACCATGACGTGCGCGCCCGCCGCCAGGTACGGATCCTCCCAGTCCGCCGAACCGGCGAGCACCGCCATCACATCGGGCCAGCGCTGGGTGTTGTAGTGCAGTACGCCACGGACATAAGCGCAGATGCGGCTGTCGATCTCGCCTTCGGGGTTGCTCAGCTGTCCACCGCGGAACGTGTCGAGTTCGTCGAGCACCCGCTCGGCCTCGTCGTACTCCTTGTCGGCGATCAGCTGTGCCGCCCAGGCCAGCGTGACCTCGGTGTGGTTGGCCAGCGGGTAGTCGATGTACAGACCTGGCAGGAAGCGGCCCGCGAGTTCGCGTG
Organism: Nocardia sp. NPDC047038; assembly: GCF_040644075.1. Classification (NCBI taxonomy): domain Bacteria; kingdom Bacillati; phylum Actinomycetota; class Actinomycetes; order Mycobacteriales; family Nocardiaceae; genus Nocardia; species Nocardia sp. NPDC047038. The sequence goes on along the minus strand of NZ_JBEYVQ010000005.1, from coordinate 268,131 downwards.
GACGCAATCCGAGCCTGCGCTGCTCGCGGTAGAGCGTGCTCGCGCTGGTCTTGTGCAGATTGAACAGAACGTCCTTGGTCAGCTCGCCCGCGGCGGCGCGGCCGAGCCACGCGTCGCACATCGTGGGGTCCCACTCCGTGGCGCGTTGAAAAGCCAGTTTCGCGTAGTCGAGATCACGTGCGGATTCTTGCCCCTCGATGGACAATCCGAGCGACAGGATTCCGGCATCGAATGCGCGTTGTGCTTGACGGTTGCCGGTCATTGCTGTCGAACCCCGAAATCTTCGTTTCTCGTAGTAGAGACGTTCATCTGGATACCAGACTACCGATCGCGCGTGGCCCGGTTCGTCCGTTACATTAGGTTCAGCTGCCGGGAGGTCGCAACGCAAGAGTCGGCTATGTGTGCGAGTGCTCGATGTGGTGAAGTCGGGCACTCGGGACGGGTTCCAGCAAATGTTGTCGATGCGTGAATCATTGTTCCGGATGAGGGCTGGGGAAGGTTGCCGTTGATCGAGTCGGCGAGCGGTATACGTGCCACCGAACCCGTATTGAGTCGTGTTTCGGTCATCGGTGGGAACACTCAGGTCGATGTCGGATTGCCGGCCACCGTGCCGATCGCCACATTCATCGGTGATCTGGTGGCGCTCATCGAATCGCGTAACCCGGAGCGGACCGAGGCCGAGGAGGAGTCGGCGCCGCTGGACGCGCGGCACTGGACCCTGGCCCGGCTCGGCCGGGAAGCGATCGCGCCGAGCCGCACGCTCACCGAGGCCGAGGTCTACGACGGTGAGTTGCTGGTGCTGCGGTCGGTGGCCGCGAAGGAAGCGCCCGCGCTGTTCGACGACGTCATCGACGCGGTATCACGGCTGACCGCCGAGGAATTCCGGAGCTGGTCCGGGGTGGCCGCCCGCTGGATGGGTCTGGTCGTGTCGGCGCTCAGCGTGCTGGTCACGCTGGTCGTGCTGGTGATCTCGCGCGGGCACGGCGATCCGATCGCGCCCGCTCTCGCGCTGCTCGGCTGTGGCACAGCGGGATTCGTCGCTGCGGGCATCGCCGCGCACAGATACGCCGACACGGCGACCGCGACCTGGTTGTCCCTGGACGGACTGCTACTGCTGTTCGGCGGCGCCGCGCTGCTGGTGCCGGGCACGCTCGGCAGTCCCCATCTGCTGCTGGGCAGTTCGGCGCTGCTGATCGCGGCGCTGCTGGGCTACCGGATAACCGGCACCGGCGCGACGCTGTTCTCCTGCGCCGCCGCGCTCGCCGTGATCGCGGGCGTCGCCGCGGCGATCCACCTGATCTGGCATCCGGGCCTGCCGAAATTGTCGGCCGGTCTGCTGGTGGCCGGCATCGTGATCATCTCGGCGGTGCCGCGGTTGGCGGCCGTGCTCGCGCGGCTGCCGATTCCGCCGGTTCCCACCGCAGGCGGCGCGATCGACCCGGCCGACCACGAGCCGCGACCGACCATCGAGGGCATCGGCGCCATCGGCGCCAGCGCACTGCCCTCGGCCGCGGGACTAGGGGTGCGGGCACGGACGGCCAACCGGTTCCAGTCCGGCCTGGTCGCGGCGTGCACCGCGAGCGCGGTCGTCGGCGCGTTCGGCGTGGCCGATCCGCTGGGTTCCGGACGCTGGCAGGGCATCACGCTGGCGGTCGTGACCGCGATCATCCTCGCGCTGCGCGGCCGCTCGTTCGCCGATCTCACCCAAGCCGCGACGATGATCGGCGGTGGGTGCCTGACTGTCGTGGCCCTGGCCGTCGGATTCGCCGTCGGGGATTCGGATTACACCTTGCTCGCGGCAGGCGTCCTGCTCGCGTTCGCCGCGGGCGTGGTCGGGTTCGGGGTGATCGGTCCGCACATCGAGGTCACCCCGGTGACCAGGCGGATGATCGAGATCTTCGAGTACTTGCTGATCGTGGCGGTGATACCGCTCGTGCTGTGGGTGATGAACATCTACTCGATGGCCCGGAACATATGACCGGCAGCGCCTTCCGCCGGATCGTCATGCGGATGGCCTGCGCGGCGACGGTTGCCGGCGCCGGAATCGGCGTGCCGTGGCCGAGTGCCCAGGCGATCTCCCCACCGGGCATCGACCCCGGCGCGCTCGGCGCCGCACAAGGTTTGAGCGCGCGGCCCGCGCCGTTGGAGCCGACCGAACAGCGCGCCGTCTGCGCCGAACCCCTGCTCACCGGCGCGCCGCCGGGCGAGCCTCCGATGGCCCAGCGCGTGCTGGATCTGCCGTCGGCGTGGCAGTTCAGCCGCGGCGCCGGGCAGAAGGTGGCCGTCATCGATACCGGGGTGAATCCGCACCCGCGGTTACGGTCTTTGCAACCTGGCGGTGACTTCGTCTCCGACAGCGACGGCGCGGTCGATTGCGACGGCCACGGCACCCTGGTCGCCGGAATCATCGCGGCCCAGCCCAGCCCCGGCGACGCCTTCGCAGGCGTCGCGCCCGACGCGGACCTGCTCACCATCCGGCAGCTGAGCCTGGCCTACGAGCCGAAGGACCGCGGCGGCCGTGGCGATCCGCCGGGCAAGATCAGCAGCGACGGCTACGGCAGCGTGCTCACCCTGGCGGCGGCCGTGGTCCGCGCCGTCGATCTCGGCGCCACCGTCATCAACATCTCCGAAGTAGCTTGCACCGCAGCCGGTTCGGACACCGCCGACGCCTCGCTCGGCGCGGCGGTGAAGTACGCCTACGACCGCAATGTCGTCGTGGTCGCGGCCGCGGGCAATCTGCAGCCCGACGGCGCCTGCTCGAAACAGAACGAGGGTTCCGGCTGGAGTTCGGTGGCCACGGTCGCGAGTCCGGCCTGGTTCACGCCCTACGTGCTCTCGGTGGGCTCGGTGGACTCGACGGGCCAGGTGTCGGAGCTGTCGCTGCACGGCCCATGGGTGGGCGTCGCCGCGATCGGCCGCAATATCGTGTCGCTGGACAGCAAACCGGGCGCCACCGGACTGGTCGACGGCGTCCAGACCACCGACGGAATCCGGGCCGTGGAAGGCACCAGCTTCGCGGCCCCCTACGTGGCCGGGCTGGCCGCGCTGGTGCGGGCCCGCTTTCCGGAACTCACCGCGCAGCAGGTGATGGACCGCATCATCCGCACCGCGCACGGACCGGGCACCGGCCGCGACGACCGGATCGGCCACGGCCTGATCGATCCGCTCGCCGCGCTCACCGCGCAGCTGCCGGAGAAACCCGTGAGCGCGGGCGCCGACGCCGCCCGTCCCGTCGCCGCGCCGGTGATCCCGCCGGGCCCCGACCCGCGGCCGCGCCGGATCGCGGTGATCGGCTCCATCGTCTCCCTGGCCTGCCTCGCCATCGGTGTGGCCGTGGCGTTTCCGTTCCGGCGGACCAGACAGGACCTGAACGCGGAATTCGATCCGTAGCGCGGGCGCAGCTCGATCGCTCGCCGCCGACCGAACGAAGGAATCATGGCTACCGAAGGCTTTGTGCGCCGCCCCCGTATCGCGCCGCCCCGGGCACCCGGTGGTGAGGTGGCGCTGACCGCTCCGCCGGAGATCGCGCGCGCCCTGCCCGCGCCGCTGATGATGAAGCTGATGCCGGTCGTCATGGTGGTCGCGGTGGTCGGCATGATCGCCATGATGGCGATGATGGGCCGCAACCTGCTGGCCAATCCGTTCATGATGATGTTCCCGATGATGATGCTCATGTCGATGGTCGGCATGATGGCGGGCTTCCGTGGCGGCGGCCCCAAGCGCGCGGTGGAACTCAACGAGGAGCGCAAGGACTACTTCCGCTATCTGGACCAGGTCCGCAAGGAGGTGCGCCGCACCGGCGGCAAGCAGCTGGAGACGCTCCGGTGGAGTCACCCCGAACCCGCCGACCTGCCGTCCCTGATCGGGACGAGGCGAATGTGGGAGCGCAGGCCCAACGACCCGGACTTCGGACACGTGCGCGTCGGGGTCGGCAGCCACCGGCTGGCCACCAAACTGGCGCGCCCCGAGACGGGGCCGCTGGAGGATCTGGAACCGGTGTCCACCGTGGCCCTGCGCCGATTCGTGCGCACCCATTCGGTGGTGCACCGCCTGCCGACCGCCGTGTCGCTGCGCGCGTTCCCCGCGATCAACATCGGCGGCCAGGTCGAGGACGCGCGCATGCTGGCGCGGGCGATGCTGATGGAGCTGGCCGCCTTCCACGGTCCCGACCATCTCGCCATCGCGATCGTCTGCTCGGACCCGGACGGCCCGGCCTGGTCCTGGGCGAAATGGCTACCGCAACTGCAGCATCCGACCCAGCGCGACGGCATGGGCTCGACGCGGATGATGTACCACTCGCTCGGTGAACTGGAAACAGCGCTGGCGGCCGAGCTGCTCGAGCGCGGCCGGTTCATGCGCAACCCACAGCCGACCCAGGGGCGACTACATCTGGTCGTCGTCATCGACGACGGCTACGTCAGCGGCAGCGAACGGCTGGTCAGCGAATCGGGCCTGGATTCGGTGACGGTGCTCGACCTCACCGCGCCGGAAGGCGGGCTCGCGGCGCGGCGCGGACTGCAACTGGTCGTCGGCGACGGCGAGGTGGCCGCGCGCAGTGCGGCCGGCGTGGAGAAGTTCGCCACCGCCGACGAGGTGAGCACGGCGGAGTCCGAGTCCTTCGCTCGCGCGCTGGCCAGGTACCGGCTCGCGACGGCCGCGCAGATCGTGAGTCTCGGTGAGGGAACCACGGCCGATCCGGGACTGATGGCGCTACTGAAGATCCCGGACGCGGCCCAGATCGATCCGGCGCGGGTGTGGCGTCCGCGTACCGGCAGGGAGCGGCTGCGGGTGCCGATCGGCATCACCCCCGACGGCACTCCGGTGGAGATCGACATCAAGGAGTCGGCCGAGAACGGCATGGGCCCGCACGGCCTGTGCATCGGCGCCACCGGCTCCGGAAAGTCGGAATTCCTGCGCACTCTGGTGCTCTCGCTGGTCACCACGCATTCGCCGGACGCGCTGAACCTGGTGCTCGTCGACTTCAAGGGCGGCGCGACCTTCCTCGGCCTGGACTCGCTGCCGCACGTCGCCGCCGTGATCACCAACCTGGAAGAGGAACTCTCGCTGGTCGATCGCATGAAGGACGCGCTCGCGGGCGAGATGAACCGCCGCCAGGAGCTGCTGCGTTCGGCGGGCAACTACGCCAACGTCACCGACTACGAGAAGGCGCGCGCCGCGGGAGTGCCGCTCGATCCGCTGCCCGCGCTGTTCATCGTGGTCGACGAGTTCTCCGAACTGCTCTCGCAGAAGCCGGATTTCGCGGAGCTGTTCGTGATGATCGGCCGCCTCGGCCGGTCGCTGCACGTGCACCTGCTGCTGGCGTCGCAGCGCCTGGAGGAGAACAAGCTGCGCGGACTGGAATCGCATCTGTCCTATCGCATCGGCCTGCGCACGTTCTCGGCGAACGAGTCGCGTGCGGTACTCGGCATCACCGACGCCTACCATCTGCCGAGCGTGCCCGGATCGGGATATCTGAAGAGCGACGCGTCGGATCCGTTGCGGTTCAACGCCAGTTACGTGTCCGGTCCGTACGTCGCGCCGCAGGGCACGGTGACCGGCGAGGACGGCAGCCCGGTCGCGGGCAGGCGGCCCGCGTTGTTCACCGCCGTGCCGGTGGAGATACCCGACCCGATCGATGCGGAGACCGAAGCGGAACCGGTCGCGCCGTCGAACCCGCTGCTGGAGCTGCCGCCGCCACCGTCGGCCGCTGGGGCCGTGCCCGGCGCCGACGAGGGCATCCCGGACACGTTGCTCGACGTGGTCGTCAAGCGGCTCACCGGGCACGGCCGCCCGGCGCACGAGGTGTGGTTGCCGCCGCTGGACGAATCCCCGACGGTGGACATGCTGCTGCCGGACCCGGACTGGCGTTCGCCGGTCAACCGGCACGGCCAACTGTGGATGCCGATCGGCGTCATCGACAAGCCCTACGAGCAGCGCCGCGATGTGCTCACCATCAATCTGGCTGGCGCACAGGGCAATGTCGCGGTCGTCGGCGGCCCGCAGTCGGGCAAGTCGACGACCCTGCGCACCATCATCATGGCGACCGCGGCCACGCACACTCCCGAACAGGCGCAGTTCTACTGCCTCGACTTCGGCGGCGGCAGCATGGCGGGCTTGTCCGGCGTGCCGCACGTGGGTTCGGTGGCCGGTCGCCTCGACGGCGATCGGGTGCGCCGCACCGTCGCCGAGCTCACCACGCTGATGCGTCAGCGCGAGGAGCGGTTCGCCGCGCTGGGCATCGAATCGATGGCCGAGTTCCGGCGCCGCAAGTTCGGCGAGGGCCGTCGCGTTCCGGATGGCACAGCCGGGCCCGCCGATCCGTTGGCCGCCGACAAGTTCGGCGACGTGTTCCTGGTGATCGACGGCTGGGCCGCGATCCGCGAAGAGTTCGACCTGCTGGAGCCGCAGATCAACGCCATCGCGGCCCAGGGCCTGTCGTTCGGCATCCACCTGATGATCGGCGCCGCGCGCTGGGCCGAGATCCGCCCGGTGGTCAAGGACCAGATCGGCACCCGCGTCGAGCTGCGGCTCGGCGATCCGTCCGACTCGGAGATGGGCAGGCGCACCGCGCACCAGGTTCCGGTCGGACGCCCGGGGCGCGGTCTGACCGCGGACCAGCTGCACATGCTGATCGCCTTGCCGCGCCTGGACTCCGACTCCGACCAGGGCAGCCTGGCCGACGGTGTGGCGCAGGCGCGGGCCGGACTCGAACAGCAGTACCCGAACCGCCGCGCGCCCGAAGTGCGCATGCTGCCGCTGCGCTTCGGCAGGGACGAGCTGATGGCCTCGGCGAAGGCGGAAGGCGTCGAGCTCGGCCCCACCCGCGTGGTCGTCGGTCGCGGCGAGTCCGAATTGCAGCCGCTGGTGCTGGATTTCGGCGTAGAACCGCACTTCATGGCGTTCGCGGACGTGGAATGCGGCAAGACCACCCTGTTGCGCAACATCGTGATGGGCGTGGTGGAACAGTCGACCACCGAGCAGGCCAGGATCATCATGGTGGACTACCGCCGGACCATGCTCGGCGTGGTCGAGGGCGACCACCTGGCCGGATACTCGACGTCGTCGCAGACCTGCGGTCCGATGATCCAAGAGGTGGCTGGGTATCTCGCCAAGCGGATTCCCGGCTCGGATATCACACCGCAGCAACTGCGCGAACGCAGTTGGTGGAGCGGCCCGGAGATCTACATCGTGGTCGACGACTACGACATGGTGGTGGCCGGTACCGGCATGAACCCGTTCGCGCCGCTGTTGGAATACCTGCCCCAGGCGCGGGACATCGGCATGCATTTCGTGGTAACCCGCCGCAGCGGCGGTGTGTCCCGCGCGCTGTACGACCCGATTCTGGGCACCATGAAGAACCTTTCGGTGGAGACGCTGATCATGAGCGGGTCGCGCGACGAGGGCAAGCTGATCGGCGACGTGCGGCCGAGCAAGCTGCCGCCCGGCCGTGGAACACTGGTCTCGCGCAGCAGGGGTATCGAGATGGTGCACATCGCGCACTTGCCGCCCATCTGATCGGTTCGCCGTCGTGCGCCGGATACTCCGGCGTGCGCGGAGCGGCTCGTGAGTGCGCGGCACGATCGCGCACCAAGGCGTCCTGCGATATTCGGTTACACCGTGCTCGTCGCGCGCGGCGGGCAGCCCCGGACAGCGCGGATCGTTCAGTTGTCGCCGCGTGGGATCAGTTGTTCGGCGGCGGTGGGCGCAAAAGCGCCGGCGCGGCCACTCGCCCGACAGCGGGGACCGGCACGGGAAGTGCGGGATCCCAGCTATCGGCTCTTCGCTCGAACAGCGCGCGTGACGGGCCCAGCGCGAGCGGGCCCGCTATGCGCACCAAACGGAATCCCGCCGAACGGTAGTAGGCGTGCAGGTCGGTATTGGTGGTCCACGCGTCGAGCCGGACCCAGGCGCGGCCCTGCGAGCGGGCGAGCAGTCCCGCGTGCGCCAGCAGGTGATGGCCCACGCGCCGGCCCGCGAAACGCAGATCCACGATCATGTAATGGGCGATCACCGCGTCGTCGAGTTCCCACGCCGACCATAGACCGGCGTCGGCGCGGTCGTTGACCGTGATCGTTCCCGCCGGTTCGCCCGCGACCTCGGCGATCCAGGTCTCGCCCGCGTCCAGCGACCGTCCCACGGCGCGAGCGAAGATCTCGATGGGCAGGCCGCGTCCGGCGACCGTCCACTGATCGGAGCCGCGCGCGGTGAGCCACGCCGTGCGCTGTACGCGCAGGCGGCAGATCATGCCGAGATCGCCCCATGTCGCCTGGCGCAGCGCGATCGTCATGGGCTAGGCCCGGCCGGTCCCGTGCGAATCGGCAAGCGTGGTCCGGATGACTGCGGTGCCTTCGGCGTCGCCGAGCTCGTAGGCGAGCCGATTGCCGGAGGCGAGCGAACGTTGCCGCGTGGCACGGGTGACGCGCTCGTGGTTGGCGCCGATGCGCAGGTGGTCGAGCAGGATGGTGCCGGTGGCGACGCCGAGCACCAAGGCTTCCTCCGCGGTGGCAGGCCGGGCGACGAGCGTGTCGCGGTGCGCGGTCTCGGCATGGCCCCGGTCGGCGAGGCGGCGGGTGGTGCCCTCCGGAATATCGTGCGGTGAGTCGATTCCGGTGGCCTCGGCCAGATCACGGGGATAGAAGCTGACCTCCCACGACCACGGCTCATGGTCGAGATACTGGACCACCGTCCTGGCCAGCACCCACGAATCCGGCGGTATCCCCAACCAAGACGCGACTTCGGGGCTGGCGGGCTCCATCTTCGCGCTGAACTCCTTCGACGGCTCCCGGTGCGCGGCCCGCGCGATCTCCTCGAAGATGTCGTGCGGGGTCTGCGGCCGGTCGGGGCGGATGGAATCGGTGACAACGGATTCCAGGATTTCCTGGTTTCGAACGATCGTTCCGCGGGAAGTAGCTGTATAGACGAGATTTTCGGTCACCAGCACCTGGATCGCGTTGCGGGCCGTGGTAATCGAGACCTGCATTTGATCGGCAAGCTCCGAGTGACTGGGCAGTCGATCGCCCGGTTTCCACTTGGCTGCGCGGATCTCCTCGCGGAGGAGGTCTGCGATCCGGTGATACGTCGGACCGTCCGCCATCTTGCTCCTCGGTTGGTCATGCAGGTAACGAAGTGTACTCTCCGTGACTCCCTACGGCCCGTTAACGCTTGACAGGTGCCTTCAGAGGTTTATTGTAATGAAGTCCTGATCCGGTGTTGTGCGGCGATGACGGCGAGGCAACGTGGCAGGTTCGGATACAACGGTCGTAATGGCCCTCCCTGGCACACCTAGGTGTGTCGATCCTTCGGTGCGCTCTTCGGCACCGGGATTGCTTCCCACGTCCGACCTATTGGTTCGGGCGTGTCGCGGACACCGCGTGGTCGGTGGTCCGCTCTTGTGGTTCGCTCGTGATCTGGCAGTGCTACATGAGCGCCGCCTGGTCGGCCGCGGTGGTTCGGTGGACACCTCCGTGGCGGTGGTTCGCGAAATCGAGCGTCGCAGAGTCGAATTGGTGATGGCCATCGACGACTGGGTGATGCGAAGTGTGCCGCAGCATCGGCTCGGCGCCACTCTGCACACCGAAACGGTGGGTGCGGTGATCGATCGCCTCGCCGAGTCGTCGGTGCGCGCGCACCACGCGTTGATGACTCTGAACGCGCACGACGATTTGCTGCACAACGCGTGGCATCATCTCGCCGAACTCGCGGACGCCTATGACGATCTGGTGCGCGACGTCATGGCGGGCAGGCGGCGTCTGCCCGAGTGGTGAGCGGCTGATCCGTTCGCCCTTCGCCCCGCCGGGCCACCGCCCGGCGGGTGTCACGGGTGGTAACGACGATGATCGGTGGCGAAGTCGTCCGCGACGGTCGCGGCCAGCTCGACGTAGGCCCGCTTGGTCTGCTTGTGCAAGCGGTGCAAATCGATTTCGGCGCCCTCGGACATGTGCGCGTCGAACGGGATGATGTGCACGGCGCGGCACCGGGACAGGAAGTACTCCCGTAGCTGCTGGATACCGACGTTCGGTGATCCGGCCCGCGGGGAGTTGATCACCACCACCGCGTTGCGCACCAAATGGTCGTGGCCGTGCAGCGACAACCAGTCCAATGTGGCTGCGGCACTGCGGGCTCCGTCGATCGCGGGGGAGGAGATCAGTACCAGCGAGTGCGCCAGGTCGAGCACACCGGACATGGCCGAATGCATGAGCCCGGTACCGCAGTCGGTGAGGATGATGTTGTAGAACCGCTGCAGGATTCGGGCAACCGCGCGGTACTCCTCTTCGCTGAACGCCTCCGACGCGGCCGGATCACGTTCGCTGGCGAGCACTTCCAGGCGGCTCGTCGCCTGCGAGGTGTGCCTGCGCACATCCGAATAGCGCTGGATGGTCGAATCGAGGAGCAGGTCGCGCACGGTGGACCTGGTCTGCAGGGGCACCCGCTGCGACAGCGTGCCGAAGTCAGGATTGGCGTCGACGGCGATCACCCGGTCGCCCCGGATCGAGGCGAAGGTGGAGCCGAGACCCATTGTGGTGGTGGTCTTTCCGACACCGCCCTTGAGCGACAGCACCGCGATCCGGTAGTCGCCGCGGACGGGCTGCCTGATCCGCGCGACCAGTTCCTGCAACCTGCGTTCCTCGGCGGACATACCGGGGTTGATCGCGCCGCCGGACACGTGGTGCACGGCCTTGCGCCACCCGGTTCCCGGAGCTTTCTTGGCCCGGCGCAGCGGCACGTCGTCGAGTGAAGGCTGCTGGAACGGGGCGCCCTGCTGGGCGGGGGGCTGTGGGTAGCCGGGAGGCGTGCCCCACTGCGGGGCGGGGTGACCAGTGGCTTGGTGCGGCGGCACGGAATGCGGTGATGCCGGACCGGATTCGGGCGCGGCAGCATTGCGCCACTGGTCGATGGGGACCTGCGGTGCGCTGCCCGCTGCCTGATCGCCCGCGAACTGCGTCGGGTGACCGGCGGGTACGCCGCTCGAGGCGTTGGGGTGCGGCTGTGGCGCGCCCGCGTCGTAAGCCGCATCCGGACGGGGCTGAGGTGCAGGCTGCTGGTCGGAGTTCGGCGCTTGTCCGACCGGCGGCTGGGACGCCGAAGGTTCGTTCGGTTCCGCGGACAGTCGGTGGCGTCCGCCACCGGCGACAGGTCGCGCCGCCACCGGGCCGATGTCGGTCGCGCCGGCGCGGTTCGACGCCGGTGCGCTCGAGTCCCTTCGTGCGCGAGTCGCATCGCCCGACCCCGCCGAGTCGGGCGGTACGGGGGCCTCCGGCGCGGTACCGGACGCACTGTTGTGCGGCGCGGGCGGGTCGGGCAGCGGTGGGAGTCGGCGCGGCGCGTCGGTCGCGGGCGCGGCGGCCTGCTCGGGCCGAGGAGCCGCGAGCCACGGCGGCGGACCATCGGGAATCACCGCCGTGGGAACGGGTGCGGCGGTCTGCGGGGCTTGCGCCGGATGCTCGGTAATGGGCGGTGTCCGGTGGGCATCGCTCGACGGCGTGATGTCGCCGGTGCCCAGTGTGGAGCCATGCTCGGATCCCGCACCTGCCGACGTTGTCGGGGCCTGAGCCGCTGCCGCGCTCCGGTTCACCCCGGCAGTGGTGTTCGCGCTGTGCGGTTCGGCCGGGCTTGCGCCGGTGGATGACGTGCCGGTGTCGGCGCCGGTCGGCGTCGCTTCTCGGCTCTCGGCCTGCCGAACAGCGTCCGCTCTCCCGGAAACGGGATCCTCAGCGGAACGTGCCGCTGTCGGAGCGCCGTGCGGCCCTGCGTGCTCGTCTGTTGACGGCCCGGATTGCTCGCCGTGCGGTGACTGCGCATTTTCGCTCAGCGGGTCGGGGGCCTGCCACGCGCTGGATACTGGCGTGGCGGTCGGGGCCGACGGGTGTCCGCCCTGCCGCGCCGCGTCCTCCGGGCCGGTTACGGGCGAGGTCCCGCCGCTGGTCGGGCCTGCTGACGGTGGAGCGGATGGCACGCCGGTCGGTGCCTGAGTGTTCTGCCGCGCGGTGTGGTCGGCCGTGCTTCGGTCGGGAGTCGACGTCGCCGGGTCGATGGGGGGCTGCGGTGCGGGCTGTGTGCTGGTCGGTGTCGAGGAGTGTCCGCCCTGCCGCGCCGCCTGGTCCGGAGCGGATGGCACGCCGGTCGGTGCCTGAGCGTTCTGCCGCGCGGTGTGGTC
>NZ_JBEYVQ010000005.1:0-255878 GCF_040644075.1 Nocardia sp. NPDC047038 | reverse complement strand
CGACGTCGCCGGGTCGACGGGCTGCTGCGGTGCGGGCTGTGCGCTTGTCGGTGTCGAGGAGTGTCCGCCCTGCCGCGCCGCCTGGTCCGGAGCGGATGGCACGCCGGTCGGTGCCTGAGCGTTCTGCCGCGCGGTGTGGTCGGCCGTGCTTCGGTCGGGAGTCGACGTCGCCGGGTCGACGGGCTGCTGCGGTGCGGGCTGTGCGCTTGTCGGTGTCGAGGAGTGTCCGCCCTGCCGCGCCGCCTGGTCCGGAGCGGACGGAGGCGCGGCGGGATATCCGGCTTGGGGCGGTTGCGCGGCCGGTTCGCGGCCGGTCGATGTCGAGGTAGGCCAGGGCTGGTTCGGACCGGCGGGTGGGGTCTCGCGAGACTCGCCGCGCTGAGTCGCCTCGTTTCCGGTCGGGCTCGGGCCGATCGGTGGGGTGGTCCGATTGGGCGGAGCCGAGTTCGGCCACAGGCTCGGAGCCACGGCCGACAGGGCGGCATCGAGGCGAGGGTTGCCGGTGGACGGCCATCCACCGTGCTTCGGCCCGAGCGGAGGTCGGCCGCCGACGGCCTGGCCCGGCGTGCTCTGGCCGTGCGATGGCGGGGCATGCTCGTCGTTCCGGGGCGGAGCGGGCCGCTCGTCGGCTGGTTGCCGGGGCGGCGGCGGGAGCTCCGGCCGGTCCGCCTGCTGTTCGTTCGACGCGGGCGGGTTCGCGGACCTGGTGCCCAGTGGCTGGAAACCGGGTGAGGGCTGCGACGGATTGCGCGTGGGCAGGCTGTGCTGCGGAGCGCCGGTGCGCTCCGGCGGCGCTTGCCACGAATTGTCCTGCGCCGGTGGAGTGCGGTCGTAGCCGGGCTGCTGCCAGGACCCCTGCGGCTGCTGGGCCGCCTGTGGGTGCGGCCAAGACTCTTGCGGCTGCTGCCAGGCCTGGTATGGCTGTCGCAGAGAATCTTGCGGCTGTTGCCAGGACTCTTGCGGCTGCTGCCGGAGGGACTCTTGCGGAGGCTGCTGCCGGGACTCCTGTGGCTGTTGCAGAGAATCTTGCGGCTGTTGCAGAGAATCTTGCGGCTGTTGCAGAGAATCTTGCGGCTGTTGCCAGGACTCCTGTGGCTGTTGCCAGGACTCTTGCGGCTGCTGCCACGACTCGTGCGGGGCACGAGCCGGTGCGGGCTCCTCCGGAACCGGCGCGGGCGCGCGACTCGCGTCGCCCTGCCGCTGATCCTCCTCGGCATTCCCCTCGTGCTTGTCGCGGCGCCAGCCCTTACGGCGCTTCTCCGGCCGTGCGGCATCCGGGCGTTCCGCCTCGGGCGCGCGGCCGCGCAAACGGCCGCGCCTGCGGCTGGGGGAGTCCTCGATGAGGTCGTCGTGCGGAAGGTTCTGTACCGGCGCTTCGTAGCCGCTCTGGCTGACGTCGCTCTCCGACAGCCACGGCGGCAGCATGGGCAGGCCGTCATTGCTACGGCTCACGACTGCGCCTCGCCGATGTTCGGCGTGCCGATCTCTCGCTCGCTGCGCTCGGTCACGACTGCCCTCGCTGCCCGCTCGGCTCGGTCGTGGCCAGGGACGCTCTGCCGTTGACTCGCTCGCTACGATTACTCACGGCCTCGCCTCCCTGCCGCTCGCTTCGGCCGTGACCGAGAGCGCCCACGCCGGTGGCTCGCACGCTGCGCCGGCTCACGCGTCCCCCTCGATCCGTTCGACCCAAATACCTGGACAGCGGCCAGTTTACGCGACAACCCGGTGCCGTCGCGGCGCAGCGTCCGAGGCCCGCCACGAGTGGGAAGACGGCTGCGAAACCGCTGGCGACACGGGTATACAGGGAGGCATTTTTGCCCGAACCCGAACGGATCGGTAAGCTGGAGCGGCGGTGCACCTAGGCGCCGCCTGTTTGTGTGCGAGCGGTTCGCTCCGGCGATCGGTCCCATTCGAGCAGAACCAGCAAACAAACCAGGTTGAGCGTAACCGGGATCGCGGAGGACATGGCGAAGAAAGACGGGGCCATCGAGGTCGAGGGTCGAGTTGTCGAGCCGCTGCCCAATGCGATGTTCCGGATCGAGCTCGAGAACGGACACAAGGTTCTCGCGCACATCAGCGGGAAGATGCGGCAGCACTACATTCGCATCCTCCCCGAGGACCGTGTGGTCGTCGAGCTCTCGCCCTACGACCTGTCGCGTGGCCGGATCGTATACCGCTACAAGTGATCGTGCCCGGCGCGATCGGCGTCGGTTGCGAGCCGGCAGTCCCGGCGTGAGCCGGGGCCGAGTCGAAAGACTCACACCAGAGCTTCCCCAGTCGCCGACTGGGGAAAAACTGTGTTCACACCCCTGTGAACCACAACAGATTGGACGGACGTGAAGGTTCAGCCGAGCGTCAAGAAGATCTGCGAGAAGTGCAAGGTGATCCGCCGTCACGGCCGGGTCATGGTGATCTGCGACAACCTGCGCCACAAGCAGCGCCAGGGCTGAGCGGAGGCGAGGGAGACCTCGCACCACCCGCCCGAGGCTTGCCGACGGCGAACGCTCGACGCGACACCAGCCAAGCACCGAACCGCAGTTCGGATTGGCAAGAAGAACTCCCAGCACCAGCCGCACGCTGCGGAAATCAGGGTTCGCCCTGGGCGTGCGCGCCTACCACCGGTTCGGAGGCCGGTGCCCCGCCAAGACGAGGGGACGGACAGGGAGCAGACCTCCGCAACGATTAAGGAAACTGCCAGATGGCACGTCTCATGGGCGTCGACCTCCCGCGCGAGAAGCGCATGGAGATCGCACTGACCTACATTTTCGGCATTGGCCGTACCCGCTCCAAGGAGATCCTCGAGGCCACCGGCGTCAGCCCGGACCTGCGCTCGAAGGATCTCAGCGACGACGATCTGACGAAGCTGCGTGACTACATCGAGGCTTCGGAGTTCAAGGTCGAGGGTGACCTGCGCCGCGAGGTGCAGGCCGATATTCGCCGCAAGATCGAGATCGGCTGCTACCAGGGCCTGCGCCACCGTCGTGGCCTGCCCGTGCGTGGCCAGCGCACCAAGACCAACGCGCGCACCCGCAAGGGCCCGAAGCGCACCGTCGCCGGCAAGAAGAAGTAGGGATAACCGATGCCTCCGAAGAGTCGGGCCGCGGGCCCGAAGAAGACCCAGAAGTCGCGTCGCAGGGACAAGAAGAACGTCCCGCACGGCAACGCGCACATCAAGAGCACGTTCAACAACACGATCGTGTCGATCACCGACCCGAACGGCAACGTCATCTCCTGGGCGTCGTCGGGTCACGTCGGCTTCAAGGGCTCGCGCAAGTCGACCCCGTTCGCCGCGCAGCTCGCCGCCGAGAACGCCGCC
This sequence comes from Nocardia sp. NPDC047038, assembly GCF_040644075.1. NCBI lineage: Bacteria > Bacillati > Actinomycetota > Actinomycetes > Mycobacteriales > Nocardiaceae > Nocardia > Nocardia sp. NPDC047038. The sequence continues at coordinate 252,562 of NZ_JBEYVQ010000005.1, read as the reverse complement.
CGCAAGGCGCAGGAACACGGTGTCAAGAAGGTCGACGTGTTCGTGAAGGGCCCCGGTTCGGGCCGCGAGACCGCGATCCGCTCGCTGCAGGCCGCCGGCCTCGAGGTGGGCACGATCTCCGATGTCACCCCGCAGCCGCACAACGGCTGCCGTCCGCCCAAGCGGCGTCGCGTCTAGCGGGAAAGGAATAACGAACAATGGCTCGTTACACAGGCCCTATCACCCGCAAGTCGCGTCGTCTGCGCGTCGACCTCGTCGGCGGCGACCAGGCGTTCGAGCGTCGCCCCTACCCGCCCGGCCAGCACGGCCGCGCGCGGATCAAGGAGAGCGAGTACCTGCTCCAGCTGCAGGAGAAGCAGAAGGCCCGCTTCTCCTACGGCGTCATGGAGAAGCAGTTCCGCCGGTACTACGAAGAGGCCAACCGCCTCAAGGGCAAGACCGGTGACAACCTGCTGCGTCTGCTCGAGACCCGCCTGGACAACGTCGTGTACCGCGCCGGTCTGGCCCGTACCCGCCGTCAGGCTCGCCAGCTGGTCTCGCACGGCCACTTCCTGGTGAACAACAAGAAGGTCGACGTTCCCAGCTTCCAGGTCACCCAGTACGACATCATCGATGTCAAGGAGAAGTCGCTGGGCACCCTGCCGTTCCAGGTGGCGCGTGAGACCCTCGGCGACCGTCCGGTTCCGGGCTGGCTGCAGGTGCTCCCCGGCCGGCTGCGGATCCTGGTCCACCAGTTGCCCGAGCGCGCCCAGATCGATGTGCCGCTGCAGGAACAGCTGATCGTCGAGTACTACTCGAAGTAACACTTGGCACAACGTGCCGCTGGTGCGTGGCCGCCCCGATGGGCGGCCAGGCACAACCCCTGAGACGAGGCGTCAAATAGCGGGCGCCCAAAAGGAGGATGATCCACATGCTGATTTCACAGCGTCCAACGCTGACCGAAGAGGTCGTCGCCGAGAACCGCTCGAAGTTCACCATCGAACCGCTCGAGCCGGGCTTCGGCTACACCCTCGGCAACTCGCTGCGGCGTACCCTGCTGTCCTCGATTCCGGGGGCGGCGGTCACGAGCATCCGCATCGACGGCGTCCTGCACGAGTTCACCACCGTTCCGGGCGTGAAGGAGGATGTCACCGACATCATCCTGAACCTCAAGGGCCTGGTCGTGTCCTCCGAGGAGGACGAGCCGGTCACGATGTACGTGCGCAAGCAGGGTCCGGGCACCGTCACCGCCGGTGACATCGTCCCGCCCAGCGGCGTGGTGGTGCACAACCCGGACATGCACATCGCGACCCTGAACGACAAGGGCAAGCTGGAGATCGAGCTCGTCGTCGAGCGCGGTCGCGGCTACGTCCCGGCCGTGCAGAACAAGGCGTCCGGCGCGGAAATCGGCCGGATTCCGGTGGATTCGATCTACTCGCCGGTGCTGAAGGTGACCTACAAGGTCGAGGCGACCCGCGTCGAGCAGCGCACCGACTTCGACCGCCTCATCCTGGACGTGGAGACCAAGAACTCCATCAGCGCGCGGGACGCGCTCGCCTCGGCGGGCAAGACCCTGGTCGAGCTCTTCGGCCTGGCCCGTGAGCTGAACGTCGAAGCAGAGGGCATCGAGATCGGCCCCTCGCCGGCCGAGGCGGATCACATCGCCTCGTTCGGCCTGCCGATCGAGGATCTGGACCTCACCGTCCGGTCCTACAACTGCCTCAAGCGCGAGGGTGTGCACACCGTCGGCGAGCTGGTCGCCCGCACCGAGTCGGATCTGCTGGACATTCGCAACTTCGGTCAGAAGTCCATCGACGAGGTCAAGGTCAAGCTGCACGCGCTCGGCCTCTCGCTGAAGGACAGCCCCGCGTCGTTCGATCCGTCCAGCGTGGTCGGCTACGACGCGAGCACCGGCACGTGGAGCGACAGCGGCACGTTCAGCGACACCGACGGCGGCGAGCAGGACTACGCCGAGACCGAACAGCTCTAGGCCGCCGGGGTAGGCGCCCCGGCCCGGCCTCATACAAGGAGAACACCACAATGCCCAAGCCCAAGAAGGGTGCCCGCTTCGGCGGGTCGGCGTCGCACCAGAAGGCGATCTTCGCCAATCTGGCCACGGCGCTCTTCGAGCACGGCCGGATCACCACCACCGAGGCCAAGGCCAAGGCCGTGCGTCCCTACGCGGAGAAGCTGATCACCAAGGCGAAGGGCGGCACCCTGGCCGACCGTCGCGAGGTGCTGAAGGTGATCCGCAACAAGGATGTCGTGCACGAGCTCTTCGCGGAGATCGGCCCGTCGTTCGAGGGGCGCGAGGGTGGCTACACCCGCATCACCAAGACGCTGCCGCGCAAGGGTGACAACGCGCCGATGGCGATCATCGAGCTGGTTCGCGAGAAGACCGTGACCAACGAGGCCGATCGCGCCCGTCGCGTGGCCGCCTCGAAGAAGGCGGAGGAGGCTCCGGCCGCCGAGGTCGTCGAGGAGGAGGCCGACGAGGCCGTCGCCGAGACCGCCGAGGCTCCGGCTGCCGACGAGGCCGCCGAGGACAAGAAGGACGCCTGACGCTTCGCGTCGGAGTTCGCGCACGAGCCCGCCACCCGCACTGGGTCGGCGGGCTCGTTCGTTTCGACCAGAGGATCATGTGACCGTGGAGGAATCGGTGGGATCGATGTCGGGTCGACCGGGCGAGGACGCACCGGGCGTGCCCGGTATCGACGTGCCACGCACCCGGGTCCGGGTGGACATCGCCTACGACGGCACGGATTTCGTCGGCTGGGCGCGTCAGCCTGGTCTGCGCACCGTGCAGGGGGTGCTGGAGGACGCGCTGAGCAAGGTGTTCCGCGAGCCGATCCAGCTGACCGTGGCGGGCCGTACGGACGCGGGCGTGCACGCCGAGGGGCAGGTCACGCATTTCGACACCGCCGGTGAACTGGACGCGGCGAAACTGGTGCACCGGATGGCGCGCTTCCTGCCGAAGGACGTGCGGATCAGGCACGCGCGCCCGGCCGCGCCGGAGTTCGACGCCCGGTTCTCCGCCATCCGCCGCCATTACGCCTACCGGCTGACCACCGCGCCGTACGGTGCGGAGCCGCTCCAGGCCCGCAGCGTGGTCGCCTGCCGATCCGACGTCGATGTCGACGCGATGCGGGCGGCTTCACGAAAGTTGCTCGGGCTGCACAACTTCGCCGCCTTCTGCCGCCGCAGGGAGGGTGCGACGACGGTACGGGAGTTGCAGCGGTTCGACTGGGTGCGCGATGGTGACCTGCTGATCGCCTACGTCAGCGCCGACGCGTTCTGCTGGTCTATGGTCCGCAGTCTGGTCGGTGCGGTCCTCGCCGTCGGCGAAGGGCGGCGGACGCCGGAATGGGTGGCCGATCTGTTGCGGGAGACCGAGCGCTCCAGTTCGGTGACCGTCGCTCCCGCACATGGTTTGAGCTTGATAGGCGTGGACTACCCGGCCGACGAGGAGCTCGCGGCCCGCAACGCGCAGACGCGGGAGATGCGGTCGGTTCCGGTACCTGGCGGAGGCTGCTGCGGCGAGTGAGAATGTCCGCGCACTACCCGCACCCGTGCTCGGGTGCGGGTAGCGGACGCGGTCACTTCGATGACCGCGGGTATTGCTGCTGCGACTGTGCCGACTGCTGAGCCTGCTCCTGCTGGGTCGGCGACATCGGTGTGGACCGGCCGGATTGCGCTTCGATGGTCCTCGGTTCGTGGGACGCCCCGGAAATCTGGATGCGGCGCGGCTTCGCGCGCTCCGCGATGGGGATCGTCACCGACAGCACGCCGTTGTTGTAGGTCGCGCTGATGTTCTCGACGTCGACATTCTCGCCGAGGGACATCTGGCGCATGAAGGTGCCCGCGAAACGTTCCGAGGCGATCCACTGGACGCCTTCTTCGCTCGGCACGGTGCGTTGCGCCCGCAAGGTGAGCGTGCCGTTGTCGACGCTGACGTCGATCGAGCCGGGGTCGACGCCGGGCAGATCCGCGTTCAGAACGTAGTGATCTCCCGCTTTGAACAGATCCATCGGCATGAATCGCGGTGCGCGACCGGTTCCGGCAGTCTCACCGAGCAGTTGGCGGGCAACGGTGTCGATGTCATGGAATGGATCGAATCGAAGCACAGCAATCACCTCCATCTCCTAGTGGTGGCGCCGGCCAGGCGCCGGGCGCCGATAGCTGTGCAATAGCCACAGTAGCCCTGTGTAATCGGGACGGCATCGACCCGACGGGGCCGTCCTGGCAGTGCACGGGCCCGGCCGGAATAGCGCCCTCCTGGCGTGTGTTGGGTCGGGACATGGCATTCGACAGTCTCGGACGGTTCGGAGTGTGGCGGGCGTACAACGGGTTCAGCCCGGAAGACGCGCGAGAATTGGAGCGGCTCGGATACGGCGCGCTCTGGCTGGGGGCTTCGCCTCCGGCGGATCTGGCGACGGTCGAACCGCTGCTGGAGGCGACCGAAACGATCACCGTCGCCACCAGCATCGTGAACATCTGGGCGGCGCCCGCGAAGGAGGTGGCCGACTCGTTCCACCGGATCGAGGCCCGCTTCCCGGGCCGGTTCCTGCTCGGCATCGGTGCGGGACACCCGGAGCACACCGGTGAGTACCGCAAGCCGTACGACGCGCTGGTCGAGTATCTCGACGACCTCGACGCCGCGGGAGTACCCGCCGAACGTCGCGCGGTGGCCGCACTGGGCCCGCGCGTGCTGAAGCTGGCCGCCGAGCGGTCGCTGGGCGCGCTGCCCTATTTCGTGCCCGCGGCGCACACCGCGAAGGCCCGCGAGATCGTCGGCCCGGACGCGCTGCTGGCGACCGAGCACAAGGTGGTGCTGACCGACGACGCCGGCACGGCGCACGCGGTCGCCGATGAGACCGTCAAGTTCTATGTCGGCCTGACCAACTACGCGTCGAACCTGCGCCGATTCGGTTTCACCGACGCCGACCTCACCGTGCCGCCGAGCGAGGCGCTGTTCGACGCCGTCATCGCGCACGGCACGCCGGAACGGATCGCCGCCCAGCTGTCCGAACACGCCGACGCGGGCGCCGACCACGTCGCGGTGCAGATCCTCGGCGACAACTACCTCCCGGCGCTGCGCACTCTCGCTCCGCTGCTCACCGGGCGATCCTGACCGCCCGTCTCCGGCCCCCGGCGCTGTGCACCTTTGCTGCGCTGTTGACCGCGGGATCCTGACCGCCCGTGTCGTCTCCGGCCCCCGGCGCTGCGCACCTTTGCTGCGCTGTTGACCGCGGGATCCTGACCGCCCGTCTCCGGCCCCGGCGCTGCGCACCTTGCTGCGCTGTTGACCGCGGGATCCTGACCGCCCGTGTCGTCTCCGCCCCCGGCGCTGTGCACCTTTGCTGCGCTGTTGACCGCGGGATCCTGACCGCCCGTCTCCGGCCCCCGGCGCTGCGCCGGGGGCCGGTTTTGTTTCCGGCGATCGTCCTAAGGGACTGTTAGGAAGCTTCGAGAGCCATTTCGCGCGCGTGTGACTGTCGACACACTGATCTACGACGACGTGATGAGGCGTCGGAGAAGGAGATGTTGTGACTACGACACAGCCCGTCGGCGAGCGCCGGGTGGTCGCGAATGTTCTGCGCGGATCCATCGGCAATCTCGTCGAGTGGTACGACTGGTATGTCTACGCCGCGTTCAGCGTGTACTTCGCGAAGACGTTCTTCCCGAAGGACGATCCGACCGCCCAACTGTTGTCCACCGCCGCCGTGTTCGCGGTCGGCTTCCTGATGCGCCCGATCGGCGGGTGGGCACTGGGTCGGTACGCCGACCGGTTCGGCAGGCGCTCGGCCCTGACCCTGTCGGTGACCGTGATGGCCGCCGGTTCGCTGATGATCGCGGCGACGCCGGGTTCCCAGACCATCGGCCTGGCCGCTCCGGCTCTGTTGCTGGTCGCCCGGCTGCTGCAGGGGTTGTCGGTCGGCGGCGAATACGCCACCAGTGCGACGTATCTGTCCGAGGTGGCCTCGGCGGGCAGGCGCGGGTTCTACTCGAGCTTCCAATACGTGACCCTGGTGGCAGGACAGCTCGTCGCGCTCGGGGTGCAGATCGTACTGCAACAGTTCCTCGACGCCGGCCAGATGAACGCGTGGGGCTGGCGGATCCCATTCGTGATCGGCGCCGCCGGTGCGCTGATCGTGATGTGGTTGCGGCGCGGCATGGACGAGTCCGAGCAGTTCCGCGCCGAATCCGGACAGCGGCCGAAGAAGACCGCGACCGCCGCCGCGACGGCCGCCGAGGTGCGGGAATCGCGTGGCTCCCTGCGGATCCTGTTGCAGTACCCCCGCGAATGCCTGCTGGTCGTCGGGTTGACGCTGGGCGGAACGGTCGCGTTCTACACGTACACGACCTACATGCAGAAGTTCATGATCAACACTTCCGGCATCTCCAAGTCGACCGTGGCGTGGATCAACTTCATCGCGCTGCTGGTCTTCGTGGTGCTGCAACCGCTGGCGGGGGCGCTGTCGGACCGGATCGGCCGACGCAAGCTGCTCATCTTCTTCGGCGTGGCGGGCACCTTGCTGACCGTGCCGATCATGACGGTGCTCGCACGCACCACCAATCCGGTCGCCGCGTGGGGTCTGATGATGGCGGCGCTGGTGATCATCACGGGATACACCTCGATCAACGCGATCGTGAAGGCCGAGCTGTTCCCGACGAAGATCCGCGCGCTCGGCGTAGGGCTGCCCTATGCCTTGACCGTCGCGATCTTCGGCGGCACCGCCGAGACGATCGCGCTCGCGCTGAAGAAGGGCGGCCACGAGTCGCTGTACTTCTGGTATGTCGCAGGCTGCATCGCCGTCTCGCTGATCACCTACTACTTCATGCGGGAGACCTCGGCCTCGTCGGCGATCGACGCGGCCGAGCCCACCGCGAGCGCCGACACCGGGTCCGGCGCCGCGGGGGCCGAGCCGGGTCGGCCGATGGTCACCGTGCGTGACTGACCGACCGGCACACGCGCCGGTCCGCCCACTGTGGGAGGATCGGCGCGTGCGGCTTGCGGTGGTCGAGGACGACGACGGCGTGGGAGACGCGCTGGTCGAGGCGCTCAACGCCCGTGGCTACCGCGCCGAACGCAAGCGCCGCGGCGCGGATCTGCTGATCGCGCACCGCGACTACGACGCCGTGATTCTGGATCTCGGACTGCCCGACGGCGACGGTCTGCAGGTGTTGCGGCGACTGCGCGAGGTGAGTTCGGTTCCGGTGCTGATCCTGACCGCGCGCAGTGACGAACGCTCGATCGTGCGAGGCTTGCGCGGTGGAGCCGACGACTATCTGGTGAAGCCGCCGCGCATCGCGGAACTCGTCGCGCGGCTGGAGACGGTCACCAGGCGGGCGGCCGCGGCGGCCCGACAGGCGCAGTCGGTGATCGTCACCGGTGACGTGCGGGTCGATCTCGGCGCCCGCGTTGTCGAGGTGGCCGGGGAGCCGGTATCGCTGACTCAGAAGGAATTCGAGCTGGTCGAGGCGCTGGTGGAACGGCCGGGGGCCGCGGTGAGCCGTCAGCAGTTGATGGACCGCATCTGGGGTGACGCCTTCGTCGCGGTCTCGCGTTCGCTGGACGTGCACATGACGGGCTTGCGGGCGAAACTCAACCGGCCCGGCCTGATCACCACCATCCGCGGGTACGGGTATCGGTGGGGGCAGTGAGCGCGGTCCGGCGGGCCGGAGGTATGCCATGCGGCGTCGCTTGCTGGTCGCGCTGACACTGTTCGCGGCCATCGCGGTGCTGGCGTTCGCGGTGCCGCTGTCGCTGACCATCGCCACCAGCCGCACCCAGCAGCTGGTGCTCGCGCGCTCGGGGGACGCCGACCGCTTCGCCACCCTCGCCGACAACGCGGTCACCGCGGGGGACAGCCGTGCGCTGGCCGACGAGGTGCTGCGCTATCACGAGCTGTACGGCGAGAACGTGCTCGTGGTCGACGCCAGGGGTGCGCCGACGGTGAACGCGGGCGCGGACATGGACGATCCCGGCATCGTCGCGGCGGTGGCGGCCGCGCGCCGCAATCAGCGTCCGCACGCGGTGGACAAGCTGACGCCGTGGGGCGCGCCGAGCATGCTGGTCGCGCGGCCGGTCGGCACCGGCGTGCAGGTGAATGGGGCCGTGGTGATCGAGGCGTCGACGGCCCGTGCTCGCGGTGACATCGCGCGGGACTGGGCGGTGATCGTGCTCGGCGGCGTGGTCGCGATGGCGCTGTTCGTGCTGCTGGCGGTGACGATCGGCCGCTGGGTGCTGCGGCCGCTCGCGGCGCTGTCGCACGGTGTGGCGGAGTTGACCGCGACGCTGCCCAAGCCGCGCGCCGACACCGTCGCGCCGGTATCGATCGCGGGCCGCTACGGCGGGCCGCCGGAGATGCGGGCGCTGGCCGAGTCGTTCGACGCGATGGCGCTGGCCGTGGCCGATTCGGCGGACGCGCAGCGCCAGCTGGTCGCCGACACCGCACACGCGATGCGCAATCCACTGGCCGCCCTGACCATCCGCCTCGATTCCCTGGAACCGGCGATCCCGGCGAGCGCGGCGAGCATCTTCCACAACGCGGGCGCCGAGGTGGAGCGGCTCACCGCGTTGCTCGACGGCCTGCTCAGCTTGGCCGTCGCCGAGACCCCGGCGGCATTCGACGTCGCCCGCACGGCCGAGGGCGACGACCAGTGCGACGCCGTGCAAGTGATCGCCGACCGATTCGACGCCTGGTGCTCGGCATTCGAGGCGGCCGGACAGCAATTGCGGGTGGCGGCCGTGGCCGGGCCTGCCGACGTCGCGGTCCCGGCCGACGTGCTCGCGCAGATTCTCGACGTGCCGCTGAGCAATGCGACACGCTATGCGGGCGCGGGCGCGCACATCGATCTGGTCGTCGCGACCGAGCCGGGCTGGGTCACGGTGACCGTCCGCGACGACGGCAGCGGTGTTCCTCCCGCTGAGCTCGACAAGCTGACCACCCGTTTCTTCCGCGGTTCGGCCGCGGGGGCCGGTGGCTCCGGGCTGGGCCTGCCGATCGCCGCCGCACTGGCGCAGGCGCGCGGCGGAGTGCTCACCGTGGCCGCGGTGCGTCCGCATGGTCTGGCGGTCTCGGTGCGCCTACCCGAGGCGGAGGCCCGATGACCGGCCGGGAGCCGATCGTCCGGCGCGGCGTCGGTCGGCGCGGCTTCCTCGCGTTGGCCGTCGCGGCGGGGCTCGCGGGTTGTGGGCCGGGCGGCCGGGGCGCCACCGCGCGGCTGGCGTCCGGCGAGGTCGGCGGCTTCTATCACGCCTTCGCGGGGTTGCTCGGCCTCGCCGCCGAAAACGCCGGGGGTGTGCGGATCGAGCGGGTCACCACCTCGGGTTCGCAGGACAATCTGGCGTTGCTGGCGCGCGGTGAGGTCGATGCCGCGCTCGCGCTCGCGGATTCGGTGCGCGACAGCGCCGATCAGGTGTTCGCGCTGGGCCGGGTGTACGAGAACTACCTGCAGTTGGTCGTGCGGGCGGACAGCCCGATCGGTTCGGTCGCGGATCTGCGGGGAACGCGGGTGAGTCTGGGCGCGGAGGGATCGGGCGCGGCCTTGACCGGCGAACGGATATTGCGCGTCGCGGGGCTCGACCCGAGCGCCGACGTCGCGATCGCCCATCGCCCCTTGGCGCAAGCGGTGGCCGCCCTGACCGCTGGCGACGTGGACGCGCTGTTGTGGGCGGGCGGCGTGCCGACGGCACGGCTCGCGGTGCCGAGCCGGATGCGGCTCGTGGACATGGGCGAACTGGCCGCGCCGATGCGGGACCGGTTCGGGCCGGTATACGACCGGGTGGCGATCCCCGCGGATGCCTATCCGGGCGGGGTCTCGGTGCACACCATCGGGGTGGCGAATCTCTTGCTGGCCGCGGGCAGTATGTCCGAGGAGGTGGCCGCGGCCATCGTCGAACTACTGGTGTGGCACGCCGACGCGCTGGTGCCCACCGAGGCGGCGGGCACCCAATTCCTCGACGGCCGGTCGCTGATCAGCACCGGCCCGATTCCGCTGCACCCGGGAGCTGCCGCGGTCTATCGCCGCTGGCACGGATAGTTCCGTCAGGACCTGACCAAGCGGGCGATGGCGTCGGTCGCTTCCTTGATCTTGGCCTCGGCCTCCGGGCCACCCGCGACGGCCGCGTCCACGACGCAGTGGCTGATGTGATCCTCCAGCAGGCCCATCGCGACCGCTTGCAGGGCTTTGGTCATGGCGGACACCTGAGTGAGGATGTCGATGCAGTACTTCTCCTCCTCGACCATCCGCTGCAGACCGCGCGCTTGACCCTCGATGCGCCGCAGCCGCTTGAGGTAGTCGTCCTTGGCGGTGATGTAGCCGTGCGCGGCGTGGTCGGCCGCCGTGTGGTCGTGGGGGGAAGCTGCCACCGATGTCTCCTCGCTGCCTGCCGGTCGCCGGAACCGGATCAATACCCCCCTAGGGTACAGTTCCGGGGGCTTCTTGTCAGGTCGGGCCGCATGGTGCGGCAGACCCCGCTCGGTCGGAACGGTCCGTGTTCCGCCGGAAAGCAGGGTAACGCGGATCCCGGCGCGCGACGGCCACCCAGGGACGAGACAATTGAGGTATGAGTTCGCACCCCCGGCCCGCGCTCGCCGTCATCGGCGGCAGCGGCTTCTACGATTTCTTCGACAACGAGGCGACCATCGTCGAGGTCGACACCCCCTATGGTGCACCGAGCGCGGGCATCGCCGTCGGAGAGGTGGAGGGGCGGCCGGTGGCGTTCCTGCCGCGCCACGGCAAGAATCACGAATTCGCGCCGCACACCTTGCCCTACCGGGCCAATCTGTGGGCCCTGCGTTCGCTGGGCGTGCGCCGTATCTTCGCGCCTTGTGCCGTCGGCAGCCTGCGGGCGGACTGGGGCCCCGGCACGGTCGCGGTGCCCGATCAGCTGGTCGACCGGACCTCCGGTCGTCCGCAGACCTACTTCGACGGCGGCGGCATCCACGTGTCCTTCGCCGACCCGTACTGCGAGGAACTGCGGGCCGCGGCCATCAAGGCCGAGTCCGAGGAACTGCACATGATGCACGCGGCCACGATGGTCGTGGTCGAGGGACCGCGCTTCTCCACCCGCGCCGAGAGCCGGTGGTTCGCCGCCCAGGGCTGGGAGCTGGTGAACATGACCGGCCACCCGGAGGCGGTGCTCGCCCGCGAACTCGAGATGTGCTACGCGGCCGTCGCCCTCGTCACCGATCTGGACGCCGGTCTGGAGGAGGGCGAGGGAGTGCGCGCCGTCGACGTCTTCGCCGAGTTCAAGCGAAACCTCGTGCCCTTCAAGGAGCTCGTCCGTCGCGCGGTGGCCGCGGTCGACGGCACCGACACCTGCGACAAGTGCCGTGTCCACGCGGACGTGTCGCTGCCGTTCGAATTGCCCTGAGTCCGATGCGGGTGCTGGTCACCGGAGCGGCCGGGTTCCTCGGCGGGCACCTGCGCCGTGCGCTGCTCGCCGCGGGACACCAGGTGACCGGGGTGGACCTGCTTCGCGACCACGGGCCGGACGCACGACCACCGGAAGGGGTCGAGCGGGTGGACGTGCGCGACGCCGAAGGGCTCGCACCCCTCTTGGACGGAGTGGACGTGGTCTGCCACTTCGCGGGTGTCACCGCGGGCGCGCTGGCCGCCGACTTCGCCTCGCACAACGATGTCGGGACCGCCGTGCTGCTCGGTGCCATGGAGCGGGCGCGAGTCGGCCGCTTGGTGCTCGCCTCGTCCGTCGCGGTCTACGGCGAAGGCCGCTATCGCGGCGTGCAGAGCGGCCCGTTCTTCCCCAACCTGCGTCGCAGGGCCGACCTCGACCGAGGCATGTTCGATCATCGCGCTCCGCACACCGGCGAGATCTTGACGTGGGAGCCGGTCGGCGAGGACGCGCCGCTGCGTCCGCGCGGTCCCTATGCGGCGAGCAAAGTCGCGCAAGAGAATTACGCGCTCGCCTGGGGATTGGCGACCGGTGGTGCGGTGACCGCCCTGCGAATGCACAACGTGTACGGCGCGGGAGCGCGGGCCGGGCTGGTGGGGTGGTTGCACGCCGAGCTGGCACAGGGCCGCGCGCCGCAGGTGTTCGAAGACGGCGGACAGATCCGGGATTTCGTGCACGTGCGCGACGCGGTCGCGGCCACCGTCGCGGCGGTCGAGCGTGCGCTGCCCGGTTTCGTCGCGCTGAACATCGCCTCGGGGCAGCCGATCACGGTGTGGGAAGTGGCCTCGATCATGTCGCGCGCCCGCAGTGGCCCCGCGCCGGTGGTAACCGGCCGATACCGCATCGGCGACGTCCGGCATTTCGTCGCGGACCCGGAAAAGGCGAGACGGGTATTGGATTTCACCGCCTCGGTGGCGCCGGCGCAGGGTCTGGCCGAGTTCGCGGTCACCGACTGAATCAGGCACCCGGATCGCCGGATGCGGCTCGGTGCGGCGCGAATGCCTCCGGGTGGGCGGTCGACCATTGCTCGAAGGTGCGCGGAGGCCGGCCGGTCACCTGCTCGACGGTGCGCGGAGGCCGGCCGGTCACCTGCTCGACGGTCGGATAGAGCGTCGCCTCATCCAGCCTGCCGCCACGAAGAAACCGAGAAACGCGTCGACGTACTCCCGCGGAGTGGTGGCGGCCGGCTGCCTCGGTCTCGTCGTCGAGTTCGCGCGCCACCAGCGGTCGGTTCAGCACCGTGGCGAGTGCCGCGACCTGCTCCGCCGGTCGCGGGGTATCCGGTGTTCCTGGTATCGGGCACTCGTGAACGGCGGGAGGTGCTCTGGAGCGCGCCGGTACGCGGTGGCCGGCGGGGCCCGAGTTAGGCTCGCGCGGTGGATACCCCGTTGCGGCTCGAGGTCATCGTGGCCAGTGTGCGTCCGGAGCGGTTCGCGCCGGTGGTCGCGGACTGGTTTCTACGTACCGTGCGCGCTCGTCCCGAATTCGATGTCGGCGTGATCGATCTCGCGCATACGCCGTTGCCGGTCGAACTCACCGACAACGAGGAGACCGCGGCCTATCGCACGCGATTGCGGGACGCGGACGCGTTCGTCGTCGTCACTTCGGAGTACAACCACGGTTATCCGGCGTCGCTGAAGACGGCGTTCGACACCGCGAAGCACGAGTGGCGCGCGAAGCCCATCGCTTTCGTCTCCTACGGCGGCCTGTCCGGTGGTTTGCGTGCGGTGGAGCAGTTGCGGCAAGTGGTCGCCGAGATCCATATGGTGTCGGTTCGCGAGACGGTCAGTTTCCACCAGGCCAAGAAGCGGTTCGACGAGACTGGCGACACCCGCGACGGGGCCGCCATCGACGCCGCGGAACGAATGTTGCGTCAATTGGCCTGGTGGGCACGTACTTTGCGAGCAGCTCGGACGGCCGATCCGTACCCCGGTTAGCGCTATCGCGCTCGCTCACTGCGGTTGCATCGCGCGTCGGCCGCGCGGCTGACCGATGTAGGTCGCCTCGCTCGGGATGGACACCAGCGTCAGGTCGACCTGTGCCGTGCCGGTGCGCAACACCACGTGGTTGCCGATCGCGCCGGGCTGGTGAATGGCGAGGTCGGGGCGGGCGGCGGGCCAGCCCATCGGATCGCCCGTGACGTAGATGGTGGTGACGCCCGCGTGCGGGGCAGGCGCGAGCACCCCGTCCACCACCGTGGCGGTGAATCCCGCGTCGGACTGGTGGGTTTCGATCGCGATGGTCAGGCGCTCCGGATTGCCGATGGTGGTGACCAGGTTCTCCCAGGCCCGTGCTCGGTCGGTGCGGATGAGGATCCGTTCGCCGACCGCGAGCGCCCGGAAAACCAGCTGCTGCGCCAGGTACAGCTCGCCGGCGACATACACCGTGGAGATGCCCGCGCCGACGATGCGAGCCGCCACGCCGTTGCCTTCGTCATCGGAACCGATCAGCTGGCCGCAGCCGGAGGAGGGCAGGTGCAGATCGTCGACGATGTCGATCAGGTGCTCGATCATCGGAATGGTGTCGTCCACGCCGGGGACCGCGAGCGGCAGGTGGGCCAGCAGCCCGTCGCGGTGGCGTCCGTTCATCGAGATCATGCCCGGCAGCTCGGAGCGTTCGGGCAGTTCCCGTGCGGTCAGCCGCCAGGCGGCGCCGATGCTCACCGAGTCGGCGGAACTGCCGGGGCGCAGCCGAACCGCCACCGTCGTGCCGCGTGATGGGGCCACCCAGAGCTGGGCGAGCAGGTCCGATTCGAGTCGCTTGGGATCCAACGCGCTGCCGATGTTCACGCTGTTGCCGATTTCCGCGTAGCGCCAGCTGTGTTCGAGCGTGCGCGGATCGTAGCCGCCGGTGATCTGCAGGACCGCCTTGCGGATCTCGGGCGCGGTGAGGATGCGCGCGTTGCAGTCGGCATCCTCGAGCGTGCGCATGATGCGCTGGGTGGCGATGGTGACCGCGCGCGACGCGCCTTCGGCTCCGCCGCCGCGCCGGTCGGTGGCCTCCGGGCAGGCCACCGCGTCGAAACCGATCGCCAGCCACACCGTGCGGTGCGCGGTGGCGGGCAGCGGGCCCAGCAGCGATTCGTAGATCTTGCCCGCGGGCGTGCCGGAACGGCTGCGATGCCCGTGGCTGATGATGTCGATGCCGCTGAGCAGGATGTCGTGCTGGTTCAAGCATTTCGCCAGCTCCGCCAGCGGAAGCAGGTGCGAGGCGTGCACCGTGGTGCGGGCGATCCTGGTCAGCCCGCCGGGGGGAGGCAGTACCTCGACCACCGTCACCACGCGGCTGCCGTCCCAGTACAGGCCGAGCGAGCGACCATCGGTGCCGCGGAAATCGACGGTGTCGCCGAGTTCGTAGTCCCGGTGCGTGAGGTAGCGCCACCAGGTCGCGATCCAGTCCAGCACAGTGCGTCCGGCGACCGGAATCAGCGGAATAAGCGCGACGACCACCGCCACGCCGAGCGCGGGAAGCCCCGGCAAACCGGCGAACAGCGCGACGACCGCGGCGATCAGCCCGATGATCTGGGCGATCAGCAGGTTCCGCATCGAGACGCGCCCGAAAAGCGGTCGTGGTCCCGCACCGGCCGGTTCCGCCATCGTCGTCCCCCAAGTACCCGATATCGGCCGGTTCGCCGCGGCCGAGCTGAACAACAGTCCCCGGGAACTGTACTGTGTTCGGCGAACGCGAGCACTGTTCGGGGGAGGAATAATGGCTTCGAAACCCACCACTCGCTGGCAGGTCAGCGGTTACCGCTTTCTGGTCCGGCGGATGGAGCACGCCTTGGTGCGCAGGGATGTGCGAATGCTGCACGACCCCATGCGTTCCCAGTCCCGCGCGTACGCGGCCGGTCTGATCCTGGCGTGTGTCGCACTGGCCGGGTGCGGCGTGCTCGCGTTGCTCCGCCCGCAGGACAAGATCGGTGACGCCAAGATCCTGATCGGCAAGGATTCCGGCGCCGTCTACGCGGTGATCGATAACGTGGTGCACCCGGCTCTCAACCTCGCCTCGGCCCGCCTGGCCGTGGGTGAGGCCGCCAAGCCCGCGACCGTGAAGGAGTCCGAACTCGGAAAGAAGCCGCGCGGCCAATTGATCGGCATCCCAGGCGCTCCCGGCTCGCTGCCCTTCGACAAGGAGGGGAAGGGGCGCGCATGGACGGTGTGCGACACCCTGCAGCTCGACGGCACCAACAAGGCAACCACTTCGGTGCTCATCGGGGACCTGGAACTCGGCGCCAAGGCTTCGGCGATGGAGTCGGGTAACGCCTTGCTCGTCAAGGGCAAGGACGCGACTTACCTCGTCTACGACAACAAGCGTGCCCGCGTCGACATGAACAACAACGCGGTGACCGAGGCGCTGCGCATTCGCAATGTGGCACCACGGCCGATCAGCGAAGGCTTGCTCAATGCGATACCCGAGGTGCAGCGAATCGAAGTGCCGCACATCGACGATCGAGGCGCGCAGCCGACATACACCATCGGTGATCATCGGATCGGCGAGGTGGTGCAAGACGCCGCGACGAAGCAGTACTTCGTGGTGCTGCAAGACGGCAGGCAGGAAATCTCCCAGCTGACGGCCAACATCATCCTGAACTCCGACCCGGCGGCGGGCCGGAATCCCACGATCATCCCGTACGAGAAGAGCCAATCGCCCGTATCGACGGCGCTGCCGGTGAAGGACTATCCGGCCACCGCGCCCGCGCTCGTGCAGATCAAGGATCGGCCGGTCAGCTGTCTGTCGTGGAAGCCGATCGCCGCCGCGGAGGGCAGCGGTGGCAATCATGCTGCGCTTTCGCTGATCACCGGCGTGGGTCTGCCGATGAGGGATGACGCTCGCCTGGTGCCGCTGGCCCAAGCCGACGGTGACGGCCCGAACGTGGACTCGGTCTACTTCAAGCCCGGTTCCGGCGCCTTCGTTCAGGGCACCGGCATCGAGCCGGACAGTCAGCGCAAGGACAGCGTGTTCTATGTCGCCGACACTGGTGTCCGCTACGGCATCAAGGATGCCGAGGCGGTCAAAGCGCTCGGCATGAGTTCGGATTCCGGCGTGCGGCAACCCGAACCGGCGCCATGGCCCATCGTCGGCCTGCTTGCCTCCGGGCCGACTCTCAGCCGTCAGGACGCGATGGTGGCTCACGACGGCGTCGCGCCGGACGCCAACCCGGCGAAAGAGCTTGTCAAAAATACGAATTGAGTTCGGGCGCGCCTGAGTTCGCTATTGATGTCGCTTCCGGTACTCTCCGACCCGGCGAGAGGGAGTCTCGCCGCAGAAAGGGAGGGATTCACTGGAATGAAACACGTCGCATACAAACTGGCGATCGCTATCACTGCCGCATTCGTGGTCGGCACCGTCGCCGCGTCGACTGCCGCAACCGCAACCGCTGAACCGATACGTACCAAACACGGCATGACCTATAAGGAATGCATGATCACCGGCAAGGACAGTTTCCGGCGGATGTACGGTAAGGAAGCGGTCTGCGTCGAAGACGGCTACGGGTACTACAAATTGGAGCCCGCGCGCGGTCAGTAACTCCGCGGCGTCATCTCGTTTTCGAGATCGTTGAAGCATGGTGGAGAACTGATAATTGTGGCCTGTCGTTCGACGGGCCACAATTGTTTCATCGTGCGGTTATCGAGTCTTTCTCACTGGTCCTCGCGGATGCCGAATCTGCGGCGGATCGGGAACGAGGCGAGCATGCCCAACACCAGTAGTATCGCGACGCTGCCGCTGCCGATCAGCGCTACGTTTCGCGCCCGATTGTCGGGTGGCGGGGCCGGTGACGGAACCTGCAATCGCACACTCGAAGCTGCCGAGGGTCGCTTGGGCGGCAGCGTTTTCGGCACTTCGGCGGTCAGGGCGGCGATCGGATCGACGGCACCGTAACCGATGTAAGGGTTCCACCCCTCCGCCGGGGCATGGGCGGTGGCCTCGATGCGCTTGATGACCTCCAGCGCGCTCAGTTCCGGGAAACGAGCCCGCACTAGAGCGGCTACACCGGAAACCAACGGGGTGGCGAAACTGGTGCCTTGAATCGGCCCGAGCTTTCCCGCTTGTTGGACGCTGCCGAGTTGGACCGCGGTTCCTTTGCTGTTCGGGTCGTTGAACAGTGGATCGAGGGAAGTGATGTTCTCGCCGGGAGCCGCCACGCCGAGCCATGGCCCGGGCACGGTGAACGTAGACGGTTGGCCGTTTCCGTTGATGGAACCGACAGAGAGCACATAATCGTCATAGCGGGCTGGTGATACGTTCAAGTTCACCTTGCTCCATGGGTCGGCCGCTGGGTCGAGCGGGTCGATCACCGGATTGGTGCCCTTGCAGTCTGTACTCTCATCGAGGTTGCCTGCTGCGACCACCACGACCACGTCCTTCTCGATCGCGGCGTACCGGACCGCGGCACCCAGTTCGGTATCTTCGAAAGGCGCAGAAGTCGGCCTGCACGCGACTTCGGAGATATTGATGACGGTAGCTCCCATGTCCGCCGCGCGGCGGATCGCCGACGCCATGGTGCGAGTGGTGCCGTATCCCTGGGGTAGCGCATCGGGCCCTTTGTCCCGATTTGCTCCCTCCTTCTGATACAGCTTGCTGGTCTGGCGGATAGTGAGGATTCGCGCCTCGGGGGCGACCCCGGAGAAGCCCTGACCGTCGACCTCTGTCGCCGCGATCAGCCCCGCGACCAACGTCCCATGCGCATCGCAATCCTCGGTTCCGTCGCTATTGCTCACATAGTCGCCGCCCGCGATCAACCCCGGCAGGCGCGGATGGCGCGCGACACCGGTGTCGATGACTGCGACGAGTTGACCTGCGCCCTTGGAGAATCGCCAGGCGTGCTGCAAGTCGAGGGAGCGTTGTGCGTCCGGGGTCGAGGGTCCGTTGCCTCCCGAACCGGTACTGACGCACGGAGTATTGGACGCCCGCTCGGTCTTGTCCGGCGGAGCGGCCGGTTCGCCCGGTGGCGGTGCTGTGTTCGGGCTCACGGTGGGCTTCTCGGCGTGCGCATCCGGAATTCCGGCAGTCGCACCGACGGAGACGCTGAGCGCCAACACGCAGACCGCCGTGCTCAACCGAACCGCTCGGAAACAACTGTCGACCCGCTGTTTCGAACTCATCGCTCCGAGCTCACAGCCCGCGAACGATGGCGTAGAGGTCCGCCACCCAGAAGACCAATGGCAGGACCGTGGCGACGAATGTGTACTCGAGCAGTTCGACGCCGCGGCGCATCGGTGGGGTGGCCGACTGGTTCGGGATGATGATGCCGAGGATCAGCGCCGCGATCAGGACCACCATCGCCGCGCCGAACACGGCCAACGGCTGGTGCATCGCGAAACCCGCGCCGACCAACATGATCAGCACGATGCCCGCGCCACCGGAGATGAGAACGACGGCCTGTTCCGCGCCCGCGTAGGTGCGGCTGCGGAACATCAGCACCACGGCGCAGACCAGGGCGAGCGCGATGCCCGGCCAGTACGGGTCGTCGGAGGCCGGGTCGGTGGCGCCGAGCGCGCCGACGACGGTGACCAGCGTGGTCGCCGCGACCAGGCCCGCGAGGTACATGCGGGCGCGTTCCGACTTCACCCGCAGCACCTCCATGGTCGGCAGCGCGCGATGATCGTCGGGGTCGTCCTCGGTCGGATCGATCGGGGTGCCCGGCGAAGGCACCGGTGGCAGTGGCAATTTCGCCAGCAGCATGGACACTCGCGGGGCCAGGGACAGGCCGCCGAGCCCGAGCGCCGCCGCGCCGGCGCCGATCGCCCGCCCCGGCTGGTCGGTGAGCAGGCCGACCAGCGCCGCGGGCACCGCGTAGGTGGCGAGCGCGGCCCCGCCGATGAACAACGCGAGCCCCACGCCGGTAACCCGCCACGCCAGAATCGCCGTCGCCCCGGCCAGGACCGATCCGAGCAGGATGTGCGCCCAGCCGTAATCGTCCGGCACGTAGAGCATTCCCGCGCTGAACGCCGCGGGCAGCGCGCAGCCGCCGAGCACAAGCGCGGTGCCGTTGTCGCCGTACATCCTGCTCAGCACCATCGCGGTGACGACGAGCAGGATCGCGACCACCAGCGCGATCGAACCGCCGACCCCGATCGGCAGCGAGGCGGGGGACAGCAGCAGCCCGAGACAGCCGACGATCATGGTGAGCGCCGCGAGCACCGAGCCGGTGATCCGCGCGACCCGAGGGGTCCAGCTGCGGTAATGGTCGGCGTCGGCGATCGCGACGTTGTACATGATGTCGTCGAACAGCGGTGTCGGCGCGGTGTGCGAAGCGCTCTCCAGCATCAGCAGTTCGCCGTCGCGGACGCCGTGCTCGCCGAGGCTGAGCGAGTTGGAGAACGGCGGATGGCCGATCCGGGCGAGCACCCACTCCGCGGGCTCGTAACGCTCGCCCTCGTTGTCGAAGTCGTTGGAGCGGCTGTGCTGGGCGACCATGTCGACCACGCTCGGAATCACCAGCGCGACCGGCACGTCGACCGGTATGGCCATGTCGACTTGAGTGTGCTTGGCCAGAATCGTCACCCGGGCGAGGTCGGGGGCGCGGACGATCCCGCGCGAGGATTCTTCGTCGATGTGGTCAAGTCGCGCGTGCGTCAAGCTTCCCCCAACTCGGTCTTCTACCTCGTGATTCCACGACTCGGCGGGCCGGGGGCGAGCTTGCGAACCCTCGGTCCGGGCAGCAGAATGCTGGTCGAACTGTACGACATGTCGGCTGTGACCTCTACACTGAGGCCGAATCACAGCTGGCCGAAGGGGGAATCTCGTCGATGAGCACTGTCCGCTTCCAGCGCCGTGCGCGCCGCGAGATGCCAAGGACGCCCGGCGGCGAGGTCACGCTGCAACCCCCGCCCGAAATCCCCCGGGTCACACCGGGAAACCTCGTCCTGAAGCTCATGCCCGCCGTGATGGTGATCGGCATGGTCGGCATGATGGCCCTGATGTTCACCCAGGGCGGCGGCATCGCCTCCAACCCGATGAGCATGATGTTCCCGCTCATGATGGTGTTCTCGATGGTCGGCATGTTCGCGGGCCAGGGTGGGGGCAAGGGGCAGAAGGCCGCCGAGGCCAACGAGGATCGCAAGGACTATCTGCGCTACCTCGACCAGGTGCGCAAGGACGTCGACGAGACCGCCGCTCAGCAGCGCGCTTCCGTCGAATGGAGCCACCCGGAGCCGGAACTGGTCTGGATGCTCGCGGGCACCAGCCGCATGTGGGAACGCCGCGCGGGGGACAAGGACTTCTGCCACGCGCGCATCGGTCTCGGCGGCCAGCGCCTTGCCACCAGACTGGTCGCTCCTGAGACCGGTCCGGTCGAGGAGCTCGAGCCGATCGCCGCGGTCTCGCTGCGCCGCTTCGTGCGCGCCCATTCGACCGTGCCCGATCTGCCGACCGCCATCGCGGTCAAGGGCTTCGCCACCATCGCGCTGGACGGCGACCGCGGCCAGGCGCGCGACATGACCCGCGCGATGCTGGTGCAGCTGTGCATGTTCCAGGCTCCCGACCAGGTGCTCGTCGCGGTCGTCTGCGGGCCGGACACCGCGCCGGAGTGGGAGTGGACCAAGTGGCTCCCGCACACCCAGCACCCCGACGCGCAGGACGGCATCGGCACCCAGCGCATGTTCTACGGCTCGATCCGGGAGGCGATGGCGGGGTTGCATCCGTTGCTCGGCAACCGGGTCCGATACTCGCGCAACCAGCCCGCCAACGCGAACATGGTGCATATCGTCATCGTGGTCGACGGCGGTCTGCTCGAGGCCGAGGACGATCAGTTGCGCGAATCCGGCTACGAGGGCGTCACCATCATCGACCTGTGCGGCTACGCGCCGCGCCTGGCGGTGTCGCGCGGCATCAAGATGATCGTCGAGAACGGCGAGTGCGTCGGCCGCGGCGCGACCGGCAATCAGGAGCGGTTCGCGCTGATCGACCGGATCAGCCCCGAGCAGGCGCAGCAGGTGGCGCGCAGGCTGGCCCCGTACCGTGCCGCCACGCAGCGCAGCAGCGACGTGGAAACCGATGACGCCGACGTGATCTCGACGTGGGCGCAGCTGATGGGCCTCGGTGACATCGGCACTTTCAACCCGGAGCACGCGTGGCGGCCGCGCTACGGACGGGAACGCCTGCGCGTCCCGTTCGGTGTGGGCGCCGATGGCCTTCCGGTGGAACTGGACATCAAGGAGGCCGCCGAGAACGGCATGGGCCCGCACGGCCTGTGCATCGGCGCCACCGGCTCCGGTAAGTCGGAGTTCCTGCGCACCCTCGTGCTCAGCTTGCTGGCCACGCACTCGCCAGACCAGCTGAACCTGGTGCTGGTCGACTTCAAAGGCGGGGCGACGTTCCTCGGTTTGGAGGGCGTTCCGCACGTCGCCGCCGTCATCACCAACTTGGAGGAAGAGGCCGATCTCGTCGACCGCATGAAGGACGCCCTGGCCGGTGAGATGAACCGCCGCCAGGAAGTGCTGCGCGCGGCGGGCAACTTCGCCAACGTCTTGGAGTACGAGAAGGCCAGGGCCGCGGGCGCCGACCTGGACCCGCTGCCCGCACTGTTCGTGGTGCTCGACGAGTTCTCCGAACTGCTCACTCAGCACCCGGATTTCGCAGAGTTGTTCGTCATGATCGGCCGCCTCGGCCGCTCGCTGCACGTGCATCTGCTGCTCGCCTCGCAGCGACTGGAGGAAGGCAAGCTCAAGGGCCTGGAATCCCACCTGTCCTATCGGATCGGCCTGAAGACGTTCTCCGCCAACGAATCTCGTCAGGTGCTCGGTGTGCCGGACGCCTACAACCTGCCGAACAATCCCGGTGGCGGCTACCTGAAGGCCGACTCCGGAGAGATCCAGCGTTTCCAGGCTTCCTATGTCTCCGGCGCGTATGTCGGCGGTGGCTCGCAGCGCGACATGACCGTTGCCACGCAGTCCGGTGAAATCGATGTCAGGGCACGCGCGTTCACCGCTACCCATGTCGACTTCCGGGCGGCGGACCGCGTTCCGCTGCCGCCCGAACCGAGCCTGGAACCGGAACAGGACGAGGACGGTGAGCAGCTGTCCAACCTGAACATGCTGGTCGCGCGGATCCGCGGCCACGGCCGCCCGGCGCACGAGATCTGGCTGCCGCCGCTGGACGAGGCGCCGACGCTCGACCAGCTCGTCCCGCGCTCCGTTCTCACCGGCGAATACTCCCCGGTGTCCACGCTGCGTGCCCCGATCGGCATCGTCGACCGCCCATACGACCAGCGTCGCGACCCGATGGTCATCGACCTGTCCGGCGCCCGCGGCAATGTCGCCATCGTCGGTGGCCCGCAGTCCGGCAAGTCGACGGCGCTGCGCACACTCATCATGGCGATGTCGTTGACGCACACCGCCGAACAGGTGCAGTTCTACTGCCTCGACTTCGGTGGCGGCACCCTGGCGAGCCTGCAAGGGCTGCCGCACGTCGGCTCGGTGGCCAGCCGGTTGGACGAGGACCAGGTCCGCCGCACCATCGCGGAGATGACCACCATCGTCCGGCAGCGCGAGGCGCGCTTCCGCCAGCTCGGCATCGAATCGATGACCGATTTCCGCAGGCTGCGCGCGATGGACCCGGCCGCTAGCCCAGGCGCCGCGGGCGCGCACGAGGATCCGTTCGGCGACGTCTTCCTGGTGATCGACGGTTTCAGCTCGATCCGCCAGGACTTCGAGATGCTCGAGCAGACCATCATGAACCTCGCCGTGCAGGGTCTGTCCTACGGTGTGCACGTGGTCATCGCGCTGAACCGCTGGGCGGAGGCGCGGCCCGCGCTCAAGGATCAGATCGGCACCAGGATCGAGTTGCGCCTCGGTGATCCGATGGACTCCGATCTGGGCCGCAAGTTCGCCTCACTGGTTCCCCAGGGGCGGCCGGGCCGCGGTATGACCCCGGAGTGCCTGCACATGCTGACCGGCTTGCCCCGCATCGACGGCAGCTCCGACCCGACCGACCTCACCCAGGCCGTCGCGGACGCGGTCGCCGCCATCGCCAGGCTGACGCCGGGCCGGCACGCGCCGCAGGTCCGCATGCTGCCCGAACAGCTCCCGCGCGAGCAACTGCTGTATCTGGCGGGCGATTGGCCCGCCCAGGTCGACCCGAATGCGAAGTGCCTGCGAATCCCGTTCGGCATCAACGAGTCCGAGCTCGCGCCGGTCTACATCGACTTCGTGGAGAGCCCGCACTTCATCATCATCGGCGACACCGAATCGGGAAAGACGACGCTGCTGCGTTCGCTGATCGAGGGCATCGCCGCGTCGAACACCCCCGATCAGGCTCGCTTCATCATCGGCGACTACCGCCGCGGCATGCTCGGACTGGTTCCGGAGGGCTATCTCGCGGGCTATGGTTCCACGGCGCCGCAGTTCACCCAGAACATGAACGACCTGGCCGCGTATGTCGGCAAGCGCACGCCGGGATCGGACGTCACGCCGCAGCAGTTGCGGGATCGTTCGTGGTGGAGTGGGCCGGAGTTGTACGTCATCATCGACGATTACGATCTGGTCGCCACCTCCGCGGGCAACCCGGTCCAAGCGCTGCTCGAACATCTGCCACACGCCCGAGACCTCGGCTTCCACGTGATCATCGCCCGGCGCTCGGGTGGTGCGAGCAGGGCGATGTTCGAGGCGACGTTGGCTCGAATGCGTGATCTGGGCTCGGCGGGCCTGATCCTGAGCTGCAGCAAGGACGAGGGCGTCCTGATGGGCACCAAGCGACCGAGCCCGATGCCGCCGGGCCGAGGCACCTACGTCACCCGTAATGTCGAGGGCCTGGTCCAGACGGCGTGGATGCCGTTGCCCTGATGTCCGAGGTCGAGCTCGTCGTCACCGAGGCGCGTATCTGGGCGCGTGGCGCCGACACGCACTGGGACGCGCCGCCGTCGGTGGTCCTGGGCAGCAATGGCTTCGACCTCGTCGTGGGGCAATCGCTGAGCCCGCCTACCCACGTCGGTTCGGTGGTGCAATTCGTGCCCGCCGATGCCATAGCTTTGCCACCCCGCACACCCTCGGTGGTGGACGCGATGAGCGCCGTTTTCGCGAGTGCGCTCGAGCATCTTCGTGTCGATACTCCGTGTGCCCGGATGACGTTGGTCTGCCCGACCGAATGGGGCGCGGCCCGTCGTGGCGTGCTGGCTCAGGCGGCGCGCCGTGTGGCCTCGGATGTCGTGTTCGAGGACATCGCGGTCCGTTCGGTCGCGTCGGACGAGGGCACCAGCCACAGTCGGCGAACGCTGGTACTGGAGTTCGGCACGCTGGCCACCACGGCGTCGGCGGTCATCCGAAGCCATCGCGGCGTGCATATCGAATCCTGTGAGCACGAGCCGACACTCGCGTTGGCCGAGATCGAGAGCGGATCCGCGGGCTTCGCCGCTCTGTGCAGCCTGATCACTCGGTTGCTCGACAGCGGCCCGATCGACCTCGTGCAAGTGGCGGCTCTCAGTGATACCAGAAAACTGGACTTGCTCCGTGAGGCGGTCCAGCAGTCCATAGGTGCCGATGTCGAGCTGCGTGCGGTCGCCGGTCCCGATCTCGTCCGGGGGCGGCGGACCGAGGCACGCGAAGTCCACGCCGCGCAGACACAGTGGATGCGACCGCTTCGCGAGCGTGCCGCGACACGACAGCCTCGATATGGCGCCGCGCGTATCGCGATCGCCGCGATCGCGGCCGTGGTGGTCGTCGCGTTGACGATCGTCGGTGCGGTTGTCTTGTCCGGTCGCCGCGCCGAAGAGACGGTAGCGGCGCCCAGCACGGAAGCGGCGTCGCCGACCGCCGCACCGCCGCCGGTCGGCCCGCCGGCCGAGGCGGCACCGGAGGCCTTCGGCCGAATCCGATTCCGTGTCCCTCCCGGCTGGCGTATTGCCCAGTCGTCTGACACGGGCCGCGCTCGTGTCGATTTGGTACCCGATGATGCTGCGCGGCAGCGAATTACGGTAATGCAGGCGCCGCTGACGGCGTCCTCCAGTTACGCGCAGGTCGCGGCGAGGCTGGAAGCGCAGATCGCGCAGCGTCCGCCAGGGGTGCTGACCGACTTGCAGCAGGATGTGATGTTCGGTGGCCGTTCCGGCTTGGCCTACCTGGAACATCCCGGAGACGGATCAACCGTTCGCTGGCATGTTCTGTTGGAGTTCGGAATTCAGCTGAGTATCGGTTGCCAGTACGCAGGAGACGAATGGGGGCAATTGGAAGCCCCGTGCTCGCATTTCGGGGATACGGTCCGCGTGGTGCCGTGATGGGCGCGGGCACGCATACCTAGCGGACCCCACCGCGGCGCAAAACGATTCGAGCCCCCGGCACCGAAGTACCGGGGGCTCGAATCAGCCGAGACGGGATCTCAGAAGAGGCCCGCCAGCGCGGTGTCGGTACCCTGCAGGTCAGAGTTGCCACTGCTGACCAGCTTGCCCGCGCTTTCCAGCGTGGTGTTCAGCTGGGTGACCTGCGTGTTCCACTGGGCCTGCAGCGAGGCGAACGCGTCGTTCGCGTCACCCTTCCAGTAGTTGGTCACGAAGTCGGTGACCTGCTTGTGGAAATCTTCGAGCATGGTCATGACGCTGCGCGCTTCGGACACGATGGCCTGGGCGCCCGCCTCGACCTCGCCGAAGTTCGAAGCAATCCGACCGGGATCGTTCGCTACCATGGGGAGCTCCTTGTTGTCTGTGGTTCGGCTATCGGATCAGGGAAGGTCCAGGCTGGAGGCCTGCGCGGCCACCTGCTGGGCGAACTGCTGGTCCTGATCGGCGAACTTCCGTCCGGCGTGGGCGAGCTTGTCCGACGTCTGGTCCAGCTGGTCGTTCAGCTTCCGCGCCTGGGCGAAGTAGCTGTCCATGAACGTGTCGAACGCCTGACGAGCCGCACCGCTCCAGGTGGCGGTGGTCTGATCCGACTTGCTGTTCAGTGCGGTGATCGCGGTTTGCAGATCCTGGTGCCGCTGCCGGCAGTTGTCCACAAACTTCGAGATCGCCTCTTCGCTCGCTTCGAGCTGTCCTGCCATTTCGGCTCCTTTCGGTTCCCGTCTCGGCCAACGGCGGAAGCCTCAGTTGGCCTGTACATCTGATTGGACGCGGTGCGGGTCTGATCGGTTCCATCCGACTCGAGAAAGTTCGGCATTCGCCCCACGGGATCAGGGCCCTGCGCCCCTCAGCCCGGCTCGTCCGTAGTTTCGGCGGCCGCGCACGGGCCTGCTCGGAAGACCACGATGCGATCCGGGTCTGCATGACTTGTAACGCCAGCGCTCGGCTCCCCTCCTTCCCCCTGCTCGCTGCTGTAATGATCGGCGAGTGGGCTGGCTGCGGTACACCTTACCGAACGCCTAAGTCCGCCGCTACCAGCAGAATGACGAAATCCGGTGGTCGCGCGAACCGAAAACCCTACGAAGGCTTGGATTCAGCGGACGCGACCGAATCACTTCACGCGATTGCGCAGCACCGGCACCAGACGGTCGAGCAACGTCTGCTGGGACGACTCGCTCCAGTCGCGGACCGCGGCGACGGCCGCGGGATCGTCCAGCGGAATCACCGTGGCACGGGTGCCCGCCACTTGGTACGGAAGGCCGAGCAGTCCACCGCCGCCGGCCTTTTCGTCGCTGCGCACGGCCAGCACGTAGCCGTCCGCCGCTACTTCCAGCCGGTTGGTTCCGGTCAGTTCGCGAGGCGATGCCTCGTCGCCCGCGCGCCGGTAGTTGAGGTTGTAGACGAATCCGAGATTCTGCAGGAACTCGGTTTGCGGGGTGCCGCCGAGGAAGATCGAGACCTGCGAGCCGCGCGGCACGTCGACCATCGTGATCGTCTTGCCCCGGAATACCGGGTTGTCCGCTCGCGCCCGGTCCAGCGGCGACAGCGCTGCCGTGCTGCTCGGCGTGGCGACAGCGGGATCGGGTGCTTGCTCCTCGCGATTAGACGCCCAAATGCCGATCCCCGCGGCGAGTGCGACGGCCACTACGCCCGCGGCCGCCGCGAGCAGCCAGTTCTTGCGCGCGGGTCGTGCGGCGGCGCTCCCTTGACCGGAGACGGCCACTCGGGGGTCGGTCCCCGGCCGCGGATCGAATACCTGGATGGGATAGGTCGGGGAGGTGTTGGTGGCGACGGGGTTGTAGCCGGGAATGAGGGCGCTCGCCGCCGCATCGGTGAATCCGCGGCAGCTGTTGAATCTTTCGGCCGGGTTCTTCGCCATGGCGCGGGCGAAAACGTGGTCGATGGCGGGCGGCAGGCCGGGGTTGACGGCGGTGGCCAGCGGCGGGGGCTCGTGAAGATGCCCCATCATCACCAGCGCGGGTTGGGTTCCCGGGTAAGGGTTGCGCGCGGTGAGCAATTTGAAGAACGAGCACGCGAGGCTGTAGACGTCGGCGCGGTGGTCGAGCGGGCTGCCGGTGAGCTGCTCGGGCGGGGCGTAGGCGATGGTCGCGACGAAACTACCGGTCTGCGTGAGTTCGGTGGTGTCGTCATTGGCTTTCGCCACGCCGAAATCGGTGAGCAGCACGCGCTCTTCCTCGCCGTCGGCGGGCGCGGACAGCAGGAAATTCGCCGGTTTCACATCGCGGTGCAGCAAGCCCTTGCGGTGCGCGTAGTCGAGTCCTTTGCCGACTTCGGTCGTGATACGCAGTGCGCGAAGCGGATTCATCGCATGCGGGTCGCGGGCCAGTTCGGCGGCGGCATCGGTGCCGTCCACGTATTGCATGGCGATCCACAACTGGCCGTGTTCTTCACCGCGGTTGTAGACCGAGACGATGTTCGGATGATCCAGTCCGGCGGCGAGATTGGCTTCACGCTCGAAGCGGGTACGGAACTCGTAGTCGCGGCTGAGTTCGCCGCCGAGCACCTTCAGCGCGTCGGTCCTGGGCAGGCTGGGATGTTTGGCCAGATACACCGTGCCCATGCCGCCCGCGCCGAGCACCCGCATGATGCGGTACCCGCCGACAATGGTCCCGGGGCTCATCGCCATGTGCACGATCTCCTGACTCCACGCGGGCCGCTGGCGTTCGCCACGCAGCATACTCGACCGAATTCGCGACGAAAGTGCGGCATTATCGGCTGTTCGCGAAAACGGAATACTGTGCGGCGGCGCGTTGTTGCGCGTCCAGCAGTTGATTCGCCGCGACGAATCCGACGTATTCCTTATACGCGACGACGCAGGTGAATCGCCTGTCGTCGAAAAGTCCGCTCCGGTTCTCCACGCACGCCGAATCGGGCAGGTGCTGCGGGGGATCGGCCGGACCCGCAACCACTGTGGGGGTGATGCGTTCCGCGGCGATCCGCCGGGCCGTTTCCTGGTTCGGCGTGCGGATCACCAATGTGTCTCCGGAGACGGCGAATTTCTCGGCCCCCATCGCCGTGAAACGTTGTTTCGCGTAATCGAGGTCTTCGGCGTATTGTATGATGCCGCGCAGGCCGAACAAGGCGTGCGAATCGTCGTAGCTGGGCGATTGGACGCCGGCCGGATTCAGGGTGCGGCTCAGCAGATGATCGGGATCCCAAGGCAACCGCAGCATCTCCTCCTCGGTCAGCGGAGCCAGCTGATCGAGCAGTGGAAGCTGAACGTCGTACGCCTTTTCCGCGAGAGTGACGAGGGCGTTGCGGTCGGGAGCGTTGGCCGAGACGAGGAACGCCACCACGTAGGAGCCGTGCGCGAGCGTCGCGCGCAGGAAGGGCGAGCCGGGGCGCCAGTGCGCTCGCGCCTGCGGCTGCCGCGGCAGCGTGACCGGCTCGTTCTGGTCGCGGTAGGCGCCGAGGTCGGCGTCGTAGAACTCGTTCGCGGCCTGACGGGCGCGGTCCGGGTCGGGAAACTGCATGACGATCGTGCCGATCGTGGTGGAATTGGGCCGGGGCTTGGCCGGCCACCCGGAGGCGATCAGGCTGACATTCTGATCCGATCCGTTGGTGTGGAACCCGTACATCATGCGGTTGCGTTCCG
Organism: Nocardia sp. NPDC047038; assembly: GCF_040644075.1. Taxonomy (NCBI): domain Bacteria; kingdom Bacillati; phylum Actinomycetota; class Actinomycetes; order Mycobacteriales; family Nocardiaceae; genus Nocardia; species Nocardia sp. NPDC047038. The sequence continues at coordinate 223,279 of NZ_JBEYVQ010000005.1, read as the reverse complement.
CGATCGGTCGCATGTCCTCCTGGCGACCGAGTTCACCGGGCAGCGTTCCCTTGCTGATACTCGACGGCGTCCAGCTGTACTTCATCCTGGGATCGATGTCGTAGGCCGAGGCGACGTGATCGGCCAGCCGCATGGCGGCGACCTTTCCCATGTCGATGAACAGTGGTTGATAGTCGTCGTCGTGCGCGTTCGGCGGCTCGGTGGGGTAGTTGCCGGTGTCGAGACCGCGAATATCGATCTCACCCGGCCGCGCGGTTCCCGCGAGCGTCGAACCACAGCCGGTGACGATCGTGGCGGCCAGCGTGCACGCGAGAGCGACAGCGGCGGTGCGGAATCCTGTCATGCGGCATTCACCAACAATGCGTACTGGGCGGAGATGCGTTGCTGTGCGTCGAGCAGCTGATGCGACCAAGCGAACGCGGCGTAGCGGTCGTAGGACACCGAACAATAGAACCGGACGACGACCGTCTCGTTGCCGATGTACTCCTTGCACTGGGCAGCGGGAAGGCCCTTCGGTGACTCGGCTCCGCGGAATTTCTTCGTGAGTCCGCCGAGTTCCTCGCGTAGTCGTGCGGCCGAGTCGGCGTCGCGCGCGCGGAACAGATGGGTTCCGTCGGCGGCGTACCGATCCACTCCCGCCGCTTCGATGATCCGGCGGTCGTCGGCCGAATCGATGGTGAAGTGCAGCGCGCCGCGCTCGGTGTACGCGCCGGGCGGGTCGATCCAGGAGTCTTCCCTGGGGCGCGGCAGCGCCCGGTTCAGCATGCCGTCGATATCGACCGGCAATGTCATCAGCTGGTCGACGGGCGTGGGCGTGAACCGGCCGATCGCCGGGACCACGGTGTCCAGGCTCTTCTCGACCAGGGCGAGCAGTTCGGCGAGATCGACTTTCTCCAGGTAGACCTTCACATAGTCGTAGACCCAGGTGTAGACGACGAATTTACCCGTGGCGAACCACGATCCGATCGACTGATCCGTGGGTTGCCAATGCGCGTGCGCCGCTGGGTACTTCGCGACCTGGACGGGCGTGTTGCGGTTGTTGGCCTCGAAGTCGACGCGTTCCAGGGCCGCCGCCGCGGCCGCCGCCTTCTGCTCGTCCGGGAAGATCATGACGGCGTTGACCAGGTCGGTGCCCCGGTTGTCCGGCGCATTGCCCGCGTTGCTGAAGAATCCCGCGACGAAATCCGGCGCCGCCTCGGCGAACCGGGAGACGTCCATGATCCGCCCGAGCGCGTTCTTCGGCTCGATGAACACCTTGGACAAGGACGGATTCTGGAAGACGAACCCGGGGTCGATGTCCGAGGGCGGCGGGAGGAAGTTCGCGAGCCGCTCCGCCTCGATCATGCGCGCCTGCTCGGGATTCTTCGCTGTTCCGTACGCGCGCGGCGTCGTCGCGTAATTGCCCACGTCGAGCTGCGCCAGATCGACGGGCTGCGCGGACTTGTCCGTTCCGGCCGCCGGGCCGCCGCACGCGCCGCCCCCGAGGGCTACGGCGCAGGCCAGCACCAGGGCACCGGCGGTTCGGATCGGTCTCGACATCGCGCCGTGCTGCACTCTTCCCTCCCCTGACTGCGGTAGTTGCGCCGGATCCTACTTCGGCCCACCCGCGGCCGAGGATCGCGAAAGCGCTGGACGCTTACCGCCGTCGATCTCAGAAACTGTTCGCCAGCAGCGCGTACTCCGCGGCGACCTTCTGTCGCACGTCCGGTTCCTTATCACTGGTGACGACTCCGACGTACCGTTTGTACGCGACGTAGCACCGGTATTTGTACTCGCGGTCCGGGTCGCCCTTGCTGTTGAGTTGCAGGCACTTGGCGCCGGGGACATCCTTGGGAGCGCCCAGCTGGTCGTAGTGCGCGCCTTCGCTGTCCAACAGGCCGGTGACCAGTTTCTGGGCGGCGGCCGCGTCTCGGGTGCGAGCGACGTAACTGTCGTCGAGCAGGCCGATGTGGTCCACGCCGGCTTCCTCGACCAGGTGCAGGTGGACCGACTCGTCATCGGCGCGGTGCACCGTGTGAAAGCCGCCGTAGACGGCGAAGGTCGCCGGATCCGGCACGCGGTTCTTGCGGTCGGCGACCGCGACGCGGGCGAGCAGGCCGTCGGGATCGGCCTTCAGGGTGTCGAGCTTGTTCACCGGGGTCGGGGTGAATTTGTCCAGCTGCGCGACCTGGGCGGCCAAGGTCTTGTCGACCCACTTCACCAGGTCGTCGCCATCCGCCGTCGGACGCTGGATGAACAAGGAGATGACGAATTCCTTGTACGCCATGAAGGTGCCGACGTTGGGAACGCCGGGCCGCCAGTGGATGTAGGAGTCGGGATACTTCGTGGACGACAGTTTGCGATTGTCCGGCGAAACGGCGATGTCGACGTCCTCGAGTTCACGGGCGGCGAGCTTCGCGGTGGCCTCGTCGGGGAAGCGGAACAACGCGTTCGTGACCGCGGTGGCCTGCGGCGCCGGATTGGACTGGCCGGCCGGATCGGGACGGTCGGCGCCGCTGGCGGCGTATCCCACGACCAGCTTGCGATTGTCGAAGACCGGCCTGGACACCTTGGCCACGAAGTCGAGCGCCTGCTCGGCGTCCTTGACGACGGTGCTGCCGCGGCCGAATTTCAGCGTGGAGTCGATGCGCACGGTCGGAGCCACGGCGTCGGACATCCGCATGCCTTCCAGCAGCGCGCCTTTGCCCGCCGAATCCTGGTTGTACTCGTGCTTGTCGACGGGATAGGTGCCGACTTCCAGCTTGCGCACATCGATCTCACCTGCGGTCGGCGTGCCGTGCACACCCGCGCAACCGGCCAGCATCCCCGCCAGTGCCAGGCAAGACGCGGTGAGCGCGATCCGTTGCGTCCGAACCATCCCAGGCCCCTCGTTCCTCCCGTTGCTGACACTGAAGTTACCCGACGGACGCCGGGTAGGGGGACCGATGGTCGTCGTATTGCAATACCCTTGTCGGTGTGGCGACGACCTTGCACTGCAATCCCGGTGGAGGCCGATACCGGTGATGGATCGGCAGGTCGAGGTCGTCGTCGGCAGCCACGCCGTGGCCAGGGTCGCGGGCGCGGTCGTCGTCGTCGCGCACCGCAGGCCGGGCAGGCCCACCCCGGACTCGACCGCCGTCGTCGCTTTGGAATCACTGGCCGAACTGGTGCGCGACGCGACCGATCGGGAGCCGGGTGGCCCCGGCGCTCTGGTTGCCCGGCACGCGACGCGCTGGCTGATGAAACAGGCCGAGCAGATCAGCCCGGGCGAGCCGATCGACTTCGGCATTCTGTCCACCGCCGAGCACGGGGGCGTGGCGATCTTCTTGCACGGGGCGATCACCGCCGTGCTGGCCGGTGACGGCGTGCTCGAGCGATACCGCGGCAGCGACGCCGCCTTCACGGTGGATCGGGTCGCGGCGGTTCCGGCGCGGGCGGCGGCGCTGTTCGTCGACGACGCGAAGGGCCGCATCCCGGATCTGCCACCCGAGCGCGGCATCGGCAGGCTGGTCGAGGGCATCGCGCAGGCAGGTGGCGCGATCGTCTGGACGGATGGCTCCCGCACGGGCCTGCCGACGAACGGCGGAGACTCCGGCTCCGCTGGCGCGCACCACCGCCCGGAGACGCATCCGGTGCCGACGGCGCGCGTCGAATACGAGCCGTCCGCCGAATCGCAACGGCAGGAGCCGCGACCGCCGCGATACCCGACGGCGCCGTCGACCGCGATGCTCGATGCCCAGACCGAGCAGACGCCGATCGACCCGCACCACGCGCCGACGCAGCTGGGCGGCACCAATCCCGCGCCGCGGCCCGACCCGGAGCTGCAGCGCCGGCTCGAGGCGACCGCGAAGGCCACCGCGCTGACGGTCAAGGTGATGGGATTCAAATGCGCGCGAGCGCATCCCAGCGATCCTCGGGCGGCGTTCTGCACCGTCTGCGGTATGCCGGTCGACCAGACCCAAGCGCTGATCGAAGTGGTCCGCCCGCCGCTGGGCATGCTGATCCTCGACGACGGCATGACCTACATGCTCGCCGCAGACGCGGTGATCGGTCGCGATCCGGAGCGCTCGCCCGCCGCGGAGAGCGGGCTCGTCCCGCTGCGGGTCGACGACGCCTCCGGTGGCATGTCCAGGGCGCACGCCGAAATCCGTTTGGTGAACTGGGATGTGACGGTGGTGGACTGCGGCTCGACCAACGGAACCCGCACTCGCCTGCCGGGCTACCGCGACTGGGTGCGCCTGGCGCCGCGCCAGTCCATGGCGCTCATGCCGGGCACCGAGATCATGCTCGGCAACCGCGTGCTGCGCTTCGAACTGGCCGCGCCGCCGCCGTTCGGCCGCTGAGCCCGCGCTACGAATAGCGCGCGGCGCACACGCTTTCGCCGTTCAGGACACCGGCGCGGAAGGCCTCGACTCGTGAGAAACCACTCGGGACGGTCTTGCCCTGGGCGTCGCTCGCGGCCAGGCCATCGGTGAGCAGCCCCGAGACCGCCTCGTCCAGATCGCCTGCGGCGAGCTTGATATCGCCCTGATCCACCGGCCGCCCGGACTCAGCGAGTTTGCCGGTGACCACTCCGGACAGACAGGCCGCGCGCAGGCCGGTCTTGGCCCCGACCAGACTCTGACCGCGGCTCTGCTGGACGGCCAAGGTGTATCGGGAGATGAACACGATGTAGCCGTTGTAGTCGCCGGTTACCTTGAGCGGCAGCGGGTCGTCCGCGCCGGACGTCGAGGTACCGCGCTCGGCGAGTCCGGGAATATCGGTGGCGATCGTGTTCGCGGCGGGGCAGTACGACACCGGTTCGGTCACGACGCCGTCGGGGCAATTGATCTTCGCCCGTGAGTAGTCGTATGTCGGCTCGTGGTCGATCGGCAGAATGGCTTTGAGTGCTTTGGTGAGTTCGACCAGGGTCTGTTTCGTGATGGGGTACTCGCCGCGCCCGTTGTCGTCGCTGAAGCTCTGCGGCAGATTGGCGCGGCGCTGGTCGATCTCGTCCTGGTCGATGCCCTTGCATGCCTTGGGACCGTCGGTGAAACCGATCTGCACGGCGGTGACCCGTTCGAAGGCGGAGCCGTGCACGCTCTCCGGATCGTCCGGGTCGGAGTCGCGGATGGCGACGGTGGCGGCGAGCACGGTGTTGAGGCCGTCGGAGGTGTTGATCGTGAAGTGCTTTGCCTTGCCCTCTGCCACGTGCCGCATGAACGCGCCCGCGAAGCAATCCGCCTGCTGCTCCTTGACGATCACCGGGTCCTTGGCGCCGACGATCTTGGCCATGGTCTGCACCGCGTGCCCGTACTCGTGCGCGAGCACCATCACCACCGACATCTTCCCGAAGGTCTCCTCCATGGTGGGAAGCAGCACCGACCGATCCCAGCCGATGGAATTGTCCAGGCGGCAGAAGGCGGCGTTCACCAAGCGGTAGGTGCTCTCCTTGCAGAACTCGACCGACTCGGGACGCCCGGCCTTCGCGCTCCAGGACAGCAGCTTCTCGACCGGCTTGAACTCGCCTTGGAACTCCTTGCCGAATTCGCCGCGCCAGTAGGTCTGGATGTCGTCGACGGCGTTGAGCGCCAGGGTGTCCACGGCGCCGCCGTCGCCGTTGGTCGCGGTCAGCGTGCTGTCCGGGACACCGGCGCGGGGGCCGCTGGGGCCGCTCGTGGTGGGCAGCCCGGCAACCTTGAACGGATCGTCGTAGACGGAGACGGCCCGACCGTCGACCACTCGAATACAGCCGCCGACCAGCACCAGAATGCTGAGCAGCGTCGCAACCAGCGCGGTCGCTCGGACTCTCGGCAAGGCTCCCCCTAGTCGGCCGCTAGATCGTTCACATCGGTCGCCGGATCGGGGCATTTGGCGCATCGGGGGCACCGCCGATGTCCGGGCGATGGAATAGTATCCGCTGCATGTCTTCACCGGGGGCGCAGACCATCACCGTGCGCCATGATGGAAACGAACGAGTATTCGATTCGAGCCAGCAGGTCACGATGGGCCGCGCGCCGGAGGTGACGCTTTTCGTCGACAGCCCGCTCGTCTCGCGAGTGCACGCGACGCTGGCCTGGCAGGGCAGCGCCTGGGTGTTGACCGACAACAAGAGCACCAACGGGGTTTTCGTGGACGCGCGCAGGCTGACCCAGCCGGTGTCGATCGACCGCCCCACGCAGGTCCGGCTGGGTGACGCGATCAGCGGCCCGCTGTTGCACCTGCTGCCCGCGAACCCGCAACCCCCGCAACGTCCTTCCGCGCGCCCGCCGCAACCGGCTCCGGTGCCGCAGCCGGGACCGCCGCCGCACGGGGGCCGGCGGCCCGTGCAGCAGTTCCAGCATCCGCACTATCCGCCGCCCCAGGACGCACCGGCACCCGCGGTGAACATCAACATGACGACCAGGGCGGACACCTCGAACATGCCGCCGGTCCGGGCCAGGGCGAGCACCGCGCCCATCGCCCGCGCCGACCGGATCCCGCAGACCGGCCTGAGCATCGGCCGCACCACCGACAACCAGATCGTCGTCAACGATCCGCTGGCCTCGCGCAAGCACGCCCGCCTGGTTGCCTCCGCCGAGGGGCTGGCCATCGAGGACCTCGGCTCGGCGAACGGCACGTTCGTCAACGGGCACCGCCAGCAACGGGCGGTGCTGCGCGAGCGGGACATCATCACCATCGGCAACGTCGACTTCGTCGTCCAGCAGGGCACACTGGTGCACCGGCAGAAGCCGGTCGCCGAGCAGGGCCTCGCGGTGCACGGGGTCGGCTTCACCGTCGAGGGCAACAAGCAACTGCTCGTCGACGTGAACATGTCGGCCAGCCGCGGCACCCTGACCGCGCTGATCGGCCCGTCCGGAGCGGGCAAATCCACGCTGTCGCGCCTGATCGCGGGCACCACCCGGCCTTCGGGCGGCGTGGTCACCTTCGAAGGCCGCAACCTGCACGCCGAGTACGAGGCGCTGCGTTCCCGGATCGGCATGGTGCCGCAGGACGACGTGCTGCACCGCCAGCTCACAGTGCGCCAGGCACTCGGTTTCGCGGCCGAGCTGCGGCTGCCGAGGGACAACAGCAAGCAGGACCGGCAGCAGGTCATCGACGGTGTGCTGCAAGAGCTCTCGCTCACCGAGCACGCCGACACCAGGGTCGACCGCCTTTCCGGCGGTCAGCGCAAGCGCGCCTCGGTGGCGCTGGAACTGCTGACCGGCCCGTCGCTGCTCATCCTGGACGAACCGACCTCGGGCCTGGACCCGGCATTGGACCGCCAGGTCATGGTGATGCTGCGCGAACTGGCCGACGCGGGCCGCGTGGTGATCGTGGTGACCCACTCGGTGGCGCACTTGGACATGTGCGATCAGGTGCTGCTGCTCGCCCCCGGCGGGAAGACCGCCTACTGCGGCAATCCGGCCGGTGTCGGCGCGACGCTGGGCACCAGCGACTGGGCGGAGATCTTCGCCGAGGTCGCGGCCAACCCGGATCAGGCGTTCGCCGCGTATCGCTCCCGGCAGGCGTTCGCGGCGCCACCCCCGCCGCCTGCGCAACCGTACGGGCCCGCGGGCAGTCCGCCGCAATCCAGCCGCGGCAAACAGTTCTCGACCCTGGCGCGCAGGCAGGTCCGCCTGATCCTGGCCGACCGCGGATATCTGACGTTCCTGGTGTTGCTGCCGTTCATTCTCGGCGGCCTGTCGCTGGTGGTGCCGGGGAAGAACGGTTTCCAGCGCGGTGCGCTGAGAGCGCTGCCGGACGGCACATTCGTGCCCGAAGGCGGAAGTGAGACACAGCAGTTGCTCGTGGTGCTGATCCTGGGCGCCTGCTTCATGGGTTCCACGCTCACGGTGCGCGACCTGGTCGGCGAACGGACGATCTTCCATCGCGAGCGCGCCGTGGGGTTGCTGCCCTCTGCGTATCTGATGGCGAAGATCGCGGTGTTCAGCTTCACCGCGCTGCTGCAATCGGCGGTGCTGGTCGGCATCGTCCTCGCGGGCAAGAAGCGTCCTGGTCAGGGCGCGGTGCTGGCGTCCGGCAGCGCGGAGCTGTACATCGATATCGCACTGACCGCGATCTGCTGTGTGGTCGTCGGATTGCTGCTCTCGTCGCTGGCCAAGTCGAACGAGCAGGTGATGCCGCTGCTGGTGGTGGCCATCATGTGCCAGCTGGTGATGGCGGGCGGCCTGATCCCGGTCACCGGCCGGGTGGTGCTCGAGCAGGTGTCCTGGCTGTTCCCCGCTCGCTGGGGATACGCGACGGGCGCGTCGACGGTGAACATCCGCGAACTGTTCCTGAACGCGCAGGCCGACACGCTCTGGCAGCACAAGGCGGAGATCTGGGCGTTGGACGTCGGCGTGCTGTTGCTGATCACCGTGGTGCTCGCGGTCATGACCTGGCGCCGGTTGCGACTGAAGAAGTCGGCCGCGTGACGCGGTCCGGACGGTCCGGCTACGCCCCGGTGCGCGGAGGCGGCGCCCAGCGGCGTGGGACGGCAACGACGAGCATCTCGGCCGCGAACCGGGCACACTTATGCCTGTGACGGTGCGAGTAGGGGCAGTGCATCTCGGCTGGGATGTGGTGTCCGTGGCGGCCGGTGGCGGTGGCGTTCCCATCCGCCCCGTGCAGGTGGAGGGCATGTGGACGCCGCCGGCCTATCTGCTGGCGGATTCGTCGGGCCGGTTGCACACGGCAGGCGTGGAGCGCAACAGACCCGATCTCGGGATGGCGATCGCCGACGTGCGCGACATCCTCGGGCATCCGCAGATCGTGGTCGCTGGCGCGACATGGCCCGCGGAATTGGTGTTCCGCGCGCGCCTGTACAACCCGCTCGCCGAGATCGGCAAGCACTTGCGCGGCAAACCGGATCTGGTGGCCTTGCCCTACCCGGACAGCTGGCCGGACGAGAAGATCGATGTCTACGCCTCGATGGTGGAACAGCTCGATGTCGTCGTGGAACCGCTGCCGGAGAGCGTCGCGCTGTCCGGCTACGTCCGCGCCCTCGGACTGGTGCACCCGCCGGACCGGTCCAGGCCGAACGGCGTCGGCGCGACGGGTGTGTACTCCGACGGCCGCGGCATGCTGGTGGTCGCGGTGCACGGCGACGACGAGCAGCCCACCGAGTCGGTCGACGTTCCGGTGGACGCGGAGGCCATGCGTGACGCCAGGTCGGCGGACGACGTCGTGATCGAGGTCATGGCGGCGGCCCGTTCGATCGGCGCGGACACCTCGACGGTCCTGCTGTCGGGCAACGTGCGCTTCAACGACGCGTTGCGCCTGGCCTTCCAGAACCATCTCGGACACCGCCTGCACGTGGCCGATCATCCGATGCACGCCCTCGTCCTCGGCGCGGCGCACCTGCTGGTGAGCGATCCGGAGGCGGACGAGCCGGAGCCCGCGGGCAGGTACACCGAACCCGCGCCCGCTCCGCAGCGCCCGGTGGACGCGCAGTACCCCCCGCAGCAGGCGGACGCGGGTCAGCGGTCGGCGCGGCCGGTGCCCGGTGTGCAGTACGGCCCGGGATACCCGACCCGACCCGAAGAGGCGACGACCAGGATCGGTCGCGACGAAGTGCCGCGTGGCCTGCCGCCGAATCTCGCCGAGCTGGGTAGCCGCTTCACCCGGCCGCCGAGCGCGCCGGACGAGCAGCAAGACGGCGGTCGTCCGCCCGGTGGGCCGGTGCCGCCCCTCGACCCGCGTCCGCCCTATCCGGGCGGGCCGGAGTCGTACCCCGGTCAGCAGCGCCAGGGGCCATGGCAGGACTCGGGCGCCGACTCCGACGACGAGGACCGGCACCCCAAGGGCAAGCTGTGGAACAAGATGAAGGGCAACTTGTTCGGGGCCAACACCGTCGTCGGGGCGGTGGCGCTGGCCGTGGTCGCGCTTCCCTCCGGGAATCATGGCGTGGAGCTGACCGCGCAGCCGGTCGTCCTCGACACGGCATCGGTCGTCGCGGAGGAAGGGGTCGATGGCGAGCCGGTCGGCTGTCCGACCGCGCCCGATGCGATCATCCAGCCCAAACCAGGGGTCACCGCCGCACGGGGCAACCAGCGGGAAGCGCGGGAACGGGCCGCCGAGTGCGGACGGCCCGATGTCGATACTCTGCGCTATCTGGTCCCCGGCCCGCCGGGCGCCATCGACCTGGGCCCGCCGATCGAGATCTGACGCGATTTCTTCCCGCGATACCCCACTGGTATCGTTGCTCGCTGGCGTGTGGAACGTCCGGCCGACTCCTGGTGATCGTCCGGATGTCCACCGAGTCCCGGGTCTCCACCGGCCGCCGGGAACACCTCGACCGCACGCTCGGCTGGCAACACCGACGACAGACAGGGAAGCACTGTGCCTACGTACAGCCCCAAGGCGGGTGACGTGACCCGTAAGTGGTACGTCATCGACGCCACTGACGTAGTGCTCGGCCGTCTCGCCGTCCAGGCAGCGAATCTGCTGCGTGGCAAGACGAAGCCGACCTACGCCCCGAACGTCGATGGTGGCGATTTCGTCATCATCATCAACGCCGACAAGGTCGCCATCAGCGGCAACAAGCGGCAGGACAAGCTGATCCACCACCACTCCGGGCACCCGGGCGGCCTCAAGTCGCGGACCGTCGGTCAGGTGTTGGAGAGCCGCCCCGATCGGCTCGTGGAGAAGGCCGTCAAGGGCATGATCCCGAAGAACAAGCTCGGCAACGCGATCGCGGGCAAGCTGAAGGTGTACGCGGGCCCGACGCACCCGCACGCCGCCCAGCAGCCCATTCCGTTCGAGATCAAGCAGGTGGCCCAGTGACCGCTCCCGAGGAATTCAACGAGGAATACGTCGAGGAATTCGACGCCGCCGAGGCTGTCGAGGACGGTGCGGGCTACGAGGACTCCGAGGCCTCGGCGTCCTACGCTCCGATCGTGATCGACCGCCCGGTGCAGACCGTCGGCCGCCGCAAGGAGGCCGTCGTGCGCGTGCGCCTGCTGCCCGGCTCCGGCAACTTCGTGCTCAACGGCCGCACCATCGAGGACTACTTCCCGAACAAGGTGCACCAGCAGCTGGTCAAGTCGCCGCTGGTGACCGTCGAGCGCACCGAGTCCTTCGACGTGCACGCCCGCCTGGTCGGCGGCGGACCGTCCGGCCAGGCAGGCGCTCTGCGGCTGGCCATCGCCCGTGCGCTGATCGAGGTCACCCCGGAGGATCGTCCCGCCCTCAAGCGGGCCGGCTTCCTGACCCGTGACCCGCGCGCCACCGAGCGCAAGAAGTACGGTCTGAAGAAGGCGCGCAAGGCGCCGCAGTACTCGAAGCGCTGATTCGGCAACGTCGGCCCACCGCATCCGGCACCCTCTCGGTGCCGGACGCGGTACGGTCGACGCGGCAGCTGTACGAGAGCAGGCTCCAGCGAACAGCTGGTCGCCTGCTCTCGCGCTGTATGAAGATGCGGCGTTAGCGGGGCCTTCGTGGTGCACGGGCCGGTGCCTCCCGGGCCGGCGCGCCCACGCCACAGATCACCAATGAGGGGCGAGGTATGGGACGGTTGTTCGGCACCGACGGAGTCCGCGGGCTTGCCAACGAGTCACTGAGTCCGGAGCTGGCGTTGCGCGTTTCCGGCGCGGCCGCGCAGATCCTGAGCCGGGGCAAGAAGCGCGCGCTCGCGGTGGTCGGGCGCGACCCGCGGGCCAGCGGGGAGATGCTCGAGGCCGCGGTGACCGCGGGGCTGACCGCGGCGGGAGTGGACGTGCTGTCGGTGGGGGTGCTGCCGACACCGGCCGTGGCCTACCTCACCGGTTTGTACGACGCCTGTCTGGGCGTGATGATCTCCGCCTCGCACAACCCGATGCCCGACAACGGGATCAAGATCTTCGCCGCGGGCGGGCACAAACTCGACGACGCGATCGAGGACCGGATCGAGGCGCTCATGGCCGCGGAGACGCAGTTCCGGCCGACCGGCGCGGGCATCGGCCGGGTCCGCAGCGCGGCGGGCGCGCGCGATCACGGGCCGGCCGTCCCGGATCAATACAGCCTCGCGGGCACCCACGAACGCTATGTGGAACATCTTGTGGAGGCGACGGGCCAGGACCTATCCGGGCTGACCGTCGTGGTCGACTGCGCGCACGGCGCCGCCGCGGAAGTCGGACCCGCCGCCTACCGTGAGGCCGGTGCGACGGTGATCGCCATCAACGCCGAGCCGGACGGGCTGAACATCAACGACGGCTGCGGCTCGACCCATCTCGAGCAGGTACGGGCCGCGGTGGTGGAGCACGGCGCCGACCTCGGTCTCGCGCACGACGGCGACGCCGACCGCTGCCTGGCCGTGGACGCCTACGGCAATGTGGTGGACGGGGACGCGATCCTCGCGATCCTGGCCCTCGCCATGCACGAGGCGGGCGAGCTGGCCGAAGACACTTTGGTCGCCACCGTGATGAGCAACCTCGGCCTGCACATCGCGATGCGGACGGCCGGAATCACCGTGCGCACCACCGCCGTCGGCGACCGTTATGTGCTCGAGGAGTTGCGGCGCGGCGGCTTCACGCTGGGCGGCGAGCAGTCGGGGCATGTGGTGTTCCCGCGACACGGCACCACCGGCGACGGCATTCTCACCGGCCTGCGCTTGATGGCGCGGATGGCGCAGTCCCGGCGCAGCCTGGCCGACTTGGCGAGCGTGCTGAGCACCGTGCCGCAGATTCTGGTGAACGTGCCGGTCAACGACAAATCCGTGGTCGCGCGCGCACCCGAGATCCGCGAAGCCGTGCTGGAGGCGGAGCGGATACTCGGCGACTCCGGGCGCGTGCTGCTTCGACCCAGCGGCACGGAGGAATTGGTGCGGGTGATGGTGGAGGCCACCGACCCGGCGCAGGCGCGCCAGCTGGCGGACGATCTGGCGAAGCGGGTCGCAGGGGTATAGAGGGTTGAGGTCGTGCCGCGGCCGTAGGTCAGTGGGTTTCGGTGAGTACGCCCGCGTTCATGTGCCAGCGGCGGGTCGCGCGGACGGTGTCGAGCATGCGGCGGTCGTGAGTGACGAGCAGGAGTGTGCCGGTGAAGGACTCGACGGCCTGCTCCAGTTGTTCGATGGCGGGGAGGTCCAAGTGATTGGTCGGCTCGTCGAGCACGAGCAGATTCACGCCCCGGGCTTGCAGCAGCGCGAGGGCGGCGCGGGTGCGTTCGCCGGGGGACAGCGTGTCGCACGGCCGCAGCACGTGTGGGCCACGCAGGCCGAATTTCGCCAGTAGCGTGCGCACTTCGGCCTCCGGCCAGTCCGGCAGTTCGCCGCCGAAAGTGGCGGCCAGGGCCGCGGTCCCGCGGAACAGGCCGCGCGCTTGGTCGACCTCGCCGACCTCGACGCCGGAGCCCAGGCTCGCCGTCCCGGTGTCGGGCTGGAGCTGTCCCAGCAACAGGGCGAGCAGCGTCGACTTCCCGGAGCCGTTCGCCCCGGTCAGCACGATGCGGTCGGCCCAGTCGACCTGGGTGGTGATCGGGCCGAGCGTGAAGTCGCCACGGGTGACGGCCGCCTGGGACAGGGTCGCCACCACCGAGCCGCTGCGCGGGGCCGCGGCGATGCTCATGCGCAGTTCCCATTCTTTGCGGGGTTCTTCCACCACCTCGAGCCGTTCGATGCGGCGCTGCGTCTGCCTGGCCTTGGCGGCCTGCTTCTCGGTGGATTCGGCCCGCATCTTGCGGCCCGCCTTGTCCGAGTCCACCTTCCTGGGATCACGCGCCTTGCGGCGGGCGGTGCGGACACCGTGTTCGAGCCAGTTGCGCTGCATCTGCGCGCGGGCCTCCAAGCCCGCCTTGGTGTCGGAGTAGTCCTCGTACGCCTCGCGCGCGTGCTGCCGGGCGATCTCGCGCTCCATCAGGTACGACTCGTAGCCGCCGTCGTACGACCCGACCTGTTGCTGCGCGAGATCCAGCTCCACGACGCGGTTCACCGTGCGCGCCAGGAACTCCCGGTCGTGGCTGATCACCATCAACGGGACCCGCACACCGGCGACGAACTGTTCCAGCCGGGCCAGGCCGTCCAGGTCCAGGTCGTTGGTCGGCTCGTCCAGCAGCAGGATGTCGAAGCGGGACAGCAGGACCGAGGCCAGCCCGGCCCGCGCGGCCTGACCGCCGGACAAACCGGTCATGGGTGTGTCCAGGCCGCTGGGCAGACTGTCCGCGAGGCCGAGATCCGCGGCGACCTCGTGGGCGCGCTGGTCCAGATCGGCCCCACCGAGGGCGAGCCAGCGTTCCAGCGCGGGGGAGTACTCGTCCGGCCCGCCGTCGGCGAGGCGCTCGGCCGCGGCGTCCATCACTCGCTGCGCCTCGGTGACTCCCGTTCGGCGGCCGAGGAATTCGAAGACGGTCTCGCCTTCGACCCGTTGTGCCTCCTGGGCCAGATAACCGACTGTCGCGTCCGGGGGACTGAGCGTGATGCTGCCCGTCGGTGCGTGCCGGTCGGCGAGCATGCGCAGCAGCGTCGACTTGCCCGCGCCGTTCACACCGACCAGTCCGATCACGTCGCCCGGCGCGAGGGTCAGATCCAAGTCGGCGAACAGCGTGCGCTCGCCGTGACCGGCCGACAGGCCGCGGGCATGCAGAGTGGTGCTCACCAGCACGAGTCTGCCGTGCTCGGGGTCGGACCCTGAGGGCGACCCCGGGAGAAATCAGGGTCGGTATCGGCCGCCGGGCCGATGGCGGGGCCCGCGACGACGGGCACAGTGGAGGACGTAGCGATCACCGCACGAGAGGGAAGACCAATGACCGCCGCCCCCACCCGCCGTTTCACCCGCTCCACCCACGACAAGTGGATCGCAGGCGTCTGCGGTGGCATCGCCGAGTATCTCGGCTGGAACGCCAACGTCGTCCGTCTGCTGTTCGTGGTGTCGTGCCTGCTGCCCGGCCCGCAGTTCGTCATCTACTTGGTGCTGTGGCTGTTGATGCCGAAGAAGTGAACTCGCGGGGCTGCGTCGAGCCCGCGCGGGTGACAGGATGGAACGATGCCGCTCGAGCGGCATCGCACCACCGGTACGAGTCCTGCTGAGGAGGGGTCATGATCACCTCGAGCGAATTCCCAGGCCTGGATATACCCGGTATCGACGCGTCTTCGTCGCTCGACGGCCTGGGCGCGATCGAATTGCACCACCCGACGCAGGGCATCGACGGCGACGGCTCGCTCGACACCATCACCACCACGGGCGACGACGCGATGCAGGTCTGGACCGACTACGACCACGACGGCTTCGCCGACCACGTCACCGTGGTGGAGAAGGACGGCGACTACGCCGCATGGGAATTCCAGCGCCACCCCGACGGCACCTCCGAATGGGTCCGCACCGACCGAGGCAGAATCGGAAGCTGACCGAATCCGCGGGGGGCGAAATTCGAGGGAACCGAGTGTCGGCGTGTTGCGTCGAAGGAAGTAGGGCGGCATTCGGCGCGAACGCGATTCGCGTCGGCGCAACGACACTACGAGGACGGAGGGGAGTCATGGGCGGGTCGGAAATGGTCGGTGTGCGGACGGGGGAGCTCGGTGCGCTCGGCAGCGACTATCGCAGATCGGCGGACGTCGTCCGCGACCAGGCGAAGGGAGTCGCCGATCACCTGTTCGGCAGCGGTGACGAGGCGGGCCGGAATTACGCGCCGCAGGGGATCGCGGTGCATCAGGGCCTCGAACGGGTCGGTGCATGGCTGCGGAACTGGAGTGAGGCCACCACCGCGACCGCCGACGCGCTCGGGGCCGCCGTGGTGGCCTACGCCGAAACCGACCAGCAGCGCGCTTCCGAGACGAACAAGACATGAGACCGCCGAATGACCCGTGCTCGCACCGGCGACGCCAGACATTCGAGGAGTCGGAATCATGACGGTTTCTTGGCAGGGCAAGGCGATCGACACCCTCTTGGACGAGGGCAGCGCGGGGTTGCAGTACTGGATCGAGTTCACGCCGCTGTACGAGGCGGCGTTCGGCGACAACGAGAGACGCGTCGGCGTCGGCAAGCTGCTGGCGATGTACGACGAGCAGCGCGGCACCCGGTTGGACAGACTGGAGCAGACGGGCGAGGCGCTGAAAGCCGCACTGTCGGAAGTGGATCGGCAATGGGACGCGCAGCAGGGCTACACCCGTCGGCTGCCCGGCCTGTGGCAGGGTACGGCGGCCGCCGCCGCGCTCGACATGCTCGGCAAACAGTCGGTCCTGGCCGACGAGGACCGGCAGCACGTCAGGACCGCCGTCACCGTGATCGCCGATATGGCGGGTTCGCTGCGGTCGGCGGTGGCCGCGAAGGCGTTCGCCACCCGAGAGTTGCTCGCGGGACCGGTGGGCGGCAGGAAGGTCGTCGAGATCGACGGTAAGACCCCGGCGGAGGTGAAGGTCATCGTCGACGTGCACAACGCGCGGGAATGGATCGACGCCGACCAAGTCCGCGAGCTGGGCCGCATCTTCCCCGCACTCGCCGTGCCGGAGGACAAGATCAACACAAGCGTGCTCGGCTTCATCAACTCCGACAGCGAGAACATGCTCACCGGCGCGTACGGCGACCGAGTGCGCAGCGTCACTGATGAGTGGCTGACCAAGACGTTCAAGCCGGACTTCGACCGCAAACTGTCGTCCTATATCGACGTCTGTACCGAGGTCGATCGACTGTTCAAAGACCAGTACAAGAACCTGGCCGATGCGCTGACGCAGGTGGCCGAGCATGGCTACCCGCGCCCGGAAGGTCCGTCGGAACCACAACCGGGGACACCGGTCGACCAGGACAAACCCGAGGTGACCAGTGCTCCCGGCCCGCCAGGCCTGCCCGCCGCCACGGTCCCGGCGAGCACGACACCGAGCACAGTCCCCGCGTCGACCACACCGACCACGCCGGACAACCCGTCCACGCCGAGTACCCCGTCCACGCCGAGTACCCCGTCCACGCCGAGTATTCCGACCACACCAAGTATCCCGACCGCCCCCGCGCCCAGGATGCCCGCACTGGACGGACTTGCCGCGCTCAGCCAAGTGGCGCGGGAATTCGCGCCGCTGGCAACCGGCCTCGGTCAAGCGGTGGAGCAGGGCGTGTCCGCGTTGAGCGGAATCATCAAAAGCGGAGTCGACGACGCGATCGAAAAGCTCATGCACAGCATCGATCCGCAGAAGGCCGAAGCCGACGACCGGGACGACGAAGGTCGGGACCGAAAGCCGCGCGCTGAGGCGGAATTCGATATCGGCGGTAAGCATGTGCAGTTCGAGAGGGGGCCGGACGGCCGGTTGAAACTCGTCCTCTCCGATCCCACCGGTGCGGAGCAGGAGTTCACCGTCGAGCTGAACGAGCACGGCATACCGGTCATCTCGACGATCGAGCCGGACGCCGACAACGCGCAGCCCCCGGCGCCTGAGCCTCTTATGCCGGAGTCTCGGAACGAGGAGTCTCCGGCACCGGAACCTCAGGAAGAAGAGAAAACGCCCGCTCCAGGTTCGGAACCGGACACCGAGGACGATCGGCCCGGGCTGCCGAGCGGAACCTTGCCGCGCACCCGGCGCGAAGAGGACGGCGAGCACTACCCGAAGCCGATACCGGAGCAGGGCGAGCGGGAACCGGACGTTCCAGTGGACAGTGGCGCGGAACTCGCCGAAGCCGGGCCGCTGGACGCGGGGTTCGCCGAGGCGGGTCCACTGTGAGCCCGTCCGGGACGAGGTCGCACACCGCATGAGCGAGGAGGCGCAGCATGGTCGACTACGCCGAGGAAGCGAGGCAACTCGCCGCCGAGAACCAGCGCCGCATGTCGCTGTTGCTCGACGAGATCCAGGCGATCAACGAGCAGACCGCGGCGACCGGCCGGGAAATCGCCGACCGGCTGACCGCCGAGATGGACGAGTTCTGGGTGACGCACGCCGCCGACCTGGACAAGGCCGCCGCCGAGGCGGAGGAGCGGCAGCGACTGCAAGAGGAAGCACAAGAGCAGCGCGCGGCCATCGCACGGTCGATGGCCGCCCGCCGGGCCAATCACACGGTGACGCCGGTCGATGAAGAGGACGAGGAGGCCAAGTTCTACCAACGCAAGAGCTGGCTGATCTGACCGACGCTCCGCGGGCCGGTCGGTCGGCTACCGCCGCAGCAGCGCGGCGAGCTGGCCGACCTTCAGCTTCGGCGGCTCCTTCTCCTGCGGCGCCGCGGGGTCGACGACGGTGGTGTGCGGGATGACCGCGTCGGGATCAGCGAAGGCGCGATAGGTCTTGTCGCCCGCCAGCGTGGCGAGCAGGTAACCGGCCAGCAGGGCGCGCGTGGTGCGGGAGGTCTTCGATTCGTGCTTGCCCGCACCCACGGCGGCGAGGACGCGCCGCCCCTCGATGATGCCGTTGTGCGAGGCCTTGTCGATGGCGCGCAAGGTCGCCGTGCCGCCCCAGGCGGTGGCCAGTGGGATGGCGTTCGAGCTGACCGAGGTGATGTCGGTCGCGCCGGCCAGGATCAACGCCGGAACGTCCAGCTCCGGGGCGACGGCTTCGGCGGCTGGCGCCGTCGGCGCGGGGAACAACGCCGCGACCGTGGCGACGTCGCGGCGGCCTGCGGCGATGACCGCGGCGCCCGCTCCCATGCCGTGCCCGGCCAGAGCCAGGCGCTCCGGATGCACGCTGATCTCGCCGTCCCCGAGCCGCACACCGGTGCAGATGTCGAGCGTGGTGAGCAAATCGGCGGCCAACCCCAGATGTGACGGAATCGGTCCGCGCTCGGTGTCGGGCGCGGCGGCCACTATTCCCCAGGAAGCGAGGTGTTCGAGCAGCATGCGGTAGTGGTTCGCCCCGGTCAACCAGCCATGTCCGAACGCGACGGCAGGTAGGTTCCGCCCGGTCTCGGGCGTGAACACCACCCCCGGCTGGCCGGCGATGGCCAGATTGCCACGCAACACGCGGTGTGGTCCCCGGCTGGTCAGGGTGCTCAATAGCGATTTCACAGACGCCGACACGACGTGAACGTTATCCGATAAGTAGTGTGGTGAGCCATGTGCGGAATCGTGGGGTACGTCGGGTACCGAGACGCGCTCGGCGTCGTCGTTGACGCGTTGCGCCGCATGGAATATCGCGGATACGACTCCGCGGGTGTGGCGATCCTGGATGGCGCGGGCACGCTGGCGGTGGAACGCAAGGCGGGCCGCCTGGCCAATCTGGAGGCCCAGCTCGCCGAAACCGGGATCGATCGCTTCGTGGGCACCACGGGCATCGGGCACACCCGCTGGGCCACGCACGGCGCGCCGACCGACCGCAACGCACACCCGCATCGGGACCACACCGGCAAGGTCGCCGTCGTACACAACGGCATCATCGAGAACTTCGCCCCGCTGCGTCGCGAACTGGAGGACGCCGGGGTCGAGCTGAACAGCGACACCGACACCGAGGTCGCGGTGCACCTGGTGGCCCGCGCGTACGCCCATGGCCCGACCGCAGGCGACTTCGCGGCCAGCGCGCTGTCCGTCCTGCGCCGTCTGGAGGGCGCGTTCACGCTGGTCTTCACGCATGCCGACCATCCGGACACGATCGTGGCGGCGCGCCGCTCCACCCCGCTGGTGGTGGGCGTGGGCAAGGGCGAGATGTTCATCGCCTCGGATGTCACGGCGTTCATCGAGCACACCCGCGAGGCGGTCGAGCTCGGTCAGGACCAAGCCGTGGTGATCACCCTGGACAGCTACCGGGTCACCGACTTCGCCGGCGAGGACGCGAGCTCGCGCACCCGCCCGTTCACGATCGACTGGGACCTGGCCGCCGCCGAGAAGGGCGGCCACGACTACTTCATGCTCAAGGAGATCGAGGAGCAGCCCGCCGCGGTCGCGGACACCTTGATGGGGCATTTCAGCACCGACCACGACGGCGCGGGCCGGATCGTGCTGGACGAGCAGCGCCTCGCCGACCAGGAACTGCGCGATTTCGACAAGGTTTTCGTCGTGGCGTGCGGCAGCGCCTATCACTCCGGCCTGCTGGCGAAGTACGCCATCGAGCACTGGACGCGGCTGCCCGTCGAGGTGGAGCTGGCCAGCGAGTTCCGCTACCGCGATCCGGTGCTGGACCGCTCCACGCTGGTGGTGGCGATCTCCCAGTCCGGCGAGACCGCCGACACGCTGGAGGCGGTGCGGCACGCGAAGGAACAGAAGGCGCGCGTCCTCGCGATCTGCAACACCAACGGCGCGCAGATCCCTCGCGAGTCCGACGCGGTGCTCTACACCAGGGCCGGGCCGGAGATCGGCGTCGCATCCACCAAGGCGTTCCTGGCCCAGGTGACGGCGAATTACCTGGTCGGGCTCGCCTTGGCGCAGGCGCGCGGCACCAAGTACCCGGACGAGGTGGCCCGCGAATTCACCGAACTCGAGGCGATGCCGAAGCTGGTGGAGCGCGTGCTCGAGACCGCGCCGCAGGTGCGGGCCATCGCGCGGGAGCTGGCGCAGGTGCCGACCGTGTTGTTCCTGGGCAGGCACGTCGGTTACCCGGTGGCCTTGGAGGGCGCGCTCAAGCTCAAGGAACTGGCCTACATGCACGCCGAGGGGTTCGCGGCGGGTGAGCTCAAGCATGGTCCGATCGCCCTGATCGAGGACGGCCTTCCGGTGATCGTGGTGATGCCGTCGCCGAAGGGGCGCGCGGTATTGCACTCGAAGCTGCTGAGCAACATCCGGGAGATCCAGGCTCGCGGCGCGCGCACCATCGTGATCGCGGAGGAGGGCGACGACACGGTGCGTCCGTTCGCCGACGACCTCATCGAGATCCCGAGCGCACCGACGCTGTTCCAGCCGCTGTTGTCGACGGTCCCGTTGCAGATCTTCGCCGCCGAGGTGGCGCAGGCGCGCGGCTACGACGTCGACAAGCCGCGCAACCTGGCCAAATCCGTCACCGTGGAATAGTTCGGCGGCCGCGCACTTCGCAGTGCGCGGCCGCTGTTCCGCCGGGACGACCGGCGGCTATGCCGGCACGGTAGCCAGGGGCTCCGCCGGGACGGTGGGTGTCCCGCGACGCTCGAGCTGCCCGGACAGGATCGCGAGCAGTAGCGCCACCAGCACCAGACCGACGCCGACCCAGTTGGGTGCGGTGTAGCCGTAGCCTGCGGCGATCACCACGCCACCGAGCCAGGCCGACACCGCGTTGCCGAGGTTGAACGCGCCGATGTTCACCGCCGACGCGAGGGTCGGTGCGCCCGCGGCCTGGTCGAGGACGCGCTTCTGCAACGGCGGCACGGTCGCGAAGCCCAGTGCGCCGATCAACACCACCGTGACGGCGGCGGCTGTCTTGTCGTGCGCGGTGACGGTGAACAGCGCGAGAACGAGCGCGAGCCCGCCGAGTGTGAGATACAGCATCGGCATCAGATGGCGGTCGGCGAACTTGCCGCCGATCAGATTGCCCGCGAAGAAGCCGAGGCCGAAGAGCACCAGCAGCCAGGTGACCGAACTCTCCGCATAGCCGGTGACCTCGGTCATCATCGGCGCGAGATAGGTGATCGCGGCGAAGACCCCGCCGAAGCCGAGCACCGTCATCGCCATCGCCAGCAGCACCTGGTGGTTGCGGAACACCGCCAGTTCGGTGCGCAGCGCGGCGTTCGCCGCGGCGGGCTGTTCCGGGACCAGCGCCGCGACGCCGAGTAGGCCGATCAACCCGACCAGTGCGACGAACACGAAGGTCAGCCGCCAGCCGAAGTGCTGGCCGAGCAGCGTTCCCAGCGGTACGCCGACCACCGTGGCGACGGTGAGCCCGGTGAACATGATCGCGATCGCACCGGCGCGCCGATCGGCGCTGACCAGGGTTCCGGCGACGACCGCTCCGATCCCGAAGAACGCGCCATGGGCCAGCGACGCGACGATCCGTCCGGCCAGCATCAGCGCGAAGGTCGGTGCCGCGGCGGACAGGAGGTTGCCGACGACGAGCAGCGTCAGCATGCCGAGCAGCATCCGTTTGCGCGACAGCCGGGTACCCAGCCCGGTCATCAGCGGCGCACCCGCCACGACGCCGAGCGCGTAGCCGGTGACCAGCAGGCCCGCGGTGGGGATGGACACCGAGTAGCTGCTCGCGATGTCTGGTAGCAGTCCGACGACGACGAATTCCGTCGTCCCGATTCCGAATGCCCCGAGGGTCAGGGCGAGGAGTGCGAGGGGCATGAACGAAGCCTCCACGTGACGTTTGCTTCAAACTATTACAGGCGTCAACAATAATTGTATACGCTCTTTAATTGCAAGCGCGGGCTATTGTGATCCCTGGCTATCCTGGAGACACGAACCCCGACGCCGAAGGAACGCCGATGACCGCGGATGCCGCCTTGACCGGCCTCGCCGATGGTTGGTACGCACTCTCGCTGCTGCACGACCGGATCGAGGCGCACATCGAGCGGGCCCTGCAATCCGGCCACGACCTGAGCGTTCGCGAGTACTCCCTGCTGGTCGTGCTGAGCCGCCAGCACGACGGGCCGGGCGGGCACCTGCGGATGAACCAGGTGGCCGAGGCCGTGGTGCTGAGCCAGAGCGCGACCACCCGACTGGTTTCCCGGCTGGAAGATCGCGGCCTGCTCCAGCGTTACCTCTGCCCCGACGACCGTCGCGGCATCTACACCGATGTCACCCCGGCGGGCTTGGACCTGCTGGAACAGGCGCGGCCCACGCATGACGCCGCCCTGGCCGGAGCACTCGGGCAGGCGGCCGCCGATCCCGAACTCGCTCCGCTCGTGGCCGCGGTCGAAGCACTGAACACCCACGGCGCACGGCACCGCGACTACCGTCCGGTGTGAGTGCGGGACGGCTCGGCGATCAATGAGTGCGGAGTCGAGGTCCGGGCTTTTCTCCGGGATGCTTCGTCGGAGGTTTTCGCGGTTTCTCGGCTGGACCTCGCCGAGGCGTCGTCCGGAGCGCTTCGCCGGTGGAATGCCCCCGGTAAGCCCGAAGGGTCCTTTACTGCACGGTGACCGAGCCGCGCATCTCCGGGTGCAGCGAGCAGAGATAGCGGTAGGTGCCCGGCGCGGTGAAGGTGTAGCTCCACTCGCCTTTGTCGAAGATCGGGCTGTTGATGCCCATGGCCTTGTCGCCGATGCCCTGCACGGTGTGCGGGACCTTATCGTCGAATTTCCAGGTGACCGTGTCGCCGACCGCGACGGTGACCTCGGCGGGGGAGAATTTCATGTCATGCGCCACGACGGTGGCTGCGGCGGGCTTGCGGTCACCGGTCTGCTGTGCGGTGGTGGTCGGCCGAGCCGGTTTCCTCGTCGTGGTGGCGGCCGAACCGGATTCGTCGCCGCCGCAACCGGACAGTAGGAGCGCGCAGGCCAAGGCGACTCCCGTGACGACGCGGACGATCCCGATGCGGCGGACGCTTGGCATGATGGCCAAGCGTAGTAGGCCACACCGACGGAGGGAGCGGCGATGTCCACGCAGCGGGGCTATTTCACGGTGGACGAAGTGCGCGCGGCGGAGGCCGAGCTGTTCACCCGGGTGCCGGACGGCGTGCCCATGCGCCGGGCGGCGCACGGCCTGGCCACGGTGGTGGCGGGTGAACTCAGGGAGCGTACCGGCGGTATCGCGGGGCGGGCGGTGACCCTGCTGGTCGGTTCCGGGGACAACGGCGGCGACGCGCTCTGGGCCGGAGCGCGGCTGCGCCGCCGCGGTGTCGCGGTCACCGCGGTGTTGCTCAGCCCGGAGCGGGCGCACGCCGGAGGACTCGCGGCGCTGCGCGAAGCGGGCGGTCGAGTCGCCGACGACATGGGCCGCCCGGATCTGGTGATCGACGGCATCGTCGGCATCTCCGGTCGCGGGGCGTTGCGGCCGCGTGCCGCCGAAATCGTTGCGGCGCTGGAGGCTCCGGTCGTCTCGGCAGACCTGCCCAGCGGCGTCGACCCGGGCACCGGCGCGATCGAAGGCCCGGCGGTTCGCGCGGACGTCACGGTCGCGTTCGGCGCGTACAAGCCGGTGCACGCGCTCGCCGCGCCGCAGTGCGGGCGAATCGAATTGGTGCCCATCGGTTTACGTCTCCCGGAGCCGGGTCTCCTCGCGCTGGAGCCCGCGGCGATCGGGGCCGCGTGGCCGGTCCCCGGCCCGGTCGACGACAAGTACACGCAGGGTGTGACGGGCGTATGCGCGGGTAGCGCCACGTATCCGGGCGCCGCGGTGCTGTGCGCGGGCGCCGCCGTCGCGGCGACATCGGGCATGGTGCGGTATGCCGGGACCGCGGCGGCCGAGGTGTTGAACCACTTCCCCGAAGTGATCGCCGCCGAGGAGGTCGCCGCGACCGGTCGCGTCCAGGCCTGGGTCTTCGGTCCCGGCGCGGGCACCGACTCCGCCGCCAGGCAACGCCTGCGCGAGATCCTGGCCACCGACCTCCCGGTGGTGATCGACGCGGACGGCCTGACCATGCTGGCCGCGGAGCCGGACTTGGTGCGCGGTCGTGCGGCCCCGACCGTTCTGACTCCGCACGCGGGCGAGTTCGCCCGCCTCACCGGCCACGAGGTCGGTCCCGACCGGGTGGCGGCGGTCCGCGACTTCGCCGCTTCCTGGCAGGTCACGGTGCTGCTGAAGGGTCGCGCCACGCTCGTCGCCGCCCCGGGCGGTCCCGTGCTGGTCAACGAGGCGGGCGGTTCCTGGGCGGCGACCGCGGGCGCGGGCGACGTGCTCTCCGGCATCATCGGGGCGCTGCTCGCGGCGGGGCGGGAACCCGCATGGTCGGCCGCGGCGGCCGCGCGCGTGCACGCGCTGTCCGCGAACCTCGCCGCACATGACGCCGCCCCCGCGGGAACCCCCATCTCGGCAAGCCTGCTGGGAGCTCACCTCCGCCCCGCCATCGGCGTTCTCCGTGGCCTCGCCCACGCGCCACACAAACCGATTGGAAGCAGCACCGAGCACGCCAATAGACTCGACCGGAATCGACGCAACGACTGATCTCGAGAGCACATGGGTAACTCGTCGGGCACGCCCGAAATCAAGGCGGCATCAAACGCAGGATCCGGACGTGAGTCTTGCGTGCCCGACTGGTCCGCCCCGAATATGCGGAGAGGCGGCACAGCGCAAGTGGAAACGGTCATCGACCTGGACGCCATCGCCCACAACGTGCGGATTTTGCGGGAGCACGCGGGTGGCGCCGCGGTGATGGCGGTGGTGAAGGCCGACGGCTACAACCACGGCGCGGTCGAGGTGGGCCGGGCCGCTCTGGCTGCGGGCGCGGCGGAACTGGGTGTCACGACGGTGGGCGAGGCCGTGCAGTTGCGTGCGGCCGGGATCACCGCGCCCATCCTGTGCTGGTTGCACAGCACGGACACCGACTTCGCGCCTGCGGTGGCCGCCGACGTCGAGATCGGGATCTCTTCGGCGGCTCATCTGCGAGCGGTCGAGGCCGCGGCGCGCGAGCTGGGCCGTCCGGCGACGGTCACCCTGAAGGTGGACACCGGCCTGAACCGCAACGGCGTGTCGCCGGTCGCGTACCCGGAAGTCCTGACGGCGCTGCGCGCTCTGGTCGACGAGGGTGTGGTGCGGTTTCGCGCGATCTTCTCCCACCTCGCGCACGCCGACGAACCCGAGCATCCCAACAACGACGCGCAACGCGCCCGGTTCCTGGAGGCCATCGCCACGGCCAAGGAGCACGGCCTGGAACCGGAGCTGGCGCACATCGCCAACTCCGCCGCTACCCTGACCCGCCCTGACCTGGCCTTCGACTTGGTCCGGCCGGGCATCGCCATGTACGGCCTGTCCCCGATACCGGACGACGATTTCGGCCTGCGGCCCGCGATGACGTTCCAGGCAGAGGTCGCCCTGGTCAAACGAGTGGCCGCGGGCGAAGGCGTTTCCTATGGGCACCAGTGGATCGCGCCGCGCGACACCACCGTCGCGCTGATCCCCGCCGGTTACGCCGACGGCGTTTTCCGCCCCCTGAGCGGACGTTTCGATGTCTGGCTCGGCGGGGCGCCGCGCAGGAACGTGGGGCGGGTGTGCATGGACCAGTTCGTCGTCGACCTCGGAGACAACGCCGCGGGCGTTCAGGAAGGCGACACCGCGATTCTCTTCGGTGCGCGACCGCACGCCCAGGAGTGGGCGGACCTGCTCGACACCATCCACTACGAAGTGGTGTGTTCACCGCGCGGCCGGGTCACCCGGCGCTATGTCGGTGGCGTTCGATGAGCCGCTTCCGGGTGACCCCGCTGCGCGGCGGGCTGGCCACGGCTGGATTCGTCGGTGCGCTGGCAGGCGCCCACGCCTTGCGTCGCGCCGGTGCGCGGGTGTTGTGGCCCGCGCGGGGTGACGACTACCGCGACGAGAATTTCGCGCTGATCGATGCCGACCGCGCGGGGACGGTGCTCGCCGACGACGGCGTGCCGTTGGCCACGCGGATCTGCGGCCCCGACGACGCACCGGTGACGGTGATCTTCGTGCACGGCTTCTGCAACAGCATGGCTTCCTTCCACTTTCAGCGTCGTGACCTGGAAAAGCGCTACGGCGCAGGACTTCGCATGGTGCTGTTCGATCTGCGCGGACACGGCCGTTCCGGTGTGCCGAGCGCCGCGAGTTGTACCGTCGCACAGCTCGGGAGCGACCTCGCGGCCGTGCTGAACGCCACCGCACCGGCCGGGCCGGTGGTGCTGGTCGGGCATTCGCTGGGCGGGATGGCGATCCTGGCCGCGGCCGCGCGATTCCCGGAATTGTTCGCGGCCAGAGTGATCGGGATCGCACTGCTGTCGACCGCGGCCGCCGAGGTCACCGCGGCGGGAATCGGGCAACTGTTGCGCAATCCTGCGATCGACGGGTTCCGGGTGGCCGTATACACCGCGCCCGCGCTGGTGCAGGCGGGCCGCGTCACCGCTCGGCGGGTGATCACGCCGATCCTGCACGTCAGCTCGTTCCACGGACCGGTGAGCCCGACGCTGTCGCGCTTCACGACGCTGATGATCGACCAGACGCCCGTGGCGACCGTAGTGAAGTTCCTGCAGGCCAACGAGCTGCACGACGAGTCGGCGGCGTTGCCCGCGCTGGCGGGCACACCGATCCTGGTACTCGGCGGCGGGCACGATCTGGTGATCCCGTTCCGGAATTCGCGTGCGCTCGCCGCCGCTCTGCCGGGCAGCGAACTCATCCGGTTGGAAGGCGCGGCGCACATGCCGCATCTGCAATACCCGGACATAGTCAACGCCGCGCTGGATCGCTTGCTGGTGCGCGCGGGCGTGGTCGACCCGGCGCCGGGGGAGGCCTCGGAGGTAGCCCGTGGCTGATCCGGGGCATCGAGTGCTGCCCACCGTCGCCGACACCGAGGCGCTGGGCCGGGAACTGGCCACCGATCTGCGTGCCGGGGATCTCGTGGTGCTGGACGGTCCGCTCGGCGCGGGCAAGACCGCACTGACCCGCGGCATCGCCGAAGGTCTTGGCGTGCAGGGGCGGGTCAGTTCGCCGACGTTCATCATCGCCCGCCAGCACCGCGCGGGGCAGCGCGCAGGCGGCCCGTCGGTGCCCATGGTGCACGTGGACGCCTACCGGCTCGGCGGCGACCTGGACGAGCTGGACGCGCTGGACCTGGACACCGATCTGCATCAGGCGGTCGTCGTGGTGGAGTGGGGCCGCGGCGTGGTGGAGCACCTCGCGGATCGGCATCTGCGGGTGGTGCTGTCGCGGGCGCCGGACTCGGATGTGCGCACCGCCAGCTGGGAATGGGTCAATTAGCTACCGGGTAGCTCTGCGTCGGCCTCACCTACCACCCGGTATCGTTGGCCCAATCATGCTTGTACTAGCCGTCGACACCGCGACACCCGCCGTCACAGCGGGACTGGTGGACTTGGAGCAGGGCGCCGACGCGGCGAATCCGGTCCGGGTACGCACCGTCGCATCCCGGGTGCGGGTCGACCCCCGCGCCCATGCCGAGGTACTCACTCCGCAGATCCTCGAATGCCTCACCGAGGCAGGTCGTTCCAGGACCGAGATCGACGCGATCGTGGTCGGGGTCGGTCCGGGTCCGTTCACCGGCCTGCGCGTCGGCATGGCCACCGCGGCCGCGTTCGGCGACGCGCTCGGGATCCCGGTGTACGGCGCGTGCAGCCTCGACGCGATCGCAGCCGACGCCGCTGTCGACCCCGCGGTGCCGCCCCCCGTCGAGCTCCCGCCCGAAGCCGAACTGCTCGTGGTGACCGATGCCCGGCGGCGCGAGGTGTATTGGGCGCGGTACCGGGAGGGCGCGCGCGTAGCCGGACCCGAGGTGTGCAAGCCCTCCGACTTGGACGCGGGCGAGGCCACGGCGATCGCCGGATCAGCTTCGCACGTCGACTTCTTCGATCTGCCCGTGCTCCCCGCCGAGACGCCCTCGCCCGCCGGGTTGGTCCGCGTCGTTGCCGCCGAGGTGCTGTCTCGCAGCGTGCCGGAGCCGCTGGTTCCGCTGTACTTGCGCAGGCCGGACGCGGTCGAGAACGCCTACCGCCGACTCGACCGGACGGGGGCGTGAAGCCGGTGACTTTCCGAATCGCGCCGATGGTGGCCGCCGACATCACGCGCTGCGTCGAGCTGGAGCAATTGCTTTTTCCGGAGGACGACCCGTGGGCCGCCGTGGCGTTCCAGTCCGAGCTGGCCGGGCGGCACAACCGCTACATCACCGCGCGCGACGACGGCGGGCGAATGGTCGGCTACGCGGGTATCGCCCTGCTGGGTGATGCCGAACACCCCGAGGCCGAGGTCCACACCATCGGCGTCGACCCCGGCTGCCACCGCACAGGTGTCGGCACGCTCCTGCTGGAGGCGCTGCTCGCCGAGGCGGACCGGCGCGGTGGACCGGTGTTCCTGGAGGTCCGCACCGACAACGCGCCGGCGATCGCGCTGTACGCCAAGCACGGGTTCCACATCATCGGGTTGCGCAAGAACTACTACCACCCCAGTGGCGCGGACGCGTACACGATGCGTCGCCCCGCGCTGACCAGCGGGGAGCGCTGGCGCACACGGGACGAGGTGTTGTCGTGATCGTCATGGGCATCGAAAGCTCCTGCGACGAAACCGGAGTCGGCATCGTCCGCAGGCACCCCGACGGCACCTGCGTACTGCTCGCCGACGAGGTCGCTTCCAGCGTCGACCAGCACGCGCGCTTCGGCGGCGTCGTCCCCGAGATCGCCTCGCGCGCGCATCTCGAGGCGATCGTGCCCGCGATGCGCCGCGCGCTGTCGGCCGCGGGCATCGCGAAACCGGACGCGTTGGCGGTGACCATCGGCCCGGGCTTGGCCGGTGCGCTGCTGGTCGGTGTCGCCGCGGCGAAAGCGTATGCGGCGGCGTGGGATGTGCCCTTCTACGCGCTCAACCATCTCGGCGGGCACGTCGCGGTGGACACTCTGGAGCACGGGCCGATGCCGCCGTGCGTCGCGCTGCTGGTGTCGGGCGGGCACACGCATCTGCTGCACGTCACGGATCTGGCCGAGCCGATCGTCGAGCTGGGCAGCACCGTCGACGACGCGGCGGGCGAGGCGTTCGACAAGGTGGCGCGGCTGCTCGGGTTGGGCTTTCCCGGCGGTCCGGCGCTGGATGCCGCCGCGACGGCCGGTGATCCGCGCGCTATCGCCTTCCCTCGCGGCATGACCGGGCCGCGCGACCCGCGCTACGACTTCTCCTTCTCGGGTCTCAAGACCGCGGTCGCCCGTTACGTGGAGGCGGCCCAGCGCGACGGCGTCGCCGCGGAGGATCTGCCCATCCCCGATATCGCGGCGTCTTTCCAGGAGTCGGTCGCGGATGTGCTCACGATGAAGGCGGTTCGCGCGGCCCAGGATGTCGGCGTCGGCACGCTGGTGCTCGGCGGCGGCGCGACCGCCAACTCGCGGATCCGCTCGATGGCCGAGGAACGCTGCGCCGCGGCCGGTTTGACCTTGCGGGTGCCCAAGCCTCGGCTGTGCACGGACAACGGGGTGATGATCGCCGCGCTCGGCGCGCATGTCATCGCTGGTGGCGCGGCTGCTTCGCCGCTGACGGTCGCCACCGATCCGGGTCTGCCGGTGTCGGTCAGTATGGTTCGCTGACCGGCTCGGATTCAGCGCACGAAGCGGCGGCGGCCGCACCGGTTTCTTTCCGGTGAGATCGCCGCGAAGGGCCGTCGTGCGGCCGGATCAGTTCGGTGCGAGCAGTCCGGGATGCGACGCCGACCCCGAATTCCCCCGGAGGAGCGGCAGGCTCGACCGCGCGGGTGCCTGGGTGGGCGTCGGGCTCGTGCCGGGCGCCGGAGCGGTCGGCGCCGCCGGGTACCACGTCCGGCTCGATGGCGATTCGGGCGAACCGTTCGGTGCCGCATTCGGATTCCCGAACAGGGGGCCGAGCAGTTCGGGGAACGGAATCGGCGGAAGGTTCGGATCCGGGCGCAGCGTGGGCTGCGTGGGTGTGATCACCTGCGTGGACGACGGCCCGCCGGTCGTGCTCTGCGGTCCGCGTTCCGTGGTCGTCGGTGCGATGCCGGTGTTGTCCGGCGTGCGGTTGTGCGGCGTGGCGGCAGCCGTGGTCGCGGGCGGCGCGGATGTCGGGTTGGGCAGTTGCGACGCGCTGCTCGTGGTCCCCGCGGGAGAGACCTCGTCATCCGAGGTCGGCGCGAACGTCTTGACCCCGTAGCCGACGATCAGTCCGACGACCACGATCGCACCGGCGAGCGTGCCGAACACCTTGGTTACCGTCCCCGCGGGCGCGTCGCCGCCGAGCCCGGCGACCGGGAACACCGACGGCTGCATCGAATCGGCGACCAGCGCCGCGCCTTTGGCGGTCACCGCCTCGGGATCCGGCACGGTGAACACGGGGATGTCGAGGGCGGCGGTGAGCGTATCGAGCACCGCGGGGATGTTGGCGCCGCCGCCGATGACCGTGACCGCCTGCGGCTGCCTGGGCGCCCGGGCGAACGACATCGTGACGAACCGCGCCAGGTCGCGCAGCAGGTCGGCGATCAACTCTTCGAAGTCGGCCCTGGTCAGCTTCAGCGGACGACCGGCGACGTGGTCGATGGTGACCGCGGGCGCGATGGACAGGTGCTCCTTGGCCGCGCGGCCCCGGTTGGTGAGCATGCCGCGGTTCGGGCGGGTACCGCGCCGGGCGAAGTGCAGGTCCACCAGATGGTGGTAGATGAGATCGTCGATCGCCTTGCCGCTGACGGTCGCGGTGCGATCGGAACGGAGCAGGGAGCCGTCGGCGCGGTCGGCGACGGTGACGCCGAGCCCGGAGGCGCCGAGATCGACGATGGCGACCGTGTCGTAGCGGTCCAGCAGGCCGGTGTGCCGCAGGTAGGTCAGCGCGGCGGTGCCCTCCGGGATCAGCCGCAGGTCGCGCTGTTTTCCGGTGGCCGAGCGGATGATCTGGGCCTGCTCCTTGGTGCGGTAGGCGACCGCGACGCTGGTGGGCGGGTGACCCGTCGCCGGCTCGAAGTCGCGTGGCCCGCCCGCGAAACGGCCGCCGACCGGGCGGATGATCTCGCGTGGCGGCTGCGTGGTCGGCAGCTGGGTCGTCATCAGCTCGATCGAGGACGACACCAGGTCACCGAGATCGGAATGAGCCGCGTCGGCGGACACGACGCGGTAATCGAAGCTCTGCGTGCCGTTCGGCGCGGTGGAGACCAACGCCGAGCACACGACCTCTGCCCCGGCCGAGATGCCGAGGGATGTTCGCATGTTCACCTCCCTTCGAGCGGATGGTCATGGTGTCGCCGACCATCTCGAATGGACTGCCGGACCGCCGTATGGATGACGCGCGACCCGGACCGGGAAACGAACCGGCCCCTCGTCCGGGTGGGTCGCGGGGACCGGCCATGGATCACGTGTGTCTTGCTCTCTGGTGAAGCTGGTGGTGCAACGATCGTGCTGCGGCGCTGCGGGTTCGGCGACGCTGTGGTACCTCTGTGCCGCCTGGCCGCCGCTCGGAGGAGCGACGAACCGGCGGCCGGACCGCAACCGTCGTCAATAGTGTCACAATCCGTTATCCGAACGTTACTGTTTTCCCGAACTTATAGCCAAGCTCGCAGTGTCGCCGGGCGCGCCGCGCAAAGTTGGCACCGCCCAGCCTTGAGCGCTGGCACTCTCATGTATAGAGTGCTAGTCGGCACTGTGTGTAGTGCTTGTGCCAGCAGCTTGACCACTGGGCAGGGGTCCCGGCACCCGCGACGACGGGGCTATGCGCAGGGTCAGCATCGTGACCAACCGACGAGTTCGGAGCGACGAGTTCCGGACGACCGAATCCCCTGAAAGTGGAGGGCTCAACGTGGCGAGCGTGAACATCAAGCCGCTCGAGGACAAGATCCTCGTCCAGGCCAACGAGGCCGAGACGACGACGGCCTCCGGCCTGGTCATCCCTGACACGGCGAAGGAGAAGCCGCAGGAGGGCACCGTTGTCGCCGTCGGTCCCGGCCGGTGGGACGACGAGGGCGAGAAGCGCATCCCGCTGGATGTCCAGGAGGGTGACACCGTCATCTACAGCAAGTACGGCGGCACCGAGATCAAGTACCAGGGCGAGGAGTACCTCATCCTGTCGGCGCGCGACGTGCTGGCCGTCGTCACCAAGTAGCCGATCAGGCACGCATGCGTTCCGCCCCGGTGTCTTTCGTGACCCGGGGCGGAGTGCGTTCGGCGCCGACACCACGGCACTGAAACACGCGGTGCGAGCGACGGGCCCTGAGGCGGCAGCCTGCGTGACGACGGGACCCGGGAGCGCCGCAATCCACTACAGGAGCGAATCCCCATGGCAAAGCAGATCGAGTTCGACGAGAAGGCTCGCCGGGCTCTGGAACGCGGCGTCGACAAGCTCGCCGACGCCGTGAAGGTCACCCTGGGCCCGCGCGGACGGCACGTCGTACTCGCGAAGTCCTTCGGCGGCCCGACCGTCACCAACGACGGCGTCACCATCGCGCGCGACATCGAGCTGGAAGACCCGTTCGAGAACCTCGGCGCGCAGCTGGTCAAGAGCGTCGCCACCAAGACCAACGACGTCGCGGGCGACGGCACCACCACCGCCACCGTGCTGGCCCAGGCGCTGGTCCGCGCCGGGCTGAAGAACGTCGCGGCCGGGGCGAACCCGATCGTGGTCGGCTCCGGCATCGCCAAGGCCGCCGACGCGGTCTCCGAGGCGCTGCTCGCGCTGGCCACCCCGGTCTCCGGCGAGCAGGCCATCGCGCAGGTCGCGACCGTGTCCTCGCGGGACGAGGAGATCGGCGAGATGGTCGGCAAGGCGCTGACCACCGTCGGCAAGGACGGCGTCGTCACCGTCGAGGAGTCCTCGACGCTGCAGACCGAACTCGTCGTCACCGAGGGCGTGCAGTTCGACAAGGGCTACCTGTCGCCCTACTTCGTCACCGACCCCGACAGCCAGCAGGCCATCCTGGAGGACGTGTTCGTCCTGCTGCACCGCGAGAAGATCAGCTCGCTGCCGGACTTCCTGCCGCTGCTGGAGAAGATCGCCGAAAGCGGCAAGCCCGTCCTGATCATCGCCGAGGACGTCGAAGGCGAGGCGTTGTCGACCCTGGTGGTCAACGCCATCCGCAAGACGATCAAGGCCGTCGCGGTCAAGGCGCCGTTCTTCGGCGACCGCCGCAAGGCGTTCCTCGACGACTTGGCCGTGGTCACCGGCGGCACCGTGGTGAACCCCGATCTGGGCATCACCCTGCGCGAGGCAGGCCTCGACGTGCTCGGCAAGGTGCGCCGTGTCGTCGTCACCAAGGACGACACCACGATCATCGATGGCGCCGGTTCCGCGGCGGACGTGGAGGCGCGCGTCGCGCAGCTGCGCCGCGAGATCGAGGCCACCGATTCCGACTGGGATCGCGAGAAGCTGGAGGAGCGGCTGGCCAAGCTGGCAGGCGGCGTCGCGGTGATCAAGGTCGGCGCGGCCACCGAGACCGCGCTCAAGGAGCGCAAGTACCGCGTCGAGGACGCGGTGAGCGCCGCCAAGGCCGCCGTGGAAGAGGGCATCGTGCCCGGTGGCGGCACCGCGCTGGTGCAGGCGAGCAGCAAGCTCGTCGAGCTGCGCGATTCGCTGTCCGGTGACGAGGCCGTCGGCGTCGAGGTGGTCCGCACCGCGCTGCGTGCGCCGCTGTACTGGATCGCCACCAACGCGGGCCTGGACGGCGCCGTGGTGGTCAGCAAGGTCGCCGAGGGCAAGGATGGCTTCAACGCCGCCACGCTCACCTACGGCGACCTGCTCACCGACGGCGTCGTCGACCCCGTGAAGGTGACCCGTTCGGCCGTCGTCAACGCGGCGTCGGTCGCGCGCATGGTGCTCACCACCGAGAGCGCCGTGGTGGACAAGCCCGCCGAGGAGCAGAACGACCACGGCCACCACGGCCACGCGCACTGAGCCCGGTTTTCTCGGGACAACGCACGGACAAGGCCCCCGAACCACGCGGTTCGGGGGCCTTGCCGGATGCGGTCTCGACTATCGGTTGGACCGAGAGAGTTCCGAAGCGCGACACGCTGTCTGCCGCGTGATCGGAGGGAGGCCGCGGGAGGCTCAGGACCGCTGGGGTCGGTACGCGCGGGGCGGGAATGCCTGGCGGGACGCCGGATTCAGCTGGCGACCGGTGGCTGCTCGGCGGCGATGGCCGCGAGTAGGCGAGCACGCAGCGACGGCGGTGGAGTGGCCGCCGTGGCTGTAGCGAGAACGGCGAGCGCTTCTTTCGTGTCTCTGACTTCCTGGATGAACTCCGCGCGTAGCACGGGGTCCTCGCTGTCGAACAGCTCCTGCACTTCCTGATGGTCTTCGTCGTCGATCGATCCGAGCGCGACGGTGTGCGCGAGATCGATACGGCGTTCGTTCATCTCACGTCACCCCCAAACTTTTCTTCAGTCGTGTCAATCCGTCCCGAATCCGGGACTTAACCGTAGGTAACCCTACGTCGAGGTAGGTGGCTACCTCCGCATAGGTGCGTCCGCCGTAGTAGGCGAGCGAGATGGCTTCCCGCTGGGTTTCGGTGAGTGTGGCCAGACCGGCCAGGACGGCCTGTTGTTCGAGCCTGCGCTCGACCTCTTCGGTGACCTCGTCGAATTCGTTGCCGAGCACCCGGATCCCGTACGCGACCTCGCGCTGGGTGTGGGCTTGCTCGGCGCGGACCCGGTCCACGGCGCGCCGGTGGGCGAGCGTCATCAACCAGGTGACCGCGGAACCTTTCGCCGGATCGAAACTCGATGCCATGCGCCAGACCTGCAGATAAACCTCTTGCGTGGTCTCCTCCGCGTAGCCCGGATCGTGCAGAACGCGCAAAACCAAACCGAAGACGCGCGCACACGTCCGGTCGTACAACTCGGCGAATGCTTCCTGGTCGGCTCGACCGCATCGATGCAAAAGCGCGGCGAGCTCGATACTTTCGGCTGCGCGTGCCGTAACCGCAGAATCCACCGTGGGTGGGAAGGCTGCTCTTCGGAACGAGTCGCCCTCTGCGGCCGACGGCCGCGTTGTCACAACGCTCCATTCTGTGTCATCGGTCACTACCGTAGCGGGCCGCTATGACCTCCCTTCGGGTGGGGTGGCCACAAGGCTCGTCGTGGACCGGCGCCGCGTTGCGGAAAGCGCCGATACGCCGGACATCTCGGGAGCGACACGCCGTGACACGCCGAACCGTCGCACCGTGCCGGAACGCCGGGTGCACGGCCTCCGGCCTCGCTCGGCGGCCGGCCGATCGATGGTGACGATCGGAACCCACGCGCCGACCTTCGGCGCGGAACCGGTCACCGTGTCATGTGAGCGGCTCGGCCGAAGCATGTTGCAGTGGCCCGTTGTTTGCTAGGAATTCGACGCCCGGCGGCGTGCGGATGGGAGGGGATTGATTCAGACGGCCATGCGGCGGCGGCTGCGCCGCGCGTGCATCTCGCGCTCGGTCTCCGACATGCCGCCCCAGATGCCGTAGGGCTCGCTGACTTTCAGCGCGTGCGCGCGGCACTGCATGAGCACCGGGCAGGTGCGGCAGATCTCCTTGGCGCGCATCTCACGGGCCGTGCGGGCCCGGCCACGCTCACCATCGGGATGGAAGAACACCGCGGAATCCTGCCCGCGGCACGATCCTCGCATCTGCCAATCCCAGACATCGGCGTTGGGTCCCGGGAGGTGGGTCGGCATGGGCATGGTGAACTCCTCGTGGTGCGAGCTCGTCAGCGTTGTCGAGCAGTTGTTCTGCAACAGTTGTGGGCCACGACGCCGTGTCGGCGGGGGTACCCGGGGGGCTCGCCCTTCGTGGTCGCTGCAATTTCGCGCGGCGCCGTCCGTGGCGATGAGCTACGTTAGGTCCAGCCGCGAAATTCCGTCAATAGTTCGGCGCAGCACTTTTCCAAATCTCGCGCTGCCAAATTTAACCTCCGAACTGTTTACTTTTCGTGCTGGTTCCGGCGATACTGTTCGGTTGGCCGGAGGTCCGTGGCTGCCGCATGTGCCGCAACTGATCCAATTTCCGCTGGTAGAGGCGATTTCATGGTCGTAGCGCCGACGCGACGCCGATCTCGTGCCGATGATGTCGGTCACTGCCGCGGCCGAGGGGGTTCGTGGGGTGTGGATCCGAAGATGGCGGTAACGGGGCGGGCAGGTTAATTACGCGAAACACGCATGAATTCCCGGCGTGGCCGCTCGGCGATAGCCAGGACGAGATTTACCTAATGGCAACATCCGCTCGGCGACGGAAATCCCGAGTGTCGCCGGTCGGCCGTCGCTGACCTTTCCTCGCCGGAGCCCGGGTGCCGCACGGGATAGAGTGCGCCCGTGTTCGCGCCCGCTCCGCTCGGAGATCCTCACCTCGCGGTCCTCGCCGAGGCCGCCTTCGGCGCCGCTCCGGGTCGCGCCGCCGCCGACCTTCCGTCCGCGTCGGACGCACTCGGCCGGTGGTATCGCGCTGTGGTTCTCGGCGGCCAGGGCCGTTATGCGGCGGCGCGCGCCGAATTGCGAAGGGTATGCAACCACAGCAACGACCCCGTACTCCTCTCACTGGCGGGAAGTACCGAGGGTTCTTTTCTTCGGCAGCTCGGCTGGCACGAGCGCGCCGCGGCGTTCGACGGGCGGGCGGCCGCGTTGATCCTCACCGCCGGCGCCGGAGCGGAGCCGGACAGCGCCGAGGAGTTCGGCGGCTACCGTCCCAGCCGCGCCGACGCGATCTGCGACGCGCTCACCGGACTCGCCGCCGACGCGCTCGGAACCGGGCGCCTCGCGCTGGCCGACCGCTTGCTGCGGCGCAGCGCGTCGGCGGCACAGCAGTATCGGGCCGGTTGGCGTCCCGCGATCCGCTTGCGCTGGGTGTCCGCGGAAACGGCGCTGGCGGCAGGTGATTTCGAGGTGGCGGCGGCGCACGCGGCGGCCGCGCTGGAGCTGGCCGAGCGATCCCCGTCGGTGCGCCACCGGGTCAAGTCACGCTTGCTGGTCGCCGCCGCCGACGTGGCGCTCGACGCGCGGGGAAGATCGGGCGTCTCGGCCGAGGATGTCGCCGAGCAGTGCCGCGAGCACGGCCTGCTGCCGTTGCGCTGGGCTTGTGCCATGCTCCGCGCCGGATCGGGCGCGCGGGACGCGGCGGCGGAGGCGGCCGAATGTGCCGCGGCCATCGCCCGCTCCGGCGGCGTGTTGCGCCCCATGGCGGGGTGGTAGGTGATCACGGAGTCCACCGTGTTGACCAGTTCCGGCCAACGGGTCGCTATTGTTAGATCCGTTCCGCCCCTTCGGTGGAAGCATTGGTCGTCACCTGACCATGCCACTTTGTAACGCCGGGAATATCTCTGACGATGACGCACACGGGCGAAGAGTTGGACCTCGCCGTCGCTGCCGCTGCGCAGGGCGACAGATCCGCTTTAGCTCAGGTACTGGAGATGATCCGCCCGCTGGTGGTGCGCTACTGCCGCGCGCGGATCGGAGCCGCGGAGCGTGGGCAGCTCTCCGCGGACGACGTTGCGCAGGAGGTTTGCCTGGCTGTGATGACAGCCTTGCCCAGGTATCAAGACCAGGGCAGGCCCTTCATGGCCTTCGTTTACGGAATCGCTTCGCACAAGGTCGCCGACGCGCATCGCAACGCCGCCCGTAACAAGGCGGAGGCGATGGCCGAAGTACCAGATGTCATATCCACCGACCAGGGACCGGAACAACGAGCTCTCGAGTCCGAGACGAGCAGGCAGATGAACCGTCTGCTCGCGACGCTTCCCGAGAAGCATCGAGAGATCTTGATCCTGCGCTTGGTCATGGGTTTGTCAGCGGAAGAAACCGCGGTCGCCGTGGGCAGTACGGCGGGCGCGGTACGGGTCGCCCAACACAGGGCACTCGCGAAACTCAAGTCACAAGTGGCGAGGGCAGGTGAAATGTATGGCTAGGGATGGCGAGCGCGGTCGGGGTGACTGGAAGGCGCGGCTTGGATCGCGGAACAGCGGTCCCTACGCCGAGGCGTCCGGTGACACCGGCCCGGTCGACATCGCCGCGGTACGCCGCGACGATGCTCTGATCGATGCCATCGCCAGCGATGGTCCGGTGCACACCGACAGCGCCGAGGAGTATCAGCTCGCGACGTTGCTCGCGGACTGGCGAGCGGAGTTGATCGCGCCTCCGATGCCGGCCGAGCCGGACCTGGACGCGATCGTGGCCGCGGTCAACCAGGAGATCGGCGCGCGGCAGGTTCGCATCGGGGCGCACGGCGGCGGCGGGCGACTGCGGCTACTACGTCCGATCATGGGCACGGCGGCCGCGCTGGCCCTGGTCATCGGCGGCATGACGGCGTTCTCGTACAACGCCGAGCCGGGCGATCCGCTGTGGCGGGTCAAAGAGGTCGTGTTCAGCGAACAGGCCCAGACGACCGTGGTCCAGCGGGCGGGCGACGACCTGAACGAGGCTTCCACGCTGGTCACGCAGAACCCGACGCAGGCCAAGGTGCGCCTGGAGCGGGCCAAGGAGAATGCTGCGCAGGTCAGCGATCCGGACAAGCGCGCCGAGCTGATGACCGAGTGGGAACAGTTGCTCGCGAAGCTGCGCGAGGTCAATCCGGAGTTGGCCGATCAGCTGGGTGCGACGGTGCCCAAGACCACCGACCCGCGTGCCACCCCGGGCAACGCGACCACGAAGCCCAGCCCGACGCCAGGTAGCGGGACCTCGACGATCGTGCAGCAGCCGGGTCAGCCGACGAACAAGCCTTCGCCCTCGGCCGACGCCACCGCGCCCAATGGTGGTGGAACGTCGAACAGCGGCGGAACGACGAACGGCGGTGGCGCGCCGACCACGGTGCCGCCGGTGACGACACCGCCGCCCGTGACCACCCAGCCGCCGGCCACCGTGGAACCGACGGCTCCGCAGGAGCCGCCGGTCACCGAGGTCAAGCCGCCTGCGGGCGGACCTACGGGAGACACCGGTAATCCGACGGCGCCGCAGCAGCAGCCGCCGACAGCTCCGGCGCCGGGCAACACCAATACCCACAACAGCAACAATCAGCCGCCGCCGACGTTCAGCGTCCCCGGCATCCCCAACCCGGGCTCGTTCGTGCCGCCCGGCCGCTGACAGAAGAAAACGGTCCAGGCAAGAACCGATCGCCAGCCAGGCGGTCGGCTTTTTGTCTTTCCGGGAGAAGTCGGTCTAGCCAACGGCTGACCATAGGGTGGTAACTCATGGGCGTCTCCGCCCGCGACGGAACCTCGCGGTGCGTCTGCCGAAGTGATCGTGTGCGTCGAAAATCACAGCGGCAAAGGCGGGGTACGCGAGCCTCGAAAGGCCCGCGTGCGGTTCGATCGAGCCCGAATCAGCCGTCGAATCCGTCGAACCCGTCGCCGTGGAAGGCCTCGTTCATCGACGCGTCCGCGTAGCCCCGGCAGTAGTCCCAGGTGACGTACGCTTCCGGCGTCGGGTCGTAGGCGGGCTCGTGCGGGCGGACCGTGCCGTCGACCAGCAACTGAAGCAAGTTGGCGCGCAACATGTCCCAGTCGTGGTAGTGGTCCTGCCTACAGTCTTCGCAGCTGACCACGAGTCCGCGGATGCCGCGGTGGGCCAGCAGTGCCTCGTACACCGCGAGGTCGGCGAGATCCTCCTCGACCGCAAGGCGCTCGTGGGGATCCAGCGGTTCGCCGGGCTCGATGGCATCGAGCGCGGCGGACGGGTCGGAGGGGTCTCCGGCGAACGGATCCGGCGGCAAGCCAGGTGGTAGATGGTCACGCACATCCCCACGGTACGCAGAACAGGGTGGTCTGCGCCAGCTATGCGGCCTGCCAGTTTCGGTGGTGGGCTCACTTCGTCGGCGAGTTCACCGGACAGATACGATGGAGCACAGGCTACGGCGGGTCCCGATCGCACCGCCGCCGAACCACGTCCATCCCATCAGCCGTCACGGCGCCGGTGACACCGGCGCCGGTCGCTATCGACGTCCAGGAGGGGTCGATCCGAATGAGTAATCCCGTATCGGGCGAACGAATCGCAGTCCGCCCTCCTACGGGTGGCGACGATCCGAACAAGATCGCCATGCTCGGCCTCACGTTCGACGATGTGCTGCTGCTGCCTGCCGCCTCGGATCTCATCCCCAGTTCTGTGGAAACCTCCAGCGTGCTGACCAGGGAGATCCGCCTGCGCACGCCGTTGGTCAGCTCGGCCATGGACACGGTCACCGAGGCGCGGATGGCCATCGCGATGGCGCGCGCGGGCGGCATGGGCGTGTTGCACCGCAACCTCTCGACGGCCGACCAGGCCGCCCAGGTGGAGACGGTCAAGCGGTCCGAGGCCGGTATGGTCACCGACCCGGTGACCTGTCGTCCGACCGACACTCTCGCCGAGGTCGACGCGATGTGCGCCAGGTTCCGCATCTCGGGTCTTCCCGTGGTGGACGAGACCGGTGCGCTTGTGGGCATCATCACCAATCGCGACATGCGTTTCGAGGTGGATCAGAACCGCCGCGTCGCCGACGTCATGACCAAAGCCCCCTTGATCACCGCGCAGGAGGGCGTCACCGCGGAAGCCGCGCTCGGACTGCTGCGCAGGCACAAGGTGGAGAAGCTGCCGATCGTCGACGGCAACGGGCGCCTGCGCGGCCTGATCACCGTCAAGGACTTCGTCAAGACCGACCAGTACCCCAACGCCACCAAGGACCGTGACGGCCGCCTGCTGGTCGGCGCCGCGGTTGGTGTCGGCGAGGACGCCTGGTCGCGGGCCATGACACTGGCCGACGCGGGCGTCGACGTGCTCGTGGTGGACACCGCGCACGGTCACCAGGTGCAGGTGCTGCAGATGGTGACCAAGGTCAAGGCCGAGGTCGGCGACCGGATCCAGGTGGTCGGCGGCAACGTGGCCACCCGCCAGGGCGCGGCCGCGCTCGTCGAGGCGGGCGCGGACGCGGTCAAGGTGGGCGTCGGCCCCGGCTCGATCTGCACCACCCGCGTGGTCGCCGGTGTCGGCGCGCCGCAGATCACCGCGATCCTGGAGGCGGTCGCCGTGTGCAAGCCTGCAGGTGTCCCGGTGATCGCCGATGGCGGCATCCAGTTCTCCGGCGACATCGCCAAGGCCATCGCGGCGGGCGCGTCCACGGTGATGCTCGGGTCGCTGCTCGCGGGCACGGCCGAGTCGCCGGGCGAGCTGATCCTGGTCGGCGGTAAGCAGTTCAAGAGCTATCGCGGTATGGGCTCGCTGGGCGCCATGCAGGGCCGCGGCCAGGCGAAGTCGTTCTCCAAGGACCGTTATTTCCAGGACGACGTGCTCGCCGAGGACAAGCTGGTCCCCGAGGGCATCGAGGGCAGAGTGCCGTTCCGCGGCCCGGTCAACCAGGTGATCCACCAGTTGGTCGGCGGTCTGCGCGCGGCCATGGGTTACACCGGCTCGCAGTCGATCGCGCATCTGCAGGAAGCCCAGTTCGTGCAGATCACCGCGGCGGGTCTCAAGGAGAGCCACCCGCACGACATCACCATGACCGTCGAGGCCCCTAACTACACCGGACGGGGTTAGCCCACTAGGTTCATGTACAGGACCAACCGGTCCGTGCATGATGGAGCTTGCCCACCGGCTGTGGCGGTGAGCGACCTGCGGCGAGTTGGCGGTTTCGTGCTGCCCACCTGCCCCCACAAGTAACCACTGGAGGCGCGAGTCTTACGAGCGCCCGTTCGCGGCCCGGCTCGCGTTCCAGCGGTCGAAGCGCATGCGCGGCAGGCGCGAGTCTCGACCGCTGGAACGCGAGCCATAAGGGGCCGCGAACACGCAGCGCCGCAGGCGCTGCAAATCAGACAAGGAGATTTCGCGTGCGCGACATGGTGGAGATCGGCATGGGCCGGACCGCCCGGCGTACTTACGAGCTGGACGACGTCGACATCGTCCCCTCGCGCCGGACCCGCTCGTCGAAGCAGGTCTCGCTGTCCTGGCAGCTGGACGCCTACCGCTTCGAGATCCCGTTTCTCGCGCACCCCACCGACGCCCTGGTGTCCCCGGAGTTCGCCGTCGAACTCGGCCGCCTCGGCGGGCTCGGCGTGATCAACGGCGAGGGACTGTGGGCGCGGCACGCGGATGTCGGCGCGAAGATCGACCAGTTGCTGGAGCTGGTCGGCAAGGGCGGTTACGAGCGCGCCGTGGCGTTGCTGCAGGAGTTGCACGCCGCGCCGATGCAGCCGGATCTGCTCGCCGCCGCGGTGGCGCAGGTCCGCGCCGCCGGCGTCACCGTGGCGGTGCGGGTGAGCCCGCAGAACGCGCGCACGCTCACCCCGGCGCTGCTGCAGGCGGGCATCGACCTGCTCGTGGTGCATGGCACGATCATCTCCGCCGAACATGTCGGCGACGGTGAGCCGCTGAACCTCAAGACCTTCATCGCCGACCTGGACGTGCCCGTGGTCGCAGGCGGCGTGAGCGATCACCGCACCGCGCTGCACCTGATGCGCACCGGAGCGGCGGGCGTGATCGTCGGCTACGGCTCCTACCCCGGCGCGACCACCACCGGCGAGGTACTCGGCATCGGCGTGCCGATGGCCACCGCGATCGCGGATGCCGCCGCCGCCCGCCGCGATTACCTGGACGAGACCGGCGGTCGCTATGTGCACGTCATCGCGGACGGCGACATCTCCACCTCCGGGCAGCTGGCCAAGGCGATCGCGTGTGGCGCGGACGCGGCCATGCTCGGCGTCCCGCTCGCCGTGGCCGCGGAGGCGCCGGGCCGCGGCTGGTACTGGCCGTCGGCGGCCGCGCACCCGTCGGTGCCGCGCGGGTCGATGCTGCACGTCGACGATCCGTGGGATCTCGGTGGCGAGCCGGTCGGCGACACGGTGCGCCCCAGCCTGGAGCGGGTGCTCTTCGGCCCGTCCGACGATCCGTTCGGTTCGCTGAATCTCGTCGGCGGCCTGCGTCGTTCGATGGCCAAGGCCGGTTACTCGGACCTCAAGGAGTTCCAGAAGGTGGGTCTGAGCGTACGCGCTTGAAGGTAGGCCTGAGCGTACTGCGGCGCACCCTCCCAGCCACCGAGAAGCGAGTCTTACGAGCGCCGTTCGCGGCCCGGCTCGCGTTCCAGCGGTCGAAGCGCATGCGCCGCAGGCGCGAGTCTCGACCGCTGGAACGCGAGCCATGAGGGGCCGCGAACACGCAGCGCCGCAGGCGCTGCAAATCGACACAGCGTTCAGCGCACGCGGGTCGGTTTCGTTCGTGCGCGCAGGAACTGCTGGATCGCGTGGTTCACCGGCTCGGGGTGGGTCATCGTCACCGCGAGTCGGGCTTCGGCGATTTCGATGAAGGTGGCGCCGGACAGCCCGTGGGCCAGTTCCTGGGCGCGCTCGCGGTCCATGCCGCTGTGGGTGGGGTGGATCACCAAAGCGGGGCAAGCGATTTCGCGGAGGCGGTCCAGTACCGAATCCCGGCTGAGCAGGCAGCCCGCCGCCACCTCGATGCCGCGGCGGTCGCGCACCAGCCAGCGTTGGGTCCAGATCGAGCGGTACCACTCGTCGTCGCCGATCAGCCAGGAAGCCAGCTGGTGCACGGCTCGCTCGCGGGAGCCGTCGTCGTACCACTCGTCGAGGAATTTCTGCGTCGCGGTGGACTGCTCCGGGGTGGGACCGTGTGCTTCGGTGCTGATCAGGATCAGCGCGGAGACGCGTTCCGGTGCGATCAACGCGGTGCGCAGCGCCGTGAAACCCCCCTGCGCGGTGCCGCCGACGACGGCCCGCTCGGCGCCGAGATGATCCAGGACGGTCAGCGCGTCCCTGGCCGCGGTCCAATAGGTGAAGGGTAGGCCCTCGTCCCTGGTGCGGCCGTGGCCGCGGGCATCCCAGGAGACGATCCGGAATTCCGGTGCGAGAGCGGCCGTTTGGGCGGCGAACATGGTGCGGTCCATGAGGAACTCGTGCGCCAGCAGTACCACCGGGCCGTCCCCGCCGCTGTCCTCGTAGTGGATGTCGGCATCGATCGCGCGGGCGAAGGGCACGAGCAGAAGGATAACCAGCGAGCCGGGCCGCGGGTGACGATTCGGGCGGTCGGCTCGCCTCCCACACGGTGCCGCTGTGCCGATGATTCGCTCGTTTCGCCGCTCACTAAACTGGGCGAGTGGCACAAACCCAGAGACCGGTCCTCGTCGTCGACTTCGGA
Organism: Nocardia sp. NPDC047038; assembly: GCF_040644075.1. Classification (NCBI taxonomy): domain Bacteria; kingdom Bacillati; phylum Actinomycetota; class Actinomycetes; order Mycobacteriales; family Nocardiaceae; genus Nocardia; species Nocardia sp. NPDC047038. The sequence goes on along the minus strand of NZ_JBEYVQ010000005.1, from coordinate 178,960 downwards.
GCACAGTACGCCCAGCTGATCGCGCGGCGGGTTCGCGAGTCGAGCGTGTACTCGGAGGTGGTTCCGCACACCGCGACGGTGGAGGAGATCGCCGACAAGCAGCCGCTCGCGGTGATCCTGTCCGGTGGTCCGGCCAGCGTGTATGCCGAGGGCGCGCCGCGGCTGGATCCGCGGTTGTTCGATCTGGGGCTGCCGGTCTTCGGCATCTGCTACGGCTTCCAGGCGATGGCCCAGGCGCTGGGTGGAACGGTCGCGCACACCGGCACCCGTGAGTACGGACGCACCGAACTCAACATCGACGGTGGTTTGCTGCACGGCGGCCTTCCCACCATCCAGCCGGTGTGGATGAGCCACGGCGACGCGGTCACCGACGCGCCGGAGGGCTTCGAGGTCACCGGCACCAGCGCGGGCGCGCCGGTCGCCGCCTTCGAGGACCGCGCGCGCAGGCTGGCCGGTGTGCAGTACCACCCGGAAGTGCTGCATTCGCCGCACGGGCAGCAGGTACTGAGCCGGTTCCTGCACGAACTCGCAGGCATCCCCTCCACCTGGACTCCGGCGAACATCGCCGATTCGCTGATCGCCTCGGTACGCGAGCAAATCGGTGACAAACACGCGATCTGCGGACTGTCCGGTGGGGTGGACAGCGCCGTCGCCGCCGCCCTGGTGCAGCGCGCCATCGGTGACCGGTTGACGTGTGTGTTCGTCGACCACGGCCTGCTGCGGGCGGGCGAGCGGGAGCAGGTGCAGCAGGATTTCGTCGCCGCGACCGGCGCCAAACTGGTGACCGTCGACGCGGTGGACAAGTTCCTCGGCGAGTTGAAGGGTGTGACCGATCCCGAGGAGAAGCGCAAGATCATCGGGCGGGAGTTCATCCGTTCCTTCGAGGACGCGGTGGGCGAGGCGGTACTCGAGCACGGTGCGGCCGACGGCGAGACGCCGAAGGTCGAGTTCCTGGTGCAGGGCACGCTCTACCCGGACGTCGTGGAGTCCGGCGGCGGCAGCGGCACCGCGAACATCAAGAGTCATCACAATGTCGGCGGTCTGCCCGACGATCTGGAGTTCGAACTCGTCGAACCGCTGCGGTTGCTGTTCAAGGACGAGGTCCGCGCGGTCGGACGCGAGCTCGGGCTGCCGGAGGAAATCGTCGCTCGCCAGCCCTTCCCCGGTCCCGGTCTCGCCATCCGCATCGTCGGTGAAGTCACCGCCGACCGGTTGGAGACGCTGCGCAAGGCCGACGCCATCGCCCGCGAGGAACTGACGGCGGCCGGTCTGGACGCCCAGATCTGGCAGTGCCCGGTCGTGCTGCTCGCGGAGGTCCGCAGCGTCGGCGTGCAGGGCGACGGCCGCACCTACGGACACCCGATCGTGCTGCGCCCGGTCTCCAGCGAGGACGCCATGACCGCCGACTGGACCCGGTTGCCCTACGAGGTGCTGGAACGCATCTCCACCCGCATCACCAACGAGGTGGCGGAGGTCAATCGCGTGGTCTTGGACGTGACCAGCAAGCCGCCGGGCACCATCGAGTGGGAGTGAACTCCCTGCCGCCCAGCGGGCGGTGACTACTCGCCGCCGTCATCGCGTGCGAGATCAGCGGGGGCGGTGGAAAGCGCTGTACAGGATCACGCGGCCCAGAAGTACGCCGTTCGTGATGCCGGGTCTGGGATCGGGCGGTGTGGTCCGGGTGGTGGGTGGCGTCTGATCGGCGGGTTCGTCGCGCTTCATGCGGTTGTCCTGTCGTAGGAATGCGGCCCGGCTACGGCGGCGGTGGCTCGGGGCTGAACGCGAAACGGCCCGTCCAGGTGGACGGGCCGCACGCTCATCGTCGTCTGCGGGGGGAGATCACCAGCACGATGCCGATGACGATGGCGGCGAGCACGACGATCCAACCGATCGAGATCATGCCGGCCGCGGGCCAGGACGCCGGGCCGACGAAAGCCCACACGCTGATCGCGAGGGACAGCAGTCCCGCGATGAGCAGCGAGGCGGCGGGGCCGCGGCGGGAGTCGGTCGTCTCCTTCTTCTCGTTCTCAGCCACGCTGCACCTCCACGTTGCCGACGCGGACGTCGACGTTCAGATCGAGCACCGGCGCGCCGGGAGTACCGGGACCACTGATGCCCTCGGGGCAGAGGGCCTCGGCCATCGTCGCCGTGCACGTGGTGCGGACGGTCATGTCGGCGGGCAGCAGGATGTGGGCTTCGCCCATCCGGACGTCGATGTCCACGGTGCGGTTCTCGGTCAGTTTCAGCGACCGCAGGTCCAGCGTGCCGGTGCCCATGGTGAGCTTGTAGTTCTGGGCCAGATCGGCGGCGGAGGCGGGCGCCCAGGTGCGGTCGCCCAGTTGATCGGATTCGATCGGACCGATCGCGGAGGCGAGCAGGACGAACCCGGCGAGCGGCGCGGTGAGCACGAGCAAGCCGTAGCCGCGCCGCAGGAACGCGCCGACCACCAGGCCGAGGCCGATCACGGCCAGCGCCGCCGCGGCGATCCGGCCGGGGGTCATCCATTCCGCGCCCGAGGCCGCCGCCGCACCGGCACCCGCCGCCGCGAGGATGGCCAGGCCGATCACCACCGGCGTGAGGCGCGAGCGCGGACGCTTCTGCGGCGGGGCGACGACGGTGCGGGCCGGGGTGGGCTCCGGCAGGTCCCAGGCGAGTGGAGCTACGCCGAGCGGATCCCAGGACGGCGGGGTCGGGCCGCCGATGATCGCGGGGTGAGCGGCCGCGGAGCCACGCGAGCTCGGAGCGCGGCCCGGGGCCGGAACGTCTTTGCCGAGTGAGATCGAAGCGCCGGACGATGACGGTCTCGTGCCTGGTCCGCTTTCGGCTCGATCGTCATGAGTCGAGTCCGATCCGGCCGAATCGGCTCGGTCGGTGTGAGTCGTATCCGATCCGGCTCCGCCGACCGAATCGATCCGGCCGCTGCCGACCGCCGCCGGGCCGTCTTGATCGCCGACCGTGGCGGGCGAATCGGTCTGATCGGTGACCTGCGCGTCCGTTTCTCTCTCGTCGGCGACCGAACTCGTCGCTGATCCGGCAGCGGGCACGGCGACGTTGTCCGGTACCACGGTCGCGTCATCGACGGCGGGCTTGTGCAGCGGGACCGTCGCGCCGTCCACGGCAGGCGCGGGCGCCTCGGGGACGTAGGAATCCGGCAGTTTGGTGTACGGCGTGTACACGGCGGTCGGCGGCACGTACAGATCGCCGACCGTCCGGGTCGCTCCTTGCGGGAAGACCGCGCCGGGGTAGCCGGTGGCGTTGATTCCGCTCTCCGGGGCGAATCCGCCGAGCACTTCGGTGGTCCCGGGTGGCGGGTTGGGGGTGCGCAGGTGCAGCATCCACCAGCCCGCCAGCATCAGGGCGAGGCTGATCAGGCCGGATCCGCCGAGACCGACACCGACCGGTCCCATCGTGCTGACCGCGATGGCCAGCGCCACGATCAACACGATGGTCTTGGTCTGCGACTGCGAGCTGTGGCCTTTGCCGACCAGCGACTCGGCCGCGGATGCCTGGTCGCCCGCCGCGCTCAGCAGTAGCCAGGCCAGCAGGTAGAGCACGATGCCCGCGCCGCCGAAGATCGTCGAGACGACGAACGCGACCCGGACCAGCACCGGATCGATCTCGTAGCGGCGCGCGAACCCCGCCACGACGCCCGCGACGGGCCCCTGCTGCGGCAATCGGATCGGCCGGGTCTGCCATATCTGCTGGACCTGGTCGCCGAAGCTCGTTTTCGTCATGTTTCCCATGGTGTGCCGATCCGTGAATCGGCGCATCGGGGGGAACCCTGAAAACAGCCTGAACACTTTGGACCGATCCACCGATGCAGCAAACTTTCAGCTATGCACGGGTTCGACCGGGCCCGGCCGCGTCCGCCCTGGTCGGCGCGGGTGTGGTCGAGCAAGCGAGATCAGGGTGAATCCCGATGCTGGCAGCTTCGTCGCCGTGCCAGTATCGAAGACATGTACCCGTCTGTTCCCGCGTTCGACACCCGGGGGTTCGACGCTGCACGTGGGCTGGGTCCCGCGCCCGCGCCGGTCCCATGGCCGCCGCAGGCGCGGATCTTCCGCCGGTCGGGCGGCCGGGTCGTCGGCGGAGTGGCGGGCGGTCTGGCCGACCATCTCGGTGTCGACGTGTTCAAGGTGCGGATGGCGTTCGTGCTGCTGTCCGCGCTGGCCGGGGCGGGCATCGTCGCGTACGGGCTGCTGTGGATCTTCACGCCCGGTGGGTCGGATCAGGCGAAACCCTCCGGTACGGAGCGGCGGCAGGCGATCGGGCTCGCGATGCTCGGGCTCGGGCTCGCGATCGCCGTGTCCTGGGTGTTCAGCGGGACCGCGGCGAAGGTGATCGCGCCGATCATCGTGGTGGCGGTCGGCGCGGCGCTGGTGTGGCGGGAGTACGACGTCGACGGGCCGCGTTCGCTGCTCGGGCTGCCCGCGCGTCCATCGGTGGTCACCTGGTCGCGCATCGTCGCCGGTGCGACGCTGATCGTGGCCGGTCTGGGTGTGGTGGTGCTGGCCAGGATCAATTTGAGCTCGATCGGATCGGCGCTGCTGGCGGTGGCGGTCACGCTGATCGGTGCGGGACTGCTGACGGTTCCGCTGTGGCTGCGCATGATGCGCGCGCTGAACGCCGAGCGCGCCGCCCGCATCCGCAACGAGGAACGCGAGGAGATCGCCTCGCACCTGCACGATTCCGTGCTCCAGACACTCGCGCTCATCCAGCGTCAGGCCGACGACCCGCAGGAAGTGCTGCGGTTGGCCCGCAGCCAGGAGCGGGAACTGCGGAAATGGCTGTTCGAGGATTCCGGGCCCGCGCAGTCGAGCTTGGCCGCGGCCCTGCGGACCATCGCGGGCGAGGTGGAGGACCAGCACGGCGTGAAGGTGGCGCCGGTGACCGTCGGCGACGTATCGATGGACGTCGACGGCTCCGGATCGGGTCTGCCGAAGGAACACTTCACCGCCCTGCTCGGCGCGAGCAGGGAAGCGCTGGTCAACGCCGCGAAGCACGCGGGTGTCCCGGAGATCGATCTGTTCGCCGAGGTCGAGCCGCATCAGGTGAGCATCTTCGTCCGTGACCGCGGCTCCGGCTTCGACCTCGCGTCCGTGCCGGAGGATCGTCGCGGCCTGGCGAAGTCCATTCGCGGCCGGATCGAGCGCCGCGGCGGCCAGGTGGACATCCTGTCGACGCCGGGTCGCGGCACCGAGGTCCGAATCGCCATGCCGCGGACCGATTCCGGCTGCGCCCCCTTGGACGAAGAGCCCGCTCCGGCCGCCCACTAGGCACGCGTTCCGCACCTGCCAGGACGAGACAGGCGTGTGGGGGACGAGTGTGGTACGGGTTGGGGGTCAAGGGTCGGTTAGGAGAAGTAGGTGACCGTGCGGGTCTTTCTCGTCGATGATCACGCCGTTTTTCGGTCGGGTGTGCGTGCTGAATTGAGCCGGGAGGCGGACATGGAGGTGGTCGGTGAGGCCGGCGGGGTCGCGGAGGCGGTAGCCGGGATCAATGCCGAGCGACCGGACGTCGTCCTGCTCGACGTGCACATGCCCGACGGCGGTGGGGTGGCGGTGCTGGCGGGTATCGAGCCGGGGCCGGTGTGCCTGGCGCTGAGCGTGTCCGACGCGGCCGAGGACGTGATCGCGGTGATCCGGGCCGGGGCCAGAGGGTATGTCACCAAGACGATTTCGGGAGCCGAGCTGGCCGACGGCATCCGCCGGGTGGCGGGCGGCGATGCGGTCTTCAGCCCGCGCCTGGCCGGTTTCGTCCTGGACTCGTTCACCGGGAGGTCCCCGGTACCCGAGCCGCCCTTGGATCCCGAACTGGACTCCCTGACCCCGCGTGAGCTCGAGGTCCTGCGCCTGCTCGCGCGCGGCTACACGTACCGCGAGATCGCCGAATCACTCTTCATCTCGGTCAAAACCGTGGAGACGCACGCCTCCAACGTCCTGCGCAAGACCCAGCAGTCCAACCGCAACGCCCTGACCCGATGGGCCCACCGCCGCCGCATCGACTGACTGCCGTTCGGCTCCGGGTGCCCGGACGTCAGAGGACTGCGACGATGATCCCGATGATGATGACCAGGCCGATCAGCAGGCCGACGGCGATGGCCAGGGGGGCGTTGCCGGGCTGAGAATTCCTGGTGCGCTGCGGGGGCGTGGCCGCGGCCGCTCCCGCGAGGTTGCGGTGCGGGCGGGGGAGCGGCGTGGAGTGCTGGCTGCGGATCCCGGATGCCGAATTGCGCGCGGCCCAGAACGGGATGGTTCCGTCCTCGGTGCGGACGGGCGCGCCCAGAATGTACGGTCCGGTGCCGGGACCGAAAGCGGCGGTGAGGATTTCGTCGCGCGCCTCGGCCATGGTTGGGCGGCGCTGCGGCGCGGGCTCCATCATGTGCAGCAGCGCCTGGGTGAGCATGCCGCTGCGGGTCGGCGGGATGATCTGCGCCATGGCGGCGCGGTGCACGATGACGTCGCTGTCCTCGTCGAAGCCGTACGGCGGCTGTCCTTCGATCGCGGTGTAGAGCGTGGCGCCCAGGGAGAACACGTCGCTGGCCTTGGTCGGTTGCGCTCCGCGCGCGACCTCGGGGGGCAGGTAGGAGGGGGTGCCGGTGATCACGCCGTCCGGTTCGTCGAGCAGGTCGCCCGCGCCGCTGGAGATGCCGAAGTCGCTGAGTTTCGCCATGCCCACGCCGGTGCCACGGTCGGCGACGAGGATGTTGCCCGGCTTGATATCCCGGTGCACGATGCCGACCGCGTGCGCGGCGGCCAGCGCGTCGGCGACCTGGGCGCCGATCTGCGCGACCTCGATCGGCGGCAGCGTATCGACCAGCGCGAGCGCCTTCGCGACACTGCGCGACGGCAGGTGCTCCATCACCAGCCAGGGCTCACCGGCCTCGAGCACCACGTCGTACACGGCGATCGCGTGGTCGTGCGAGAGTTTCGCGGCGACCCGGCCCTCGTGCATGATCTGGTTGCGGACCGCCTCGGCTTCGGCCTCATCGAGCCCGGCCGTGGTGAGCACCTGCTTGATCGCGACGTCCCGGTCGAGCAGGCGGTCGTGCGCCAGCCATACCGCGCCCATGCCGCCGCCACCCAGCTTCGACTGGAGGCGGTAGCGGCCTGCGACGAGATATTGGGGGCCGACAGTAGGACGAGCGCGTTCGGTCACGGGTGCAGGGTAGCGGAAAATGGGGCTAGCTGGCCTGATTCGTGTTCGCGCATAGGCGGACATGAGGCACTGGTATGTGTCACGCCCGCTCTCGGTTCGAATGTGTGCCCCACACCATACCGATGAACCGGTGCCGGGCGTGGTAGCCGGGCGCGCGCCGGATCCGGTCCCGATGCGTCTTGCGGCGGGGCAGGGGGAAGCTGCGGCGAGGTTGCCCGGCGGCGGTCGCCGGGCGGAACCGACGGCCGGGCGGCCTCGCCCGCGGAGGGCGCCGCGGGTGCGAAACGAGGGCTGTCGCGGATCGCTCGCACTCCATCTCGTGTCGACACCCGCGTGCTGGACCTGCACAGATTCCACTCGAAGCCGGATCGGACCCGCGTGACCGCGACACGAGGCTGCCGAACCCTTGACGGAAACCCGGGGGTCGGTTTCTACTGTGTCGGTATCGAACGTATATTCGATACGAATCGATAGCTGAATCGGTGCTGGCGCTCGAATGGAGGGTCGCTCCGCATGCTTCGCCTCGGGTCCATCGCGGGAAGTAGGTGGTTGAGATGGGTTCGGATGCGATCTCGCAGGGAGGGGTGAATCGGGGCGCGCCGGCGCGACGCGGTGGTGGGCGGGAAGGTGCCCCATCCCTCACTGAGCTGCGTAGCCGCATGGCTGCGGTGCCGGGTCGCGGTGAATCGGCAGCACAGCGGGCTCCGCTCGGAGACGGGGCGCGCCGAGCGGCATTGCCGGTGCCCACGGCTCTCGCACCGTTGTTGCCGGATGGTGGCTTGGTCAAGGGCTCCGTGGTGGCGTACACGGGAGCGAGTTCGTTGCTGGCCGGTCTGCTCGCCGCGGTGACCGAGGGCGGTGGGCACGCCGCGGTGGTGGGCATGCCCCGGCTCGGTCTGCTCGCCGCGGTGGAGATGGGGGCGCAGTTGCGGCGGCTGGCCGTGATCGCCGATCCCGGCCCCGACCCGGTGGAAGTGGCCGCGGTGCTGCTCGACGGGCTCGATCTGGTCGTACTCGGACTCGGGGGCGCCGCCGTCGCGCCCGCTCGCAGCCGGGTGATCGCCGCCCGCGCCCGCAACAAGGGCGCCACCCTGGTGGTCGCCGACGGTCGCTGGCCCGGCGCGTCCCTCCAGCTCGATGCCCGCATCGCGGGGTATGCCGGTCTCGGCCGCGGGCGCGGACGCTTGCGTTCGCTCGGTTTGACGGTCGAAGTGCGCGGCAAGGCGGGACCGCCACGGCGTGGGCGGCTGGATTTGTGCCCGAATGCGGGGCGCGTGGAATGGGTGCTGCGCGAAAAGGCGGCTCCGCCGGTCGAAGCCGTCGACACACAGGAGGCGGTGTCGTGAGTGCCGCGGCCCGCGGTGCGGCGCCGTGATCCGGCCGGGAGCCAAGCGGGTGCTCGCCCTGTGGTGCCCGGACTGGCCCGCGGTCGCCGCGGCGGCGGTGGCAGGCCTGCCCGCGACACGGCCGGTGGCGGTGCTGTTCGCCAACCGGGTGGTGGCCTGTTCGGCGATCGCGCGAGCCGAAGGGGTGCGCCGCGGTTTGAAGCGCAGGGAGGCGCAGGCACGCTGCCCCGAGCTGTTCCTCGCGCAACAGGATCAGGATCGGGACGCGCGACTGTTCGAACCGCTGGTCGCCGCGGTGGCCGCGACGGTGCCCGGTGTGGAGGTGCTGCGCCCCGGCCTGCTCGTGCTCGGCGCGCGCGGCGCGGCGCGGTTCTTCGGATCCGAGGAGGCGGCGGCCGAGCGCCTGGTCGACGCGGTGGCAGCAGCCGGGGCGGAAGCGCAGATCGGGATCGCCGACGAGCTGTCCACGGCGGTGATCGCCGCCCGCCGCGCCGCGATCGTGCCCGCGGGGGAGGGGGCACGGTTTCTCGCACCGCTACCGGTGGGGGAACTCGCGGTCGAACCGAGCCTGGCCGCCCCGGAACGCGCCGATCTGGTCGATCTGCTGCACCGCTTGGGGCTACGCAGGATCGGCGATTTCGCCGTGCTCTCCGCGGCGGAGGTCGCCTCCCGGTTCGGCACAGACGCCGTGCTCGCGCATCGCTGTGCCAGGGCCGAGCCGGAGCGTCCGCCGTCCGCGCGGCAGCCACCGCCGGATCTGGTGGTGGAGTACCGCTGTGATCCGCCGATCGAGCGGGTAGACGCGGCCGCCTTCGCCGGTCGCCTGCTCGCCACCCGGCTGCACAGCGCGCTCGCGGATGCCGGGCTGGCCTGCACCAGGCTTTCGGTGTACGCGGAAACCGCGGCGGGGGAACATCTTTCGCGAATCTGGCGCTGCGCCGAGCCGCTCACGCCGGAGGGCACGGCGGATCGGGTGCGCTGGCAGCTGGACGGCTGGCTCACCCGGCGCGACGGTGCGCGGCCCACCGCGCCGATCACCGTGCTGCGGCTGGAACCGGTCGAGGTGGTCACGGCGGGCGCGCTGCAGCTCGGCTTGTGGGGCGGGGACGGGGAAGAGAACGAACGCGCCCGCCGCGCGCTCATCCGAGTGCAGGGTCTGCTCGGCGGGGAAGCGGTGCGTGTCGGCGTGCTGAGCGGCGGACGCGGCCCCGCCGAACGAATCACCATGGTCACGCTGGGCGACGAACTCGTCCCCGCCGCCGACCCCGCGCTGCCATGGCCGGGCCGGCTGCCCGAGCCCGCCCCCGCCGTGATCCTGATGAACCGTCCGCTGGTGCGACTGGAAGCCGCCGACGGCGCGCCCGTCAAGGTCACCGACCGCGCCCTGTTCGACGCCGACCCCGCGCTGTTGCGCTGGGGGAGCAAACAGTGGCGGCTCACCGGCTGGGCCGGCCCGTGGCCGGTGGACGAACGCTGGTGGGCCCCCGATGTGGACGACGCGGAATTCACTGCCCGCGCACAGGTCCAACTCGACGACGCCCCCGCCGCCAGCCGGGTGCTGCTTCTGGTCTATCACGACGAAACCTGGCACGCCGAAGGGATTTACGGCTGAGAGGCTTCATTCCGGGCACGACCACACGGTCGCCAACGTGAACGGATGTCCGCGCAGGGCGGCCCATTTCGGTTTGCGGGCCAGCCACGCGTCGTCGACCAGTGCCTCGGCTACCTCGGTGAGGACCCAGCCCGCGGCCAAACCGGCCGACAGGTGCTCGCTGATCAAGTGCAGGTGGGTGCTGATCGCCACCGGTTCGCCGGAAGGGTCGGTGTAATGCGTCGGCATTCCGGAAACCATGATGAATTGCGGGTGGTAGCTGACCAGTACGCAGCGCGCGCCCGGTGCGGCCAGCCGCCACGCCTCCGCGTAGAACGGCGCCAGCTCCGGTAGGTGCTCATCGATCAGCGACGCGATCACCAGGTCGTAGGCGCCTTCCGGCAGACCGGTGGCTCGCACGTCCGCTCGGGTCAGCGTGGTGTGGGCGCCGCGTTCGGCCGCCAACGCCAGCATCCCCTGGCTCACGTCGACGCCGTCGATGTGCGGTATTCCGCGGTCTCGCAACCAGGTTCCGGTTCGCCCGGTGCCGCAGCCGAGGTCGGCCGCGCGCCGCACCCGGCCGAGGTCCAGCCGCAGTCGCCCGAGCAGAGCAAGATCCATCTCGTCCAGGACGGTCTGTTCGTAGGTGGGGGCCCAACCGTCGTACCCCGTGGCCACGTCGACGGTGCGGTAGTCGCGGCGATCGAAATCGGCGAAGGAGGGCATGCGGCGAGTATTGCTCCGAGTTCGCCCACGCGCCAGGGATTTTTCGCGCCAGTCGAAACACCAATGTGGGCAACGAACTTCGCGATGGCGCGGGTATCGGGCCTGGTAAGTGCCGTTCGAACTGCGTTTTCGCCGTTGGGTGATCAGCGCTACACCACGCCGGGGCATGGCATGACTGCCGGTATCCTCCTATGTCGTGGATCTGACGCTTGGCCAGGTGACATTCGGAGACGTGCGGATCGCCTATCGGGATTCGGGGATGGGCGCGGTCAGCGACATCCCTGTGCTGCTCGTGCACGGCATGGGCGGCGACGGATACACCTGGGACCGGTTCGCGCGTGTTCTCGTGCGATCCGGACGCCGCGTGATCATCCCCGATCTCCGCGGACACGGCCGTAGCTCACACACCGATTCCTATCTCTTCGACGAGTTCGGCGACGATCTGCTGCGCCTGTGCGACCACATGGAACTGCCCGTGGTGGATCTGGTCGGGCATTCGCTCGGCGGTTACGCGGTGTCGCGCGTCGCGCAGGAGCGCCCCGAACTGGTGCGCAGGCTGGTCATCGAGGAATGCCCGCTCCCGCTGCGGTCCGGCGCCGAGGAATTGCGCCTGACCCGCCGGTTTCCCACCGCGCCCGAACTGTGGCACGCCACTTCCAGCCTGGTCCGGCACCCGCGTGCGGTGCTCGCCTTCGACCGCTCCATGACGAAGACCGCGCTGGAGCAGTTCCGTAAGCCGAACCCGGAGTGGTGGGACCGACTCTCCGACATCACCGCGCCCACCTTGGTGTTGTGCGGCGGACCGGGCGGCATGGTCGATCCGGAGAAACTCGCCATCCTGCAAGAAAGCATCACCGACTGCACGGTGACCACCTTCACCTGCGGCCACAGCATCCACCGCGACCGCTACTTCGACTTCGCCGCAACCGTCCGCCCATTCCTGGCGGGTTGAACCGCGAGTGGCACATGGTCGTGCCGGTCACGGACGCCTTACCAGTGCGTGCCGGGGACCCAGCGGGCAGCGCGGCGTAGGGCCGTGCCGGTGAGACGGCGTGTGGTTGATCGGGGGCGGGGCTGGGGGTGTGGTCCGGCCGGTTCTTCGGGGGTGGTCGACTCGCCCTTGGCTGCGGGGGAGTCGGGTAGCGCGCGGTAGTAGCGGTGTAGGACGCGGTCGCGGATCTTCGGGGTGAGCAGCGCGCCGTATTCGGCGATGGTGCCCAAAGGCACGTCGATGCGCTTGGGCCGTTCGGTCAGGGCGCGCACGATGGTCGCGGCCGCCCACTCGGGCGACTCGGCGGGGCCCTGGTCGCCGCTCGGGGTGATCATGGGCGTGCGCACCAGCGGCATGTGGATGGTGGTGAACGTGACGCCGTCCGCCATAGTCTCGACGGCTGCCACCTCGGTGAACTTGTCCAGTGCCGCCTTGCTGGCCAGATATGCCGAGAACCGCGGCGTGGCCACCTGCACGCCCGCGCTGCTGATGTTGACGACGTGCCCGAACTTGCGTTCCCGCATCTGCGGCAGCAGGGCCAGCGTCAGCCGCAGCGCGCCGAAGTAGTTGACGGCCATGGTGCGTTCGAAGTCGTGCAACCGGTCGGTGGAGCGGTGGATGGCGCGGCGGATGGAGCGGCCGGCGTTGTTCACCAGCATGTCCACGTGACCGTGTTCGTCCAGGACGGTTTTGATCACCTGGTCGACGGAATCGGAATCGGTGATGTCGCAGGAATACCCGTAGGCCGAGCCGCCCGCCGCCCTGATCTCGTCGACGACCGCGGCGAGTTCCTCACCACGGCGCGCGAGCAGGAACACGGTGGCGCCCTTGCCTGCGACCGCGAGCGCGGCCGCCCGCCCGATCCCGGAGGATGCCCCGGTGATGAGGACATGCCGCCCGGTGAGGTCGCGGTTGTGGCGCCGGCGGCGGGCGGGCTCAGCGGGGGCGTCGGTCATCGCTGCTGCTCCTTTGCAGGTCTGGTGGCCATGAACTTACTCCAAAGTAAGTTCCCTGCCAAGTGCTCTCGGTCGCGTCCGGGATCGGCCGCCCCCGGTCGTCGCGGCGTGTCGCGCCGGTGCGGCCTGCCGGTTCGAGAACCGCACGCGGCCTGGGGATTTGCGAATGCGCGAAACGGATCGAACAACTCTCGAAACGTTCGAACATATGTGCGATACTCAGCGCATGTCGGACGATCGGATGGCGGAGGTGTTTGCCGCGGTGCGGCTCGGTGGCGTCGACCCCGCGGCGGGGCGACGGGCGTTGGAAAAGCTCTGGGACGAACTCGGCGAACACGGCGGAGTGTTGCAGCGCTGCGTGGTCGCACATCATCTCGCCGATCTCCAGGAGGAGCCCGCCGAGGCGCTGCGCTGGGATCAGCGCGCGCTGGCCGCGGTGTTCGGGCCCGGTGTGCCGCTCGATGAAGGCCTGCGCGGCTTCTTGCCGTCGCTCTATTTGAACCTGGCCGACAGTCATCGCCGGGTCGGCGAGTTCGAAGTGGCCAGGATGCAGTTGGCCATCGCGCGCGGGCATCTCGACGTCCTCGCCTCCGATGCCTACGGCGCGCTCATCCGGACTCGCCTGAAAGGTGTCGAGGCCGCTCTGTCCGCCGGTTCCGTGGAGCGTCTCCGGGCGTCCTGACCTGCCTGTACATCGCCCGCCTTCGAATGTATGTTCGAGTCGAGGAGGTGAGTCGTGGGCTGGGGAAACGGTCCGCCCAGCTGGGCGGAGATGGAGCGGGTGCTGTCCGGGCGGCCGAGCCCCGATGTGACGTATCCGGGCGACGGCGGCGACAGTCCGGCGTGGTCGCGTAAGCGCGGCGAGTACCGGCCCGAGCCGGTGCGCCCTGTCGATGAACCGACGGTCCCGTACGCGGAGCTGCACGCGCATTCGGCCTACAGTTTCCTGGACGGTGCGAGCCAGCCGGAGGAACTGGTGGAGGAGGCGGTGCGGCTCGGCCTGACGGCGATCGCGCTCACCGACCACGACGGCTTCTACGGCACCGTCCGTTTCGCCGAGGCGGCCAAGGAATGGGGCATGCCCACCGTCTTCGGAGCCGAACTGTCGCTCGGCACGGCGCTCGAACCACACGTGCCGGGCGCCGTGCGCGGGCACGCCGCCGCCCCCGACTCGGCGCCGCGCACCGGCGCGCCGGACCCGGCCGGGCCGCACCTGCTGGTGCTGGCCCGCGGCCAAGAGGGCTACCGCAGGCTTTCCCGAGAGATCGCCGCCGCGCACATGGCCGCAGGGGAGAAGGGCATCCTGCGCTACGACCTCGACACGCTCACCGCGGCGGCCGAGGGGCACTGGCACATCCTGACCGGATGCCGAAAGGGTCACCTGCGCCAGGCGCTCGAACTCGACTCGCGCGCGGGCAGCACCCGGCTCGAGCGTTCGGAAGCCGCGTTGCGGGAACTCACCGACCGCTTCGGCGCCGATCGGGTGAGCGTGGAACTCACCCATCACGGCATCCCGGAGGACGACGAGCGCAACGCTCATCTCATCGCCCTGGCCGATCGTCTCGGTCTCCCGGTGCTCGCCACCACCGGAGCGCATTTCGCCGCACCGAGCGGGCGTCGCCGAGCCATGGCGCTCGCGGCGATCCGGGCCAGGCAGAGCTTGGACGAGATAGCGGGCTGGCTGGCCCCTGCGGGCGGTGCGCACCTGCGGTCCGGGGCGGAGATGGCGCGGTTGTTCGCCGACTGCCCGCAGGCGGTGGCGAACGCGGCGGCCCTGGCTCGCGAATGCGCCTTCGACCTGCAGTTGATCGCTCCGAACCTGCCGCCCTTCGACGTGCCCGCCGGACACGACGAGCAGTCCTGGCTGCGCGAACTCGCCATGGCGGGCGCCGCGGCGCGCTACGGGACTCCCCAGGAGAACCCGGAGGCCTACCGGCAGATCGAGCACGAGCTCGCGGTGATCAACGACCTGGAATTCCCCGGTTACTTCCTGGTGGTGCACGACATCGTCAGCTTCTGCAAGGACAACGACATCCTCTGCCAGGGCCGCGGGTCGGCGGCCAACTCCGCGGTCTGCTACGCGATCGGCATCACCAATGTCGACCCGGTGCGCAATCACTTGCTGTTCGAGCGTTTCCTCTCCCCGGAGCGCGACGGCCCGCCGGACATCGACGTCGACATCGAATCCGATCGCAGAGAAGAGGCGATCCAGCACGTCTACCGCAAGTACGGCCGCGAATACGCCGCGCAGGTGGCCAATGTGATCACCTATCGCGGCAAGTCCGCGGTGCGCGATGCCGCACGGGCGCTGGGCTTCTCGCCGGGCCAGCAGGACGCGTGGAGCAAGCAGGTGAGCCGCTGGACCGGCGTGGGCGCGGAGACGAACACCGACATCCCCGCCGAGGTGCTGGAACTGGCCGCCGATATCGAGGGGCTGCCGCGGCATCTCGGCATCCATTCCGGCGGCATGGTGATCTGCGACCGGCCGATCGCCGACGTCTGCCCGGTGGAATGGGCGCGCATGTCCGGCCGCAGCGTCCTGCAGTGGGACAAGGACGATTGCGCGGCCATCGATCTGGTGAAGTTCGACATGCTCGGCCTCGGCATGCTCTCCGCGCTGCACTACATGATCGACCTGGTGCGCGAGCACGAAGGCGAGACCGTCGAGCTGCACGCGCTCGACCTGGCCGAACCCGAGGTCTACGAGATGCTTTCGCGCGCGGACTCGGTCGGTGTCTTCCAGGTGGAGTCGCGTGCGCAGATGGCCACCCTGCCCCGGCTGCGCCCGCGCAGCTTCTACGACCTGGTGGTCGAGGTGGCGCTGATCCGCCCCGGCCCGATCCAGGGCGGATCGGTGCATCCCTATATCCGCAGGCGCAACGGGGCCGAGGACGTCGTCTACGACCATCCGGCGCTGAAGAATTCGCTGGAACGCACGCTCGGCGTGCCGCTGTTCCAAGAGCAGCTCATGCAGATGGCCGTCGACGTCGCCGGATTCACCGCCGTGGAGGCCGATCAGCTGCGCCGCGCCATGGGCTCCAAGCGGTCACCGGAGCGCATGGAACGTCTCAAAGCGCGGCTCTACCAGGGCATGCGGGAGCGGCACGGCATCACCGGCGAGGTCGCCGACCGTATCTACGAGAAGCTCTACGCCTTCGCGAATTTCGGCTTTCCCGAGAGTCATTCGCAGAGCTTCGCCTCGATCGTCTACTACTCGGCCTGGTTCAAACTGCATCATCCCGCCGCCTTCTGCGCGGGTCTGCTGCGCGCCCAGCCGATGGGGTTCTACTCGCCGCAATCACTGGTCGCCGACGCGCGCAGGCACGGGGTCGTGGTGCACGGTCCCGACGTCAACGCCAGCCGCGCCGAGCCCACCCTCGAGGCGAAGGGCACCGAGGTACGCCTCGGGCTCGCCGCGATCCGCCAGATCGGCGACGACCTCGCCGAGCGCATCGTCGCCGCCAGGGGCGAGCGACCCTACACGTCTTTCCTCGACCTGACCGGCCGGGTGGAACTCACTGTCGCGCAAGCGGAATCGCTCGCCACGGCGGGCGCGCTCGGCAGCCTGGGCAGCGCCCGCCGGGAAGCGCTCTGGGCGGCGGGCGCCGCCGCGGGTGAGCGCCCGGACCGGTTGCCCGGCACCGGCGCGTCCACCACCGCGCCCGTTCTGCCCGGGATGAGCGATCTGGAGACGGCCGCCGCCGACGTCTGGGCCACGGGCGTTTCGCCGGGCAGTTACCCGACGCAGTTCCTGCGCTCCCGCCTGGACGCCCTCGGCGTCATACCCGCCTCCGGCCTGCGCACCGTGCCCGACGGCTCGCGGGTCCTGGTGGGCGGCGCGGTGACGCATCGGCAGCGTCCCGCGACCGCGGAGGGCATCACCTTTCTCAATCTGGAAGACGAAACCGGCATGGTGAACATCGTCTGCTCGCTGGGGCTGTGGCGGCGCTACCGGCGACTGGCCCAAGGCGCGGCCGCGCTGCTCATCCGCGGGCGGGTGCAGAATGCCGAGGGCGTGGTCAGCGTGGTCGCCGAACATCTGCAGCGCATGGATCTGCGGATGACGTCCAAATCGCGCGACTTCCGTTGAGCCGGTTGCTTTAAGGAAGTGTTAGAAGCGTTCTAGAGAACCGTTATGCGCGGCTTTTCGCGCAGTGCGAACGGCTACTGTGCCAGGCATGAGGAAGCTTGCTGTGCTGTGCGTCGGCGCGCTGGGGTTGATCTTGCTCACCGGCTGCGGTGACGACAACGCGGCACCCGCCCGGGATCGGACGCCGACGATCGTCACCGGGCCGGGACCCGCGGCTCCCGCGCTCGTGCCGCCGGGGCTGCACGAGCAGGCGCCGCCCAAGCGGGAGGACAACTCCGGCGCCGAACCGACGTCCACCCGCAAGGAGGTGGTCACCGGCAGCGTCGAGATCACCGCGGACGCGCCGGTCACCGCGGCGGGCACGATCATCGACCAGGTGCGCGCCGCGGGCGGCCGAGTCGACAGCCGCACCGAGCAGCCCGGCACCGACGACACCGAGCCGAGCGCCACGCTCGTCGTCCGGCTGCCCGCGGACAAGACCGACGCGTTCATCGCGGGCCTCGGCGGGGTCGGACAGATCACCCGGGTCACCACCAACCGCGACGACGTCACCATGCACTGGGAGGACCTGGACGCGCGGATCAAGGCACTGCAAGCCTCGGTCGACCGGCTGCGCGGACTCATCGCGGGCGCCACCACCACCTCCGACCTGATCGCCGCCGAGCAGGCGCTGTCCAGCCGCCAGGGTGAGCTGGACAGCCTCACCGCGCAGAAGCGCAGGCTCGACGACCAGGTCGCCCTGTCCACGCTGACCATCGACGTCACCACCGATCACAAGAACTCCGGCGACGACCCCGACAACTTCTGGGACGGCATCGTCTCCGGCTGGAACTCGCTGGTGGACTGGCTGCAGGACGCGATCGTGTTCAGCGGCAAAGCGATTCCGTGGCTGGGCTTCCTCGCGGTGGTAGCCGCCGTGCTGTGGGGGATCGTGCGCCTGGTGCGGCGGCGCAAGCCCACGCCTGGTGCGGGAGAATCGGCACCGGAGCCGGTGAGCAGCGCCTCGGATGGCGCGGAGACCAGCGCAGGAGGCAAGAGTGCCGACGGTGGTAAGGGCGACGATCAAGCCGAACAGCCGTAAGGGACCGCTGGTGGAGACCCTCGACGACGGAAGCCTGCAACTGTACGTGCGGGCTCCCGCCGTCGAAGGCAAGGCCAACAAGGCCGCCATCGAGTTGCTCGCAGGCCACTACGGAGTCCCCAAGTCCGCCGTCCGGCTGACGGCGGGCGCGACCTCCCGCTTCAAACGATTCGAAATCGACGTGCCTTGATGTCGCCGCCGCAGCTCAAATGCCGCCGGGGAAGCCGAGTTGGCGCCATGCTTCGTAGACGGTCACCGCGGCCGCGTTGGAAAGGTTCATGGAGCGGCGGCCGGGCAGCATCGGGATGCGCAGCCGGTCGGTGATGCGCGGATCGGCCAGCACCTCCGCGGGCAGGCCGGTGGGTTCGGTGCCGAACAGCAGCACGTCGTTCTCGCGATAGGCCACGTCCGTGAACCGAGTGGTGCCCTGGGTGGTGAACGCGAAAACCCGCTCCGGGCGCAGTACCTCCCATGCCGCCGCCAGATTCGGGTGCACCGTCACCGACGCCAGATCGTGGTAGTCCAACCCGGCCCTGCGCAACTTCGGCTCCGACAGATCGAATCCCAACGGCTCGATCAGATGCAGATGACACCCGGTCCCCGCGACCAACCGGATCGCGTTGCCGGTATTCGGCGGAATGCGCGGCTCATGGAACATCAGATGGAACACGACGCATCAGTCAACCAGGTCACCGGAGCCGTCGGCCCGCACCCCACACGAGTGGCACACCGCCGCGGGGAGTACTCGCGATTCGCCGCAGCCATGCGCCACTCGTCGACCACCGGACCGGTCTGCAAGAATCGGGCAGGTGACCGATGCCGATACGCCTATCGCCCGGGCCGGACGCCGCGGTTCGGGAGCGGAGTTCTTGCGTTCTCATCTGCCGATGGTCGTCGTGACGCTGGTCATCGTGGTGGCGGTGGTGTTCGTGGCGTCCGATCGTTGGCGGCGCGGGACGTTCTTCTTCGGCGGTGCGACGCTGCTGGCGGCGGCATTCCGGCTGTGCCTGCCGACTACCCGGGTGGGGCTGCTGGCGGTGCGCAGCAAGCCGTTCGACGTCGGCGCGCTGACGCTGCTGGGGTCGAGCATCCTGTTCCTCGCGGCCACGATCAACACGCTCGGCGTCGGCTGAGGGCGGGCGACCCAGCGATGGCCGGGTCGCCCTTGTGCTCAGCGGGCAGCGGCGAATCGCTCGGCGAAGACCGTCCGCTCGCGCGGACGACGCCCCGGGTGCGGAGGGGCGGCGTCGCTGTAGCCGATGGTGACCAGTACCGCGATGGCGAGATCTGCCCGGTCGCCGATACCGATGGCTTGCTTCACCGACTCCGCGTCCCAGCCGTTCATCGGTGCCGAGGCCAAGCCGAGCCCGGTAGCCGCGAGCATCGCGTAGGTGGCCGCGATCATCGCGTTCTTGACGGCGTTCTCCCGCAGCAGTCCGCGCTGTTCCAGCGCCAAATATTCGGCGCGTGTGTCGAACATGGCGGTGAACTCGGCGTTCCACGCGCCGTTGCGACCCGCTAGTTCGGCGATGTCGGCGTTGCGGTCTCGCCAGGCGGCGGCGTCGGCGACGAAGACCAGCACCACCGGCGCCTCCCTCGGCTGCGGCTGGCCGAACGCCGCCTCCGACAGCGCGGCGCGGCCGGATTCGCTGGTCACCACCACGATCGACCGGTCCTGCATATTCCATGCGCTCGGCGCTTGCATCGTCAGCTCGAGCAACTCTTCGATCAGTTCGGGCGCCACCGGGTCGGGGCGATAGTGCCGCACCGTGCGACGTCCACGGATCGCATCGGCTACCGAAAGTGTCTTTGTCTCCATATTTCTAACTATCGGAGAGTCACACCCCAATGGGAAGAAGGCACTATTTGGTGTGCTACACTCCAATAGGTGCTCACTTATATCGAAGGTTCCGGCCTACCCGCCGACGTGTACTCCGCGAAGTGCCCCACGCGGGAGATCCTCGACCACATCGCGGGGAAATGGACGGTCCTGATCATCGACGCGCTCGCCGACGGCACCATGCGCTACACCGACCTGCGCCACCGTATCGATGGCATCTCCCAGAAGATGCTGACGCAGACGTTGCGGCAACTGGAGAGCGACGGTTTCGTCACGCGCACAGTGCATCCCACGATCCCGCCACGAGTCGACTACACGCTGACAGAGCTGGGGCACAGTCTGCGCACGCCGATAGCGGCGCTGCGGGAGTGGATCGAAACCAACATCAACCGCATCGAAGCGGCGCGGCGAGCCGCGGCGCTCTGAGAGTGGACGGCATCACGGCGCGAGGTACCGATCAGTGCGGGCGCGAGGGGAAGCGGACCCTTGTCAGCGTTCGGGGCGCACACCTGCGCGGGCCAGGCGCATGGTCTCGGTCAGCAGTTTGGACACCGCCGCCGCCTCGGTGAGGAATCCGTCGTGCCCGTCGCGGGAGTGCACGATCTCCAGTCCGTCGCATCCGGGCAGCAGATCGGCGAGTTCCTGCTGGGTCCGCAGCGGATAGAGCCGGTCGGAGTCGACGCCGCCGACCACGCACGGCACCGGCGTCGCCGAGAGCGCCGCCTCGATGCCGCCCCGGCCGCGGCCGACGTCGTGGCGGTTCATCGCCTCGGTCAGCAGCACATAGGTGGCGGGATCGAAACGCTTGCAGAGCTTTTCGGCCTGATGGTCCAGGTAGCTCTGCACCGCGTAGCGTCCGCCGTTCCACGGGTCCTCGTCGCCCTGCGGCTTGTTCTCGAACCGGTGATCCAGCTCGAATTCGGTGCGGTAGGTCAGGTGCGCGATCCGCCGGGCCAGCGCCATCCCCGTCGTCGGGGCGCGGCCGGTGCCGTGATAGTCGCCGCCCTGCCAGTCCGGATCGGACGTGATCGCCGCGATCTGGGTGACCTGCGTGCCGATCTGATCGGCGGTGGCGCGGGCTCCGACCGCGAGCACCAGCGCCGCGGCGACCCGATCCGGTGCGCCGACCATCCACTCGAGCACCCGCATACCGCCCATCGACCCGCCGACCACGGCCGCGAGCCGCTCGACACCGAGCAGGTCGAGCAGAGCGGCTTCGGCGGTCACCTGATCGCGGATGGAGATCTCGGGAAAACGCGAGCCCCACGGCTTTCCGTCCGGAGCGGCAGTGGACGGCCCGGTGCTGCCCTTGCAGCCGCCGAGCACGTTCGTCGCGAGCACACACCATTCGTCGGTGTCCAGCGGCGCGCCGGGACCGACCATGCCGTCCCACCAGCCGGGCAGCGGGTGCACGCCGTCGGGCTTGCCGACGACGTGCGAGTCGCCGGTCAGCGCGTGTTCGACCAGCACGATGTTGTCCATGCCGGGGGAGAGCTCACCCCAGCGTTGTACCGCGAGGTGGACGTCCGGGATGACCGCGCCGTTCTCCAGCCGCACGTCCCCGATGGCGATGGTGCCGAGCTGTCCATCCGGGGGCGGCAGGGCGATGCCGGAGGTCCGCGCGCTCGGTTCGGTGTTCACGGTCATGTCGCCGCCCCCGCGAAACCGGCGGGCGGAGGATCCGGGAGGAAGCGCACGACCCCGAACTCGGCACCACGGCTGTGCGGGGCCGACTGCGCCGGGCCTCGCTCGGCCCCGGGCGCGGTGAATTCACTCATGGTTTGCTCCCAAGCAGGTGTTCGCCGGTACAGCAGGGGTTAGCGGTGTGTGGGTAACGAACAACAACACATGCCGGCGACCTCCTGTTACGCGCTTGCTCCCGGCTCTCGGGAGCCAGGTCATCACCCGGAGCACCCCACCGCGGCTGGAGGGTTGCCGACCAGCGAGCCGGGGCTTGACGCTGGTACTCATGAC
This sequence comes from Nocardia sp. NPDC047038, assembly GCF_040644075.1. Classification (NCBI taxonomy): domain Bacteria; kingdom Bacillati; phylum Actinomycetota; class Actinomycetes; order Mycobacteriales; family Nocardiaceae; genus Nocardia; species Nocardia sp. NPDC047038. The sequence continues at coordinate 157,207 of NZ_JBEYVQ010000005.1, read as the reverse complement.
CTGCCCGGCATCATAACCGGCGGGCGGTCAGCGCCCGAAATCCTCCGTCGAACTCACTGGTCCGCAGCGGTCGGTGCCCCGCAGCAGGTGCGCACGAACTCGTCGTAGGCCTCGGTGAACGCCGCCCGCCCCGCCCTGGCCGCGACCGCCAGGTCGTCGTCGAGGAACACATCGTCGGAGCACTCCATGCCGATGTGGCCGATCAGTTGCCAGGTGCCGACGATCAGCCGCACCGGGCGCGCGTCCGGCGTGGTGCCGAGGCGCTCGGCGACCACCGCGGCGATCGCGTGGTTCTTGTCGTCGGCGTGCTCCATGCTGCGCGCGCTGACCGACGGGCTGCTGCGCAGAATCCGCTGCATCTTCTGGAACTGCCGGAACGACAGCGGATCCGCCTCGCCCGCCGCGGCGGCTTCATCGACCACGTGCAGGAAGGCCTGGCGCAGCGCCCCGAGTTCGTTGCCCGTGCGGGGCAACTCGCGCAGCGTCTCGGCGATGGTCTGCCCGAAATCCTGCACGGGCCCCAGGACGATGTCTTCTTTGCTGTCGAAATAGCGGTTGATCGTGCGCGGCGAGACGTCCGCGGCGTTGGCGATCTGCTCGATCGTGGTCGCGTCGAAGCCCTGTGTGTCGCACAGATCGAGGGCCGCGGCGATGATCCGCAGCCTGGTCTGTTGCTTCTTGCGTTCGCGCAGGCCCTGGGTCGCCGGGCCGCCGGCGGCGCGGTCGGCCGCTGCGCCCGCGCCCGTCGGCGCCGATAACTCGAGCATGCCCCCATGTTAACGCAACCTGCCGTTTTCCTGTCCGTAACGGTCAAATGTCGTAACACGACATTTTGCGCTTGACGACAAATGTCGCTAGATGACAGGATTGCTCCGGACATCGAGGACGAGGAGAAGACCGTGACCGAGACCGCGACAGCGGTGCACGCGCCGCAGCGGGCGAGCGGTTCAGCGCGTTGGCTCGCGCTGGGAGTGATCGCGTTAGCCCAGCTCATGGTGGTGCTGGACGCCACCATCGTGACGATCTCGCTGCCGTTCGCGCAGCGGGATCTCGACATCAGCGACGGCAACCGGCAATGGATGCTCACCGCCTACACGCTGATCTTCGGTGGCCTGCTGCTGCTCGGCGGCAGGCTGGCCGACTACCTCGGCCGACGCCGGATCTTCATCGTCGGCCTGATCGGCTTCGCGAGTGCGTCGGCGCTGGCCGGTCTCGCGCAGACCGGCGCGGAACTGTTCGCCGGACGCGCGTTGCAGGGCGCGTTCGCCGCACTGCTGGCTCCGGCCGCGCTCTCGCTGCTGTCGGTGACCTTCACCGAGCCCGGCGAGCGGGCCACCGCGTTCGGTGTGTTCGCGGGCATCTCCGCCGGTGGCGCGGCGCTGGGGCTGATCGCCGGTGGCGCGCTCACCGAATACGCCTCCTGGCGCTGGTGCCTGCTGGTCAACACGCCGATCGCGCTGATCGCGCTGCTCGGCGCGCTGGCCTGGGTGGCGAAGGACGTGCCCGCGCCGCGCAGCGGGGGTTACGACGTGCCAGGAGCCGTCACCGTGACGCTCGGTCTGATCTCCATCGTGTACGGCTTCAGTCGTGCCGCCGACGACGGCTGGCTGGCGGGCAGCACGCTGGCGCTGCTGGTCGCCGGGCTGGCCTTGCTCGTCGCCTTCGTCGCGATCGAACGGCGCTCGGCGAACCCGCTGCTGCCGTTGCACATCCCGGGTGAGATCAACCGGGGCGGCGCGTTCCTCGCCGCGCTGCTCATCCCGATCGCGATGTTCGCGATGTTCCTGTTCCTGAGCTTCTACTTCCAGATCACGCTGGGCTACTCCGCCCTGAAGGCGGGCTTCGCGTTCCTGCCCTTCCCGGCGGGCATCGCGATCTCGGCGGGTGTCACCAGCGCTCTGCTGCCGAAGCTCGGCCCCCGTCCGCTGATGCTGGCCGGGGCCGTGCTGGGCGTCGTCGGCCTGGTGCTGCTGGCTCAACTGAGCTTCGGTGACAGCTTCCTCGCCGGTGTGCTGCCCGCTCAGGTGCTCATCGCGCTCGGGATGGGTCCGCTGTTCGTCGGCATGCAGACGGTCGCGCTGCATCAGGTGGAGGAAGAGGACTCCGGCGTCGCCTCCGCGCTGCTGAACGCGGCGCAGCAGGTCGGCGGGGCGGTCGGCACGGCGTTGCTGACCACCATCTCGGTGCAGGTCGCCAAGACCTTCGCGCATGACAACCCTGGCATCGACAACTTGGCCGCGCGGGCCGCGATCCACAGTTACGACGTGGCCTTCTACGTCGGCGCCGGGTTCTTCTTGGCGGCCGTCCCGATCATCGCGCTGATGATCCGGGACCGGCCGGAGAACCTGATCGAAGGTTCCGAGGACGGGGCACGGCTTCCGGTCGCGGTCTGATCCACCGGAACGAGGTCCGCGCGGCGTGCTGACGCCGCGCGGGCCTCGTCGTGTGCCAGGCGGTTGCCGTGCTGGAACGGAAGGCGGATCATGGCGGCGACGGCGGTTGCGCGGGTGCCCGCCGAGGCGCTGGAAGGCATTGCCTACCAATCGGTAGCAAAGGTGGTCCAGCTCACTCCGGGGGCTGCCCGTGCGGTGAGGACTTCGGCAGCAGTACGCTTGTCTTGTTTGCACCACATGTCCCGCCGACAACGCGGGACATATACGTTGTCTGTTGGAACAGCTGGGGTCCGCTCACAAGCGTGTTCGCCTGGCCGTGCAATGAGGGCACCATCCTAGGAGGACACGAAGATCCATGTCCAAGATCAAGGTTGAAGGCACCGTCGTAGAACTCGACGGCGACGAGATGACCCGGATCATCTGGCAGTTCATCAAGGACAAGCTGATCCACCCCTATCTCGACGTGAACCTCGAGTACTACGACCTCGGCATCGAATACCGCGACAAGACCGATGATCAGGTCACCGTCGACGCCGCCGAAGCCATAAAGAAGCACGGCGTCGGTGTGAAGTGCGCCACTATCACCCCGGACGAGGCGCGAGTCAAGGAATTCGGCCTCAAGAAGATGTGGCGGTCGCCCAACGGCACCATCCGCAACATCCTGGGTGGCACCATCTTCCGGGCACCGATCATCATCTCGAACGTTCCGCGGCTGGTGCCGGGCTGGACCAAGCCGATCATCATCGGCCGTCACGCCTTCGGCGATCAGTACCGCGCCACCGACTTCAAGGTGTTCCAGGGCGGTACCGTCACCGTGACCTTCACCCCGGACGACGGCAGCGAGCCGATCGTGCACGAGGTCGTGAAGATGCCCGAGGAGGGCGGTGTCGTCCTGGGCATGTACAACTTCCGCAAGTCCATCGAGGACTTCGCGCGGGCGTCGTTCAACTACGGCCTGCAGCAGAACTACCCGGTGTACATGTCGACGAAGAACACCATCCTCAAGGCCTATGACGGCATGTTCAAGGACACGTTCCAGGACATCTTCGACGCCGAGTTCAAGAGCCAGTTCGACGCCGCGGGCCTGACCTACGAGCACCGGCTGATCGACGACATGGTCGCCTCCTCGATGAAGTGGGAGGGCGGCTACGTCTGGGCGTGCAAGAACTACGACGGCGACGTGCAGTCCGACACGGTGGCGCAGGGCTTCGGCTCGCTCGGCCTGATGACCTCGGTGCTGCTGACCCCGGACGGCCGCACCTGTGAGGCCGAGGCCGCCCACGGCACCGTCACCCGGCACTACCGCCAGCACCAGCAGGGCAAGCCGACCTCGACCAACCCGATCGCGTCCATCTTCGCCTGGACCCGCGGGCTCGAGCATCGCGGCAAGCTGGACAACACCCCCGAGGTCATCGGCTTCGCGCAGACCTTGGAGGACGTCGTCATCAAGACCGTCGAGGGCGGCCAGATGACCAAGGATCTCGCGCTGCTCGTCGGCGGTGACCAGGGCTATCTGAGCACCGAGGAGTTCCTCGGCGCGCTGGACGCCAACCTGGCTCGCGCGCTGCGCTGATCCCGGGGCCGAGCCGCGTCGCTCGGCCGACTCCGGCGCTGGGTGGTCACCCAGCGCCGGGCTGAACATCGGGCACCCGCCCCACCCTCGGTGGAACGGGTGCCCGGACTGTTTCTCGACCGATTCGCTGGGGGCGTCGGGGCCATCGGCCACCTCGACGAACCGCTCACGGTGGAAAGCCTGGCGGCCAAGGCGAATATGAGTGAGCGCACCTTCCACCGCCGACTGCGACGGTCGGTGGGCGCGACGCCGATGCAGTGGCTGCTCGGCCAGCGCCTCGCCCATGCCCAATCCCTGCTGGAATAGACCGATTACGGCATCGAGCGGATCAGCCGGAGGTCCGGCCTGGGCACCGCGACCAACCTGCGCCGCCACTTTTCGGGTGTGGTCGGCGTGTCGCCCGCCGAGTATCGGCGCACCTTCAGGCAGCGGTGAACGCGCGTCCTGCCCGGTCGGAAGCGACTGCTCCCGCGCGCGTTCGGCGAGACCGCCCGGACTCCGCCACGGTCTTCGTTCCCAATCCGGCACAGCAGGACCGATCGGCGGATGCGCATCGCCGGGGCGCGGCAATCTTCCGGCGCGGGCATGGCCCGAGCCGATAGCTGGCACCGCGACGATGCTCGAAGGTGGCGGGCCGACTACGGTCGTCCGTCCGTATTGGGCGAATGCTCCTGTTCAACTGCGTAGTTCGTCGGCGGCACGTGGGCGAACTCACGTTCGCTGGGGAAGCGATCGCAGGCCGAGGCCGGTTACATGAACACGTGACCAGCGCCCTGACCACCAGCACCTCCGCGCCGCCCGGACGAACCGATTGGCACGTGCCCGCGATGCTCGCCCTGGCCCTCGGCGGATTCGGGATCGGGACCACCGAATTCGTCACCATGGGTTTGCTGCCGGACATCGCGTCGGCCATGCGGGTCTCCGAGCCGACCGCGGGGCACGCGGTATCGGCCTACGCGCTCGGTGTGGTGATCGGCGCGCCACTGATCGCGGCGCTGTGCGCGCGGATGCCGCGCAAGCGCCTGCTCGTCGCGCTCATGGTGGCGTTCACCCTGGGAAATGCGGCGACCGTCCTGGCGCCCTCGTTCGAGACGCTGGTTCTCGCGCGATTCGTCTCAGGTTTGCCACATGGTGCCTACTTCGGTGTCGCCTCGTTGGCCGCCGCCACTCTCGCCCCGGTAGGGCAGCGGGCAAAGGCGGTTGCCGCGGTTATGCTGGGATTGAGCGCCGCCAATGTTGTCGGCGTTCCCGCCGCTACATGGCTCGGCCAGCATCTCGGCTGGCGCGATGCGTTCGTGGTCGTCGCGCTCATCGGAGTGACCACCGTGGCGGCGCTGCTGCGCTTCGTGCCGGAACTCACCGGCATCACGGTGACCAACCCCATGACCGAACTCGGCGCGCTGCGTCGCCCGCAGGTACTGCTGACGCTGCTGGTCGGCGCCGTCGGGTTCGGCGGCATGTTCGCCGTCTACACCTACATCGCGACAACACTCACCGACGTGGCGGGTCTGCGGGCCGGCGCGGTTCCCTTGGTGTTGATGCTGTTCGGCGTGGGCATGGTGATCGGGAACATCGTCGGCGGCGTGCTCGCCGATCGCGGCGTGGACCGCGCCATCCTGGTGTCGATGGTCGCGATGACCGTCATCCTCGGTGGCTTCGTCGCCGCCGCGCACAACCCGTACACCGCGGCCTTCAGCGCGTTGCTGGTCGGCGCGTCCGGAGCTGCCTTGGCGCCGGCACTGCAAACCCGTCTGATGGACGTCGCGGCCGACGCCCAGACCCTCGCCGCCGCCCTCAACCACGCCGCCTTGAACATCGCCAACGCCGCGGGCGCCTGGCTCGGCGGCTTGGTCATCGCCGCGGGTCTCGGTTACACGGCTCCGGCCGTGGTCGGGGCGGCCCTCGCGGCGATCGGCGTCGCGTTGTTCACAGTGACCGCTTGGACCGCGCGGAGATCACGCCCGCAGCGAGCGACGCGGTAGCGATGTCGAAGCGGGCCCCGAGGTTGTCGGCGGCTTTCGGACTCGCCGGGTCGGGCGCGGACTATCCGGCGGGGCGGGCGGCCAGGGCGCGGCCCGCGATGTCGTGCAGGTGCGCCGAGGCGCGTCGCCACCGGCGGCGGGCGCGCTCGTCATCCGGGTCGATGAAATTCGAGATCAGGATTCCGCGCAGCGCGTCCATGGCCGTGTAGATGAAGTCGCGCGCTTCCTTGCGGCGCACGTCGTCCGGCACGAAGCGGGCGACCGCAAGCAAGACGGCGTTGTTGACGAACGGCTCGACCTTCTCCATCGCCGCGGCCAGCACCGGGTCGGTCCGCCCCGCCACCCACAGTTCGACGGTCGCGATGAACAGCGGACCCTGGTGCAGGTCCCACAGGAACTCCAGCGCCGCGGCCACCGGATCGTCGCCGGTTTCGACCCGCGACATCTCCCGCATGGCGGTCTCGGCGCGCAGTTGCGCCAGGTGGCTGATCGCGGCCACCACCAGATCGGTCTTCGAGCCGAAGTGATGAACCTGCGCCCCACGGGTCACCCCGGCGCGCTCGGCCACCCGCGGCGTCGTGGTGCCCGAGTATCCGTACTCGACCAGACAGTCCACCGTCGCGTCCAGCAGCCGGGTGCGCATCTCGGTGCTGCGCTGTTCCTGCGTCCGGCGCTGCTGCTTCACGACTACGCTCCTGGCCACCGTCCGATCCTACACTTACATACAGTGCTGTATGTTCCGCCGTTTCGGTGGGGAAATGGGCGATATCGAGGCTGCCGGGGCGGACTGCGGCCGAGCGCGCCTCCGGAGGCGGCGTTGAAGAAAACATGCATGTCTCACTGTACGTAGCAAGTGAGATGCAATCCGCTGGTTACCAAGGGTTGTGGTCCTGCTTCCGCGCGGACATCTTGTTCATTTACATACAACCTTGTATGTTTGTTTTCATTCGTTCAGCCGCTCGCGGCGTACGCACAATCTGAGGAGTTCGATGGCGAACAAGGTCTACGTCGTCGGTGTCGGCATGACGAAGTTCGAGAAGCCGGGCCGCCGCCTGGTCGAGCAAGCCGACGGCACTACTCGCGCCTGGGACTACCCGGACATGGCCAGGGAATCGGGCACCAAGGCGCTCGCGGACGCGGGCATCACCTACGACCTGGTGGAACAGGCCTACGTCGGCTATGTGTACGGCGAATCCACCTCGGGCCAGCGCGCCGTCTACGAACTCGGCATGACCGGCATCCCGGTGGTCAACGTGAACAACAATTGCTCCACCGGTTCGACGGCGCTGTATCTCGCGGCCCAGGCGATCCGGGGCGGGCTGGCCGAATGCACGCTGGCGCTGGGCTTCGAGAAGATGCAACCCGGTTCGCTCGGGTCCACCTGGGACGATCGCGAGCAGCCGATGGCCAAGCACGTGATGGCGCTGGCCGAGATCTCCGAGGTGCTGTTCCCCGTGGCGCCGTGGATGTTCGGCGCGGCCGGGCGCGAGCACATGAAGCAGTACGGCACCACCGCCGAGCACTTCGCCAAGATCGGCCACAAGAACCACAAGCACTCGGTGCACAACCCGTATTCGCAGTTCCAGGACGAATACACCCTCGAAGACATCCTCGCCTCACGGATGATCTACGACCCGCTGACCAAACTGCAGTGCTCGCCGACTTCCGACGGGTCCGGCGCGGTGATCCTCGCGAGCGAGGACTTCGTCGACGCCCACGATCTCGCCGGGCAAGCGGTGGAGATCGTCGGCCAGGCGATGACCACCGACTTCGCCTCGACTTTCGACGACACCGCCAAGAACCTGATCGGCTACGACATGAACGTGCATGCCGCGAGGAAGGTCTATCAGCAGTCCGGGCTGGGCCCGGAGGACTTCCAGGTCATCGAGTTGCACGACTGCTTCTCGGCCAACGAACTGCTGCTCTACGAGGCGCTCGGCCTGTGCGACGCGGGCGAGGCGGGGCAGCTGATCGACGACGGCAAGACCACCTACGGAGGCAAATGGGTGGTCAATCCCTCCGGCGGGTTGATCTCCAAAGGGCATCCGCTCGGCGCGACCGGTCTCGCGCAGTGCTCCGAGTTGACCTGGCAGCTGCGCGGAGCGGCGGACAAGCGGCAGGTGGACGGCGTCACCGCCGCCCTGCAACACAACATCGGCCTCGGCGGCGCGGCCGTCGTCACCGCCTACCGGCGCGCCGACCGCTGACCGCCGACCAACTCGACGAGGAGTGTGCGACACATGGGACATATCGAAGCCACCAAGGACGTCAACGCCGCCCCCGAAGCCCTGTGGGCGGTCGTCTCCGATCCGCAGACCTGGGACAAGTGGTTCACCATCCACGAACGCTTCATGGAGGAGCCGCCCGCCGTGCTCAGCGCGGGCGCCAAGCTGGTCGCCAAGATCGTGATGCTCGGCATGGCGAACAAACTGGAATGGACCATCGTCGCGGTGGACGCGCCGAACAAGCTGACACTCGGCGGCACCGGCATGGCCGGCGTGCGGACCGAGTTCACCTTCGACATCCGGCCCAACGGCGAGGGCAGCACCATCCTTGTGTCGGGTGACTTCGAGGGCGCGTTGATCAAGGGCGCGCTCGGCAAAGCGGTGGAGAAGGACGGCATCAAACAGCTCGACCGTTCGCTCGACCAACTCGACACGTTGGCCTCGGCGGCATGAGCGGTCAGGCCCGGAGGCGGCAGCGGAGCGTGACCACGCAGGGCCACGCTCGTGCCGGAAAGGATGCGGCATGAGCGCCGAAACAAGCGCCCGCACAGTCGAGTTCGACGACAGCGGCTTGGAGACGTGGTCCGACGAGGACCGGTTCGCGGTCACCGCCGAGCGGGTCGCGGAGTACGCCGCCGCGACGAACGATCCGATCGCGGCGCACCTGGCCGGTACGGTGGCCGGACCGGTCTTCGCCATCGTCCCGGTCTTCGAGGCCATGATGATGCCCGTCATCGACGTCGCGCCGATGGACATCTTCGGCCGGGTCGTGCACGGGGAGCAGGACTTCCACTTCCACCGCGCGATCCGCCCCGGCGACCGGCTGGTGTCGCGCGCCAAGGCGATCGGCTACGCCAGCCGCCCCAACGGCACGGCCATCACCATTCGCATCGAATGCCGTACCGAGGCGGGAGAACCGGTCAACGACCAGTACCTCACCGCTTTCTTCCGCAACGTCGATGCGGGCAAGACGGTCGGCGCGGCCGCTCCGGCGCACAAGTTCGACGAACGGCTGCGCGAGCAGGACCCGGTCGCCGTCGTGGCGCAGCACGTGGACCACGACCAAACCTTCCGCTACGCACCGGCGTCCGGCGATCCCGTGCCGCTGCACCTGGACGAGCAGGTCGCCAAGGACGCCGGACTGCCCGGCATCATCGCGCACGGGCTGTGCACCATGGCGTTCGCGTCCTGGGCGGTGCTGACCGAAGTCGCGGAGTCGGATGTGCACCGGCTCAGGCGCTTCGCGGTGCGCTTCGCCAAGCTGGTCTTTCCCGGCGACGACCTGGAGACCCGCATCTGGAAGGCGGGCTCCGCCGACGGCGTCACCCGCTACGCCTTCGAGACCGTGCGCGGCGACGATGTCGTGCTCAGCGACGGACTGGCCGAGATCGCCGACTGACCATCGCGCGGCGGCACGATGTCCGCCGCTTCCCTTCGGGCACGACTACAGGAGACAACACATGGGCGTACTGGCCGGGCGGGTCGCCGTCATCACCGGCGCGGGTCGCGGCATCGGCCGCGAGCACGCGTTGCTGTTCGCGAAGGAGGGCGCCGCCGTGGTCGTCAACGATCTCGGCGGCAGCAACGCGGGCGAGGGGACCGATGCCGGTCCCGCCCAGGAGGTGGTGCGCGAGATCGTCGCCGCGGGCGGGAAGGCGGTGGCCAACACCGACGACGTCGCCACCTGGGACGGTGCGCAGAAACTGGTCGAGCAAGCGGTCAGAGAGTTCGGCGGCCTGGACGTCGTCGTCAACAACGCGGGCATCCTGCGTGACGCGTTTATCGCGGGCATGGACGAGTCGCAATGGGACGCGGTGATCGCCGTGCACCTCAAAGGCCACGCCGCGGTGCTGCACCATGCCGCCGCATATTGGAAGCAGCAGTCCAAGGCGGGCAATCAGCCGAACGCGGCCGTGATCAACACGGCATCGGCGTCGGGCACCACCTTGCCCAACCCGGGACAGGCCAATTACGGCGCGGCCAAGGCCGGGATCGCCGCGCTGACCCTGGTGGCCGCCGACGAACTGGCGCGCTACGGCGTGCGGGTCAACGCGATCGCGCCGATCGCGCGCACCCGGCTCACCCTGGCCACACCCGGCATGGGCGAGATGCTGGCGGCCGAAGCGGAGGAGTCCGACGGCGGGTTCGACGCCTTCGCCCCGGCCAATATCGCGCCGCTGGTCGCCTACCTGGCCGCCGAAGACTGCCCGATCACCGGCAAGGTGTTCGCGGTGCAGGGCGGCGCGATCTCCGAGCTGGCCGGTTGGCACGATGTGAAGACCATCGAGACCGAGGGGCCCTGGCTGATCGACGACATCGCCGCCCGGCTGCCCTGACCTCGGGGAATGTGAGGAGAACGACGATGTTCGAATGGTCCGAGACCGATGTCATGATCCGCGATGCCGTCCGGGCGTTCATCGACAAGGAGATCCGCCCGAATCTGGACGCGCTCGACAGCGGTGCACTGCCGCCGTACCCCGTGATCCGGAAGTTGTTCCGCGAGTTCGGGATCGATGTGATGGGCGGGGAGGCCGTGCAGAAGATGCTGGCCAGGCAGGCGGCGCGGGAGAGCGCTCCCGCCGAAGCGGAACGGAAGCCTAAGTCATCCGGCTCGAGCCCGTTCGCCGGGCAGGAATCGCTGATGGCGGTGCTCATCGGCGAGCTGTCCGGAGTGTGCATGGGTCTGGTCTCGGCGATGGGCGTGAGCATCGGTCTCGGCGCGACCACGATCATGTCGCGGGGCACGCTGGCGCAGAAGCAGCGCTGGCTGGAGGACATCGTCACCATGCGGAAGGTCGCGTCCTGGGCGATCACCGAACCGGACTCCGGTTCCGACGCGTTCGGCGGCATGAAGACCTACGTCAAGCGCGACGGCGAGGATTACCTGCTCAACGGCCAGAAGACGTTCATCACCAACGGCCCCTTCGCCGACGTGATGATCGTCTACGCGAAGCTCGACGACGGCGCGGGCGGCGACAAGCGCGACCGCAAGGTGCTCGCCTTCGTGCTGGACAAGGGCATGCCCGGCCTCACCCAGGGCAAGCCGTTCAAGAAGATGGGCCTGCACTCCTCACCGACCGGCGAGCTGTTCTTCGACAACGTGCGCCTCGGCCGGGACCGCCTGCTCGGCGAAACCGAAGAACACAAGGGCGGCGACGGCAGGGACAGCGCCCGATCCAGCTTCACCGCCGAGCGCGTCGGCGTGGCCTTCATGGCGCTGGGCATCATCAACGAGTGTCATCGGCTGTGCGTGGAGTACGCCAAGAACCGCAAGCTCTGGGGCCAGGAGATCGGACGGTTCCAGCTGGTCCAGCTGAAACTGGCGAAGATGGAGATCGCGCGGATCAACGTGCAGAACATGGTGTTCAACACGCTGGAGCGGGGACGGGCGGGCAAACCCCCGACCCTGGCCGAGGCCTCCGCGATGAAGCTGTACGCCTCCGAGGCCGCCACCGAGGTGGCCATGGAAGCGGTGCAGCTGTTCGGCGGCAACGGCTACATGACCGAGTACCGCGTGGAGCAACTCGCCCGCGACGCCAAGTCACTGATGATCTACGCGGGCAGCAACGAGATCCAGGTGACCCACATCGCGAAAGGGCTGCTCGCGCAATAGTTTCTCATCAGCGCCCCAAGCCACGTGCTCTAAGCCTGGAGCTCGAACCCCGACGCGCCCAGCGCACGAAAACTACGTCTTTCGAGCGAAGCGAGACCGAGCATGCGCCGTTCGCGGTCCGGCTCGCGTCCGAGCGGCCGCCGCGTCCGCGACGTAGTCGCCAGCGGTGGTCGCTCGGACGCGAGCCATAAAAGGGCCGCGAACACGCCGCGACGAAGTCGCGGCCGAACTACACAGCCCGAAGCCGGGTGCGGCTGGCGTAGACGTGTTCGGCGATGAGGGTGGCGATGCGGTCGGGCGCTTCCAGCATCGGCACGTGGCCGACGCCGTTGACCAGGATGCGGTCGGCGGATTCGGGCAGTTCCTTCAGGTAGCGCCGTGCGTAGACGCGGTTGGGGATGACCCGGTCGTACTCCGACAGCAGCAGCCGGACCGGCGTCCGCAGGGTGGACAGGTCGTCCTGTGTCGGCGCCCGCATCGCGCCGAGAATCATCGGCACCATCGCCGGGCAATGCAGCGCTGCGGCGAGCGCGGCCGCGGCGTCGCGCCGGGACACCGCGGAGGCCTGTTTGCTCAACGCGAGCAATGCGACCCGCTGGGCGAGTGGGTTGCCGATCACGAATCCGCCCATGCGCTTGCCGATTTCGACGAGCGGTATCAGGGAGAGGAATTTCAGGTTGACCCGCCATTGGGTCAGCGAGGGCGCGTGCCAGCCGCCCGCGGGCGCGATCAGCGTCAGAGTGCGGGCACGTCCGCGGCGGGCGAGTTCGACGCCGACCAGTCCGCCGAGCGAGTTGCCCGCGATATGGCAAGTCCGCCAACCCAGTTCATCGAGCTGCTCGCAGATCCGGTCGGCCAGCGAACCCACGTCCACCGACGGGCCTCCGGTCGGCGCGCCGCCCCAGTGGCCCGCGAACGCGGGCGCGAACACCTCGCAGTGCGTCGACAGCCGCGCCGCCGTCTGCTCCCAGCAGTGCGGCGACATCATGAATCCGTGCAGCAACAGCAGGGGATCGCCGGATCCCACGTGCAATGCCTTGATCGGCTGGGGCTGTTTCGCCCGGGTGGATCCGCGCGCGGGGGCGGAGGAGGACTGGGAGGTGTCGGACGACATCGTCATCACCCCTTCCTGGACGGCAGTGTCCAAGGGACTTCATCTGACCAGCATTGTACGGTCGTGGTGTGCCGTATATCTCGACAGTGAACGTGAACGGTGTCCGCGCGGCCGCGGGCAAGGGGCTGCTCGCCTGGCTCGCGGCCACCGAGGCGGACATCGTCTGCGTGCAGGAGACTCGCGCCACCGACGAGCAGGTCCGGGCCGCGCTGGCGCCCGCGCTGGACGCGGGATGGCAGCTGTCGCACGCCGAACCGGAGTCCAAGGGCCGCGCCGGTGTCGGCATCCTGTCCCGGCGGGCGCCCAGCGCCGTGCGAGCCGGCTTCGGCAGCAGTGAGTTCGCGGCGGCGGGCCGCTATCTCGAGGCCGATTTCGACGATGTCACCGTGGCCAGCGTCTACGTGCACTCCGGTGACGCGGGCACGGTGCGTCAAGACGAGAAGTATCGCTTCATGGCCGAACTCGGCGCCTACCTCGCCGCGCGAACCGGTGATTTCGTGGTCGCCGGGGACTGGAACATCGCCCACACCGAGCGCGACCTGAAGAACTGGAAGGGCAATCTGAAGTCGGCCGGGTTCCTGCCGCAGGAGCGGGCGTGGATCGATGAGCTGCTGGCCGCGGGGTACGTCGACGTGGTGCGCCACCTGCATCCCGAGGTCGACGGTCCGTACAGCTGGTGGTCCTACCGGGGCCGCGCGTTCGACAACGACAGCGGCTGGCGCATCGACTATCACCTCGCCCGAGGGGAGCTGGCCACCCGAGCCAAGGACGCGGTGGTCGAGCGCGCCGCTACCTATGATCAACGCTGGTCGGACCACGCGCCCGTCACGGTGCAGTACCGATGAACCGGGCGCGACTGATCAAGCGCGGTGTCGGCCTGCTGGTGGCGGTGGCCCTGGTGGTGCTCGCCGCGGTGCTCGCGCTGTACGACGGTGGCGCTACCACCACATCTACCCCGGCGAGTCGCGCGACCACCGTCGCGACGAGCGCGGCCACCCCGACCGCCGCCGCGCCGCGCGGTGCGGACAGCGCGTCGCCGGTCACTCAGGCGTCCGGTGTCCCGGAGCGCGCGTACGCCACGCTGCGGGAGATCGACGCAGGCCGGTGGCCGGGCTCGGCGAACGCCCCCGGCACCAAAGGGGGCGAGCGATGGCAGAACCGCGGCGGGGACTTGCCCGCCGCCGATGGCTCCGGTAAGCCGATCATCTATCAGGAATGGGACGTCAATCCCAAGCAGTCCGGCCGATCCCGCGACGCCGAACGCATCGTCACCGGTAGCGACGGTTCGGCCTGGTACACCGGCGATCACTACAAGACCTTCACGAGGATGCGCTGATGACAAAGACCGTCACGCTGTCGCAGTTCCTTGCCCGCTCCGACGCCGACGACGCGCCGCCCGGCGCCGCACTCACCCCGCCGCGTGTCACGTTCGGCACGCTCGCGGTGGACGCCGCCGACTTCAGCGGGGTGCGGGACAAAGCGCCTTCGGGCTACCTGGTGCGTGAACTGCGCGGCGCGAAGATGACCACCACCGCGCGCCTGTTCGACGAGTTCGCCGCCGCGTTCCAGTTTCCGTACTACTTCGGGGAGAACAAGGACGCGTTCGACGAGTGCCTGCGTGATCTGGACGATTTCCTCGGCGAAGGGGCCGGATACGTTGCCGTGGTGCGCGACTCGGCCGGATTGCTCGCCGACGAGCCCGTCGAGCGTGACTGGTTCGCCGAGGCCATGCGCGATTGCGCGGCCTACTGGTCGCGGCGGGACGTGCTCTTCCGGGTCGTCCTGCAAGGCGAAGCGCCCGATCTGGAGGACGTGTCCCTGCGGCTGTGACCAGGGCTGTTACCGCAGTTTGCCGGCCATGTCCTCGCCGAGCAGGACGAACACGTCGACTGTCTGCTCGATCAATTCGTCGCGCGTGAGATCCAGGTCGCCTTGGAGCCAGGCGGTCAGCGTCTGCACCAGCCCCCCGACCAGATAGAGGGCCCGGAACTCGACCACCGCGGCCGGGCCGGAATCCGGGATCCGGTAGAAGTCCGTGCCCTCGGTGGCCACCATCCGCGCGAACGTTCGCACCGTCTCGGTGGTGCGGGCGCGCAGTTCCGGCGTCGCCATGCCCGCGATCAGGGCGGCTTTCGCCTTGCGTGGGTCATCGGTGAGCAGGTGCACGCCCGCGGTGATCGCGGCGTGCGCGGTGGCGCGCGTGTCCGGCGCGGCGGTGCGCACGGCCGCGAGGATGGCCGCCGCCAGTTCCGCGGCGATCCCGTCGATCAGGGCGGTGAGCACGGCGTCGCGGCTGTCGAAGTTCTCGTAGTAGTACCGCTCGTTGAGACCCGCCCGCGCGCACAACCCCGACACGGTCAGTTTCGCCAGCCCCTCCGTGCCGATGATCTCCAGCGCGGCCTCCAGCAACGCCGCACGCCGCTGCGCCCGGCGCTCCTCGGCGGAGATGCCCCCGTAAGTCCGCTGCGCCGTCACCCTTCGATTCTTACAGGTCCGCTGAACACCGTGGTTGTCGCCCGATCGGCCCGCGCGCAACATTCTGGCATGGAGTATTGCCAGAAAGGTGGGTTCTGGTGGATGCTATTGCCAGATGTGCTCGATGAGGAGGCGGCGATGTCCGAGCCCGGCTATTTCAGTGACCACTCGATGGTCCGGCGGGTGATGAGCAGGCGGGCGGTGGGACTGACCTACGGCTTGCGCGCGCTGGTGATCGGGGCGGTGCACCCGCTGCTCTTTGTCGGCACGGCGGAGAACACCGAGCACCGCATGACCCCCTACACCCGGCTCGCGCTGACCGGCCGCCTGTTCGAGGCGGTGTTCCTCGGGAGCAGAGCCGAGGCCGACCGCGCGCTGGCGTTCACCAGGAAACGGCACGTCAAGGTGCGTGGGACGCTGCCGGAGGACGCCGGTGACCAGCACCCGGCGGGGACGGGATACTCCGCGCTCGACCCGCACCTCATGTTCATGACCATGGCCTTCACGTTCGACTCGGCCGAGGTGATGTACGACCTGCTGGTGCGCACCATGACCGGCGGTGAGCGCGAAGGGCTCTACCAGGACTACGTGCGCTGGGGCGAGCTGTTCGGCATGCCCGCGGACGCGGCGCCCGCCAGTTATCCGGAGTTCCGTGCCTTCTTCGACGGCTACCTCGCCTCCGGCGAACTGTTCCTCACCGAAGAGGCGCGGCTGGTCGGCTCCTACCTGGCCGGACAGCGCGTCCCCTACTCGCAGGGTGTGCCGTTGCAGCAGGTCACCTCCGCGTTCTACCTGCTGGTGCAGGGCAGCCTGCCGACACGCATCCGCCGGATGTACGGGATGCGCTGGGGTGTGGCGGAGGAGGTCGCCTACCAGGGACTGTCCCGAGCGGTCCGCACCGCGCACGTGTCGGTTCCGCTGGTGCCCCCGGTGCTGCGTGGCACGCTCGCCGGGCCGAGCGCGCCGGTCTACAAGATGCTGTCCAAGCGGGAACACGAACTGGTCAGCGGCGGACGGCCGAGCATGCCCGGGGTCGACCCGCGCAACTGGGTGCAGCGAAATTCGGCTTGAGCCGCATGCGAAAATCGGAGTATGTCGAGTCCTGCGCCCAGCCCGGCCGCCGAACGCAAACAGCGGGTTCTGTCCGGGATCCAGCCGACCAGCTCCTCGTTCCATCTAGGGAACTACCTTGGCGCGCTGCAGTACTGGGTGACCATGCAGGACGACTACGACGCGCTGTATTTCATCCCGAACATGCACGCGATCACGGTGCCGCAGGACCCCAAGGAACTGAAGCTCCGCACCAACGCCGCCGCCGCCCAGTTGCTCGCGCTGGGCATCGACCCCAAGAAGTCGACCCTGTTCGTGCAGAGCCAGGTACCCGAGCACGCGGAGCTGACCTGGGTGCTCAGCTGTCTCACCGGTTTCGGCGAGGCCAGCCGGATGACCCAGTTCAAGGACAAGTCGGTGAAGCAGGGCGCGGAGAACGCGACCGCAGGCCTGTTCACCTACCCGATACTGATGGCCGCGGACATCCTGCTCTATCGCGCCCATCAGGTGCCCGTCGGCGAGGACCAGCGTCAACACTTGGAACTGACCCGTAACCTGGCCCAGCGCTTCAACTCTCGGTTCAAGAAGACGTTCGTGGTGCCGGAGGCGCACATCGTCAAGGGCACGGCGAAGATCTACGACCTGCAGGACCCGACCGCGAAGATGAGCAAGTCGGCCTCCACCGACGCGGGTCTGATCAACCTGCTCGACGACCCGAAGGTCACCGCGAAGAAGGTGAAATCCGCGGTCACCGACACCGAACGCGAGATCCGCTACGACCCGGAACTCAAGCCGGGCGTCAGCAACCTGTTGGTGATCCTGAGTTCGCTGACCGGTGCGCCGATCGTCACCTTGGAAAAGGATTTCGAGGGTAAGGGTTACGGCGAGCTGAAAGCCGACGTGGCCGACGCGCTGGTCGAATTTGTCACGCCGTTGCAGGCCAAGGTGCAAGAGTACATGTCGGATCAGGGTGAACTCGACCGCGTACTCGCGGCCGGCGCCGAGCGTGCGCGAGAGATCGCGGGCAACACCCTCGCGCAGGTCTACGACCGGGTGGGCTTGCTGAGTCGCTAGGCGGCCGCCGCCTGGACGGTTGTCGCGCGCCCGACCGGGTACCACCGGTGTGAGGTCTCTCGGTCGAAGGGGCGAATGGTGCAGGTGATCGACAACGTCAAAGCCGGGATCCAACGACGGATCCAGGCGCAGCCGTGGCTGGACCATCTGGTTCGCGCGGCGGGGCGCTATCAGCGGCAGCGGGGCGACTACTACGCGGCGGGCATCACGTATTTCACTGTGCTGTCGTTGTTTCCGCTGCTCATGATCGCTTTCGCGGTCGCGGGCGTGATCTTGTCCAGCAATCCGGACCTGCTCGGGGAGTTGCAGGCCAAGATCGTCGAGAACATTCCCGGCTCGTTCGGCACCCAGCTGAACGATTTGATCGAGCAGGCGGTCGACTCCCGGCGCACGGTCGGCGCGCTGGGCCTGATCACCGGCGTCTACAGCGGCCTCGGCTGGATGGCCAACCTGCGCGCTGCGCTCACCGAGCAATGGGACCAGAAGTCTCCGGACGGCAACTGGCTGATGACCAAGCTCTCCGATCTGGGTGCGCTGGTCGGTCTCGGCCTCGCGTTCACGGTCTCGCTGGGCTTGTCCGCCTTGGCGTCGAGTTCGCTCGGCAGTCAACTGCTGGACAATCTGGGCCTCGGCGATTTGCCGGGCGCGGACCTGCTGTTGTCGCTGTTGTCGATCGCGCTCGGCTTCCTCGCCTCCTGGGCGGTGTTCGCCTGGGTCATCGCGCGGTTGCCCCGGGAACCGGTGACGCTGGCCAGTGCCGCCAAGGCGGCCGGTCTGGCCGCGCTGGTCTTCGAGGTGTTCAAGATCGTCGCCTCGATCTACCTGCAATCGGTGCTCAGCAGCCCGGCGGGCGCCACCTTCGGCTCGATCATCGGTCTGATGGTGTTCAGTTACGTCACCTACCGCATCGTCCTGTTCGCCACGGCCTGGGCCGCCACCGCCGCGGAGAACGAGCCGGAAGCCGAGATTCCCGCCCCCGGGCCGGCCGTGATCGCGCCGCGGGTCGGCGCGCGTGACGTCTCGATGGGGGTGGGCGCCGCCTTCTTCGGCGCGGGCGCGCTTGCCGCCCTGACTCTTTCCGGATTACGCAGGTCGGACCGGCGGTGATCGATTCAGCGTCGCCGGGTGGCCCGCCGTGCCCCTAGGACGAGCGCGGCGATCACGAGGACACCGCCGATGATCAGTACGGTGCGCGCGCCGGTGCGGCGATCTCCGGTGTGTGGCATGGCGGACGGGTCGCTGCCCGGCGACGAGGACATCGCCGGGTCGTTTCCCGATGTGGGCGGCGCGGCGAGGGTGGCTCCGCTCTGGTCGCGCTGGGGTACCACCGCGCCGGGCAGATTGCCGATCGAGGCGCCGCGGGGCAGCGCGAATCCGTAGTCGAGCAGGCGGGCCGCCTGCTCCCATGGGCGCACCGGCTGCACGTCGGCCTTGAGGAGAGTGACGGCGAGCCTGCGGCCGCCCCGCTGGGCGGCGGCGACGAAGGTCTGGCGCGCGTCATCGGTGAAGCCGGTCTTGCCGCCGAGGGCGCCGTCGTAGTTGTAGAGCAGCTGGTTGTCGTTGCCGATCGGGTAGCCGGGGCGGTCGGTGTCGCCCGGAACGGCAGGGTCGGCGGGGTAGCCGGGGAAGTCGACCTGCTCGGTATGGATCAGCTCGGCGAACAGCGGGACCGTCATGGCCTCGCGGAACAGCACGGCGAGGTCGTAGGCCGAGGTGCTCATGCCGGGGCCGTCCAGCCCGGATGGAGTGGCCGTGCGAGTATCCATGGCGCGCAACGACTTCGCCAGGTCGTTCATCTTCGCGACGGTCGCGGCGTCGCCGCCGAGCTGCGCCGCGATGGCATGCGCCGCGTCGTTGCCCGAAGCCATGATCAACGCCTGCATGAGCTGTCGGTTGGTGTAACGGCCGCCGGGGCCGATGCCGACCCGGGTGCCGTCGGCGTCGGCGTCGGCCTGCGTGCCGACGACCACCTTGTCCAGATTCAGCGTGCGCAGCGCCAGGGTGGCCAGCAGCACCTTGATCGTGCTCGCGGGCCGGTAGCGACCGTGCGGGTCCTTCGCGGCCAGCACCTCTCCGGTATCCAGATCCGCTACCAGCCAGGCCGTCGCCGAAATGTCCTGGGGAGCGGGCGGCGCGGCTTTGGGAAGTACGACTCCGCACTCGCCGAGGCGGGTTCCCCCGATCGGCGGGGAAGGGATCGGCAGCGGCGTGGGGGTCGGCTGTCCGGGCGCGGGCACCTCGGAGGTGTCGATCGGTGCGGGCGGCGATGTCTTCTGCGGGCACCCGTCGGTGTTCGGGGTGGTGAACGGCGTGGTGGTGCTCGGCGCTGCGAGGGACGGCGTGGCCGTCGCTCCGATCACGGCGACGGCGAGGACGGCGCCTGAGCAGAGCAAGGCACGGCGAGTGATCTTCATCGCCGATGAGCCTAGCGAGCGGTCCGGTGATCGGGCAGTCCATCCCCGCGACGGTATTGACAGTATCTACTAAGTGAGAGCTACTATCAAAAAGATGTAGCTACCATTTCTGGAGGCGTCATGAAGAACGACTCGTCCCGTCGCTGGCTCGCCCTCGGCGCGCTGGCCGTGGCGATGCTGACGATCGGGCTCGATGTCACCGTGCTGACCGTGGCGCTGCCCACGCTCGCCGTCGACCTGAACGCGAATACCGCCGCGCTGCAATGGTTCAGCAGCGCCTACACGCTGGCGCTGGCCGCCGTGATGCTGCCTGCGGGCGCGCTCGGCGATCGCTACGGCCGCAAGAAGTTCCTGCTCGCCGCGCTGGTGCTGTTCGGCGTGGCGTCCATCGCGTGCGCCATGGCCACCTCGCCCGGCGAACTCGTCGCGGCGCGCGTCGTGCTCGGCATCGCGGCCGCGGCGATGATGCCGCTGTCGATGTCGGTGCTGCCCGCGATGTTCCCCCAACCGGCCGAACTCCAGCGGGCGCTCACCATCTGGATCACCTCCACCGCGATCGGCCTACCGCTGGGCCCGATCGTGGGAGGTTGGTTGCTGCGGAATTTCTGGTGGGGTTCGGTGTTCCTGATCAACGTGCCGATGGTCGTGATCGGTGCGTGCGCCGTCGCCGCGTTGGTGCCCGAATCGCGCAGCGCGCAGCGCTTCCGGATCGATCTGCCCGGCGTCGCGCTGTCCGCCGCGGGCATGCTCGGGCTCACCTACGGCTTCATCCGAATCGGCGAGAAAGGCTGGGGCGACGGCCCGGCCTGGGCGATCATCGCGGCCGGTGTGCTGCTGCTCGGCGCGTTCCTGCTCTGGCAGCGCAGGACCACGCATCCGCTGGTCGATCTCGGGCTCTTCGCCGCCGACGGGTTCCGCTGGGGGACCGCCTTCTCGATCGTGGTGAACTTCGCCATGTTCGGCATGTTCTTCACCGTTCCGCAGTACTTCCAAGCGGTGCTCGGCGTGGACGCGCTCGGCAGCGGCCTGCGATTGCTTCCGTTGATCGCCGGTTTGCTGGTCGGCAGCAGGCTGGTCGACAAAGCGCTGCCGAAACTGGGCGTGCGCGTGGTGGTGGCCGCCGGATTCGCGCTGCTGGCCGGCTCCCTGGCACTGGGGGCGTTGACCACCGTGGACAGCGGTTACGGCTTCGCCGCCCTGTGGTTGACGCTGCTCGGCGGCGGTATGGGGCTGGTGATGCCCGCGGCCATGGGCATGGCGATGGGTGATCTGGATGCCGAGCGCTCCGGGTCAGGCTCCGCGCTGTTGCAGGCGCTGCGCCAGGCGGGCGGCACCATCGGCGTCGCGGTGCTCGGCACCGTGCTGTCCACTCGGTACCGGTCGGAACTGGGCGAGCTGAACCGCGAACCGATCTCCGACGGCGTGAACGCGGGCGTCGCCACGGCGGGCAAGCTGGGCGATCCGTCGATGCTGCACCAGGTGCAGGTGGCCTTCCTCGGCGGCATGGGCGCGATGCTGTGGACCTGCGCCGCGCTGTGCGTGCTGGCGGCGGTGCTCACGGCGACCTTGGTGCGCACACGGCAACCCGCACGGGCGCCGGAGCCGGGTGCGGCAGAATCGATCCATGTCGGTTGAGCTACCCGCGAGCGGGACGGCGCAGGGTCTGCGCGAGCGGAAGAAGGAACGGACCCGCCGGACGATTCGCCTCGAGGCCTTCCGGCTGTTCCGCGAGCAGGGCTACAACGAGACGACGATCGAGCAGATCGCCGCGGCCGCCGATGTCTCGCCGAGCACCTTCTTCCGCTACTTCCCGACCAAGGAACAGCTGGTGCTCGCCGACGACCTCGATCCGGCGATGATCGAGGCGTTGCGGCGTCAGCCGCGCGACATCGGGCCGATGGCGGCATTTCGTAACGCGGTGCTGGAGGTCTTCGGCAATCTGGCCGCCGCCGAGCTGGCGTTCGAGCAGGAGCGGCAGGCGCTGCTCTATCACGTGCCGGAGCTGCGCTCGGCCATCGGCCTGGAGATCATCCGCAGCATCGACCTCATCGCGAGCCTGCTGGCCGATCATCTCGGCCGGGCCGCCGACGATTTCGAGGTGCGAGTGGCGGCGGGCGCGATGGCGGGCGCGGCTCTCGGCATGGCGACGATGACGCCGTTGAACGTCGAGAACATCACCCGCACATTGGATTTCCTGGATGCGGGCATGCCGCTCGCGCCGAAGCGCGAGTCCTGAAAGTTCCCCGGCCGTACTATCACGCGCCTGCCGGACTGGCTTGCCGCAAACGGTCGGGCGTGTCGTCGTCCATGGTCGCGAAGAAGCCGCCGATCACGTCCTCGATCTCGGCGATCGAGTCCGCGCAGTAGAGAGTCGGCTGATAGTGGGTGATGTCGTAGGTCGCGGTACCCATCCGGGCGATGTCGAGCGGGCGTAGTTCGGCGTGCCGGAACTCCTCGATCTCGCCGTAGGACGACAGCAGGCCCGCACCGTAGCACCGAATCTCGCCGCGCTCCCGGACGACGCCGAATTCCATCGAGAACCAGAAGACGTCGGCAAGGAATTTCAACGCGCGATCGGTGCTCAGGCGCGCCACCGCCGCGCCGACGGTCGCGTAGATCGCGGCGAAGCGCGGGCTGGCGATCTGGGTGGCATGCCCGATGATCTCGTGGATGGCATCCGGCTCCGGGGTGTACAACGGTGCGGAATGATGCCGGATGTACTGCGTGGAGTGGAAGATCCGATCGGCGAAGGAGCCGAAGAACTGTCGCAGCGGCACCAGTCCGGCGGCCGGTGCGTACCGGAATCCGGTCAGCGGGGCGAGCGCCGCGGACACCTCGTCCAATTGCGGGATGTGATCGGTGGGCAACGACAGCGCTTCGGCGGCCGTCAGCACCTCCGCGCTGGCGTAGGTGCGATGTTTGCGCGCGAGTTCGGCCGACACGATCCGCCACACCTGCTGCTCCTCGTCGGTGTAGGCGATGTGGGGTGTCGGCTTTCCCGGTGCATGGTCCAGTGCCAGCGCGGCGATGGCATTGCGCCGGGCCCGATATTCCGGATCGTGCACACCGGGGTGCTCATCGCTCAGGTGCACGGTCACGTCGCCGTCGCCGGTGCGGGTCACCGGCGAGTACAACTGCGCCTCGCTGAACATGACTCGATGCAAGCACCGCAGGCACCCGCCGACAACAAAAGCCCGTTCAGCTGAGCAATCTGCCTAGCTGAACGGGCTTTCCCGGGGCCATCCTGACAACCGGAGGCCGGGATCGGACGGCGTGCTGATCAGTGCGCGCCGTGCAACGAATGCACCACCGCGTGGCCTTTACCGCGTCCGATCATCCACTTGTTGACCGGCGTGGTCAGCACGAAGGCCACCGCCAAGGCGAAGGCGAGGGTGGTCCAGAACAGCACCGTGTCCAGGTGGGCGTCCATCGCGCCGGGAACGGCGAGGATCACGGCGTTGTCCACGATCTCCATCACCGTGATGGACACCGTGTCGGCGGCAAGCGCGGTGCCGACGGCGGCCGCCAACGGGAGGCCCGCGCGCAGCACGCCGCGCATGGTCAACGCATAGCCGAACACGAACGCCAGCACGATGGCCAGCACCATCGTCGAGGTGTTGTTCCAGCCCAGCGCGGTGCCGATCACCATACCGAGGATTTCGCCGATGGCGCAGCCGGTGAGGCAGTGCAGGGTCGCCATCGCCGCCATCCGCCAGGTAGCGGGGCCGTGGTGCGCGCTGTGTTGTCCGGCGGGTGCGGCGTGCGAGACGTGTTCGGCCGACGGGTGGTGCCTGTGTTCCATGACTGGAACTATACCCCCGTAGGGTATTTGCGCAAGGCCGAGTTCTCGATTTGCCGGACATGAACGGGCGTTATGCCGCAAGATGGCGAAAGTATGAAGGAGGGCGCATGAAATCCGTGCGGATCGATCTCGACCAGGACCTGCTCGCCGCGGCCGCCGCCATCATGGGCACGTCGACCAGTGACGCCACCGTCAACGAGGCCTTGCGCCGGATCGTCGTGCACGAGCGCCAGCTGCACAATCTGCAGCGGCTCGCCGCGAAGATGTTCGTCGGGCTACCGGACGTCGCGGTGGTGGACCGCTAGGCCTTCTGGAACCGGTCATCTGGGAGAAGTGGGCCGCCGCTCCTCGAGAGCACGCTGCCAGACCTCGTCGAACTCCTCGGCGTCGATTCGAAGCGCGGTGAACTCGGTTTGCGCACTCAGTTCGTCCGGCGTCGGAACCGGGATCTGCCCGAGTTCGGTCGTGCCGGTGCCACGGCCCGAATCGGCCCAGTCGCGGTGCCCGTCGCGGAACACCTCGACTTTGCGCACCTCGAAACCATCGTCGCCGATCTCGCTGAGCAACTCGACCGGCTCGTCCTCGAAATCGTGGTGCCATTGCGCCTTCAGGTACCACATCGCCCATCAGCTCCCCAGCTCGCGACCGACTCGGCTACCGAACCGCACACCAGCCAGCATATGGGTGCGGCGTCCTGCTGCCGAGTTGTTCGTACGGCCGGCGGGAAGACGCGGGGCGGACGTGCCTCGGCACGGGTCGACGTCCTGCTGCTGAGCCGGCGGGTCGGTCCGCCGAGGAAACCGGCGAGGCGAGTGCGGTCCGGTTCCAGTGCTGGCCGGACTGCGGACTGTCGGTGGTCCCTGGCAGAATTCGGGGCACTGTTGGCGTGACCGAGGGGTGGGAGTCATGGCGGTCTCTCTAATCGACGTGCCGGTTACGCAGCGGCCGCGCGAGCGGTTGCTGGCACTCGGACCGCAAGCACTGAGCGACGCGGAGTTGCTCGCATTGTTGCTGCGGCACGGCAGGCGCGGTGCGAGCGCGCTGGACCTGGCGGTGGAGCTGCTGGTCGAGCACGGCGGGCTCGCCGGGTTGGCGTCGGCGCGTCCGGAGGAGTTGTCGCGCCGGGCGGGCATCGGCGTGGCGAAGGCCACGGCGATCATCGCCGCCTTCCACCTCGGCGCTCGAGCACGCGGCAGGCCGGACACGTCGGTCCGGCTCACCAGTCCCGCCGACGTGGCCGCCGCCGCCCTCCCGCTCTTCGCCGGCTGCCGGGTCGAGCGTCTGCTCGTGCTGGTCTGCGACGCGCAGAACCGCCTCCGTCAGAAGGTCTTCGTCGCCGAAGGCGCTGTCGACCAGGTGTCCGTCCCCGTCCGGGAAGTCCTGAACACCGTCCTGCGGCACGACGGCCGCGCCTTCGCCATCGTGCACAATCACCCCTCCGGTGATCCGACCCCCAGCTCCGACGATCGCCACACCACCACCCTGCTCATCGAAGCGGCCCGCACCGTCGGCCTCCGCTTCCTCGACCACGTGGTGCTCGCGGGGGAGAAGTGGACGAGCGCCCCGAGGTTCGCTTGACCTTCTCACTGTGTGAAGGCCTTCACTGGCTGTCGGAGGTGGTCCCCATCAATTCGGCACACAGCAATACACAGCACACCCGGCTGCTCGACGCTTTGGCGGCGAGGAACTCGTCGACGCGGCTCGAGGCGGCACTGGCGATCGGCACGCATCCCGATCCAGGCTTCGTCGACGCGCTGATAGAACGGTGCGCTATCGAACCGGACTTCTTCGTGCGTGACATGCTCACGTGGGCGCTGACGCGGCTGCCATCGGCGATCACGGTTCCGAAACTTCGCGCGGAGCTGGGTTCCGAGCGTCCTCAGGCTCGCAGTCAAGCGCTGCACACGTTGTCCAAGATCGGGGACCAGGATGCCTGGCCTGCGATCACGCGGCCCTTGCTGCACGATGCCGACGACGAGGTCGCGCGGAGCGCTTGGCGCGCCGCCGTCGTTCTCGCGCCCGAGGGGGAGAAGGAAAGTCTGGCCGCGGAGCTGGCCGCGCAGTTCGGCCGCGGTGACCGGGACGTACGGTTGAGCCTGAGCCGCGCTCTCGTCGCGCTGGGTGACGTGGTCGAGCCGGTCCTCCGGGCGGCGACGGCGAGTGAGGACCCGGTGGTGCGCGCGCATGCGGGTGCCACGGAGCGGCTCCTGCGCGACCCGGATGCCGGGTTCGACCTCGCCGTCGATGCGGCGAGACGGGTCGTCGCGCTCGGTCCGGATCGGGAGGAGACGACTGCGTGCTGATCGGTGAGGTGGCGCGCCGCTCGGGGGTGAGTGCGCGGATGCTCCGGCATTACGACTCTCTCGGGCTGGTGCGACCGACCGGCCGCACCGTGGGCGGCTACCGGGAATACTCCCCGGAGGACATCCGGCGCATCTTCCACGTGGAAGGGCTGCGGTCCCTGGGAATGTCGCTGAGCCAAATCGCTCGTGCGCTCGACGATGCCGGATTCACGCCGTCCGCACTGGTCGGCGACCTCATCCGGAAAACCGAAGAACGACTGAACCGAGAGCGGGAACTGCTCGAGCGACTCCGCAGGGTCGATGCCGCCGAACCCTCCGGCTGGCAAGACGCCCTGCGCATCGTCGAACTCCTGCGCGGACTCGGTTCGCCGGACGCCGCCCAACGCCAGCAGGCGGTCCTGGCCCCGGCCGAGGACGTGTCGGTGCCCGCCGAGCTGCTGGCCGAGGCGGTGCTCACCGAATCCGATCCGTACGTGGCCGGGGCACTGCGGTGGGCGCTCGCGCGAGCGGGCGGTGACAGTGTGGCGAGCGTGGCGGCAGGCCTGGACTCCGACAACGTCGACATCCGGCGGCGCGCGGTCCTGGCGCTCGCCGAACTACCGGGCGACGAGGCGACGGTGGCGCTCACGAGCGCACTCGATGACCCGGACGCGACGGTCCGCAGACGCGCTGCTCTCTCCTTGGGCGCGCGCGGCATGACTCTGGCCGTGCCCGCGCTCGTCGGCACGGTGGTCGAGGGTCCGAACGATGTCGAGGCGGCTGAGATCCTGGGGACGCTGGCGCGAGACCCGGAGTGGGCCGACCGGATCATAAGTGCGCTGGTGGAACAGCTCACCGCATATGCGGCGGACTCGGCGGTGCGAATCCGACTGACCCAGTCGCTCGCTGAAATGCCGGGGACCATCGCGCTGGATACCCTGCGGCAACTGTCCTGCGATGAGGATCGCGCCGTGGCGGCCATAGCCTCGGCCCTCGTGGAAACCCTCGTAGCACGACCGGGCGAGGAGCCGGGGCAACCCTGACAGCTCTCACGGCGTGGTGTGGCCGATCCAGTGGAATCCCTTCAAGAAGTCGGCCGCGTGCATTCCCCTCGGCAGGTGGCGGTCGATTTCGGCGAGGGTGGGGTAGCGGTCGTTCGGTGAGGCGTCGTTGGGTGGGTAATCCAGTTCGTCGAGGAGTTGTCGCAACTCCCGGGTGATCACAGCGTCCGGTTCCAGGGCGAGATCCGCACGGATGCGGCTGCTCAGCGCCCGCATGCCTGCGGCGAGATGGTCGGGATCGGTGACGCCGTTCCAGTCGAGGTCGTGCCTGATCGCGGCGCGAGCCCCGCGGCGACCGTGCACCGTGAAGGCCACGTCTTCCACCTCGGACCGACGGAGGTAAGCGCGGAGTGGGGAGACGACCTGGTCACCGGCTCTGGTGTGGGCTTGCCATGGTTCTATCCACAGCTTGTCGAATCGTGCGGTGAGCCAGCCGTTTTCGTCGAACTCGATGGAGAGATCCAGATCGCCCGCCTCGGCCGGATTCTCGCCACGGCTGACGAACACGCCGCGGATCCGTATCCCGGAGATGGACTCGTCGTCGGTACGCAGATAGTTGACACGGGTCAGCCGGAGCTCGAGCTCGAGGCCGTACTCCCGTTGCAGGCCGGACAATCTCGGTAGCAACTCGCTTTCGGCAGGGGGTTCGGCGAGCAGATCCGGTATGGCCGGCACCTCCGACAGATTCGGGTCCGGTGCGACGGTGGTCCGCCGAGTCGAGTGCGCCGTGGTGTCGAGACCGGTGCTGGGCAGGTCGGGGCGGGGCCTGCTCGGGTCGGCTGCATGCAGCATGAGGTCGCGGACCTGCTGATAGGTCAGTCGCGTCCCCCGTGACGGCCACTGCCCGGTCGTCTCGGCGTAGCTCCACAGGGCGAGGTAGTCGGAGTAGAAGCGACGTGTCAGGGGGCCGGCTGTGGCGGGGTCGACGCTGATCTTGCGCACGAAGTATCGGGAGTCGGTGTACAGCGAGTCGAGGGCGGCCATGGCGCGCAGCCGCCGGAACTCCCGAACTCCGGATTCACCGTGCTGGTCGCGAATTTCGTCCTCCACCATGATCGTCACCCGGGCCAGGGCCTCCGGCGGCCATGAGTTCCAGAAGACGGTGACGTAGTCCCACAACCGGTGCCGGACGCCGGTGAGATTCCAGTTGTCGAGGCGTACTTCGCCGTCGGGCCGGACCCACAGGTTGCGGAAGGTGGCGTTGCCGTGGCTCAGCCCGGCCGTCCAGGTGGTGTCGCCCGGCACCCAGATCTCGTGCGGAAGCGGTACTCGCATGCTGTGCAGGAACGGATGAGATTGTTCCTGCTTGATCCGCTGCATGCTCAGGTACAGCTGTTCCTGGTCGGCTACGGTGCGGACCGACAGATCGTCGGGCAGCTCGACCGCCTGCAACCGCCGCAACTGTCGGAGCAGGGCGCGCAAAGTCCGTGGCCAGTCCGGGTCACCGGTCGTGGGGACGCGGCCGGGGCCCATTTCGCGGAACGAGTAGTCGTCGGAGTGGGCCATCGTCGTCGGTACTTCGACACCTGCCTGCCGGGCCAGACCTTCCGCGCGTTCGTCGTCCAGGGCGACCTGGTCGACGAGCCGGTCTCCGGCGAGCAGTTTCGGATGTGTGGGATTGGCGGCCAGATCCTTGTCTCCAGGCGTGGCGACGATGCGCCGCACCTTCACCGGCTTTCCGCCGCCGTCGGTGACGCACCAGACCTCCGTGTAATGGCCGGCGACATCGGGGGAATTCGTCACGACGGTGATCAGCATGCGGGCCGCATCGTCGAGCTGCAAGCCGCCGTCGTGGACCGGTTCGGCGATGTCGAGCAGGTAATCGGTGCCCTGCGGGCGGCGCAGGGCAGGGCGGAATGTGATCGGGGTGGTCGGCAGCGCCGGATCGGTGAGGTCCTTGTACGCCCATCGCCGGGCGAACCACGCACTCGGCCCGGCCTGCCCGCCGGGCTCGTTGACCCAGCTGTAACCGCACCGCGCCGCTCGGACGCCGTCTTTGCGCGAGACCTCGACCTCGATCGCATCGGCGCCCATCCGCCGGGCCAGGTCTTCGGCCGGTCCGAGGAGGTACGGGCCGCCGTAGTCGGCGGCGAGGCGATCGAGGTCGGCGCCGATGGGTTCCGGACGTGCGGTGACTCGTCCGTACTCGTCGAGGTCGAAACGCACGGTGATTTCGCCGTATTCGCGGGTGCCGTCCATCAGCACGGTGCGCAGCCGAATGCGGCTCACCACGCCCGGGTCAGCGTCATCGAGCGACTCGTATTCCGCCGCGAGAGCTTCCAGCCTGGCAGGTCCGTCGGCACACCGCAGGGTGGCGATGGCTTCGGACAGGCCGGCCTCCGCTGCGGCGCTGTCGTGCCCGATCGTGGCCCGCAGCAGCAACTCGCGCACCGATAGCCGCGGCAGCCAGGATGTGTCCGGATGCGTCGCCTGGGTAGCCGGTTCGACGGCTGCCGATCGGTCGGTAGCCGAATCTGACGCCGTGAGGTGGTTTTCGCGTTGCCGTACGAATTGGCGAGACCATCGCTGCAAGAGGCTACGCACCTGGGTCTCATCCGGTGCCCGTCGACCCGCGGCCGCGAACACCACCTTCAGGTTGCGGTGCAACGCATCCGTCGCGTCGGCGAGGAAACTCGGGTCGCGGGCGATCAGCAGCGGCAACCGGAAGCTGTCTCCGGCAACGGATTTCCATGCTTCCAGCACCAGATATCGGTCGAAGTCCGCAGCAGCGTCCGCGCCGTGGTCGCGCCGCAGCCGCGCCCGGCACCAGTTCATGACCTTGTTCCGGACGGTGGGGGTAGGCCACGGGTTCCTTGTCGCGAACGCCACGTAATCCCACACCGGCGATCCCGGCTGGGTCAGTTCCAGGTCGAGCAGCCCGGCCCCATCGGGGCCCAGCTTCATATTGAGGAAGGTCGGATCGCCGTGCAGTACACCGAGCTGGATATCGTCGTTCGTTGCGGGCCGCACGGCGAAGATCTCGTACAGGCCGGGCAGACCCAGTTCGCCGTGCAGCCGATCATCGGTGTCGAACTCCAGGGGGATCCGTGCCACCTCGCGAACCAGTCGCTGCTCCCATTCGACGCGGGTGGTGGGTACTTGTTGCTCGGGTTCGGCCTCGGCCCAGTGCTCGGCGTGCAAGGCGTGCAGGCGATCGAGCGCCGGGAACACGGTCTCCGCGACGTCTTGCCACGGGTCATCCGGTGTGGGGTGTTCCCCGTCGAGGTACTCGTGGAACAGGTAATGCTCGGGATAGGACTCCTGGGCACCGACGTGATACAGCGCCGGTACCCGGACACCGGCCTTCCGGCACAGCTGGACCGCGGCGGATTCCCCGAACGTGAGGCCGATCCGGGGATCGAAATTGGGATTCGGCGTATTGATCGACGCCCGGATGACAACCTTCCGGCCGTTCAGCTCGAAGATCCAGACCCCGTGATGATTCCCGGCGAAGTGGGCTCGGTTGCGGAACAGCGTGGTGAGAAGTTCGATGTCGGTTCCGGTCAACGCGGGATCTTCGGTCTCGGCACCGATGGACGCCATCCGGGCTGTCGGTCGCGGAGCCGCACTAGGGAGTGGATCGGAAACGTCCGTGGACGCACTGTCCAGCACGCCCCACCACCTGCGGTCTTGCGGCCACTGCTGTGATGACGGCTCGAGATACGCGGCCAGCTCCGTGAAGGTCGGTCGTGCCTCGGCGGGCCGGTCGAACCGGTCGAGCATCGGGTCGGCGATGAGTTCCCGCGGGTCGGTGCTCAGCAGGTGCGCCGTGCTCTCCCGCGATTCGGCCAGATGGTCCGGATCGGAATCCAGCCGAAGACCGTGCTGTGCCGCAATCGTGAAGCCGGTCGGGCCGTTGACGGGCACGATGACCCGGCCATCCGTGCCGACACACTGGCGCAGTTGCGGAACGAAGTGCTGCGCGAAGTGTCCGCCCGCGAAGGCCGGGTCGACCACCAGGTGGTCGAAAGTCACCGTGACCCGGCCATTTTCGTCTTGGCGAACATGGAACCGCATATCGCCCGCTTCATCGACGCCCGGTAGGCCCTCGGCGGCTCCGCCCTGGCTGACATGGAAACGCATGTCGCCCGATTCGCCGACGCGCCACGTGCCCCCGGTGACAATGGTGGCTGAGACGGTCAAGCACCGATTCCCGGCGTTGTCGGTGTACCGTGCGGCGGTCGGTGTCACGGCGTAGTCGCGAGGACCGTACCGTCGATCCAGCAGACCGTTCACGACAGCCAGGAGTTCGGTGTCGCCTGCGACCTCGGCGGCCGGCAGAGCCGGATGCGGACGTGCCGTGGGCGCGACGGCCTCCGGACGTTCCGCGGATGATGGTGCCTGCCGGATCGGCTGCGCCGCAGGCTCATTCGGCAGCGTCGGCAGCCCCTGCCTCGTGCACACCTCGTTCACTGCTTCCAGCATCAGCGTGCGAACGACATTCGGCGACTCCGGCTCCCATCCGCGCAGGCGGCACAGCCGTCGATAGTCGGAGTAGAACCGTCCGGTGAGCCGGTCGGCCTTGCCGGCATCCTCCGCGATCTGCTGGACGAAATTGCGCGAATCGGCGTAGAGCGAGTCGAGGCAACCCATTGTCAGCAGCCGATCCAGTTCCGCTTCGGCGCCCGGTCCGACCAGCCCGTTGGCCTCGAGGTCGCGAACCTCGGTTCTGATCTTGTTCTCGACCTGTTCGGCGATCTCCGGCGGCCAGTTCGACCACAGCATCGTCACGTAATCCCACAGCGGGTGGGTGACGGCGGCATTGTCCCAATCGATCAGCGTCGCGGTGTCGTTCTCGTCGTCGATTCGCAGGTTGCTGAGCGTCATGTCGTTGTGATTGAGGCTCGGTCGCCAAATCGCGTCGTCGGTATCCGGCGACCAGGCCTGATGCGGGGCGAGGCGGAACAGCCGATCCAGCCAGGGCGCGCGGCGACGGTAGTTGCGGCGCTGCTGATCCAGGTAGAGGTGGAGGTGTTCGGTCACCGGCCGCACCTGCAGATGCGGGGGTAGCCGCATATCCAGCAGACGTCGCTTCGCCTCGAACATCTTGTTCAAGATCAGATCCCAGTTCGGATCATCCGGCTCCGGGGTGCGTCCGTCGGCATACTCCTCCACGTAGTAATCGCGCCACCGGTATACCCGTGCGGGAACATCGGTCACAGTTCCGGCAAGCTGCACGGCATCGGGTGCATCGAACGGAAGCCAATGGAACCAGCGGACATTCCGGTGCGACGGATCGGGGTTGCGGGTGAGGTCTTTTTCACCTGTGGTCGTCGGCAGTACCTGGTGCACGACTATCCGATTGCCGTTGTCGTCTCGATAGCGCCACGTCCGCTTGTTGTTTCCCTCGTAGTCGGGTGCTCGGAGTCGGGCCCGCAGGATCTGCCTGGCGGCAACCTTCGAGTCCAGGGTGCCGCGGCCTTCTCGTTTGATGTTGTCCAGCAACGTTTCCGGTGCGGGCGGGTCCGTGGGGATGGCTACGACCGGCCGCGCTTCGGGTTGGCTCCATTCGAGGTCCGTGGCAGCGGGTGCGTCGGCCATGTCGATGCACCCGGCCCACGGCGCGGCGATCTCCTCGAGCGGCACACCGGCGTCGATCAGGCCGGCATCCAACAGTTCCCTCGGTGTAGGGAGGTCACCTGACCGCAACCTTCGGCCTACTTCTGCGACGCCGGGCGGGACGGTCGGCTCGCGCTGCTCGAGGTCGTCGACAGCATCGCACAGGGCCTCTCGAATCGTTTCCATCTCTCCGAGATGCTCCCTGTTCCAATCGAACCCGGCCCGCGCCGCCGCCGGCCAGTCGCTGATCAACGTCACCCGGAGCCGGTCCGCGCCCGCGTCACGAACGAAGTCGAGCACGAGAGGTTCGACCTTCTGGGCTTCCACGTCGCCGACGCAATCTGCGACCATCCGGCCGGAGGCATCCGTGAAAAAGGTGAAATAGACCTCGCCGCTGATGCGTGTGCCTTCCACGACCGCAGCCGTGACGACCGCGGTGAGGAAGCCCTCCGGGGAGCCCAGCCACCGCAGCCTGACCGGCTCCAGCCGTCGCGGTCCGTCCCAGCGTTGGACGGCGGCCAGTGCCGCCGACTTGTCCACATCGTGGTGACCGGCACCGAGCTCCCTGTCGGCCGTGTGCAGCATCCGCCGCATCCACCGGCGTGGTTCCGTCGCGCGAGCCGGCGGAATCTCCCAGGCAGTCGCCGCGGCGGCGGACGTGTCCAGCAGTTCCAGCTCACGGAGCGCCCATTCCGCCAGCAGATCGTGAACCGCCTCCTCGGAGATGGGGTCCTGCCCGGCGGCGCGGCGGACGAGGGCGACGTTCCGGTAGAAGTCCGGAAGCACCTCCTCGATGGTCGCGAACCCGGTGGCGATCTTCTTGGGTAGCCGGTAGGCGTCGCCGATGATCGACTTGCGTGCCTCCAGCAGGACGTAGCGCTCGAAGTCCGCTACCAGTTCGGCACCGGCACCGGCACCGTATCGGTATTGCAGAATCGTTCGGATTTCGGAGTGCACAGCACGTCGTTCGGCGTCGTCGGCCCAGTCGTTCACGAGGTAGTACCGGGCCCAATCCCATGCGATGGGCGCGTATTGCGCGAGTTTCGAATCGGTGAACCCGATGCGGCCGTCGGCGCCGCGCCGCATCTTGCGGCGGATCGGGTTGCCGTGCGTGAAGCCCATCAGCTCGCTGCCCTCGTTGACGAGCGTCGGCTGCCACAAGACGAAGAGCGGGACGCCGCCGATCAGCGTGTCCAGCCTGTGGTCGAAGTCGCCGTGCTCCAGTGCCAGCACCCGGCGTTCTTGCTTCCGGTCCCATAGATGCTTCGTGTGGGGAGTGGAGGACAGGCCGTGTAGTCGAGACAACTCGAGGAAGACGTCCTCGGTTGTGCGGTCCCAACCCTCGTCCGGCAGGACTTCATCGCCCGCGATGTGCTCGTGAATCGTCACGCGGGTCTTGAAATCCAGTGCCATCGGCGACGATTCGGAGTCATAGAGCAGCCGCGGGCCGCGCACCCCGGCCTGGTGGAACAGGTCCGACGCTTCCGCCGCCGGCACGGCCAGCGAGTCGAGATCGAAGCCCAAACGCTCCGCCTCGTCCAGGTACACCCGGACCGTCACCATCGGTGCCGAGGTCGCGCCCGGTCCGGCGGGCAGCGGCAGATGCCAGACACCGCATTGGTTTTCGGACTCGTGCGGCGAGGTCACGCGGACCTGTTCCATCAATCCGAGCACCTGCTCGCGAGTGAGTCGTCGGTCCAGGCCCGAAGGGGCGGGCTCGGCCGTGACCGCCGGTGGTGCACAGCGTTCGCTCAGCCACTGCGGCGCGTTCTCGACCGGTGCGAGGCCCGCGCGCGACAGCAGGTCGCGACCGGACAGTTCCGCGGCGCCCGCGTCGTCGGCCACCTTCACCTGCAGCACATCGGCGCCGATGCCGCGCACGAAGTGCCGAACCAAGTCGAGGAACGACCCTCGTCCTGTGCCGCCCCGAGCGGACCGATACTCCGGTAGGAAGTCGCCGGCCGGCCCGGGCTCGACGTAAGCCGTGACGATTCCGGACGCATCTAGCTCGAAAATCAGCTCTATATCGCCGAATTCGGCTCGATCGATCATCACCGCGGCGCGCATGCGGAGGCGTACCGCCCCCTCGCGGGCGGGGTCCGGCTCGTAGGCGGCGCCAGTCACATTCAGTCTGTGTGTTCTGCGCTGTGTCTGTGTCGCCGGAGGCTGGATAGCGATGCTCAACTCGACCTGCCGTCGGTTCTCCAGCAATCTTCGAATCGAAGACCCGAGCCGCGGTGGGAGCGGCTCATCGAGTGCCGGTGTCATATAGGCGTCGAGGTTCGACGGCCGTCCCCGGGACAGGTGCCTCGTGAAGGCTTCGAGCACACGCTGACCTTCGTCGTCGGGTACCGGTCGATGTTCCGTTTCCCGACGCAGGCCGACCACGTACTCGGACCCGGCGCTGAGCTTCCCACGATTCAGGAGGGCCCGGCCGATGGCCGCTTCGCGGCGCACGAAGGTGAGGTTCGTGGAAAACGCCGACACCAGATCGGTGTACCGGCCCGGGTCGGTAGCGATGTCCGTGGGCGCGTGGAGTGCCTGGCGGATGGCCGCGATTCGTGCTTCGACCGCGAGGTAGCGGTGGAAGTCGGCTTCCCCGGCGCTGTAGTGCCGTTGCCGAATCTGCTGCACGCACCAGTTGAGCACCTGCGGCCGTACCTCGGGCGGCCAGGGATTGCGGACGGCGAATGCCGCGTACACCCAGGCGGGTGGGCCGAATGCGGTGGGATTCTCATGCGATCCCGCCTGTGCGCTGTCCCGGACGAGGCCGTCGAGTATCGGCGGGCTGTGCAGGCCGACAGGCTGCGCGCCGTCGTCCTCCGGATCTTCTCGTGACCAGAACATCTCGGACAACGGCGGCAGGCCGAGCAAGCCCGATCCCGATTCCGTCCCCGGGCCGGGGCGTAGGCCCGCGAGCCTCGCCTCCGCACCGCGCACCGCACGGCGGACATCCCGCTCCCAGGCGGCGCGAGTCGTCGTCACCGACGGCTCGCCCTCCGGGATGTGCTGTGCGAAAAGCTGTTCGGCGACGTCGCCGCGAAACGACAGATCCTCGCCCACCAGCTCGGCAACCCCCGCCGGGGTACCGGTGGCGTGCCGGGGAACGACGACATTGCGGCCCGTGGAGTCGTCGTCGTAGGGGCCGAGGTCGATCGCGACGGGGTCGACGCTGTTGCCGGGGGTCTTGGTGTTACCGCGGGTGCTCGACGTGCTCGGGAAAATTCCGGATTCCGGCGAACTTCGCGGGTGCCGGTCGGAGTCCCCAGGCCCGCGGGCGGGCTCATCAACCGTGGGCGGGCCAGGGACGGGCCTCGCTACACCCGGTGCGCCGGGGCGGGATCCGGTGTAGTGGCCGTCGGTGCGGAGGAAGTGGGCGTCGATATCCGGAGGTCGGTTGCGGTGGCTCGCGGGTACCGTGAGTCGGTTGGTCAGTGCGTGGATGCTCTTGGTGACGTCTCGGCCGGATTGCCCGTCGACGTAGCGGATGCTGCCGTGGTAGTTGACGACGTTGACGGTGTGGCCTTGCGAACCTCCGAAGGGTTGATGGCGGTAGGCGATGATGCCGCGTGCCAGGTGGCCGGCGTCGAGCAGTTGCTGTTCGAGGTCGGTCCAGCTCTCGACGTGCTGGAACGTCGTGTCGTAGTGGGCCTGGATGAACCGGACGTGGGATCGACTGTCGTCACCGGGTACTCGTCCTGTTTCCGACGGTTCGGCGACGATGTCGGGTCGGCCGCTGAGCCGGAGGTCGGCGGCGATGGTGCACTCGGCGCCGATGTCCCAGTTGCGCAGTGGGTTGATGCCGCGGATCCGCTCGAGCAGCGGGTCGTCGGGCGCGGGCTCCACCGGGGTGGGTGACGGTTGCGCCGCGCCGCTGTCCACGGCCGGTCGATCGGTGTCGCCATCGGGGGATTGCGTGGGTACGGTGTCGGGCGACAGTTGCGCTGCGACATCGGTCGTCTCCGTACTCGCACCGGTGCTGGAGAGGAAACGGCCATGCAGGTGAGCGGCGAGCTTCTGTATCAGTACTCGGCCCTGGCTACCAACTATGCCGAGCAGGTACTGGTCGATCACCCCGAGCATGTACTCGTCGACCGACCGGCTTCCGATCATCGAATAGAGTCGGGCCGCGAGATATCTGGTGCGCAGATACTCCGGCGACTCGCGGTCGAAACCGCGGCAGCCGGGGAAGTGCAGCGCCGACCACAGGTCGTTCTTGCGGTGCTGCTCCCAGAATTCGTATTCCTCGGGTGTGAGTACTTTCCGCATCTGGACACGGTCGCCGTCGAGCATCGGTCTGCCAGCCAGGTAGGACATGGTTCCAGTCGCGATCGACAGCAATTGCGGCAGTTCATCGAGCGATGTGTCACGCAGGTACCGCTGGAACGGCATGGCCCGATCGACGGCGGCGCTGCTGGTGGGTCCTTCCGGCTCGTCCTCCGGCATGGTCCGGAACTTCCAGACGGTGATCGTCTCGTTCCCCTGTATTCTCTTCTCCTGTTTGAACAACAGCGGGCCGTGGTCGGAAATACCCAGTAGCTGTTCGGCTTTCAAACCGGTTGCGACGACCAGCGCGAGTGTCAGGTAGATGGGGGAGCGTCGCAGCAAGCGCTTCAGTTCGAAGGCATCCTTGGCGGTGAGTTCTACGGTTCGCAGCGCGGCGCGGTCGCCCTTGCGCAGCGCCCGGAGCCACTGCCCGCGGTTGGCGACCCAATCCGGCCCGGACGGTTCGGCGGCGTTGGGAATCGGCATGTTCTCGAGGTAGGCGAACGGACGATTGCCGTCCTTGTCGCGGAAGGTCAGCAGTTCAGCGATGAGCTGCTCGATTTCGGCGGCCTCCGCCGGAGCGAAGCCGTCGTTCAGTGCGCGGGTGCGGGCGGCTCGCCTGCGTTCCGGATCGGTGACATGAAGCGCCGGACCGCGGCCCCCTCGGGCCGGTCGATGTTCGGCGCGGGTGGCTTCGGCGCCACGACCCGCGGTGATCAGGCCGATATTGTCCAGCGACTCGGTCGGCACCCGGGCCTCGATATCGGCATACGAGTTGTAACCCTGATGGACCTGCATGCGCTTGCGGAACTCTGGTGTCTTCGGTGGCTCCGCGGTGACCCGCACCGCTCCCCAGGACTCGCCGGCCGGATCCGGTCCCAGACCGCGGTTGAGGAATCGGCCGCGCCGGTCGGGAGCGGTGGCGCCGAGCCAGGCGATGGGATCACGGGTCGCCGTCAGCACGTAGACGTTCTCGGCCCCGATACCGAAGTCGGTAGCCCGAGTCATCGGACCCGCGCCCGGGGAGGCCGTCAGAACCACCTGGTCGATCTCGCCGGCCAGCCGAGCGTCCCGGCCCGCGTAGCACACGGTCGTGGAGCCGTAGCTGTGTCCGAGGAGAGTGTGCAGTCGTGGCAGCGCGGTGCCCCGATGCTCTGCCAAAGACTCGCGAGTGCTGTTGTAGGACACGATATCTCGCGCCACGACATAGCCCCCGACTTCGGCGAACCGGTGATAGAGGGGATCGAACGGGAGAACCGGCACCGTTCCCTTCAGCAGTTTGGTCGGGTGTTCGTAGCCGATATCGATGATGGCCGCCACGGTCTCTTCGGGTGCATACCGTGAGGTCATCTCGTATTGCGCACCCGCAAACCCGTATCGGTACAGCAGTGACCGCAGCGTGGTCCCGAAGCCGCCGACATGGCGGGTGACGTTCGTCGCTTCGTCGGCGTCTCCGATGGAGACGGAGATCCGGCCGTTGCCGTCGTATTTCTCGGCGTCGTAGGCGAGGAGTTGTACCGGCGGCGAGCCGAAGTCCTCGACGCGGCGTTCGATTTCGGCCAGTTGATCCCGGGTGGTCTCCAGGTTGAGCAGATGCGCCTTCTCCGCGGCGGTGAGCCCGCGGTGCCCGATGATCCGGCGCAGCTGTGTGAGCTGCCGGGTGATCGACCGGCGATTGGCGTAATCGCGCACGGTGTACGGGATGCCGTCGGTATTGCCGATCAGGGCGGGGTGTACCGCCACCATTCCCGCCCGCTGTTCGGTGGACAGCGAGAACCACCAGTGCGCATTCCTTCTGGCGCGTGCTCGGGCGGCATCGACTACCTCATCGGGGTCGACGC
Source organism: Nocardia sp. NPDC047038 (assembly GCF_040644075.1). Lineage (NCBI taxonomy): Bacteria > Bacillati > Actinomycetota > Actinomycetes > Mycobacteriales > Nocardiaceae > Nocardia > Nocardia sp. NPDC047038. The sequence goes on along the minus strand of NZ_JBEYVQ010000005.1, from coordinate 118,483 downwards.
GCTCGACCAACGACCGCAGTGTCGCGTGCTCGCCGAACCGATGGCGCAGTGCGGCGATTGCCCGCGCCGCGTGCTCGTTCTCCGGTGGGGTGGGGTGTGGATCAGCTGGAAGCGTGGATCCTTCCTCGCCCTCGTCGGTGCCGAAGGCCCAGCGGGAGTCGGGAGTTGGTTCGGCTGGAGCGGTCTCGGCGTCGGACGGGGGCGTGCTGTCGCCGAGGTCGATGGCGACGGGGTCGATGCGGTTGCCGACCGGCGGGTTGTTCGTCTGTGCGGACCGGTTCTGTTCCGGGCCGGACCGGCTGTCGGGTTCCTTCGAGGAGCGGGGGTTCTCGGCTCGGGTCCGTGGCTGCGACGTGATGGGTTTCCAGGCTGCCCATCCCTCTTGCGAAATGTCTGGGACTGTAGCGCGGTCCCAGGTCCCTGAACGCAGTGCGTCGTGCAGTCGCATTGCGATATCACCGTCGTGCCTTTGTCCGGATGGGAACGGTGTCGCTAGGCCACCCATGCGTCGGTACTGCTCCCGCATCTGTTCGAGGCCGAGCAGTCGCGCCGGATCCACCGCGGGGCCCAGTCGTTCGAGTTCGGCTGTCCAGTCGGCGTATCGGCGGCTTCCGGCCCGGACGGTATCGGCCCACTCGGGCACCGTGGTGAACATGTCGTTGTCATACGACCCGGGTACGGCGCTGGGAGGCAGCCCGGCCCTTTTCAGGCCCCACACGAATGCCACCATTCGGGAGAATCGGCCGTTGAAGTCCTGGGCCCACGGGTGAATGGTGACCAATCGCTGTTGCAGCTCCGCGCAGATCAGGTAAGGATCGGCGTCCGGCTCTCGGATGGCAGCGTTGTACCAGCGGCACACCTGCTCCAGCGCGGCGCGCGTGCCTTCTGCACCGCCGAACGCTGGGTAGAGGAGCGCTCCGTGCTCGACTGTCTGCTGTTCCGGGCCCCGGAACGCGCGCAGCGGATCGGCCGCAATGGCTGTCAACTCTTCCTCGGTCGGTGGCACCTCCAACCGGCGTACCGTCGTCGCTCCGGGTCGGCCGGGGTGCAGGGGCTCGAGGACGACTCCATACGGACCGGGGCTGAATGGTCCCGGTACGTGCGTCAGCTGTGGGTTTTGCTCGACTGCGGAGATCTCGTCCGCGGTCAGCGGTGACCTCAGCCAGCCGAAGCCTCCGGGGTCCACCCGGAACTGGCCCACCATCTCGGGATGGTGCCGAATAGTAAGCCTGCGGTGGACCTCCAGCAGAAAATCAACGGTCAGATCCTGCTCGGTATCCTCCACGAGGCACTGTTCGATGAAGTGCCTGGCATCGAGCCAGCTCGCCCATCCTTCAGGACCATCGAAAATATCCTCCGGGCGGTCCTGGCCGGCGACGAGAGCGATTTCCCGGTAGCTGTCCTCCATGAACAGCCCGAGTTCGAGTGCACGCTCGGCGTCGGTGCGTATTCCGAGCGCCTGTTCGAGCCGACGGATCGCTTGCTGGACGTCGTTGGTCTCAGCAGTTGCCGACTCTTCTCCGATATCCCCGTCGAGGTCGATGGCGACGGTGTCGGATTCCGTTGTGGGGATCTCCGCCAGCGCGGCGATCGCGAGCGCGCGGGTCGCATCCAGCACTTCGGCTGGGTCGGTCTCCAGACCGCCGGGTTCTGGCTGCCCGGTAGCCGGGTCATTCGACAGAAGCGGCCAATACCGCTCGATGAGACGTCGTTGGCGTTCGGTAAGGGTGGTCAAGGCGTCCCGGACATCCGATGTACGGGCCAGGGCCAGTGCATCGAGGGCCGGGTCCGACGCCGCGACGATCCCGCTGCGGACCAAGAACTCCTGGAAATTCCGCCAGAACTCGGCGATCTTGCGAGCGTCGGCCACAGCTTGGTCGGCATCCGGCGGTGTCTCGTCCGAGCTCTGAGCGACTGGCTTCTTCTGTGGCGCGGCGATGTCGCGAGAGTGCTCCCACATCTTGTCCTGTCGCGCGAGCACGCGGCGATACCCGTCCACGGATCCGTACACCACGAACAGCGATTGCTGCATGGCGATGGCGCGCCGGTACCGATCGAGTTCCGACAGGTTACGGTCGTTGGTCACCCATTCGTACGGATCGGCTTCGCTGTGGATGTCGACATCACTGACGTAGAGCTGCGACAGCGGGCTCGAACTCGGGTCCAGCGGCCGTTCCAGGGCGTACGCGTGGTCCAAGCCGTAGTAGTGGTCTCCGTCGCGCAACACGTTCTCCAGTCGGTCCCAATTGTCGACCAGCACATCGAGGAAACCCAATTGGCGCGCGTCCGGATGGTTCCGCAACGCCTCCAGCGCATTGATGTCCAGGTCGGCGTCGCCCGGCAGCCACGGCATCAGCACGGCATCGGCACGGTCGGGAGCGGGGATCACCGGCGGTACGGGCGCCTCGACCGCATAGCCGATCGCTGACACCAGGATCTCGGCGGCACGGGCCTGGGCCGACAGCGAGCTCTTCTCGACCACCGCGAAACCGTCGGGATAGGTGAGCAGCTCCGTGATGCTGTTCTGGCTGTACATATGGCTCGGGCTGGTCCGAACAGGCGGCCCGGAGCGTTCGGCCGCGGCAAGCCGCGCGGCGAATTCGGTGGCGGACATCCGAGCACCGGGCGCGTGCGGCGGAGTGTCGTCCGCGGGCTCGATCAGGGATTCCGGCAGTGGCACCGTCTCGTCGGTGGTCCGGCTCGGCTCTGCGGACCAGGCTGTCGTTCGCTTGGACTCATCGCTATCGCCGAGGTGGATGGCGACGGGGTCGACGCGGCTACCGGATGATGTCGGCTTTGCGGGTTCGTGCGGGGTGCTATCCGGCTGGGGCGCTGTGTCGCCGCCCCCATTCGGGCCGTCACGCAGCGATCGGTCGACGATTGCCAGGACCTGCTCGTCGGTTTCGGGCAGCGGCGCGTCCGACAGCAGCGTGGCCAGCAGTCGCTTGCAGGCGAGGGCATCGTGCTCTTCTCCCGGCACGAACGGCGCGGGCCTTCCACCCATGCGACGGTAGCGCTCTCGCGCACCGACGAGACCGAGCAGTGCCACCGGATCCGCGATACCCGCGGATTGTTCCACCTGGGCTTCGAGCAGTCGGAACCGCAAGCTTCCCGCCTTGACGGTGTCCACCCAGTCGTCCCGCATGAGATCTTCGTCGAACTCCGGAATGGCGCTGGCGGGCTTCCCTTGCTTTTCGAGCGCCCAATTCAGCAGGATCCTGGAGAGCCGACGGTGATAGTCGCCCTCCTCGTGATGCCCGGAAATGCTCCACAGCTCGAGGTCTGTGGCTACTTCGTAGGGATCCGTGTCGGGGTTGCTCACTGCGGCGTTGAACCAGTCGCACATCGCTGCGACGTCCGCGGCCATCCCGTCCGGGCCGCCGAGCTTTCCTGCCGACTCCGGTGCCATCCGCCGCCCGAGCAGCTCATGCAATTTCAGGATGAACTCCACGCTCAGCTCATCGCCGAGATGCTGTTCGGCGTAGTGGCGAGCTTCCAGCCAGCTCAGCCACTCCATACGTCCGAAAAGCAACTCGGGCCGAGACACACCCGCCGCGATGGCAACGTTCCGGAATTTGTCGTCCATATACAACGTCAGCTCGAGTGTGCGCTCGGCATCGGTCTCGATGCCGAGCGCACGCTCCAGCTCACGTATTTCGTCGTCGAGCGCCGCGTCTTCTTCGGAGATCACGGGCGGTGCGGTCGCGTCGGCGGTCTTGTCCTGCTCGACCGCCTGACTCTGCGCTGTCTTCTGCGGGGCCTGCAGCCAAGCCAGTGAACCGGGCGGCAGCATCTCGGACAAGCTCGCCATGGCGCGGCGGTAGGCCATGGCGACGGCCCCGCGGCTCTTGCCCAGAAGGCTGGCCGCCGCAGCGGTCGTGTGCCCCTCGACAAGCTTCTGACGCAGGCATTCTCGCTGCAGATCGGGGAGTCTGTCCACACGCCGGGCCAACGCTCGCCGGTTATCACCGACAGCGGCCCTGACCTCCATCGGCAGCCAGTCGGCGTGCTCCAGGGCGGCCACGATCTCGGTTGCTGTCCTACTCGTCCGCGCGGCCGACGGGTCAGGAGACTCGGCGTTGTCGATCGGGGGGGTGGGTTCGTGCTCGTCACCGTCGCCGAGGTCGATTGCGACGGGGTCGGCGCTATTGCCCGGGGTCGTTCCTGTGTGCGTCGACGGTTGTGTGGTGCTGGAGGTGGGGGCACCGTTCGGAGAGAGGACCCGGACCACGGCGTCGCGCACCTCGGCGGACAGGTCCCGATCGGTCTCTGACAATCCCACCGCAGCGCGCACCCTCGCTGTGGCCTCTTCGAAGGCCGTTATGGTCCGAGCGTCTTGCTCCCCGAACACATACCCGCGCACCGCGGCTTCGGTGTAGCTGCGCAACACCGCATTCTCTGCCCGGCGCAGTGCTTCCGAGGCGCCGCCCGACACACCCAGCGGCGCGGGGAATCTGGCGATGACGGCATCGATGACGTCATCTCGAATGAGCCGGCCTCGGGCGAGTTCCGACAACAGCGGCAGCAGCCGATCCTCAGGGATGCGGCGCCACCCGTCGGTGATGGCCTGCCGAGCGGCCTCGGCAGCGGACAGCATCGAACGGCTGTTGTCCAGCAAGCGTTGTACGGTCCACGCGGAGCCACTGCCGGAGTGCAACTTTCGCGCGACATCGTCGACCGCGGCACGGAGGCCGGAGAAGAATTCGCTGATAGCCATGTCCACGATCACGCGCGAGGGCCGGTCGGCGTCGAGATCAGCGAGCAGCGAACGTGCCGCCGCGAGCAGCGCTTGGGCGTACCGATCATTCACCCCGGGCAACAACCCTGACATTCGGCTGCGTTTCATCGGGACGATCTCGGCGAGCGTTCGGATATCGCTCTCGGCGAGGTCCGAGCGAGAGGTCAAATCCCGCAGCCTGGCAATCGTCTGATCGTGTCGGCGCGCGGTATCCGGGCGGGCTGCCAGTCGGTCGTCCAGGAGGGCGTGCAATTCCGCGCGGATACGAAGCAGCGAGGGCAGGTCGATCATTCCGGCGGTGTCGGCCAGTTGCCCGAACGCACTCTCCAGGTCGCGCATCTGGCCGATGACCTGTGTAATCTCCTGCTCGGGCTCGGGGGCCGGTGAGTGGTCCACCTCGCCGCTGTCGGCCGTCGTCCGGGGTGCAGCGACGGAGTCCACCAGTAGGTCATAGAGCAGCCCCACCGGCTCGCTGACCCTGTCGCGGCCGTTGAGCACGACATCGACGAAGGCCTCGGCCAACGCCTCGGTCGAATTGAAATAGCCGTTCTTGTCGAAGCTGTAGGCGGTCAGGTAGCGGCGCAGCCAGGCCGTGTACGCCGCGTAAGTACTCTCTCCCAGACGATTTGCCTTGTAATGATCGAACAGCGTCTCGTCGGCACGGTATCGAGCGTCGGTCCGTCCCGCGTAGTCGAGCATGTGGCCGAACTCGTGCACGACGATCGCATACGCGGGACGGCCGGCCATGCTGGGATGCGCCATCCCGGAGTCGATTCGGTTCTGCATCCACCGACGGAGTTTGTTCGGACTCGTGGCTAAGTCGACGTTGAATATCACACGTTCGGTTGTGACGAAACCGGTGATGGGATCGGTCTTCGACATCGCCGCCCCGCCCGTCTTCGGCGAGAGCCAGTCGATGTCGATGCTGCCGATATCGACCTGCGGGTGCTGCGTGGCCATGTCGACGAGAGCCCGGGCGATCTCACGGATAGTCTCCGGGTCGAGATCGGGCCGGTCGAATCCATGGACCTCGACGTCGGGATTGCGCGTCAGTCGGCGCAGTTCGTCGTGTAGCCATACACCGACCTCCGCCGGGCTCAACCGCGATACCGCGTCCCCGCCGACGTCCTCGGTTCGGCCGGGGAGCTTCACCGGGTGTTCGCGGTGCGGGAAATCGGGCCGGGGGCGGTGGGCGGGGGCCGGCCCCTCAGCGGGCTCGTTGCCCGCTGGCTCGTCCGGATCGTCGAGGTCGATCGCTACGGGGTCGATGCCCCCCGGGCGGCGCGCTGATTTGTCGGTCTGCGATGCCTGATCGGTGGTCTCGGTCGGCGCGGCCGGATTGCGCGGGGCGGCCGCGGCGGTGCTGCCGGCGTGGCGGGCTCGGATCGCCGCTTCCAGCTCGTTGCGCCCCTCTACGCCGAATTTGGCGTAGATCGACGTGGCGTGTCTCTGCACCGCCCACGGCGTTATTTCGAGTTCCGCCGCGGTTTCTTTATAGGTCTTGCCTTGCACAAGTCGAGTGAGCACCCGGAACTCTTGTCGGGCCGACCTGATTCGGGCGAGTTCGAGCGTCCCCGCCACGTTCTGGTAGGCGATGCGAACGTTATGAGGTACTTCTTGCTCGGCGATGTGTCCCATCGCCGATGTCTCGATGAGTCCTCGCGCCTCGTTCGCGATGGCGGACACGAGTTCCCGTCCAGTCATGTCCGGCGGTCCGTAGCGGAGGAAATTGGGCCTCGACGCATCCGGGGACTCATCCATGAGCTCCTGAATTTTGTTCACGAACATCGCGTGGACTTTCGGGTCCAGGCGCAGATGGTCCCAGATTTCCGTCAGATCCGACGTCATCTGTTCGGTGTCGATTCCCAGGTCTCGAAGCTCCTGGATCCATTCGTCGAACGAATTGGTGCCCGCGGTGGTCGGCGGTGCCTGCGGATCCGACCGAGCGTGCGGCGCGACCTCTTTCCGAGTGCTGTCTGCGTTGCGCACGGCCTCGGCGAGGGACGCTCTGTCCTTCCACGGTGTCCAGCCGTCTGTTCGAGGATCCGATGCGGCCGGATCCGGCCGAGCAGTGGATGGAGATTCGGATTGCTGCCACGGTGTCCGTGCCGGCTGCCGTTTTGTATCACTCGGCTCGGCATGCGGCGTGCGGTCGGGTAGCTGCCGGGGGCCGAACTGTTCGATGATCGTGCGATACATCGACTCCGGGTCGTCGCCCATAAGCACGCCCGCCATCTCCAAGCCCCGCACGATCTCGGGCACCGTGTGCTGGTGGGGAAGCATGAAGGCGATCAACGCCGCAATGAAGTCGTGCCGGGAGACGCCCGGCGGGCGCAGCCAGTCGAAACGGGCGAGCATCCGGGTGGCGGTGCCGGAAATGACGGCGTTCGAGGGGATTTCCTGCTCGGCCGGCCTGCGGATGTCGTCGTTGCTCTCGTCGGGGTCGACGTAGACGTAACCCGGTCGCCACGGGAGCTGAATGACCCGTTCGGAGTGGTCGAGGGCGAAGGCTTCCTCGGGACCGACAGTGCCCTCATCGTGGTAGACGCTGATCGATGCGATGCGGTAACCCTCGTCATCGATGATTCGATGTCCGCGCGGGTCGAGCACGTAGGTGGGCGCGACGTAGGCGACAGAGTCGTCGTGTTCGCGCAGCTGGGCTTCCAACCGGGAGGTATCGACGCGCCCGTCGTCGAGACGGGGAATTGCGGCGCTGCCCTCGAGGTCGAGTTTGCTGATCCGCAGCACTCGCCGCTCCGGTAGTGCGGCGAATTCGCGCACAGACAGCGGCATGCCCAGCGCGGCGGCATCCCGGGAAGTGGGAATGAGATGTGGCACTTCCGACGTCCGTTCGGGGAATGCCGCGTTTCGCCGCTCGTACTCCGCGTAGGCCCGATCGGCCACGTCGTCGTGTCTCCGCACGTACTCGACCGGGTTGAGGTCTTTCCAGGTGATCGGTTCTCCGGGCTGCTTGTCCTCGAGAACGGCCGCGCGAACGGCCTCCAGCGCGTCGAAGTCCAGCCCCAGTTCGCGCGCTTTGCTCCGTCGCCACTCCTGCGTCTGATTCATGTACCGGGCGATGCCCTGGTCCAAAGTCAGGCCCACGCCTGCTTCTCCCAGCTCGGCGTTGCGAATCATGGCGTTGAGCATGGCCGACATCAGTTCGCGCAGGTTTCCTTCGCGCTTCAGCTCGTCCATCGGCACCGACGGCAACACCATGCCGCCCCACCACGGCCGCGCGGACGCGTCGAAAACCGCTCGGATCCGCTTGTCCCGCTCCGTCGCGGGCAGATCCTCGAGCACGTCCTGGAACAGGCCCTTGATCACCGTCTCCAGCCGGTCCAGCACCGCGACCGCCGCGGCCTTGACCTCCGGCCGACCGTAGAGGTACCGGGCCAGCTCCGCCTCCTGCACTCGGCGCAGCAGAGCACCGGGCCGTGAAACGCTCACATCGAGTGCTGCGGTTCCCGGTGGTGTCTCGCTCCGTGCGGGTCGAGCCCACGGGGTGGCGCCGGGCGTCGCGGTGCCCTGCGCTGATTGCTTCGCCGGTCCAGCGGCGCGCGACGGTTGGGGTGTGACGGGTGCAGGTTCGTCGGGGTCGCCGAGATCGATGGCGACGGTGCCCGGTCTGCGGGGTGCGCTCGGCGTGGTGTCTTCGCTCGCAGGTTCGTCGAAGGCTCCCAGCCGCACGGCTTTCATCAGCATCGGAGTTCGCTTCGTCTCGCCGAGTACGGCGCCGATCCGGGCCCGGCGGCGCTTGACGGTGAGCTTGGCCACGCCCAGCACCTCGGCGATGGCCTGATCCGTGAGGCCATCGGCCATCAACTGGAGAAGTTGTCGTTGCTCGCGGTCCAGGCGGACCGTACCGGCTGGTGGTCGATTTCCGTCGTGGACGAACCCCTGCCGCTTGGCCGCCAGGACCGTCCGGATCGCGCCGGTGGTACCCAACTTCTTGGCCGCACTCTTCTGGTAGTTCGTGACCGCCTTCGGGTCGACGCCCAGCCGTCTCCCGATCTCCGCAGGGGTCAAACCCTGGTAGATCAGGTTGAGCACCTCGAGTTCCCTGCTGGTGAGCCAGGGCGAGGACGTCGTCGCGGTGGAGCTGAATCGGCCGATCCGAGGTGCGCCGCTGGCGGCCCGAACCGGCAGCTGGGCAGGATAGTTCGCCGCGGTCGCCACCGCTGTGACCAATTGGCGCGCTGCGACCCAGAGCGCATCACGATCGGATTCGGTGCCGTCAGGCGCGGTAGGTGATGTGCCCGGACCCGTGGGCCAGAAGGCGCGGATCAAACGGTCACGCCGGTGGCTCGGCAACCCCTCCAGGATACGCCGCACGTCCGTGGTTCGGGCTTCGGCCAGCACCCGGACCAGTGGATCGGTTTGCTCGAGTCGTGCGCATTCGGCAACGAACTCCCGGATGCTGTACCAGGGGTCCGCGATACTGCGATGGTTCCAGATGACCTCTCGCGCGATGTTGTTCAACCACAGCTCGATATTCCGGTTACCGAGCTGCCTGAGGCGTGCGATCGCCGTCGCGCACACCTCGTCGGCAATGTGGTGCGCTTCCTGCTGCCCGAAATCGGTTGCGAGCCGAGGCATCGCGGTCTCGAATCGTTGCCGAAGCAGGGCGCTCGCGAGTTCCGGTCGTCCGCTCGCGACATGCTGCTCGAGGACCTGCCGCAGCCGCAGTGCGCTGTCCCACGGGGTGCCGACTCTGCCGGCGGTGTTCGCCTCGCCAGTCGTGCCGTGCTGTGGGCCCGGCTGTGCCCCAGCGTTATCCGGCGAGTTCCGCGGCGCGGTGGTGCCGGGTTGTCGTGACCCGACCGGCGTGGCATCTGCTTCGTCCGGATCGAGGTCGATCGCGACGGGGTCGGCGCCGCGATCGGTCGGGGTCGCGGGCCCGTCCTGGTCTGTCGCCGTATTCGCGGGGGTGTCGATGTTCGCGGCCGACAGGAATCCCGCCGCGGCGGTCACGTCGTCGGCCGTACCCGCTTCGATGCCTGCCCGTACCAGTGCGCGCGTGACGGCGCCGAGATCGCCCGGGGCCTCGGCGAGCGACCGCCGGACGATGGCCGCGATGGGTTCGGGGTCGTCGGGGCTGATCGGTTCCCACACGCCGTCCGTCAGCACCAGGACCACACCGTCGCCGCGTATGTCTCGGGCCTTCTCGCGCGGTTTCAGCCCGTCCAGCGACCGGCCCAGGTTGTGGGTGAGGCCTGGGCCGCCGATCGGCGAGTGTTCGGCTTCTTCGCGAGTGGTGTCGTCGAAAACATCCAGCACATCTTGGACCTTCGAGTCGTCCCTGGTCAGCGGTATCGGCGGGCCGCCGTCCAGCGGAATCCAGTACGCGCGGCTGTCGCCCACCCAGTCGACGGTGAGCCGTCCCGACTCCATCAACGCGACCACGATCGTGGTGGCGGGCGGCTTGTCCGCGGGAGACTCCGGGGGCAAGGCGAGAACCGCCTCCTGGGCGGCGGCCACGGCGCCCTCGACCACGGCTACCGGATCGATCCGGCCGTCGCGGTCGGCCCGCCGCAGCGCCGCCACCACGAAATCGTGGGCGGCCGCCTTGGCGGCGGCCGAGGCGCGATGACCACCCTTCGGCCGGGAGAGACCGTCGTTCACGATCAGTGCGGTGGCCTCTTCGCCACCGACATTCACTCGGATCAGGGCGAAGGCGTCCTCGTTGTGCGCGTGCCTGCCTCGATCGCTCGCTGCCGCGACCGTACCCAGATCCTCCACCATCAGGTTCTGTTCGACATAGCGCCGCGGTGCGGTTTCCTCGGAGTCGCGGGGTTCCTCGACATGGTCGCCCCGTGGATGGTCCGATCCGGGCTGCGCTGCGCGGTCCTCGGGGGTTCGATCGGGCGACGCTGACTCGCCGGGATCTGGCTCGGTTAGACCGTGCTGCCGGGGCTGCGTCTGTGCGATGAAGTCGGGTTGTCCGTCCGCGCCGGGCCAGATGACGGGTGCGCCGGGTTGCGTCGCCGGGGGAGTGGTCGTCGCGCGATGCCGCGGTTCGCCCAGCATCTCCGCGAGAGCGCGGACCCCGCGGTCGGCCACGCCGTAGTTCTCGGCGGCTTGCGCGAGTCGTCGTTCTCGATCGGTCGCACCGGCCAGGGCGGCGGCCGCGGTGTCGCGCATCTGGGTCGCCGCCAACAATTCTGAGATCGCGCGGAAGTGGTCGAGCAGGAACGAGAGGCGCTCCCGGCCTATCCGTGTCGTATCCAATTGCTCCGCGAAGGTCAGCAGTTCCTCCAGCCACTGCGACATATCTCGGAGTGCGTCATAGCGTCGTGTGGCCTCGGCGAGCTGTTGGCGGTCGGTGGTGTTCACGGCATCGAGCGCTGCCCCCGCGGCCACCATCTCCCCGAAGATCTTTTCGGCCACGTCGCGCAGCCGGTTTGTCTCTTCTGGCCCGAGGTGGTGCGCGGGCCGTGTCATGATCGGCGTGTCTGTTCGGGTGCGGGTCTGTGCCCAGACCTCCGCGACGACGGCGAGAGCCGATCCGAGCCGGATCTCCGCGGCGTCCTGCCGACCCCGCAGGACGGCAGGCGTCCCTTCCCGCAGCCCTTGCTCGTAGGCGGCGTTTGCCTCGGCGGCTTCGTCCGCGCAGGCCAGCCATGCCGACATCTGATGCGCGAACTGCTCCAGCAACCGCAGCCGTTCCGCCGGGACCTGCGCATCCGGCCGGCGCCGCGCGGCCACCAGTTCATCGATCAGAGCGGGTGCTCGATTCAGCACGGGATCGCTCGAAACATCCGCTGCACCGGCCAGTCTCGCGGCGATCGCACCACGGAGTGCCCGCAACTGTTCGGTTTCACGGGATTCCGCGTTGTCGGGCTGCCGGTCTGCGGGTGTGCTTTCGTCGGGGTCGAGGTCGATAGCGACGGGGTCGGGTCCGTGGGAGGTGGTCGGCCTGGCGCCTTCCGGCTGATCCGTCCGGCGAGCGGCATTCGCCTTGTGTTCCCGGTATTCGCCGCGGACACGTTCGGCGTCGTCGAGGAGACCGGACTTCTCGCGATACTCATCGACCAGCGGGAGCGCGCGGGCCTGGCGGGGGTTCAGCTTGCCTTCTCGCCCGAGTTGCAGCAGCGCCCCCAGCATCCTGTCCACCGCTGCCGCGCTTGACAGATCCGCGCGTCCGTTGCTGAGCTCGAGGAGTTGCCGCCGCAGTGCGTCGACTTCCTGCCGCAACGTCTTCAGTTTTTCCGGATCCGCGACCAGTTCCTGGGTTGTGGGCAGTGCAGCCGGATCGTGTTCGTTCGGGTTCGTCGACGCTCGTTGGGTGGAAGCCGGCTGTTCGGGCGGTTCCGGTGTGGCGGGGTCCGGCGCGTTGGGTTCATCGGGGTCGAGGGCGAGGGCGACCGGGTCGATCCGGGTGCCGGGCGTCGGCGGGCGCCGACTGTCGGTGTCCGTGGGTGGGGTGGACCGGTTCTGCGTCTCGTCGTTCGCGTCGGTGGGATCGGGGGCCGAGCTGGCGGTCGAAGGGTCCGGGCCGAGTCCGGTCAGGTCGATGGCGCTGAGGTCGATGCCGATCGATCCGGGAGTGTCCGGATCGGACGTGGGTGTGTTCGGTGGTTGATCGGTCGTGGTGCCGGATGCCGTAGATGGCGGCATCGGCACTTCGAGCCAGATGGTTTTGCCGCCGGCGCGTTCCAGGATCACGCCCCAGACCGAGGCCATTGATTCGAGCATGCCGAGGAAGAAACCGTGGGTGTCGGCGGCGATCCCGGTTTCGTCCCATTCGGCGGCTTGGTCATCGGTGAAAGCGGCGGCGCTGACGGTGCCCTGGGTGGTTGCCTCTTGTCGTGCGGGTAGGCCACGGCTGGTATCGGTGATTCCGACGCGAATCGTGTTTCCGTCGATCCGGATTCGTACCCTGGCGTCGCCTTGGTCGGCGTAGCGGTAGACGTTTTGGACGAGGTCGGATATGAGGACGGTCAGGTCGAAGGGATCAGGGTGACCGGCCTGCCGCAAGCGCTGTCGTACTGCTCGCCGCGCGAGGCTCGGGCCCTGTCGCAAGGAGTCCTGCGGTATGGACAGATCGAGGATGAGGTCGTGGGGTGGTTGCGAGGGGTCGCTGGTGTCGGCGGTTTCGAAAAGCTTGAACCAGACTTGTTTTCCGCTGTTGCGGGGGAGCGTCCATCCCCAGGTTTCGGTGTGTGTGTCGAGGAGGTCGACGGCGCGCCACCCGGGGCGGTCGCCGCTCTCGCGCGCCGGCAGGGTGCGGCTGTCGTCGCCGACGTGGATCTCGATCCAGCGCTGGCCTGGTTGTCCGTGGATGGCAGCGGAGATTCCGGGTGTCCCGCCGCCGTCGGCGCGGGCTTGCGACGCGAGTTCCCAGGCGATGGCGGCGGCCCGATCGATGTGTTCGGCGATGGGCCAGTCGGCCAGCGCCTGGTGCAGCGGTTCGACGGCCGCGGCGATCTCCTGCAGATTCAGGCATCGGGTGGCGGTGTCGACCAGGTGAAGGAGTTCGGCGGGCGCGTCCGGGCGGCGCGTGAGGGCGCGAAGGTGGTGCAGCGGGTCGCTGCTGATGCGGTCGGTCCATCCGGTTCCCGGCTCGGGCAAGCCGAGGATGTGCGCGAGTTCGTGGTCGAGTCGTTCTGCGCGGCCTTGCCATTGAGCACGCTGGTCGGGGGTGGTTGTCTGGCGGGCGAGTCGCTGGGCTTCGGCTTCGTGGGCGAGCCGGTCGACCACCCAGCCGGGGAGCCGGGCGAGGTCGGCTCGGCCGGTGGCGTCGCGGCGCTCGGAGTCGGTCATCGATCGCAGTTCGACATCGATCTGGTCGAGTACCTGCTCGACCGCGCCAGGCAGGCTGTTCTGCAGGGCCGTGGCGACATCTGCGGGGGTATGCGCGGCCGTCGCGCTTTCATCAGCGTCCGGTCTCTGTGTGCCGGAGGCTGCCGCCGCGGCGACTGCCATCGGTCCGTCCGGGTGGTACCAGTATCCGACCTCGTCGGCGGCCCGGCATACCCGACTGATGACGTCAGGCTCCCCGACACCCTTCTCTGCGTCGCGGACGACGGCCAGCTCTGTTCCTGCTGCCGCGGCCACCTCGTCGCGGCGCGGTTGTGGCTTGATGCTCGCCGGGACGAATTCGTCCCCGACCCACCGCGCGGGACGCAGGCGCTGCTCGACATAGGCCGGATCGATCAGCGCTGCCATATCTTCTCGATCGGGGAGGACACCCAAGTGCTGGGCCGCGACCAAGATGCCCTGCATGGACTCGCTGTGCCACCGCTTTCTCGAGTCGGATCGTCCGTTGAACGCACGGCTGACGGTTGACGCTGTCACACGCGCCAACCGGGCTACATCGGCCGCTGAGGGTTTCCGTGCGGCTTCGTCCGGGTCGAGTCTCCGATAACGGGCAGCCAGTCGGCGAGTTTGCGGTGCGATCGCGTCGTCGGCAGCAACGATTTCGGCATACCCAGGGGTCACGTCGTCCGGGTCGATCCCCAGGTTCTGCGCCAATTGGGTGCGCAGAGCGTGTATTTGGACCGCGTCGAGGGGGACGGGTGCCTGCTGCTCGGAGCCTGTACCCAGGAACAATTCGATCGCGTCTACCAGATCCCCGAACTCCGGCGAATGTGTCACTCCCGCGACCCAATGCAGTTCGGCCAGTACCTCGCCGGTACTCATCGGACGGGGAGGGTTCAGTTCCCGCAGCCCGAGTAGTTCCTGCAGGTCGCGGTCGAGCCTGCGGCGCCGGTCGTCGAAATCCCGCTGTCCCAGCGGGTCCGCTGGTGCATCGTCCGAGGCTCGGCCATGCGACTCCTCGACGTCGGATGCCCCGAGCTCGGCACTGTGGCGGGTCGCCGCCTCCTGATCGGAATGCAATTCGAGTTGGGCTGCGGTCCACCGCACGACCGCGCGTCCGTCGACGGCACCCACCGCGGCAGGCCTCATGGCCTGTATCTGCTCCGTCAGGAGGGCGACCGCCAAACGGACCGATCCCCGGCTCACCTGGTCCGGCCTCAGACCGAGCCGGTCGGCCAGTGCGTTCCGAGCCGAGTTCGATTCCGAGTTCGGCGGGGCAGTGGAAATCGAACGAACATCGTCGGCCGCCGGATTCGTTGCGGGAACAGCTGTTGGTTCGTGCTGCTGGCCCGGGGCCGCGGCGCTGTCCGGCAATCTCTCCCCGACCACGGGAGGATGCCCGAACAGCTGGTTCGCCAATCGATGGAAGGCTCTCGACTGCAGGTTCTTCGCGGTGCTGACGGCATTGCCCATCAATGGCGCAATCTCGGACAGCGGCAACCGTTGGCCGACGCGGAGCTCGACGAGTCGCGCTTCCGCAGGCGAGAGACGCTCCCGTACGCGGGCGTCGAACAGTTCGCGGTTGTCGCGGCGGGCGATCCGCAGTACCTGCACCAGCTGCTCACCCCGCGCGATCCGGCCTCGTTGCGCCGGTGCCCCGGTGGATGCCGGACGCTGCTCGTCGTCTTCCGGCATTGCGGGCCTCAGTCGTTCTCCGGCCGACGGGAGGTGCCCGAAGAGTTTCAGCGCCAGTAGGCGCGTGGCTCGGGACTGTATGGATCTCGTTCTGGCAGGCGTCTTTTCCAGTGCCGCCGCGGACTCTTCGAGGGTCAGCCCCTGCTGTACCCGGAGTCGGACAAACTCCTGATCGGCAGGCTCGAGTACCTCGAGGCCCGCTTCGAAGGCCTTCCGGTTGTCGCGGTGCGCGTCGATGAGCACCTTCACCAGCTGTTCGACGCGGGATCGCCGTTTGCCCCGAGGCGGCGTTTCCGATCGCGGCTTTTCTGTCGATGCCCGCGGAGTACCGTGGACGTCGGCCGACGGGAACTCGGAGGGCGCGCCTTGTTGCTCCTCGCCGCGCGCCTCGACGTCGCCGACCAGCTGTGCCAACCGCTGGATCGCGGCCCGGTCCAAGTCGACCAACAACTGGGGCCCGTAGCTCTTGAACGGCGGTATGGACGCGGCCTCCGCCCGGCCCAACTCCAGTCCGAATCTGCGATACAACCATGCTCTTTGGTTGAGGGAAAGCCGATTCAAGGCCCGCTCGAGCCGGTCCGCAGGTGCCGCGGCGATCCGGCGGACAACAGGCTCGGTTTCGGTCGCAGGCTCGACTCGCAATTCGGCGAGCACCCCCACGCGGATGCGCTGTAAAAGCCTGCGCGCCAGCATATCCTCCGCGATGTCGTACAGCCATTCGCGGATACCCGCGCCCTCTGGAACGGGCTGGCCTTGCGCTTCGGCGTACCGGAATACTTCGCCGTTGACCTCTTGTGCCAGCCGCACCTGGGACGGAGGCACCTGCATGCCCCGTGCCGCGGATACGCCCAGTGCGCGGAGCAAGTGCCGGAATATCACCTCGCCGTGCTGATTCCGCAGCGATTCGACGTTGTCGGATCGGGCGGCACTCGGGGTTTCCGGTTCGTCTGTATCATCGAGGTCGATCGCGACTGGATCGGTGCGATTACCAGATGTAGTGCGATGCTCGCCGACGTTACGGTTTGCCGGCGCGTAGTAGGTGGATCTGAGCATGGCGTATCGGGCTGACGATCGCGCCACGGCAGCGAAGTTGCCCGGCGGGACAAAATTCCGCAAGGCCACCGCGATCGCCTCTTCGCCAACCTTCATGAGCTCGGCGCGGTGCTCTGCTGAGATATCCCAGCCGCTTGCCAGCTGCTCCGCGACCCCCGCGTATTCCTTCACAATCAGCTTCTCGGCCTTGGCCTCGATCGCGCTACCGACTCGCGCTGCGATAAATTCCCAAATCAGCGGATGTGTGGCCGATTCCCGGCTCGCTGAATTCGGATGCTTCGGGAAACGTCGTAGTACGGCAATCAGTGAATCATTGGAGAAACGTAGTCGGTCACGAAGTCTCCGGAGCAGGGTGATATCGGGCCTACTGCGTCCCTTTTCGTAGTTCACGATCGTCGTGACGGACCTGTCGCACAATTCAGCGAACTCTGGCTGTTTCATTCTGTAATGATGCCGAAGTTCACGAAACCAGTCGTTTATTGATCCGAAGTCGTCGGGATCCGGGAATTCCTCCGGCGCGTTCGATCTCCGAACACCGGGCTCGATTCCGCGTTCCGGCGCCTGCGCGAGCGTGACTGAAGGCGGTGTCGGCTCGTCCGGCGTCGCGTCCGGGGTGTCGTCCTGCTCGAGTACTGCGGCCAGTGCCCGGACGGCGCGGCGGTGCAACTGTTCGACTGCACCGCGGCTGAGGTTTTCGTCCAGTACGGCGGCAATCTCAGGAATCGAGAGACCCTCCAGGTACCGAAGCTCGAGGCATCGTTGCTGACGGTGATTGTCCAGCTGCCGGATCGCCGTCCGCAGCCTGTCGAGTTCTCTCGTGTCGCCTCGCTCGGCCGCCTCGACAGCGACGGCGAAGGCGGCCTTGACCTTCCGCAGGGCGTCGCGATCCGGCGCCGGCCTCGTGCGCGTAGTGGACCGGGGGTGTAGCTCCTCCTGCAAGCGCTTGTATTCCTCCAACCAGGGCAAGAAGATCTGCAACAGTTCGGAGCTGGTGTACTCGGCGGTGCTGTCGGCCGACGGACGGGTCGACGTGGCCGCGGCTGGAGTCGTCGGGGCGGAGGTCCCGGATCGGGCCGCTAGGTACCGAGCCATTCGCTGGGCGGCTGGCCCGGTCTGCGCGTCGGCGTCGGAGTCGGCATGGTTCGCGGGCGCGGAAGCCGCGGTGGGAGACGATTTCGGCCGAGCGAGCAAACCGGTGACATGTTTCCGTTGCTGCGAGCTGAGTACGCTCAACGCGTCGAGGAGATCCGCGGGCCCCGCGTCGGCTATCGTGCCGGCCAGCATCTCCTGCGATGTGTCGTATTCGGCCGCGAGGTAATTCACCATCCGGCGCGCCGACATGACAACCGACGCGCGGATGGACTTGCTGTTCGTGCCGGACGCGAGCTGATGCAGGTTCAACCGGTCGCTGGGGGCGAGCGCCTGCATCGCGCGATCGATCTGCTCGATGTCTGCTTCGTTCAGCAGCTGTTCCGGTGCGGGCGCAGTGCCCTCGAGGGCGGCATGCAGGATGTTCCGCAGCCTGTCCAGCTGTGTGGGTGTGTAGGGACCGGTGTCCCTCGGTTCCTGTGGTGAATGGTCGTCGAGCGTTCCGGTCTCCGCGAGGCGTGCCAGGGCGTGGTCGTCCAGCCACTGCGTGACCGCATTCAGGCATTCGTTTTCCGCGTACACCGGTGTGGCTGCCGATTCCGGCCGAGGATGCTCTCCGGACTCGTCGGCTCGGTTCGCAATGTGCACGGCTACCTGCCGAACAACGCTGAGAGCCCAGGAGTCGAACGTTGCGTCGTCGTAGCCGAGTATCGGTGCCAACTGGGCAGGCGGTACGTTGCGCGCATACCGACTGGTAATGAGTTCCCTTTGAGTTGGGTTGAGCCTGTCGAGTGCTTCCCGGAGGCTCCCCGGGCTCGCGTCCGCCAGCGCGGCGGCCATCCTTTCCTGCTCCGAGTTATCTTCGGCGCCAACGAAAGTCACCAGTCTGTGAGCTGCCGCAAGTGCTATCGCGCGAGCTTCGGGCGTATCCGCTCCGGCTTTCACCGAGCGCAGTGCATTCCAATCGTCAGTGGTAAGTCCATGGAACGCGTGGTCCAACTGCTGCGATGTCGCGCGCTCCAGCAGTTGCTGTGGATCGGGCTGAGCGGCGTGCGTCAGGGCGTTGTACAGAGCGGGCTGGAAGTGGCCGGGCAAGGCGGAGGGCCGCGGCTCGTCGGCGGCGGGCAGCAGGCCGGCCAGAACCTTGATCTGCTCGAGATCGGAAGTGCCGAGCTTGGCCTGCAGACGGAATCGGTGCCCCCGTGCCGTCGTTAGCGGCATCCCCAACTCGTCACCGATCGCGCGGTCCGGTAGGCCCACTACCATCAGATCGAGGACTTGGCGTTCGCGCGGCGACAAAACGACGCGATCCAGTGCCGCGGACGGGTTGTGGTGGCCGCTCTCGAGCAATCCTTGCCGGTGTGCCGCCAGCATGGCCGGGACGCGTCCGGTGGTATCGAATCTGCCGGGCAGTTCCGCCAGGAAGTTTCTAACTCGGTATCTGTTCATTCCGAGTCTTGTGGCGATGTTACGGGCGGAGAGCCCGTCGGCCGCCAAGTGGAGGATGGCAACTTCCGGCGGAGTCAGTGCGACGTGCGGAACGGTGTCGTCGGCGCCGTCATCGAGCCAGCCTTCCTGATCTGCTGCGAAGATGGCTCGTACCAGGCTGGTCTGGCCGAGCTTGGCGCTGGCGCTTCCGGCGTGGCGGTACAGCTGCGAATACGGGATCCCCATCTCGGCACTGATATCCCGGTACGACAGGCCCCGCGCACTCATGCGCAGGATGTCGAGCTCTCGACGGGTCAAACCACTGAATTCGGGGAGAGCGGTATCCATTTCGGCTTCCGCGATTCCGCCGCTGCCTGGCTCGTCGGGGTCGCTGAGGTGGATCGGGGCCGGGACAGCTGCGCGCGCGTGGGACTGACTGTGCTGCTGCCAGAACTCGGGCGGGAATGCCGACCCGGCGTCAGGTCGTCCGGGCTCCGCCTGTGATGAATTGCTCTGGGACGCTGGTCTTTCGGGCGCCTGTGCGGTGCGATCCGGGGTCGATGCGACCGCGGCGCGGTGCTCCGCCTGAAGCCGGGCCAGCTCGTCGAGCACGAAGCCGGTGTCGGGATTCAAGTATGCGATCTGCTGTTCCGCGTAATCGGCGCGGGCGGTGGGGGACATGGCGCGCCAGCTCGCGGCCAGGGATGCCGCCGGGCCGTTGGATGCGATGCTCGTGCCGGAATCGGACGCAGTCGGGACCGGACCGCGATAGTTCGCCTGCACCAAGGCATTGCGCTGTTCGGCTTCCCGCAACACCTGGAAATACGGAATGTCGCGAAGCAGGGCTTGCAGGACGTAGGCGGGATGTGTGCGATCGGCCGGTGCGGTCCTGCCGAACGCATTGTTCGCCTCGGCCAGTGCTTCTGCTGGATTGAATACCTTGAGGTCACCCATTTTCGGCTCGTAAGTGCCCATTTCCGTCTCCTGCGACTCTTCGCCCGCAAGTAGTCGGTTGTTTTCCTCTCCCTTCTTCAGCTTCTTCCTGCTGGTGCTGTACGAATCGAGCTGCCCCAGCCAATCGTCGAAATCGAGGTCCGGTGCCAGCATGCCGGCCTTCTTGAACTCGGCGAAATGCGTGTACAGGAATCCGAATGCTCGTGCCTCTTTGGAGTCTTCGTAGTCCTTTCCCTCGACGGCTCCGTCTCGTAGATGGGCAATCGGCTTTTCGTCGTAGAGCCCCTTCCGCGCGGCTCTATCCTGCAGATGGCCCATCTCGTGACTGACGGCGTCGTATGCGGGATCGCCGGTCGGGGCCATCAGGTGGCCTGCCTGCACCGCCTTTCGCATGGTGTTCCGGAATCTCTCCGGGTCACCGAAGAGGTTCTCGTTCAGGACCATGAAGGTCGGGGCGTCCTTCTCGATGCCTTCGGGAGTCCAGATACAGGCACCGGTATTGCCGACCATGGCGGCGACCAGTACGACGTCGAGCTTGATCTCCTGCCCTGCCGCGAAACCGTCGACTATCGCATTCCTGATCGACAGAGCCGTGTCGACGGAGATCTCCGGCTTGTCCAGTCCGAGCACCTCGATGCCGAACCTCTTGAACAACTGCCGGGCAATGGCCTGTTTGGTTTTTCGATCGGCCTCGGCCGTCCTCGCGGAGTTCGCACGGTCGCGGTTCTCGGCCGAGGGTTGCCGTTGCCGGGCGGTCGGGTCGGTTGCCTGTACTGCGATCTCCTGCGCGACCCACCCGAACAGGGTGACCTGAGCGTCGGTGAGGTCGTCGCCGCGGGATCTGGGATCGAGCGCTTCGTTGACGAGTCGGCGTACGGCGGGATTCAAGTGATTGAGGCTGTCGAGCCACGTGTTCCGCGCCTGGCTGAGCAGCCAGTCGCCGATGTCGACGCCCGGAGGGACTTGCCAGCCGGCGGCTTCGGCGGCGCCGAGCGTGGCCCGGGCGACGGCGTGCGCCAAGAGCTGGATCCGCGTGGGTGGGGTGCCGTGCTCCGCATCCCCGCTGAGTACGGCACACATGGCTTGGGCGGTGGCGGGGCCGAAATGGCGGTCCAAGGCCTGCGCGGCGGACTGGTCTCCTTGCTGCGCTCGTTGCAGTGTCTCGGTGCGGTCGTCGGCGGGCAGTTGGTCGAACGGGACGGTGGTGCTCGCAGCGGCCGCGAGGACGGGCTGGGCGGTCGGCACTTGCGCAACCAACTGGGCGACGGCTGCGGTGTGCGCGTCTTCGAGCCGGCGTCCTTGCTGCAGCACCGTCCCGGCGTCGGTGACGAGTTGCCGCTGCGCCGGATCGAGCTGATCCAGGCTGGTGCGCAACAGATTTCGTGCGGTCTCGCGCACGTGGTCGGCGACGTCGGCGCCGATGGGGATCCCTTGGGACTCGACCTGATCGAGTGCCGCGTCGCGGACGGCCTGCGCCACCGGCAGCAACGGTGCGGCCGCCTGTCCGCCGGGTGCGTCCAGCACCCGCAGGAGGTGGCGGAGGGTGCTGTCGCCGTGCTCGTCACGCAGGTTGGCTGCGACCGGTGGGTTACCGGAAGCCAGGTTGGATGCTGCCCCGGCGGCGAGGCCTGCGGCGGTCGGGACGGGGGTGCCGTTGTGGGTGGCGGCAGGCGCGTGCGAGGTCGCATGTGAACCGGTCGCATGCGGAGCCGCGGTCCCCGCAGATTGGGGAGGGGGGTGCTGGGGTTGCTGGGTCGCGGTGCCATGTGCGTCCGCGGGTGGGGCGTTGGCATGGTTGGCGCTCGCGTACTTGGAGGCGAGCTGATTCTGCTCGACGGCGTCCTTCATCGCCGGGACGGCATGCTTCCACAGGTCGGACTCGGCGTTTCGCAGCGCCGTTTCGGTCCTGTTGAGTTCGATGCGCGTCGCCTCGGTGTTGAGGGCTTCGTGCTGTTCCTGGGCGGCCCGGTGGGCCTGGACGGCTTCTGTGTACTGGACGATCTGCTGTGTGACGCCGTGGTCGGTGACCCGGCCCAGAAAGTCCTCGGGGGAGACGTAATGCACCGCCGAACCCGGGGTGCCGCCGTGCTCCCGGTCGTCGCCGGATCCGCCACGGGCGCCACGACCATCGACCTGGTCGTTCACCCGCTCGGAGTACGACGGCCCGCCGCTGACCTTGACGTCGACACCGCCGAGATCGATCACCTCCTGCGACGGTGTCGGGTCGGCGCCGCGGCCTCCGTCCTTGTTGGTGATATAGATGGTGCCCTTGTCCCCGAATTCCTCGATCTTCTGCCTGACCAGGGCCTCGGCGTCGGCATTGCTACCGCCGTGCTCGGCGTAGAATTCCGCATCGACCACCTCGAACTTCAGCTCGAATTCCGCGCCGTGTTCTTCCTTCGCCGCCGTGCGGAGCAGGTCGATCAGTCCGATCCGCCCGGCATCCGGGTCGCCCCGGATTTCGCCGTTGTCCATGCACACGACCCACTGCGCACGGCCCGTTTGCTCCCCGTCGACAACATGTGCGTCCCTGACGATGTCGCGGGCCAGCTGAGTAAGTTTCGAATGCGTGTTCTCGTAGAACTTCGGCGGTTCCACGACCCGTTGCGATGTATAGAAAGTCGGAAGCTCCGGCACCGGTCCCACGCCGTACAGGTCGTAGGTGATGCCCTCGACGCCCTTCATGGTCCCGGACAAACCAGACGGCTCGAACAGCAACTTGCTGCCGATCAACTGCTGATCCGACATGCGCAGCGAATGTTCCTGATTCGCCCGGACCGGCAGCCCTTCCTTGAGGTCGACGAACTGACCGACGTCCTGCCAGCGCACCTCGGTCGACTTCGTCCTGTCCCACATCGCCTTGTCGTTGGTTTCGTGAGCGAGGATGCCGATCTTCGCGCCCTCGCCTTCGTCCGCCCGGGTGATGTAGTGCGTGCCCTTCTCCAGCCCCCAGCGGGCGTTGGCGGCATCGGCGTACAGCTTCAGCTCCGAGGCGGTGACCGGTCCACCCGCCACCCTCTCCAGCTTGGCGACCGCGGCCGGGGTCGTTTCCGCGGCCCACATCCCCCGGGTGTTCTCCGGCCTCTTGAAATCCGCTGCCGTCAAGCCGTGTTCGCGCTCTGCTGTCGTCAGCCGATCCCAGATCCCCTGCAGTTCGGCGACCACCTCGGGTGGGGCCTCCTCCGCCGCCCCGGGGGAAAGTACGCATTCGGAATTGCCGTCGAAGATGGTGTCGAATTCGTCGATGGTGAGCTTGCCCGCCGGGAACGGGTCGTACCGGAGGTCCAGGCCGTGGTCGGATGCCGCGGTATCCAGCCTCGCCTTGATCAGATCGATCGACGGTTTCGTGTTGAGGAAGTCCCGCAGTGCCGTCACCTCTTGGGGCGACATGCCACTGGCCGCGAGCTCGTTCATCATCGAATCCGCGACCTTCAACGCCCGGAACAGGTAGTCCTCCTTCGTGCCCACGATGATCCGGCTACGGCCGGGCACCGGATCCGGCAACGGACCGTCCTGATCCATCCGGACCACATCGATCCCGATATCCGCCTCCGGCCGCGCCACGAACGCCTCGAACTCAGCGGCCAGCTCACCGGCGAGCAGGTCACTGCTGGTCCATGCATGTGCGGTGCCGTGATCGATGGCATCGGCCAGCTTCTTCATCGTCATCACGATGGTCTTGCCCTCGCCTGTCTTCATATCGACCGGACCGTGCTTCAGCAGCAGAAACGCTGCAGCCTGTGTCTCTCGCACCAGCCGATGCCGGTCGTCGCCCCGGCGAATCCACTCGGTCATCGCCGCGATGCGCTCCTCCATGGATCCCCGCACCATCGCGTCGATCAACGACTCCGGTGCGGCGTTCGCCATCGGGCTCGTACCGTCCGCCGTGCTGCCCGGCTCTCGCAACGCCCCGTTGGCGCGACCGGCATCCAAGGACGCGCGAACTCGCTCCTGCGCAACGACGTCGAACACAGCGTCGCGATCGGTGAGCACCCCAGCCTTGTAGTCGTTCATCAGCGAAACGCCCGCGTTGTCCGAGATTTCGACGAGGTCACGGGCTCTGGCATGGGCTGCAGCGTCATGCTGGGCTACCGCCGCCTCGTACGCATCCCGGCACTCGGCCAACCTCGCCTGAGCCTGGCGGAGTTGTTCCTGAGCGGCCCGCGCGGCTTCGACGGCCACTCGATCCTCCGCCGTGCCCCGCCCGAACAGATCGCGTATCTCGTCGCCGAAGCCGACGCGGGTGGCCCGCTCATGCTGCTCCGCCACCCGTACGGCCTTCTCCTGCCGTTGCATCTCGGCATGGGCGGCCCGCTCGCGCTCGGCCGCCACTTCGACACGCTGCCGGTGGTGTTCGCGCACCAGCTCGTTCTGCTGCCGCTCGGCCGCATTACGCTGCTCTACCTCGGCTCTCGCCCTCGCACGCGCGTCCGCGGCGGGGTCTTCGTCGCGAGCGTTGGGCGGAACATCCGATTCATCCGGTGCGCGAGTGGGTTCGGACTCGGGTGGTGGCGTGTCCGCGTCGTCGGGGGTATCGGATTTCGTCTCCGCTCGCTGCTCACTCGCGCCATCGCCGTCCGCACGGCCGCCGGGGGCATCGTCTCCGCTGGTGTCGGACTCACCGGGCCTCGGGTGCGATGGTCCCGCCTCGTCTGCATCGGGATGACTCTTGGCCTGTTGCCCATTTGCGCTGTCGTCGGCGGCGCGTGCGTGCTCCGGTGCGTTCGCCTCGTCCGGATGCGTGGCTCGCGCGGTCTCGTCGCCTGTGGTGCCGTCAGCCGTGCGACCGTGCTCCGACTCCGGTTCGGCGGCCGAGGGTGGTGTGTTCCGGTTGTCATTGTCGGTGGCGTGGGCGGTTGCCGACCCTGAGGGGGCATGGCCGTCCTCGGCCGGCCCGCGCGCTCCTCGGACCGGTTCGACGGCGGGAGGGCGCTCCGCGGCAGCAGCCTTCGCGGCCGACACACGTGGCGGCCGATTGCCTCCGGCAGCAGCGGGCGAACCGGCAGCGGGTGTGCCGGGCTGGGCGCCTGCGGCAGGTCGCGCCGGGCCGCCCAACGGCTGCGCGGTCTGCCGCTGCTGCCCGCCCGCGTCCACGAACCTGTCCCCGCCGGGGGAGCGCGGACCGGAATCACCGCGTTGTGGAGCGGGCGACTGGTCGATGGTGACCGTCATACTCGGGGACACGTCGTGGTCCGAAGACAGGCCGTCGGCCGATTCCTTGTGCGCCGCCGCCGGTACCAGCTCGGGCACGGCCGGTTCGGGGTCGGTGGCTCCGTCGGCAACCCGGGGCGCCCCTTGGCCCTCGGTCGCAGGCACGGCCGGGCTCTGTTGCGCTGATGCGTCGTGCGGGTCTGCCGTGACGGGGCGCGGACCGGCTTCCTCGTCCGCTGCGACACCTCGTTGCCGTGCCGATGACGACGGCCCGGCCGCCGGATCGTCGCTTCGGGCATCCGCGACGGCGCGGCCTCGCCCGGCCGGCCTCTCGCCCGCCGGATCGTCGCCTCGGGCATCCGCGACGGCGCGGCCTCGCCCGGCCGGCCCCTCGCCCGCCGTGTCCCGGTCGCCGGGATGCGGTCGGGCCGTGGCGGCGGCGTTGTCCGGCTCCGCGGCGTGCTCCGGCGAATGCGGTGCCGCCGGCGATTTCTCGGAGCCGACCCGGTTGCCGTGAGCCGACCCGGGCGCGACGTCTGCCGGTCGAGCACTGCCTTCGCCGGTGTCCGCGGGGTGTGGTCGCCCCGAGTGGTCCGGCCCGGCTGCAGAGCGATCATGTTCGGTGGTCTGCCGTGCTGTGCCCGCGTTCTCGGCGGTGCTGTTATCCGAGTCGTGCGGTGCTGGAGGCAGTTCACCGTCGACAGGAGCTTCAGCGGCGCCGACGACCTCGGAATCCGGTCGTGCGGCGGGAGCGTTCCGTGACCCGGGCGCCTCCGCAGACGTCGGATCCGTCCCGA
This sequence comes from Nocardia sp. NPDC047038, assembly GCF_040644075.1. Taxonomy (NCBI): domain Bacteria; kingdom Bacillati; phylum Actinomycetota; class Actinomycetes; order Mycobacteriales; family Nocardiaceae; genus Nocardia; species Nocardia sp. NPDC047038. The sequence goes on along the minus strand of NZ_JBEYVQ010000005.1, from coordinate 92,815 downwards.
TGCTCGGCACGCCGACCGGGTTGACGGTGGACGCGATGGCGGCCGCGGGGAAGGTGACGGTCTTGACGGGATTGACGTTGTCGATCAGGGCGCCGGGCATGCCCGCGGGTGCTTCCCAGTCCATGCTGTTGTTCGGCACGGAGAACGGCTGCTCCGGACGCGGCTTGTACTCTTTCGGCGGCGACACATCGGGTTGTTGATTGCCTCCGTCAGCTTTCGGCGTTGTCCCTGCGGGGGCCGGATCAGCAGGTGTGGCAACAGCGTCGGAGGGCGGCTTGACAGACTTGACCGGGTTGAGGTTGTCGGGCGACACATTCGGCACATTCGCGGGCTGCCAGTCGGCATTGTTCAACGGGAGTGTGGGACGGGCTGGTGCGTCCGCGGTTGCCCCGGCTTGGCGCAGCAGCGCCACAAGATTGTCGATCTGTTGTTGCTGATGGGTGTGGGAGGGGTTGTTCGGATCGAAGTCAGCGGTGACGATGCCATGCGAGCGCAGTGCGTCGACGAGCGAACCAGGCGACGGCTCGGCCCTGGTGACCTCCGGTGCGGCAGCGGGGTCGGCAGTCGTGTCGGGAAGTGGTGCCCGGCTGCGCATCCCCTGTGCCGCGAAGGCTGCCGCGCCGATGAATCCGCTACCCATACCGGGGATCAGGCCCTCGGTGAAGGCCTTGCGGCTGAACGGCTGGTCGGACAGCACAAGCGAGACGGCGGTGCCGCCGAGAGCGCCGACGGCTCCGGCTCCGGCGCCGACCATGGTGGTGCCGGCGAGCTGCAGGGCCACCCGCCCCGCGGTGCTGTTGGCGTTCGCGCCGATGGTGGCGACCTTCGGCCCCGCCCAGAGTCCGAACAGCATGCCGAGGGCGCCACCGACACCGCCGGCGGCCGTTGCCACGCCGATGGATTTCCAATCCATCTGTTCGCGGTCGCCCTTGGCAACCTGGATCGCCTGGGCGCCGGCTTGGGTGCCGCCGCCCAGCGCTACTCCCATCACGACTCCGTTGCGCAGCAGCACCATCGAGCCGCGTTCCGCCGCCAGTTCCGCACCGCGTCCGGAAAGGAACGCCACGAACCTCATCCACGCGCGCTGCGCCGCGGTCCGGGTCGCCATCTGTGCAATGGCGGCCTGGATCGGACCACCGGCCGCGAACATCAGGGCGCACCGGGCCAGCTGGATGGCCAGGATCACGGCCATGCTGATGATGACCATCTTCTGCAGCTCGGTGGCGTTGGCGCTCTCGTAGAGCTGCCTGGCGAGGCTGTCGCAATTGGTGGCCTGCTGTCGGAAGCGCTCGGCCGTGCGCCGGTGCTTGTCGGCGATCGCGGCGACGGTGTCGCCGTGTGAGCCCTCGGGCGGCTTCGCCTTGGCTTCGTGATATTCAGCCTGTTCACGACACCATTCGGCCTTATCCGACCAGGCGTCGGCGGCGCGTCGTTCCGCGTCCTCGTCGCCCAGAGGGAAGTGCCCGGCGACACACATCACTACGACCGGGGGGAGCCAGGCCGGCAACCGCAGTGTCATGTGGGCACGCGTTCATCGATGCGTATCCGGCAAGCGGCTCCGGGAACGCTACTGCCGCCGCTATCGCACGGTCGCACCCGAATCCCATGCCCTTCCGCCTGCGGGAGGTTCCTCTCCGGTCGTCGGCAGGTACGCAGCCTCATCTGCACTACGCGGCCCCGTACTATCTCGGGGAACCTTCGTTGTCCCTGCGGAAGAAAGCGCGAATCTCGTTGAGGCTGGGGGCGCCCGGGGAGATATCGGGCAGGTCGGGCAGGTCGTCGAAGTCGTCGTCGATGGGTGCGGCGAGCGCCTCGGCCTGCTGCTTCGCCCGGTGCGCCGCGGCCAGGGTGACCTCCACGATCGCCCTGCTCAACTGCTCCGGTGTCTGGCGCATCGCCGCGGCCGTGAGGCGCAGGTCCGTCAGCACGCCGGCGGCGTCCACCGTCACCTCTACCGATTGGTCGGGAGAACTCGCCTGCGTGCGAGCATTCTCCAGTTCTCGGAACACATCGGTGAGCCGACTCTGCTGACGTTCGAAGGAGTCGAGGAGATGTTCGAGCTGGTTGCGCATGCCGTTGTTGGCCGAGCGCAGGCCTTCGCGCTCCCATCGATCCATGCCAACGACCTTCCGACTCGAATTCCTCAGCGGACAGCGACGACCGCGGACCTCCGAACGTGCCCATAATGATGACCGACAGGTGCGTGGTTCACCGCTGGTGGGAAGGGAGAAAGAACCAGACGCCGTCCGCCCGGGCCGAGGCGGGTCTCATCGCCGGTCCGGCACCGCCGCACGCGACATCGTCACCAGCAGCCGACCCAGCACCTTCTGCGGGCCGTTGGCCTCGTCGTCACTCGATTCGACCGCGGCGAATCCCTCGGCCAGCGCCCTGCCCGGAACGAATAGACCCTGTTCGAAACAGTTGTCGCCGAGCTGCGCCCGCCACCGCTTGTAGCCGGCGACCACCCGGCTCAGCGTCTGGCCTCGGGGGTCGTTGATCCGCACATATTCGGTGATGAGCGCGCGTTGCGCCTCCTTGTGCGCCCGGAACCCGCCGATGAGGTCGATCGCGGCGCCGAGTTCCCGCAGGATCGCGGCATACATCGGTCGACGTGGAGGACTGGATCGAGTCGTCGCCCGGGAACGGCCGGCCAACGTCCGAGGATCGATCACAGCAGCGTGAGCCAGTACGATCCACGGCGCCACCTCACCGGATCGCTTTGCCGTGCTGCGATCCTCGACGGAAGACAGCGAATCCGTCACATCCCGGATCTCGACTCCGCGCAGCACGACCGGCATCCGCGGGAGGACGGTGTCGACAGCATCGGCGATGTCCTGGACCGTTGCCGCGGCGATACCCGCCGCGTCGAATCCGACGATTTCGATGTTGTGCCGAGCGGCCATCTCCCGAGCGATCCGCATGGCCTCGGCATCGGTTGCTCGGTGAGCCCGCACGCCTGCGGGTTTCGGGGCCCGTTTCCGCTCGAGACGAGCCGGCTCCGCCTTCTTGCCCGCGGGCGGGCGGTCCGGGGTGCGCGGAGGAGATATCCGAGGCGGGGTTTCGTTCGCCGGCGCGGCCGAGGGGCTCGGAGCCTTTGCCCAAGGGGTGCCCGACCCGTTCCGCGTCCACGGCGTACCCGCCGGCGGCTTGCCGGCGTCCTTGCGGCCGCCCGGCATCGTCTGTGGACCCGCCTGCTGCCTCGTCGGTGTATTCGCCGGCGCTCCCTGCCGCTCTGCGCCGTTACCGGGCGTCGTCGGCGATCCGGTCTCGGTCGCCGGGGGTTGGTCACCGGATTTGTCCTCGGGCGATCCGGTTTCTCGGGAATTGCTCGTCGAATCGTCCTGCTGTCCGGGTTCCGGAGGTTGCTGTCCGGACTGCGCGGGCTGCTGGCCAGGATTCGCGGGCTGCTGACCGGATGTCGAGGGTTGCTGACCGGATGCCGGGGTTTGCTGTGTATCGACGCTGCCGCGGTCGTTCGGGGCGTCCGGATGTGGACGGGCGGATTCTCCGTTCGCCGTGCGATCGAATGTGCCCGGCGGCCGTACGAAATCGTCTGTGGGGCTGGGGGATTCGCTAGAAGTCGCCTGCGGAACGGGTCCTGCCGACCGGTTCTGGCTCGGTGCGTTCGTGTACGGCATGCCATCGTCGGCCGAGTTTCGGATGTTCTGCCTGCCGTCGTGATCCCGGTCCTCGAACGCATCGGCCGCATCCTTCATCGCGGAACTCATCGCATGTATGTCCGCGACGAGGTCGTCGAACCCATCCAACGTACGGTCGGCACCGGGCTTGTAGGTGTGGGCGAACGTCTCGCCTGCTTCGTCGTCACCCCAGAACTCACCCTCGTCGGCGAGTGCCGCCTTCAGTTCGTTCGCGACCCGTTCGGCGTCCTCGGCCGCCCGCCGCAACTCCGCCGCCGATTCGCGCAGCTGGGCGAGGTCGACCGACAGTGATTCGGCCACGCAACCCCCTAGGTCGATATCGAGACGGCCCGGCCGTCTTCGGCTGCTGAACGGGACGCCGCGCATCGGCGAATCGCCACGCGCCAGGTCGATCCGAGCCGAAGCATAGGCGACGTGCGCTGGTGTTCTCGTCGGCGGGAACGTGTGCGGTGGGCGCTGCTGCGCTGGACGCTTGCGCGAGCGGGCGGTGACAGTGTGGCGAGCGTGGCGGCCGGCCTGGACTCCGACAACGTCGACATCCGGCTGTGCGCGGTCCTGGCGCTCGCCGAACTACCGGCGACGAGACGACGGTGGCGCTCACGAGCGCGCTCGATGACCCGGACGCGACGGGACCCCCGCACCGACCCCCGCGAGTGGCACATGGCTGTGGCAAACGTCGAGTAGAGCTCTCGCTGGTGTGCCACTCGTCGTCATCGCGGAGCCCGATCGCGTTCGAGTCGGCTGGCTGTGATTCGTTCGGTGGCTAGTGCCGAGGCTTGGTCGAGGTTGCCGCTGGTCAATCGGGCCAGGATGTCCTTCAAGGTTTTGATTTCGCCGGAACCGCCCCAGTGTCCTTCGGGAATCTCGGTGGGGAAGACCCAGATGCGGCCGGGGTCGCGCGGCCACGCGCCGTCCTCGGCGTCGAGGATGGCCTCGGTGATCTCCCGGACGACACCGGCCCGTTGGATCGCGTCGAGTTGTCCCTCCGGTACGGACGGCACCACTTTGTACCGTGGGGCTTCCGCGGGCGCGCCGCCGACGAACACGGCGGCCGGCCGGTGCAGAAAGGCCCACGACACGGAGCGTGTGATCGGGTCCGACGGGTCGAAACCCTCATGCCGGATGAGGATTTCGGTGATTCGGTTCAGCAGTGCTGCTTCGCGCTCGGGAGTGAAGGTGCCCGCAGGGATGTAGACATCGAGCATGGGCATGCCGACCGCCTCCTAGGTTTAGTTATGAAACTCAGATGGCGGCACCGTATGACCCTGGATATAAAAAGTCAACTCAGATGGGTATCGTGGCCGCATGACGTCCGCACCGCGCATCGACCCCGTCAACTGCTCAGTGGCACGTGCGCTGTCGGTGATCGGAGAACGCTGGTCGCTACTGATCGTGCGGGAGGCGCTCGACGACGCGCGACGGTTCAGCGAGTTCCGCGACCGCTTGGGCATAGCCAGCAATCTGCTCTCGGCCCGGCTCGACAGCCTCGTCGAAGCCGACGTGCTGGAAAAAATTCCTTATCGGGAACCAGGGACTCGCCAGCGCTACGAGTACCGCCTCACCCAGCGCGGCTTGGATCTGCGACCGACCTTGATCGCCTTACTCGAATGGGGCGACAAATATCTGGCAGATCCGCAGGGCCCCTCGGTAGTGGTCCGCCACCAGACCGAAAGCGGCGAGGAATGCCAGAAGCCGGTCCGCGTCGTCCTCGAATGCGCCGGTGGCCACACCCATTTGCCACCCTCGACGATCCGCCGCACACCCGGACCTGGGGCGCATCTCGTGAACCCGGTCTGACCTCGGCTGAGGATGCCGGTGACCGCCGATGGAAGCAGTCCGCCTCACAAATGGCGAAGGCCGCCTCTATCGCATCGATGGAGGCGGCCGTCGGTTCGGCTGGGTCCGTGAAATCAGCGGGTGAACAGAAGCGCTCGCTTGACTTCCTGAATCGCCTTGGTGACCTCGATGCCGCGGGGGCAGGCGTCGGTGCAGTTGAAGGTGGTGCGGCAGCGCCAGACGCCTTCGACGTCGTTGAGGATGTCGAGGCGTTCGCGGGCGGCTTCGTCGCGGCTGTCGAAGATGAAGCGGTGGGCGTTCACGATCGCGGCCGGGCCGAAGTAGCTGCCGTCGCTCCAGTACACGGGGCAGGAGGTGGTGCAGCAGGCGCACAGGATGCACTTGGTGGTGTCGTCGAACCGGGCGCGGTCGGCCTGGCTCTGGATGCGTTCGCGGGTGGGCTCGTTTCCTGAGGTGATCAGGTAGGGCTTCACCGCGCGGAACGCGTCGAAGAACGGCTCCATGTTCACCACGAGGTCCTTCTCCACGGGCAGGCCGCGGATCGGCTCGACGGTGACGGTGATCGACTTGCCGTTCTTGGGCAGCATGTCCTTCATCAGCACCTTGCAGGCCAGCCGGTTGACGCCGTTGATCCGCATGGCGTCGGAACCGCAGACGCCGTGCGCGCAGGACCGGCGGAAGGTGAGCGTGCCGTCCAAGTAGGACTTGATGTAGATCAGCAGGTTCAGGAAGCGGTCGGTCGGCAGCGCGGGCACCTGGAAGGACTCCCAGTGCGCGCCCTTGTCGTCCTCCGGGTTGAACCGGGCCACCTTGACGGTGATCATCACGGAGCCCTCGGGGACCGGAGCGGGCGTCTGCGAAGAGGGTGCTTCGGCAACAGCAGTCATCAGTACTTACGCTCCATCGGCTCGTAACGGGTCTGCACCACCGGCTTGAAGTCCAGGCGGATGTCCGAAAGGAGCTCCGAGCCCTCCTTGTAGGCCATCGTGTGGCGCATGAAGTTCACGTCGTCGCGGTCCGGGTAGTCCTCGCGGGCGTGGCCGCCGCGCGATTCCTTCCGGTTGAGCGCGCCGACCACGGTGACCTCGGCCAGCTCGAGCAGGAAGCCGAGTTCGACGGCCTCGAGCAGGTCGCTGTTGTAGCGCTTGCCCTTGTCCTGCACGGTGATCCGCGCGTAACGCTCCTTGAGCGCGTGGATGTCGGTGAGCGCCTGCTTGAGCGTGTCCTCGGTGCGGAACACCGAGGCGTTGTTGTCCATCGACCGCTGCAGCTCGGTGCGGATGTCGGCGACCCGCTCGTCGCCGTGCTCGCTCAGCAGCTGGGTCAGCCAGTCCTGCACCATCTGCGCCGGGTTCTCCGGCAGCTCGACGAACTCGCTGCGCTGCGCGTGCTCCGCGGCGGCGATGCCGGCGCGGCGGCCGAACACGTTGATGTCCAGCAGCGAGTTGGTGCCCAGACGGTTGGCGCCGTGCACCGAGACGCACGCGCACTCGCCCGCGGCGTAGAGGCCGGGGACGACGTCGCTGTTGTTGCGCAGCACCTCGCCGCGGATGCGGGTCGGGATGCCGCCCATCACGTAGTGACAGGTCGGGAACACCGGCACCAGTTCCTTCACCGGGTCCACACCCAGGTAGGTACGGGAGAACTCGGTGATGTCGGGCAGCTTCTCCTCGAGCACGTCCTCGCCGAGGTGGGTCACGTCGATGTAGACGTAGTCCTTGTTCGGTCCCGCGCCGCGACCCTCCAGCACCTCGAGCACCATCGAGCGGGCGACGATGTCACGCGGCGCGAGGTCCTTGATGGTGGGGGCGTAGCGCTCCATGAACCGCTCGCCGTCGGCGTTGCGCAGGATGCCGCCCTCGCCGCGGACGGCCTCGGAGATCAGGATGCCGAGTCCGGCCAGGCCCGTCGGGTGGAACTGGTGGAACTCCATGTCCTCCAGCGGCAGGCCCTTGCGGAACACGATCGCCATGCCGTCGCCGGTCAGGGTGTGCGCGTTCGAGGTGGTCTTGTACATCCGGCCCGAACCGCCGGTGGCGAACACGATCGACTTGGCGTGGAAGACGTGGATGTCGCCGGTGGCCAGCTCGTAGGCGACCACGCCGGTCGCGACCGGGCCGCGATCGGTGTCGGTGAGCACCAGGTCCAGCACGTAGAACTCGTTGAAGAACTCCACGTCGTGCTTGACGCAGTTCTGGTACAGCGTCTGCAGGATCATGTGGCCGGTGCGGTCGGCGGCGTAGCACGCGCGGCGAACCGGGGCCTTGCCGTGATCGCGAGTGTGCCCGCCGAAGCGCCGCTGGTCGATCTTGCCCTCGGGCGTCCGGTTGAACGGCAGGCCCATCTTCTCGAGGTCGAGCACCGCGTCGATGGCCTCTTTGGCCATGATCTCCGCGGCGTCCTGGTCGACCAGGTAGTCACCACCCTTGACGGTGTCGAAGGTGTGCCATTCCCAGTTGTCCTCTTCGACGTTGGCCAGCGCGGCGCACATGCCGCCCTGGGCCGCGCCGGTGTGGCTGCGGGTCGGGTACAGCTTGGTCAGCACCGCCGTCCGAGCACGCGGGCCGGCCTCGATCGCGGCGCGCATGCCCGCGCCGCCCGCGCCGACGATGACGACGTCGTAGCGGTGCTCCTGGACAGGACGAGATTCACTCATGCGAGGGGGCCTGTTCCTAACTGATGTTGGGGTCGAAGGTGAAGATGACGTAGGTGCCCACGCCCATGATCAGGATCATCGAGACGGCCAGCAGGGTCTTGAGCCAGAATCGGGTCGAGTCCTTGCGGGAGTAGTCGTCGATGACCGTGCGCAGGCCGTTGCCGCCGTGCAGCTGCGCCAGCCACAGCATGGTCAGGTCCCAGAACTGCCAGAACGGGCTGGACCAGCGGCCTGCGACGAAGGCGAAGTTGAGTCGCTTCACGCCGCCGTCGAGCAGCAGCATGATCGCCATGTGGCCGAGCACCAGCACGATCAGCAGCAGGCCGGAGAAACGCATGAACAGCCAGGCGTACTTCTCGAAGTTGTTGTTCGAGCGCGCGCGCGGCGAACGCGGCAGGTCCAGGCTGGCCGGACGGTCGTAAGACTTTCCGATGACAGGTGCGCTCATTTTCAGTGCTCCGTGAACAGGTAGAAGAACTGGCGCCCGATCGCGGGAACGGCCAGCAGGAACCAGATCGCGAGAATGATCCAGAGCATCAGGCGCTGGTACTTCGGGCCCTTGGACCAGAAGTCCACCAGGATCACGCGGACGCCGTTGAGCGCGTGGAACAGGACGACGACGACCAGGCCCATCTCCATCAACGCCACGATGGGCGTCTTGTAGGTCTCGATCGCTTCGTTGTAGGTGTCCGGGCTCACGCGCACCAGGGCGGTGTCCAGCACGTGGACGAAGAGGAAGAAGAAGATGGTGACGCCGGTGATCCGGTGCAGCGCCCACGACCACATTCCGGGGTCGCCTCGGTACAGCGTCTTCCGCTTCGGCTGGGCCGGAGCTTCAATCGTGGTCATAGAGTGCGGTGCCTCCAACGTCGTTGATGGACCCGGTTTCAGATCCGACGCCGACGGCGTGGCGGGCGAATGCCCAGGTGGCTGTACTCCGGCCCGTCGCAGGGAACCTGAACCGATCTGTTCTGGACTCTAATCCTCCAGCAATCCCGGAACTAATTCGGCGTACCGTGCGTTGCGCGACACCAGATCGGGTTAGGCTTACCTTTCTTGATGGGTGCGGGGTTCCGTCGTGGTCCTTGCGCGGCCGTGATCGGCTCGGTCCCGAAGGGGTTCTCTGTGTCGGAAATCGACTGGAAATTATTGCGCGACAACGCTTTTCAAGTCATGCACAACGCCTATGCGCCGTACTCGCGGTTTCCGGTCGGCGCCGCGGCTCTCAGTGTCGATGGCCGAACAGTGAGCGGTTGCAATGTGGAAAATGTCTCATACGGTTTGGGCCTGTGTGCCGAATGTGTACTCATCGGTAACTTGATTTCGGGGGGTGGGGGGCGTCTTCGGGCCATCTCCGTCACCGATTCTCGCGGCGAAATCCTGATGCCCTGCGGGCGCTGCCGCCAACTGCTCCACGAGCACGGTGGAGGCGATCTCTTGGTGGATCACAAGGCCGGGCCGGTGCCGTTGCGCACACTGTTGCCGGATGCGTTCGGCCCGGACGACCTGGACGCCGGGCAGGTGTAGGCCGGATCCGTGAATCGGCGGACGACCTCGACTCGGCGCGCACAGCCGAGGCGGCGCGCGCGGTTCCGTCCCATCGGCGAGAACCCGGGTGTGCGTCGGCCCATGCCAAACTGTCGACCGTGACGGCACTGGACGCGGTTTCGATCATCACGACCAAGCGCGACGGGGGTGAGCTGTCGGACGCGCAGATCGACTGGGTGGTCGACGGCTTCACCCGCGGCGCGGTGGCCGACGAGCAGATGTCGGCGCTGGCCATGGCGATCGTCTGGCGCGGGATGACGCGGCGCGAGACGGCGCGGTGGACCGCCGCGATGATCGCGTCCGGGCGGCGCATGGACCTCACCGGTCTGCCGCGCCCGACCGTGGACAAGCACTCGACCGGCGGCGTGGGTGACAAGATCACGCTGCCGCTGGCGCCGCTGGTCGCGGCGTGCGGCGCGGCGGTGCCGCAGTTGTCCGGGCGCGGTCTCGGTCACACCGGCGGCACCCTGGACAAGCTGGAATCCATCCCCGGCTGGCAGGCGGACGTGCCCGCGTCGCGAATGCGAGATCTCCTGACCGATCCGGCCATCGGCGCGGTGATCTGCGCGGCAGGCGCCGACCTCGCGCCCGCGGACCGACGGCTCTACGCCTTGCGCGACGTCACCGGCACGGTCGAATCGATCCCGCTGATCGCCAGCTCCATCATGAGCAAGAAGATCGCCGAGGGCACCGCGGCGCTGTTGCTGGACGTCAAGGTCGGCTCCGGCGCGTTCCTGAAGACCCTCGCCGGGGCGCGCGAGCTGGCGACCGCGATGGTCGAACTCGGCGACGACGCGGGTGTGCGGACGGTCGCGTTGCTCACCGCCATGGACACCCCGCTCGGCCGCACCGCGGGCAATGCCATGGAAGTCGCCGAATCGGTGGAGGTGCTCGCGGGCGGCGGTCCCGCCGACGTCGTCGAGCTGACCATCGCCTTGGCACGCGAGATGGTCGCGCTGGCCGGGCTGGACACCGACCCCGCGGACGCGCTGGCCGACGGCAGGGCGATGGATCACTGGCGGACGATGATTCGCGCCCAAGGCGGCGACCCGGACGCGAAGCTGCCCACCGCGAAACACACCGAGACCGTGCGCTGCGACGCCGACGGCGTCCTGACCAGGCTCGATGCGCTGGGTGTCGGCATCGCCGCCTGGCGTCTGGGGGCGGGCCGGGCGCGTCAGGGCGATCCTGTTCAGTTCGGCGCGGGCGTCGAAATGCACGCCAAGCCGGGCGATGCCGTGACAGCGGGACAGCCGCTGCTCACTCTGCACACCGATACTCCCGAGGCGTTCCCCGGCGCTATGGAAGCTCTGCGCGACGCCGTCACCATCGGAACCGATGCCGCGCCCATTCCGGGCCAGCTGGTTCTCGATCGGATCACGTCCTGAGCTGTCCGCGGTGTCCCTCGGGCCTGACCAATGGGCGGTCGAGGGGTCGTTCCGTCTCCTGGGCTCAGGGTCGCACCTCGGCGGGAATGTCGATGCTCGTCTCGGCGCCCACACCGGTCCAGCGGCTCACCTGCTTGCTCCACACGTCCTGTCCCGGCCGGGCCTCCGCCGTACTCGACCGTTCGGCCGCTGTGAGGGTGAGCATCACCATGCTCCCGATCCGGAATCAGCGCACATACGCGCTTGCTCCATGGTCCCTGCGTCGGTGGCCGGTCCGAGGGGCTGCGGTACTCCGGCCTGTCGTGGGCCGCACACGTGACGCGCGGGTGACGCAGAACCGGTCGGTGTCCGGTTGTGGACCGGGCAGCATCCGGCGGGCAACGAGATGGTTGTTACGGCCGAAGTCGGCTGCCGTTTCGGCCCGCTGCGGCTACCGTCGATACATGACTGGACCGATGCCTCTGACCCTCGCCTCGATCCGCCAAGCGCCCAAAGCGCTGCTGCACGACCACCTCGACGGTGGCCTGCGGCCCGCGACGGTGCTCGACCTCGCCGCCCAGTGCGGCTACGAGGATCTACCCGCCGACGACGAGGCGTCGCTGGCGGCCTGGTTCCGCGACGCGGCCGACAGCGGATCGCTGGAACGGTACCTGGAGACCTTCGCGCACACCGTCGCCGTGATGCAGACCCCCGAGGGCCTGCGCCGGGTCGCCCGCGAATGCGCCGAGGACCTCGCCGCCGACGGCGTGGTGTACGCGGAGGTGCGTTTCGCCCCCGAACAACACTTGGAGCGCGGTCTCACGCTGGACGAGGTGGTCGAGCACACGCTGACCGGGTTCCGCGAAGGCGAGGCGGCCGCCGCCGAGGACGGGCACCCGATCGTGATGACCTGTCTGCTCACGGCGATGCGGCACGCCGCGCGCTCGCGGGAGATCGCGGAGCTGGCGGTGCGCTTCCGCGATCGCGGAGTGGGCGGTTTCGACATCGCCGGCGCGGAGGCCGGTTACCCGCCGAGCAGGCACCTGGACGCGTTCGAATACATGCGCGCCAACAGCGCGCACTTCACCATCCACGCGGGCGAGGCCTTCGGTCTGCCGTCCATCCACGAGGCGCTCGCGTTCTGCGGCTGCGACCGGCTCGGCCACGGCGTGCGGATCACCGACGACATCACCGTGCCCGGCGCGGTCGAGGACGCACAGCTCGGGCTGGTCGCCAACTATGTCCGCGACCTGCGCATCCCGCTGGAGCTGTGTCCGTCGTCGAACGTGCAGACCGGCGCGGTGCCCTCGCTGGACAAGCACCCCTTCGACCTGCTGGCCCGCCTGCGTTTCCGCGTCACGGTCAACACCGACAACCGGCTGATGAGCGACACCAGCATGAGCCAGGAGATGCTCAAGCTGGTCGAGACGTTCGGCTACGGCTGGAGCGACCTGGAACGGTTCACCATCAACGCCATGAAGTCGGCGTTCATCCCGTTTCCCGAGCGGTTGCGGATCATCGACGACATCATCAAGCCCGGATACGCGGTCCTCATCGGGTAGCGCTGTTCATAGGACGGATTGCGGGCGCGCACGAGGGTAGGCGGCGCCGGATCACCGCGCGGCAGCGAGGTTCCACAGTCGGCAACCGGTTCGCTAGCGTGGCGACTATGGCGACTTTGCGCATCCCCCGCCGGTTCAACGGACCGCCCGACTCCGGCAACGGTGGCTACGTGGCCGGTCTGCTCGCCGACCGGCGCCCCGAGCAGGCCGTCACCGTGGTACTGCGGAGTCCGCCGCCCTTGGAGACGCCGCTCGACGTGCGGGACGAACGGCTCTATGACGGGGACAGGCTGATCGCCGAGTCGAAGGGCGGCGAACTCGAACGCGACGCACCGCGTCATGTCGCGTTCGACGACGCGGTGGAGGCGACACGCAGCTACACGAGCATCGAGATGTTCGCTTCCTGCTTCGTCTGTGGTAGCTGCCGGGCGGACGGTCTGCGCATCGAACCCGGCAGGCTCGATGAGAACCGAGTCGCCGCGCCGTGGGTGCCCGACGCCACCGTGCCGCTGGGGCCGCCGCTGCTGTGGGCCGCGATGGACTGCCCTGGCGGCTGGTCGCTGCCCGGCATGCTCGAACGTCCCGCGCTGCTCGGCTCGATGACCGCCACGGTGCACGGCATCCCGCACGTCGACGAGCGCTGCGTCGTGGTGGGCGAGTTCCACGGCGAGCAGGGCCGCAAATGCTTCGCCTCGACCGCGGTCTACAGCGCCGACGGACGCCTGCTCGGGCAGGCCGAGCAGGTGTGGATCCGCTTGACCTGATTACTGCTTGTCGAGCCGGGACTCCAGGTTGCGTTCCAGTTCCCGCCAGGCCTGGGACTCGGCGGCGAACGGCGGGTTGGGCGCCAGCCGGGTGGGGTCCGGGTTCAGCAGGTAGGAGACATACCAGCCCAGCGGGGTGGACTGGGCCAGGGCTTGTTCCACCGTGTCGTCGTCGGCGTAGTCGGCGGCGTCGGTGAACAGTTCGACCGCCAGGTCCAGCTGCTCGATGTCGACCGCCTCCGGGCCTTCGGCCAGGTCCTCGGCCAAGCCGGGCAGCACGTAGACGTTCTCGTCGGTGACCTCGACCTCCAGCGAGCCGTCCACCGCCGCGGTCTGCACATCGGCGAAGGTGCTCACGCGGGACAGATCGTGCTCGTGGTCGTCGGCGAGGTAGCGGGCCAGCGCCCGTTCGGAGGAGAACACGGTGATCGAGCCCTTGGAGCCGAGGAAGATCGGCTCGTCGTCGAGGTAACAGCGCAGCGTGAAGACACTGCCCTCGGACGTGATGATCTTGACCGGGTCGATGCCGACCTCGTGCCAGAACGATTCGTCCTCGTCTTCCTCGTCCTCGTCGTCTTCCTCTTCGTCGAGGTCGACGGGCTCGAACTCCTCGTCCTCGTCGCTGTCGGCCGCGTCGTCGGCGTCGACCACGTTCTCCTCGGCGGCCAGCAGTTCGGCCTCGGCGACCGCGACCGCCTCGGCGTCGACCTCGGGCGTCCGCACCACGGAGTCGATGGCGTCCAGAACGTCGTCCCAGCCCTTGGCGATGGCCGCGCCGATCTGGTCCCACAGCTCCTCGCCGTCGCGACCGACGAACGCGCTCACGCCGCCGGGCAGCGCGCCGAGCACCGGATGCGAGCCGAAGAACTTCGTCACCGTCTCCAGTTCGCACACCTCGCCGATGTTGCGGACCATGCCGAGCGTGTCCTCCAGCTCGGCGACGGTGTCGACGTCGGGCTCGCCCGCCGCCAGCTCCGGCACCGCGACCAGGTCGAAGGAGAAGTTCTCCTCCGGCTCCAGTTCGACCGCCGACAGACCCGCGATGACCTTCCAGGCCGGATGGTCCACCAGGTCGTTGTCGGCGTTGGTGCGGATGAATGCGGCCAGCTCCGCCACGGACTCGAAACCGTAGAGGGCGTCCTCGTGACCGAGGAACGCCTCCCACTCGTCGTCACCGTCTCGCCAGCGCGGTGCCCACAAGGTGACGAGATCGCCGTCGGTCAGGCCGAGCTCGATCGGGACGATGTCTCCAGAAGCCATGTGCGGAAGCCTATCGACCTTCCGCGTCAGGCACTATCCGGCCCGCCCCCATTCGTCCCCGCGGGCGGCTCCGCCGCGGGGACGAACGACTCGTTCAGTGTCGCAACGACCTTGGACCGCTGTGCGCCCGCGTCCTCGGCGGCCTGTCTGCACGCCCAGACGATCAACTGTCCGACCTCCGCGGGCGGCAGCGAGGTGACCGCTTCCGCCAAGGTCAGGCCGACCAGCGCGCCATCGCTGTTCACCTCGACGCTCACCGCGCCGTCCTCCGAGGTGAACCGCCCTCGTACCTGCTTCAGTCCGTACAGCGCGGCTTCCAGCGCCTCCAGTTTCTGGGTGGCCGACGTGACCAGGGCGTCCATTTCCGCACTCATACCGGCCTCATCCAGCTCGTCGGTCCCGTGTCCGCGTCGTCGATCCGGTCCAGCTCGTCCACCGCCTGCTGGCGGGTGGGCAGGCCGAGCCGGTCGAGGATGTCCGAGGGCATGCCCGCCTCGGCGAGCAGTTCGCGCCGCCGCGCCCGCGCCGCGATGGCGGAACGCTGGGTGAGCCGCAGGATCTCGTTCGCGAGCGACTGTGCGCCGTAGCGGTATTCGCTGCGCTCGAACTTGATCTCCACCGGCATGCCCTGGTCGGTGGCGCGCACCGAGATGGTGCCCGACCGGTTGCTGCTGGCCGCGACCGTGACATTCGGGACTTGGGGTCGGGTCATGCCGTCGGCCTGTAGAAGCCGTGGAAGTCCATGCCTGAGTTCTCCGTTCGAATCGAGCTGATCTGGACCGGGTCACCCGCCTCGACGAACTGCCCGTTGCCGATCACCATGGCCACGTGGCCGTCCCAGATCGCGAGGTCGCCTGGCATCAGGTCACCGGCCGACACCGGTGTGGCCCCGTTGCCCTGGTCGGCCGCGAGCCGGGGCAGGTCGACGCCCGCCTCGCCGTAGGCGTATTTGGTGAGCCCGCTGCAGTCCAATCCGGCGCCCGGGCTGTTGCCGCCCCAGACGTAGGGCGTGCCGACGGCGCCGATCGCCGACCGGACCGCTGTGGCGGCCTGTTCGTTGGGGGCCTCCACGACGCTGCCGTCGGGCAGCGTGATCTTCACGCCCTTGCCGTCGTCGGGCGCCCCCGACGAACCGGTGTCCGGCCGGGGCGTACCCGACGACGTGCCGGGCGTGCCACTGGAACTGCGCGAGGACAGCGACTGCAGCGGTGTGGCCATCACGGTGCTCAGTAACGAACCCGCACCGTTGAGCACGCCGGACGCGGCGGACGCTGCCTGCTGCACGCCGGCGGCGGGCACACCGGCGAGCGACGTGGTGGGCGGCGGCGGGGTCAGGTCGTTCATCGACGCGGTGTGCGTCTGCAATTCGTTCTGCACCCGACCGACGACGTTGAGCGCCTGGTTGAGGTGGTCGATCGCCGAGCCGACGAGCACCGTCAGACCCTCCGGCGTCGCCAGGACCGGACCCATGCTCGCCGCGGTGTTCACGAACGACTGCGCGATGTCGGTGAGTTCCTTCTGACCTGTCTCGACCTCGCCCGCGGCCTGGTTCACGACCGTGGCCATGTCGTTGCCGCGATCGGAGATGGTGGCGGCGGTGGTCTGCACGCGCAGCGCTTTCGCGGTGGCCGCGTCGGCGGCGCGGCCGTCCCACGCGGCGTTCATCTCGTTGATGCTGTCGCGGCCCATCTGATGGATCTGGTCGACCACGGTCGAGGTGCTGCGCAGCGCGTCGGTGGGACCGCCCGCGGGCAGCACACCGCTGCCGAAGCTGGCGAGCAGGTCCAGGATCGGCTGGGCCAGTGCGTTGACATCGATCACGCGCTCACTCCAGCTCGGTGGCCGCGCTCCGCAGCGCTCCGGCGTGGGCGGCGTCGGTTTCGGTGAGGACGGCCGCGGACCCGGTGGCCGCGCCGCCCATGCTGGTCAGCACCGCCGACAGCTGCCCGATCGAGGCCACGTGCCCGGCGTGCGCCGCGGCGTAGGCCGCCATGAAGTCACCGCCGATCAACCCCATGATCGGGCCGAGCAACGCGGGCTCGGCCGCCGCCGCGCTCACCCCCGCCGCCGCCATCTCACCGGCCATGACGTGCGCGGTCGCACCGTAGGCCGCGATGCCTTCGGTGTCCGCCGACATCTTTCGCATCAGAGCTTCCCCCATCTGTTGTTCCCAGGCAGAGTACGTCATCCACTTGGTTCGACGCGCGCTGTTCCGTTTCGGTTCCGCCGCTTCGGAAAAAAGTCCGGTGGCGTCCGGCGGGGCGTCCGCGACCGACCTTATCGTTCCCTCATGCGCACCCACACCGTGGACCATCCACTCGTCGCCGCCCTGATCACCACCATGCGGGACGAGCGAACACCGAATCCGGCTTTCCGTGCCGCACTGCGTGATCTGACCGGAATCCTGATCTACGAGGCGCTGCGCGACGCGGAGGTGGAGCGCTTCGAGATCGTCACCCCGGTCGCTCCCACCGAAGGCGTCCGGCTGGCCCACCCGCCGCTGCTGGTCCCGGTGCTGCGCGCCGGACTCGGCATGGTCGACGCGGCCGCCGAGCTGATCCCGGACGCCAGAATCGGATTCGTCGGTCTCGCCCGCGACGAGGACACGCACCTGCCGGTGCCCTACATGGAATCACTGCCCGCGGATCTGGCCGGGCTGCCGGTCTTCGTGCTCGATCCGATGCTGGCCACGGGCGGCTCGATGCGGCACACCCTGGAGCTGCTCGCGGCACGCGGCGCCACCGACATCACCGCGGTGTGCGTCGTCGCTGCTCCGGAAGGCATTGCGACACTGGCTGATTCGGGCCTGCCGGTGCGGCTGGTCACCGCCGTCGTCGACGCGGGCCTGAACGAGAACGCCTATATCGTGCCCGGTCTCGGCGACGCGGGCGACAGGCAATTCGGCCCGCGCTGAACCTCTGCGGGTCAGAATTTCCGGCAGAAGTCGCGCAGCGCCGAGAGGCGTTCGCGTGCGGCGGCTCGCGCGGCCGGAAGATCGGCGCGCGAGCCGACCGGTTCGACCACCTCCAGATAGCACTTGAGCTTCGGCTCGGTGCCGGAAGGGCGCACGACCACGCGGGACGAAACACCCTGGAAGATCAGCGCGTCGGTGCGCATCCGGCCACGTACGCGGAGCTGATCGGTGTACTCCACCGGCTCGCCCGCGATCTCGTGCGGCGGATCCGTCCGCAACCGCTCGACCGCGGCGGCGGCCGCCGCGGCCGAGGCGAGTCGCAACGACACCTGATCGCCCGCGTGCAGGCCGAATTCCACCGCGTAGTCGTCGAGTTCGTCGTTCAGGTCGCGGCCCGCGGCCTTCAACCGGGCCACCAGGTCGGCGGCCAGCACGGCCGCGGAGATGCCGTCCTTGTCCCGGACCGCCGCCGGGTCGACGCAGTGGCCGATCGCCTCCTCGTAGGCGTACACCAAGCCGTCGCCCGCCCGAGCCAGCCATTTGAATCCCGTGAGCGTTTCCGCGTAGCGGCCGCCGCGCGCGGGCGCCAGCTTCGACAGCAGCCGCGAGGACACGATGGTCGTCGCCACCAGCGCATCATCCGGGGCGGTGCGCAGCACGCAGTCGCCGAGGAGCACGCCGGTCTCGTCGCCGCGCAGCATCCGCCAGCCACCGTCCGGCCGCGGGACGCCGACCGCGCACCGGTCGGCGTCCGGGTCGAGCGCGATCGCCACGTCGGCGCCGACTCGTGCCGCCGTCGCGAGCAGCAGATCGGTCGCGCCGGGTTCCTCCGGGTTCGGGAACGCGACGGTGGGGAAGTCGGGGTCCGGCCGGAACTGGTCATCGACCACATGGACATCGGGAAAACCCGCCGCGCGGAGCGCTTCGACAGCGAGTTCGCCGCCGACGCCGTGCAGCGGAGTGAGCGCGATCCGGATTCCGGCGCGCGCGCCGGATCCGCCGATCCGGGCGGGCAGTCCGGCGACGCGGTGGAGATAACGCCGCACGAGGTCGTCGTCGGCGGGAGTGACCGGCACGCGGTCGATCGGCTCGGCGACCGCCTCGATGCAGCGCTCGATCTCGGCGTCGGCCGGGGCGATCAACTGCGACCCGCCGTCGAGGTAGACCTTGTAGCCGTTGTCGGTGGCCGGATTGTGCGAGGCGGTGATCTGCACGCCCGCGACCGCGCCCAACTCACGCACCGCGTACGCGACCACCGGCGTGGGCAGCGGACGCGGCAGCAGCGTCACCGGGAAGCCCGCGGCGGCGAAGATCTCCGCGGTCGCCGCGGCGAACTCGGCGGAACCATGCCTGGCGTCGCGGCCGACGACCACCGCGCCGCCCCCGAGGCAGCGATCACGCAACCACGCCACGAGGCCGGCGGTCGCCCGGCTCACCGTGGTGACATTCATGCCGTCGGGGCCGTCGCGCAGCGGCCCGCGCAGGCCTGCCGTGCCGAAGCGCAGCATCTACACCCGTTCCAGCACGCCGCGCAGCAGTTTGCCGAGGCGGGGCGCGGCGGCGTGGCCTTCGGCGAGCACCTCGGCATGGGACAGATGCGCGCCCGTGACCCCCGCGGCCAAGTTGGTGACCAGCGAGATGCCCAGCAGCCGCGCACCGAGCGCGCGGCAGGCGATGGCCTCGAGCACCGTGGACATGCCGACCAGATCAGCGCCGATGGTGCGCAACATCCTGATCTCGGCGGGCGTCTCGTACTGCGGCCCGGTGAGCCCCGCGTAGACGCCCTCGGCCAGGCTCGGGTCGATCTCCCTGGCCAGCGCCCGCAACTCCGGATCCCAGGCGTCGACCAGGTCGACGAACGTCGCGCCTGCCAGCGGCGTGCGGCCGGTCAAGTTCAGATGGTCGCTGATCAGCACCGGCTCACCCACCCGGAGACCCGAGCGGATACCGCCCGCGGCGTTGGTCAGCACAATGATCTCCGCGCCCGCGGCCACGGCCGCCGACACCGGGTGCACCACATCGGCGGGCTGATACCCCTCGTAGAGATGCTGGCGGCCCATCAACAGCAGCACCGCGTTGTCGTCCACCTGGACGGAATGGATCATGCCGACATGGCCCTGCGCGGTCGGCTTCCCGAAACCGGGCAGCTCCGGCATCGACACCGACGCCCGCGGCGCCCCGATCTCCGCTGCCGCGTCCTGCCAGCCGGACCCCAGCACCACCGCGACCCGGTGGCGTGACACTCCCGTACGTTCGGCGATCGCCTCGGCGGCCTGTTCGGCAAGCATGATCGTCACGATAGTGGATATCCAGCGCCTGCGGCGCTGGGTGTACGCGGCCCTCTTATGGCTCGCGTGTGCGCGACCGCCGCTTGCTCCTTCGTCGCGGACGCGGCGGCTGCGCAAACGCGAGCCGGGCCGTGACGGCGGATGCTCGGTCTCGTTTCGCTCGAAAGACGTGGTCGGGGTGCGCTGGGCGCGTCGGTTGCAAAGCTCGCTACCCCGCATGCGTTCTGCAGTGGGCTGGCCGGCTGTCGGCTCGGCCCGCTTACCGCAAACGTGAGCGGGGCTGGGTTGTTCCAATGACTGCGGCGCTTGGTTTCCGCGAGCCGGGCCGCGAAGAGCGCCTGCTCGGGGTTGCCTCGGTCTGCGCGAGTGGAGGCCACGCGGTGGGGTGGGACGGTTGTCCGACGGACTGCTCGCTTGCCCGAAGGTCGGTCGGGGGGATACCTGCGAGGGGTCGATCGTCGCGGTCGGCAGTCGACTGCTACCCGTGAGTAGGGGATCGGGCGGTGGCCCGTTACGCTGCACCGCATGCCGTATCTGGAACGCCAAGGGGAAGTGTTCGTCGTCTACCTCGGGTCCGAGGGCGAGACGGACAACGAGAACCGTTTCCACCCGGATTGGATCGACGCGTTCCACGGGCTGCTGGACGAGGTCGAGAGTTCCGTTGGGCCCGCCGCGCTGGTGACGACGGCGACCGGGAAGTTCTTCAGCAACGGTCTGGACACCGATTGGCTGTTCGGCAACCTGGACAAGATGCACGGCTACCTCGACCGCGTGCACTCGCTCTACACCCGCCTGCTCGCATTCCCGCTGCCGACCGTCGCCGCGATCAACGGCCATGCCTTCGGCGCGGGCGCCATGCTGGCCACCTCACACGATTTCCGGGTGATGCGCGCCGATCGCGGCTTCTACTGCCTGCCCGAGGTGCACCTGGGCATGCCGTTCACCATCGGGATGAACGCCCTGCTCACCGAGCGGCTGAGCAACCAGGTCTGCGTGCAGGCGATGACCACCGGCCACCGCTACCCGGCCGACGAGGCGATCGCAGCGGGCATTGTGGACGGCAAGGCCGAAGCCGACGAGCTGCTCGCGACCGCCGTCCAGCGGGCGGCGTCGCTGGCCGGCAACCGCAGGCCCAACCTGTCGGTGATCAAGCGCGCCCTACACGCAAAAGCACTGGCCGGCCTCGCGGTACCGACCACTCCGGAAAATTTGGCCTTCGCCACGAACTGACCCGCCTTCACGGACAGCCCAGGTCCGCGCACACGCGAGCCACAAAGGGGCCGCGAACACGCCGCGCGAAAGCGCGGCAAATCGAACACAGTGCGAGACTGTGTTGCATGCCACCATCGCGCAGCGGGCGCCAGGAAGCGCAGCACGACGGCAACGCAGTCTGCGAGGTCGACGCCACCGCTCGCGGTGACGCCGCGATCCGCGCCGCGTCCGCCGAGCTGATCGCGCTCTCGCACGCGATTCACGACGAACCGGAGCTGGCGTTCGAGGAGACCCGCAGCGTCGCCAAGACGATCGCGCCGCTGGCCGAGCGCGGTTTCGAGATCGAGCTGGGCGTGGCCGAGCTGCCCACGGCCTTCCGCGCGCGCTACGGCAGCGGCGCGCTGACCGTCGGCATCTGCGCCGAATACGACGCGCTGCCCGAGATCGGCCACGCCTGCGGACACAACGTCATCGCCGCCTCCGCGGTGGGCGCGGCGCTCGGTCTCGCCGAGGTCGCGGACGAACTGGATCTCACCGTGCTGGTGTTCGGCACACCGGCCGAGGAGAGCGGCGGCGGCAAGGTGCTCATGCTGGAACGCGGCGTGTTCGACGACGTCGCGATGGCGATGATGGTGCATCCGGGTCCGCTCGACATCGTCGGCGCCCGCTCGCTGGCTCTGGCCGATGTGTCGGTGGTTTTCCACGGGCGCGAGGCGCACGCAAGCGCGGCGCCGGAGCAGGGACGCAACGCGGGCGACGCGGTCACCGTCGCGCAGGTGGCCCTTGGGTTGCTGCGGCAACATCTCCTGCCCGGCCAGCAACTGCACGGTATAGTCGGCGACGGTGGCGTAGCTCCCAACATCGTGCCCGGACGTGCGGAACTGCTGTATTACCTACGCGCAGTCGACTCCGCATCCCTCGACGATCTGATGCGACGAGCGTCGGCTTGCTTCGAGGCGGGCGCCCTCGCGACCGGCTGCACCCACGAAATCCGGACGCTCGCGCCGACGTATACCGAGCTGACCCCGGATCCGGACTTGTTGCTCGTCTATCGCGAGCAGCTCACCGGATTGGGACGCGTGCCGCTCGCTCCGGAGTTCGAGGCGCAGCGGCCGCTGGGCAGCACCGATATGGGAAACGTCACCAATGTCATTCCGGGCATTCACCCGGTCATCGGCATTGATGCCGGTGGTGCGGTGACACATCAGCCAGGCTTCGCCGCGGCCAGCGTCAACGCCTCGGCGGATCGTGCGGTCCTCGACGGTGCGCTCGCGCTCACGCGTACCGCAATCACCGTCGCCCGCGATGACATCCATAGAGACAGGTTGTTGCAACGGCTAGTTCAACGACAGGAGGACATTCGGTGAGCACAACCGGCCGTTCTGCGGCGCCGGCGACGGGCCCGGCAGCGGGCATCCGTGTGGCCACGGAGGGCCCCGGCAGCTCCGCAGTGTCGGAAACCGGGGGATCAGGGCGGGAAGCGGTGGAGTCGTGGCTGGCCGATCACACGGTCGACCTCGTCCAGTGGCGCAGGCACATCCACGCCAACCCGGAACTGTCCCGTACCGAGTTCGGCACCACCGAGTTCGTCTCGGCGTGGCTGACCAAGGCGGGATTGACGCCGCAGGTGCTGCCCGGCGGCACCGGCCTGATCTGTGACCTCGGACCGGACGGACCGCGGGTCGGCCTGCGCGCCGACATGGACGCGCTGCCGCTGCAGGAGTTCACCGGACTGCCCTTCGCGTCGACGGTCCCCGGCGTGTCGCACGCGTGCGGCCACGACGCGCACACCACCATCCTGCTCGGCACGGCGCTGGCGCTGGCCGAGGTGCCGGAGCTGCCGGTCGGCGTGCGGCTGGTCTTCCAGCCCGCCGAGGAGGTCATGCCGGGAGGCGCGATCGACGTGGTCGCCGCCGGCGCGATGGCCGGGGTGGAGCGAATCTTCGCGTTGCACTGCGATCCGCGCTTGGAGGTCGGCCGGATCGGCATCCGCGTCGGCGCGATCACCTCCGCCGCCGACACCATCGAGCTGGTGCTCGACTCGCCGGGCGGCCATACCTCGCGTCCGCACCTGACCAGCGACTTGGTCTACGCCATCGGCTCGGTCATCACGGGCCTGCCCGGCCTGCTCAGCCGCCGTATCGACCCGCGCACCAGCACCGTGATGGTGTGGGGCGCGGTGAGCGCGGGGAAGGCGCCGAACGCCATTCCGCAGACCGGCATGCTCACCGGCACCATCCGCACCGGAGACCACGCGACCTGGTCGTTGCTGGAGCCGATGGTGCGGGAGATCGTCGACGGCCTGCTCGCCCCGACCGGCGTGCGCTACCAGCTGAACTACCGGCGCGGCGTGCCGCCCGTGGTCAACGACGAGCACTCCACCCGCATCTTCGAGGACGCCATTCGCGCACTCGGCCCCGACGCGCTGGCCGACACTCCGCAGTCCGGCGGCGGCGAGGACTTCTCCTGGTATCTGGAGGAGGTGCCGGGCGCGATGGCGCGCCTGGGCGTCTGGTCCGGCGAGGGGGAGCAGCTGGATCTGCACCAGCCGACCTTCGACATCGACGAGCGGGCGCTCGCGGTCGGCGTCCGGGTGCTGAGCAACCTCGCGCTCGGCGCGAGCTCTGTCTGACCTCCAGCGCCTTCGGCGCTGGGTGTTCGCGGCCTTTTTGTGGCTCGCGTCCGAGTGGGCGAGACTCGCGCGTGCGGCGCATGCGCTTCGCCCCCTCGGACGCGAGCCGGGCCGCGAACGATGCTCGATGGCCTCGCACTCGACGAGGCCGTGAGCGTGACAGTGGTCCGGCCCGACCGAGAGGGTACGGCCACACCGCAGGCGTTGCGGCGTGACGCGCGGTCAGCCGAAGTTGCCAGGGCCGACGTTGCGGCTGTTGCGGGTGCGTAGAGCGTGCACGTAATCCTCTGGCGCACCGGCCTTTTCGGCGGCATCGGCGATCACGCCCAGGTAGCGGGCGGACGGCAGGCCGCCCTCATAGGCATCCAGCACGTATAGCCAGGCCAGCGTGGGGTCGCCACCGTCGCCGTTGCGGGTCACGCGAAGGCGGATCTTCTTGTGGATGCCGAAGTCCGAGCCCTCCCAGCGGTCCAGCCGCTGCTCGTCCTCCGGGGACACGTCGTAGAGCACGACGAACACCCGGGAACCGGGATCCTCGACGACCGTCGCGAGAGGCCCTTCCCAGCCGATATCGTCACCGGCGAAGGTCAGCCGCCAGCCCTCCAACCAGCCCGTCCCGGACATGGGGGAGTGCGGACAGCGCTCGAGCATCTGCGTCGAGTCCATGTTGGACCCATAGGCGGCATAGATCGGCACCAGCAAAGGGTAGCCAATAACCTTCGCAGACCGCGTTCGATTGCCGCACCTGCGGCGCGCCGCCCGGCGGGGAACTGTTGCGCACCGGTAACGCGGTCGATCGTGCGAGGTGGTTGCCGGATAACGTTTACCCCGTGCCGGAGATCCCGGCGCGAAGCACGAGCGGAGGTATCAATGACCCGCATCGCGATCATCGGTGGCGGACCGGCCGGCTATGAGGCGGCCCTGGTAGCCGCCCAGCACGGAGCGTCGGTGACGCTGGTCGATTCCGACGGCATCGGCGGAGCGTGCGTGCTGTGGGACTGCGTTCCCTCCAAGACTTTCATCGCCTCGACCGGCGTGCGCACCGACCTGCGCCGTGCTCGCGATCTGGGCATCACCCTCGACCCGGCCCAGGCGCACGTGCAGCTGTCCGAGGTGAACGCGCGCGTCAAGGCGCTGGCGCTGGCGCAGTCCTCCGATATCCGCTCGAAACTGCAGACCGTCGGGGTGACCGTGCTGGCCGGATACGGCGAGCTGATCGATCCGGGCAGCGGCGTGGCCGCGCACCGCGTGCTGGCCAAGCTGGCCGACGGCGCGCAGCAGATCATCGAGGCCGAGGTCGTGCTGATCGCGACCGGCGCGAGCCCGCGGGTGCTGCCGGGCGCGGAACCGGACGGCGAGCGGATCCTCAACTGGCGGCAGCTCTACGACCTCGAAGAGCTGCCGGAGACCCTGGTGGTCGTCGGTTCCGGCGTGACGGGTGCGGAGTTCGTCTCCGCCTACACCGAGATGGGCGTGCGGGTGAAGCTGGTCTCCAGCCGCGACCGCGTGCTGCCCGGCGAGGACGCCGACGCGGCGCTCGTGCTGGAGGACGCGCTCGCCGAGCGCGGCGTCGAACTGGTCAAGCACGCACGCGCCGACGCCGTCGAGCGCACCGCCGACGGCATCGTGGTCAAGCTTTCCGACGGGCGCACCGTGTCCGGCTCGCACGCGCTGATGACCGTCGGCTCGACACCGAACACCACGGGCCTCGGGCTGGAGAAAGTCGGCATCGAACTCGACCGCGGCGGCTATCTGCGGGTGGACCGCGTGTCGCGCACGTCGGTGCCGGGCGTCTACGCCGCTGGGGACTGCACCGGCCTGCTGCCGCTGGCCTCGGTTGCCGCGATGCAGGGACGCATCGCGATGTACCACGCGCTCGGGGAAGGCGTCAGCCCGGTCCGTCTGAAGACCGTTGCCTCCGCGGTGTTCACCCGGCCGGAGATCGCGACCGTCGGCGTCAGCCAGACCGCGATCGACAACGGTGAGGTGCCCGCGCGCACGGTGATGCTGCCGCTGAACACGAATCCGCGCGCCAAGATGTCCGGGCTGCGCCGCGGTTTCGTCAAGATCTTCTGCCGCCCCGCGACCGGCGTGGTGATCGGCGGTGTCGTCGTCGCGCCGATCGCCTCGGAACTGATCCTGCCGATCGCCCTTGCGGTGCAGAACAACCTGACGGTCAACGACTTGGCCCAGACCTTCTCGGTGTACCCGTCGCTCACCGGTTCGGTGACCGAGGCGGCGCGTTTGCTGATGCGACACGACGACCTGGACTGAGCTCGGTTCGGCGCATCCGGTGCCGTGTCCGATCCCGGACATCAGGCCCGGTTAGCTCGGTGCGGGCGCGGGACGCGGGCGCTCTTGCCACCCTTGGCTATTCGCTGCGTTGCCCAATATGCGCACATGTGGTTCACTCTCGGCAGAGATGCGATCGAAGGACGGTCGCGGAGTTCGGTGTGGGGGGATGGGTCCTTTCCAAATCGGCACGACCGAACGGCCCGGGTCGTTCGACGGTCAGGCGTCTCACCCAGGGACAACTGAATGCGGCCTGCCGGGCCGCACCCGGGAAGGGAATTGCGAAAAGTGAAACATCGTAAGCCGAGTCGGGCGCAGCGAGCGATGGCGAGCACCTCGTTGCCACTGGCCACAGCGGCTGCCGTGGCCACTCTCTTCGCTGCGCCGGCGGGGGCGGCTCCCAACGATCCGACCACTCCGCCGACGCCTGCTCCGACGCAGCCGGGCGTGAACGAGTCGCCGAGCACCCCGGAAACCACTGCGCCGGAGCCGGGCAAGCCGGAATCCAAGCAGGATCCGCAGAAGCCGGAGAGCAAGCCCACGCCGAGCCAGCCAGGCGTCACCACCCCGGAGTCGGATCATGCCGCGCCGGACCAGAAAGACCCGAAGCTGGCCAAGCCGACCCAGCCGGGCGTGACCCCGCCGCGCGTCGCGCCGCTGCCGGTTCCCGGTCAGCAGAAGCCGAGCGAGCCGCTGCCCGCGGTCGTGCCGGATCAGGCCGCGCCGCAGCCGGGCCAGCAGCAGGCCGCGCCGCAGCCCGGTCAGCAGGTCACTCCGCAGCTGGGTACGCAGAGCGACAACGACAACGCCCAGGCGCGGCAGCCGGAGAGCTCCACGCTGGTGCAGCCGCAGGCGCAGCCGCGCTGGCAGGCCCCGCGTATGGAGGCGGCCCCGGCGGCGCCGGTCGTGGAGATGACCGGCCCGCACGCGGAGATCGGCGCCAACATCGACGGCGGCACCGTCCTGCCGGGTCACGTGGCCAACACCCACCACTTCAGCAACGAGGCCGGTTACGTCGGCACCATCGGCTACCGCACGCCGACCGGCTCGGGTGAAGCGGGCGTCTCGGTGGAGTTCGTCGACAAGAACACGGTCAAGCTGACCACCTACACCGGTGGCGAGGGCCTGGCCGCGAACAACACCACCACGGTGTTCGACACCACCCAGCTGAACCAGGCCAAGGCCGCGGTGGAGGACTGGATCCGGGAGCAGCCGGGCGGATCGGCCGCCCTGGATGCCGCCGCACAGGTTAAGCTTCCGCTTCAGCCGGGCGATTTCGCTCCGCAGACCGCCGACGTGGGTGGTGTCACCACCCAGTGGGGTGGTTCACTCCAGTACTGACACGTGCTGTTTCGACGGGTGGGGCGGTCGTTCGCGGCCGCCCCGCTTGTGTGTCCGGGAAAGGATTGGGTGTGACCTCCGAGGGTGACGCGAGGGAGAACGAATCCGACCAGTCCGGTTCGGAGTTCGGTCCGCCGTTGGGGGAATTCGGGCCGCCGGTGTCCGAATTCGGACCGCCCGTCTCGGAATTCGGTCCACCTGTTTCGGAATTCGGTCCGCCGATGGGGGCCGACACCGGCCCGCGCTGGCAGGTGCCACAGCAGCCGACCGATCACCCGGAACTGACTTGGCGGCCCGCGGGCGAGCCGGAAACGACACCCGCACTGCCGTCACAGTTCCGCGCGCCGGATTCCACGGTTTACGCCGGACCTGCCCCCGCCACGCCCGAGCAGCCTTCTTCCGGCGTCGAGCGCTCGCAGCCCGAGGACGGCGAGCCGCAGGAATCCTGGTGGAACCAGCCGACCGCCGAGGGGGGCGTGCCGAAACCTCCCGCGCCGTCCGAATCGGGTCTGTCCTGGGCCGAGGACCCGATCGCCATGCGGCTGGCGCTGCGCGTCCCCACGACACCGGCGCCCGCCCGGCGCAAGGGCTCCTCGACGCGGTGGATCGTGCTCGGTGCGGTCGCGGCGGTCGTGGCGCTGATCGCGCTGACCGTGACCATCGTGGTGACCAGCGGCAGCGATGAGGACCAGGACGGCACGGCGGCTGCGAGCGGCCCGAGCACCGCGGCGATGGACTGCCCGACCCGCACCGAGGGCAAGGTCACCTTCGGCAATGGTTCGGGTGACACGAGCAGCGGGATCCGGGCGATTCTCGGCTTCGAGCATGCCTACTATTCCGAGCGCAGCGCTGCCCGCGCGCACACGTTCGTGGCGCCGGGCGCGAACGTCGAGCCACCCGCGGACCTGCAGAAAACCATCGACCAGCACATCCCGCATGGCACGGCCTATTGCCTGCGGATCGCGGAGATCACTCCCGATCGCTTCAACGTCGAGATCACCGAGCGCCATCCCGATGGCACCGAGGCCCAGTACTTCCCGGTGATCACGACGGTGACCCTGGACGGACGGACCCTCATCTATCTGATCGATTGAGTCTGCTTCGCAGTAGGTCGGGCTACCGGGGTTCGCTCCAGCGATGAACGCGGTGCGTGGTGGAACGGGTGCGCCGCGGCCGCCGGTGTGCGCAAACCGCGCACGCCGCGGCCGCGGACGACGGATCAGCCGTCGTTGACGCCCGGCTGCAGGTAGTTCGTGACCTGCCACACGTACCCACCGCCGGAGCGCACGCAGCCGAGAACCGCTTTGCGCTGGACTCCGTTGCCCACGTCCACATAGTCCTGCGCCGTGGCTCCTGGAACCGTGCACTTCTGACCAGGCTGGGCGGCGTTCGCCGACGGCGCCACAAAGGCCAGTACGCCGGTGGTCAATGCGCCGATAGCAAGCGCGGATGCGATGTGTTTCATTGCTTTTCGTTCCTTCGGTCAGATGATCCTTACGTGGATCTGGACGGTGGCGGCGCGAATACCGTTCCATCGAGTGATGCGGATCACTCCAGGGGTCGCTGTCCGTCGGGACGCTGCGGCGGGTGCATGTCGGACAGTGAGTCGGTCGGTCCGGTCTTGTTGCGTCCGACGGCCCGTTCCACGCCTCGAAACTATCTCACATAATGAGAATAGAATTTCATATCTTGGTAGTGGATGTGAAACAGTGAGGACAACGCGTACCGTGGCGTCCTTTTCTGGAGGTTTCATGACGGCGATCACTCCACCCCTGGCCCGGCGTCTCGAGGGCCTGACGAGTTCGGCGATTCGTGATCTGCTGAAGGTAGCCGCGCGCGACGACGTCATCAGCCTGGCCGGTGGCCTGCCCGACGAGCAATTGATGCCGCGAGACCGGATCGCGCAGGCGGCGGAGTCGGCGCTGGCGGACCGCGCGCGACTGCAGTACACCGAATCGGCCGGGTGGGGGCCGCTGCGTGACGTGCTCGCCGCACGTGAGACGCGGCGGCTGGGGCGGCCGGTGCCGCTCGAGGAGGTGTTCGTCACGCACGGTTCGCAGCAGGCGTTGTCGCTGCTCGCCGAGGTTTTGCTGGATCCGGGCGCGCTCGTCGTGGTCGAGGATCCGGCATACGTCGGCGCGTTGCAGGTGTTCCGGGCCGCCGGATCGCGCATCGTGACGGTCCCGCTCGACGCCGAAGGGATGCGGGTCGACGCGCTGGCCGAACTGCTCGGCCGTGGCGAGCGGCCCGCGGTGGTGCACACGGTGAGCAATTTCCACAATCCGCGCGGTGTCACCATGAGCCCGCGACGCCGGCAGGAACTCGCCGAGCTCGCCGACCGGTTCGGATTCTGGGTGATCGAGGACGATCCCTACGGCGAACTGTGGTTCGACCGGCCGTCGCCGGAACCGATCGCGACGTATTCACCCAACGTGATCCGGCTGTCGAGCGTGTCGAAGATTCTGGCGCCGACCTTGCGGGTGGGCTGGATGACCGCGCCGAACGCGGTGTGCAGGGGTGTGGAACTGCTGAAGCAGGGCGCGGACCTGTGCGGGTCGGCCCTGACCCAACAGATCGCCGCCGATCTGCTCGCCGATGCGGACTGGCTGACCGGGCAGGTCGAGGAGATCCGGCGGGTCTACGGTGCGCGGGCGCGTGTCCTGGTCGACGAGCTGCGCACCCGCTTCGGTGACCGTCTGGTGAGCACCGATGCGGCGGGCGGCATGTTCGTGTGGGTCGACCTCACCGATGGGACCGACGCCGTGGACTTGTTGCCCCGCGCCATCGATCTCGGCGTCGCCTACGTCCCCGGCGAGGCATTCGCGGTGTCCGGCGGCCACCGGAATTCGATGCGCCTGTGCTTCACCACCTCCGACGCGGCGACGCTGCGTGAGGCGATCGCGCGGTTGGCGCGCGCGATAGGTGAATAGATTCGGGGGTTACGACTTTCGATTTCCGCCGCATCGCTCGCGCGACCGTCAGTCAACCCAGCCGTAGGTGCGCTCGACCGCCTTGTTCCACGCGGCGAAGCGCTCGTCCCGTTCCGCTTCCGGCATGGTCGGGTGCCATGTCTTGTCGGCGGTCCAGTTGTCGCGGATGTCGTCGGTGCCCGACCAGTAGCCGACGGCGAGCCCGGCCGCGTACGCCGCACCCAGCGCGGTGGTCTCGTTGACCACCGGGCGTACCACGGGCACGTCGAGGACGTCGGACTGGAACTGCATGAGCAGGTCGTTGGCGACCATGCCGCCGTCCACCTTCAGCGTGGTCAGCTCCAGGCCGAGCCGCTGGGACTCGGCGTCCGCGCGCATCGCGTCGACCACCTCGCGGGTCTGGAACGCGGTGGATTCCAGCACCGCCCGCGCCAGGTGCGCTTTGGTGACGAAACGCGTGAGTCCGGCGATCACGCCGCGCGCGTCCGGACGCCAGCGGGGGGCGAACAGCCCGGAAAAGGCGGGCACGATGTAGGCGCCGCCGTTGTCGTCGACGCTACGGGCCAGCGGCTCGATCTCGTCGGCGGAGGAGATGATGCCGAGATTGTCGCGGAACCACTGCACCAGCGAGCCGGTGACCGCGATGGAGCCCTCCAGGGCGTACACCGCGTCCGCGGCACCCAGGCGATAACACACCGTGGTGAGCAGGCCGTGTTTGCTGAACACCGGCGTGGTTCCGGTGTTCAGCAACATGAAATTGCCGGTGCCGTAGGTGTTCTTGGCCTCGCCGGGTGACAGGCACGCCTGGCCGAAAGTGGCGGCCTGCTGGTCGCCGAGAATGCCCGCCACCGGCACCCCGGCCAGCGGCCCGGAACCGATCGGCGCGTAGACCTCCGAGGAACTGCGCACCTGCGGCAGCATCGACTCCGGCACGCCGAATTCCCGGCAGATCACCGAATCCCATTGCAACGAGCGCAGATCCAGCAGCATGGTGCGGGAGGCATTGGTCACGTCGGTGATGTGCTCGCCGGTGAGCTTCCACAACACCCAGCTGTCGACGGTGCCGAAGCACAGCTCGCCCGCCTCGGCGCGCTCCCGCACCCCAGGCACGTTGTCCAGGATCCAGCGCAGCTTCGGCCCGGCGAAATAGGTGGACAGCGGCAGGCCGGTGCGCTCCTGGTAGCGGCCCGGTCCCGCGTCGCCGCCCAATTCGGCGCACAGCCGGTCGGTACGGGTGTCCTGCCAGACGATCGCGTTGTACACCGGACGACCGGTCTCGCGGTCCCACACCACGGTCGTCTCACGCTGATTGGTGACGCCGACCGCGGCGATGTCGTCCGCGCCGAGGCCGTTGCGCTCCAGAACGTCACCGAGGACGAATTCGGTATTGCGCCAGATGGTTTCGGGATCATGCTCGACCCAACCCGGCTGCGGGAAGATCTGCTCGTGCTCCCGCTGGGCGACGCCGACGACGCGCCCCTGCCGGTCGAAGACGATGCACCGACTCGAGGTCGTGCCCTGGTCGATGGCGGCCACATAGCGACGCATGCTGGCAGTGTATTTGGCCGCGCCTTCGGCGCGGCTGTGTTTGTTTTTCCAGCGCCTGCGGCGCGGGCCGCGAACGGCGGATGCTCGGTCTCGCTTCGCTCGAAAGACGTGGTTGGGGTGCGCTGGGCGCGTCGGTATCGAAGCTCGGCTACCGGTGCACGCGGCTGTAATGCTGGCTGCGGGCCCGGCGGTCTGTTTCTCTTTTCGTCGCGGACGCGGCGGCCGCGCAAACCCGAGCTGGGCCGCGAACGGAACAGGCTCGCTCGGTCTCGCTTCGCTCGAAAGACGTAGTTGCGGTGCGCTGGGCGCGTCGGTGTAGGAACTCGCTACCAGGTGCACGCGGTTGTAGTGCTGGCTGCGGGTCTGGCGGTCTGTTTCTCTTTTCGTCGCGTACGCGGCGGCCGCTCGGACGGCGGCCGGGCCGCGAAGGGTGGATGCTCGGTCTCGCTTCGCTTTGAAGGCGTGGGTGCGTCGGGGTCGAGGCTTGCTACCGGATGCGCGCGGTTGGTAGTAGCTCTGGTGTCGGCTCGATCGGTTCGGCGAGTTGTCGGGTACGAGTCGGCTGTGTTGGTCGCCGGCGCGTGTGACTCGGCCGGGACTGCTCGGAGGGGCAGGCGTGTTGGCCGTTCGGGCTGTGGCGGGGCGCGTGCGACTCGTGGGTCGGATTCGAGACGTTGTGCATGAGGCCGCAGTAGTTGCCGGTCCGCCGGGGTGTTTTGCTCTGCCTGGGGGGGCTGCTCGGTCTCGGTTCGGTCGCAATTGTGCTGGGTCTGATGAGGCGATCCGGTCGTTGTGGCGGCGGGGTTGGTGAGTGCGGGAGTGTGCTGTTGTGTGGCTCACTGGGCGGTGGGGACGGGTCGCCGCTCGGCTAGGGTTGGGATTGTTACCGACGAGTAGGACGGGGCGACACGGGCCGGGGCGCGGGCGGTCGATTCGCGGCGGTTCGCCTAGCCTGGATCTGAACGCTCGATCGGACACATCCGCTGGAGGAGTCGAGCATGGCGAAGAAACCGGAATCGCAGCTTCTCGGGCCGGAGCAGCGCAGTGCGGCCTGGGAGCGCTTCGGCAAAGATCATTTCGATGTGGTCGTCGTCGGTGGGGGCGTGGTCGGGGCCGGTATCGCGTTGGACGCGGCGACCAGGGGCTTACAGGTCGCCTTGGTCGAAGCCCGCGATTTCGCGTCCGGGACGTCCAGCCGGTCGTCGAAGATGTTCCACGGCGGACTGCGCTACCTCGAGCAGCTGGAGTTCGGATTGGTGCGCGAGGCGCTGCGCGAGCGCGAGCTCGCGCTGTCCATGCTGGCGCCGCACCTGGTCAAGCCGCTGCGCTTCCTGTACCCGCTGACCAGCCGCGTGTGGGAGCGTCCGTACGTGGCGGCGGGCCTGGTCCTGTACGACACCATGGGCGGGGCGAAATCCGTTCCCGGGCAACGGCATCTCACGCGCGCGGGCGCGTTGCGGCTGGCGCCCGGGTTGCGGCGCGATTCGCTGATCGGCGGTGTCAGCTACTACGACACGGTCGTCGACGACGCACGCCACACCATGATGGTGGCGCGCACGGCCGCGCACTACGGTGCGGTGATCCGCACGTCCACCCAGGTCGTCGGGTTCCTGCGGGAAGCCGACCGGGTGGTCGGCGTGAAGGTGCGCGACACCGAGGACGGCCGCGCGGGCGAGGTCCGTGGGCATGTGGTGATCAACGCGACCGGCGTGTGGACCGACGAAGTCCAAGCTCTGTCGCATCAGCGCGGCCGGTTCCATGTGCGGGCCTCCAAAGGCGTGCACATCGTGGTCCCACGCGACCGGATCGTGAGCGACACCGCGATCATCCTGCGCACCGCCACATCGGTGCTGTTCGTCATTCCCTGGGGCGCGCATTGGATCATCGGCACCACCGACACCGAGTGGAATCTCGACCTCGCGCATCCGGCCGCGACCAAGGCCGATATCGACTATCTGCTGGAACGCGTGAACCAAGTACTGGTTCAGCCACTCACGCCGGACGACATCGACGGCGTGTACGCGGGCCTTCGCCCGTTGCTGGCCGGGGAGAGCGACGAGACCTCCAAGCTCTCACGTGAACATGCCGTCGCCCGGGTCGCGCCCGGTCTGGTCGGCATCGCGGGTGGCAAGTACACCACCTATCGCGTGATGGCTCTCGACGCGGTGGACGAAGCGGCGCAGGACATACCGGCCCGGGTCTCACCGTCGATCACGGCGAAGGTGCCGCTGCTCGGCGCCGACGGCTATTTCGCGCTGGTCAACCAGACGGTGCAGCTGGCCGAGACCTACGGGGTGCATCCGTACCGGATCAAGCACCTGCTGGATCGGTACGGCTCGCTGATCGCCGATGTGATGGCCTTCGCCGAGGACCGACCCGAACTGCTGCAACCGATCACGGACGCGCCGTCCTATCTCCAGGTGGAGGCGGTCTACGCGGCGGCGGCCGAGGGCGCCCTGCATCTCGACGACATCCTGGCCCGGCGGACCCGGATCTCGATCGAGTACCCGCACCGCGGAGCCAATTGCGCAGAGCAGGTGGCCCGGCTGGTCGCGCCCGTTCTGGGCTGGGACGACGAGGAGATCGACCGGGAGGTACGCACTTATCAGGCGCGGGTCGAGGCGGAGATCCAATCGCAGACCCAACCGGACGACGCCTCCGCCGATGCCCTGCGGATCGCCGCGCCCGAGCCGCGCCCGCAGATCCTGGAGCCGGTGCCGTCGGAGGGCTGAGTGTGGTCAGTCGGGCGCTTCCATCGCCATGGCCCAGCCGACCAGCGAGCGCAGGTAGCGCAGCACCAGTTCGTCCGGATACGCGCTCGGGTCGGTGAGGTGCAGCCGGGCCAGTTCCTCCACGGCGGCCAACAGGATTCGCTCTGTCGGACCATTCGGATCCACGGTGACCCCGAGGTATCTGGACAGATGACGCGCGCCGATCGCCCGCGCGTAAGCGCGACCGAGCGCGAGTCGCTCGCGCAGCTCCGGCGGCCCGCCGTCGAACGGGCTGAGCATGATCCGCCAACTGGTCGGCGCGGCGTGCAGGTAGGCGAGGATGCCGCGACCGACCCGGTCCACGTCACCGTGGTCCCAGTCCACGCTGCGCACACCGGCGAAGGCGATGGCCGACTCGCGGTCCAGCAGCGCCGACGTCAGCCCGGGCAGGTCGGTGAACTGCTGGTACACCAGCGCGCGGGCGACCTGCGCTTCGCGGGCCACCCGGTCGATGCTCACCGCGCCGAAGCCTTCGGTGGCGACGATGTCGCGCGCCACGTTCAGCAGCTGGGTACGGCGGTCGGCGGCGGACATCCGGCGCTTCGGCCGCGCCTCGCTGGTACCGCGCTCGGCCGTGGAGCGGTCGGTGGTCACGCCGTCGAAGGTAGCTCGAGCAGCAGCTCGACCGCCCGCGCCGCGCTCTGCGCCGCGCTTTCCATCGTCGCCGACCAGTCGGTGGCGGTCCAGTCACCCGCGAGGGTCAAAGTGGGCACCGAGGTGCGCTGGCTCGGGCGCAACGCGTGGTTGCCGACGACTTGGGAGAAGGTGGCTTTCGGCATGCGGACGACTTGGGCCTGTACCACGTTCGCCGCTCGCGCCGCCGGATAGTAGCGGCGCAGCAGCGCCATCTGCTCGGCGACGATCTCGTCGCCGGACTTGTGGATCTGTTCGTAGGCGCCACTGGTGGTCAGGCAGTACAGCCAGGCCTTCGCGGTACTGCGCCCGGTCATCCGCTGGCGATCGAAGACCTCGTCGATGACGCCGGTGCCGCCGATCAGCGCCTCGAACTCGGCCGTGGTCCCCAGTGGGCGATCGAGATAGAGGTTGGTGCTGACGATCGGCGTGTAGCCGAGTTTGTCGGCCGCCGCGTAGATCTCGGCGTGCTCGGGTAGATCGTCGAGCAGGCCGCCGATGTTCGAGTTGGGCACGGCGCACACCACCGCGTCGGCCGGGATCGTGCTGCCGTCCGCCAACGCGACGCCGCTGACCTTCCCGTCCACGATGTGGATCCGGCGCGCCACCGCTCGGTAGCGCACCTGCACGCCGTACTTCTCGAAGACACGCAACGCCCCGGTGACATACAACGTGTCCAGGTCGGTGGTCGGATAACCGATGTCGACGGCCTGCCGGTGCCGCAGGCCCAGCCGGATGCCCGTGGCCATCACATCGGCGAACACCTTCGCCGACTCCCGCTGCACCGGCTCCGCCGCGATGCCGAGCGCCAGCCAATCCCACAGTGCTTCCCTGGCTTTGGCGGGCATGCCGACCCGGTCGAACCATTGCTCGGTGGTGAGGCCGGGCAGGTCGGTGGGCTGACGCAGGCACTGCCAGCCGAGCCGGAGCGTGGCGATCGTCGCGCGCACGCGCTCCAGCGGGTTCGCATCGGGATGCGCGCCGGACAGCGTGCGCAGCGCGGCGATTCCTTTGGTGCGCATGGTGACGCTGCGGCCGTCGGGCCAGCGCAGTGTGCCGCCATGTGGGAAAGCGACGTACTGCCGTGTGCCGACGCTGGTCAGATAGCGGAACAGGTGGTCGTATCCGCTGGCGATCACGTGCTGGCCGTTGTCCGGTGGATCGTCCACCGCCGCGGCGCGCATAGCGTGGGTGCGTCCGCCGAGCCTGCCTCTGCGTTCGAGCAGGGTGACCTGCTTGCCCGCTTCCGCCAGCCAGACCGCCGAGGCGAGCCCGGCCAAGCCGCCCCCGATCACCACGTATCGCCGTGGGTCGCCCATGCTGCCTCCCGCCATAACTGACAAATTGTAAGTTAGGTGGGCGGGAAGTGCTCGTCAAGAGTTGTCGGCCGTTATCGGCTGTAAGGCAGCGAATTACCGCGCGGCGTGGCGGATAACCGTGTCGGAAACCGGGACTCGCGGCATCGGATCATTCGGCCGGGATGGGCTGACATCGAGGGCAGAAGAAGATGCCCCGCTCTCGCTGCACCACCCGGTCGTGATCCGGTGCGGTGTCACCGAGTAGGTCGGCGACGAGTGGGGTGCCGCAGCGCTGGCACGGACGGTGTGTTCGGCCGTAGGCCAGAGCGCGCCGCGGCGGCTTGGCCACCGATTCGGCGAGGATGCGGTGTGCTTCGTTGACCATGGCCAACAGGTCCGGGACGTCGCCGACCCTGGTCGCGGGGTGGACGCGGCGCAGAAAACACACCTCGCTGCGGAAGATGTTCCCGATACCGGCGAGGTTGCGCTGATCCAGCAGTGCGACGCCGATGGGTTGATCCGGATACCGCGCCAATCGCCGGACGGCTTCCGCCGCATCCCAATCCGGGCCCAGCAGATCGGGTCCGAGATGGTCGACGATGCGGTGCTCGTCGCCCACCCGCACGACCTCGACGGTGCCCAAGGAGAACCCGACTGCTTCGACGTCCGCGGTGCTCAAGACGACTCGTGCGGCGACGCGCGGTTTCGTCCAGCGCTGTCCGCAGTGGAACACGCGCCAGCTGCCCTCCATCTTCAGGTGGGTGTGAACGCTCACGGTGGGCGTGCGGATGAACAGGTGTTTTCCGTAACTGCCGACGCTTTCGACCACCTGCCCGCGCAGATCCACCGTCGCGTATCGCGGTACGCGGAAGTCGCTGCGCGTCAGTTCTTTGCCCTCCAGCGCGGTGCGAAGCCGTTTCGCGGCGAGAAAGACGGTGTCCCCCTCAGGCATACGACGGCTCCGCCGAGTCGGCGCGGAATCGCGGGCTCACAGGCGGCTCCGGAGGCGCAGGCCGCGGGGGGTGGCGGAGAAGCCGGCTTCGGTGAGGAACCCGGCGAACGTGTTGCCATGCACGGTGTCTCCGTTGACCCGGTCGATGACCAGCGAGTCCACCCGGCGGCGGTGGACCAGGTCGGCGAGCGCCGCGGCGGCGGCGCGGCGGGCGTCGGGGTCCTCGGTGAAGGTGAGCAGGGTCTTGCCGCCCCGCTCCAGATACAGCACCAGTTCACCGTCGACGAGCACGACGAGCGCTCCGGCTTTACGTCCGGGGCGATGCCCGCCCTCCACGTCGCTCTTCGGCCAAGCCAGAGCGGCGCCGTATGGGTTCGCCGGATCGGACGCGGCCAGTGCCAGTACCGTGCCGGTCGGCTCCCTGGACTCGGGACGGGCCCGTTCCGGGTCGAAGGAGCGCAGCCGGTCCACCACGTCGGTGGTGGAGAACTGCGCGCCGCCCAGCGAATCGACGAAATAACCGCGGCGGCAGCGTCCTCGGTCCTCGAACTCCGTGAGCACCCGGTACATCAGCGCGAACCCGCCCGGCACGCCCTCGTTCTGCACCGAGCCCCTGGTCAGCACGCCGTACCGCTCCAGGAGCAGGTCCGCGGTCGCGTGGGCGCGCAGCGTGTTGTCCGAGACCCGCTCCGGGAGCAGAGACCATCTCCCGGCGACCGAGGGCGGGCCGGAACGGGTGGGCATGCTCGGCCGGGGCAGGTAGGCCCGCCCTCGCGGGGCGCGGCGGGGCGTGCGGTGGGCCGTCGTGGTCCGGGCCGTACCGGAAAGCAACGCCCGTACCGGCGCGAACGTGTCACCGGAAACCATTCCGGCCCAAACCAATTCCCACAGCGCTGCGGCCGCAGCGGAGTCGTCGAGCAGGCCGGTGGCGTCCGAGAGTTGCCGGAAGAAGTACGCGCCGCCGCCCTGCGGCACGGGTATCAGTCGTTCCGCGGGGGCGTCGGAGATCGAATGTCCCGCACCGGCCGCGTCTTCCGAGCCGACCGGTGATCGTCGGCTGCGTCGGCCGTTGTCCGACTCGTTCGGTGTGGCGCCACCGGCCGTCTCGGCGGATCGCCGGCGCGCGCCGTGACCGTCGGACGCACTGCCGGTCGGCAGGTCCGGCTCGTCCAACGGCACGGGCGGTCGATCCGGCACGGTTTCCGCGGGGCCGGGTGGCGTCCATGGCACGAAGGTCGCGCCGAGCGCGGCGAGCAGGCGTAATTGGACATCGGTGAGATCGACCTCGTCCGGCGGCGCGAGGGTGAACGGCGCCTGCTCGGCCGGATGCAGGGCGATCCAGCCGTCCTTGGCGGTGATGGCGCCGTGCCCGGACCAGACCACCTCACCCGTCGCCATGAGCTCGTCGAGCATGGCCGGGGTGTAATCGCGCACCCGCGCGGGCAGGACGAGCGATTCCCAGGCGGACGCCGGGATCGGCACGCCCGCGAGCTGTTCCACGACGGCCGCCACGCCGTCGACGCCGCGCAGTTCGCCGCTGCCGGCGTGCTGCCAGGACGGGAGAAAGCGCCCGAACGCGGCGGTCGAGACCGGCTCGACCTCGTGCCTGGCGGCGGCGAGCGATCTGCGGCGCAGCCGGCGCAGCACCTGCGCGTCGCACCACTCCGCCCCGGCGGCTCCGGGCGTGAACTCCCCCTCGACCACCCGTTTTTCGATGGCGAGCCGGTGTAGTGCGGTGGCGGCGACCGCGGTGCCGAGCCCGAACCGGGCCGCCACCGCCTCCGTGCCGAACGGGCCGTGCGTGCGGGCGTAGCGGCCGACCAGATCGCCGAGCGGATCGGCCACCGGCTCGATGAACGCCGATGGCGTGCCGATCGGCAGCGGAACCCCGAGCGCGTCGCGCAGCCGGGCCGCGTCCTCCACCGCGACCCACCAGCTGCGCCCCGCGAAGGAGACCTCCAGCGCACGGCGTGCGGACACGAGGCTTTCGAACCAGGCGACGGGATCCTCGTCGGAGCGCTCGGCGGCTTCGGCGGCGGTGAGCGGCCCGAGCAGCCGCAGCAGATCCGCCAAGCCCTCGGCGTCGCGCGCGTGCCGCTCGGGAGTGAGCCGCTGCAGTTCTCGCTCGGTTTGCTCGATGACCGCGGCGTCGAGCAGTTCGCGCAGCTCGACCCGGCCGAGCAACTCGGCGAGCAGACCGGAATCGAGCGAGAGCGCGGCGGCGCGCCGCTCGGCCAGCGGGCTGTCGCCGTCGTACATGAACTGCCCGATGTAGTCGAACAGCAGGGCGTTGGCGAACGGTGACGGCGTCGCGGTCTCCACCTCGACCAGTCGTATCCGGCGCCGCCCGACCTGTCCGAGCAGGTCGCGCAGCGACGGCAGGTCGTAGACGTCGCGCAGGCATTCGCGCACCGTCTCCAACAGGATCGGGAATTCAGGGAACTTGCGCGCGACGTCCAGCAACTGGGCCGAGCGCTGCCGCTGCTGCCACAGCGGCGCTCGCTTGCCCGGGTCGCGGCGCGGCAGCAACAATGCGCGGGCGGCGCATTCGCGGAACCTCGAGGCGAACAGCGCCGAGCCGCCCACCTGCTCGGTGACGATGTCATCGATCTCGTCGGACTCGAAGACGAACAGTTCGGCGCCGGGCGGATCGTCGGTGGTATCGGGCAGCCGCACGACGATGCCGTCGTCGGAGGCGTTCGGCGCGGCGTCCACACCGAACCGTTCGCGCAGCCGCGCCCCGATGGCCAGCGCCCAGGGAGCGTGGACCGGAAGACCGTAGGGGGAGTGCAGCACCAGCCGCCAGTCGCCAAGTTCGTCGCGGAACCGCTCCACTACCAGCGTGCGGTCGGTGGGCAGATGTCCGGTCGCGGTGCGCTGTTCGTCCAGGAGTGTGAGCAGGTTGGCGGTGGCGTTGTCGTCGAGACCGGCGGAAAGCATGACATCCGCGACACGCTCCGGTACCGCGGGCGCGCGACCCGTGCCGTTGGGTATCGAATCCGCCTGCGCGCGAGTCTGTTTCGACGCCTTCGGAGGTGTGCCTGCATCGCGCCGTGCGGTCTTCCCGGCACCCGTGGACGCCTCGGCGGCGAGGTCCTGTGCGACCGTGCGCACGAATTCGCCGAGCGCAGCGCCGAGTTCGGCGGGCCGACCGAGCCCGTCGCCGTGCCAGAACGGCAACCGCCCCGGCTGTCCGAACGCGGGCGTCACCAGCACCCGATCGAAGGTGATCTCCTCGATCCGCCAGCTCGTCGCCCCGAGCGCGAACACGTCGCCGACCCGGGACTCGTAGACCATCTCCTCGTCGAGTTCCCCGACCCGGGATGCCTTCTCGCCCACCATGTACACCGCGAACATGCCGCGATCGGGGATCGCTCCGCCCGAGGTCACGGCCAGCCGTTGCGCGCCGGGCCGCCCGGTGAGTGTGCCCGCGTCGCGATCCCAGACCAGCCGGGGACGCAGTTCGGCGAACTCGTCGGACGGATACCGCCCCGAGAGCAGGTCCAGCACCGATTCGTAGGCCGAGCGCGGCAGCGACGCGTAGCTGCCGGTGCCGCGCACGACGTCGAACCACGCGTCGACGTCGATCGGGTCCAGCGCGCACGCGGCGACGGTCTGCTGCGCGAGGATGTCCAACGGATGCGCCGGGATCTGGATCGCCTCGATCTGTCCGGCCGTCATCCGCCGCGACGCCACCGCGCAATGGATGACGTCGGTGCGGTGTTTGGGGAAGATCACCCCGCGGGAGATCTCGCCGACCTGGTGCCCGGCCCGCCCGATCCGCTGCAATCCGCTGGCCACCGAGGGCGGCGCCTCCACCTGGACCACCAGGTCGACCGCGCCCATGTCGATGCCGAGTTCCAGGCTGCTGGTCGCGACGACGCAGCGCAGCCGCCCGCTCTTGAGATCGTCTTCGATCAGCGCTCGCTGCTCCTTGCTGACCGAACCGTGGTGCGCGCGCGCCAGCAGGGGCCCCGCGCCGTGGATCACCTCGGTGGACGGGCCGAGCTGGGCGGGCGGCTTGTGCTCGGTCTCCACCGGCTCGCCCAGCCGCGCCGCGTAGGCCTCGTTCAGCCGGGCGGTGAGCCGCTCGGCCAGCCTGCGGGAGTTCGCGAACACGATCGAGGACCGGTGCTCCAGCACGAGTTCGACGATCGCCTCGTCCACGTGGGGCCAGATCGATCCAGGCTGGTCGGAGTCGCCGGGCTCGGTCATGTCCGCCACCGGCACGCGCACCGACAGGTCGAACGTCTTGGGCGCGGGCGGCGCGACCAGGGTGATCGGCGCGTTGCCGACCAGGAACCGGCCGACTTCCTCCGGCGGCCGGACGGTCGCCGACAGCCCGATGCGCTGGGCGGGCCGCTCGGTCAGCAGATCCAGCCGGGCCAGCGACAGCGCCAGGTGCGAACCGCGCTTGGAACCGGCGATCGCGTGCACCTCGTCCACGATCACCGTGCGCACGTCCCGCAGCGTCTCGCGGGCCGCCGAGGTGAGCATGAGGAACAGCGACTCCGGCGTGGTGATCAGGATGTCCGGCGGGGTGCGCAGCATGGACCGCCGATCGGACGCGCTGGTGTCGCCGGAACGGACCCCGACGGTGATCTCCGGCGGCTCCAGTCCCAGGCGTTTCGCCGTCTGCGTGACGCCGACCAGCGGCGCTCGCAGATTGCGTTCCACGTCCACCGCCAGCGCCTTCAGCGGGGACACGTACAGCACGGAAGTGCCTGCCCGCTCGGGCCGCCGTTCCCGGCCGGCCAGCTGGTCTATCGCCCACAGGAACGCCGAGAGCGTCTTGCCGGACCCCGTGGGCGCGACGACCAGAGTGTGCTCGCCCGCCGCGATCGCCTTCCACGCCCCCAGCTGAGCGGAGGTCGGCGCGGGGAACGCGCCGTCGAACCACTCCTGGGTCGCGCGGGAGAACGGGGCCATGGATTCAAGTGTGCACCGGCCCACCGACAAGCACGCCCGTACCGTTTCGCGAGCGAAGCGGGAGCAATCGAACAACGGCCGCCGACGCCGGGCCGTACGCTTCGACAGGTGCAAAAAGTGCTCAGACTCGACCTGGTCAGCCATGGGATGACCGAGGCGATGCGGAAGGCACGGTTCCCGGTGGACGAATCGCTCACCGAGGCGGGCAGGCGGGCGGTGGCCGGATGCGGGCCGCTCACCGCCGCGCGCGTGCTCACCGGCCCGGAACGCCGGACGGTGGAGACCGCCGCGTTGCTGGGGCTGCTGCCGGATGAGGAGGACAACCGGCTGCGCGACCTGGACGCGGGCGCGTGGCGCGGCGGCGAACTGATGTCGGTGCCCCAGGATGAGCTGTACGCCTGGTTGACCGACCCGGCGTTCCGCGGGCACGGCGGCGAGTCCGTGCTGGACGTGATCGAACGGACCAGGCTCTGGATGGCCGAGGTCGCCGCGCGGTCGGTGTCCACGATCGCGGTCACCCACCCGGCGGTCGTCCGGGCCGCGCTGCTGGTGACGCTGGACGCTCCACCGAAATCGTTCTGGCGCATCGATATCCCGCCCGGCAGCGTCACCCGCCTGCACTATCGCGGCGAATGGACGCTGCACTTCACGGCCTGAGCCGGGATACCGACCGCTCGAAAGGGGGTGGCTTTCGGGCCGAGCCGGGCTAGTGTCTGAGACTATGGGTAACAACAAAGGGTCGCAGCGGCGCGGCCTGGCCATCGGATGCGGTGGCACCGTGGGGGCGGCCTGGATCGTCGCCGCCCTCGTCGCCGCCCGGGACGTGCTCGACTGGGATCCGCGCGAGGCGGACGTGCTGCTCGGCACGTCCGCGGGTGCGGAGACGGTGACGATGCTCGGCAGTGGCGTTTCGGTGGACGACCTGGTCGCGTTGCAGCGCGGCACCGCGACCGACCCGATCCTGCGCGAGCACCGCGCCGCCGAGCCAGGCCGGTTTCCGCCGCTGCCGCGCCCGCGGCTCGGCTCGCCCCGACTGCCGCTGCGTCGCCAGGAGCCGGGCCAGGCGCTGTTGGCCGCGGGCAGCGGACTGCTGCCGGTCGGCGGTGGCGACCCGGGCTGGCTGCAACGGCTGGCCGAACGACTGAACCCCGGCCGCGACTGGGTGCCGCATCCGGCGACCCGGCTGGTGGCGATGGACTACGCGACGGGCGAGCGCGTCGCGTTCGGCGCGCCTGGTGCGCCCGCCGCGACCATCGGCGCGGCACTGCGGGCATCGTGGGCCGTGCCCGGCTGGTTCCCTCCGGTCACCATCGGGGGCCGCCGCTTCGTCGACGGCGGCGCGGGCTCCACGGCCTCGGTGGACCTGCTCGTCGCCGAGAACTTGGACGAACTTCTCGTGCTGGCTCCGATGGCCTCCGCGGCCCGGATCCCGGCGACCGGCCCCGGGCACCTGCTGGAACGGCAGCTGCGCAACCGGATGAGCGACAAGCTCCGCACCGAGATCGCACGACTGCGCGCCGCGGGCACGAAGGTGCTGTTCGTTGGCGCGACCGCCGACGACCTCGCGGTGACGGGACCGAACTTCATGGACGGCCGCCGCCGTCTCGCCACCTTCGAACACAGCCTGCGCAGTACCCGCCGCACGCTCGAACAAGGAGCATTCGTATGAGAATCCTCGGATCCGGTTACCCCGCGATCGACCTGCGCGAGGCGACAGTCCTGATCACCGGAGGCGGGCGGGGAATCGGCCGGGCCACCGCGGAATTATTCGCCGCGAAAGGATCCCGGGTCGTAATCGCCGACGTGGACAAACCCGCCGCCGAGGAGGCGGCCGCCGCGATCGGGGCGAGCGCGTTCGAACTCGACGTGCGTTCGCGCGGGCAATGGGACGCGGTGGCCGCTGCGGTCGGCGGAATCGACGTGCTGGTCAACAACGCCGGTGTCATGCCTGCGGGCGCGTTCCTGGACGAACCCGACGTGGTCGGTCAGGCCACGCTGGACATCAACGTCTGGGGTCTCATCCACGGCATGCGCGCCGTCGCGCCGGGCATGATCGAGCGTGGTCGCGGCCATGTCGTCAACGTCGCCTCGCTGGCGGGCAAGATCCCTATTCCGGGGCTGGCCGTGTACAACGCGAGCAAGTTCGCCGCGGTCGGTCTCTCGGCGGCGACCCGCCTGGAATTCGCCGGGCATGGCGTCAGTGTCAGCTGCGTCCTGCCGTCGGCCGTGCGAACCCGCCTTTCCTCGGGATTGACACTCGGCCACGGCATGCCGACCGTCGACCCGGAAGACGTCGCCGGCGCGATCGTGCGCACCTGCGTCACTCGCAAAGCCGAGGTGGCCGTGCCGAATTACCTCGGCCCGCTCGACATCGCATTGGCCGCCGCGCCGGAACGCGCGGTGCGCCTGATCCGCGGCCTGTTCGACGGGGATCGCGCGTTGCACCCGGCCGACGAGAAGGTCCGCGCGCAGTACGAGAAAGAGGTGCGTTCCATCAGCTGATGCAACGAAAAGCGGCCCGGGAGAAGCACTCCCGGGCCCGCTTGTCTTCTGGGTTCAGCAGCTGGTCGGTGCGGGTTCGCCGCGGAACCTGG
This sequence comes from Nocardia sp. NPDC047038, assembly GCF_040644075.1. Classification (NCBI taxonomy): domain Bacteria; kingdom Bacillati; phylum Actinomycetota; class Actinomycetes; order Mycobacteriales; family Nocardiaceae; genus Nocardia; species Nocardia sp. NPDC047038. Next base: position 47,868 of record NZ_JBEYVQ010000005.1, on the reverse strand, counting down.
CCTCGACGTAGTTCCACGCGTCCGCGAATCCGGCGGCGGCCGCGGTCAGGTGCTCGGAGATGTCGACGGTATGGAACGTCAACCGCGCACCCGCCTTGCAGTACCGGTCGGCGACCTCGGCGACCGGGTTGTAGAAGGTGAGGGTGTCGAAGCGGCCCTGCCACATGTAGGTCGGCACAGTCGGAACGCCGTCGAAGTACTTCAGGCTGTTCTCCCGCAGAACGGCGTGCGCCTCCGGGCTGTCCATCAGGCTCTTGGACGCCGCCATCTGCTCCGCGCTGCGGAAGGCGCCGTGGAAGAGCAGGAATCGGCGGCAGGCGTCGTGGGTGAATTCCCGGAACCACAAACCGTTCTCGTTGAGCTGATCGGAGATCGGCAGCCGGTCCGGGTACTCCCGCTCCAGCCCCATGGCGGCGGCGAAGGCGAGGCCGAATCCGGGGTGCGGCTCGAAGCCGAGCGCCATCGCCATCTCCTCCAGGTCGGCGGGGATGCCACCGGCCACGGCGGTGGTGAGTTTCAGATCCGGCGCGTAGGTGGGTTGCATGGCGGCGGCCCACGCGGTGGCCATGCCGCCGCCGGAGTAGCCCGCGATGGCGACGGGGGAGTCCGACAGCCCCAGTCCGGCGACCTTGCGGACGGCCTTCACGCTGTCGAGGGTCATCATTCCGGCCAGGCGCGCGGCGCCGTAGGCGGAGGTGGGGCCCAGATAGTCCGGCAGCGAGATCGCCCATCCGCGTCCGATGGGCAACATCGCGCCGACCGCGTCCTGTAGTTCGCCGTTGAACAGCGAGCGCGACGGATTGCACTGGGTGCCGAGGGAATTGATCAGCGCCTGGTAGGAGACCAGCGGCGGATTCTTCACCCCGGCGGGCATCAGGACCGTTGTGATGCCCATGACGGGCTTGCCCTGCGAATTGGTGGAGCGGAACGCGACTTGCCAGCCCTCGGTCCCGACATACATACCGGTGTCGATCCTGCGGCTCCGTACGACGTCGCCCGGGGTGAGCGCCCCCAGGTCGGGCGGCGCGGTGTAGAAGGGATCGGGATCGGGAGTGGGATAGAGGGGTTGCGCAGTAGCGGGCAGGCCGAGCAGGCCGAGCGAGACGATGCTCACCAGCAAGATCGCGATCCTGAACGGAACTCTGGACACGGGTTTCCTTCGAAAGTCAGCCGTCACCGACCCACCGACCCGCGGCGGGCACGCCGCGACGTCGGTGCTTCGGACGCACCGGCACTACACGAGAACCGCAGCGAACCTTCACTGCGGGGCGGAGCAGAAGGAACCGCCGCCGTGGGGACCCTGAGCCGATCATGGCGGACTGCCGCACCTCCTTCGACTCCGGGACCGCCGGTAGCCGCGAAGGCGGCACCATCCGCTGCGAAGATAGCGCCCGACATTCTCCGGACGCCGCTCCGGAACAGGCGAACCGGACAAGTCACAAAGCCCGCGGCCCGCCATTCGACAAGATCACTAACGGAGGTGGCCTACCCGGTCGCGCGCCGATCCGGCTCATGTGAAGCTGAGCACCGCCCGTCCGCCCAGCGGGCGTTGCAGGTCGACGACGACCACGCCGTACTCGCGCTTCTGCTCCGGGTTCGCGCCCTGACACGGCGGCATGCCGCGATGCAGGCCATGGATCAATCGCACGCTCACCAGGTCGGCCGATTCCTCCACCCGCGCGGTGAATCCTATGCTCGGGCAGCCGACCGGGCCGGGGATGTGGATCCCGAGCTTGTCCGTCCCGTCCTCGACGTCGTACTCCGAGAAGGGTAAGGCGGAACTGGATTCCAGGTCCGCGGCATGCGGGATGACGACCATCGTCCCGCCCGCGTATCGCCGGGGACCCGGATCGGCCCGCATCCCCGCCGCCGCTTCCGCGGTGCGCTCCGGAGTGGCGGGCACGGCCGGGTCCGCCTGCTGCCCGCACGCGGTCAGCGTTCCGAACGTGATGGCGGCGACGATCGCCGTACCCATCCTGCGCAGTGCCACCTCTCCACCTTCACACAGGTAGGCGGGGGCGCGGCGGAGGATGCGCGGTGTGGCACCGGTGCGGCTCGCGGAAATGACCGGACGCCTCGAAGCGAGAGTGTGCGCGGCGTCACAGCGACATCGCACAGTGCTTAGCCGGTGCCCATCTGTGACTCGTCAAATTGAGCAAATTGCTCAACTTATTATTCAAAGGTTGTGCGTTCAGATCTTCGGAGACACGATATCGGCACCAAGTGCTCAACAATGCGAAGCGCCGGATCGGCGCCGAGCGGACGGGTGGATCCGGATGACCGAGCTCGCCGACCGCGATCTGATCGCAGCTCCCTACGACCTCGCCGACCGTTACCGCGTCGGCTCGGGGACCGTTGTCCTCACCGGCGTGCAGGCCATCGCGCGGCAGCTGGTGGAGCAGCATGTGCGTGATCTGCGCGCCGGGCGGCGAGTGGGCACGTTCGTGTCCGGGTACCAGGGCAGTCCGCTCGGCGGCGTCGACAAGATGCTGTCCGGCATGCCGGAGGTGCTCGCCGAGCACGACATCTCGTTCGTCCCGGGATTGAACGAGGAACTGGCCGCGACCTCCGTGTGGGGAAGCCAGGCGGAGCTGCCCGCGGGCGCGGCGACCCACGACGGCGTCGTCGGTGTCTGGTACGGCAAAGGCCCCGGCCTGGACCGCGCGACCGACGCGCTGCGCCACGCCAACATGTACGGCGTGCATCCGCGCGGCGGCGTCCTGCTGCTGGTCGGCGACGATCCGGCGGCCAAGTCCTCGACCGTGCCCGCGGTGAGCGAGCGCTCCTTGGCCGCGATGAACATTCCGGTGCTGTTCCCGCGCAACGCCCGCGAGATCATCACCATGGGCCTGCACGGCGTCGCCCTGTCGCGCGCCTCGGGTTGCCTCGTGGCGCTGAAGATCGTCGCCGACGTCGCCGACGGCGCGTGGACCGTGGACGGTTCGGTGGGTGACATCGACATCGTGGTGCCCGAAATCGACTGGGAAGGTCAGCGGTTCCACTACCGGCAGCGTCCGATGGCCGCGCCCGCCGACAGCTTGCTCGCCGAAGCGGACCTCTACGGTCCCCGCTGGGAGATGGTGCGCGCCTACAGCACGCGCAACGGCCTGGACGTGATCGAGGTGAACCCGGCCCGCGCCACGATCGGCATCGCCGCCACCGGGACCACCTTCGACGCGGTTCGCCAAGCGCTGATCGACCTCGGCGCCGACGACGAAGCGCTGTACAGCGCGGGGATCCGCCTGCTGCGCATCGGAATGCCGTTTCCCCTCGCGCCCGACCGGGTCGGCGAGTTCGCCGCCGGGCTCGACCAGCTGATCGTCGTCGAGGACAAGACCGCCTTCATCGAAACCCAGATCCGCGACATCCTGTACGGGGTCGCGGGCGCGCCGGAAATCCTCGGCAAGCGCGACGAGGCGGACCGCCCGCTGTTCGGGGCCGACGGCGAACTGACCTCAGGGCGCGTCGCCGCACCGCTGCGCCGCGTGCTCGACGGGCACCTCGAACTGAAACGTCCGCTGCCGCAGCCGCTGTCGCTGTCGGTGCTGCCCGCCAAGCGCGCGGCCTACTTCTGCAGCGGTTGCCCGCACAATCGTTCCACCGCCGTTCCGGAGGGCTCACTGGCGGGCGGCGGCATCGGCTGCCACACCCTGGTGACCATGTCCGGCCGCGCCGACAGCAAGGTCACCGGGCTGACCCAGATGGGCGGCGAAGGCGCGCAGTGGATCGGTCAAGCGCCGTTCACGGACGTGCCGCACCTGTTCCAGAACATCGGTGACGGAACGTATTTCCACTCCGGCCAGCTCGCCGTGCAGGCGTGCGTCGCCGCTGGCGTGAACATCACCTTCAAGCTGCTGCACAACGATGTGGTCGCGATGACCGGCGCGCAGCACGCCGAGGGCGCGCTCACGGTGCCGATGCTCACCCACAAACTCGCCGTCGAGGGCGTCCGGCGGATCATCGTCTGCGCGGACGAGCCCGAGCGCTACCGCAAGCGCGATCTCGCTCCCGGCGCCCTCCTATGGCACCGCGACCGCCTCGACGAAGCGCAACGCACACTGCGCGAGATCCCCGGCGTCACCGTGCTGATCTACGACCAGCACTGCGCGGCCGACGCGCGGCGGCAGCGCAAGCGGGGCGCCCTGCCGGTGCGCCGCACCCGGGTGGTCGTCAACGAGGCGGTGTGCGAAGGCTGCGGCGACTGCGGGGTGCAGAGCAACTGCCTGTCGGTGCAGCCGGTGGACACCGAGTTCGGGCGCAAGACGCGGATCGACCAGACCTCGTGCAACACCGACTACAGCTGCCTGAAGGGCGACTGCCCCGCGTTCGTCACGGTCGAACTGCCCGACCCGGCCGCGCGGAAGCCGCGCCGAGCCGTTCGCGCGCCGCAGCCGCCGCGGCTGCCGGACCTGATGCACGAACCGCCGACGACCACGCAGAACGTCTTTCTCGCCGGTATCGGCGGCACCGGCATCGTCACCGTGAACCAGGTCCTGGCGACCGCCGCGATGCGCGCCGGGTACGAGGTGGCGAGCCTGGACCAGATCGGCATGAGCCAGAAGGCCGGGCCGGTGGTCTCGCATCTGCGTTTCGCCGTCGGGGCGCTGGAGCCGGCCAACCGGCTGGCCCCGGCCTCGGCCGACTGCATCGTGGCGTTCGACCTGCTGGCCGCCACCGACAACAAGAACCTGGCCTACGGCTGCGCCGAGACGACCGTCTCGGTCGCCTCCACCAGCGAGACCCCGACCGGGGACATGGTCTACGACCGGTCCGTCACCTACCCCGGCGAGGCGACGTTGCTGCGGCGATTGGAACAGGTCTCGCGCTCGGTGCGGTCCTTCGATGCTCTCGCCGCCGCGGAGGCGCTTTTCGGCAACACTGCCGCCGCGAACTTCCTCCTGGTGGGCGCAGCCTACGAACTCGGTGGCCTGCGGCTGCCGGGCACGGCGATCGAGGAGGCCATCGAGATCAACGGCGTGGCCGTGGACGCCAACCTCGCGGCCTTCCGATGGGGCCGGGTCGCGATAGCTCGGCCGGAGGAGTTCGCCGCCGCCACCACGCGTCGCACGGCCGAACGCACTCCGGTACCGGTGCCAGCGGACCTGTTCGACGAGCTGACCGCGACGGGCGAGACGCGGCGGCTGGTCGAGCTGCGGGCCGTCGAGCTGATCGGCTTCCAGAGCGTTGCGATGGCGCGCGACTACGTGGCCACGATGCAACGAGTCTGGGCTGCCGAGCGCGAGGTGACCGACCGTACCGAGTTCAGCGAGCAGGTCGCGCGCGGGCTGTACAAGTTCACGGCATACAAGGACGAGTACGAGGTGGCACGACGGCTCACCGATCCGTCGTTCCTGGCCGAGGTCGCCGCGCAGGTACCCGAGGGGGCGAACCTCACCTATCGGCTGCACCCGCCGGTCCTGCGTGCGCTGGGACGGAAGGACAAGATCGGAATGGGGCCCGGCAGCCACTTCGCCCTGCGCTTGCTGGCCAAGGGAAAGCGGCTGCGCGGCACGAGATTCGACCCGTTCGGATACGCGCACGTGCGACGCGTGGAACGTGAGTTGCGCACTCACTACACCGCGATGGTGACAGACCTCGCCGAGGGGCTGGACCGGTCGGGCTACGACCGCGCCGTGCGGGCGGCCGCGCTCGCCGACGTGGTGCGCGGATACGAGGACATCAAACTCGCCGGCGTGGCGGTCTACATCGAACGTCTGCGGGAGCTCGGTATCGAGCCGACGCGCTGTTAGTGGGCTCCGACGCCGGTGGCCGGTCGGAGCGCCGCGCGGGCGTTGCCGGGACCAACGCCTCAGCAGGTCTTCGCCGCGAACCGAGTCCGGTGTGCCACCTGTGACCCGGCGAACTCGTGGAAAGGCCACCCGTCGGCGAACGCCTCAGCCGGTGTAGCCGGTCACCTTGCCGATCCACACGACGAAATCCGCGGCGTCCTCGTTGCTGCCGTGCCCCGCGTCCCAATACATCGCGGCGTCGACCTGGTCGCCCAGATTCGCCAGGCTCGCGGCGAGATTGCCCACGATGGTCAGCGACGCATCGGTGTCCTTGGTGCCGACGCGAATCCACCAGTGCTTCGCCCGGGCGGGATTGCGTTGGCGGAGAAAGAACATGGGGTTCATCATGCTGATCTTCTCGGGCAGGTCGCTGTCGAGTTGCGCGCCCGGGTCGCCCGTCGCTCGCCGCAGGCTGAACGGGGTGAAGTGCCTGGCCTTGACGGTGCCGGCACCGAACAGGTTGTTCTCCGGAGAGGACAGGTCGAAGGCGTCGAACGCGGGCACGCCCTTCTTCCGCTCGCCCACGTGCGCGAGGAAGTTCGGCCAGGTGAACTCCGCCCGGTCGCCCGACCAGGTGATCCACGTGTTGGCCGCCAGGTAGCTCGAACGCTCGGAGTCCTGCAAAGCGGTCAAATACCTGGTCGCCGCCGGTTCGAGGTAGGTCCGCACGAGGTAGTTGCCGTAGTTGTCGGCCGTGATCGGCCCGAATCCGTCCGCCCCTTGCAGTTCCAACGATGCCTGATAGTCCACGAACGCGGTGCTCAGTTCGCGCGAGGCCGTTGCGTCGAGTTCGCCGGAGCGCAGCGGGTTGGCGCCCCAATTCCACTCGTAGGCCATGTCCGCGTGGTCGAGATCGGTCACGGGACAGTAAGAAGCGGCGGCGAAAACGGCGTCGCTCGCGTCCGCCGCGCCGAGTTCGGCGAGATACCGGTCGTACATCCGGTTGTCGGCGGAGGCAGCCAGCAGCGCGGACAGCGCGCCGCCCGCGCTGACCCCGGTGGCGACGATCCGGTCGGTGTTTCCCGGAACCCGGCCGGAGTTGTGCCGCAAGTATCGGACCGCGGCCTTGAGATCCACGATGGCGGCGGGCGCCACGCCGTAGTACGTGCCGTCCGGGGCGACCAGGTCGCGCCCGCGCGCACCGGGCTCGACGACGACATAACCCGCCGCGAGGGCGAGCTCGCGGTTCCTGTCCCGATCACCGCCGTCGTCCGGCTTGCCGCCCTCGGCCGCCGACGACAGATAGCCGCCGACGGAGTTGCTCAAGAGAATCGGAGCCTTGCTCGCGTCGACGGTGTTCCCGTCGATCTCGACGGGAACGCTGACGTTCAAGCTCTGATACGTCTTGTTCACCGGTTTCGCCACGTAGACAACGCTGTCGTAGAACCGGTAGGTCACGTTCTTGTCCCGCTCGAAGGTGGCGACGGTCTTCTTCCGCACCGTGAATTCGTCCGGGTCGAAAGCCAACTCGTCCGCCGGTTGCGCGTCGCTTTTCAGCAGGCCGCAGGCGGCGAACATCGGTGCGGCAACCGCCGCCACACACCCCTCGAGCATCGCCCTGCGCCGCACAGCGCTCTCCTTCGCCTTCGTGGCAAGCGTTCGGCGTCGCGGCCGTGGCGGCGTCGGTAGAACTCTTGCCCGGAACGAATCAGCTGGTCATCGGGTCGCTGAGATCGAAGGATAGCGGTAGGAGACGCCGCGCTGGCGTACCTGCGCGGCTGCGCCCGACGCGTCCGCCGAAAGGCGGGCGTCGGGCGCAACCTGCCGGTCGGCGGTCAACGACCGCCTGGTGGCGCGTCGGTCGGGTCATCTACTCCCAGCACTCGCTTGGCCCGTCGCAGGACGAGGCAGCGCGAGGAACAGATGACGTGGATTTCGAGAGCGCGCCGGGCTTGTCCCTCGGTGAGTTCGCCCGGATCGGTGAAGCAGTCGCCGATATTGGAAGTGACCGATCGCACGCGAGATCAGCCGACTTTCACCGGGACGACCGCGACGGCGGCGAATCGAGCACGACCGACGGTAAGGGCGACCAAACCGGCATTGCCCGCCGTGGAAATCATCGGACCGGCGATCGAAACGAATTCGAACCCGCTCACCAGGAGCACGCCGAGCAGGCCGAGGCCGTTCGCGAGTGCGTTCGCCGCGAACGTTTGCCACGTTTCCTCGTGCGGTTTGGACCACACATGCCGGAGCGTTGGAATGGTGGCGATGAGATTGGCGCATATCGCGAACAGCGCGCCGAATGCCTTTTCCTGTACGCCGACCGTCACCAGCACGCATGCGATCGAGGAGACCAGGCAGGCCCAATCGATATTGTCTTCCGGCCGCAGGCCGGACCCGCGGGTGATGCCGACGACGATGACCGCCGCGTTCATCGCCGCCGCGGCGGCGTTGATGGCTGCGGCCAGATAGCCGCCCTCGAGGTACGCCACCACCGCGAACACCGTGTTCGCGGTGCACCAAGCCGCCCACGACGCGATGCGCGGCCGGGTGTCCCCTTCCAGTATCCCCGCCAGGTATGCGATGACACCAAACAATGAAATGCCGACGCTGAGACACGCCAAAGACGAGCTCACGTTCCAGAAATCACTCACGCGGAACTTTCCTCACAGATTGTTGTCGTTGCACGCAGAGATGGCCGACATTGGCGATCGAATCATTACGAACACGCCGAAGGAGACAAGGCGGGTGCGGTGATGGGAACCGGGGGTTGCCTGCGGGAAAACACTTCGGGATGATTTGTCCAGGTGACTCGAAAGTATCGTGACATGACAACTCGGTCGTCACCAATCCAGGACGGTGCCGTAACCATCTTTTAACCGCCGATTCGCAATCGCGATCGGCGGCTGGTCATTCCGCCGGAGATTCGGATGTGAGCTACGGAACAGGCAAGCGTCGAACCGTATCGTAGGATTGCGCACGTCGGAGTATGCGACATCAGCAGTCAAAGAATCTGCACTCCGACTGTCGGGGTTCCCGACGTCAGCGGCAAGGGTCTACGCGATGCGCCCAGCGTCGGATCCTCGCCGACCACCTCGCTGGACCGCCGGCTCTCCGTGCATCGCTGAGACCTCGCCGGATCCGGAAGCCGCGGCGTTTTGCGAGGTGTAGTGCTCGGACGACCCGCTGTGCGTGGACCATGGTCGCGACTCGACCCGGCAAAAGAGAAACGGCCCGGAGCGTGTGCTCCGGACCGTTCCGCAGTAGCGGGGACAGGATTTGAACCTGCGACCTCTGGGTTATGAGCCCAGCGAGCTACCGAGCTGCTCCACCCCGCGTCGGCTTTTCCAACAGTACACATGGTGGGCGCGAATAGCCCAATCGTGCTGGTGAGAGGGCATGTTGCGGGTGACTCGGCGAGGCCTGGGCAATCTGTTGCGCACAGGTGGAACCGAATGCGCCGCCGCCGCGTCCAACCATGTGACGAGAAGTATCCGACGCAGATTGCGAGACGAGGAGTGGATGATGACGTCCAGCGTGCGGTCGGTGGCACGAGCCCGGGTGGCCCGCTGCAAGAGCGTGATGCGTTAGCGGCGCCGCCGCAGGATCCGGCCGATGGGCCGCGGTGTGGTGGTGGTGGTCCCGGCGACCGGCGTGGCTGCGCCGAAGCACCATCGCGCCTATTGTGACGGTACCCGAGGTACAGGGTCGAAGGCTTGCCGCTCGGTCGGGGGCTCGAGTACTGCCCGTCCTGCGCGTAGCGCCGACGGATAGGTAAGAGGCGCGCGAAAGCGCGCTGATCGAAGTGAAGGGGGCTTTCTTGAACGCCGTTCGAACCAGTAGGGATCCCGAACAAGCAACCGGGCGTGTCGCATTCGTCCATCCGGGCTTGCGCGACTATCTGGATCCCGCGGATGGGTCGTGGGGGAGCGTGTTCGGGCCGCATTTCGAGTTGGAGTTCGCCGACTACGACCAACTGGCCATGCGCAGGGACGCCGGCGGCGCCCCGATCGTGCTACCCGTCAACAGTGAAACCCAAGCCGAAAGCCTGCGGTCGGTTCGCGCCCGGCACGCCATGGGGCTCATCGTCGCGGTCACCGATGACGTCGGTGGTTACTCGACCTATGCCGCGATACGCTCCGGCGCCAACTTCGTGATCAACGTCGCGATATCCGTCGAGCGTCAGGCCGACCTCGTTCGCGCGCAACTCCTCGACCGCACGCGCTCGGCACCGGGGAAGCCGCTCCCGGCGGTGCTCGGTGCGGTGACCGGCCGCGAACCGAACGAACCGGCACGGCAACGCCTGCGCGGCCGGTCCGCTACACCGGCCACCGGCGCGGATCAGTCCGGCGGAGATGGTCTGACCGAGTCGGACACCCGGCTGCTGCGCATGCTGCGCACGTCGATGACCGTCGCCGAGATCGCGCGCCTGAACTATCTTTCGGAGCGGTCGATGTATCGACGCATCCGCAGCCTGTACGACACCTTGGGCGTGGGCAGCCGGGCAGAATTGGTCGGTTCGGAACATCGAGCGGACGTGTCCTTTCCGCTCACCGTGCTGCGCGGCTGATCGGTAGCGACGGTGCTGTCGAATTCGCCCGCAAAAGTGAGCCGTCGTATCGCATTGCGCACGTTCGGAGTGGTTGCCGCCGTGGCTGTTCCGTCTGCTTGCCGTCCGGCCGCACCACCCGGCGTGCCCGGCCCGGATGGGCTCGACGAGACTGTCCGTCCGCAGGACGACCTCTACCGGCATGTCAACGGGAGGTGGTTGCGCGACTACCGGCTGCCTCCTGATCAATCGGTGAGCAGCCCGATAACCGAAGTGATGCGGCGCGTCGAACAACAACTCTCGACCGTCATCCAGGAAATCCGCGAACCCGGGCTCGGTACGCCCGAGCAGCAGGTGCGCGACTTCGCCGCCGCGGCGCTGGCCGCGAACAGCCACGCACCGAGTGAGTTCCGAGCCACGTGGCACGCTACGGCCCCGACCTTCGCCCACGGCGAGACCAGCAGAGTTTGTGGGACGTCACAGCGACAGAACTGGCGAGGATGCGTCGCGGCTTCATCGGCTGGTTCGCCATCCTGGTACCTGTGATCATCACCGTTCCGCTGTATCCCATGTCGTTGGCCTCGCCAGAAGGCCGGTCGGGCCATACCTGGACGGTGTTTCGCGACGTGGTTCTCGAAGGCTGGGGAGTCCTGATCCCCATGACGGCCGCATTGCTGGCCGCCCACTCGGTGCGAGCTGATCAGGAGGCTGGCGGTTGATCTTCTCGTACGCGGTGCTGCGCAACAAGTCTCTGCTCGGCAAGTATCTCGGGCTGGCGACGTCGGCCCATGCGGTTTATGGCACCCGCATGGCAGCCGAGCCGGTCAGGATGTGGCAGCCGCCGCAGATGTGGCAGCCGGGGAGGGGTGTGGCGTTCAGCCGAACTCGATGCCTTGGGCGAGAGGGAGTTCGGTGGAGTAGTTCACGGTATTGGTGGCTCGGCGCATGTACGACTTCCAGGAGTCCGAGCCGGATTCGCGGCCGCCGCCGGTCTGCTTCTCGCCGCCGAAAGCGCCGCCGATCTCGGCGCCCGAGGTACCGATGTTGACATTGGCGATCCCGCAGTCGGATCCGTCGGCGGCGAGGAAGCGTTCGGCCTCGCGCTGGTCGGTGGTGAAGACGGCGGACGAAAGGCCCTGCGGCACTTCGTTGTGCAGGGCGATCGCGCGATCGAAGTCGTCATAGGTGAGCACGTAGAGGATCGGCGCGAAGGTCTCCTCCCGCACCACCGCGGTCTGGGCGGGCATGCGCACGATGGCGGGCCGCACGTAGTAGGCGTCGTCACCGAACCCATCGACTCGCTCGCCGCCGCAGACCAGTTCGCCACCGTCGGTCACGGCCTTGTCGAGCGCCGCGCGCATTCCGGTGTATGCCTTGCCGTCGATCAGCGGCCCGACCAGCACCCCGTCGTCGAACGGATCGCCGACGGACAGTTGCCGGTACGCCCGTTCGAGTCGGTCCAGCAGCGGGCCGGCCACGCTTCGGTGCACGATCAGCCTGCGCAGTGTCGTGCAGCGCTGCCCGGCCGTGCCCGCCGCCGCGAACACGATGGCTCGCGCCGCGAGGTCGAGGTCGGCGGACGCGGTGACGATCGCGCCGTTGTTGCCGCCCAGTTCCAGCAGGCAGCGCCCGAGCCGCTCGGCCACCCGTGGCGCCACCAGCCGGCCCATCCGCACCGAGCCGGTCGCGCTCACCAGCGCTACCCGCTCGTCGTCGACCAGGCGGGAGCCGACGGCGCTCGCACCCTGGATCAATTGATGGATCTCGGGGTCCGCATCCACTTCGCGGGCCGCCCGCCGCAACAGCGCGTGACAGGCCAGCGCGGTCAGCGGCGTCGTCTCCGACGGCTTCCACACCACGGTGTCGCCGCAGACCAGCGCGATCGCCGTATTCCATGCCCAGACCGCGACCGGGAAGTTGAACGCCGAGATCACCCCGACCACGCCGAGCGGATGCCAGGTTTCCATCAACCGGTGGCCAGGACGCTCCGAGGGCATGGTGTGGCCGTACAGCTGCCGGGACAGGCCGACGGCGAATTCGCAGACGTCGATCATCTCCTGTACCTCACCCGCGGCCTCGGCGGGGATCTTGCCCGCCTCGAGCGTGACGAGCTCGGCCAGGTCGCTCTTGTGCGCGGTGAGCAGCCGACCGAGGCTGCGCACGACCCCGGCCCGGACGGGCGCCGGAACCCCGCGCCAGGCGCGGAAGGCGGTAGCGGCCCGGCCGATCGCGGCGTCGACCTCGTCGAGCGAGCTGGATCGCACGGTGGTCAGCTGCCCTCCGGTGATCGGAGTGCGTGCGGGCAGATCGCCGGGTTCCGATGGCGGCGCGCCCAATTGGCGCAGCACCGCTTCCGCGCGGGCGGCGAGTCGCTGGGTGGCCTGGTCGTCGAGTACATCGGTCATCTGTTGTTCCGCCATACCTTTCGGCCGCGTCGCGGCGTGTCTGTCCCACATAGCGGGAGGGTGGAGGTCAGGTTCCGGACACGAGGCGGGCTGCCTGAGTTAGCCTTCGCTGATGGCGGATACACCGGCAAGACCCGTACTCGATGACATCGATCGCCTGCTGATTCGTGAACTGATGGCCGATGGACGGGCCACTCTGTCGAACCTGGCCGAAAAGGCGAGTCTGTCGGTGTCCGCGGTGCAGTCACGGGTCCGCCGATTAGAGGCGCGCGGTGTGATCCGCGGGTACACCGCGCACGTCGATCCGGAAGCCCTCGGCCAGCTGCTGTCGGCATTCGTCGCGATCACTCCTCTCGACCCGTCGCAACCCGATGACGCGCCGGCGGTGTTGCAGCACATCCCCGGCATCGAGGCCTGCCACTCGGTGGCCGGTGAGGAGAGCTACATCCTGCTGGTGCGCGTGGCGTCCCCGCGGCACCTCGAGCAGTTGCTCCAAGAGATCAGAGCCACCGCCAATGTGCGCACCAGGAGCACCATCATCCTGCAGACATTCTACGACAGGTGACGATTCGGTGTAATTAATCCGCCATGTTGTAGAGGTTCCGTAAATTTTTACGTACCCTCAGGGCGTGACCATCGAACTGGAACGCACCCGCCCGGCGGTCACCCTCGCCGCCCGGGTCCACGAGATCTTGTCGGCGAGCATCCTGGCCGACGGCTTCGACTTGGTACTCGACCTCACCCGTTCCCGTGGCTGCCGCCTGGTCGACGAACGCGACGGCAGCCCCTACCTGGATATGTTCGGCTTCTTCGCGTCCAACGCGCTGGGCATGAACCACCCCGCTCTGACCGAGGACGCCCAGTTCCGGGCCGAGCTGTTCACCGCGGCGGTGAACAAGCCGAGCAACTCCGACATATACACCGTCGAGATGGCCCGCTTCGTCGAGACGTTCGTGCGGGTGCTCGGCGACCCGCGGCTACCGCATCTGTTCTTCATCGATGGCGGCGGACTCGCGGTGGAGAATGCCCTCAAGATCGCGTTCGACTGGAAGAGCAGGCACAACGAAGCACACGGCCGCCCAGCGGAACTCGGCGCCAAAGTGCTGCACCTGACCGGCGCGTTCCACGGCCGCACCGGTTACACCATGTCGCTGACCAATACCGATCCGGTGAAGACCGCGCGTTTCCCGAAATTCGACTGGCCGCGCGTCAAGTCGCCTTATCTCACCGACGCGTTCGACGTCGAGGAGGCGGAGGCCTGCGCGCTGACCCAGGTGCGGCGGGCATTCGAGGAAAGCCCGCACGACATCGCGTGTTTCATCGCCGAGCCGATCCAGGGCGAGGGCGGCGACCGGCATCTGCGTCCACAGTTCCTGCAGGCCGTGCAACGGTTGTGTCACGAGAACGACGCGCTGTTCGTGCTGGACGAGGTGCAGACCGGCGTAGGCATGACCGGAACGGCCTGGGCCTATCAGCAACTCGGCTTGGCGCCGGACGTCGTCGCGTTCGGTAAGCGGACCCAGGTGTGCGGCGTCATGGCGGGCGGGCGAGTGGACGAGGTACCCGACAACGTCTTCGCGGTCAGCTCCCGGCTCAACTCGACCTGGGGCGGCAACCTGGCCGACATGGTGCGCAGCAGGCGCACCCTGGAGGTGCTGGAGCAGGACGCGCTGATCGAACGCTCCCGGCCGTTGGGGGCGCACCTGCTCGAACGGCTCGGCGCGCTCGCCGCCCGGCACGCCGATGTCAGCGAGCCGCGCGGGCGCGGCCTGATGTGCGCGATCACCCTGTCGTCCTCCCGGCTGCGCGACGAGGTACTCACCGCGCTGCGTGAGCGCGAGCACGTGCTGATCCTCGGCACCGGCGAGCGGGGCATCCGGTTCCGTCCTCCGCTGACGGTCACCGGCGCCGAACTGGACGAGGCCGTCGACGCGCTGGATCGGGTGCTGACCAGCCTCGCATAACGCACACGGGGTTCGATCCGGACATTCCGGTGCACTCCGGCGCGGGTGCGCCGGAATTCCGGATTCGGCTCCTAGGCTTCGCACCCATGTCATCTCGTCTTCACCACGCTCCGACAAGGTGCAGCAGGTGAACCGACAGCGGATGTTTCGGCGTTGCGCGCCCCACCTCGTCGTCTCCATGCTGCTGCTGTCGGCGCCGGCCGGCTGCGCGGCCGGTGACGCCGGCACGGTGGTCGCCGAGCAGAGCCGGACCGCCCAGATCACCGTCGCGACCCCGGCCGCCGCGGCGGCCCCCACTGCAGGCGTGCTCCCACCGCACATGACCGATCCGCTGCCGGGGATGCCGCCGCCGCTCTCAGCGACCGACGTGTACGTGGCCGACCGAGAGCTCAGCCCCACCGTGGCCGACCACCGCCCGCTCGTCTACGTGCCCAACAGCAAGTCGAGCACGGTCTCGGTGATCGATCCCGAGACCTTTCGAGTGATCGACACCTATGCGGCGGGCGGCTCGGAACCACAGCACGTCGTGCCGTCGTACGACCTGCAGACGCTCTACGTCACCAACGATCTGCCGATCGGCGCGGGCAGCCTGTTGCCGATCGACCCGAGGACGGGCAAGCCGGGCGAACCGTTTCCCGTGCGCGATCCCTACAACATGTACTACACGCCGGACGGCCGGTACGCGCTCGTGGTCGCGGAGGCGGACAAGTCGCTGGATTTCTACGATCCGCGAACCTGGCAGAAGACGCATGCCATGGCGGTGCCCGACTGCGCCGGAGTCGACCACATGGACTTCACGGCCGACGGCCGTTTCGCCCTGGTCTCGTGCGAATTCAACGGCCGCATGCTGGTTTTCGACGTGGCCGAGCGCAAAGTCGTCAAGCTGGTCGATCTGCCCGGCGGTCGCTCGGGCATGCCGCAGGACGTGAAGCTGTCCCCGGACGGCCACACTTTCTTCGTCGCCGACATGACCGCCGACGGCATCTACCTGTTCGACGCGCACACTTTCGAGAACACCGGATTCGTGCCGACCGGCAAGGGTACCCACGGCCTCTACATCACCCGCGATTCCGCGCAGATGCTCATCACCAACCGGCACGAAGGCAGCGTCTCGGTGTGGGACTTCGCGGCGAACGGGCTCGTGCGCAAGTGGTTCGTGCCCGGCGGCGGCAGTCCCGATATGGGCAACATCTCCGCGGACGGTCGCGTCTTCTGGGCGTCCGGCCGGCACCACGACGAGGTGTACGCCATCGACATCGTCAACTGGAATCTGCTGGCTCGCATCCCGGTAGGGAAAGGGCCACACGGACTCACGATCTGGCCGCAGCCGGGCCGCTACTCCACGGGCCACACCGGCGTCATGCGCTGACCTCGGCCCGGCCGGCGCAGCGGTCAGGACCTGACCGGACGCAACCCCAGACCGCCTTCGACGAAGCGCTCAACGGACGTCAGCCCGGCGTCCAAAGCGGCCTCGTAGCCGGGGCGCGCCCATCCGCTCACCTTCGCGGTGCCGTCGGCCTCGGGCGTCACCCCGATTTCGGCGACCAGCTCGGCTGTGGTCGGTTCGCAGACCGCCCAGGAGAAGTGCGTTTCCTCCGCCCAGCCCGCACCGCGCCGGGCCACGTAGTCCGGTTCGGTGATGCCGCCCGCGGCCAGGGCGGGGCGGTCGTCGATGCGGTCGTCGGCGCGCAGGGCGCGCAGATACCAGGCGCCCGCGTTGATTTCGATCGGCTCCATCAGCGTTCGGCCGTTCCGCCGCGCGAGTCGTCGGCGGGCACTCCGCCGAATTCCGCGACGCCGAACGGCCTCGCTGCGACATGATCGGATGGCCGCCACGTCGCTTTTGCGCGTTTCGCGGTAACGAACCGGATTTGGGGTAGCTCGATCATGAGGAAGAGGCTAGCGGGAGGTTCTATCGATATGGGCGAGCTATGGTTCGGCCATTACCGCCTCGATCGGTTGCTGGGCAGCGGCGGCATGGGTGAGGTCTGGCTCGCGCACGACACCACGACCGACCGTGCGGTCGCGTTGAAGCTGTTGACCACCGCGTACGCGGCGGACCCGAAATTCCGGCAGCGGTTCACCAGGGAGGCTCGGCTCGCCGCCCAGGTGCGCGGGCCGCACCTGGTGCCGATCCATTCGTTCGGCGAGCTCGACGGCCGCCTGTACATCGATATGGAGTTCATCGAGGGCTCCGACGTGGCCGCGGTGCTGCGGCGTTCGGGGCGGCTGGACCCAGAGCGGGCGATCGAGATCATCGCGCAGACGGCCGCCGCGCTCGACATCGCCCACCGTGCGGGCCTGGTGCACCGCGACGTGAAGCCGTCCAACATCATGGTGACGCCCGGCGGCACGGTCTATCTGATCGACTTCGGCACCGCGCACCGCAGCGACCAGCCCGCGATCACCGCCACCGGCAACGTGGTGGGCACGCTGGCCTACATGGCGCCGGAGCGGTTCGACCGGGCTGCGGGCCCACGTTCGGATCAGTACTCGCTGGCCTGTGTGCTGTTCGAGTGCCTGACCGGGTACCGGCCGTTCGACGACGGCGAGCCGCCACGCCTGTTGCGCGCCCACCTCATGCAAGCCCCGCCGTCGGCATCGGAGCTGAATCCGGCCCTCCCGCCCGCACTGGACGCGGTGATCGCGCGCGGCATGGCGAAGGACCCGGACCAGCGCTGGTCCAGTGCGGGGGAACTGGCTTCGGCCGCGCACGTGGCGCTGACCGGCCGGGACGTGAACACGGTCGAACTCGCCTCCGCGGTGCCGACCGTCGTACTGCCGCCGCTCCGTGCGGTGGCCACCTCCGGCGTCTCGGCCCGGACCGGTGTCTCGCCCCGGACCGGTGTCTCGCCCACGACCGGTGTCTCGCCCACGACCGGTGTCTCGTCCGGTCCGCGTACGTCCCTCGGACCGCGCCTGGCGCTGGCGTCGTTCGGGGCGCTCGCCGCGGCGGTCGCCGGGGCGTTGTGGCTGGGACGGCCGGACGTGGCCGACGCGGGACCGGCGACAACGCCGCTGCCGTCGTCGAACCAGGACCACGGGACACCGTCGAACCCGCCGTCGCAAGCCCCGGCCGCGCCTGCGCCGATCTCGGCGCCCATCGTGGTCCTGCCCGGCGCGGGCCAGCCGTGCGATCCGGCGGTCGACGTGCACAGCGTCGTTGTGGACGGCCTGGTGCTCACCTGTACTCCGTCGGCGGGCCGCCCCAGCTGGCTTCCCGCGTCGCCCGCGTCCGGCGGTGTCGCCGTGCGGAACGCCGACGACTCGAACGGACCCGGGCAGCAGGATTCCGGCGACAAGCACGACCGGGGCAAGCCGGATCACGCGAACCAAGGACATGGCAGGGACAAGCCCAAACCGGGCAAGTAGGGGGGCCGTTGCCGGACTGTCGTCGAGCCCACAGTGGTGTGTGACGCGGGGCGGGGTTACGCTCCGAAGAAGGCCATTCTTACGGCATTCGCGCGGTGACCTGCTGATTTTCGTTCCGCGCCGCGGGGAGGCCGGATCGGCCAGATGTCAACGCTGACTGGAGGTTCGCGATGGGGGAGGTGCGATTCGGGGGCTACCGGCTGGAGCGACTGCTCGGCAAGGGCGGTATGGGGCAAGTGTGGCTCGCCTACGACACGGTGGCCGCGCGGCGGGTGGCGTTGAAGCTCCTGCCTGCCGAACTCGCTGCCGCCGCGGGATATCGCAAGCGATTCGAGCGTGAAGCCGAAGCGGTGGCGCAACTGCGCGATCCGCACGTACCCCGGATCCACCGGTTCGGCGAGATCGACGGCCGCCTCTACATCGACATGCAGTTCGTCGAGGGCACGGATCTGGCGGGCAAACTGCTGGCCGACGGAGCGCTGCCACCGGCCATCGCGGTCGGCGTCATCGGCCACGTCGCCGCGGCGCTCGATGTGGCGCACCGGCGCGGACTGGTGCACCGCGACGTCAAACCGTCGAACATCGTCGTGCACCCGAGCGGCTTCACCTACTTGATCGACTTCGGCATCGCGCACGGGCTCGGCCAGACCGCCGTGACCACCACGGGCATGGCGATCGGCACCCTGGCGTACATGGCTCCGGAGCGGTTCACCGGGAAGGTGGACGGACGCGCCGACGTCTACTCGCTGGCCTGCGTGCTCTACGAGTGCCTGACCGGCTCCCGGCCCTACGGCGACACCGACCCCGCACAGCAGATGCACGCCCATCTGATGGCGACGCCCCCACGAGCCGGTTCGGTGTGCGCCGCTGTCCCCGCCGCTCTGGATGCCGTCATCGCCCGCGGTCTGGCCAAGGAGCCGGACGAAAGATTCGCGACCGCTGGGGAATTCGCCGCAGCCGCGCGGTCGGCGATCGGCGTTCCCGACTCGCGAGCCGTGCCGCCGCCAGCGCCCCGTACTGGTGGCGACGGCGGTCTCCCTGGGCAAGAGAACCTTTCGCCGCGTCCGTCAGCTGGAGCCTCTGCGGCAGAGCGTTTTTCGGAAGCGCCGAGTGCACCGCCACGGCGCACGCCTACCCCGACCAAAGTCATGCCCCAGCCAGGCCCGACGCCGACGCTCGTGGCGACCAGGCTCGACTGGTCCACGGTCACCCCTGGGCCGATTCCCACCCCGGGCAAGGACGTTTCGCAATCGGGTCCGCCGGTGCGGGGATATGCCGGTCGGTCGGTCGTCCCTGGTCACCCCGCTGCGGGGCAGCCATATTCAGCAGGCGGGTATCGAAACGCGCCGTACGCCGTTGGAGGCGGACAGCCAGGTTGGCAGGGCAGATTGCTCGCCCTGCAAGCACGCGTGCTGTCCCCGAAGCCCGGCACGGTCTCGCCGCCGTACCGGGCGCAGGCGCGCAAGGTCTTCCCGGCGGTCCCGCGTCCGGGTCGGCGGTCGGTTCCCCAGCGGCCGAGCGCCGCGATCCCCCGACGTCGGCGGAGCTTGCTGTCGAAGCTGATCGGCGCGCTGATCGTGGTGTTCCTCACGCCGTTCGCGTTCGCGGCCGGTTGCGTCGCGTTGATCGCGGCGGGAACCAGAACCGGCGACTCCGGCACGCCCGCACCGACCCTGCCGCCCGCGGCGGTGGCGGTGGAACAACCCGGACCGTCCCGGGACGACCCCATGACCGATCCGGCTGCCGTGGCGCCGGTGGGCACTCCCGTTCGCGACGGCAAATTCGAATTCGTCGTCACGAAGGTCGACGCGGGCGTGTCACGCATCGGATTGCAGACGGCCGCCGGTTCGTTTCTGATCGTCACGCTGGCCGTCCGCAATATCTCCGACGAATCGAAGTGGTTCCTGCCGCTGGGTCAGCGCCTGCTGGACGCGCAGAACACTCCGTTCGACCACAACGCCACCGCCACCATGTGGCAGAACACCCAGCAGCGCCTGGGCTACTCCTTCGAGCTGCGCTCCGGGCAATCCGCCACGACCCAACTCGTCTTCGACCTCCCGCCGACGGTCACTCCCGACCATTTGGAACTCCACGACTTCGTTCTGTCCAACGGCGTCCGAGTCGCCCTCGGCTGAACGTCTTCGCGCGGCGATGCCGGTGCCGATCCGGAAACGGATGCTCTCCGCCCGAACACCTCGCTACCGGGTAACTCCGCTGCACGGCGCGGCGAGCGCGGTGTCGATCTCGGCCACCTGTATGCGGGTCCGCGATGCTCTCGGCGTGCCCGCCGTGGATGGGAAGCGGCGAGCCCGCTCAGGCGGCTGGGAGGACGGCGGACAGCGCGGTGAGGACAGCTTGGCGGCCGATTCGCAGGCCCGCGGCCAGCAGCGTGGTGTCGCGGGCGGCGCTGTCGATGTCGGGAGAGCCGAGGGGCGGGTGGATTTGCAGTACCGAGTCGCCGAGTTCGGCGAGCGCGCGATCCTCGATGTCCTGTTGGCGGGGGCGTTCGAGCCACGCCCGGTACGCGCCGGGGGCCACCGCGCGCATATAACCGCCGCCGACGAGCTGGTGCAGGCGCGACGCGGCCGGGCGCCGTTCGTCCACGCGCCGGGTACGCAGGACCAAGGCGAGGGTGGCGCCCGCTCGGACCGCAGTGCGGATCGGCACGGTCTCGGAGAGACCTCCGTCGAAGAAGGCCGAACCGCCCAGGGCGACCGGAGGTCCGGCCAGAATGGGCAGGCCCGCCGACGCGCGCAGCGCGCGCATGAGCGTCCGCTTGTCGGTGATGTGCGGATGCAGGTCGACCGCCTGCCCGGTCCGGATATCGGTGGCGATCGGATGGAACGTCGTGGAGTTGGCGAGGATCGCCTCGAAGTCCATCGGTTCGATGCCGTCGTACACCTGATGCACGAGATACCGCAGATCGAACGCGGGGCGCCCGCGCAGCAGCCGAGCTGGGTCGATGGCACGGCGCATGATGGCAGGATCGGTCCACGAGCGCATGCCGGGGATCGCGCGCCCGCACAACAGCCAGGCGCCGTTGATCGCGCCCGCCGACGTGCCGTATACGGCATCGAATATCCCGGCGAGTCCGAGTTCCTCCAGCGCGGACACCATGCCGCTGGAGTACACGCCCCGGCTGCCGCCTCCCTCCACCACCAGCGCCAGGCGGTGACCGTCGGCACGGCCGCCCGTGGCACGACGCGCGCGGATCACTTCCGCGACAGGAGAGAGACTTGTCGAGCTGGTCACCGGATCACGATACGACACCACGGTATGCGTATCGGTCCAGCGGCGTGACGACGGAGGGACCGCCGCGTGAACAAAGGAGCGGGCGCGAACCTCCAGGTCCGCGCCCGCCCGTTTCCCGGTCTGCGCCGGGTACTACTTGATCTCCGCCAGAACGGTGCCCTGCGTGATCGCCGCGCCCGCCTCGACGGAAAGGCCGGTGACCACACCCGCCTTGTGCGCGTTGACCGGGTTCTCCATCTTCATGGCCTCGAGCACCACGATCAGGTCGCCCGCCTCGACCGACTGGCCCTCTTCCACGGCGACCTTGACGACGGTGCCCTGCATCGGAGCGGTGACCGCGTCACCGGAGGCCGCGCCGCCGCCCGCGCCGCCACGCTTGCGCGGCTTGGGCTTCTTGCGGATCACGCCCGCGCCGTTGCTCGCTGCCCCGCCCGCTCCGGCGCCAACGGTGAAGTTACCCGGCAGCGAGACCTCGACCCGGCGTCCGCCGACCTCGACGACGACCTTCTGCCGCGGCGCTTCCTCGTCCTCGTCGGCCGGGGCGCCCGCGCCGGTGAAGGGCTCGATGGTGTTGACCCACTCGGTTTCGATCCACTTGGTGTAGACCTCGAACTTCTCGCCGTCGCCGATGAACGCCGGGTCCTCGACGATGGCCCGGTGGAACGGGATGACCGTGGCCAGACCGTCGACCTCGAACTCGGCCAGCGCGCGCCGCGCCCGCTCCAGGGCCTGCGTACGGTTCTCGCCGGTGACGATCAGCTTGGCCAGCATCGAGTCGAACTGCCCGCCGATCACGCTGCCCTGGACCACGCCGGAGTCCACGCGGACACCGGGGCCGGTGGGCTCCTTGTAGACGGTGACCGGGCCGGGGGCGGGCAGGAAGTTGCGGCCCGCGTCCTCGCCGTTGATGCGGAACTCGAAGGAGTGGCCGCGCGGCGTCGGGTCCTCGGTGATCTCCAGCTTCTCGCCGTTGGCGATGCGGAACTGCTGGCGCACCAGATCGAGGCCCGCGGTTTCCTCGGTGACCGGGTGTTCGACCTGCAGACGGGTGTTCACCTCGAGGAAGGAGACGGTCTCGCCCTGCACCAGGTACTCGACGGTGCCCGCGCCGTAGTAGCCGGCTTCCTTGCAGATGGCCTTGGCCGAGGCGTGGATCTTCGCGCGCACCTCGTCGGACAGGAACGGCGCGGGGGCCTCCTCGACGAGCTTCTGGAAGCGCCGCTGCAGCGAGCAGTCGCGGGTGCCCGCGACCACGACGTTGCCGTGCTTGTCGGCGATGACCTGAGCCTCGACGTGGCGGGCCTTGTCCAGGTACTGCTCGACGAAGCACTCGCCGCGACCGAAGGCGGCGGTCGCCTCACGGACGGCCGAGTCGTACAGCTCCGGGATCTCCTCGATGGTGTGCGCGACCTTCATGCCGCGGCCACCGCCGCCGAACGCCGCCTTGATGGCGACCGGCACGCCGTAGGTCTTCGCGAATTCGACGACCTCGCTCGCGTCCTTGACCGGGTCCTTGGTGCCCGCGGCCATCGGCGCCTTCGCGCGCTCGGCGATGTGCCGCGCGGTGACCTTGTCGCCCAGGTCGCGGATGGACTGGGGGGAGGGGCCGATCCAGATCAGCCCGGCGTCGATGACGGCCTGGGCGAAGTCGGCGTTCTCGGAAAGGAAGCCGTAGCCAGGGTGGATGGCGTCGGCGCCGGACTTGGCGGCGGCGTCGAGGATCTTGTCGAAGACGAGATACGACTCGGCGGAGGTCTGCCCGCCCAGGGCGAACGCCTCGTCGGCGAGCTTGACGAACGGGGCATCGGCATCCGGCTCCGCGTAGACGGCGACGCTGCCGATACCGGCATCCTTGGCCGCCCGGATCACGCGCACGGCGATCTCGCCTCGGTTAGCTACGAGTACCTTTGTGATCCGCGCGCTGGCATGGCTGGGCACTGAGCCTCCTGTGTGCATCTTCTGGTCGCTTCGCCGGGGGTGGGGTCGCTGTGCGGGCTCCGCTCCCATAATCGACAAACTTACGTCTCGGGCGAGTGTAGGCAGTCTGCCAACAGTCGCCGAACTCGGCTAGGCCTACTGAACAGTAGGTCGCGGATCACAACGTACGCGTCCTGTGTTTGGGACCGCGCCCCGCCTACCTGCTCCGCGTGCGTCGCGACCCGCCGCGCGCGGGCGCCTCGCCGGGTTCTTCCCCCGTGGCGATCGGCATGCGCACCGAGTTGCCCCACTCGGTCCACGACCCGTCGTAGTTGCGTACGCCGTGGCGCCCGAGCAGGTAGGTCAGGACGAACCAGCTGTGAGCGGATCGCGCGCCGACTCGACTGTAGACGATCACCTCGTCAGCGCCTGCCAACGCGCGGTAGACGTCGTCGAGTTCGGTGCGGGAGCGGAAACGCCCGTCGGCGGTGAGCGCCTCGGACCACGGGATGTTCGACGCGCTGGGAATATGGCCGCCGCGCAATGCCGCGTCCTCGGGGTTGGCCGGTGGGAGCACGTCCGCGCCGGAGTACTCCTCGGCCGAGCGCACGTCGAGCACCGGTTTGCCGAGGTGGGCGAGCACGTCCTCGCGGAAGGCGCGGAAGGTGCTGTCGTCCCTGCGCACAGCCGGATAGCCGCTGCGCACCGGGTAGTCGGGTTCGAAGGTCGTGTCGCGCCCTTCGGAGATCCACGCCGCGCGGCCGCCGTCGAGCAGGCGCACGTCCTCGTGCCCGAACAGGGTGAACACCCATGCCGCGTGCGCCGCTTGCGCGTTCCCGCGATCCCCGTAGATCACAACCGTGTCGTCACGATCTATACCTTTCGCGCGCATCAGTTCGGTGAATCGCGTTCCGTCGATATAGTCGCGCGTGACCGGATCGTTCAGATCGCTTCGCCAATCCAGTTTGGTGGCGCCCGGAACGTGCCCGATGTCGTAGAGCAGCGTGTCCTCGTTGGCCTCGATGATCTTGAGTCCCCGCGCGCCTATGTTTGCCGACAGCCACTCCGTGGTTACTAGTCGGTGTGGGTGTGCGTAGGAACCGAGCGAGGGATGAGGGTCCGGAGCGACGGGCACGGTGTTTGGGTCCTTCACGCATGGGTGGACGGTGGTGGCAGCGGTTCGAGGCCTCACAGCGATGGTAGGTGTGAGGCGACAGTGGCTCTCGTTTCAGATCACAAATCGGATGAGGGCCGAATAAAGGGCACCTACATCCGATAAAGTCTCCCGGGAGGAGGGGTGAGCTATGTCCGATTCTTGGCCGCGGCGGCGACTGCTCGCGATCCTACGTGGCGCCAGCGAGCCTCTCGACGCCCAGGAACTGGCCAGAATCACCGGACAGCACGTCACCACGGTCCGGTTCCATCTGGATGTGCTCACCAGGGAATCCCTCGTCCGGCAGTTCCAGCAGCCGCCGCGTGGCCGCGGGCGACCGCGCATCGGATACAGCGCGGTGCAGCGATCGGTGGGCTACCAGGATCTCGCCCAGGTGCTCGCCGACCAGCTCGGCCCGGATCCCCGGCGCAGGGCGGAGGCGGCGAATGCGGCGGGCCGCGCCTGGGGCAGCAGACTCGACGTCGGTGACCATCGGGTCGAGTCGCTGGAGGACGCCAAGGATCTCACGATGACGTTGATGTCGGAGCTGGGTTTCGCGCCCGAGCGCGACTCTTCCCCGGAGAACGAGGGGAAGGTGCTGATCCGGATGACCGCGTGTCCGCTGCGCGAACTCGCGCGAACGCATTCCGAAGTGGTCTGCGGCGTGCACCTCGGGCTGCTCGAAGACGTCCTCCGCCGGGGCGGTGCGCAGGGGACCATCGACGTGCGGATGCATCCGTTCGTGGAGCCGGAGCTGTGCGTGGCCCGTCTGGAACTCATCGCGGCGCAGCGCGCCGAGGCCCAGGAGACCGCGAAGGTGCCCGGCGGTGACGCCGAGGCGTTCACCACGCCGTCAGGCCGTGTGGCCCCACAGCTGCGTAACGCCGATCCCAACATCGCCAAGCAGTCGGCGCAGCAGTGGTAGCCCGATGCCGATGACGCTGGACGGGTCGCCATCGATGCGGTCGACGAACCAGCCGCCGAGCCCGTCGAGGGTGAACGCGCCCGCCACCTGGAGCGGCTCGCCGGTCGCGATGTAGGCGTCCAGCTCGTCCGGCTCGGGCTTGGCGAAATGCACGGTGGTGCTGCTGCAGTCGACCGCTTCGGCGATGATCCCGCCGTCCCGCATCCGCAGCACGCAGTGCCCGGTGACGAGATCGGCGCTGCGTCCGGCCATGTCGCCCCAGCGCGCGCGGGCGACCTCGGGGGTGTGCGGCTTGCCCTGCAACTCGCCGTCCACGAGCAGCATGGAATCACAGGCCACCACAACGCAGTCGGCGGCGAACTCCGGAACCGCGGTGGCGACGGCCGCCGCTTTGGCGCGCGCCAACTCCACCACGACCCCCTGCGGAGGGGTGCCCTCGGGGAGGGCGGCGGCCACCGCGTCCTCGTCCACGGCGGAGACCCGGACGATCGGGTCGATGCCCGCCGAGCGGAGCACCTCCCGGCGGGCCGGGGACGCGGAGGCCAGGATCAGCCGCGTCACCCGCGCAGGTGGGACAGCTGTGGGAAGGAGTACGGGGAGAACGGGGAAGCGCCGCGATGCATCAGCGTCGGGTGGCCCCACAGGTCGGGCGGGCCTGCGGGCCCGCCCGGCGCGGCGCTGTTCGCGGCGGCGGACAGGACGCACACCAGCGCGGCGAGTTCCTCGTCGCTCGGCGAGCCCTTCACGACACGGAAGAACGGCTCCGGGGTGGCCTCGGCGGATTGCGCTGTCGCGGTCGAACCGGTGGACGCACCGGCCTCGTCTGCGATCGGGTCGACTGTGAGATCCAGTTCGACGGCGCTCAACACATCTTCTTCTGCCACGGTCGTCACAGTGCCAGGTCCTCTCTTCGCCCTTATCAGCGGAACTGATCAGGCTGTTCCCGTTTTCCGACAAGTTATGGATGAAGCAATCGTCCTCGGACGCACTCTTTGCTTCTCTGCAACAAGCCGGTACACGCCAGCGTAAGTGTTACCGAGGCCGATGCCCCACCCTTTGTGCGCGGCCTATCGAGGGTATCGCTCGATCACAGCGGGATGTTGCCGTGTTTCTTCGGCGGCAGGGTGACCATCTTGCGTTCGAGCAGTCGCAGCGCGGAGACGATCTGGCCGCGGGTGTGCGACGGCGGAATGACCGCGTCCACGTAGCCTCGCTCGGCGGCGACGTACGGGTTCACGAGCGTGTCCTCGTACTCGTTCTGGAGCTCGAGCCGCAGCGCATCGACGTCTCCGCCGTCTTTGGCGGCCTGCTGCAGCTGCTTGCGGTAGACGAAGCCGACGGCGCCCGAAGCGCCCATGACGGCGATCTGGGCGGTCGGCCAGGCGAGGTTCACATCGGCGCCCATGTGCTTGGAACCCATGACGTCGTAGGCGCCGCCGTAGGCCTTGCGCGTGATGATCGTGATTTTGCCCACAGTGGCCTCGCCGTAGGCGTAGAGCAGCTTCGCGCCGCGCCGGATGATGCCGTTGTACTCCTGCCCGGTGCCGGGCAGGAAGCCGGGCACGTCGACCAGGGTGATGATCGGGATGTTGAACGCGTCGCAGGTGCGCACGAAGCGCGCGGCCTTCTCCGAGGCGTCGATGTCCAGGCAGCCCGCGAACTGGGTGGGCTGGTTGGCCACGATGCCGACGCTGCGGCCGTCGATCCGGCCGAAGCCGACGATGATGTTCATCGCGCGCTCGGCCTGCACCTCGAGGAACTCGTCGTCGTCGAGCAGGCGACGGATCACGTCGTGCATGTCGTAGGGCTGGTTCGGCGAGTCCGGGATGATCGTGTCCAGCTCGAGGTCCTCTTCGGTGAGCGAGTCCTCGATCGCGCCGTCGATCGGGTCGGTGGCCGGGAAGCGCGGCGCCTCGGCCCGGTTGTTGCTCGGCAGGTAGGACAGCAGGTCCTTGACGTAGTCCAGGGCGTCCTGCTCGCCGGAGGCGACGTAGTGCGCCACGCCGGACTTGGTCATGTGCGTGTGCGCGCCGCCCAGGTCCTCCATGGTGACGTCCTCGCCGGTGACGGTCTTGATGACGTCCGGGCCGGTGACGAACATCTGGCTGGTGCCGTCGACCATCACGACGAAGTCGGTCAGCGCGGGGGAGTACACGTGGCCACCGGCGGCCGGGCCCATGATCAGCGAGATCTGCGGGATCACGCCGGAGGCCTGGATGTTGCGGTGGAAGATCTCGCCGTAGAGACCGAGCGAGACCACGCCCTCCTGGATGCGCGCGCCAGCGCCCTCGTTGATGCCGATCAGGGGGCGGCCGGTCTTCAGGGCCAGATCCATCACCTTGACGATCTTCTCGCCGTAGACCTCGCCGAGGCTGCCGCCGAACACCGTGACGTCCTGGCTGAAGATGCAGACATCGCGGCCGTCGATGGTGCCGTAACCGGTCACCACGCCGTCGCCGAGCGGGCGGTTGTGCTCCAGGCCGAAGTTCACGCTGCGGTGGCGGGCCAGGGCGTCGAGTTCGACGAAGGAGCCTTCGTCCAGCAGGGCGAGGATGCGCTCGCGGGCGGTCATCTTGCCCTTCGCGTGCACCTTGTCGACCGCGGCCTCACCCATCGGGTGCTTCGCCTCTTCCAGCCGATTCCGCAGGTCAGCCAGCTTCCCGGCGGTGGTGTGGATATCGGGGGAACCCGCGGGACCTGATGCGGGCTGCTGCTGGACACTCGTCATGGCATCGGAGTGTAACCAGTACCAGTGCGTCTCTCTAACCCAGACGGGGGCTACCGGCGAGTAGAAAACCGCAGCTAGATCAATTTTCGGAGGCAAACTTCCTGGTCGGTAGCGACGTTGGGGAGGCGGAAAATGAGTATCGCCCACCGGTCGGGTCCGGATAGCCTGAGGGCGAGAGATTTTCGGCTCAGGGGAGGAGCGCGTCATGTGGGAATGGGGTAGGACTTTCGCCGAATACGCTGCCGCGGCGGCGTGGACACGGACCACGGAGACGGCTCCGAAGTACGGCGAGCCCGAGTGCTGGACCGAGACCGCCGAGGGCGAGCCGGAGAACGACCGCGCGGGCATGGCGGCGCGCGACCCGCTCGTCTCCGGGTACGACCTGGCCGGGTAGCGCCCGCGCGGCGAGTAGCCTGCCGGTGTGCAGAGGCCACCGTTGGATGCAGAGCAGTTGCGGCGCAGTGCCGTCGACTCGCCGGAACTGTCGTTCTTCTCGCGGATCGACGTGGTCGAGTCGACCGGGTCCACGAACGCGGATCTGATCGCGCTGGCGGCCGATCCGGACGCCGACCACGTCGTTCTGCTGGCGGAAACCCAAGTGCAGGGCCGTGGCAGGCACGCGAGGACCTGGGTCAGCCCGCCCCGGGCGCAACTGGCGATGTCGGTGCTGGTGCGTCTGCCCGGGATCGGCCCCGCCTCGCTCGCCTGGCTGGCGCTGCTCACCGGCGTCGCCGTGGTCGACGCGCTGCGGACCACGGCGGGCGTCGCCGCGGAACTCAAGTGGCCCAACGACGTGCTGATCGACGGACGCAAGGTCGCGGGCATCCTGGCCGAGGTCGCGGCGAGCGGGGGCGGCGCGCCCGCCGTCGTGATCGGGCTCGGGCTCAACGTGAGCCTGACCGAAGAGGAACTGCCGGTGCCGCACGCCACGTCGCTGACCATCGCGGGTGCGCGGCAGACCGACCGCACGGTGCTCGTGCGGTCGCTGTTGACCGAGTTCGCCCGTCGCTTCACCGCGTGGCGCGACGCGGATTGGGCGACCGACGAACTGGCCGCCGCCTACCGCGAGCGGTGCGCCACCATCGGCACGGAGGTCCGCGCCGAACTACCCGGCGGCCGACAGCTCACCGGCATCGCCGAGGGCGTCGACGACTACGGCCGCCTGCTCATCGGTGGCGAAGCGGTGTCCGCGGGCGATGTCACGCATCTGCGCGCCCAGTACTGACCGCCTCTCCGGGCGGCGGCCTCAGACGTGCTGGGCGACGTCGCGCGCGGCGTCCCGGGCGAGTGCCCGATCGCGCTGCTCCTCGAACTTGATCACGTCTTTGGCCAGCTGCTCCACGAACGTGCCCAGTTCGTCGCGCGCCTGCTCGCCGCGCGGCCCGAAGTCCGAGCGGTCGAAGACGTTCCACTGTTTGAGCACCGGCTCGATGACCTCTTCCAGGTGCTGGCGCAGGTCGTAGATGCCGTGCTTGGCCATCAGCACGCCGTAGCGGCGGAAGTTGGGCATCCCGGCGCCTGGCATCAGGAAGTTCGTGATGATCCTGGTGATCGCGGGCAGCGCCTGGTCGGGCACCAGGTCCAGCGCCGCGCCGCACAGGGAGCGATAGAAGATCATGTGCAGGTTCTCGTCGGCGGCGATGCGCTGGAGCAGGCGATCGGCGACGGCGTCGTTGCATGCCTTGCCGGTGTTGCGATGCGACACACGGGTGGCCAGTTCCTGGAAGGTGACGTAGGCGACGCTCGCCAGGAACCCGCCCCACCCGTCCGGCGATCGGACCCCGTTGCTCATGTGGATCATCCGGGCCTCCTCCAGGGCGACCGGATCGACGGCGCGGGTGACGACCAGGTAGTCCCGCATGGCGATGCCGTGGCGGTTCTCCTCGGCGGTCCAGCGGTCGACCCAGGTGCCCCACGGTCCGTCCTCGGAGAAGTTCTGCGCGATCTCCCGGTGGTAGGAGGGCAGGTTGTCCTCGGTGAGCAGGTTGGTGATCATCGCGACCCGGGCGACCTCACTGAGGTGCGATTGCTCCGGTTGCCAATCCACGCCTCCAAGGGCGGCGAAGTTGCGGCCCTGGCTCCACGGCACATAATCGTGCGGGTTCCAGTCTTTCGCCATGGACAGGTGCCGATTCAAGTTCTCTTCGGCGACGGGTTCGAGTTCGGCCAGGATCTGCAGCGGGGTCAGGTCTTTGGTCACGCGTTCCTCCACGGTCGGAATCGGCGATGATGGTGAGCCGGGCGTTGCGCGATACAGAGAGCCACTGCGCGGAAATAGTCACACGCAGGGTGCCGATTGTGCAGCATGACGCGCTGCGGTGTCAGCCGTTCGGGCATCTTGACGCGGTACTGTTCCTGACATGGGTTATCCCGAGGATGTGCTGGCGCCCGACGAACGGTTGCTGCTGCATCGCCACCCGCATTGGAAGATGCTCTTCTGGCCGATCGTGACGCTGATCGTCGCCACCGCTCTCGCGGGTTTCACAGGGGGACTCATTTCGCAGAAGGCCACGGGCACCACCGCCTCGGCGCTGCTCATCACGGTGCTCGTGGTGTATGTGGCGATTCTGCTATGGCGTTGCGCCGTACCGGTTATCAGCTGGAAGTCGACGCATTTCATCGTCACCGACCGGCGGGTGCTGGTGCGCCAGGGCGTCATCACCCACAGCGGCATCGACATCCCGATGAGCCGGATCTCCAGCGTGCAGTTCCGGCACGGGCTGTTCGATCGGTTGCTCGGCACCGGGACGTTGATCATCGAGTCGTCCTCCTCGGAGCCGCTGGAATACGACGACATCCCCGCGGTCCAGCAGGTGCATTCGCTGCTGTACCACCAGGTGTTCGAGGTCGAACGCCATCGGGACGGGCGCGACGAGCGCTGGGACGACCGCCCCAGCTACCGGTGAGCCCGTAACCTGGGCGTATGACCGCTGTACTGCTGGCCGAGGACGACGATGCCATCGCGGCCCCGTTGTCGCGCGCGCTCGGCCGCGAGGGCTACTCGGTGACTGTCGAGAGTTTCGGCCCCGCCGTGCTGCAGCGGGCTCTGGAAGGCGGGCACGACCTGCTCATTCTCGATCTCGGCCTACCCGGCATGGACGGGCTGGAGGTCTGCCGTCAGGTGCGCGCCCGCGGCGCGGATCTGGCCGTGCTGATGCTCACCGCGCGCACCGACGAGGTGGATTTCGTGGTGGGGCTGGATGCGGGCGCCGACGACTACGTCGGCAAGCCGTTCCGGCTCGCCGAGTTGCTCGCCCGGGTGCGAGCGCTGTTGCGGCGCAGCGGAATCGGCGACGACACGGTCGAGGTGGGCGGCATCCGCCTGGAGCCGGCCGCCCGGCGCGTACTGGTAAACGGCGTCGAAATCGGTTTGGCCAACAAGGAATACGAGCTGCTCAAGGTGCTGATCGACCGGGCCGGTCAGGTGGTGGCGCGCGAGACCATCCTGCGCGAGGTGTGGGGCGACGCGGAGTTGCGCGGTTCCAAGACGTTGGACATGCACATGTCCTGGCTGCGCCGCAAGATCGGGGACGAGGGCCCCATGGCCGAGCGGCGCATCGTCACCGTCCGCGGTGTCGGATTCCGGCTGAACACCGACTGACGTGCGCCGCCGGATCTTGCGTTCCATGCTCACCGTGCTGACCCTCACCACGGTGGTGCTCGGCGTGCCGCTGATCTACACGGCGTGGTTGTGGGTAGAGGACATCACGCGCAACGACTTGCAGAACCGGCTGGACCGGATCGCGACGGAGATCATCGCGCAGGAACGCGACGGCACGGTGTCCGGCGAGCTGGACATCCGGTCGGTGGCGCCGTTGGTGCCGGAGAACGGCAGGCTCACCATCGTCTACCCGTCGCAGCGGGACAACGCCGTCCGCCGCGACGTGGGGGTGGCCGACGTGTCCGACCCGCTGGTCGAGTCGCTGTCGATGGGCAAGTCCGCTTCGCTCCGCCTGGAAGTGCCGTCCGCGCCGATGCACGCCATGCAGCGCCAGGCGGTCGCGGTGGTCGCGCTGGCGGTGCTCGCCTCGCTCGGCGCGGCGGTCTCGGTCGCGGTGGTCACCGCCCGGCGGGTGGCCGATCCGCTGCGGGACGTGGCGGCGCGCGCGGCCCGGCTGGCGATGGGGGATTTCCGGCCCGATCCGCGCAGGCACGGCATCGCGGAACTGGATCGCGTATCCGACGTGCTCGACTCGGCGACGGTGGAGATCGCCGGACGACTCCAGCGCGAACACGCCCTGGTGGCGGACGTCTCGCATCAGCTGCGCAGCAGGCTGACCGCCGTGCGGTTGCGCCTGGACGAGTTGTCCGCGCATGCCGACCCGGAGGTGGTGCACGAGGCCGAGGAGGCGATGGCTCAGGTCGACCGGCTCACCGACGCGATCGACGACCTGGTCCGCGCCTCCCGCGACGAGGACGCGGCCGACCGCGATCCGGTGCCCGTGATGGACGAACTGCGCGGTGTCGTCGCCGAATGGAAACACCCGTTCACCGAGGCGGGACGGTCGCTGACGCTCACCGGCGACGAGTCGTTGCGCGCCCCGATCACGGGTTCGCGGTTGCGTGAGGCGGTGACGGTGCTGGTGGACAACGCGCTCATGCACGGCGGCGGGACCTGCACGGTGTCGGTGCGCTCGGTGCGGCCGGGAGCCGATCGCGAGCCGCTGGTTTGTGTCGAGGTGGCCGACGAGGGCCACGGAGTGCGCGACGAGCTGGCGCCGCACATCTTCGACCGCGGTTTCTCCGCGGGCGGTTCCACCGGTGTCGGGCTGGCGCTCGCGCGGGCGCTGGTCGAGGCCGACGGCGGACGGCTGGAATTACAGCGGCGCAGGCCCGCGCTGTTCGCGGTGTTCCTCGGGTCGAAGGCCCGTCCGGCCAACTCGGTGGTGCCCGAGCCGAGGTGACTCAGCCGCGGCCGAGTTCCTCTTCCACGAGGTCGACGAATTCCGCTTCGAGTTCGCTCATTTCGTCGGGGAAGACCCAGCGGCGCATCGACCAGAAACGGAACGCCATCTGCAGCAGATTGCCGATGATGAACGCGCTGATGAAGTCGGCGACGTTCTCGACCGTGAAGCTCACGTTGGGCTGGCGCAGGTCGAAGACGTAGCTGGAAATCCACAGCGGGGTGAAGGCGAGGACGACGCCGACGCCGCTGACGGCGAAGAACAGCAGCGCTTCGTGATGACGTTCCCGCCCGCCGCGATTCTTGAACGACCATTCCCGGTTCAGGATGTAGGACGCGATCACGGCGATGACGCCGGAAATGATCTTGGCCGTGACCGGTTTCTCCGCGAGCACCGTCCACTTGAGTATGTAGAAGATGCCGCTGTCGATCACGAACGTGGTCGCGCCGACGATCGCGAACTTGATCAATTCCCGCTGCCGGTACGCGATATCTTGCAGCGGCTTGGGGAGGACGCTGACCACGTCGTCGACGAATGACACAAGACCGGAGTGTACCGGTAGCTGTCATTTGCGCCGGACATGACAATATTGTCCGACGTGAGCGCACGTTCCTTCGATCCTTCGGCCATGCCCACCGTCACCATGATCGGCGGCGGCCAGTTGGCGCGCATGACCCACCAGGCGGCGATCGCGCTGGGCCAGCGGCTGCGCGTGCTCGCCGAGAACCCCGAGGACCCGGCCGCCCAGGTCAGCCCCGAGGTGGTGCTCGGCAGCCATACCGACCTGACCGCACTGCGCAAAGCGGCGGTCGGCTCGCACGCGCTGACCTTCGACCACGAGCACGTGCCGACCGAGCACCTGGAGGCGCTGGTCGCCGAGGGCGTCAACGTGCAGCCGCCGCCGCGGGCGCTGGTCTACGCGCAGGACAAGTTGGCGATGCGCACCAAGCTGAGCGCGCTGGGGCTGCCCGTGCCCGCGTTCACGCCGGTGACCTCGGTCGAGGACGCGGTGCGCTTCGGCGACGAGCACGGCTGGCGGATCGTGCTGAAAGCGGTACGCGGCGGCTACGACGGGCGCGGCGTCTGGATGCCGGAGTCCGCCGACGCGGCCGCGGCGATCGTCGCCGACCAGCTCGCTCGCGGCGTCCAGCTGCTGGCGGAGGCGAAGATCGACCTGAAACGGGAGCTGTCGGCGATGGTGGCCCGTTCGCCGTTCGGGCAGGCGGCGACCTGGCCGGTAGTGGAGACGGTGCAGCGGAAGGGACAGTGCGCGGTCGTCATCGCGCCCGCGCCCGAGTTGCCGGAGGACACGGCGGCCGCGGCGGAGACGATGGCGCTGAATCTCGCCAAGGAACTCGGCGTCGTCGGCGTCATGGCGGTGGAGCTGTTCGAGACCACCGACGGCGAGCTGCTGGTGAACGAGCTGGCCATGCGCCCGCACAACTCCGGGCACTGGGGCATGGACGGCGCCCGCACCGGGCAGTTCGAGCAGCATTTGCGCGCCGTGCTCGACTACCCGCTCGGCGACACCGCGCCGCTGGCTCCGGTGACCGTGATGGCGAACATTCTCGGCGCGCCACAGGCCCCGGCGATGTCGATGGACGAGCGGCTGCACCACCTGTTCGCCAGGATCCCTGAGGCGAAGGTGCACCTGTACGGAAAGGGCGAGCGTCCCGACCGCAAGATCGGGCACGTCAACATCCTCGGCGACGACGTGGCCGAGGTCAGGGAGAAGGCCGAGCGGGCGGCGCACTGGATGTCGCACGCGATTTGGACCGACGGATGGGATCCGCATGAGTGAGGAACTGGCCATCGCCCCCGCGGTCGGCCTGATCATGGGCAGCGACTCGGACTGGCCGACGATGGAGGCCGCCGCGGAGGCGCTGGCCGAATTCGGGATCCGTTTCGAGGTGGGCGTCGTCTCGGCGCACCGCACGCCGCAGCGCATGCTCGACTACGCGCGTTCCGCGGCGGGGCGCGGGTTGAAGGTCATCATCGCCGGCGCGGGCGGCGCTGCCCACCTGCCCGGCATGGTCGCCTCGGCCACTCCGCTGCCGGTGATCGGCGTGCCGGTGCCGCTCAAATACCTCGACGGCATGGACTCGCTGCTGTCCATCGTCCAGATGCCCGCCGGCGTGCCGGTCGCCACCGTCTCCATCGGCGGCGCCCGCAACGCGGGCCTGCTCGCCGCCCGCATCCTCGCCGCCCACGACCCGTCCCTGCGCACCCGCATGGAACAGTTCCAAGCCGGGCTCGAGCAGATGGTGCTGGAAAAGGACGACGCGCTGCGCACCAAACTTCTGGGCTGAGCGACGCACGGTCAGCGGTCGCGCGCGCCCCACTCGTGACCGCTTCCACGAATCCGGCGTTCTCCAAAGCGTTCACCACGTCTCCAGCGGTTTCCGCTGGGTTGGTACGTGAGTCGGCGATTTGCTGAATGCACGCCCAGACCACGCGGTCGATCTGGGACAAGTACTCCGGAGCTGGCTGCGATGCACCCCGACGTGACTCGAATAGTGATCTACGTCACATGGTGTCAGGAATGTTCGGGGCTGCGGTGTCTTGTTTTCGAGCCTCTCGGAGCGAAGGAGACACCATGAGCAAGAAGATCGACGTGGTCGTGATCGGTGGCGGGTACGCCGGTGTGATGGCGGCTAACCGGCTGACGCAGCGCGATGACGTCGCGGTGACCGTGATCAATCCGCGCTCGGCGTTCGTTCCGCGGCTGCGTCTGCATCAGTTGGTGGGCGGGACGCACGATGCGGTCGTCGACTACACCGAAGTGCTGGCCGAGGGGGTCCGGCTGGTGGTCGACAGCGTGACACGGATCGACGCGGCCGGGCGCAGCGTGACGTTGGCCGAGGGGCGCACGGTCGGCTATGACTACCTGGTCTACGCGGTGGGTAGCGGCAGCGCGGGCTCGCGGGTGCCGGGCGTGGACGAGTTCGCTTATCCGATTGCCACTTTGGAGGCGGCGCAGCGGTTGCGGTCGGTGCTTTACGACACGCCGATGACGGCGGCGGTAACGGTCGTCGGGGGTGGTCCGACGGGCATCGAGACCGCTGCGGAGCTGGCGGAGCGGGGTCGCGCGGTCACGTTGGTGTGCGGCGGCGTGGTCGGCCCTTACCTGCACCCGAGGGCCAGGCGGACTGCCCGCAAGTACCTCGCCAAGTTGGGGATCACCGTGCTCGAAGGCCCTGATGCGGCGGTCACGGCGGTGACGCGGGATGCCGTGGAACTCGGTGACGGCCGCACATTGGCGAGTCGGGTGACCATCTGGGCCACCGGGTTCGGTGTGCCGGATCTGGCCGTCACCAGCGGACTGAGCACCGACGCTACGGGACGGCTGCGCACCGATGAGACGTTGACCAGCGTCGACGACGAGCGCATCGTCGCGGCCGGGGATTCGGCGGCGCCGTCCGATCTGCCGTTCCGGATGAGCGCCTATGCCGCGGGGTGCCTGGGCGCCCATGCCGCCGACACGGTGCTGAACCGGATCGCGGGTGAGAGGCCTGCGCCGATCGACCTGTCTTTCCCCGCGATGTGCATCAGTTTCGGCCGGGGCGCGGGAATCTTCCAGCTCGGCCACAAGGACGACACCGCGATGCCGCTCTACTTCAGCGGACTCGCGGGCAAGAAGTTGAAGGAGTTCTCCTGCGCCGCCAGTGTCGAGCACCTGGTGAACGAAGCGCGCAAGCCCGGCTCGCATCACTGGCCCAAGGACGGCAAGCACCGGCCCCAGCTGCTGCGGGAGCAGCGCGGCGGCGCGCCGGTCGCCGCCGAACCGGCTGTGTAGCAGCGCCGGCGGTCTCCGGTCGACTACTTCGCCCGCACGGGGTGTGGCAGCGCTGTTCTTGCCGTCGCCGCCGCACCCGCCCGGCCGTCGGCGCATCGCCGGATGCGAGCGCATCGTCCGGTGTGCGCCGGACTGGGCATCGACGATCCAGCGAGTCGGGTCGAACGTCTGAGCAACAGAAGAGGACCTCATGGAAGCAGCCAGTGGAGCCGATGAGAAACGCGACCAGAAGGCAGAAGGCCGGGACGGCGGCGACCACACCGCCGCGGCGGCGACCGAGACGTTCCTCGCCCACCGCAACCTGCTGTTCACCGTCGCCTACGAAATGCTGGGATCGGTGGCCGACGCCGACGACGTCTTGCAGGAGACCTGGTTGCGCTGGGTCGGCGTCGACGCGGCGCACGTCACCGAGCCGCGCGCCTACCTGGTCCGGATCACCACCCGGCAAGCGCTCAACCGGCTGCGCTCGGTGAAGCGCCGCAGGGAGGCATACGTGGGCTCCTGGCTGCCGGAGCCGCTGCTCACCACACCGGATGTGGCCGCCGACGTCGAACTCGCCGAAAGCGTGTCGATGGCGCTGATGCTCGTGCTCGAGACATTGACCCCGACCGAACGGGCGGTGTTCGTGCTGCGCGAAGCTTTCGGGTTCGGCTACGACGAGATCGCGGCCGCGGTCGACAAGACGCCCGCCGCCGTCCATCAGATCGCCCACCGCGCCCGTCGCCACGTGGAAGCTCGCCGTCCACGCCGCTCGGTCACGGCGCGCCAGGCCGAGGCGGCTGCCGAGGCGTTCCGGCGCGCGCTCGAGACTCGCGACGTGCAAGGACTGCTCGCCGTGCTCGCCCCCGACGTCGTCGTCATCAGCGACGGCGGAGGTATCAAACACGCCACGCCACGGCCGGTCTTCGGCGCCGAAAAGGTGGCGCGCTTCATCGTCGGCGGCCTCACCAAGCACGATGTCGCGCTCACCGTCGAATCGACCACGGTCAACGGCAGCCCCGCACTGGCTCTGCGCATGGACGGGGAACTGGACGGCGTCCTCGCGATGCGCGTCGAGGACACCCGGATCACCGGCCTCTACTACGTGCGCAACCCGCAGAAACTGACCCACGTCGATTCGCAGACCCCGCTCACCCTGCGAT
This sequence comes from Nocardia sp. NPDC047038, assembly GCF_040644075.1. Taxonomy (NCBI): domain Bacteria; kingdom Bacillati; phylum Actinomycetota; class Actinomycetes; order Mycobacteriales; family Nocardiaceae; genus Nocardia; species Nocardia sp. NPDC047038. Next base: position 10,032 of record NZ_JBEYVQ010000005.1, on the reverse strand, counting down.
GAACACCGACCCCACCGTTCGAGGAGTAGACATGACCACGCTGGTACCGCTCGCCGACACTTTCCCGTCGCGATGGCCGACGGTGGCCGGAGCGGTTGCCCTGCTCACGGCGATCGTCAGCGTGCTGCTCGTCGCCTTCGCCTGGCCGTCGGCGCGGTCGTCGGTACACGATGTGCCGATCGCCGTCGCCGGTCCGGCCACCGCGGTCGCTCAGGTCCGCACGGCACTCGAGCAACGGCTGCCGGGCGGCTTCGAGATCACCGAGGTCCCCGACACCGCGGCCGCGGAAACGCTGATTCGCGACCGGCGGGTGTACGGGGCGATCGACCTCGGCTCCGGTGCTCCCGAGGTCATCGTCGCCTCCGCCGCGAGCACCGCGGTCGCCCAGACCTTGCAGGGCATCGCGAGCGGCCTCGCGCAGGAGGGCAAGCCCGGCACGGCGGCCCGCGACCTCGCCGCCCTGCCCGCCGACGACCCGCGCGGCGCTGGCTTGTCGGCAGGCGCCCTGCCCCTGGTCATGGGCGGTCTGCTGGCCGCGGTCCTGCTGACCCGGCTCGTGCGCGGCACCGCCCGTCGGCTCACCGGAGCGCTCGCCTTCGCGGTCACCGGCGGCCTGGCCGTCGCCGCGATCCTGCAGTTCTGGCTCGGCTCGCTCAGCGGCTCCTACCTCGCCAACTCCGGCGCCGTCGCTTTGTCCATCGCGGCCACCGCTGCGGCCGTCCTGGGGCTGGAGGCGCTGCTCGGATACGCCGGGATCGGAATCGGCGCCGTGCTCATGATGCTCATCGGTAACCCGCTCTCGGGTACCGCGACCGCACCCGAAATGCTGCCCGGCTGGTCGGGCGCGCTCGGCCAGCTGCTGCCGCCCGGTGCCGGTGGCCGGTTGCTGCGATCCACTGCCTTCTTCGACGGTCGAGGGGCCACCCACGCCGTCCTCGTCCTGCTGGCCTGGCTCGCGCTCGGCGTCACGCTGTGCCTGGTCAGCGGGCTGCGCGCACGCCGTGCCGCCACCGGCGCGGCGGGACTTCGGGGTACCGCAACACCGGCCGACATGTCGGCGACCCTCGGCAGCTGACCGGACGAAGGGGCATACCTCTGCACGCTGATCGGGCTGTGCGCGGACGAACAGGGTGTTCGCACCTAAGCAGGGGCAGCCCGACGACGCGCGATCGGCCGGGAATCCAGCACGGCACGGTTGCGGCAACGCGCGTCGCACGCCCTGGTCACCGCGACGATCGCGGCACCGCCGGTTGGGAGCACGGTCGGTCTCGCCGAGCCGCGGCAACTGCGGTCGAGCCCCGTCGACCTGGTGATACGGCGGCGGACCGCGAAAGCTTCCGGTGTCGGGGACTCGCGCTCTCGGCCGCTGACTACGGTGTGAGGTCGTGACTACAGGGGATATCGCTCGAACGCGGGGAGGCGACGACACCGCGCATTTTCGGCTCACGGTGGTGGATCAGGCGCTGCGGTTGTTCGCCGAGAAAGGGTATGAGGCGACAACCGTCGACGAGATCGCGGAGGCGGCGGGCATCTCCCGGCGCACGTTCTTCCGGCAGTTCCGGTCGAAAGAGGACGTGATCTTCGCCGACCACGAGTCCCAGCTGGCGCAAGCGGAGGAGTTTCTGGCCGCGTCGCGAGAGGACCCCTGGGAGGCGGTGTGCTCGGCGGTGGTGCAGGTGTTCGAGCGGTTCACGCAGTGGCGGGAGATCGCGGCCCGGCGTTACCAGGTGGTCCGGCGGGTGCCCGCGCTGCGGGAGCGCGAGATCGTCACGGTGTTCCGCTATGAACGGTTGTTCACCGACTACCTGCGTGAGCGGCTGCCCGACGTTCCCGATCTGGCCCGGGTGCAGTTCACCGCCGCGGTGACGGCGACGCACAACTACCTGCTGCGCCGCATGGTGCGCGGCGAGTCGGACGCGGGCGCCGCGGACCTGCGGATGGAACTGGCCGCCATCCCGCGCGGCGCCGGGCGTACCGCGAGCGCGGACGAGCTGGTCGTGGCGGTGTTTCCCCGTGACGTCGCGCCGAAGCAGATCGCGGACCTGCTGGTCCGCAAGCTCGGCAACCTGTGAATCCGGATCGAAGTGCGACCTATCTGACACTGAGTGCCACGTCATCTCCCCACGTAAGCCGCATCCATATGGGTATACTCGACTCATAGATGGCACTGAGTGCCGAGATGCTGCTTTTGTTCGACGGAAGCGGCGCCGACCACCGACGATCAGGAGTGAAGGCCCCATGGCGGGAAACCCCGATTTCGACCTGTTCAAGCTCGAGGACTTCCACGACGAACTACGCGAAGCGATCCGCGCCCTCGCGGAGAAGGAGATCGCCCCGCACGCGAAGGACGTCGACGGCAACTCCCGCTTCCCGGAGGAGGCGCTGACCGCGCTCAACGCCTCCGGCTTCAACGCCGTGCACGTGCCAGAGGCCTACGGCGGCCAGGGCGCCGACTCGGTGGCCACCTGCATCGTGATCGAGGAGGTCGCGCGCGTCTGCGGTTCGTCCTCGCTGATCCCCGCCGTCAACAAGCTCGGCACCATGGGCCTGATCCTGAACGGCTCCGAGGAGCTGAAGCAGAAGGTGCTGCCGGACATCGTCAACGGCGAGATGGCCTCCTACGCGCTGTCCGAGCGCGAGGCGGGCTCCGACGCGGCAGGTATGCGCACCCGGGCCAAGCAGGAGGGTGACGACTGGATCATCAACGGCTCCAAGTGCTGGATCACCAACGGCGGCAAGTCCTCCTGGTACACCGTGATGGCGGTGACCGACGCGGACAAGGGCGCCAACGGCATCTCGGCCTTCCTGGTGCACAAGGACGACGAGGGCTTCGTGGTCGGCCCGCTGGAGCACAAGCTCGGTATCAAGGGCTCGCCCACCGCCGAGCTGTACTTCGAGAACTGCCGGGTGCCGGGTGACCGCATCGTCGGCGAGCCGGGCACCGGCTTCAAGACCGCGCTGCAGACCCTCGACCACACTCGCCCCACCATCGGCGCGCAGGCCGTCGGCCTGGCCCAGGGCGCGCTGGACGCGGCCATCGCCTACACCAAGGACCGTAAGCAGTTCGGCAAGTCGATCGCCGACTTCCAGAACACCCAGTTCATGCTCGCCGACATGGCGATGAAGATCGAGGCCGCCCGCCTCATGGTGTACACCTCGGCCGCCCGCGCCGAGCGCGGCGAGAAGAACCTCGGCTTCATCTCCGCCGCCGCCAAGTGCTTCGCCTCCGACGTCGCCATGGAAGTCACCACCAACGCCGTCCAGCTGTTCGGCGGCGCCGGCTACACCACCGACTTCCCGGTGGAGCGGATGATGCGCGACGCCAAGATCACCCAGATCTACGAGGGCACCAACCAGATCCAGCGCCTGGTGATGAGCCGCGCCCTGCTCAAGTGAGGTTGTTGTAGATCGCCGGAAGTTCGGGCGCGCCTGACAACGCATCTCAGGCCGTCTCCAGGCCGTCGAGGAGCACAGGCCGCCCGAACATTCCGTCGATCGCATTCCGCGCCCGCTCGTAGCTCGACGGCACGAGATGGGGGTGTAGGTGCGCAACCTGAAACCCGAATCGCCGGGACGTGCGGGTGCCTGCGCTTCGTCAGTGCCCGAAGTCGGCCCGACCCCAGGCGTACCCGAACGTTCCCGCTCTCCTGATGAGACGCGGCCACGAGTGGCACATGGCTGTGGCAAAACGCGAGTAGATCTCTCGGTGGTGTGCCACTCGCGGGCGTATCTCGCGCCTACTTCACCAAGTCGGCGTATTCGCTGTGTTGGGTGATGTACTGCTCCACGTACCAGCAGGTGGGGATGACCGAGAAACCCGCTGTGCGGGAGTCGTTGAGGGCGTATTCGACGACTTGGGCGGCTACGCCTCGGCCTCGGAATTCGGGGAAGGTCAGGGTGTGGTGGAAGTCGCGGACCTTGGGGTTTTCGCGTTCGGCGTAGTCGGCGTACCCGGCTAGGGTGTCGTCGATGTAGATCTCGAAACGGGTATCGGCGACGTTGTGTTCGAGCCTGGTCGTCATGTCGGGGTAGAACTCCTTGTGCGTGGGGAATGTTCCGTCGCGGTGGTTACAGGATCGTGCCGGGGTTGAGGATGCCGTCGGGGTCGAGGGCGTCCTTGATGCGGCGGGTCAGGGCCATGACGTCGGGGCCGAGTTGGTCGGGCAGCCATGCCTTCTTCAATCGTCCGACGCCGTGTTCACCGGTGATGGTGCCGCCGAGGGCGATGGCGAGGTCCATGATCTCGCCGAAGGCGCGGTTCGCTCGCGCGGTGTGGTCGGCGTCGGTGGGGTCGTGCACGATCAGCGGGTGGGTGTTGCCGTCGCCCGCGTGCGCGATCACCGACACTGTGACCTCGTTGCGCTCGGCGATTTCGGCGACGCCGCTCACCAAGTCGCCGAGCCGGGGCAGCGGAACGCCGACGTCCTCGAGCAGCAGCGGCCCGAGCTTCTCCACGGCCGGGATCGCCAGACGTCGGGCGGCCGTGAACGCTTCACCTTCGGCCGGGTCCTCGGTGTGGAAAACCTCTGTCGCTCCTGCTTTCTCGCAGGCCGCCGCCATGATCTCGGCCTCGCGGTGGGCAAATTCGCCGGGGGCGTCGGAGCGCGCGACCAGCAGCGCGGCCGCCTTCCGGTCCAACCCCATCCGCAGCTCGTCCTCCACGGCGTTGATCGACACCGAGTCCATGAACTCGAGCATCGACGGGCGCAGTTCGCCGGTGATGGTCAGGATGGCCTCGGTGGCGGCGGTGAGCGTGGCGAAACTGGCGACGACCGTGCTCTGCGGCGGTTGGGCGGGCAGCAGCCGAAGGGTCAGCTCGGTGATCACGCCCAGCGTGCCCTCGCTGCCGACGAACAGCTTGGTCAGCGACAGCCCGGCCGAGTCCTTCAAACGCGGACCGCCGAGCCGCACGACGGTGCCGTCGGCGAGCACGACCTGCATGCCGAGCACGTAGTCGGTGGTGACGCCGTACTTCACACAGCACAGGCCACCCGCGTTGGTCGCGGCGTTGCCGCCGATCGAGCAGATCTCGAACGACGACGGGTCCGGCGGGTACCACAGCCCGTGCTCCGCGACCGCGCGCTTGACCTCGGCGTTCAGCAGGCCGGGCTGCACCACGGCGGTCCGGGTCACCGGGTCGACGGAGATTTCCCGCATCCGCTCGGTGGTCAGCACGATCGCTCCGTCGACGGCCGTCGCGCCGCCGGACAACCCGGACCCGGCACCGCGAGGAATCACCGGGACGCGATGCGCGCTGGCCCACCGCAGCGTCGCGGCCACGTCGTCGGTGCTGGTGGCACGCACCACGGCCAGGGCGGTGCCCGCGCCGGGATCGCGCGCCCAGTCCTGGCGGTAGCTCGCCAGCAGGTCGGCGTCGGTGAGCACCGCGCCGTCGGGGAGGGCGGCGATCAAGTCATGCAGGTCCACCACCTCACGCTAGCTCCCCGTGCCCGATATTTGCTGATCGGTCGACCGTGCGTGTGTGGCGAACGGAAGGCCTGGAATGTGATGTCAGCCGCCACAGTGGTATTACCGCCTACGGGAGACCAGAATGCCGACAGGGGCTTGACTGTTCGGGGCATCGAGTTCTCCTGGCCGCCACGTCGTGGCGCCGGCAGTCCATGCGGTTCGCCGCGGAGCACTTGGAGGGATGGAACGGATGCAGGGCGAGCAACCGAGTCGCCGGGAACTGGTCGCCGCGATGTTCTCCAGCGAGTTCGTCGAGGACGGTATAGACCCCGACGTGCTGCGCCGGGTGCACGCGGGCGAGCACGAGGAATGGCTGACCGCGCTGGACCGCTCCGGTGTCTTCGACAAGGAGACCCGCGCCGAGCTGGCCGACCTCTGGCGGCGCGAGCCCCGCGAGTTGCTGGAGGCGCTGCTGGCGGACGCGGACGATGTCGCGCGACGGCGATGCCTGGCGGCATGGGCGAGCCTGGACCACGCCGCGGACGACCCGGGCCAGGCGCAGATCGGCTGAGCCACCCCGCGGTCGCCGCCCGCTCATCTGCCGGACATCTGCCGCTGGCACGCTGGTCGCGTGCACGAGCTGTCCGAGACCGCCGACACCATCGCCGACCGGTTCACCCGCTGGTGCGAGTCGGTCGTGCACCGGATGCCGTTCGGGCTGAACCGTCTCGTCCCGCCGACCTTCCTCGGCTTCGCGCTGATCAACAGCGGCACCTTCGCCGCCGACTTGGCGCTGCTCACCGTCCTGCACGGCTGGTTCGAACTGCCGGTGTGGTCGTCGGTGACGGTGGCATACGTGTGCGCGTTCGGGCTCAGCTTCGTGCTCAACCGCACGTTCAACTTCCATTCCCACGCGCCGGTCGGCAGGCAGGCCGCGGTGTACGTCGTGGTGGTGGTGGTCAACTACCTCGCGTTCATCCTGGGCATCGGCAGCGGGCTCACCGCGCTCGGCGTGGAGTACCACGTGGCCCGGTTGCTGGCGGGCGCGTGCGAGGCCGTCTACATGTACAGCGCCATGCGCTGGGTGGTCTTCCGCCGCGCGGTCGAGCCGGAACCGGAGCTGGCTCCCGACGCGATGTGAGGTGTCGGCGGTGGAGATGTGCTGCGGACACTTGTATCGCTCCATGAGGCCGCGACCCGGCTGAGTGGCCGCCGGTCTGCACGACTCGCCCTGAATCGACGGACATCGATCGCCGTCGGCTGTCGGACAACGGTTGTGCATCCCATGGGTTGCCACCGCTACCGGTCGCCCGGGGGTCCGTGCGACGACTATGGCCGCTCGGCTGTCGGACGACGGCTGTGGGTTATCCCAGCCACCGCTGGCGGTCGCCCGGGGTCTGTGTGACGACTATGGCCGCTCGGCTGTCGGGCAACGGCTGTGGGTTATTTCAGCCACCGCTGGCGGTCGCCCGGGGTCTGTGTGACGACGAATGCCGCTCGGCTGTCGGACGACGGCTGTGGGTTATTTCAGCCACCGCTGGCGGTCGCCCGGGGTCTGTGTGACGACGATGGCCGCTCGGCTGTCGGACGACGGCTGTGGGTTATTTCAGCCACCGCTGGCGGTCGCCCGGGGTCCGTGCGACGACGATCGCCGAGCCGTCTTCATGTAGGGAACCGGCGTTGGCGCCTGACGTTACGGGCGATCTCAGCGCCGCGAATGTGGCACTCGACCCCGATCTCGACCCTCGGCCGCCTGCAAGGAGAGCATGTTTATCGCGGTGGCGGACAGCGATCCCGAACTAAAGATCACGACGCCACCGGACTGATCAGCACTTCGGTGCGCGCCCCGTCGACGACGATCACGTCGTCGTCGGTCAGCGCCCAGTGCGCGACGCCTTCGGCGCGGTAGCGAGCCGCGAGTCGAGTGCAGTCGCCTTCGGGGTCGGTGGCCGAATCGATGTGCGGCACGATCCTGTGGTTCACCAAACCCAGTCCGTCCCATTGCGGTTCGACGCCGCAGGCCGGAGCGACCTCGGCCGGATCGTCCACCGCATCCAGGCCGTGCAGGTCCGGGGTCAGCACGCAGGCCCCGGCGCTGTAACCGGCGTAGACGAGCGCGTCGGCGGCGAGTAGCCGGGGCAGAACGTGATCCGCGCCGCTGCGGGCGAACTGCGCGCGCAACACGAACGTGTTTCCGCCGCGCACCCACACGAGCGGGAACTCCGCCAGCTTCCGTTCCAGCTCGGCTTCCCGGCCGACGTACTCGCGCAGGTCGAGCACCTCGGGCTGGTAGCCGAGTTTGCGCAGCGGCGCCAGGTCGCTGGTCACCGCACCCGCCCACGCCTGCGGCCAGGCGTCGCAGGCATTGGGGATCAGCGCGACCCGGCCGGGCGGCCCCGCGAGCGTGACGAGCCGGTCGTAGTGCGCGCCGAACCGGTAGCTGGACAGGAACAGTCGCACCGGCGGCTCAGATGGTGAAGGCCAGGTGGCGGACGAGGCGCTGCCCGAGTTCGTCGTCGCCCTCGACGGTGATCTCGCTCGAGTGCTCCTCGGCGCTGGTCCGACCGCCGCCGAGACGCACGAAAAGCCGAGAGTCCAAGCCGACCTCGACGGTGGCGGGTCCGTCGAACGCGTCCACGTAGTTCGCCCGGCCCGCCACCTGAATACGCAGGGTTCTGGCCAGCGGACCGGTCAGCGCGAAGGCGATCCGCGCGCCCTCCGGCGCTTCGCCCTTCTTCGCCACCACGCGCGGAATGCCGGCCGCGAACTCGTCGAAGGCCAATTCGCCGCGGGGACCGCCTTCCTCGACCCGCACCCCGAGCGCGTCGGCGATGTCGAGTTCGTGCATCCAGCAGTCGAACAACCGCACCCGCATGAACCTGCCGTAGGTCACCTGCCCGATCGGCGTGACCGTCTCCTTCTCCCATTCGGCGTCGCCCATGGCCGCGAGCGCCGCGCGCCTGCGGTCGATGACGTCGCGATAGAACGCGAGCAGGCGGGCCCCGGACAGCGGGCGCAGCCGGTCGACCCAGATCTCGTTGAGCACCGCGGTCTCGTTGCGCACGTAGGGCAGCGTGCGCACGTCGGTCTTGGCCTTGGTCGGATCGTGCGCGGGCGGCCGGTCACCCAGCAGGAAGGATTCGGTGCCGATGATGTGGGCGACGACGTCGAACACGCTCCAGCCCGGCAGCGACGACGGGGTGCGCCAGCGATCCTCGTCCAGCGGAGCGACCAGCGCGTCGATCGCCTCCCACTGCCGTGACAGCAGGTCGATCAGCGTGGCCCGATCGAACGTCTCGGTCATCCCTCGGTTTCCTTTTCCGGGCTTGTGCCCTCATTGTCCAATGCCGCGATCCCTTCCCGGATGGCCGCGGCGGTGGATATCGGATCGTGCGGGCGGCGCAGGAGAAAGCCCTTCGCGAATCGCAGCGTGTCGCCGTGTCTGCGCGGGATCACGTGCAGGTGGACGTGCGGAACGGTCTGGAACGCCGCCGTTCCGTCGTTGAGCACCAGATTGGCGCCGTCGGCGGCGAGGCGGCTGCGCCGGATGGCCAGGGCGAGCCGATGACCGGTCCGGAAGATCTGCGCACCGAGCTCGGCGTCGAGGTCCTCCAACTCGGCGGCGTGCCGCTTCGGTATGACCAGCGTGTGCCCGCGGGCGACCGGCCGGACATCGAGAAACGCGCACAGCGTGTCGTCCTCGTACACTTTCGCCGCCGGTGCCTCGCCTGCCACGATGCGGCAGAAGACGCAGTCGTTCACACGCTGGACCATACGGCGTACGAGCCGAGCGGAACACCCCGGATCGCCGATCGGCATGACGCATGTCACTATGCCGCTGTGGGCCGGGTGTCCCACCAGGTGCCCAACCTCGAGGTTGGTAACGAACTTCTCCGTACGGTCTTGCCGTGTTCACCTGCGGAGACAACGATCACACAGCGAAAAGGAAAAACGGTGGACGCCGCTCGGCGGTCGGCGGCTCCCTCGGTGGCGATCGAGGAACTCCGGCGTCCTAGCGCGATCCGTCCGGCGTGTGTGATGGGCATCTCAGCTAGGCTCACGGCGGGCCAGGTACAGTTGCGAAGATTTGGGCGAACTTACTCATCGGTAACATCGTCCGGTCGTCTGCCCGTTGCCTGAAGCTCAGTAAGAGAAGGAAGTCTGACAAGTGGAGACAACGCAGAGCGTAGGCGATCTGTCGCCGCGCGGCGCGCGTGTCGGTGTCGTTCGCGAATCCAACGCGGGCGAGCGACGTGTCGCTTTGGTGCCGAAAATCATTCCGAGCCTGGTGAAACAGGGTGTGGAAGTTGTCGTCGAGCCCGGGGCCGGGAAAGGCGCGCTGATTCCCGACGAAGCCTATGTGGAGGCGGGTGCGTCGATCGGCGATCCGTGGTCGGCGGATGTGGTGGTGAAGGTCGCCCCGCCCAGTGACGCCGAGGTGGGCAAGCTGTCGTCGGGGCAGACACTGATCGGTTTCCTCGCGCCGCGCAATGCCGAGAATCAGATCGGTGCGCTGAAGTCGGCGGGGGTGCAGGCGTTCGCGGTGGAGGCGATTCCGCGGATCTCGCGTGCGCAGGTGATGGACGCGTTGTCCTCGCAGGCGAATGTGGCGGGTTACAAGGC
>NZ_JBEYVQ010000004.1:200802-618400 GCF_040644075.1 Nocardia sp. NPDC047038 | reverse complement strand
GCCACCTCCGCCGCGGACGCCGCGATCCAGATGGCGTACGCCAACCAGGTGATCGTGGTCCCCGGCTACGGTATGGCGGTCGCGCAGGCGCAGCATGCGGTCAAGGAGATGGCTTCGCTGCTGGAGGCCAAGGGTGTGGAGGTCAAGTACGCCATCCACCCGGTCGCCGGTCGCATGCCCGGGCACATGAACGTGCTGTTGGCCGAGGCGGAGGTGTCCTATGACGCGCTCAAGGAAATGGACGACATCAACGGCGAATTCAATCGCACCGACGTCGCCCTGGTGATCGGCGCCAACGATGTCACCAACCCGGCCGCCCGTGAGGACTCCTCGAGCCCGATCTACGGCATGCCCGTGCTCAACGTCGACCAGGCCAAGTCGGTGATCGTGCTCAAGCGCTCCATGAACAGTGGTTTCGCTGGAATCGACAACCCGCTGTTCTACGCCGACCACACCTCCATGCTGTTCGGCGACGCCAAGAAATCCGTCGGAGCAGTCACCGAAGAACTCAAGGCCTTGTAAGCCAAGCGTCGTACGAAACAGATGGCATCTTTCAAGGAATGAATACCGGGTTCGTACTCGCCCCACTTTCTTGGGGCGATGCGCAAGATAATGCCAGCGAAGACCGATGCAGCGATCAAGGCCAGGCTGTGTGGTGGTGAAGGAACCCGCCGACGGCGAGCTTCCTGACGAGCAGAAGACCGCGAACCAATGCCCCACAACAGATCAAGTCGGCTACTGTCGGCCGTGAGACCTACCATGCCCATGCCGTAATCCTCGCCATGGCTTCGGCGGCGCGCTATCTGAACGCCACCCGGGGTGAACAGAAGCCGCGCGGTGGCGGTGTCAGCGCCTACGCCACCTGCGACGGCTGCTTCTTCAAGATCCAGCACAACGTCGTGGTCGGCGGTGCCGACTCCGCGATAGAGGCGGACACCCTTCTCCCGAAGTTGACCGACCATCGTGCACCACTGCGAGGAATCCGCGCCTCACGCATTGTGCTCGAGCGCGTCAAGGCCAACGAGAAGATCAAGCTTGTACTCAATGCCGAGGTCGCCGGGGTTCAACGGCGATACCAGCCTGACACTGCGCAACCCGTACCGGCGAGATTTCCGAGCTGGCCCCACCTATTCCTCGCAGCCGATCACACCCTGCGCAGCGGGTTGGTCAAGTATTAGATGGAGTTCCCTGTCGCTTGCCAGGTGGATGGGGCCACCAGATTGCCGTGAGTATGGGACCGGGTTCGATCCCGGTCGCGGGCCGTATGCTGATGGTGACTGGTGATCGGCGGGTTGGTCAACTTCTTCTGCGGCTGTGCAGGGTCGTTGGCTCAGATTGAATGGCTTGGGTCGGTATGGCCCGGGCGAGCCGGTCGAGCCAGTTGCCGATTTCGCCGTGGATGCCTGGGTGGGTGCGGTGGAACTCGGTCCAGTCGACCCGCCAGTGACGGATGGAGTCGGGATTGAAATCGCGGGCCTGGGTTCCGAGGACTTTGCGCAGCAGTTGGGGTGTGAGGTTGGTTTGCGGGCATTCGGCCAGGAGCACGGCGTCGTAAAGGTCTTTGCCCGCGGCGCGGCCGGTTTCGGTCGAGTCGGTGTGCAGCCACAGCAGTTTCCATGCCAGGGACAACTCCCTGGTCGCGGTGAGGACCACCGTTGGCGGGCGGGCGTCTGCGCGAGGAATCACAGTCCAGACCGGCGCGTCGGGAAGTGTCTGATCGGCGGCGAAATCTAGTTGTATCTGCCCGGCTCCGTGTTTGTGGCTGTTCCAAGGAACGATCAGTCTCGTGCCAGTGCTGTCGTAACTGTCGAAGTAGCTCCATTGGCCGTCGGTGTGGACGCCGTCGGCGTCGAGTACCACGCCATCGGCAGCGTGTGGATCGTGTTCGATCGTGGCGGTCAGTTCGTCCTGCAGGGAGGGCCGCTGGTATTCCTCGGCGCGTATCCACCGCAGCCCGTCAGGGGGCAGTTTCGGGTGGCAGCCGAAAGTATCGAAGTCCTCATCGGACCAGATCTGGTAGCGGGCGGCGCCGACTGCGGCCTCGGGCCATTGCTGAACCGATTCGATGGTGTCGATGTAGGGGAAGGGATCGAGCGGGTCGGGAAATTGGGGTTCGGGCACGATCCAATCCAGGTCACCCGGTGCTCGCGCGTGAGCTGGGACCCATGCCTGCAGCGTCATGCTGCCGCGCAGCACCATCCCGGCGCCCCAGTCCGAGTCGGCGACCAGGGCCAGGATGTGGTCCAGCGCGGCGCGGCGCGCATCGGTTGCCGTCACGGCGCGCCCGCGGCTGTTTCGGTGATCCAACCGGCATCGAGGCCGGGACAGTCGTCATGGACGACGAACTCTCGCTCGACTTCGATGACGGAAAAATCGTTGGCATCCAAATCTTTCAGCAAACTGTCGAGTTGCCGACCTGCCTCCGGCAGCGCGACTCCGCGACAGCGCTGGGTCACGAACCGCTCATGGCACCCATTGCCTGCCGATCTGCGGGCGTTGCGGGAGACGTGCGCAGCGTGCGGTTGGGCGAGCACCCGGACGCGGGTGACGTCGTCGTTCCCAGACAAGAGCAGCTTGATGTGGTGCTCGAAATAGCAGCCAGCCGGCACGCTCGCGACCTGCTCGGCCGTCTGCGGTATCTGCGCGTTGTAGGGGCTGGCCTCGATCTTGGTGCGGACCAAGGCGAAGCCCGCCGAGTCCAGCGCATGGGTGTGGGTTTGCACCACCCGCATCATGTCCTCGACGGTCCCGGACCGGGTGAAAGTCAGCATGGGCTGATCGGATGTGAGGCCCCGGTCGAGCAGGATGCGCGCATAGCGTAGGCCGTGGGCGGCAGCCCAATCGGCCAGCTGCGATTCGTCGGCAGGTGGGCGCACGGTTAGATGCGCCTCGAACTCACCTGCGAACTGGTGTGCGATCCCCACGTGTCCGACCGTAGCAAGCGTGGACGTGCACGGCCGTGCAATTCTCACCATGCTTGGGAAGGTCGGTTCACCGTTCCGCGGTTCACCAACCCGGCGAATCCTGGCCACCTGATCGCCGCCCAGCACGATGCCGCTAGTCCGCCGACTCACGCGATGACCGGGTCGGAATCGGCTTTTGCCGTTGCCGGTAGGACTCGCCCTCGACGACCAGTTCGTAGGCGGCTGATTGGAGCCGGTCCATCGCCGATTGGGCCAGTAGCGGGTCGGCCATCATGGTCAGGATCTCGGGTGGTTCCCTGTTGCTGGTGATGATAGTGGAGGCTTTGCGGTGGCGTTCGATGATCAGCTCGTAGAAGTCGCCTGTCTCGACCGCTTCGAGCCGGTGCAGGGCCAGGTCGTCGAGGATGAGCAGGTCGACGCGGTGTAGTTTGCGCATCTCGTCTTCGTAGCTGCCATCGAGGCGTGCACCGCGCAACCGTTTGAACAGTTTGTCGACGCGTTCGGTGTGAACGGTGTGGTGGCGGCGGACCGCGATGTGTCCTAATGCGTTGGCCAGGAACGTTTTTCCGACCCCGACCGGCCCCATGATCAATACGTTGTAGGCGTCGGCGAGGAATCGTAGTGAGGTCAGTTCGGCCCAGAGTTCGCGGTCGAAGGTGACCGCGGTCGAATCGTCCCATGCCGCCAGGTGCATCTGGGGGTCCAGGTGGGCGGTTTTGGCGCGGCGTTGCTCGGAAGCCCGGTCGCGGCGGGTGACCTCGTCGGCGAACAACATTTCCAGGAAGTCGTGATGCGGTAACCGGTTCGACCGCGCGAGGGCGAGGCGTTCAGGGAGGGTGTCCAGGAGTTGGCCGAGCTTGAGCCGCCGCATCAGCGACTTCAGCTCCGGGGTGACCTCGATGGGTTTGACCGCCGGGGCGGCGGCGGGACGGCGTGTGGTGCTCATGACGGCCTCCTGACCGCGAAATCGGTGGCCGAACGAACGAACCGAGAAGGCGCCGGTGGCGGCAGCAGCGTCAGCTGCTGGGGCGTGGTGGCGCGGGTGAGCATGCGGTCGATGACGCCGACGTCGACGACCTCGGCGTCCAATGCCCGGTGGCAGGCATCATCGACGGCGTCGGCGCCGTGGCGGCGCACCAGCCCGAGCAGCCGATAGACCTGCCGCATCTTCGTCCAGGGCAGCGGATGCTCGAGCACCGCCGCAGCATAGGAACCGATATGAGCGCCGTGGTCGCATGCTTTGCGTTGCAGCGTATGCAGGTCCCGCATCGCATAGGCGGTGAGCTCGCTGGGCAGGTCCGCCGGATCGGTCTGCCGGCGCCCGGGCCCAACCTTCGGGTGGACCTTGATCAGCTCACCACGGAAGTAAAGCTTCACCGTCTGCGAGTCGACACGAGCGGTCAACCGCTGCCCAACCAGATCACCGGGGATGCTGTATAGAGCCTGGGAGATCTGAACATGCCGGTCCGGCGCGACTTTCGGATTCACCCAGGTCGGGATATCGAATACGGTATCGGGCAACGGTTTGAGCTTCGGCGCCTCATCGGTGGCGAACACTTCGGCCGGACGCAGGCGCGTGGTGCCATGTATTCTCATCCCCGCAGTCTCACGGCACCACCGCAGCGCACATTCCCGGCAGTCCTCCAGATCCCGGAATCGTTCTCCGGCAAAGAAATTCGACCGTGCATACGGAACGCAGCGCTCGACGCGCGGCTTGTCCTGCGGGCTGCGGATCCGCGCCGGGTCAACCACGAACCCACAAAACTCGGCATACTCGCGGAACGAATCGTTCAACCGAGGATCGGTCGCGTTCGCGCGGTCGACGATCGCCTTCATGTTGTCCGGGATCGCGACGGCGAACACGCCGTCGAAGAACACCCAGGCGGCTTCGAACCCGGCGATGACGTCGTTGAGCGTTTCCCGGTAGGTCGGGAAGACGAACATGTGCCGCGAATACACCGCGGTGAAGATCAGCCCCTTCACCACCCGCCGCCGGCCCTCGACATCGGTCAGCAGGCCCAGGCGCCCGAAGTCGACCTGCACCTCCGCGCCGGGTTCGCAGTCGGCCACTCGCACCGTCGCGCGCCGCTTTCCGAACCCCAATTCCGCCTGCGCATAACGGTTCAGCGTCCGATACGACACCACCACACCACGGCGGGCGAGCAGAATATGAATCTTGGTCAAGGTCAGGCCCTGACCCAGCCACTGCTTGATCTGCTCGGACTGACCGGCGAGCGTCTCCCACATCGCTCTTACCGTTCGGACGAGACTTCCGAACCCCGGCGATCACCGCCATCAGCAGCCCATCGGTCAACTGCTCCGCACCATCGTCGCGGTCCACCCCACACGACTGCGCCCTCTCGACATACCGGCGCACCGTCTTGCGGTCGGCGCCCGACAGCCGGGCCACCTCCCGCAACCCGCGACCCTGCAGCCACAGCCACAGCATCTGTCTGATCTCGATCACCGAAACCTACTACTTATCTGTGAATGGGTTCGAAGCCAGAGGCGTGGACAGCTGCACTGAAACTGACCTTGAAGGTCTCCCGGGAGGCATGCTGCCGGCTGGCTGCTTCGACTCATTCACGGTTCGTTCCGGCGACTTCTGTACTGACCCTGGGACTTCGATCCCTCACCAGAGGCACGATGCGCCGGGACGGACTACCCAACAAGCCTGCCGCCGCCTTGACCCCTGCACATCTCAAGGGCCAGAGCCCTTATGCAAGACCGCGGGGAAGGTGGTAGCGGAATAGGCCGGGACAGGGTTGCGGCACGGTGTGTCGTCCCTACCCGGCCGTCGTATTCGATTGGGATAGCTCGTGGTTCGAGCCCTCCCGCACGACCAGACGCCCCGCGATTTCGCGAGCCTTCGAGCTCTGAGATAGACCGGCGCCGTGCGGGTGAGCTGGGATCGCGAACAGCTCATCGGAGGCAAGCCCATCGAGGCTCGTAAGTAGGGCGCTGCGCGTTTCCGCCAGGGACATCGAACACTGGAAAACACCTGATGGAGGAATGGATTGAACCGATACTGCGGCGTGGATTGGGCTGAAGGGCACCACGACATCGCGATCGTCGACCACGAGGGCAAACTCGTGGCCAAGAGGCGGATCGGCGACAACCCAGCCGGGTTCGCCGAGCTGACACAACTGCTCACCGACGCCGGAGACACCGAAGACAACCCGATCCCAGTCGCCATCGAGACCCCGCGCGGGTTGATGGTCGCCGCCCTGCGCGCATCCAGGCGGCCAGTATTCGCGATCAACCCGATGGCAGTGGCCCGCTACCGCGAACGCCATAGCGTCGCCCGAGCCAAGTCGGACCACGCCGATGCCATGACCTTGGCGAACATTCTGCGCGTCGACGCCCACCTGCACCGCGTGCTACCTGCCGACAGTGAACTCGCCCAAGCTATCGCGGTCCTCGCACGCGCCCAGCAGGACGCGGTCTGGCGACGCACGAAGGCCGGCAACGAACTGCGCTCGCACCTGCGGGAGTACTACCCGGCGTTCCTGAGCACCTTCGCAGTCAAATCCGCCACCAACCTCGCCAAACCCGAAGCACGAGCCATCCTCGCCCTGGCACCCACCCCGGCCCTGGCCACCAAACTCACCAAGACCCGGGTCGCGGCCGCACTGCGCCGCGCCGGTCGCCAACGCGGAATCGACCAACTCGCCACCCAGATCGTCGAAGGACTCAGGACGGTGCAGCTGCGGCAGCCCGGACCAGTGGAGCTGGCGATGGGACGCCAAGCGCTCGCGCTGGTCGCGATGCTGGACGCCGCCTGCGCCGGCGCCGACGATCTGGAACAAGCCGCGGCCGAGGAATTCCGCAAGCACCCGGACTACACAGTCATTACCAGCTTCCCTGGCCTGGCCGACCTCACCGGATCTCGCATGCTCGCCGAGATCGGCGATGACCGAGAGCGATTCGCCGACGCGCGGGCGCTGAAGGCATACGCCGGATCCGCTCCGGTCACCAGAGCATCCGGCAAAACCATCTCGATCAGCCACAGGAGGATCAAGAACGACCGCCTGGCGGCGGTCGGATGGGTCTGGGGCACCACCATGGTCGTGTTGCCCGGACCCGGCCAACAGCACTACCGGCGTCGCCGCGAGCACGGCGACCGCCACGCACCCGCAATCCGGCACCTGTTCAACAAGATGCTCGGACAGCTCTACTACTGCCTGCAAACCCACCAGCCCTACGACCCGGTGAAGGCATTCGGCGAGCAATCTCCTGAACCTCAAAGTCCTGCAGCTGCGTGACGGGATCCCGTCAAAGTCCTGCAGCTGCATGACGGGATCCCGGACTGGTAGAGACCCGGAGAAGTTGAGGGAAGTGATCGAGTAGCCGGTCGGTGATATCTTCTGCAGACATGGCAACAGCCCTGTGTTCCGGGTCTTTCGACCCGGTGACATGTGGCCATATCGATGTGTTCGAGCGGGCAGCAGCCCAGTTCGACGACCTCGTGGTCACGGTTGTAGTCAACGCGAGCAAGAAGACGATGTTCACCCTCGACGAGCGCGTCGAGATGCTGCGCGAGGTCACCGCCCACATCGGCAACGTGCGCGTCACATCCTGGCAGGGGCTGCTGGTGGATTTCGCGCGCGAGCAGGGCGCCACCGCGATTGTGAAAGGCTTGCGCTGCGGCGACTTCGACTACGAGCGGTCCATGGCACGGATGAACCACACGCTCACTGGCGTGGACACGGTCTTCATTGCCAGCGACCCCGCCTACGGGTTCGTGTCCAGCTCGTTGGTCAAGGAGGTCGCCGCAGCGGGTGGCGACACGACCGGCCTGCTGCCCGCGACGTTGCACGGTCGACTGCTGAAGCGGCTGTAGGTTCAGCCGATCGCTACCAAGACCCCTCCTTCCCTTGACAGTTAGCGGAATCGGAGGTCTCCCGGTAGCTCATCTGGCCAATACATCGGCCGAGCAACCGGAAACCCCGAAGCCACGCCGGATGGTCCCATAACTGGCAAAACCGCTAGTCAGGTGGTCCCATCAGTGGCAAACGGGTGGTCCCATCCTCATGGCGAAAACGGCTCCGAAGTGGTCCCTTCCTCCTGGCAACCGACAAGTTCCCCATCGAGGGCTACGACCCGGTGCTGCGCCCCTCAACCGCCGACTAGGGTGCCCAGTGTCTTCGCCGCGGGGGTCTGGTCGACCACACCTACCACCAGGCCAGCACCGCCACAGGCACCGGCTGTCGCGCGATTATTCACGCGAGCGCTGGCCGGTTGAGTAGGGTGATATCACCTCGATCACCCGGTGGCCATGCCGCGAACTGATTGATGTCACGATACAGCGGCGAACCCAGCACAGTCGATCGCAGTGATTTGCTTAGAAGAACTGGTTGTGGGCGGCGGAGAACCGAGGATGACGTCGGCCAGATCGCGCAGTTGACGAACGCGGTCTGCCTACTGATCGAGCATTCCTAGCCCAAGGGTAGTCCCGCACCATGTCGATCACCCAATATGTTCGGCGCCGGAATCTGGAACTGCCGATCGAACAGGTCCGATACCGGCAGTGGGCGTGCCCGATGCTCTGCTGTGATGTGGTGTCCACGATGTGAAACTAACGGCAAGGCCGCGCAGTTAGAGCGTCTGGGTTGATGTCAACCGCCGAGGATTTCGACGGTGATGGTGGTCCGGTAGGTGTTGCGGTCGATGTCGCCTTTGGCACGGTGTTTGGATATGGCGCGTTTGACCACGCGGGGGCTGCTGTGTAGGCAGCGGGTCGGCGAGCACGGCGGCACCGATCCGGCCGATGAGGTCCACGGTGGTGGCGGCCAGTACGCCGGCGGCGTGGACGAGTTGGTCGCGGGCGGTGTGCAGGGCGATGGTGAAACTGCCCCGGTCGGGGGTGACGCCGGTGGCGGTCAGGGCGGTGTCGGCGATGGCGGTGCGCAGGGCCTGGTAGATGATCAGCAGTGCGTAGACCTCCTGGGCGATGCCGGCCGGGCTGCGGGCGCGCAGCACCCGTCCGCCGAGGATGCTGGATTTCAGTTCGAAGTAACTGGTTTCGATCTCCCAGCGCAGGTGGTACAGAGTGACCAGTTCGGTTGGCCGGCCAGCGTTGCGGGTCGGTCAGGCTGGTGAACAGCCGGTAGCGGCCGACCCGGCGGGGGCCGCCGACACAGTGCACGACGATCTCGGCGTCGATCACGCGTACGGTTGCCGCGCCGATGCGGGTCAGCCACGACCCGTCACCGAAACGCTGGATCGCGGGAACCTTCCGGTCGAGCTTGCCGCGGATCAGCCACTGCGCGCCGGTGTCGGTGATCTGCTCGATCAGGGTGGTGACCGCGAAGTTGCGGTCGGCCAACAGCAGCATGCCCGGTTTCAGACAGCAGAAAAGGCTTGGCGCATAGTTTGTTTCGCCGATCGAGTAGGAGCCGAACACAGCGTCGAGGACAGTGCGGGTGCCGCAGGCCACCACCGCCAGCAAACGCAGCATCGGATACCCGGAGTCACCGTTGCGGCCGCCGGTCTGACGCCCGTGAACGGCCACGTTCCGCTGGAGTGTCCGGTGTGAACAGGGCCGTGCCGTCGATCGCGCACACCAGCAGTCCCCGCCACCGCGCCGCGCCCGCCGCCGGGCCCCGTACCAGGTCGAACAACGCCTGCAACGGCTTGACCCCGACACGGCGGCGGGCCTGCGCCAGCGCCGAGGAGCCGGGGGCAGCCACCGCGATTCCGGACAACCCGGCACACAGCCGTGCCCACACCTGCCGATACCCGATCCCCTCGAACAATGCCCCGGCCAGCAGCAGATACACCACCACCCGCGACGGCAGGGTACGCACCCTCGCCTGCACGCTGCCGGTCACTTCCAGCGCGGCATCGACCAGGTCGAACCCTACGATCTGGGTCAACTCGCCCAGATGCCCCGGCGCAAACGCACCTGCGGCTACCGCGCTGCACCGGGAAATGACAGACTGAACTCCTGCAACGAGCGGATTGTCTTGGCGGACAAGACCTCTCTACCAGCAGTTCCGCTGTCCGACACAACCACCCGCCACATCCGGCCACCAACTCGACACCAAAGATGGTGTTGCCTTGACTCCGACAGGTCGTGACCCCAGGTGTTCTTGGCGATTGGTGCGTAGACTCCCCTCGAGTTGGTGCGGCTTTCGACTATGCAAGGGCTCAGGCTCGACCGAGGTGGGATCGTAATGTGGGATCGAGCGGAGATCCTCGAACGACTTGCCTTCCTACGGCGTGCAGATACCGGGTTCACCCGATTCGGCGCCATCGGCCACCGTTACCTGCTGAACCAGCCACTCGCTGAATGCGAAGTCACGGCGTTCGAGACCCGACACGGCGTGGCGCTGCCTGAGGACTACCGGTCCTTCATCCGGAGGTCGGGGACGGAGGTGCGGGCCCGTTTTACGGTATTTTCCGCCTCGATCGTTCCGATCTCGACGGTCACAATGAGGATCTGGTGCCCGGGTTTCTCGCCGGGGGCCTTTCCGCAAACACGATCCTGGAATGAGCTCGGCAACGGTACACCCGAAGCCGAAGAGGAATATTTCGACCCCTCCCACATTCGTGGTTCTCTGAACGTGTCTCACCAGGGCTGCGGATACATGATCCGGCTGGTTCTCAACGGGCCTCAACGGGGCACGCTCTGGGAGGACGGGCGGTGCAGCGACGGTGGCGTCTCCCCCTTCGCCCCCGGCTTCGCCGACTGGTACCTGCGATGGCTGAATCAACCTTGACACAACGCCCCATCCGCTAACTGAGCGGCCTTAGAACTAACGGTGCACCCGGGGCAGCAGAACTGGCTGTTCGAGCCCGGCGGCGTGCTGGAGGCGGTGTGATTGCCGCTATGGCTTCTCAGCTGCCAAAACAGGTA
Source organism: Nocardia sp. NPDC047038 (assembly GCF_040644075.1). Taxonomy (NCBI): domain Bacteria; kingdom Bacillati; phylum Actinomycetota; class Actinomycetes; order Mycobacteriales; family Nocardiaceae; genus Nocardia; species Nocardia sp. NPDC047038. Next base: position 607,615 of record NZ_JBEYVQ010000004.1, on the reverse strand, counting down.
TGTGCCAGGCCATTCTCCCGTTGGCGGAGCCCCCCCGTCCGGAAGACGCTGGTGTGAACCCTGCAGCACTACTTCGCCGAGGTTTCCATGTACACAAACGACCCGGAGAACATTGCGAACATCAGCAACGGCAGCGGATCGTGCGTGGAGGACACGTTGATGATCCGGCGTTGCGGAGACTGCAACAAGGTGTTTTGGCCGCTGACGACCGGGTGTTCATCCTGTGAATCTCGCAATCTCGAGTGGGTTCCGTCGTCTGGCGTCGGCTCGATCGTGTCCTGGCGAGTGGTGCATTTCGCCACTAACGGCAGACGACATGAGCTGGTGCCTTTGACAATCGCCATCGTCGAACTCGATGACGGCCCGTGGATCTACACGACGATCGATGGGGGTGTCCCAGCACCCGGTAATCGGCCGGTGCGTGTGCAATTCCTGCCGCGTCTGTGGGAGGACAGGTTCCCGGTCTTCGCAGTCATTGCCGATCTTCACAACTCGAATGTCGATGTTCACCAGGCATCCCCTATTGGTGACTGATCGGACGAGCATGCGATCGAACGACCGACCGAACGCCGACGATTGCCGCGACACGTCGTGGGTTCGGACATCGCTGCGTAACTGCGATCATTTGGAGGATGTGAGATCTCTCGACCCGGATTCGAAGCAGGTGGTCGGTTTCGCGATCCGGTGGGCGCCCTTCGGTGGTGCCGCTGATGGGGAGTTGCTCGTGAATTTCGGCGTCACCCGTGAACGATTCCTGCAAAGGGTCAGTGAGGCGCTCGGTCCGCGAGGGACCGACAGTCCAAGGATTCGCGGGCTCAAGCGGCATTTGCTGAGGTCGCTGACCCAGGCGTGGCGGGGCGAATCCGGGCGCGCCCCCGGGATTCGCCGCTCCCACTAGTATGTACGCTCGTCGCATCGGAGCCCGTCTGCGAAGCCGGTTGCGGCTCGCAGTTCGATGCCGCGGAGTTTCCTCTTTTCCTGCGCGAGCGGGTGGGTGGACGTTGGTATGTGGGGGTTCCGGTAGTAATCGCCGAAAACTAACGAAGTTCTTGTAGGGCCTGCTCAGCTGCGGTGTTGGGGTGTCGGTGAGACTGCTGTTACCAACTACACGCGATTGCGTCAGCGCAAGTCAATGCGGGGGAGCAGCCGCTTACTGGTGGGTGGGGAGTTTGGTGACCGCGGTGTCGAGGTCGATGTGGTTGGGCAGGGTGTACAGCCGGGTGGTGTCCAGACGGCGGTGGCCCATCAATTCGGCGACCACGACTACGTCGACGTCGGAGCGCAGCAGGTTAGTGTTGAAGTTGTGGCGCAGGGTATACGTGGAGGCGAACGGCTTGCCCGTCTCGTCCACCAGGTCGGCGTCGTGTGCGAGTTCGTCGAGGAGTTGGTCGATGGCGCGGGCGGTGAGCCGACCGCCGCGGCGGTTGAGAAACAGCGCCGGTGTCGGCGCCGGGCCAGCTGGTGCGGTCCTCCTTCCAGTCAGCCAGGGCGTCGATTACGGCGGGGTCGAGCAACGGGGACCTCGCGGGAGTCCTCGCCCTTCCTGGCGCGTACGAGCACGTTGCCGTTGCGGGCCGACAGCGGGACGTCCTCGACGTCGAGGACGACCAGTTCGGAGACGCGTAGACCGCAGTGCAATAGCAGCCGCCCGATCGCCCGATCGCCCGGTCCCCGGGCGCGGCGGGACTCCACCGCGTGCAGGTAGCGCCTCTGCTCTCTCGGGCGGTCAGCGCACGGCGTGCGCGCTTGGGGGCTCGTCGCGTCGCATGAGTACCGCGCCGAGCCCGAGGTGGCCGAAGAAGTGATCCAGCGCGGTGATGTGGGCGTTGACGGTGTGGGCCGACTGGTTGCGTACGGTCTTCAGGTGGGTCTTGTAGTCACGGACAGCAAAGTCGCGGCCATGAGCGTCGGCGAGCGGGTCGGCGCTGTCGAGGCCTGCCGAGTCCAGCCAGGATAGGAGGCCGCGCACGCGCGAATTGTAGGCGCGGTGGTATCGGTATCCAGCGGCACGCGAGCCAGCGTCGCGGCGCAGAGGTGCTCACGTCCACCTCGATGCAGGCATCGGCCCCTTGGGTCTCACTCGGCCTCCCTTATGTTGGCTAGGTGTACTGACCTGAGAGGTTGGTGACGCGGCTGGCTGGTGGGTGTCCGCCGAGTGCGGTGTGGCCGCGGTGGATAATTGTAGGATTCGTCGGTGGCGAGGACTGGGCGCCCGAGATCGGGTCCGGAGTTGGTGGTGACCGAGGCGCAGCGTCGGGAGTTGGTGCGGGGTGCGCGGGCGGCGACCTCCACGCAGGCGTATGCCTTGCGGTGCCGGATCGTGCTAGCGTGCGCGGAGCCGGGTGAGGCGAACGCGCATGTGGCGGCCGCGGTTGGTGTCACGCCGATGACCGTGGCGAAGTGGCGGAAACGCTTCATCGAACACGGCCTGCCCGGGTTGGCCGACGAACCTCGGCCGGGCTGGCCGCCGTCGATACTGTTGGATCGGGTGGAACAGGTGCTGGCGTTGACCCTGGAACCGACTCCGCGTGATGCCACGCATTGGTCGCGGTCGTCGATGGCCGAGCGGACCGGGCTGTCGAAATCGACGATCGGGCGGATCTGGCGGCGGTTCGAGCTCAAACCGCATCTGGTCGACGGATTCAAACTGTCGACCGACCCGCTGTTCGTGGAGAAGGTGGTGGATGTGGTCGGCCTGTACCACAATCCGCCCGAGCGGGCTGTCGTCCTATGTGTGGACGAGAAGTCGCAGATGCAGGCCTGGATCGTTCACAGCCGGTACTACCGATGATGCCGGGCATGCCCGAGCGCCGCACCCACGACTACGCCCGCCACGGCACCACGAGCCTGTTCGCCGCGTTCAACATCGCCGACGGCACCGTGATCAGCGAGTTGCACCGCCGTCACCGCGCGAGCGAGTTCAAGAAGTTTCTGGTCACGATCGATAAGACGGTGCCCGCCGAACTGGATGTCCACCTCGTCTGCGACAACCTCGCCACCCACAAGACCCCGATCGTCAACGAATGGCTCGCCCGGCACCCTCGCTTCCATGTCCACTTCACCTCGACCGGGTTGTCCTGGCTCAACCAGGTGGAGCGCTGGTTCGGATACCTCACCGACCAACTCACCCACCGCGGGGTCCACAAAAGCGTTGCGGCACTGGAGAAAGACGTCACCACCTGGATCGAGTGCTGGAACGAGAACCCCCGACCGTTCGTCTGGCGCAAGACTGCCGAGGAGATCCTCGACTCCCTCGCCCGATATATCCGACGGATTTCAGGCGCGGAACACTAGGACCCAGATTTCTCTGCACCGCAACCTGTCCCGCAGTGCCTGGAACACCCCGCACTAATACACGCTGCGCAGGATGCGCTGGCGGTGTTTGCTGTCGGCCCGGTACATCAGATCGACCAGTTCGGCCGGGACTATCCCTTCGATCGAGACGTGCTTGCCGATGGCGTAGCACTTGATCCGATTGGAGATTTGGCCTTGTGCCGCTTGATCAGAGCGATTGCGTTCATCATCGGCGCGTGCACGGTGTTCGTCGATCCGAACTCCAGCGCTTCCATGATCTGGACCAGCCCAGTCCGGTAGTGGTTGGTGTAGGAGGCTTTGAGCACCCGCTGCCGGTGTTGCCGATACGACGTACATCGTGTTAGGTGTGGCGGCGGTGCCGAGCTCACCCGTCTACATGGATTAAGGGGTTTCCCCCATTGCCAAGCTGATTGCCCTGGGGAATTGTAGGTCCGCGTGACCACACCCAGCAGGCAGCACGTACCGACACCGAAGTCGGAGCCAGTCGACAATGACGTCGACCACGCAGCGGGTTCGGGTCACCCCCGCAGCGTAGATGGCCGATTCGCGGACTATTCGCTACCGTCGTCGCCACCAACTTGTGGGTCTGACGCGGTGTCCTGTCCGGGCGGACCTGCCCGTCTCGGCTCGCTGGTCTCGCGACAGTCTCCGCGTTGATGGGGTGCTTGCGGTGTTTTGTGCAGGTCGATCGGCGGCGACGATTAGGCCGTTCGCATTGAGCCCGCGTGGATCTGGCGATCGTAGCTGTGCGAACAATGGCCATTCTCGCGCGTATCAAGTCTTTGACAGACCCGGCGTGGTCGTTGCGCTCGAGGAACGTCGAAGTCCAGGTGGTCTGCGTGTCATCGATGGTCGCGCGGTCTGTGCTGCCGTTCAGTGGAGTGCCTGCATTCCCCGGTCGGCCATGAAGTAATCACAAGTTCAGCTCCGCGAGGCGGATATACCGCCCATTAATAAACCTCACAGGAATCAATAGAAGTTGGATATTGAGATCGAATCGCCGCCATATGCGGCGCCAATTGGCTTCGTGGGTGAGCGTGTTGCCCTGTACACGGGAGAGTACGCGGTCGATCCGCATCGAGTCTATCGGGAGATGCGGTGCCGTTTCGGCTCGTTGGTTCCGGTGGAGCTGGCGCCAGGGGTGCCGGCCACTCTAGTGATCGGCTATTATGCCGCTCTGAGTATTTTGAATGATCCGAAACGTTTCCCCGCTGATCCCCGGGTGTGGGAACGCGGCATTCCCGCTGACTGCCCGATTCGGCCGATGATGGAGTGGCGGCCCAATGCCATTCGCAGCGCGGGAGTTGATCATGCACGGTACCGGGCGGCGACATTGGCAGGGCTCGGGAAGATTGACCTACACCAGTTGCACGCCACAGTCGAAAGGATGGCCGTTGCGCTGATCAACTCCTTCTGTGCGGACGGGCACTGCGACATAGTCGGACAGTATGCGCTACCTCTGATTTTCGGTACACTGAACACAATTCTCGGCTGCTCTCCCGAGATCAGCCGGCGCGCGGCGACCGGGATGGCGGCCATGTTCGACACCATCGACGCTGCAGAGGGCAACCGCATGCTGCGCGAGGCTTTGCTGGAACTCACCTGGACGAAACGTGAGAATCCGGACGACGATGTCACTACCCACTTGGTGGAGCACCCAGTACAGCTGAATGACGAGGAAATGGTTCACCAATTGGCGCTTTTGTACGGTGCCGGTATCGAGCCGCTGCAGAATCTGATCGTAAACACGCTGCTGTTGATGTTGACCGATGAGCGTTTTGCGGCGAGTGTTCTCGGCGGTAGTCTGGCGACCCGTGATGCGTTGGATGAAGTACTGTTCAACGACCCGCCGATGGCGAATTACTGTATCAGCTATCCGCGGCAGTCGATCCTGATTGATAATGTCTGGTTGCCGGCGCATGAGCCGGTGATAATCAGCATGGCCGCATGTAACAACGATCCCGTTATCCGTTCCGGTGATCTTACCGATAACCGGTCGCATCTGGCATTCAGTGCGGGCCCGCACGCCTGCCCAGCCCAACCGATTGCGCTGCTCATCGCGCAGGACGCTATCGATCAACTTTTGGACGCGCTCCCGGATGTGGAACTAGCAGTCGCGCGAGAGACGCTGCAGTGGCGGCCGGGGCCGTTCCACCGCGCGCTGATCTCTCTCCCTGTCGCCTTTCCTCCAAGTTCGCCTGTATATCTAGATTCCGTCTGACGCGACGCATACCGGAACGAGGCGAGCAACAGGTGTAAAATGCGGATCTGCACAACGCTTCCTGGCAGACCTCGCCGATCGCCTCGGGCAGTCTTTTGAGCCGGTTGCAGACGAGCATGCATATCTAGTACTGCAACGGCACTCGGTCCGGTAGTTTGCTGGGGTGGTTTTGGAAGTTGTTGCAGCGGAGTTGGATTCGTTGCACGGAGGATTGGTGGCCGGTTCACGCGGTCGGAGCCGCGGGGCCGGGCCCGGCAGTATGTGACCGGTTTGGTGGCGGGTCTCGAGCGTAAGAGCGGGTGGACGCTGGCCGAGCAGGCGGGTGAGGTGAGTCCGGACGGGATGCAGCGGTTGTTGCGGTGGGCGGACTGCGACGTCGATGGAGTTCGTGACGACGTGCGTGGCTATGTGGCCGAGCGGCTCGGTGAGAAGGATGCGGTGTTGATCGCCGATGACACCGGGTTCCTGAAGAAGGGCCTGCGTTCGGCCGGGGTGCAGCGCCGGTACTCCGGCACGGCCGGGCGGACGGAGACCTGTCAGACCTCCGATTCCGCTAACTGTCAAGCAGCAGTCTGATTTTCGGTTGTGTCGGTGGGATGCCCGAAGGCCTTCACAAGGTCGAAGGTCCGGTGGGTTTGCAGGCAGTGGTAGAGCTGGCCGAGCATCTTGTTGAACAAGTGCCGCAGGGCGGCAGCGTGGCGGTCGCCGTGATCTCGGCGCCTGCGGTAGCGCTCGCGGGCGGGGCCGGGGTTGATCGAGGCGTAGGTGGCCCAGACCCAGCCGACTGCGGCGAGCCGGTCGTTCTTGATCCGCCAGTGGGTGATAGAGGTGACCTTGCCGGAGGCCTTGGTGACGGGCGCGGATCCGGCGTAGGCCTTCAGCGCGCGGTCGTCGGCGAACCGGTCGCGGTCATCGCCGATCTCGGCGAGAACACGGGCGCCGGTCACCTCGGCCAAGCCGGGAAAGCTGGTGATGACGGCATAGTCGGGGTGCTTGCGGAATTCTTCGGCCGCGGCCTGTTCAGATCGTCGGAACCGGAGCAGGCGGCATCGAGCATCGCCAGCAGGGCCAGCGCCTGTCGGCCCATCGCCTGCTCGACGAGCCCGGGCTGGCGCAGCTGCGGGATGTGCAGGCGCTGCAGTATCTCGGCGGCGCGGTCATCGATGCAGCGTTGATGGCCGGCACGGCGCAACGCGGTCGCGATGCGGGTCTTGGTGAGTTTTGCTGCATGCGCCGGTGTGGGCGCGATGGCGAGCACCGCACGGGCATCCGGTTTGGCCAGATTGGTTGCCGACTTGCCCGCAAAGGCGTCCAGGAACGGCGGGTAGTACTCGCGCAGGATCGACCGCAGTTCGTTGCTAGCCTTGGAGCTCCGGGCCGCTGGGCTGCGTGGCCGCTCGCCTACCGCCAGCGGGGTCGGATCAAGCGCGAGGCCATCGACTCCCAGGCCCGCTACATGGCCCGGGGTAAGGAGCTGGCGGACCTGCGCCGCGACGCGATCCTGGGCAAGGCGAAGGACCTGCGGGTCCCGTGTGGTGCTGCTGGCCGATGAAATGAGCCGCACCAGTCGGAGGGGGTACGTGGAAGGGGAGTGGTGGCGATGGTCCAGTACCGGTACTTGTGCCCGCACTGTGCGATTGGGTGGCACGACTTGCCGTTCTGCCCGTTCCGCCGGTCGGAGCCGCCGCGGTCGTCCACACCCGAGGAGATGACGACCCTGCGTCATCTGCACCAGCTCGAACGCGCGGGCATCCTGCCCGACCCGGACAAGGCGGCGCTCCACCGACGGTGGCTGTTCTACGGCCTGCTCGGCTTCTTCGTGTTCTTCGCGCTGCTGATCATCTTCTGACCCCACCCGTGCCGCCGCCCGTTGGCTTTCGCCGACGTGCAGGCACGCGGCGGCGATAGCCTTCCCGGGTGAGTGAACACGAACAGCATCAGGGCCGGGAGCGGCCCGTCACGGTCGAGCAGATCGCTGCGGCGATGGCGGCTTTGGGGATGTATCAGGGGCGCAATACCTCGGCCGAACATGCCGCCCAGGCGGCTCGCCTGGGTGGGGCGGATGCCTACCGGGTGCGGATGGTCAATGCGTTGCTGGGTGTGGTGCAGACCGAGGTGGCGTTGGCTGATGCGGTCGATCTCGATATCGACGCCCGCCACACCGCTTGGGAGCAGCAGCTCACCGCCGCCGGGTGGGCTGGATGAAGATCCCGCCAAACGAATCGAGTTCATTCGCTGGCAGGTGCTGCGTGCGGGGACGCCGTTGCGGCTGATGGCGCAGAACCGGGAAGTCGGCCCGATCCCGCTGGCTGCCACGCACGCCGTCACGGCCCTGCACACACTGCTGGGAGTGATCGCCACCAGCCAATCTCAGGTGCCTGTGGCGGTACGGGAGTTCCTCACCACGGTCGGGCTACCGACCAAGAGGGCGCAGGGCATCAGCTTCACCGATGTCTCGATGCAGGCCGAGCACTACCTGGCGGTCGCTGCCGATCTGGACAAGGACCTGTTCGGGGTGGATCTGACCAGCGGTCGGATCGACGTCATCAGCCACGTCCCGGACGAGCCGATCCAGTTCGTCAACTCCAGCCTGCCACTCTTCGTCTTCTCGCTTGGGCTCTACCTGCGCGGCGTATGGGAGTTCCTGACCGCCCACCCGACCGAGGATTCGGAGCCACGGATCGAGGCGACCGACCGGTTCCTGGCCGTGCTCGCCGAGCGTGATCCGGCCGCGGTCGCCGAGAAGAGCTACTTCTGGCCGGTCATGGTCGCGGGCATCCTCGCGGAGTGAGCGCCATGGACACGATGACCCCTCCCGTCTCTTCCCGACGGGCCCCCCTCCATCGCCGCCTCGCCGCTGTTCTCGCCGCGCTCCTGGTCATGCTGGTCGGCGGCACCCTCACACCGGCGCCCGCACCCACGGACCGCGCGAGCCGGTCGAGCTTGGGTACGACGAGGGTGTCGCCGGCGCGTACGGCGGCGAGGGCCTGGTCGAGTCCGGGGCGGGCACGGTTGGTACCGGTCAGTCCCTTGTCCAGATAGATCCGCTCGGCGGGAACGCCGAGCGAGGTGAGGATTTCGCGTTGGGCGGTGAGGTCTTGCAGGACGGTCGAGCATCGGGCGTAGCCGATCAGTTCTCCCACCGGCCGATCGTACCGAATCGGCTAACGGACAAGATCATCGCTACCGCTAACCGCTGTACCGATCTTCCTCACCCCCGGAATGACCTGTCGCAGAGGGTCTGGATTCGCGCGGATAGCCCCTGCGCTCGAGCCTCGTCGGCTGGAGGTCTGTTCAGGGACGAATCCGTGACGGCCCGCCCTCGGTGGGTGAGGTTTCGGGGCGGGCCTGCCCATCGCCGCGTGCAGAACGTGGATCACGTCGGGAGACGCCCGGAGGGAGACACCCGGGGACCCCACCCCCGCAAAGGAGTGAGTGAAAGGGACCCCGGAGCGTCTGGGCCTCTCCGAGCGCTGTCACGATGACCGCAGGGAATGGATTGCCTCCGTGACAGCCGCCGACACTACGGCCGCGCCCGCCTGGATATCCGCTACCGCGGTTCACGCGTGTCACGCACGTGTCACGGGACCCTGCGCACACGACACCGCAGGGCCCGGCCCGTGGAGAACGACCGAGCCCGCGGCGTTTCGACCAGTGCCCGAACTCGCTTCAGACCCCGGCCTCACCCGAGACACTGCCACCCCATCCCGATATGTCAAGTAGCTATCACTGGTCACGACACCCGGGACGGAGTTGCCCGTCACCCCCGGTGACCAGCGGTAACGTCGACGGGGGCCTCGATATCCCGTCGAGGAAGTTCGCCTCACTACCGCTTCGGCCCCGGATCCTGCACCGGGGCCGAAGTCGCGTCCACGGTTCTCGCCCGACGGGCCGCGATCCGATGTCCTCTGACCTGCGAAGTTTCCGGTTTCGAACACGAAACCGAGAGCCACCCTGCCTGGAATCGGTGGTCGGGTCGTGGTTTCGTGGGGTACGAGTAGGCCCCTGGGAGGTTGGGTCTCCCAGGGGCCTACTCGTTTGTGTTCGTGCTGTCGGGCTCTACTTGTGTGTTCGCGTGGTGGTTACCGGATGTCCTCGATTCGGATCCGGGCGTCGGCGGGGTGGATGGTGGCGCCGGATCGGCCGGTGCGGGTGGTCCAGTCGTTGAGTCGCTGGTATCCGCAGGCGCGCAGAAGGTCATCGGCGGCGCCGATGTCGACCGGCCCGACCCTCGATGCCGCTCGAAGTCCGCGGCGATGCTGATCGCGGTGTCGAGCAGCTCTCCGATTGCTGCGGCGCCAGACCGCATCCTGCTGCGCGCGCGCCAAAACCGCGATCGCTTGGGCTAATCCGCTGTCGGCGGGCAGCTTCCGGTGCAGGTGGGCATCGACGCGCAGGATGTTCGCCAGCGTCATCGCATCGGCGTGGTCGGACTTCGCGCGCGCCACCGAGTGGCGTTCCCGATAGCGGGCCACGGCCATTGGATTGATCGCAAACACCGGACGCCCGGTCGCGCGCAACGCAGCCACCAGCAACCCGCGCGGGGTCTCGATGGCGATCGGAATCGGATCGTCGGGGCTGTCACCGGCGTCGGCGAGCATCGAGGTCAACGCCGTGAATCCCGCCGGGTCGTCGCTGATGCGCTGCTTGGCCACCAGCTTTCCACCGCTGTCGACGATCGCGACATCGTGATGCCCTTCGGCCCAGTCGATTCCGCATGAACAGTTCAATCCGCACCTCCATCAGATCGAGTGTTTCGCTGGTCCGACACCCGGGCGAGAACGCGCAGCGACCTACTTACGAGCCTCCGTGGGCTTGCCTGCGATGAGCTGTTCGCGATCCCAGCGCACCCGCACGGCGCCGGTCTTGACCAGAGCTACTTGGCTCTCGAACAGATGAGGCGTCAAGCCGCGCCGGCGGGCTCGAACCACGAGCAATCCCACCGCTCCACACCGGCTCGGACGGGACGACACACCGCACCGCCCGTCCAGACCGGTGAGCCGGCCTCGGCGCTCACAGTCTGACATGAGGGCTTTCGCCCAAGATCGGGGCAGGAGTCACCAGGCAGCGTCGGTGAACGGTGCACGACGTCTCCGGCACCAAGCCTATGGATAGGCCTACCCGCGGCCCTGTTTTGATCAGGTGTCCGTGACCGCCGATGCACCGTTCACCTATTAGTAGATCGGGGTGTTCCTCGCCTATGCCTCCCCGCGGACATGCCCTGGTGGATCGGGAGTGGTATCTGCCGGAGTCCTGGACCGGTGACCGCGACCGCTGCCGCGGCGCCGGCATTCCTGACGAGGTGGAGTTCGCGACCAAGCCGCGGCTGGTGATGGCCATGCTGGAACGGGTGCTGGCAGCGAAGGTGCCGTTCGGGTGGTTCACTGCGGACGAAGCCTACGGTCAGGTCAAATACCTGCGGGTATGGCTCGAACAACACGACATCGCCCACGTGCAGGCCAGCCGCCGCAACGACACCCTGATCACCACCGGTTTCGGCCAGGCCCGCGCCGACGAGCTCGTCGCCGCGCTCCCGGCCCGAGCCTGGCAGCGGATCTCCGCTGGTGCCGGCGCGCACGGACCGCGCGACTGCGACTGGGCCAAAGGCCGATCCGCATCGGCTGGCGACCCGGGCGCGGGCACTGGCTGCTGGCTCGGCGCAGCATTTGCGGCCCCGCCGAGATCGCCTACTACGTCTGCTATGGGCCGCGCCGGTCCACGATCGCGGACCTGGCGTGGATCGCGGGGTCGCGGTGGCGGATCGAGGAATGTTTCCAGCAGGCCAATAACGAAGCGGGCCTGGACCACTACCAGGTCCGCAGCTGGCGGGCCTGGTATGCCCACACGACCCTGTCCGTGCTCGCCCTGCCCTGGCTCGCTGCGACGAATGTCCTTGCAGCAAAAGGGGAAACATCACCAGCGACGAGGGTATGATCGCTCTTACGCTACCGGAGATCCGCCATTTGACCATCAACCTCCTCCTCACCCGAATCCGACCCGCCGCCACGTCTGGGCCTGGGCGACCTGGCGACGCCGCCGACAACACCAAGCCCGCATATCCCACCACTGACAACGAGGACACCCACTCACCTGAGTGCCGTTGCTGTCCTGTACTAGGCGTGTCTCGAAGTGGAAACCATTGGTTGTCGATCGTGGTCAGGCCGGAACCTGGTCGGCGGCGAGGAAATCTTCGACGGATCTCAGCGCGCGGTCTTCCAAGCCCGCGTAGTGGGCTTCGCGGACCGCGCCGGTGAGGGCTTCGTCGAGCAGCAGATTGCCCGCGGCATCCAGGCGCTGCCGCTTTTCCTCCGCGCCGGGCAACAATCCCACCGATGACCGCGCGAGTCCGCAGTAGTAGGCGATGCCGTCGTCGAGTTGCGCGCTGAGCGCATCCTGCATGGGTCCGACGAGCGCGTCGTCGTCTGCCACGCCCGCCAGTCCCAGCCACAGTATCCGCTTGCCCGCGAGCCGGGATTTGCTGCGTCCGTAGGCGAATCCGTAGTTCCACACCCGATCGATCCAGCCCTTCAGAATCGCCGGGACCTGCATCCAGTACACCGGGAACACTGCGACGATCACGTCGGCGGCGAGGATGCGCCGCATATGGCTCTCGACCTCGGGGGAGTAGGCCTTCTCCCGGTTGCCCCATTCCGGAAGGTCGGCGGCGGTCATCCGGGGATCGAAGTTCTCGGCGTGCAGGTCCAGCAGGTCGATCCGGTAGCCGTCCGTGGTGAGCCGCCGGATGGCCAGTTCGGCGATATGGGCGGTCAGCGAATCGGGCCGGGGATGGGCGACGACGACCAGCGCGGTGCGGGTGATCGCGGTGTCCACGGTCGGGTTGTGCGGCAAGGTGGCCTCCCTGTGGGTCCGGAGTTCCGGACGATCGGTTGTGCGGTCTGGATTCATTCCACACCCCATGCGATGGAGGATCTATGGGTAGAGATCTACATTCGATAGGAGTTCGTCTACCGTGGAGTGGGTGGATCCATTGAGCAAACTGCTGGCCGGTATCCGTGCCGAGGGAGCTGTGCTCACCAGCGCGGTCCTGGAAGCACCGTGGAGCATCCGGTTTGCCGACGAGGCGCCGCTGACCATGATCACGGTGCTGCGCGGTGGTGGCACACTGCTGCTGCCGGGCGGTCTCGGGCGTCGGATCACGTTGGGGGACACCGCGATCGTGCGCGGTCCGGGAAAGTTCGTCGTTGTCGACAGCGCGGATACTATCGGCCTGCCGCACGAGGAATACGAGGTCGCCTGCTTCGCGCCCGACGCGAAATGCGATCCCGCGCTGGACGGCGGTCGCCGGGGCAACGACCCCGACGGTGAGACCGCTCTGATCGTCGGCGCCTATCGGGCTTCCGGTCGGCGCCATGAACGGCTGCTGCGTGCGGTACCACCCATCCTGGTCGTGACCGATGATGTGGAGGTGTGTGCGTGGATGGAGTCGATCGCCGAGGACGCGGCCCGGCGTCCGGCCGGAGCGCAGGCGATGATGGATCGGCTGCTCGATTGGGCGCTGGTGTGCACGCTGCGCAACTGGTTCGAGGGGCTGGAAGCAGACGCGCCGGGTTGGTATCGCGGGCCGGCCGATCCGGTGGTCGGGCCGGCTTTGGAGGCCATGCACGGAAAGCCGGCCGGCAATTGGACGGTCGCGTCGCTGGCCGCTGAGGCGGGGGTATCGCGGGCGCTGTTCGCGCGGCGGTTCTCCGAGGTGATGGGCCAGTCGCCCCTGGCGTACCTCACCGAATGCCGGATGGATGAGGCGGAGGAACTGCTGGCTGACCGGAGTCTCACCGTGGCGCAGGTGGCGAAGGCCGTCGGTTATGCGGACGCGTTCGGATTCAGTGCAGCGTTCAAGCGACGCCGGGGTATCCGTCCCAGCGATTTCCGCGCCACCGCCGATCTCGGAGCGGGAACCGGCACGGGGCCTGTACTGAAGCAGGCAAGTGACCGGTGCGTTGAAGGTGAAGTCACTCGCGATCAGGTATTCATGAAGTGGGCCCGGTGGTGATGGTTGCCACTGCTGATGATCCACACCGAGACGATCTGCCATCGGTTGCATCGACTTACGCTTGCCAATCGGCGAGCAATCCACGCAAGTAGAGTTGACCCTCGGCCCGTTGATCCCGGCGCGCGAACCCGGCGAACATCTCCGCGACGAACTTCTCGATCACCGGACGGACCACATCGATCTCCTCACCCAACACCACTGCAGCAGAACACATCCCCACCACACCTAACAGAGCACTACTAGTCGCTGCTGCGGAACGAACGTGTCGATGCGTCGACCGGTTTCCAGATCGATCTGCGTGCGCCGGATCCGCACATAGTTACGCACCGTCGAGTAGGACAACTCGCTCGCGGCTTGCTCGTCGATCAGCCGGACCAGAACCCGCCGGGCAGTATGGCGCTGCTTGCGCGATGCGGTGGTATCGGCGATGAGCATCGCATCGATCGCGGGTTGAACGCATCCAGCTTCGGGGCCCGCCGCACAGGCACCTTCCGGGGCGGTGGCGCCGCTCCCGCCAATGCTTGACGCACCGTCCGCCGATGCACACCTTGGCGGCGGGCCAGCTCGCGAATAGAAAGTCCCTCGACAAACGCATTACGCCGAATGGCAGCAAACAACTCCACCCGACACCCCATCCCAGACCCCTTCCACCAGCTCTGAACTCCGACAAGGTCGGAATCGAGCCTGAGGTGGGGGGCCAGATCAAACCGTCACAACCCACCCGATGCGTCACAAGTGGAGCCAACGCAGACCGTCACACCGGGGCCGGATCAGGCTGTCACAGCCAGCGCGGCCTGCTGCTGACTTGCGACGCTTTATCCGCAGATGCTGCGCTGACAATTTGACGCGGCCTCTCACTGCTGAGCGACTGCTGTTCATTTGGGAAAGTCGAGTCCGGCGATCAGGTCGAAGAACTGTTGGTCGATGACACCCCACACCTCGACCTCGATCGCATCGGTGACTCCCTGGTACTCGATGGTCCCGCCCGTGGATGGCGGCACGACCCGAGACAACCCCAGCAGCTGCGCCCAAGCCTGCACGATCGCCGGGACCTGGGCTTCGCTGTAGTCCCGGCCCGCGGTGGTGCCGCTGACCGCGAGCGCACCCGTGTCCTCGGTGACGAACAACTCCCAGCTCAACGGTGCACACCCCGCCCGCTGCCCGACCTTGTTCACTACCGCCTCCACACTCAACTCGATCATCCGACCGAAACCATGACCACCGGCCGCATCACGCCACGACGTCACCGCCCCACCTCCTGTCCACATCGAGGGATGTCGACCACGGCTGGAGCAACCTCCCGGCGGTGAGTCTTCGCTCGCCAGTAGCTATTGCTCTGATCATCAGGGTGTTTCGGTCGTGTGGAGTCGCGTGGTGTGGCGGTCGGCCAGGGCGATCCGCCTCCGCAGCCGTCCGGCGACGGTGTCCTTCGACAGCGGCGTGATGGCCAGCTTCCCGAGCGCACCCATCCCGGTGTGCGGGTGTTGCAGCCGCAGCCGGGCGCTGGCCGCGAGGTGGTAAGGAACCCGGTCGTCGAGCACGGCCAGCGCTGCCCGCATGAGCGCGACCTGGCGGGTGGAGGCGGCCTGGGTGGAGGCGGCCTGGCGGGCGCGGCCGGTGTTGGCGGCAGTGAACTCCCGCGTCGCGGAGAGGACGCGGCGGCACCGGTCGTCCCAGCGCACGCGCATCCGCGCCGCGTGGGGTGCGCCGATCGCGGCCGAGGCCGTGGCTCCCGCGTCGATCCCGGTCACGGCGACATTCCGTCAGTATGACGCGACCGGACGGCCAGCTCAGCGTCGTTGTTGAGAAACGGTCGGTTCTTCGCCACCTCGGCTGTGCAGTCCGGATGTGAGCTTCGGCGTTTCGGGGCGTCACTGGTTGCTGTCCCTGCTGGCCAGTGTCGTCGACAGGGTCGCGATCTGGGTGCCAGCTCGGATCCTGACGTGTCGCGGCGAAGTTCTCTCCCGTGGCCTTGCGGAACTCGCTGATCTGCGCGCTGATCTCGGTCACGTCTCGATCCACGCCACCGGCGAGTATCCGCGCGGCAATGGCGTCTTGCTCGACGCTGCGCATCCGCAACGTCGGTTCCGCGACTTGCTGTTCCAGCGCGACCAGGCGGCAGCCCGTAGCACGTCCTCGCCCGCAGCGCGGTCGCGATCGTTGATCAGGTCCTCACGCAGGTACCCGCAGGCAAGCGGTAGCAGTGCAGTCATCGTAGGAGCCAGTTCCGCATTGGCTGGCCACCGGAGACACCCGTCTCCGCGCAGCCGGATGAAATGTGCTCGCCAAGGCCTCGACCGGGAAAGGGGGGTGCCGTCAAGGATGGCGTCACCCGTGGCGAGGCGAGAGCCGTGGCGAGGCGAGAGAAAACCCAGGTAAGACGGCCGATTGGAACATTCGTTGTCCTCACGCCCCGATTGCGTCTTGCGGCGTGATTCTTCCCCGGCACCCCGTAGTGCTGGTGAGGTGGTTTGGATGTTGCGGCCGTCGAGTGCGGCGACTGAGCCGAACCTGCTGAATGGTCTAGGGGACATCAGAATGGGTTTCCTGGTTGGTGGCATTTGCCGGGTTCCGCCTGCGCGGCCGACTCCCTTGTCGGCCTACCCGACGCCGTTGTCGAGGGCGGTTGGGGTGACGCTGTTGTCACCACTGTTGTGCTCGCTGCACGACAACCATCCTTACTGAATAGGTACCGTCCCACATCGGTCATTCACACCGGCACATACCTATCTATGCAAGGCGCCTACCTACCTATTGCGTTCGGGTCAGCGGTTGTGACTCGCGGTGGAAAGTGGCGGTCGCCGTCGAGTGGCGGTCCGGTGAGAGCGGTCAGGTGGTGCCGATGACGAGGGTGCTGCGGGCGGTTTCGACGACGTCGGCGGTGATGGTGGTGTGGCATGATGCGGTGGATTTGGAGGAACAGTCGTTGCAGGGGGGAAGTAGCCGCGGGTGATGCGGGCGACGGCGGCGACGGCTTGGGCGTCGGTGAAGTCGTCAGGGTCAGGGTCAGGGTCGTGGTCGTGCCAGTGCCGGGTCAGGATGAAGGTGAGTTCCTCGGTTGTGAGCGGTCGGTAGTGGTGGGGGAAGCCGACGCGGCTGTAGAGCTGTGACTAGCGGGAGAACGTTTTCCCGATGCCGGGCACTCCGATGAACAGCGGGCCGTGGTCGCCACGGTCGTACTGGTCGCGTAGGTGCTCGATGGCGGTGGCGGTCAGGCGTTCGGATTCGTCGATGACGACCGTGCGGTACTCTCGGATACCGGCGTTGACGTGCTGGTCGATGCAGATGTTGACCCGGTTGTAGAGCAGTTTCAGATCGTCCCGCAGTTCGCGCAGGGTCGCGGCGCGGTGGGAGTGTAGAACACCGTGCGCGAGCGGGCCAGCGCGGCGTAGACGTCCTTGTCGGAGTCTCCGCGGGGACCCCAGGTGCGTAGCAGGTGCCCGGCTTTGTCCCAGTGGTCGTAGCGGGAGGCGGACAGGGTTTTCCCGATTCCTGCTGCGCCGTAGCAGATTCCGATGGTGCGGTCGCGGCGGGCGGTGTCTGCGAATTCGACGAACCGGCGGTGCGCTTTGGTGGCGATGAACGGCCAGTTCCGTGGCGGTGGCATGGTCAGTCTTCCTGGTGGGCGCGCAGCCGCGGCCGGGGCGGAGGGTCTGGTTCCGGCGGCGCGTGTGTGGGTGCCTGTGTGGGGAGGTAGTCGGTCACCACGGGGATACGTTCGTTAATCTGCTCGCGCAGCCGGTGCCGGTAGGCGCGGCGGGCGGCCTGGATGTCCTCGAGCCCGATGGTGTCTCCGGTGTGGTCGGGGCTGACGACCTTGCGCAGGAACTGGTTCTTGTCGAAGAGGCGGATCTCGGTGATGTCGCGCGGATCGCAGCGGAAGGTGACCGGTTCGCGGACATAACATCTGCTCGAAAATCTCAATCGGCGACGTTAGTAGCCGGATCAGTGCCTCGGTATCCGGCCAAGGCAATCTGCTCGGGAAACGCCCGCCGGGATCCGAGAGCTGTGCGCGAATAGTTCGTCCCTGCCACCATCTCGCTGCTCGGGACTCGCCGGCCTCGGCGTCGGAGAGCGGCATGTACCGTACAGCAGTTCCGACAACGACCTCGTCATGATGACTCCTCCGACTTCGTGTCCACCCCGACGAGTTCACCAGCGGCAACACGACGGGCCGCGGACACATCGCACGCCGCGCGTAGCGAAACAACGTCGCGCAGCATGCGCTCCACTTGATACTCAGTGAGATATCCGTAGCCGCCGTGAGCTTGAACGGCGAGCGCACAGGTGTCGATGGCCTGCTCGCACACCGCGTCGACCACGGCCGTCGCCTGCCATACCGAGCAGTCCCGCGCACGCAGCACTTCGCGCAATCCGGTCGCGACCGCTGCGCTGGAAGAGAACAGGGCGTCGCGGACGTTCGCCAGTCTGATGAGCGGACTGCCGAACTGCTCGCGTTGCGCCGCGTAACTCAGTGCGGCCTCGGCAGCGGCTTGTGCCGTACCGAGTGCCACCGCGGCGGCGCCGAGCATCAAACGGATGCGCGCGGCCTCCGTATCGACTCCGATGATCGTCGCGGTGCTCTCGGGTACCGGGGCGGATATCTCCGCCGACGCGGTACACGCACCATCGAGTCCGGTACGCGCCAGTGGGTGGAATGTCAGCGCCTCCGGCGGAATCACGCGGACGTGACCGCGCCCGAGTACGACAATGTGCGGAAACGTTCCGGCCGGATCGATCCGATCGATCCGGCCGTGAACCCGGCCGTCCGTGACGGTCAGCCGCACCGCGGTCGATCGCTCGTCGACGACCGCGACCGCGGCCGCCCCGCTTCGCACGGACTCGGCGAGCGGATGCCGGCCGAGGGATTCGACTGCCGCGTGCGCTTGCACCGTCGCCCAGCCGAGTGCGGGCCAGTTTCGACCCAACGCGCTGAAGGCAACGGCAGCGAATTCGTCAGCGACACTGTCCGCGGCGTCCTCGGCCACTCCGATCGTCCACACGCCGAGTTCGGCCAGACGCCGCCGAATCTGCGCGACCTCGTCAGGATATTCGTCACCGACATGCTCGGTGGTTCGAGCCACGACCACGCCGATCAGGTTTGCGATATCGGCCTGCTCGGCGGTCAATGCGGGAGTGTGCCGGATCATCTCCAGAACCTGTCCGGATCAGGGCCCCTGCGCTCGCTGAACGACGCGGACACCTCGTGCGCTTCCTTTGTCGTCAGGTACAGGCTCAGCAACTGGTCGTGCGCCATCCTGGCCTGCCCCGATACGCCGTTGTGCCGACCGGAGAACGCGGTCTTCAAACCCGCCAGCGCCATCGGGCTGCGGGCGGCCAGTTCGTGCGCGAGTTCGGCCGCTCTCCGCCGCAGGTCGTCGGCCGCGACGACCTCGTTGACGAGACCGAATCCGAGTGCCTGGGCAGCGGTGTACTTGCGATTCAGGTACCACATCTCCTTGGCGCGTTTGCGGCCGATCGTGTCCTCGAGATACCAGGTGCCGTATCCGGCGTCGAAGCTGCCGACCATCGGCCCGACCTGACGGAACACCGCGTTGTCCGCGGCGATGGACAGGTCGCAGACGGTGTGCAGCACATTGCCGCCGCCGACCGCGAACCCATTGACCGCCGCGACGATCGGCTTCGGGATGGTGTCGATCGCCTGATACACGTCGATGATCGGAAGCACCTGCGACTGATCGAGGGAGGTGACTTCATCGTGCTCGCCGCCAATGCAGAAGAACTTCTCGCCGGTCCCGGAGAGCACGGCCGCCCGCAGCGCTGGATCGAGCCGGAACCGTTGCAGTGCGTCGAACAGTTCGAGGCAGGTCTGGTGCCGTAGTTTGTTCCCGGCCTCTGGGCGGTTGATCTGGAGAATGACGATCGGGCCGTCCTGTTCGACGACGATATCGGTGTATTTTGCCATCATTACTGCTGCTTTCCGGCGCGAAATCCCTTGCCGCTCTTGTTGCCGTGATATCCGGCGGCGACCATCTGACTCAGCAGTGGTGGCGGCGCGAATCTCGGGTCGAGGCTCGCCTCATACGCGCTGCTCGTCGCGTGATGGTGCACGTCGAGCCCGATCAGATCGAGCAACTCGAGCGGCCCCATCTTGTAACCGAGTCCGAGCCGCATCGCGGTGTCGATGTCCTCGGCACTGGCCAAGTCGTTGTCGTATTCGGCGATCACGTCGTTGAGATAGGGCATGAGGAGGTGGTTCACCAGGAAGCCCGGGCGGTCCTTGACGACCACCGGGTCCTTACCGATGGCCTCGACGAATGCCACCAGCCGATCGACCACCGCGGGGTCGGTCTGCAGCGCGCGCACGACCTCGACGACCTTCATCAACGGCGCCGGATTGAAGAAGTGCAGCCCCGCGAATCGGCCGGGGTTGCGCACCGAACGAGCCAGTGCCGTGACCGAAATCGCGGAAGTGTTGGTCGCGATCAGCGCGTCCTGCGCGACGACGTCGGCGACCGCGAGCAACAGATCGCGCTTCAGTTCGATGCGCTCGCTCACCGCCTCGATCACTAGCGCACTCTCGGCCACGTCCGCGACATCGGTCGTCGGCCGAATTCGCCCGAGTATGAGATCGCGATCGACGATGGTGGTCTTCCCCCGGCTCACTCCCACGTCGAGGAATTTTGTGAGCGCGGCGAGGCCCGCCTCGATGCGCTCTTCGGACGCTTCCAGCACCGTGACGTCACGACCGGACGCGGCGATCACCTGCGCGATTCCGGAACCCATGGTGCCGAAACCGAGTACCGCCACTTTATGGATGTCAGACATGTGCATTCCTTGCTCAGAGGCCGAAAAGCCGGTTGTCGTCATAGGTATAGAAACCGCGCCCGGTTTTGCGTCCGAGATCGCCTGCGGCGACCATCCGGCCGACCATGGCGGGCGGGAAAAAGCGCGGGTCGCGCAACTGCTCGTAGAGGCGCGTCGCCACCTGCTGGTGGATATCGAGCCCGACGATGTCGAGAAGGGTGAACGGCCCCATGGGATGCCCGAGCGCGCCGGTCACCGCCGAGTCGATCGACTCCTTTGTGCCGAGGCCGGACTCGAGCGCTTCGATGCAGCTGTTCTCCCACGGGATGAGGAACCGGTTCACTATGAATCCCGGCCGATCCTTGGTGACCACAGTGGTCTTGCCCAAAGAACCGAGGAATTCCAAGGTCGCCTGATGCGCCCATTCCGCAGTATGCCGACCGTCGGCCACCTCGACCAACTTCATCAACGCCGCCGGGTTGCAATAGTGCGTGCCAACGACCCGCTCCGGCCGCTTCGCCCCAGCCGCGATCGCCGTCACCGACAGCGTCGAAGTGTTGGTGTGCAGGAGGGTCCTTTCGCCGACGATGGCGTCGAGCGCACCGAGCAACTGCCGTTTGGCGTCGAGGTCTTCGAAGATCGCTTCGATCACCACGTCGGCGGGCGCCACGGCGTCGAGGTCGGTCGTTCCCTCGACCAATGCGACCGCATCGCGCCTTTGCTGTTCGGTCAGTTTGCCAAGGGCGACGCTCTTGTCTAGGAAGCCGAACACCGTGTCGATTCCGCGCTTCAAGTTGTCTTCGTCGAGGTCGTGCACGATGGTCCGGTATCCGGCGCGCACCGCGACGGTCGCGATTCCGGACCCCATGGTCCCCGCTCCCATCACCGCGACAACACGGTCCTGTCCTGTCATTTCGATGGCTCCTGTTCCAAGTTCGTTCTGCTCAGCGGGCGGATTGGCCGCCGTCGATGACGATCGTTTCGCCGGTCACGAAGTCGGCGGTGTCACCGGCGAGCATGAGCAGCCACGGTTTGATCTCCTCGGGCACGCCCATCCGGCGGACGGGGATGTTCCTGACCACTCGCTCGTACAGTGCGTGATCGGCGCGCAGTTCGGCGTTCAACGGTGTCGCGAAATAGCCCGGCGCCAATGCGTTCACCTTGATGCCGAAAGGCGCCCATTCGACAGCCATCGCGCGGGTGAAGGCGATGACACCGGCTTTGGACGCCGAATACGCCGCGTGACCGGGCACGCCCTTGATCGCGAAGTTGGAGGTGATGTTCACGATCTTCCCCGCGCGCGCCGGCACCATGTACCGTCCCGCCGCCCGGGTGGCGAGATAGACCCCGCGCATATTCGTCGCGATGACCCGATCCCATTCGTCCGGCTCCTGCTCGAGCAGCGGCGTGGTCGCGACGATGCCCGAGTTGTTGACGAGCACGTCCAACCGGCCCCACTTCGCCACAGTGGCGTCGATCAGGTTGTCCACCGCGTCGACGGCGGTGACATCGGTCGGGCAGGCGAGGGCCTCGCGCCCGAGATCGGCTTGTTGAGCGACGAAGGCGTCGAGTTCGCTCTTGGTCCTGGCAGCCACACAAACCCGTGCGCCCGCGTCGGCCAGCGCGTCGGCCATCGCCCGACCCAATCCGCGGCCCGCGCCGGTGACAATGGCGACCTTCCCGTCGAGTGGCGCCGTCATCTAAGCCTTCCTGTTCTCTGCGCGGTGTCGCGGCCGATCAGCATCCGCTGCACCTCGTTCGTTCCGTCGTATATCTGGGTGACCTTGGCGTCCCGCAGGTAGCGCTCCACGCCGAGTTCGGCGAGATCGCCGTAGGGGCCGAGGATTCGCATCGCGTCACGCGCAACACGAAAACCGAGGTCGGTGCACGTCTGCTTCATGATCGAGATCTCACCGGTGGCGGGCGCACCTTCGCTGTCCACGCGGCGCGCGACGGCGTACAGCAGCAGACGACTCTGCAGGATCTGTCCACGCAGTGTCGCGAGCGCGGAAGTCACCTCGTCGGGTAGCCGGTCGGCGTGCAACCTGTTGACGGCGACCAGCGTGCGCGCATATGCCGCACGCGCGATTCCGACGCCCTGCGCCGCGGCACTGATCCGCGATTTGATCACCGAATCCATCACGATCCGCCATCCATCGCCGACCTCGCCGAGTAGATGGTTCGCAGGCACCGTTACGTCGTCGAAGAACAACTCCGCGGTGCTCGACCCGTGCATGCCTAGCTTCGCGAACGGCTTGCCGGTGGACAGTCCCCGCCACGCGGCGTCGAGCACGAACGCCGTGATGCCGTGGCGGCCCATTCTGCGATCGACCGTGGCGAAACAGACGATCACGTCAGCCCGGTCCCCGGTGGTGATGAAGGTCTTGCTGCCGTTGAGCAGATATCCGCTCGGCTGCGGCGAAGCGACCGTACGTAGACCGGCGACATCGCTACCCGCGTTCGGCTCCGTGATGGCGAGCGAGCCGTACAGTGACCCGTTCACCAGCCTCGGCACGTACCGCTCGGTCAATTCCGCGGATCCGGCCGTCATGATCGGGTACGCGGCGTGCATCTGGGTCATGTAGACCAGACTGGTCGCGGCGCAGCCGGTGGCGATCTCCTCCACCGCCGCCGCGTACGCCACATTGGTGTCCCCGGTGCCGGACAATCGCTGTGGGAAGATCAGCCCGGCCAAGCCGGCTTCGGCCAATGCGCGATAGCTGTCGTGCACGAACAGGTGGTCCCGGTCCGCCGCGGCGGCGCGCGGTGCCACATCGTGGGCAACGACAGCCCGAACCGCGGAGCGCACCGCGCGTTCCCGCTCATCGAGCAGCGCGTCGGCGGCGGGTTCGTCGAGTGCCTCGTACAAAGCCGAGTACGCGGCCGGATCGTGATCGATGTTGAGTGCAGCAACTGCGTAGTTCATACCGATACTCCGAATTCCGGCGGCCGCTTCTGCTTGAACGCCGCTATGCCTTCACTTGATTCCGCACTGCCGATCGCAAGCGCCGCGAGTGACGTCTCGAATGCGAGTCCGGCATCGAGCGAACTGTTCACACCGTGGTCGACAGCGTCGATGACGGCCCGGCACGCCAGCGGTCCACGCGCGGCTATCTTTTCGGCAGCCTCCCATGCCAGCGGCATCAGCTCGGGGGGCGCGACCGGCGCCGCCACGATGATGCCGAGCTGATATGCGCGGTCGGCAGTGATCCGGTGCCCGGTGAGCATCGCATGCCTGGCCACACCGGGGCCGACCACACAAGCGAGCCTTTGCGTACCACCGTAGCCGGGGATCAACCCGAGGCCGGCTTCAGGTAGCGAGAACGCCGCAGTGGTCGAAGCGACCGCGAAAGAGCAAGCCAATACCAGCTCGAATCCGCCGCCGATCGCCAGACCGTTGACCGCGGCGATCACCGGAATCGGACAGCGCTCGATGCCGCGGACGATCGCCTGACCCGCGCGCATGACCTCGACGGCCTGATCGGCATCGAGCCGGGCGATCTCGTCGAGGTCCGCACCGGCGCTGAATACCCGCTCCCCGGTGCCGGTGAGCACGATGGCGCGCACCGAACCCGATTCGGCCAGCGCGGAGATCTCGGCGCCGATCCTGCGCAGAATCGAAAGCGACAGCGCGTTGTGAACCTTGGGCCGATCTATCCGAACCGTCGCGACGGAACCGTCGCGCTCGACCACGACGGAGTCGTCCGCGCAACTCGCGGTCACGACGCATCACCTTCCGCATCGCGGTTTTGAACGGCTCCACACTCGATCAGCCGGGCAATTTCAGTAGGGCTGAAACCGTGTTCGAGCAAAACCTCAGTTGTGTGCTCGCCGAGATCGGGATACGGCGTATTACGCATCACTGGCGTCGACGCGAACCGGAATGGGCTCCGCACCACACGGCGGCGACCGTCGTGGTCGTGTACGGGAATCAGGGAACCACGTGCCTCGACCTGCGAATCGGCGACTACCTCGGACAAGCTCTGCACCAACGAACACGGAATTCCTGCCTCCCCGAAAAGCTTTCGCCATTCTGCAGAGGGTCGCAGAAGCAACTTTTTACCTACCGCAGCGACTATTTCCTGACGATTGGCACGTCTACCCGCATTGTTGTCGAGGTTATCGCGATCCAGGAACTCGGGTAACTCGACTACCGCGCAGAACCGTCGCCACATCGCGTCATTTCCGATCGCAATCACCAGATCACGGTCAGCCGTACGGAAGGATTGGTACAGCGCGAGTACCGAATCCGTTCCCCCACTCGGCGCCGGTTCCTGCTCTCCCGCCAGATAAGCGGCGATGCGCGGCGCCATCACCGCCAGCATCGAGTCGAGCAGGGAGACGTCGATGAGGTCGCCGACACCCTCCGTCCGCTGCCGTGCCACTGCGGCGCTGATCGCCAGTGCGGCGCACATCCCGGTGATCACATCGGAGAGTGCGGTAGAAACGCGTTGTGGAGAGCCCCCTTCCGCCCCGGTTACCGACATCAGGCCGGACCGCGCCTGGGCTGCCAAGTCGTAGCCCGGCAACGTATGATCCGGTCCGTCCAATCCGAACCCGGACATGGCGCAATAGATGATGCGCGGAAAATCGGCGCGCAGTCGCTGGTGGTCGATCTCCAAGGACGCGAGTTTGGCAGGATTCAGGTTTTCCATGAATACGTCGGCATCGGCGATGAGTGCGCGCAGCGTGTCCAACCCCTCCGGAACCCGCAGGTCGATCACCACCGAGCGTTTGTTGCGGTTCGCCGAGGCGAACCACGCCGACGCGGATCCGACGAAAGGCGGTCCCCAGGATCGCGCGTCGTCGCCTCTGTGTGGGCGTTCGACTTTGATGACGTCGGCACCCATGTCCGCAAGATACATAGATGCGGTGGGACCGGCGTAGGACGTCGTCATATCGACCACTTTAAGTCCGGACAATGGTCCGGCACCGTACATCGGCTCGTCTCGACTGTTCATCGACGAATTCACCTCTATTCAATGGGGGGTATCAGCGAGTGCCAACAGCGACGGCCGAGTCGGGCTCGATCTACACGGCAACCTTCGCGATAGCGTCCTGCAACGGCTTGCAAGCTCAGTAAATCGCGACGTAGTACGCAAGCTTCAACGGGCGATGCAGGGCGGCGACGTCCGATTCGACAACGCCGGGCGAACTATTCCGCGCGACTACGAGGCCATGCTCCATTCGCATGGCCACCCAATATCGGCGCCCAAGTTCCGATCTGCGTGCACTTCAGCGAAAGCCCATAGGCCCCTTTCCCACGTCCGCCATCACGAGGTCTGGAGCAGGCATGGACTTGCCTCCGAGCCCGCCGAAGACGAAACCTCCGAGACACCGCCTCGTGGATACGATCGCAAAGCCGCGAAGGGGGCGAGAGTGTCCGCTCCGAGGTCCGCGGACGCAGAGAGCGGCTTGCTGAAGGCCGACGCGAACGTGGTTCGGAAGACGAACACGGCGAAGAGCTCGACGAACGTGCCGATGATACCTGTGAAGAGCGCCTTCGGAACCGGCGTGCTTCGAGATGGATCCTGAGTGGCCATACCGCCGCTCTCCTAGCTAGAGCTTCTCGGGTCAATTCGATACGCCTAACGGTAGGTTATTAGACACCTTGGGTCAAGGTCCGACTTTTAAGGCGACCTTGAGTGATGCGACATGTCAACCCTCGGCAACCGCGTTGCTCCGGGGTGTGATCCTGAAGAGGCGGGCCAAGCCGCCAGGGATTCGAGCCGAATGGTCTTCGCTCGACCCGAGCGGCCAGGAGGTGATGGCGATGTGTCAATGTTCGACAATGGCCGGTATCCTGGGTAGATGTCATCGAAGATTGAGGTGTCACGTGGCTGATCCGCGAACTTCCGCACCGGCAAGGACCATCGGCCAGCGAGTACTTCGCCCTAGAGAGCAGGTAGAGGAACATATTCGACTGATGATCCTGTCCGCAGAGCTGAAGAGCGGCGAGATGCTTCCCCCAGAGGCGGAACTGGCCAGGCAGTTCAACGTCAGCAGAACAACGTTGCGCGAGGCGTTGCGATCACTGACCACCCAGGGGCTCGTCTACAAGGTTCCGGGCGCTCGCGGCGGGAATTTCGTCCAGGCGGTCGATCATCATTCGCTTGGGTCGGTGGTCATAGAATCGGTGCACAACCTACTCGAACTCGGCAGCATCGACTTCAGGGAAGTTGCCGAGGTGCGGCAGTGTCTGGAAGTGCCGGCCGCACGACTGGCCGCGGCGAAGCGCGGCGAGGAGCAGCTCGAACAGCTGCGCGACATCGTGCGACAGCAGAAGGCCGCCTCTGTGGAAGACCCTGAGGTGCCGAAGCTCGACGAAAGGTTCCATTCGCTGATCGCGCAGGCATCGGGGAACCGAGTGCTCGCATCCTTCGTCTCAGCGCTGCATCACGAGACCGAACCGGTGCACTACCTGAACCTTTCGCCAGAGGTCGGCCGGGAGACA
Organism: Nocardia sp. NPDC047038; assembly: GCF_040644075.1. NCBI lineage: Bacteria > Bacillati > Actinomycetota > Actinomycetes > Mycobacteriales > Nocardiaceae > Nocardia > Nocardia sp. NPDC047038. The sequence goes on along the minus strand of NZ_JBEYVQ010000004.1, from coordinate 580,846 downwards.
GTCCGTCAGCACGGTGCCATCGTGGCTGCAATCGCCGCACAGGATGCCGATGCCGCACAAGACGCTATGGTCGAGCATCTGACCTACTTGCGCTCACACATCGCCGACGAGCGGGGCAGTAGCGGTCAATCCGAGCGCAAACCGCCAGAATTGATGTAAGTCGAGTTCGATCAGCGAGACGAGGCACCGCCCCGTGGCCTTTTGGTGGGTACCGAGATCGGGCCCACGGTCGCCAGACCCGGTATGGCTTCTTGCCCCTGTCTTTCGAATGATCCGGGGGGTGGTGTCGCCGGGTGCTGGTGGCGTCGACGGACCGCTGATGAGGACAGGGCCGATGGTAGGTCTCTTCGTAACGTGGGTGCCGGGAGTTGACGCCAGATCGGCGGCCGTCCGACCGAGCGTTTCGATGCGATGAGGACCGAGCAAGGTGACACACCCCTATGCCGTGTTCTGCGGCGTTGACGTGGGAAAAGGCGAACACCACGCGGTCGGGCTCGACCCGAACGGGAAACGGTTGTTCGAAAGGCATTGCCCAATGACGAGTCGCGGTTGCGGGCGGTGTTCGACAAGCTCGCCGCTCACGGCCGGTTGCTGATCGTGGTCGATCAACCCAACACGGCAACTCTGCGAGATGCCGAAATCCTTGGCGATCTGAGTCAACGGCGCTTCGCCCTTGCGGGCGACCGCGACTACATCGCGACGGAACTCCTCGGGAAACGGCTTGGGCATGATGACGATCCTTCCACTGCGAAGACCGAAGTCATCACAGATCGGGAGTCAACCGAACCGGGGGCAGTCCGAGAGCCTCGAGCTCTGGCGTCAAGACCGGACCGTGCGGATCGCTGGGATCGTGAACGGCTCAATCGGAGGGAAGGCCACAGAGCCTCGTTATTAGGGCGCCGCACGTTCGCGCCAGGGCTCGAACCAGCACAGACAGGGCAAGAAAGGCAGTGATTTGGCAAAGGTATTCTGCGGCATCGACTGGGCCGAGCGGCATCACGATGTCGCGCTGGTCGACGCCGAGAGCAAGTTGGTGGCTAAGCGGCGCATCGACGAGTCCGCCGACGGTTTCGCTCAGTTGATGTCGTTGCTCGCCGACGCAGGCGACAGCCGAGAGGATCCGATCCCGATTGCTATCGAAACTTCACGGGGGCTTGTGGTCGCCGCGCTGCGAGAGACCGGACGCGTGATCTATGCGATCAACCCTTTGGCCGTCGCTCGCTACCGGGAACGCCATACCGTCTCCCGCAAGAAGTCCGACCATGCCGACGCGATGGTTCTGGCGAACATCCTGCGGACCGACGCGCATGCCCACCCGGACACGGCCTGCCGACAGCGAGCTCGCTCGGGCAATTTCAGTCTTGGCTCGTGCCGCCCAGGACGCGGTTTGGCGTCGCACCAGGACACTTCAGGAACTGCGGTTACTGCTACGCGAGTATTTCCCAGGGTTTCTCGCCGCCTTCCGTCGCGCTGGCGTAACCAACCTCGCCAGTCTCGAAGCTCGCCAACTGCTCGTGCTCGCCCCGACTCCGACAGCCGGTGCCAAACTCACAACAGCGGGTATCGCAGCCCCCCTTCGGCGCTCCGGCCGCCAACGCAGCATCGGTCCGTTGGCGGCCGAGCTCCATCGGGTACTGCGGGTTCCGCAACTGCGGCAGCTCCCGCGCATCGAGGACGCATTAGGCCGTCAAGCGCTTGCCCTACTGGCGACCCTCAACGCCGAATGCGACAACGCCGACCAGCTCGGCCAGGCCGCCATGGAGACGTTCCAACAACACCCCGACCACCGCGTGATCACCAGCTTTCCAGGCATGGGCGACCTCAGCGGCGCTCGACTCCTGGCCGAAATCGGCGACGATCGCACCCGTTTCGCCGACGCCCGCGCTCTCAAGGCATACGCAGGCTCAGCGCCCGTGACCCGCGCATCTGGACGCAGTATCGCCATCACCCGCCGACTGGTGAAAAACGACCGGCTCAACGCGGTCAGGTTCCTCTGGGCATTCGCCGCCATTCCGCGGCCAGGACCCGCCAAAGACCACTACGACCGACGTCGAGCCCGCGGCGACCGGCACCCCGCCGCTCTGCGCCACCTGTTCAACCGCATGCTCGGCCAGCTCTATCACTGCCTGCACACCAGCCATACCTACGACCCGATCAAAGCATTCGCCGAGCCCGCCAATCACTTACGGCCCGCTGCCGCTTGACGCTTAGCGAGATCGGAGGTCTCGATGCCCGGCATCGGCGCCAGGACCGGCACCCATCTTGCCCGAAGTCGGTGACGCCACGGTATTCGCCTCGGCCGGCCACTTCGCCTCCTACCCCGGCATCGCCCCGCCGTGTTGACGCGGCATATCCAGAACCGTTTCGGGTGGTCTGCGTTAGCGACTTTCGACGTCGGGGCAGAAACGCGTCGGCCTCGGCTCGGTGCGCGCCATAGCGCGCCGGGCGCGGGTCACCTGCTTGCCTCGGCCAGAACGTCCCCGATGATCGCGATCCCGCGCTGTGCCTCGGCGTGCGTGATCACCGCGGGTGGTGTGACGTGGATGCGATTCTCGATGATGAGGGGGAGGAGACCTTCGGCCAGCAGTTGCGCCTTGATTCGCCCTATCTGGGCTGCTGGCAACGGTACTCGCGTCTGCTGATCGCAGACCAGCTCGATCGCCCACATCACACCCGATCCGCGCACCTCGCCGACGATGTCTGTACTCGACGCGAGCTCTCGGAGACCTGGTCCGATAGTGCGGTCGCCCACGCTGGCCGCGTTCTCGACCACCCGCTCTTCTGTCATTGCGGTGATCGCCGCAACCGCCGATGCTGCTGCCAGGGGATGCCCCGAGTAGGTGAGTCCGCCGGGAAAGACACGATCGTCGAAGTGGTGCGCGATGGCACTCGGGATGATGATGCCTCCGAGTGGCACGTAACCCGAGTTCACGCCCTTGGCAAAGGTGATGAGGTCGGGACGGACGTCGAACGCGTCGAGTGCGAACCATTGCCCCGTTCGACCGAAGCCGGCCATGACCTCATCCAGGATCAGCAGGATGCCGTGGCGGTCGAGTAGTTCGCGCAGGCCCGACAAGTAGCCTGGTGGCGGTGTGAGGACGCCCGCTGAGCCGGGAACGGTCTCGATGATCACGGCCGCGATCGTGCTCGGCTCTTCCATCTCGATCACGCGTTCGATGTGTTCCAACGCTCGCTGCGACTCCTCCTCCGGAGTAGTGGCCCAGAACGGCGATCGATACAGGTACGGCCCGAAAACATGGACGTGACCGTGGGAGTATTCATTCTTGATCCGCCGCCAATCTCCCGTCGCGGCGATGGCGGCGCCGGTGTTGCCGTGATATGAGCGGTAATGCGAAATGATCTTGTCACGGCCCGTGAACAAACGGGCCATCCTGATGGCGTTCTCATTCGCATCGGCGCCACCATTCGTGAAGAACACCTTCTCGAATCCTTCTGGTGCACGCTCGCGAATGAGCCGTGCCGCTTCCGCCCGTACCTCATTGGCGTGACTGGGGGCTACCATCGCCAGCCGTGCGGCCTGAGTTTGAATAGCGGCGACCACCTTGGGGTGCCGGTAGCCGAGGTTGGCGTTCACCAACTGGCTCGAGAAGTCGAGATACTCGCGGCCGTCGAAATCCCACAGGGTGGATCCGTTGCCGTCCGCAAGCGCGAGGGGGTCCAGAGTGCCCTGCGCCGACCAGGTGTGCAGGACAGTTGAGAGGTCGGCTTTGGCGACCTCTGTGTTGGTCAGAGCCCCTCCGGGTTGGATCGACATGGAAACTCGCTCCTTCGAATTGCAGACGGATGGAGGCTGATCATCCGACCGCTGCGGGGTCAGCTATGGGCTGGTTCGGTCTCAGCCTTCAGCGAGGCTAGCAGATTGTTCATCACTTTTGGTGGATCGAAGCATCAGAACGAAGATCGTTAGGCTAGGAGCTCGCCTGACTGCATGTTCACTCGGAAGTCGAATCGGTAATTGTTGGACAATCCTTGACGGCGTCATTGGCGGGCAGTAGCGTCGGCGACGGATCCCTGTAGGAGATTCCGGCGGCCCAGAAAGCCTGACCCGGAGAATCGCTGAGCACGTGACCCCGACCGCTCGCATGGCGGTGAATGCCTGTCGAGCTGAAGCCTTCACACGAGAGAGCCATATTTCAGATGACGACGATCGACCCACTGGAGACCTATGTCTCCGGGCATGAATTCAAGATGTTCATCGGTGGACAGTTCACCGATGGGGCGGACCTCGAGCGGCGCGACGTGAGGGATCCCTCGACGGGCAAGGTCGTCACCACTGTGCCCGCCGCAAGCGCGGTCGACGTGGAAGCGGCTATCGCCGCCGCTGCGGAAGCGCAGCCTGCATGGGAAGCGCTCGGGCTGAGCGGGCGCATTGCGTGCATCGACAGGTTTGCCCACCTCGTCCGTGAGAATCGAGAGCGACTCGCGATGCTCGATGCAATCGATTGCGGCAACCCTGTCGATGCGATGCGCGGAGACATCGACATCTGCGAGGCGTACTTCGACGGCTGGCCTGCCCTTGCGAAGTCGATGAGGGGCGACGTGATTCCGGCCAGTCAGGGTAACCTCCACTACACAGCGCACCGTCCGTACGGGGTTGTTGGCCGGATCACCGCGTTCAATCACCCGGCGTTCTACGCGATCACGCGCCCGCTGCCTTCGCTGATCACGGGCAACACGTTGGTGATGAAGCCATCGGACGAGACCACACTCTCGACACTTGCGCTGGCCGAGCTCTACGCGGAGGCGTTCCCCCGAGGTGTGGTCAATATCGTGAGCGGTGGTGCCTCGGCCGGTGATGCCATTGTCACGAGCTCGCAGATCAAGCGCATCGGCTTCACCGGCTCGGTGCCGACGGGCCTTCTGATCCAGCGGCGTGCGGCCGAGTCCGGCCACATCAAACATATTTCGCTGGAGCTCGGCGGGAAGAATGCGATGGTTGTCTTCCCCGATGTCGATCTCGACGAGGCGGTGGAGGGTGCTATCTTCGGGATGAATCTCAATGTATGCCAGGGTCAGTCCTGCGGCTCCAACTCCCGGATCATGGTCCACGCCGCAATCTATGACGAGTTCGTGAATTTGCTGTCCTCGAAGCTCGACCGCTACCGCGTCGGCATCGCGTACGACGAATCCACCGACGTCGGGCCAGTGGTGAGCCAGGCCCACTGGGATCGCGTCAACAGCTACATCGAGGCTGGCGTGGCCGAGGGTGCCACGCTGGTGCGCGGCGGGGGACGCCCTACGGGTGTGCCCAATGGCGGGCACTATATCGAACCGGCCCTGTTCGCCGACGTAACGCTCGACATGCGCATCGGGCGCGAAGAGATCTTCGGCCCGGTTATGTCCGTCTTCCGATGGGACGACTACGACGCGATGATCGCGGAGGTGAACGCCCTCGACCTCGGTCTGGCCGCGAGTGTGTGGACCAACAATCTAGCGATCGCTCACAAGACAGCCGGCGAACTCGAGGCCGGTTACGTGTGGATCAATGACTCGACCCGCCACTACTTCGGCACCCCGTTCGGGGGGGCGAAGAACAGTGGACTCGGTCGTGAGGAGTCGGCCGACGAACTGCTCTCGTTCCTGGAACGGAAGGTCGTCCACACTCGGCTGGGTGATCCCCGGAGTGCCTTGAGCCGGATGCTCGGCTGAGGTGCGTCGTCTCGGCCATGCCATCGCAGGGCATGGCCAGCTCTGCTGTGGCGAAGGCTCGCTGAGATTCCGGCCTCGATGATGGCGGAGAAGTCTCGGCGTCTGGCCGGGCGCGCGGTTGAGTGCCAGTGGATGATCTCGGACTCGGCCAGGCCAGCTTCGAAGCCGCAAATGGTTCGAGCTGAGCGCCTCGGTCATCCGTACCGTCTGGCCGATCAGTGCTCGGTCCATGGCACCACACGCTCGTCAGCGTGCTCGTGTTGTTCATGGGCTCTGCTGAAAATGTGATGGTTGGGCGTTGGGTCCTCGCGCCGACTGCGCTCATGGGTAGGACGGTTGTTGCGTGCCGAGTCCGCTGGGAGCGGAGTCGGCCGAGCACGGCGGCCTGGCGACTTGGTGAGCTGTCGCCTGCACCGCACAACTGAGCATAAGTTTCGGAAAAAGTTGGACAATAAATGTTCAACACTTTGGAAAAATCGAGTAGTGTGCTGTGGAGCACAGAGCCCAGCCGTCGCATCGTGGTCGAGCCAACGGCGAGTGCGGAGAAAATTCATTCCCGGCAAGGAGAGGTCGAACTAGCTATGACTGCGCAGAGGAATTGGATCGTGTTATGCGTGGTGGCGCTGACGTTGCTCCTCGCTGGCTGTGGTGGTGGGTTGACCACCGAGGTACCAGAGGCGGCCAAAGAGCACGTCTGGACGAGGCCGGCACTGGCGACCGACGCGGCAGGGAATCAGGCCGAGCTGCCGTACACCTCGGTCGATTCCGGGGCCGGGAGCGAGGTCCGCATCTGCGTACTTTTCCCGCACCTCAAGGACCCTTACTGGGTGGGCCTGGCCTATGGCACGTGGGTCGAGGCGCAGCGGACGGGAGCGTCGTACGACTTGTATGCAGCAGATGGCTACGGCGACCTGCCGAGGCAGATCGACCAGGCGAAGGACTGCATCAACTCGGGGAGGTATGACGCCCTGGTCATCGGTGCGATCTCTGGTGACGGCACCTGTGACACGATTCGGCAAGCCCTCCAGAAGAAGATGGTCGTTATCGACAGCGTGAACGGGATGGCATGCGGCGAGGAGGTGACGTCCGATCCTCGGTACGCGCGGACGCTCGTGAGCTACTACGTCCTCGGTCAAACGGCCGCTCGATACATCGCAGGGCTCGACCAAGAGCTCGACCTGCTGGCGTTGACGGGTCCTCAGGGCGTGCCGTGGTCCGACAGCTTGCTCGCAGGGTTGAAGAATGGGCTCGAGGGCAGCAAAGCAAAGGTTGTCGCCGCGCCACGCGGCGACATGGACGCGACCGTTCAGCTCGCTCTGGCCGGCGACGCCTTGAGTGCCGATCGATCCATCGATGCAGTGTTCGGAACATCGGTCACAATGTCGGCCGGAATCTCCGCTGTGCATAATTCGGGGCGTAAGGACATCCGGCTCTTCAACGGTGCACTCGACGGAGACAGCTACAAGGGCATCGCGGATGGTCAGATCGCTGTCGGCGCCAGCGACCTGGGCCCGATCATCGCTCGTATGGCGATCGATACGGCAGTTCGTCTGGTCACCCAGCCAGGCGGCGTTGCCTACCGTACGATCGGCCCCAAGCCTATTCTGGTCGATTCCGACACGATTCATAACGTGGCGCGGGAGGACATCCTGTCCCCGCCTGGCTTCAAGCCGGTGCTCAATTTCGACTCGAAGAAGAAATAACAAAACCCCTGATACCGATTACCCGCAAACCCTTAACACCGAGAAGGACACCGATGTCTGACAAGGAAGCCGTCCCCGTGCTGGAGTTACGTGGGATCGGGAAGCGATTCGGCGCGGTGGCGGCCCTCAAAGACGTCTCCTTGCAGCTGCATGCCGGTGAATGCCACGTACTTCTTGGTGAGAACGGGGCCGGAAAGTCAACACTTGTCGGTGTCATTCTCGGGTTTCATCAGCCATCGTCAGGAGCGCTCCACATCAGGGGAGAACACGTCGAGCGCTACTCACCGCAAGTCGCGCGCTCGCTCGGCGTGAGAGCTGTCATGCAGGAGTTCAGCCTGTATGAAAGCCTGCCCGTCTACGCGAACCTGTTTCTCGGCCAGGAGGAGCAGACGGTCGGCCTCAGGCGGAAGCGAGTCATGAGGAACGAGGCGCGCGAGCTGTTGGCCGAAATCGACGCCCCGTTCAGAGCCAATGACATCGTCGCCAACCTCACGCGTGCAGAGCAGCAACTCGTCGAGATCAGTAAGGCGCTGACGCGCCGAGGCGATGCGGGTGTGCTCCTCCTGGACGAGCCGACGGCGGCCCTCTCCGACGGCGAGGCGAATCGTCTGCTCACGATCTTGAAACGCCTCAAAGCCGAGGGCTGGGCGATTCTCTATATCAGTCACCGCATGGACGAACTCCGGGTGATCGGCGACCGAGTCACCGTTCTTCGTGACGGACGCCACGTCGCTACACATGTTATCGACGAGGTCTCCGACGACCAGCTCATCACCGAGATGTCCGGACGAGAGGTTGACCGAAGTCCGCACAACAAATCGCCGATCAGCGAGTCTGGGACCGTTGTCTTGACTGTGGAGCACCTGGCGACCAGGAACCGGAAGGTGGAGGACGTCTCGTTCGAGCTCCGGTCCGGCGAAGTACTGGGAATCGGCGGCCTTGTCGGCTCAGGCAAGGGTGATCTCGGGGCTGCACTCTTCGGGATCACTCCGCTCGCCGGTGGGCGGATCACCGCGGCGGGCATACCCGTGCGCTCCCTGTCGTCTCGCACGATGTACCGGCTCGGCTTCGGCTATGTGGCCGAGGACCGCAAACGCGGAGGAATCCTTCCTGACACCGATGTCGCGATGAACATCATGATCGAACGGATCGCCCTGACACGCCGCCTCGCGAGATGGGGGCTTCTGCGCCGCGGAAGAATGCGGCAATCTGCAGACCAGCTGATCGGCAGGTTCGACGTGCGTCCCTCAGGTGCAGCCGAGATGCCGATCTCCCATCTCTCCGGCGGCAATCAGCAGAAGGCCCTGATCGCTCGGGCGTTGTCGACAAAGCGCAAGGGACTCATCGCAGTCGAACCGACTGCAGGCGTCGATGTCGGCTCCCGTATGCAGATCTACAAGCACTTGCGTAGTGAGTGCGAAAACGGAGTCGGAGTTCTCCTGATCTCGTCGGACGTCGATGAACTGGTGAGCCTCAGCGACCGCGTTCTGGTAATGAGCTGCGGAACAGTATCCGCAGAACTAGAAGGCGCGGACATCCATGCCGACGCGATCGTAGGTGCGTCGTTCAGCTCGACTCAAGGAGCACTCTTGTGACCGAAAACATTGTTCTCGACCGCGGCGCCGGCCCGAAGCGCAACTACGCCACGCCGGCGGACTGGTTCGTGCGGCAGTTCGGAGCCGTCGGCCCGCTGCCTGTGCTCCTGGTGATTGCCTTCGGGTACTTTTCGGCGGTGGCTCCGACGTTCGCGACGGTGCCGAATATGACCGACCTCCTACAGCGATCGGTCTTCCTTCTCCTCATGGCCAGCGGCCAGCTTTTGATCCTCATCACGGGCGGCTTCGACCTGTCTGTCGCCGCCGTGGTCTCGTTCGTCAGTATCGTCGGTTCACAGGTGATGGCGAACACCTTCCTCGACGGAACCGGCAGCAGCCAACTCGTGGCTGTCCTCGCGAGCCTCGCGATGACGGTTTTGGTCGGCGCGATCGTCGGGTTGGTCAATGGGCTGGGTGTTGCGCTGTTGAAGATCAATCCGTTCATCGTGACGTTGGCCGTCGCCACCATCCTCGGCGGTGTCACTCTGATCGTCAGCGGCGGTGTCACCGTCGGCGGACTCCCCGACCTCTACAGTCGCGAGATAGCCAATGGGAGTCTGTTCGGAATACCGTGGCTCGTCGTACTGACTGCCCCAGTCATCATTGCTCTCGTCGTCCTTACCAACTACAGCGTCTTCGGCGTTCACCTGTACGCGTTGGGCGACAACGCGACTGCAGCACGGATTGCCGGCGTGCGAGTGGACCCGGTGATGATCACCGCGTACGTCTTGGGGAGCGCCCTCACGGCGTACGCCTCGTGGCTCCTCACAGCTCGCATCGGCAGTGGGCAACCCACGATGGGAGGTAGCTACACAATGGAGTCCTTGACAGCGGCGATCATCGGAGGCGCCTCGTTGCGCGGGGGGAAAGGTACCATCGTCGGCGTATTTCTCGGTGTGCTCTTTATGCAGATCCTGACGAACGGCATGAATCTCATGCAGTTGGACAGCAATCGACGCCAGATCGCGATCGGCCTCGCCTTGGTCTTCGCCGTGCTCATCGACCGACTGCGGAACCGTGCCCGCGACACATCGGCGGCCAAGCTCCGTTCCGGGCATGCCCAATGACCGGCTGTCTACGTGCCACTCGAGCCGGGGCGGTCGACATTATGTCGGAATTGTCCTCATTGTGCGTGGAGATTGGAAAGGTTAGTCATGACGAACATTGTTGAGGTCGAGTCCCCGATTCCGGGCGTTTTCTTCCGTCGACCCGCGAGCGATAAGCCGCCGTTCATCGAGATCGGCGACTATGTCACGAGTGGTCAGACGCTGGGCTTGGTCGAGATCATGAAGCAGTTCGCTCCGTTGGAGTCGCGGGCAACCGGGACGCTGGTGGACATCTGCGTAGAGGACGGCGCGAATGTCGAGGCCGGTTCGGTGATTTTCAAGATCCGGACGTCCGATGAGTGACTCACCAACGATCCTCGTCGCCAACCGAGGAGAGATCGCAGTCCGCATCATCCGTGCGATTCGCGAACTAGGCCACGTATCGGCGCTCGTGGTCAGCGATGCCGATCGAGACTCGCTTGCTTCGCGGTTGGCCGACCGGACGATCGTGCTGCCCGGGACCGCGTCAAAGGACACTTATCTCAACGGTGACGCGATCATCAGCGCTGCCAGAGAGGCAGGCGCTGTCGCGGTTCATCCGGGATACGGATTCCTGTCCGAGCACGCCGACTTTGCCCGTGCGGTCATCGACTCGGGATTGACCTGGGTCGGACCGTCACCCGACCTCATCGCGGCAATGGGCGACAAGGCCACCGCTTTGCAGCGAGCTCGTGCTGCTGGCCTCCCGACTGTCCCAGGCTCCGATGGCGTGGTGGCCAGCGCTACTGCCGCCGTCGCGGTCGCCGAAGCAATCGGCTATCCGGTGGCCATCAAGGCCACCGCAGGTGGGGGTGGCCGAGGCATCCGCATCGTGCAGACGCCCGACGAACTGGTCTCGATGTGGGACGTGACGGCCGCGGAGGCTGTCGCCGCTTTCGGTGATGGTCGCCTCTACCTCGAGAAATTCATTCCGCGCGCCAGGCACGTCGAGGTACAGGTGTTCGGTGATGGCACACGGTTCGTGCATCTTCACGATCGCGACTGCAGCCTGCAGCGTCGGCACCAAAAACTCATCGAGGAATGCCCCGCTCCGGGTATACCGGTGGCCACACGGTCTGAACTGCACGAGTCGGCGTGTCGGCTCGCCGCCGAGATCGAGTACGTGGGCGCCGGCACGGTCGAGTACCTCTACGATCCAGATACCGACAAATTCCACTTCATCGAGATGAACACGCGGATCCAGGTCGAGCACCCGATCACGGAGGAACTCCTGGGCGTCGATCTGGTCCAGGAACAGCTAGCTGTGGCACTCGGAGCCCCGATGTCGTTCGAGCAGGACGCACTGATCCCACGCGGGCACGCGATCGAGCTGCGCATCAACGCTGAGAATCCGAGGCTGAACTTCTTCCCTTCACCCGGAGTCTTGACATCGGTGTCATGGCCGAGCGGGCCGGGCGTTCGGATTGATGCAGGTGTGGCGACCGGCGACGCTATCCCCCCGTTCTACGACTCGATGATCGGAAAGATCATCGTGTGGGGAAGCACGCGACACAAAGCGATCAGTAGGGCGCGCCGTGTCCTCGATGAATTTTCTTTGGAAGGCGTCTCCAACACAGCCGCATTCGTGGGTGCTGCACTAGCCGACGAGGCCTTCGTCGCCGCCGCACATCACACCAAGTATCTCGAGGAGCGCTTGGACGTCATCCTAGCCGGGTTGGTCACGCCGGACGGATCAACGAAGTCGGACCCGCCTGGCTGTCGCCAGAGTCGGTAGATCTACAAGTTCAATTCGCGCCAGCAAGAAACGTGAGGTTACCAAGCAATGAGCGTTCAAGAGACCAGCAGAGTGCGGGCCGTGGACATCAACTGCGACCTGGGTGAGGGGTATGGCAACTGGGAGTTCGGAAATGATCCCGACCTGATGCCGTTCATCACCACGGCCAATATCGCCTGTGGCTTCCACGGCGGCGATCCCGTCATCATGGGGCGCTCCATCGAGTTGGCAGTCCAGAGCAATGTCACCATCGGCGCGCACCCAGGTTTTCCTGATCGTGCGGGATTCGGTCGCAGAATCATCCCGCTCGATGCAGAGGAAGTCGGGGCGATGCTCACGTACCAGATCGGTGCGTTGCAAGGCTTTCTGCGCTCACGCGGCCTGGAACTGAACCATGTGAAGCCGCATGGGGCGCTCTACGGCTATCTTCTGCGAGACTCGGTCATCGGTGAAGCCGCGGCGCGTGCGATAACCACGGTGGCACCGGGATGTCTCATCTACTGGCCGGCCGGCGCAGGGGCCAGCACCTATCGCGATGTCCTCGAGAATTCGGGCCACAAGTTCGTCGGTGAGATCTACCCCGATCTACGGTACTCGCCTGACGGAGCGCCGATCGTCGAGCGACGCAAGAAGCTCACCGATGTCGGCTTCGCGAAGGCGCAGGTTCGCCGTTGGCTGACGAACTCCGTGGTCGAGACGGAGGACGGATCGATGTTTCCCGTCGATGGGACGAGTATTTGCCTTCACTCTGACGCACGCAACGCTGTCGAAGTCGCGAAAGCGCTCGCGGAAGAGATCACCTCTCTGGGATTTCGGTGCGCGGCTGAGCCGAAGTCGACTGCTGTCGCCGCATGATCGAGATCCTGAGTCCGGGGCTGAGTACGACCATCCAAGACACCCGCGAGCGGCTCGGACTGGCCGTGCTGGGCATCCATGTGGGTGGTGCACTTGATCACTACTCGGCCACGGTGGCGAATCTACTGGTAGGCAACGACACCCAGGACGCGGTCCTCGAAGCCGCGTATGTCGCTCCGTCGTTCGTGGTGCATGTAGATACTGCGATGGCCGTAACCGGGGGGTCTGTCGATGTGGTCGTCAGCGGCGAGCACTTCGACTCCTGGACGACCGTTCACCTGTGCAAGGGAGATGTAGTCGAGCTGGGGGCAAGCCGGGAGGCACCCCGGATCTATGTTGCATTCAGTGGCGGAGTCGACGTGCCGCTCGTCCACGGCTCGCGCTCCACAAACCTGTTCGGTCGCTTCGGAGGTCTTGGCGGTACGACCTTGCAGAAGGGTGACCGGGTGCCGCTGGGCGGGTGTGACAGCAGACCGAACACGTTGACGGTTCGCGACAACCACCGGTTGGGCGCACGACGGCGTACTGCGATTCACGTCGTCCCGGTAGAACCAGACGACCGACTCTCGCCGGAAAGTTTTCGCGAGTTCTTTTCCGCGGATTGGACAGTGACTCCATCGAGCGACCGGACCGGCGTGAGATTCAGCGGCCCGACCATGACGTGGAGAGAGAGGGAACAGCCATTCGGGGCCGGTCCTGATCTGTCGAACACCCTTGACGGTGGCTACCCGCTCGGGTCGATACAGATCCCGGGTGGAAGCGGGCCGATTCTCTTGCATCGCGACGGTCCGACGATGGGCGGATACGCCGTCGTTGGTGTCGTTGCCCGGGCTGATCTCGATCTGGTTGCGCAGTGTATGCCGCAATCTGCGGTGCGTTTTCGCCAGACCAGCCGAGATGAAGCACTTGTCATGTGGGATCAGTACCGAAGTGAACTCGCTGCCTTGCCTGAAATCCTGATCAGCACCTGAAACATTCATCCTATGGGTGCGGCTGGACGCCTGCCCGTGCGAGAGGTGGGACAGCCCTCGCCTCGTCAACGAGTCTCGGAAGAAGTGTGCTATGAAGATCTACGTTAGTGGTGAGGATCATCTCACCTTTGTGTTCGAGGCCGACATGTCGTTGCAGGCGAATCTGCGTGCGATCCGCATCGGGCAGGCCTTGACGGCGCGACAGGTTGATGGCTTGGTCGAGTGTTATCCCACCAACACGTCGCTCATGGTGCGCTTTGACACCGATCTTCATCAGCCAGGCGATGTGGTCGCAATCGTCCAAAACGCGGTGCAAGCCATCGATCGGCTGGAGGCTCCGGCTCTTCGCTCCCGCGTGATCGGCATTCCGACATGGTTCGACGATCCGGTCACCCGTGCTTGCCAGGAGCAGTTCGCCTCTTTTCGCCGAGATCCGAATATAGATGACCTGACCTATTGCGCCCGTGTCAATGGTTTGTCCGGGAAGGAGGAGATGATCGATCGCTTCGCCGGGGCGCCCTGGATCGTGTCCGCTTCAGGCTTCTACCCGGGGTGCTTCGAGGGCTTTCAGCTCGTGGACCCGAGCCGTCAGCTCACGACGCCCAAATACGTCTCGCCGAGGCTTCATACCCCGGAGCGGACCGTGGGGCAGGCCGGTTGCTTCGCCGGAATATACCCATACGCGAGCGCTGGGGGTTATCAGATGCTCGGCCGTGCGGCCGGACCAATCTATCAGCCGGATGGAAATCTCGCCGACTTCAGTGAGGGACCTGCGCTATTGAAGGCCGGTGACATCATTGTCTTCCAGCCTATCGATGAGCAGACATTCACTGCCTTGGAGGGGGAAGTCGAGCGCGGCACATTCCGCTACCGCATCTCGCAGGTCGAGTTCTCACTCGACGACATAGAGACTGATCCGGCCGGTGTCTCCCTACGCATCCGAAAATCGGTGGACAACTGATGACCCCGTCACGCCTCTTCCAGGAGTAGTGGACTCTCCCCTGCAAGCGATCTGCGGACATCTTCGCGCCCCGTCATAACGGTCTTGGCGATGATCTTCTCTGCCCGGTCGACGTTCCCGCTCGTGATGGCTTGGTAGATCTCGAGGTGCTCCTGCTTCAGTGATGCTGCATCTCGGGGCACAGCTGTGTTGTAGGCGACCGTGAAGCAATAACCCAGCGCCTCAAGGAGTTTCTGGTAGTACCTGTCGAGATGAGCGCTTCCCAGCAGCCCGACGATCGCGCCGTGAAATGCCAAATCCTTCTCGACGATCGTCTGGGTATCGCTCGTCGAATACGCGGTCAACAGATCATCGAGTGCAGATTTGAGGGTCGAGAAGTCTGTGGAGGGGGAGACTGAGCGGGCGGCAGCTGTTTCGAGGTGATAGCGAGCGAGGTAGAGGTCCATGATCTCTTTCTCCGTCGGCTGCCACACCACCCAGCCCTTGTTCGGAGTGTGCCGAGCGAAGCCGGCGGACTCCAACGAGATGAGAGCGCTTCGCACTGTGTTACGGGAGACCTCCAGATCTCGGGCCAGCAAACTTTCCTTGATTCGTTCGCCCGCCCGCAGGCGACCGTCGAGGATCATCTTGTGGAGAGTGGTGGCGACCTGAGCCGCAACTGGGTGGGACGAGGCTCCGGGGGCTTCAGATGACACCATTGTGAGTATAGTACGTCGGTCTCACCCGCCCTCTTTTGTCCATCAGTTGGCAAGGTGTCCAGCAGGTAGATGGTGGTCTGACATCATCCCTCAGTCGTTGAGGCTCTGACCACCTTGTCCCCTAGAGCAGGTTCCGCGTAGGGCGAGATCCCGTCTTCTGTTCGACCGTTCCATGCTCAGATTAAATGTTGGACATATGCGGTTCGGTCTAATATTCTTGAGGCTCTGATGTAAAGGAGGCCGGATGGGCGACATTCAGGCAACTGCCGCCTTGTTGGCGGTGCTCGACTTCACTTCCGTTGACCGCGAGGAGTTCGATGCGTGGTACGACACCGAACACATTCCTGAGCGGCTGCGCGTTCCCGGTATTCTCGCGGCGCAACGTTGGCTCGTTTCCGGCATAGCGGACACCTCAGTGGCCTTCTATGACTTGAGCGACCTCGACGTGCTCACCACACCTGAGTATCGGAAGATCTCTGGCGAATCCCTCTCGCCTTGGTCCAAGCGAATGATCGGCAAGTGCGACTCTTTTCGCTACTACGAGGCCCGGCAGCTGACATTTGACCAGGAGCCGTCGCCAGCCACCGCGAAGGGGTTCTACGTCGTCGGTATGAACGTCGAAGACTCGTTCGAGGCCGAGTTCAATGCGTGGTACGACGAGGAGCACTTGCCGCGACTGAAGGCGCTGTCCGGCGTGATCCGTGCCCGTAGGTATTTGACGGTCGAAGGTCCACACCGATATTTCGCCGTCTATCACCTAGACGACCCTGGCCTTGTGGGGTCGCCTGCATGGCTTGAAGCCGCCGAGACCCCGTGGACGCACCGTGTGCGTCCACGTACATATGATCGTTTCAAATTGGTTTGCCATCCATTCAGCTCGGACGCACCGGATCAGGCACTCGTCGGTGGAGGTGCGCAGTGACCACGCTCTACACCGTGCAATGCAACTTCAACCGGTCCGACCTCGAAGCCGAGTGGAATGACTGGTACAACGGCCCCAAGATGGGGCGTATGCTGGCGAAGCCTCTCTTCCTCCGGGCCCAGCGATTCAAGGCCCATTCCTTCGATACCGGCGTCAAGTACCTCGCCATGTGGGAACTCGAGTCGCCCGCTGCACTGGAAAGTCCTGAATACAAGGCCACTTGGGGCTGGGATCGGTGGCAACCGATGATCGATGACTGGGTTCGGGACCTCAGCGCCTCCCGCGCCCCTTCCATGCGCGTGCCGTTCATGGAAGGGGCGAGCGGTGCTGTCTACATGCATGTCGCTTGGTTCGACGATGACGTGGACACGGCGGGTTGCGAGGCGCTCGCTGCACGCGAGATCGCTCCCTCCACATGGTGGTGGGGATCGTGTCGAGGACTCGACAATTCGGCGCGCACCATCGCGGTGTCCAGCATCCCGTCCGAGGCAGATATTCCGCGTGAGCCGATCTTCGGACGCGCTGCTCGGCGAGAGACGGTCTACCAATCAATATCGGCGCTGGCCCACGCTGGCGTAGCCGACATCGAGCGCGGCTGACGAACGGCTCGCCTGACCAATACGGAGATGGAGACTTGATGCGGAAACACACGTTCAGTCGTGGCAACAGTGCGCAGGCCCCGAAATGATGAAGTCCACGGAGGCGGCTTCACTCGGTCAGTTAGCTGGTCGCCATGCACTTGTCACCGGTGGTGGTGGCGGCCTGGGCTCGGTGATGGCGTTCACGCTGGCGCGTGATGGCGCCCGCGTTATTGTCGCCGACAGAAATATCGATAGCGCCGAGCGGGTTGCCCAGATAATTCGGGAGCGCGGCCGCAGTGCGACTGCGCTCGAACTCGATGTCACCAGCGAGGCGTCGTGGCTCAGAGCCATGTCGACCCCTGAGGTAGGACGAATCGACATTCTGGTGAATGCAGCGGGGGTCATCGCACGTGACACGCTCGAATCGGTGACCGAGGAGTCGTGGGCGAAAGTGATGTCGGTCAATGTCCTCGGCGCAACGCTGGGCATCAAGGCATGTGCACCGGGGATGCGCTCCGCGGGGTGTGGAGCCATCGTGAATATCGGCTCCACCGCCGCCCTGCAGGCGCATTCGGATCCTGTGTACTGCGCCAGCAAGTGGGCGATCCGTGGGCTCTCCAAAGCTGCGGCTATCGAGCTGGCTCCGTGGGGTATACGAGTGAACTGCGTCCATCCCGGCCTTATTCCGACTGAGCTCACCAACAACGCCGCGGCGAACTACGTCGTCGCAGCGTTGAACTCCACCCCACTCGGTCGGCTCGCCGACGCCGAAGGCGTGGCTGAAGCCGTGGCCTTCCTGGTGCGTGACAGCGCGGAAGCGATTACCGGCATCGACCTCGAGGTCGATGGCGGGTACACCGTCGGTGGTGCAGCGTGGGCCAGGAAAACGTCGGCGAAGAATTCTCAAGCACATGACGGCGCTGATCAAACCTGAGTCCTTCGCAGGTTATGGCTGTCGCCGAACACAGGCTGCGTGACACAGTCTCGCTGCGCGGCGACCGATGTCCAGCGCGACGCTGTCTCTGTTGCGCGAGCCCTTCGTAATTCTTTTCGACAAAGTTCCACATCACCAAGGAGGCACCGTGACAGACGTGCGGGGCACACACCCGCTGCTCGAGGTCCTGGGCGGCCAGTTCACCCCGACCGACGACGCCACGGCGGCTCGCTGGCGGGCCGAGGGGTGGTGGGAGCAGCGTTCGATCCGATCCTTGCTGACCGACGCCGCTGCTGCCCACCCCGATCGGATTGCACTCGTGGGGCGCCGGGCGGAGGGTCGCCGAGTCACCCGAACTTATGCGGAGTTTCACGCGGGTGCCAACCAAGCGGCAAGTATTCTCGCATCGCTTGGAGTGGGACCAGGCGATGCCGTCGCCGTCATGCTGCCGAACTGGGTCGAATATCCCGAGATCGTCTTCGGCATCAACGAGGTCGGCGCCGTCTATGTGGGCATCCCTGTAGCGCACGGCGAGCGCCAAGCCGCTGCCGTATTACGGAGAAGCAGGGCGAAGATTCTGGTGATCCCGCGGCGCTGGCGTCGAGATGAGCATCTCGATCTCTCTCGTCGAATGCGTCTCGATCTCCCGACGCTCGAGCACGTCATCGTCCTCGATGAGGATGCCTCCGATCTGTGTCAGGGGGAGTCGCTCTGGAAGGACCATGCGGAGGTCCCGCGGCAAAAGTTCCCCGAACCGGACCCCGACGGACTCTGCTATCTCGGCTTCACCTCGGGCACGACCGGTGAGCCCAAGGGGGCCATGCACAGCCACAACACCCTGATCTACTCGGCTCGGCAACAGGCCGAGCACATCGGAACCGAAGTTTACGGTCACCCGCTGGTACAGCTTGTCGCTTCGCCCGTAGGCCATCACACCGGCTTCATCTGGGGCATCGTGTTCACCACACTGCTGGCAGGGACCGGAGTCCACGTCGACCGATGGGATCCCACGTGGGGAGCCGATGTCATCCGCCAGGAGGGGGTGACGACGTTCTTCGGTGCGCCGACCTTTCTGCAGGACATGATGCGGACTGACCTAGTCGGGGACCCCGCCTGCCCCCTTACCTGTCTGGTCATCGCCGGCGCGCCGGTGCCGCGCAGCTTGCCCGCGCAGGCGGGCGAGGCGCTCGGCGCCTATGTGGCACCGGCGTGGGGCATGACCGAGTGCAGCATCATTATGTCGTGCACGCCAGATGAGCCGGACGCGATCCAGCGCACAGATGGGTCGGTCTTCGCCGGGTCTGAGGTCAAGATCGTCGGCGCCGGTGGCACCGAGCTGGCACCAGGCGAGGTCGGTGAGCTCCTCGTGCGCGGCCCGGCGGTTGCCTATGGCTACTTCGATCGGCGAGACGCTACCGAGAAGGCGTACCTTCCAGGGCTGTGGTTCGACACGGGAGATCGCGCCAGTATCGATGAGCACGGGTGGGTGTCGCTGGCCGGTCGCACAAAGGACATCATCATCAGAGGCGGGGAGAACATTCCCGTGACAGAAGTCGAGTCGGCCATCTTCGACCACCCCGATGTCTTGAACGCGGCGGTAATCGGGATCGAGGATGCGCGCCTCGGCGAGCGAATCTGCGCCGTACTCGTTATCGAGGCCGGCCGCCCGGAGCCGACTGTGGACTCGCTGGGCGAGTTCCTGGTTGGTCAGGGGCTCTCCACGCACTACCTGCCGGAGCGAGTGATTTGTCTGCCGGAACTGCCGATGACACCCAGCGGCAAAATCCAAAAGTTCAAGTTGCGGGATTTGATGTGACTACTGAGCAGTTGCCCCTCAGCGGGGTGCGGGTGCTTGATCTTTCCACGTTGCTGCCAGGCCCCGTGGCAACGCTCTTCCTGGCCGAGGCCGGTGCAGACGTGGTGAAACTGGAGCGGCCCGGGCGCGGGGACGAGATGCGAAGCTACGAGCCGCGCTTCGGCGAGGCCAGTGCCAACTACGCCATCCTCAACCGCCACAAGCGTGCGTTCGCCGTGGATCTCAAGGACCCCGCCCAGCGAGACCGAGCACTCGAGCTGGCAGCCGAGGCCGACGTCGTCGTCGAACAGTTCCGACCCGGCGTAGCAGACCGGCTCGGGCTCGGATACGAGGCCGTGTCTTCGGCAAATTCTCGTGTGGTCTACTGCTCGATCAACGGTTACGGATCTGCCGGACCCTACGCCACGCGCGCCGGCCACGACCTCAACTACCTGGCCGAGTCTGGCCTGCTGGGCGTCGTCGTCGATCGAAGAGGATCGCCGACATTGCCCGTCAGCGTGCTCGCCGACATCGCGGCGGGGGCCTATCCAGCTGTAGTCAACATCCTCCTCGCGCTGCGCCAGGTAGAAGCGACCGGCCGAGGTGCGCATGTAGAGGTCGCGATGACAAGCAACCTGCAGGTGCTCGGCTACGGCTACTTCGCGACGCACCAGGTCGACGGGAACTGGCCGGTGCCAGGAGGCGAGCTGCTCACGGGGGGCAGCCCGCGGTATCAGATATATCCGACCGCCGACGGACGGCACATCGCTTGCGCGGCATTGGAAGACAAGTTCTGGCGGCGGCTTACCGAGATAGTCGGCCTTGACGAGGAACTCCTCGACGATGCTGGACAGGAGCAACGGGTGATCGCCGCGCTCGCCGAGATCTTCTCGGCTCGCCACTCCGACTTCTGGCGGGACCTGCTGTCATCCGAGGACGTTTGCACATCCGTCGTCGCCACCTGGGAGGAGTCGGTCGCGGCCGGGCTTGTTCAGGTGGACGGCCCTGATCGGGTTTCCTTGCCCGGAGCCGCCGATCGGTCTTTTGCCACACTTCCCAGCCCGCTGGCACCCGCCCTCCGGCGTGCCCCAGCCATCGTCAGCTATCCCGAGCTGGCGGACCTGCCCGACGGCTCACCCTGGGCCTGACTGACGTTCCGAGAAGGAGTCACCAGAATGCGTGCAGTACTCGTGGAGGATTTCGGTCCACCGTCCAACCTCGTCATAAGAGAACTCCCTGACCTTCAGCCGCGACCAGGTGAAGTGGTTATCGAAGTCGCCGCGGCAAGCGTTAACTTTCCCGACATCCTGGTGGTCGAAGGAACGTACCAGAAACTGCCGCCACGTCCTTTCAGCCCAGGCAAGGAGGCAACCGGACGGGTCGCCGCGGTAGGGGAGGGTGTCGAGCGAATCGCCGTCGGCCAGCGCGTCTTCGCGCTGGTCGAGTACGGCGGGTACGCCGAGCAACTCGTGGTGCCTGAGGAACTGGTGGTCGAGCTCCCTGACGATGTCGGATTCGAGCAGGCCGCTGCCGCCGGCTTGGTTTACGCGACCGCTCACTTCGGTCTCCGTCGTCGCGGTCAGCTGCGAGCCGGAGAGACCGTGCTGATCACCGGAGCCGGTGGCGGCGTGGGCTCCGCGGGCGTCCAGCTCGCCAAGTCTTGGGGCGCACGAGTCATCGCGCTCGCGCAGGACGAGGCGAAAGGCGCGCTGGCCCAGAAGCAAGGCGCGGACGTCGTGCTCACGTCCGGACCGGACACCCTGCGCGACGACCTGCTCGCCGCCACCGACGGTCACGGCGTAGATGTCGTGCTGGAAATGCTCGGCGGTGACTATCTCACCCAAATTGTACGAGCCACCGCATGGGAGGGTCGAATCGTGATCGTGGGCTTCGCGTCCGGCAGTCAGACCCCGATCAAACCAGGCCATCTGCTGGTGAAGAACATCAGCGTCATCGGACTCCAGAGCAGTGACTACCGTGACCGCCATCCAGCTCTGACGCGCGCGACGATGACCGAGGTGCTCGAGCTTCTCGGCAGAGGGGACGTCGACGCTGCGATCGACGCTGTCTTCCCGTTGGAAAGGGCGAGTGACGCATTGCAGTACGTCAGGGACGGCAAGGTCAAGGGCAAGGTAGTCCTGACGACGGGGCTCGCCTGATGGCACCGCGGACCGTGACCTGGCAGTCGGACACCGCGAGGCTACGAGGATTGGTGGAGGGAACGTGTCGGTGACATGGTCCGGGCACTAGGCGCGAGTGCCGGACTCAACCATAGACGGCGAACGGCAGTAGGTATCGCTCGCGCCTTCTTCTCAGGAGGGGCGCAGGTGGGTGTCGTCGAGACGGATGAGTACGCAGCTGAGGCGGCACGCGAAGGTGTCGAGCGCAACGTTGCGGTCGACGCTGGGTCACTAGGCCGCGAGATCGGACAGAGGTTCTAATCATGGTGATGTCGGATATGGGGCGCTCGACCCACGACCTGGGGATGGATCTCAGGCACAAACAGCCGATCGGTCCGCAGGAGCACGGGACGCGGCAATCCGGGGCGGAGAACGTGCTCGCCACGGCCCGTCGCCCGTTGGACGATGCGCGCGCCCAACTGCGGGAGGCCGTCGAGTACCTGCAGTACGACGAAAGCGTCTATGACATGTTGGCGGTCGCCAGGCGAGAACTCTCCGTCAGCATTCCGCTTCGGCGTGACGACGGTCGAGTGGAAGTCCTGACAGGCCATCGCGTACAGCATAACCTCTCGCGCGGGCCAGGAAAGGGCGGTCTGCGCTACAGTCCGGATGTCGGCATCGACGAGGTTCGTGCCCTTGCGATATGGATGACGTGGAAGTGCGCCCTCCTGGATGTTCCTTTTGGCGGGGCGAAGGGCGGCATCACGATCGACCCGCGATCGTACTCACATGCGGAGCTGGAGCGGGTGACTCGGCGGTACACCAGCGAGGTCTCGCCCTTCATAGGCCCCGACATCGACATCATGGCTCCCGACATCGGCACCGATGAACGCACCATGGCCTGGATGCTGGACACCTACTCGGTGGGCCGAGGAAACACAGTTCTTGGGATCGTGACAGGCAAGCCGGTCACGCTCGGCGGTTCACTCGGGCGCGCAATGGCGACATCGCGAGGCGTTGCGTACATTGCCATGCTCGCACTTGCCCAGCGATCGATTCGTGTAGAGCGCGCATCGGCCGCTGTTCAGGGCTTCGGCAAAGTTGGACGAGGAGCGGCTCGGATTCTCCACGATGCCGGCGTCACCGTGGTCGGCGTGAGCGACGCCGACGGAGCAATCTTCCGCCAGTCCGGTATAGACATTCCGAAGCTCGAGGAACACGTCGACATGACCGGTTCGGTGGTTGGCTTCAGCGGTGCTGAACCTCTGCCGGGACAGCATGAACTCTTGACGCTCGACGTGGACATGCTGGTACCCGCCGCCGTCGAGGCGGTTCTCACCGAGGAAAACGCAGCCCAGGTCCGCGCGAAGGTCGTCGTCGAGGGGGCGAACGGACCTACCACATCAGCGGCAGATCGAATCTTGCAGGAGAAGGGTTGCCTCGTCGTGCCGGACATCTTGGCAAACGCAGGCGGGGTGGTCGTCAGCTACTTCGAATGGGTACAGGCGAATCAGGCGTACTGGTGGACGGTCGACGAGGTGGAGAGCCGACTCGACGCTCGCATGCAGTTCGCCTGGAACCGAGTGTGGGAACTGGTCGAGTCCAGCGGGATTTCTCTTCGCAGCGCTGCGATGGCCCTGGCCGTAAGGTCGGTGGCCGAAGCTCATCGCGTCCGCGGTCTGTACCCCTAGTCCCGCGCGGCGTGCCTGCTGAGCCGTCGCGGGGTCTGGTACCGGAGTAGGGGCAAGAAGTGGAGGGAGAAGTGATGAAACCAATGCCTTCTCGTCAGCATGAAGATCGGTGAGGCGTCGATCGCGAGCGGGGCGAGCCCGCGCGCGCTTCGCCTGTACGAGGATGAGGGCCTGATTGTCCCTGGCCGGTGCAGTAACGGATACCGCGACTATTGCCCGTCGACGATCGACCGAATTCGAGTGATCCGCCACCTCCTTGATGCTGGGCTTCCAGTGCGGTTCGTCAAGCGGGTCCTGCCCGCGCTGATCGAGGGCGCCGGTGACCTTGATTCACAGGCACGGGATGAGATTGCTGCGTATCACGACCGTCTCACGCGAAGGATTGCGCTCCTCGAACGACAGCGCTCCTCCCTCGGCGGCTTCCTGTCCCAGGCGGCCGATCGTGAGGCATTCAAACGCTTGACCTTCACCCATACGTCAGGCTCCTACGGTTGACGTATGACAAGCAATTCGAGCGCAAGTGCAAGCCCTGAGACCATGAAGGGTCTGGTTCAGAAGTCCTTCAACGGACCCGACGATCTCGTGATGGTGACGGACCTTCCGGTTCCGTCGCCGGGTCCACATGACTACCTGATCAAAGTTGGTGCCGCCGGGCTCAACTTTGCCGACGTCATGCAGACAAGAGGTACATATGCCGGCGGTCCAGTTCCGGAGTACGTAGCGGGATTCGAAGCTGCCGGTGAGATCGTTGCCGTGGGTTGCGAGATCGCCGATCCGTTGCCTATCGGCTCCCATATAATCGGCGCGGGCCCCGGCGCCTTTGCTCAGTACATGGTCATGCCGTCCGTTACTGTCGCTCCGGTTCCGCCTGGATGGAGCGATGCAGCTTCTCTCGGCCTGGTGCTCAACTGGGCCACAGCGCTGGCCGCGATCAAGCCGTTGGGGAATCTGGCCAGCGGAGAATGGGTGCTGGTCCATGCCGCAGCGGGGGGAGTCGGCCAAGCAGCGATCCGTCTCGCTCGGCACTACGGCGCCAAGGTGGTTGCGACGGCATCCCAGCACAAGCACAAGGTTCTCGCTGGCTTGGGCGCTGATGTCGTGCTTGATCGCGAGCGCGCCGACCTCGGGGCTGAGATCCGTCGACTCACCGGCGGAGTCGACCTGGTTCTGGAGTCGGTCGGGAAGGCGACGTTCAGCACGAGCCTGTCGGTCGCCAAACCGTTCATGGGCCGCATAGTCGTGTTCGGAGCCGCCTCCGGCGACGCCTCCATCAGCACCCACGAACTCGTATTCGAGCACCGAGTCCAGGTGAAGGGCCTTCACGTGGGAGCCTTCGCGGAACTCGTCCCAGAGTTGTATGTCGACTTGCTCGAGGAACTCTCGTCCCTCATCGAACTCGGGGTCTACACTCCGGGCAATCCAGACGTTCATTCGATTGCAGACGGGCCCGCTGCTATGCGTGCTCTTGCCGGCGGAGGAACCGTGGGGAAGCTGGCGATCGACCCCTGGTCGTAGCGACTGAAATCGCCCTGGCCCGGTGGAGGCTTCCGATGCACAACACCGTCACCCGAGCCGCCTACGACAGCGGTGTCGGTAGGCCGACAAGGGAGTCAGCCGCGCGGGCGGACCCAGCAAATGCCACCAATAACCCATTCCGATGTCCACTGAACGGCACATAGGGTCCAATGACGCGAAAAGTCCCGCTTAGCTGTTGCTGGCCAGGAGGTCGTTGACAGCCAGACTTCTCAGGCCAGTAACGCTGCGGACAATCTGCGTTGATGGTTGACTCTGACCCTGGGGCAAGCAGTGTACTCGGGTCTGGCCCATCCGAGAGACGGGTGGCGACCGGGAGGAACATCAATGACCGAATTCACTGTCGAAGAGCGCGCGGAACGTCCCTGGGTGGGAGTGTCGACAACTGGCGAGCTTGCTCACTGGGATCGCGTGAACGCGCACGTCCCGCAGGTCTATGCCGCCCTCGCGGCAGTCGGCGGCATCCCCGAGGGCGGGCCGATCTACCAGTACCACAGGATGCAAACCGTCGCGGATCCGATGGACATCACCGTCTCGGTTCCGGTGGCCGCGTGCATCGAGATCGGCGAAGGCTTCGAAACGGGCGTCATTCCGGGCGGCCGCTACCTCGTCGCGCGCCCGGAGGGCGGTCCGGATGCCTTGGGGCGGGTGCACGGCGAGATGTGGCAGTGGGCCAGCGTGCAGGGCTTGGATCTGGCGATCGAGGAACGAGCTGACGGGATCCACTGGCGAGCGCGCACCGAGCAGTTTCTCACCGACCCGCAGTCCGAGCCCGACCGCAGCAAGTGGGCGGTCGAAATCGCATACTTGCTGAAGTGAGCGGGACCGCCAGGCTGTCGATCGGGGAGTTCAGCCGTCTTACCTGGCTGTCGCCGAAGGCGCTGCGTCTGTACGAGCGGCGAGGTTTGCTCCTTCCGGATCTCGTCGATGAGTACACGGGCTACCGCTACTACCGACCATCCCAGGCGGATCGCGCGCGGATGATCGCGCTGCTGCGCCGCGTGGGCATGCCGTTGGAGCGTATCGGTGCGGTGCTCGACTCCACAGGGGAGCAGCGGCGCGCATTGATCGAGGCGTACCGGGTGGAGACGATCCGTGCACATCAACGGGCTGTTGCACTGCTCGACGGCCTGGCTGGCAGCCCCACCGGCGAGCAGCTGCCCGAGAACATGCCGTGTGTGCGGAGCCGCGTGGTGAATCCATGGGCGTTCATCTCACGTACGCTCCGCACGACCGCAGCTGATCTTCCCTCGCACATCGAGCGAACCGCTGCTGTGCTCGCCCTCCGCGCCGGAGCGAGGGTCTCCTGGACCCAGCCGCTTGTCGTCGTGTATCACGGCGAGGTCAGCTGGGAGTCGGACGGACCGATCGAAGTGCGCGTCCCCATCGTCGACAGCGATGCGGCCGACGGTGTCGAACCCGAGGGAATGGAGTTCTTCGTCGACGTTGCGTTCGGCGAGGTCCAGTTCCCCACGATCCTCCGCTCCTTCGACGCGGTGCGGGACGCCGCCGCACGCGACGCACGCCGGCCATCCGGGTCGCCGCGCGAGATCTATCTCGACGGCGACCCGTTCCGGTGCCAGGTCGCACAACGCTACGTCGAAACGAGTGCGCCGCGGAACTGGACGCGATGTGGCGACACACGGCCGGCCGGGCCGTGGCGGGCGAGTTGAGCGTCGACCACGACGGTCGGCTGCACGCGGCGGCGTTGACCGCGGTTCCGGAGCCGCCGCCGCTGATCGATCTGCGGCGGCGATGTCAGGCGATGATGCCGCGGGTCGACATCGGCGAGCTGATCCTGGAGGTGATGGGCTGGTGCCCGCAGTTCGGCGCCGCGTACACCCACATCTCCGGCGGCACCCGGATCAGCGACAACTTCGATGTCACCCTCGCTGCGGTACTGACCGCGCATCGCTCAACGTTGGTTGGGGCCCGGTCGTGACGCCAGGCCTTCAGGCGCTGACCCGATCCCGGATCGGGCACGTGTTTCAGAACTATGTGCGTACCGAGAACCATGCGCGAGCGAACGCCGCGCTGATCGCCGCCCAAGCTGGGATCGGCACCGCCGAATTGTGGGGCGGCGGCCTGGTCGCCGCGGTGGACGGCACCCGATTCGTCGTGCCGGTCCGCAGCATCGACGCCCGCGCGAACCCGAAACATTTCGGGCGATCGGGGTCAGCGTCACCGGTGAAAAGGGCATTCTGAGGTTGCGGGCCAGCACCTCGCGGCACTGGTCGCTGCGGTGCCAGGGTACGCAGGAGAACCCGCACGGCGGTTTGGCGTAACAACCGCATCGCCAGCCGCCGTAGCATACGTGCTGCCGCCCGCGCAGCCAGGTCCCACACCACCGACCTCACCTGGCAGGTCAGACGCGTGGTCCGCCGTTGACAGCGCTACATACCGCCAGGCACTTGTTCGAGGAAGGTGATGCAGCAGTTCGGTGTTGGGCACAGCAGCCGCCGGATTCGCACCGGACGACAGCGGCGCGGTCATCCACTGGAAGGTCGGCGAGGATCCGTCCGTCATAGCCGTGCACCCGGCCGGACTCGGCACCGCAGACCGGGCAGGACGCCGAGCCATCGGGCGTTCGCGCCACCACGACGATCCTGTTCACCCTCATGCACCGCATCCTCGACCACCAACGGCAACAACCCCGAAAACGCCACGCCGACAGCGAAACTCACCTCATTCGCCGAGGCATCGTGCCGTCACCGACGATCAACCACCGGAAGCGAGCCAGAGCCGCCATCGAGATAGACCCTGTTTATCGGTGGTGATCCCGTTTCAGGTGCGGTGACGGCGCTTTCGCGGCGCGGCTGAACAGCCTTAGTTTCGGCGTTTGCGGGACGGGCATCGCTGTCGATTGTGTTAACTTGGTTGTCCTTTTGCGGGCTCGCTTTGTCGGAGTGGCGCGTTGGGGCTGGTCCGGCGGAGGTTGGTCCGAACACCACAGTGGCGATGACTGGCTGTTCCGCAGCGGGTTCGCGTGTGGTCTTCGACCACGGCGTTCTGCCGGATTTGTGGCCAGCAGCCACATCAGCGACGGCTGAGGTTGGTTTGGGTGGTGTCGTTCTCGCGGGGTTTCTGTGCGGTGTCCGAACTCTGCGTCCCCACGGGGTCTGCGGCGTAGGTTCGTTATCCCGGTTCTGCTGTGCTAGTGACGAGCGAGTTCCGGCATTGTTGTCGGGTGAGGGGCTGTCGAAACTGGGGGACTGGCTATCCGAAGCGATAGGCTCGGGGGACGATCCCAGTTCGCGACGATCGTTTTCAGCGGGCCGGATATGTGCATCGGAACCATCGACCTGGGTTTCGATTATCTTCGGCACACGTTTATCCGCTTCCTCACAGCGGATGGTGATATCGTTCGTGTCGGGGCGGCGCGCCTCGTATTCGTCTGCGGCTGAGGTGTTTGTGGCGACAGCCATCCCCGTGGAACTCGGTCGAGTGAGGTTGGTAACGTCAGGGGTCGCAACCGTCTCTATCGACTCATTGATCGCCTGCTGTCGGTCAATTAATCTAGCTATTGCCGGACCATCCTGATTCGCATCAACTGCGCGTAAGCCCGTCGTGGCATAGAGAGCGCTTCCCTGTGGGGAAAGCATACTCCTAGGAACAGAATGTGGTTCGGGTCCAATGCCGGCATGTACCCTCCCTGCAGGCGAGTTCCCGATTTCCCGCTGCGGCGAAAAGGCCGGTGTGGTGGCGGCATCGAATCGGTCGGCTGTGGTGAAATCTAGTCTATCTACGTTCTCGACGAATGTCGCGGTGTGCTGCGAGATCTCGTTGGCATGGTCATGGAGGATTTTGGCGTAGCGCAACATTTCGTCAGGCTCGATGTATAAGGGTTGTACTGACGAACTTTGCTGCGAAGGAGGCATGCCCAACGCGTCGCGGACGGCTGCCTTGATCAGTCGGTCGATAGTTTCTCCGAGGGGTTCGATCGCTTCACCGACGACCTCGGCGGCGATGTAAGATACCAGTATGTCTTCGACGCCGTTGCACAGACGCCGGGCGGCCTCCCGGACGGCAAGGCCGAGGGCCTGCGCCCCTGGAGTGGTCAGAACAACCGCGTAACTCACGGCGAGGGCGGCGAGTTCAGTCAGCGTTGCGATCTTCACCGCGGTGATCACATCCGCCGCGACGTCCAGTGCCGTGGCGACGATCTTGCACGCCCGGTCGAGGTCGGCCATGTGGGTCGCGCTCATTCGACCCCAGGCCGTGGCCAGTGCCTCGTAAGAATCGCCGGAGTAGACCGAATTCATATCCTTGATAACGCCGGTCGCCGACTCATGCGTTTTCGCGATATTCATCGCGAAAACGCGCACGTGCTGGCCCAGTAAGCGAACATCGTCTTCATTTATGTCCGGATATTGAATGCCGATGAAGTTTAGGAAGTGCGCGACCTCGCTCGGTATTTCTACAGGCATATCCGGATCCAACTCGGAAGGCATGTATTCATGTATGTATAAGCGGTTTTCCGAATGTGTGGACCAGCTATTGTTGCGCGTTCGCTGTGGCCTTCACTGCATCGACGCGGACTGCTAATTCGAACAGCACTTGGAGAAGCTGGTCTACCTGGAATCTTTCCGGATAATATGATACTCAGTCCACTGGGTTCGGTCCCCAAGGGGTAGTTAACTGGAATCTTCGATGTGGGGGAGCCGACGCGGTGGAAACCGTCTTCACCTACTAGCGTTAGAGCCGCGGGTCGGTACTGCACCGAATTGATGACTCGCATCCTTCAGGTGCATCTATCTGTGATCGACCTCAGTCCTCGCGCTGCTTCTGCGCTTCCTCGAACTCCGTGTCGGAAAGGTCGTCCGAGAACTTCGGAGACATCATTTTACGTTGTTTTGGCGTGAATGAGTCGCGAATTCTCTTACCCTCATCGATCTTGCGCAATGCCTCTGCGATTTGATCTGGATTCATGGGAGCGACGCCAGCCTCCTCGGGTGTGGAGAACGTTTTTCCTGCTATTTTTTCACTCATCGGTGGCCGCCTTGTCGAGATTGATCATGTCTATTTCTAGAGGTGTATCTGAATCTCGACTCTCCGTTCTGCGCAATACTTTGAACTTTGATCCCGAAGGAAATAAAATCTCCTCCTCTGATGGAAAACGTGAGTATTCTTTCACCGACCTTCCCGATCTCGACAAAATGTTGAATCTCACATTTCCGTAAAACGCACTTCTCGGCTTGGAGGTTGTGCTGGTAAATGCGTCTTCGGTGACAACTTGACCAGGCTGGTATTTCGCCGATATTTTCGGTCCAATCTCTGCTCCACGATACACGTTTCCTTCGTAGCGTGGTAGCTTCGTCAGCGCGTGGTTGATGGCATCGATTCTCGCCTGTTGCGCAGGCGTCACAGTACCCTCGCGAAGCGCTTTGTTCAGTTCCATATACCCTTCGCTGGTATAGTTTCTCAGCTCCAGGTGTTCGGTATGAGTCAGCAACGAATTCGGCTGGATCACTGGTTCCGGACCACCGGCCCTAGCTGCTGTAATTTCGGCAGTCTCAAATGCGCCCATGGCTGTGTTACTGCCCAAGATTTCGCGGGCAGAGTGGGCATCGGCGCCCGCTATGCGGTTAGCCGCCTCCGACGAGGAGTCGCCGAACTCGTTAAGCTGCTTGCTGATTGCCTTACTCGCCTGCGGGATACCGGGCTGCTCGGTCGTGCCTTTGAGGCCTGTGATCACATCTTTCAGTGCTTGTTTTAGGACCTTTTTCATGATCTTCCGGCAATGACGGTGCGGCCCGTCGCTGAGGCGGGTGGAGCGGCCTTCGGCAGGTTGGGCACGTGGGGGCCTGGAGGTGGCGGCATCCTCCTACTGATTCTGTCGAGCTATTTGATCCCCTCCGATGGAAGTCGGACCAGTTGCCAGCTGGTTGCACCCGGTGTCGTGTACCTTGCCCGTCGTGGGGTATTCGCGGGGACACCAGTCTCCCGTCTCGGCAACCTTGACGGCATGGGGAAAACCCCTACGAAGTGCCCTGAGCCGTTGGGTAACGGACCGGGTTCGATCTAAAGAACCCCTAACGAAATGCAGTTCGGAGGCGCGCATGATGCACGGCTGTGAGGAGTGGCGGATAGTGTGCACGCCATGGTCCAGGTCCAGGTCACGCCGGATTGCGGTAACGCTCCCAGGAAACAGGTGCTGCGCGACTACTCGATCGCGGTGGCGGAGCACAACACGGAGGTGCTGCTGTCAACCGTCGCCGATGACGTCGAATGGGAGATTGTCGGCCAGCAGGCCGTCCGAGGCAAGGCAGACGTCGCAACTGCACTGGACACGGCTGTCGGTAGGCAGGTGGTGACACTGCACGTGGACAGCATCATCACGCACGGCAACGAGGGGGCAGTCAGCAGCCGCATGATCTTCCGTGGCGGAGGCGAGTTGCGCTGCTGCGACGTCTACAAGTTCAGTGGCCACAGCAAGGCTGCGAAGATCAAGCGCATCACGTCCTACTGGATTGAGGAGTGAGCGATAGCTCGTAGGCGTCGCCACCAGATGAGTGTGTAGCCGAGGGTGAGGAAGACTTCGTGGATGTCATCGTGTATCCCCCGGCGGATTTGCAGGCGACGGAACCCGTGCAGATGAGCGAACGCGCGTTCCACAACCCAGCGTTGGGCGCCAAGCCCGGAGCCGTGCTCGGTACCGCTGCGGGCGATCAGCGGTTTCACGCCGGGATCCCAGACCAGGTGTCGGTACTTGTCGCGATCGTAGCCGCGGTCTGCCAGCACCATGTCTGATCGGCGTCGGGGCCGGCCGCGTTAGCCGCGCATCGGCGGCACGGCCTGGAGCAGTGGGATCAGCTGGCTGACGTCGTTGCGGTTGCCGCCGGTGAGGGTGACGGCGAGCGGGATGCCGGTGGCGTCGGTGATCAGGTGATGCTTGCTGTCCGCCCTGCCCGGTCGACGGGGCTTCGTCCGGATTTGGATCCCCCTTTAACGGCGGATGTGGGAGCCGTCGACCGCCGCCCGGGAGAAGCCCAGGGCCTTCGCTCTGCGCAGCCCGGCGAGGAGGACCTCGTGCAGCCGGGGCGAGACGGGCCGTGACCAACGATCTTGTGAAGACTGCCGTTTGGCGCGACAGTTGTAGTTCGTTACCTGTAGATTGTCGTGTGCTGGGTTATGTTGTAGCGCAGGATATTTCGGTGTGACGAGCGAGTATGGATGACGTCTTCGCCCGGGTTTCCGGTAGAGGTCGTGCAGTTGCGGCTGGCGCGGGCTCATCAACGAGTTTTCGCCGAACGCGATGCGTGGTGCGGGAAGGAAACTGTGGCGGGTCAGCCGCCACTGTGTCCAGCCTGGATCAGAGTTGTTGGATTCTTCGGTGTCGTCGTCGGTGAGCAGGAAAAGTTTCCCGCGGCCGAGGCGGCGGTTCTGCCAGATCTTGACGATCCAGGTGGCGATCAGGTGTTCCATCTTCTCGACGGTGAGCGCGGCGTCGGCTTCGGTGTCTTCACCGCGGTCGGCGACATCGACACCGGTGTAGCCCGGTAACTGTTCGAACAGCAGAGACCGGATTGTTCCGAATGCCCTTCCGATGGCTTGCTTGTCCGTGGGCCGCATCACCCGAGCTGGGAGGATGTTGCAACCAAGCACTCGCTCCGTACTAGGACATCGACACGTCGATCAGTCGCCGCTACAAGCCCTACCTGCATGAAGGCATGCGCTGCACCGACCTCAAGGGGCCGAGCGCGGAAGTCGTCGGCAATCGCACCAAGCGCAGATCAAGCGGCAGATTGGTGACAACAATGATGAAAGAACGGTGACAATCACTCCGAACAAGGCGCCGACGACCACCAGGTCAGGACAGCTTAACGGTGACGGATGTGATGAACAGCCACAGTCTACCGCCCCTGACACGATCCTTGACGACACCCCTTGTAGGGATTCACCCCATACCGAACGGTCGGCATGAATGAGAAGGTCATCCTGATCGAACATTCCTCGCTTCCGGAATGCCACTAGCCGCGAGCCACATGTCGACGGCACCGGAATCGATTCTCGAAGAGGTGTATACAATGACGACTCGCCAGGCAGGCGACGTGCCAGAGGCGTGGTCGCTGCCGTCATAACGTAGGCCTGCTCGCCGCCGCACCGGCACTCGGCGCAATAGGCACTCCCATCGCGGTCGCCAGCGCGAGCGAAGTTCTAGTCAGCCACTCAGCCCCCACCACCACCGTCCCCGGTTCCGAACAACTGGTACGACTTCTAGTCGGTCGGCGCCGGGCACAGGGTCGGTTCAGCCCCAGGCCGACCTCTGTGGGCAAGCGGTACACAATTCAGAAACCATGGAGAATGCTGTGCAGGTGCTTAATCCACTGGAACCCGATCCGCGGCTCCGATACGAATACGGCCGCGGCAGCGGTTACGAGACCGAGCTACGGTTGACCGAGGCACTGTCGGCATTGGTTCCAGCCGACAAACTCGTCCACACCGACCATCGACTGTTTCAAGTCACGCACTTGATTACCGAGTTCGCCTGGGCCGGGATCCATCACACGCTCTGCGATTTCGTTGTCGCGCTCGCCGAAGAGAATTTCATAGACGGTGTGCGCTTGCTGAAGCGTGCGACATCCGTGGCCGCAGTGCCGGCACTGTGCGTACGGCTGCTGCTGGAATCGCTGCCGCAAGCCAGCTTCCTGCGTATGCGGGATAGCTTTCCGAGCGGTGCGTCAGGGCTCGATTCACCAGGAACGCGGGCGATTCGAAAGGCGAGTCGCGTCGTGTGGGACACCTTCGAATCCACAGTCATCACGAACGGGCACACCATCTCTTCACTGATGCCCGCCACTGAGCTCGCATACTCTGGTGACATCCGGGTCTCGCTGCTGGCGGAGATGGCGCTTGAACTCCATCGGTTCGATTCCAGAATGCTGGAGTGGAAGCAAATTCACCTCAACCTGGTCTGGCAGTTTCTCGGCGGCCATCCCGGAGTGGACAGCACCGGCCCGACACCAACGAGTCTGCGCGGACGGCCGCTCGACGATCTGTCGCGGCTGGCGGTACGACCGGCTTTTCCGCGACTGTGGCAGGAGAGTACGGCGCTGTATCAGTCGTTCGGCAATGGAGCCAAGCATGGGTACTGAGTGGTCGATACCGTCCGAGGGCCCGTTCCATTGGCATACCTACGATGTGGAGTCGAATCTGCCCGGCGGGTGGAATACAGAGTTGCTTGCTCTCGCGGCGCGGCAGGGTGTCGAGCACACATTTCGGCCGTCGGTCAGTACCGCACGCGAAGCCGCAGAGGTCGAGATCCCGCTCGAATCCGTCAGTGGTGAGACACTCTTCCGACAGGCGAACTGGGTATATCAGTTGTACGGCAGCTGGTTCCGCATGCTGGCCGAGCGATACGCTGGGGAGTCGTTGTCGCTTACCAGCACTCCCAACCGTGCCTTGAGTCTGAACGTGCTGCGCGGCAACGGTGAACGGTATCCCTGTCACGTCGACAGCAATCCAACCCAAGGCCTGCTCTACCTAACCGATTGTACCGAGGAGACTGGCGGCGGTCTGGCTATTGCGCGCAACCGCACTGCCCGAAATGTGGCCGAGGTGGACTCCGACTGCCTGGTGCTCTACCCGAGGCGTGGGCTGTTGTTGTTCTTCGACGCCCGTTACTACGCGCACTATGTCCGACCAATGCGTCACGAGAGCGGATTACGCGTAGTGCTGACGATGAACTACTACTCGAAGTCATGCCCGGAGTCGGTCCGGCCCGCCGACCTCGATGCGCAGCTGTTCCGGTGAGCGTCGCAGTCCATCACACGGCGGTGTCGGGCCGGACCTTTGCCAGCGATAACCATGCCGGTGTGCATCCTGAGGTGCTGGCAGCGCTTGCGCTGGCCAACGAAGGCGACCAGGGCGCGTATGGCAACGACGACTACACGCATCAGCTACAACGAACATTCGCCCGGCACTTCGGATTCCAGGCCCGATCCTATCCGGTATTCAATGGGACCGGCGCGAACGTTGTCGCGTTGCAGGCGTTGCTGCCGCGCTGGGGTGCGGTGATCGCGGCCGAGTCTGCGCACCTCAACCTGGATGAAGGCGGCGCGCCGGAACAGGTCGGGATCAAGATTTATCCGGTGACGACTCCCGACGGCAAATTG
This sequence comes from Nocardia sp. NPDC047038, assembly GCF_040644075.1. Lineage (NCBI taxonomy): Bacteria > Bacillati > Actinomycetota > Actinomycetes > Mycobacteriales > Nocardiaceae > Nocardia > Nocardia sp. NPDC047038. The sequence continues at coordinate 545,882 of NZ_JBEYVQ010000004.1, read as the reverse complement.
ACACCTGAACTGATCGATCGCCAGGCATGGGGCTGGGGCATAGAACATCGAGCCCAACCCCTGGCCGTGTCGATCAGCCAAAGCACCGAGTTGGGAACCTGCTACACCAGCGACGAGATCCGGAGAATCTGCGATCGCGCCCATGAACTCGGCATGCTCGTCCACGGTGATGGTGCCCGATTGGCCAATGCCGCAGCAACTCTCGGTGTCTCGTTGCGCGACATGACGACCGACGCGGGCATGGATGTATTGTCGTTCGGCGGTACCAAGAACGGCCTACTACTGGGCGAGGCTATCGTGGTCCTCAACCCCCAGATACCCGGAGACGTCGCCTATCTACGCAAGTCGTCCATGCAGCTCGCGTCGAAGATGCGCTTCATCTCTGCACAGTTCGAAGCCCTACTGGGCGGGGATTTGTGGTTGAGAAACGCCGCACATGCCAACGCCATGGCGATACGGCTTGCAACCGCCGTGCGCGAGATCGGCGGTCTGGAGATTGTGCGGCCGGTACAAGCCAATGCAGTGTTCGCCACAGTCCCCCGAAGCGCCCGTCGGCGGCTCCAGCAACGTTATCCCTCCCATGTCTGGAATCGCCGCACCGGAGAAGTACGTTGGATGTGCTCCTTTGACACCACCACCACCGACGTAGACAACTTCGTAGCCGCGCTTACCGTAGAAATACGCGCGAGGTGAGAACTCCGAACCAGTTATCGACTGTCGTGCGTTCCGCGCAATTCGGAGGTTCTGGAGGTAGCGGCTGGGCGTATCCTGTTCGGGTAATCAACAGTCGACGAGTTCCTGAGCCTTCCAGCCGTCCCCGACTGAACACGAACAGCTCGGGCGCGGTTGGCTCCTGGATCAGGTGCGGGCGAGCCGCGTTGGGCTCGCCCGCGCGCGGGTCAGGGGAGGGGGATCGATGGCGGCCAGGGCCGGGCCGAACACCACGGTGTGGTTGTCCTGCGGGTCGAGGCTGTCCAGCGGATCCGCCTGGCAGCAAACATCCACGCGTCAGCCCCGGCCGCCAGGCGGTTTCTGCACGGCAGCGGGGTGAGTGCTGGGATCCGCTTTCCGGCGCTTCACCGCCTCACCGATTCGGATGGCCCGGACATGCACGTCCAAGATGATGAACGTCGAAGCAGCGATGCGGGAACGGTGGAAGCTACCTGCACACCGGTGGGGCGCTCGTAGAGGACGGTCGAGTCCGTCGCGATCAGCCAGCGCCCACCCGCGATCGGCGTAGCAGAGGTCTCCACGTAGATTTCGGCTACTGCGCGCACGTAGCTCGTGTGTGAGGGCACGCGCGCGCGTTCGTGGACCGTGCCGGTCCAGGAGTGCGCGCGAGGGCCGGAGGACTCGAGTGTTGCGCAACCCCTGTGCTTCTCGGAGACAGTCACGGCGGGCGTACTGCGCTCGGTCGGTCTCGGGGCGGCGGAGGCAACCGTCGGCGCGGGGGATAGCACCGGCGTCGCCGAGTCGATCGCAACGACTTCGGCTGGCCGGGGACTGCGGGATGGCAGGGCGGTACCCCCGCGTGAGTTGAGTTGTTTTCCACTTTCCTGGTTGCAGTGTTGTTGCACATCTGGCGTGGGAATGGGTTTCGTCGGTGTGGAGGCGGTGGTGTGCGCTACCTGTCTGCCGGTGTGTCTGTCGTGTTGGGTGAGCCATTGCGTCCATGTCGTGCGGTCGCGTTGGTGGCAGGCCAGGCGTCGGATGCGCTGTTGGTGAAGGCCGTGTGCGTGGGCGATGTCGTCGAGACTGGTTGGTCCTGGTTGTAGGTGGCCGTGGGTGTGGTTGATGAGTCCGGCGGTGGTGAGGACGGCTAGTGCGTTGTATCCCGCGCTGGGACTGACTGATGCCGCGACGAAGACATCGGTGGGGGTCGTGAGCCCGTCGCGGGTGATGAGTTCGTGGATGCGGCGGCAGTGCAACCCCAGAACGGTCCAGGCGGGATGCACGGGTTCGACCCGCGCGCGACTCAGTTGGGTCGGGTTCGGGCGGATAGGTTGGTGGCCGTGGTGTGGGGTGACCAGGGCGTAGCGGTCGGCGGTGAGTCGGCGGCCGGGCCGGGTGAGCAGGATCGGTGCGCCGGGCATGTCGCGGATTTCCCGCAGCACGCCCCACACGGTGGATTCGGGTAGGTCGCCCGCGGCCAGTGACAGTGAGCGGCCACCGAACTCGACGACGGGCACCCCGCGCGCGACCTGCCCTCCGACTGCTGAAGCCCACGCCAAGGCCTGCAGCACCGCAAGCACCGTCCACCGCCGTGGGGACCGAGGCCACTGCGCGTGCACCCACACCGTCGCGGTCGCGAGCCACCGCTGCTGCAGACGTGCCGCCGACCGGACCTGGGGTGTGCCCCCTGTGTCTTTTTGCTTGTGCGCCATGGACAGGAATTCGGGGACGGTGCGCTCGGCCCACCGGCAGGCAGAGGACCAGTCGCGGTGCATGGCGGCGTCGGCGCCGCGGCCGTAGCGGCGGTAGGCGTCGGCGAACCCGTGCCAGCTGCCGCCAGCGGCGGGGAGTTGCGCGCGCACGTCGAGGTAGGAGTAGCCGTGCACGACCGCGGCGGCGAGCACAGATTGGCGTGCCGCGGAGCGATCCAACCGGCCCGCGCGCGTAGTCCACCGGCCGTCGGCGGGGGCGGCGCCGTCGCGCGCGAAGCTGTGGATGGTGGCGGAGAGTTGACTGCGGCGGCGGTATTGCGCGCGCAGCCGCGCACGCTCACCCTCGCCTTCCCACAACTGCACCTCGCGCGTGAGGTCGTCGGCCGCGCGCGCCGCGCGCGGGATCGCGCATGCCCCGCACGCGGTGGTCGCCTCGTGCGCGGTCCCCGCCACCAGGTGTCGCAAACGCGCGACGAACCCCGGTGCGGATCGCGTGCTGAGGGCATCGAGAGCCTCATCGAGGCTGCCGCCAAGACGGCGGTATCCGCCTTGCTTGCAACGCGACCCAGGAGGAGTTATGCAGCCGGTCGCGGGGTTGAGCATCAGTGTGATGTCCAGACTGGGCAGCCGCGCGGCCAGTGCGCGCACAAGGGATTCGGCTTCGGCGAGGTCGAGAGTGTCCCCGACGGGCAGCGGGATGAGGATGTGGCGGCCGCCGCTGGTGGAGTGGTCGGCGATCGCGCGGCCACCGGCTTCGCGAACCCATCCCAGGCAACGCTCGACATCGCGGTCGACCGCTTCGGTGCCGCCACGGCTGCTGTCGAAATCCAACGCCAACAGGCGAGTCCGGCCGTCCCGATAGATCGGCACCGCCGCGGGCTGGTCAGGCAGTTTCCGGGTCAGTGCTCGGGCACGGTTGTTGTACCCGTCAAGGCTCGGGTTCCACAGGCGCATCGAGCGGCGCGCAGCCAGTAATGGTGCGAGCCGAGCGAACGCTTCTTGCGCAGCAGCGGCCTCATCGTCCGCCGTCGGCGCGGCGGGGTTTTCGGTTCTTCGGGGTAGCTGCGCGGGTGGCCGGTAGGGGATGGTCGCTGTGCCGTTGGCGGCGTTTGATGCCGTGGCAGGGCGTGCGCTACCCTCGGAGGTGCCTTTCATGAGCAACCTTCGGGTTGTGTTTCAGAAGTGCCCTCAGTTGCCGCTGGGGGCCTTCGTCATATCTGGAGTTGTAGTGAGCTGAGGCTCACGACAGTGTGGGGGTACGCGGCTTAGCGTGCGACTAACCCGCGCACCCCGGCCGCCGCTTCAGGCGGAGGTGACCGCAGGCCCCACCCCCTGCCTGGATCCGATGCGGAAGCCCATCGACTCCGCGCGACCCACGATGCGATCGACCGTCGAGCGCGTCCACTTGACGCCCGTGATCCGACTCAGTTCGGTCGCGATCGCGTTGGCGTTCCCCCCACGCTCAGCAAGCCGCAGAAGCTCCTCGATCTCCGTCTCTGGCTTCTGAGTCAACCTGCCGCGCACCAACTCCCGTGCGATGCGACAGCATTGGTCAGGCTCCGACACATCGATCAGCACCCGTTGCGGCATCTCCACCTGCTGCTGCGTCAGCGCCTGGTCGTGGGGCGGCGCTTGGACCGAACCCACGGAAGGTTCGGTGGTCGACGCCACCAGGCCGGTCGCATGTGCAGGGGGTGCAGTGGTCTGCGCCATGACCGAAGCGGGGTAGTCGTCCACATGCGGAAGACCAATGGCCTGATCGGCGCCATGATCGCCGTCCGCGCGATCTGTGGAGTCCGACGTATCGTCGAGGGTGCCGGTTGGGCTCACCATGTTGATGAGCCGGGCGTAGCGGGCAGCCAGCCAGGCATGCAACCACATCAGGACAACCACCATCACCGGCGCGACCGCATACTCGCTGCCGCGGCCGAAGTCTCCCGCCGCGAGATGAGGACCACTGTTGAGACCGACTGTCGCGCTCAACAGGCAGGCCTCGAACAGCAGGATCTTGCGGCGTTCGACCGTGACACCCAGCCGTGCAGCGGTCGCGGCCTGTGCCATCACTTCCAAGATCGGCACCGAAATCATCGCCTCGATCCCGAACGACAGCAGCCACAACAGCCACCACGACTCGCCTGCCGGCCCGCCCTCCGGCGCGAGGTTGCGTCCGACGTTCACCGCCGACCACACCAGCCCGACCACGATGACCGCCCGCAGCCGCAACGACGACCACGTCGCGCGACGGTGCAGCATGCCCTCCAACGCATCCGCGCTGGTGGCACGACGACGCTCGGCTCGAGCACGCGCATGCCACCGCAGCTCCCGCTGCTCCTTCGCGCGAATCCGCTCCGTAGTGCGCCGCGAGCGATTTCTTGATGCACGCTCCCGGCGAACCTGGCTCTGGCGATCGCGCCGGTCCCGCGCCCGAATCCAGCGGTGCAGCCTTTGCTCGGCATCGAACTCGCTTTCGTCGATCACGTCGTACAGTGCCGGATCTCGCAGAGACGGCAGGCACGCGTTCGCCGCCGCTAGGAGGCGAGCAAGCTCATCCGGATCCAGCGCATCAGCGCGCCGCACGCGCGGGCGCAGCAGCCACGAAGCGCGCCGGCGCTTCCACGTCGGCGCGTCCGCTGATCTGATAGTCGGATCCGTTGGATCCGCGACGGGAGTCATCTCGGGAGGTCCTCCGTGGACGGGAGCAGGAGATTCGGGACCAGAGGGTGCGGCTCCCCGGTCAAGACCGACAGTGCATAGGCCACCTCTTCCCGGGTCGCGCGGGTGTAGATCGAGGTGGCACCGTTGCTGGCGGTGTCGGTGTGCCCGGCATATGCCTTCGCGACAGCGTGCCCGAAATTGCGCTCCACCCATGTCAACGTGGTGTGACGCAGCCAGTGGCACGTGATTCCTTGCTGTTTGACCCATGGAAGCTGCTCACCGATCTGACGCCACATGATGTGAAATCTTCTTTCACTGATCGGATCGCCATTCTTGTACCGAAATAGTCTTTCGTCAGCTTTGTTGGTGATCAGTCTGCCATTTTGTGCTCGCCGGTTCCGGTCAGTCCGCAAGCGAGCGCGAGATGCGTAATGCTCCAGTAGTGCCCGCATAAGGGTTGGTGACACAGGCTGCCAACGCTCGGTGTTACCTTTCTCGCGCAGCCGAAGGAGGCATTGGTCCGGATCCAGATCTTGCGGCCGCAAGGCCAGGATGCCGCCCCGCCGGCAGGCGGTTTCGGTGCACACTCGGAGGATCAGTGTGGTGAGTTCAGGTTCATCGCCGTACTCGGCCACGACACGGTTGATCTCCGAGAGGCGGTCGGTCGATATAGCTCCCCTGCTCGAAGAGCGCATCCTTGGCTTGACCAATCGGGCTGCGGGATTGTCCGTAGAACGGATCAGATTGTCCTCGACTGCGTGTCGGTATAGGTAGCGGAGGGCGCTTATTGCCATTCTTGCGATGCCGTATCCGCCGCGATCGGTGCACCGGATGTTGCGTTGCGCCCGAAAGTCGCCAATGAGTTGTTTGAATTCTGTGACAGTTGGCTCATCGAGTCGGCGATCCGGCCATGCCTCGACGATTCTCTTCCAATAGGACATGTAGTTTTTGCGGGTCACGCCGGGTGGCATGGCCGCATAGACGACTGATACATACTCGGCAAAAGTCGGTATGGTTCGTTTCGGCTCAGCCGACATGAGGTCTTCGAGACTTACTCCCAGTCGCTCGAGGAGCAATTGGGCGGTCTGCACTTCGACGCTCGACGCTGACGGTGTCATCGGCCGCCCCCCGCGGGAGGCGCCGTCTGCCGTTGCCGCGTGATCATCTGATCGACAGCGCCAGGGCCGAACATGAGGAGAATGCCTTCTGTGAGGTGCGCCGCCAAGAGGATCCGATCGGAGGTGTGGAAAGCGGCCTTGCGACGGAATCGGGCTGGCAGCCGGAGGTCGCCAGCGGCCGTAATCCACAGTTCGGGATCCCCGAAGCTCCCGACGATGACCATCGCGCCCTTGAGCTCATACCCGAGCCGCCTGCCGGGGCGCCAACCAAGAGCAGGTAGAAGCCTCTTCTCGATCACCCTGCCTCCGGCGTCCAGACGGCGAACGCTGCAAAGCCACTGCGGCTCATGCCGGGACGGGTGCTGATAGATCGTCGTCAGCGGACGATCATTCCGGTAATTGATCAGTGCGGGAGCTGCGTCAAGCCGCGGACTTCCACCGGGCAAGATCGGCGGCAGGATGTCGCTCATGTCGACCACCTCCCACGAGCGGACCGCGGACCGCAGGTGAACAGCCCTGGGTGCAAGGTGTCAGATCCGTTGTAGAGCGGCTGCCAGGTTGCGAGTTCGCTACGGAAAGATGCCCTAACATGCGCAGGACGACCTCGCCGCCGCTGTCACGGAAGGACTCCGCGGCGTCCTGGTCGCCCGCGACGAAGGTCTCCGCACCCGCTGACAGGTCCGCGCCCGCGCAGAAGGCGCGTCCGGCGCCCGTGATGATCACGGCGCGAATTCGATCGTCCCGGTCGCAGGTATCGAAGGCATCGATCAGTTCCGCGCCCATCGCGGTGGTGAACGCGTTGAGCTGCCGCGGGCGGTCGAGGGTGATGGTGGCGATGGCGTCGGAGACGTCCAGGCGAATATCGGCCATAACCAACAGCTTGCCATCACGCCGATTCCCGCGCTCTTGCAGGGGGTTCGGGTGACGTTGGACCCACTGCGTATTGATTCGCAGGAGAATGGCTGTTTACTTAGCGCTGCCCCTACGGTTAGCCTGTCGCCGTGTCTCGATTGGTCACGGCGCCTGGCTCCCCGTGTCGGGGGTGACAGCGCGGACCAGTCGGACGGCGTTTCACGCTGTCGTTCGACAACCCGGAGAAGAGGAGTGGGATGGAGATCAGCAACTCGGTCGCGGCCGTGACCGGTGGTGCGTCGGGACTGGGCTTGGCGACCGTGCGGGAGCTGCACGGCAAGGGAGCGAAGGTCGTGATCATCGACCTGCCGTCGTCCTCCGGCGAGGCCGTCGCCAAAGAACTCGGCGACGGCGTGGTCTTCGCGGCGGCGGACGTCACGAACGAGGAGCAGGTCACGGCGGCCCTCGACGCCGCGCAGGAGCTGGGCGATCTGCGGATCGCGGTCAACTGCGCGGGTATCGGCAACGCCATCAAGACCGTGGGCAAGAACGGGGCGTTCCCGCTGGCGGACTTCACCAAGGTCGTCAACGTCAACCTGATCGGCACCTTCAACGTGATCCGGCTGGCCGCCGAACGGATCGCGAAGACCGATCCGGTGGGTGAGGAGCGCGGTGTCATCATCAACACCGCGTCCGTGGCGGCCTTCGACGGCCAGATCGGGCAAGCGGCGTACTCGGCGTCCAAAGGTGGAATCGTCGGCCTGACCCTGCCGGTGGCGCGTGACCTCGCGGCCATCAAGATCCGGGTCGTGACCATCGCGCCGGGGTTGTTCCACACTCCGCTGTTCGCCACGCTGCCGGACGAGGCCATCGCGTCCCTCGGCGCGCAGGTCCCGCACCCCTCGCGCCTGGGCGACCCCAGCGAATACGCCGCGCTCGCGCGCCACATCGTGGAGAACCCGATGCTCAACGGCGAGACCATCCGTCTCGACGGCGCCATCCGGATGGCGCCCCGCTGAGGTGTGCCGGAGGGACTCCGAGTAGTGAGGACGGTGCGGGTGCCGGTTGTTTCGGCACCCGCACCATCCTTGCGCGGATCGGAGATCTAACGGGTTCGCCTGGGGCCGGGTGCGAGGCGGATACCGACGACGGTGATGACGGTGACCACCAGCACTGTCATCAGCCTCATGAGGTTCCAGACGGCCGGGTCGGGGGCCGGTTCGGCGGGTTGGATGTCCCGTCCGCGTGGCCGGTTCTGTTGGGCAGGGCGCTCGGGTAGGGGACGTTCGGCCTGCGGCGGTATCGGTGTAGGGGCAGCTGCGGGAGCCGGAACGATAGGGAGTTCCGGGGCAGGCGGACCGAGTTGGAGGGGGCTCATAGGCGGGGGCGGGGTGGTGGGAAGCAGCAGAAGACACGTCAGCACTGCGCTGCCGGTAGCGGCACTGCCGACGGCGGCACTCCCCACGCCCGATCCACTCGATCCGGGGCCGATGAGACCAGGTACGAGGGAGCCGAAACCGCTGCCGGTCACGAGCCCGAGCAGGAGCAACGCGCTGCCCGTCACGGCGCTGCCGGTGCACGCCAGCTGGACGCTGCCGGTGTCGACTCCCGGCGTCGCGGCCGGTCGTTCCGCCGTGACGTCCGAGTGGGGCGCCGGGCGTGCCGCGCCGCCGGTTTCCGCATCGCCGGTGGCGAGCGGACGGCCGCGAGCGCCGGCGGTCCCGGCGCTGCCGGTGGCGACGAGGCCGCCGCTGCCGGAAGGCAGCCGAATCGGGCCGAGACTCAGGGACCCACCGGACGTCTCACCTTCGGCAGCGGCGCTACCGGACGATGTGGCGGGGCGGTCGCTGGAACCACCGCCCGCGAAGGCGCCCACCGGCTCGGAGCCGGTCCCCGCACTCCCGGTGGCGAGGTCGCCGAACGGCGGCCACGGCGGTGGCTCCGCCGATGCTTCCAGCGGTTGGGCCACGAGTGCCGCTATGGTCAGGGGCAGCATCGCAGCGGCCAATCCCTTGGCCGTTCTCGGTGTTCGAGATGTGTTTCGCTCGCGTCGCATGTGCAGTCGCCTCGTCGTAGTCGGAACCGGCCGGAAGATCACGTCGTGTGCTGGTACCGGGACAGTGCGAGCTCGAAGGCCTCCTTCGGGACCACGTTCCCACCGGAGAACGGCTCGTCGAGGTTGTAGATCGCCCGGATCACCACGCCGACGATGGCGCCGAGCAGCGCGGTCGTCACGACGGTGCGCTTGGTGACCTGGACGCCGGAGAGGACCACGCTGAACAGCAGCAGTACCGTGCAGATCCACATGGCCAGGTAGAGGAAGCCGGGAACGCGGTAACCGGCGTCCAGCGCGCGATCGGCACGTGCCTGCGCCACCGCGTCGAGGCTGGTCAGCGCACTGGTGCGAAGTGTGTCGACCTCGGGATCGGCCGGATTCACCGCGGCAACGGCGTCGCGCAGGGTATCGAGGGTGTCCTGGGTGGATTGACTGAGATGACCGTCGTCGGCCATCACGGCCCATTCCGCGGTGAGAACCTGCTCGGTGTAATCGCGCACCAGTCCTTGGATGCGCGTGTGGTCGGGTTCGGGCATCCCGTGCGCGGCCCAGTAGGTGTCGATGAGCGATTTGGCTTCGGCGATGGTGTGATTGCGCGCGTTGTCATACTGCTGCCAGGCGATCACGACGATGAACGCCACCACCGCCATGAAGATCGTGTTGATCAAGTTGAGCACCAGGGCGCCGACGGTGTCGTCGTCGGTGTGCCGCCATGCCTTCGGATGTAGGCGATCCCCCGCCACGAAGACGACCACCGCGACCAGTGCGGTGAGAGCGGGCACGAGAAACTCGAAGGCCATGCGGGGACTCCATTCTGTCTGAGTGGTTCTCGCGACCGCCGCGTCGGCGATGTACCGCAGCGCTTGTCGCACTACGGGTTCGATGTATTCCGGGCATCGCTGCGTCCGAGGTCGCTCGATGCGCCTGCCCTCAGCGGTACTGCGGCGACCTGGTCATCCCGAGCGAATCATGCTCGGATCGGGAAGCTCTCAGCGCTGCCGACGGGACATCACGCGATCCCGCGAGCCGGTCGAGACGCTCAGCGGGTCGCGGCTACCAGGCGAGCCGGGATTGTCGCGGACAGGCATTTCGATGGTCATGCGTGGCCCTCACCCCCGAGATGGATACCGAGACGATCGACGAGCACGCTGTCGATGGTCTGCGTCTGTTCGGATCTGATCAGTGGTGCACAGCAAAGCGATAACACGACACGACGCCGATACGGACCAGGCGCCGTCGAATTGTCCTATCCAGCAGATCGGTTCGGACGACACCGATGGTAGACCGCGAATACGCCTGCGCGTGGGAAATTTTCGGAATGCCTCGCCGCAATTCGTCCAGGACGCGGCGCGGACTGCTGCGGTCGGTCGCCCCGGATTACGGTGGCCGGTGCCGACCCCGGGTCAGTGTTGTGCGAGGAAGTTGCTGCTGCGCAGCCGAAGGGTGCGTGATCCGCGACTTTGCCGATCACCGAACGATGCCGGCAAGCACCCCGTATCGGCTGCACGCCTGCTGGAGTCAGCGAAATAGTGACCGCTGTGCCGGGTCTAGTGGGCGTCGGGTTCGTCCGGTGCTTTTGTCGCGGTAGTCGCCACCGTTCGGGCCTCGCATCGAAGCACGGGGTTAATTCATTGGCACACAAAAGGTCCCGGTCCGCAGTGGCTGGCCGACTCGGCCACCGCAGTACCTGCCGCGACGGCGGAACGGCTTCGGAAACGTTCATCCGCTGGTCGATAGCGTGGGAACATCAGGGGGTGCGGGGTTCCGGCGTGTCCGTGTACGCTTGCACAGCTACCGATCGGCGTAACGGGAATGCTCCCGGGTCGCGGATCGCGCGTCCAGACAACAGAAGAGCCACAGATGACCAGATACGCGCATTATGTCGGCAGCCTGCCTGCCGAGCTGATGACGGGTGATCGTGCCGTCATGCAATGGTTTGCCGACCACAGCGAGGGACGGCCGGTGACCGCCGTGCCTTGCGATCTCGATCCGGACTGGATTCTCGACTATCTGCGCACGCGCAAGCAGCATGCCGACGTCTTCGAGATCGTCCGCCCCGGCGAGTACGCCGACTACAGCGACTTCCCCAGTTACGGCCTGAGGTCCGGCCGCACGTTGGAGCCGCGGCACGTCTCGATGGACCGGGTCGAGCGGATCGGCCAGGTTGTGGACACGTTCGAATCGCTGCGGAGCGACCGTCCGGAGCTGGCCGGAGCGAAAGTCCAGATCAGCCAACCCAGTCCGCTGGATCTGGCGATGTTCGTCTTCGCGGGCGCCGCGGTTTCCGGTGGGCTTCCCGTCTGGCCCGCCGTGCGGCGCTCCGGGCTCGTGGTCGGCGCGCTTCGGCAGCTGCCGGTGTTCACCGAAGCGGTGATTCAGGAGATGACCGAGGTCGTCGAACGGTACGGTGACCGCGTCGTCTGGCAGCTGGAGTCGCCGATCGCACTGCTGAGCATGGTCAAGGCCGAACGACTACGTTCGCAGTGGGTCCTGGCACCGCTCGTCGCGCGGCAACTCGCTGGTTTCCTCGGCAGGATGCACCGAATCGGCGCGGAAGCGATCGTGCACCTGTGCTACGGCGACTATCAGCACAAGAGCCTGCTCACCCCGCGCACCCTCACTCCGGCGGTGAAGCTGCTCGGCCGCACGGCACGGCTGCTGCGTGAACAGGGCACACCACTGCCGCCGGTGCACATCCCGTGCGCCTACGGCGCCGAGCCGGCGCCGCTGGACCCGCGGTTCTACGCACCACTGCGCAAACTCGATCCCGACTGGAAAGTGATCGCCGGTGTCGTCTCCCCGGACTCCGAAGAGGACAGCGCCCGCGCGCTCGCTCTCTTCGAGCAAGCCGCCGGACGCGAGGCCTATGGTGTCGCCTCCGCCTGCGGACTCGGCCGATGCACGGTCGACGACGCGCGGCAGGCGGCCGCGACGACGGTTGGCCTGGCCGGCGGTGGGGGATCCGAACAGTGATCTGCCGTGCGGTAGCCGACCGCGCGTGACCGCAGGGGAGCGGCGACGCCCCCCAGGTGCGGAACACGACCCGGAGCCGATGCGCGACGACCGGATCGTGCGCTCCCCACCAGCGCCTACAGCGTGCTTTCGTGCCGAAATTCGGCGAATTGCCTTGTCCCGACGTGCCTCTCGGCCGTATGTCGGCGCCGCCTTCGTCAGCGGAGGGATCGGAGCGTTGCTATGTTGCTAGCGTATGCGGGTCGCCGAGCTCTGGACGACAGGTCTCGGCAGGCACGTGTACCCGCTCACAGATCACTTTCGTCGAATCGCAGTTCCATTACCTGGAGTCACGTTCTTGACCACACCACAGTCCCCGATGGCCGCGCCGCACACCACTGGAACCGGAGCGTGCCCCGTCCAGCACGGACCCTTGACGGAAGCGGACGCCCCGCGCGTCCAGATGTATACGAAAGAGTTCGTCACCGACCCGCACCATGCCTACCGCGAGATGCGGAGCAAGCACGGCTCGCTGGTTCCGATCGAGCTGGCGCCCGGCGTTCCTGCCACCCTGGTGATCGGCTACCAGACCGCGGTGCGCATCCTCAGCGATCCCGACCATTTCCCGGCCGATCCGCGCACCTGGCAGAAGACCATTCCCGACGATTCTCCGGTGCGGCCGATGATGGAGTGGTATCCGGCGGCACGGTACAACACCGGACTCGCCCATGATCGCTACCGGCATGCTTCCGTCGACGCCATCGACGGGATCGATTTGTTCGACGTGCCTACCACGGTCGAACAGATCGCCGTCCCGTTGATCAATGCGTTCTGCGCGGACGGATCCGCCGATCTGGTCACCCAGTACGCGTTTCCGCTGGTCCTGGAAGTCCTCAACCAGATGGTCGGCTGCCCGGCCGAGATCGGCGAGCGAGTCGCCACCGGTATGGCCGCGCGCTTCGACACGGTGCGGGGGCCCGAGGGCATGAAGATGCTCAAGGATGCGCTGATGCAGCTGATCCGGCTCAAGCGCCAACATCCCGGCGACGACGTCACCTCGCGGCTGGCGCACCACTCGACCGAACTCGACGACATCGAGATCTTCGCCCAGCTGATGAGCTTCTACGGGGCCGGATTCGAGGCGCAGCGCAATCTGATCACCAACGCCGTGCTGCTGATGATCACCGACGACCGGTTCCGCTTCGGTGACGTCCTCGGACGGAACCTGTCCACCACCGACGCGCTCGACGAGGTCTTGTTCAACGATCCGCCGATGGCGAACTTCTGCACGACGTACCCGCGGCAGCCGATCATGGTCGACGGGGTCTGGTTGCCCGCGGACCAGCCGGTGGTCATCAGCCTCGCCGGGTGCAACAACGATCCTCAGATCCGTGGGACCGACGAGCCCGGTGGCAGTCGTATCGGCAATCGTTCCCATCTGGCGTGGAGTGCGGGTCCGCACGCGTGCCCGGCGAAATCCGTCGCCTACATGACGGTGCAGAACGCCATCGACCAGCTGTTCGACGCTCTGCCGGAAATCCAGTTGGGCAAGGCCGAACTGCAATGGCGGCCGGGACCGTTCCACCGGGCACTGATGGCCTTGCCGGTCGTCTTCCCGAAATCCGCGCCGGTCCGCGTCATATAGCGCCGATAACGAATGTGTCTTCACCGGCTCGGGTCCATACTGGTGCTCGCCGGTGAAAGCGGCTGACCTGCCCGGCGATATCGCCGGCGCGACAGGCGCAGCCATCGGCATACGGATGTTCGTCGGCACAGGGGCGGGACGGTACGCCAGCGGTGGTCAGCGGAATGAGCGGCGGCGAGTTGTACGCCCGCGTCCGGGGCGAGGAGACCGCGTCGCTGCGGTCGGCGGCTGGAAACGCCGTTCGATTCGTGGCGGCCGTGGCGGCTGTTGTCGTGGTCTGGGCTCGCGGGCCGCAGCTGCTGGCGGCCTGGGTGCCCGCGGTGGACCTGTCGACGTGGCGGCAGCTGGTGCTGTTTCCGCTGGCCGTGCTGGGGGTGGGGGCGTTCGCCGCCGGTGCGGAGGCCGTCACCGACGCATCGCAGGGGTTGCGGGCGCGATCACTGCGGCGACGCGTGGACCGTGATCCCGATCAGATCGCCATGCTGGTGCCGCCACTGGACACGCACATGGCCACGGTGCAGGAGGTCCGAAGTCACGGCGCGGCCGCGAGCCGACGGTTGCTCTGGGGCGTGGTGCCGGTCGCGCTGTTCGTCTTGGTCCTGGTCTACGGGGTGACCGTGGAGGAACCCGACGGAACGCGACGTCCGGCGCCGGAACTGGAGCCTGCCGTCCTCGGCCTGATGGTCCTGTCGGCGGCGGTATTGCTGGCATCGGTCGCGCTGCGGTGGCGGCGTTGGAATGCGAGCCGGACGGTCGAGAAGTGGTCGAAAGACCCCGCCTACAGCGCCAGGGTCAGCCCGATCGGCCCGGACCCGACTTGGTCTCGCGCGAGCGAGATTCCGGCGCTCACCGTGCGGTTCACCACCCCGCCGCGGGGCAGGGGAGACCTTCGCGAGGTCTCGCCACGGTCGAATGTGATCGGCGCGAAGCCGGTACAGATCGCCTATCTGCGCCTGTTCGACAATCGGGCGCGCGCCCGGGAATTCCTGCGCGGCGCGTGGCGCGAGTTCGGGTATGTGCATCTCCTGCGCAGCGCCGCGTCGGTGAGTCCGGAGGAGGTGCGAGACGTGCGCAGGCGCAATGCCTTCCGCACCATGTTCGTGGCGTCACCGCGCATGTTGCGCGAAGAACTGGCGAAACACTCGGACGAACCGTTGCCACCCGGACGCAGGCGGCTGCTCGGGGTGACCGATCTGGCGGTCAAGGTCCGCGACCCCGCGGGCAGCTATCCCGTTCGCTCGATCCTCTGCCACGTCAGCTTCTGGCAGGCGGCGGTGGACACACTGCTGTCCCGGGTCGACTACGTCGTGCTCGACCTCGCCGGATACGTGCCGACGAACGCGGGAACGCGATTCGAGTTGCAACGTGTGATCGACCGCTTTCCCATTGCCGAAGTCATCTTCCTCTGCGACAAGCAGAGTGACCGGGCGTTCCTGAAAGCGCAAGTGCTCTATCACTGGTCGCGAATGGACAGCCGCTCACCGAATTCCGGCACCACCCCGCGGACGGCCCGGATCGCCGTGACCGACGGTCATCGGGCCGCCACCCGGTATCTGATGGCGGATCTGCAAGTCCGTGGTTGATGTCGCGAATGCGTGGGCGGGAATGGCGATCGGCGATGGTCGACTCGTAATTCGAAAGCAGCGCAAAAGGATTCGATACGGACCTGTCGGCTGTTACGCTTCGGCCATGTCGGTTCGAACGCGTCCCGCGGCCCGTGCGGCAGGCTGACGACTACCCCGGGCTGTTCCAGTCCGCGGACACGGCGTCGCTGTACGGCCAGAAGTTCTATCTTCGCGCCTACGGAGCTCGGCTTTGGCTGGCCGTGGTGGCGGCGGCGTGCGCGGCATTCACCATACGCGTCGGCGCTTCGGGCACCGATATCGCGGCCATCCTCACGGCGATGGCCTTCGTCGGAATCCTCGCGGTCGATGTGGGCGTTCTGCGCGGACGTCCGGGTAAGTCCTGGTACGAGGGTCGCGCGCTCGCCGAATCGGTGAAGACCTTGACCTGGAAGTACGCGGTACAGGGTGCGCCGTTCGTCGGGACGCTGTCCGCGGGCGAGGCCGATCGGATGTTGATCGAGCGACTCATGCTGCTGCGTCAGGACATCTCGGCGCTGGCGTTGCGGCCGACCACCGCCCCGGCCATCACCGATCGCATGCGGCGGCTGCGCTCCGCACCGTTCGACGAACGGCGCCGCGTCTACTTGAACGACCGCATCCGGGAACAGCAACGGTGGTACGCGGGAAAATCCGGATACCACCAGCGCAGGTCTCAGTTGTTCGGCACGCTGGCACTCGTTTTCGAGGTCGCGGGTGTCGCGGGAGCGCTGGCGAAGGCGTTCAACGCGGTGAACTTCGATCTCGCAGGCATTTTCGCGGCGGGGGTGGCGGGCCTGGCCGCCTGGTCGTCGGCCCGTCAGCACAGTACCGGCGCCGCCGCCTATGCCGTCGCCTCGAATGAATTGAGCATCGTCGCCGAGGTCTTGGAACAGAACGACACCGAAGCCGCTTGGGCCGACGCCGTATCCGACGCCGAGGAAGCGATCAGCCGCGAACACACGCTCTGGCGAGCCTCGCACGGCGAATGACCTGCGTGCACGACGGTGCCGCATCGATCGGACACCGGATGATCCGGCGTGGCTGCCGGATATGCCAGGCGTGGGCGCTTACCATGATCAAGCTGTGTGACGTGGCGGCGTCGCATGGCGAACGGGGAAGCGGCCCGTCCGGCGTGTTTCGTAGCGCCGGGCGGGCCGTTGCGTTCGGCCCGGCCTGCCTTCGGCCCGTGTCATCCGTCGCAGCGGCGACGGGTGCGGGGCTCGGATGTACCCGCCCGCGTTTGCCACCGAGCGGCGCGGGTAGGCAACGACGAATGGCATAGGTCTGGAGGTCGGAATATGGCATCGAACAATGGGGTCGGACAGTTGCGCAGCGTCGTGCTGGATTGCCCTCAGCCGCGCAAACTCGCCAGGTTCTACCAAGAGTTGCTCGGGGGAGATCTGCTCGAGGACGATGACGACGACTGGGTGGTGCTGGTCGAGGCATCAGGTCGGCGCATCGCGTTCCAAACGGCGCCCGACTACCAGCCCCCGCGCTTCCCGGATCCCGAGGGGTCACAGCAAGTACATTTCGACGTCCTGGTGGACGATATCGAGCAAGCCGAGCCCGCGGTGCTCGCGTTGGGCGCGACACTCGTGCAGGACGAAACCGATGGAGCCTTCCGTGTTTATGCCGACCCGGTGGGGCATACGTTCTGTCTGGTGTTGCTCCCGGACGAGTAAAACTCCATCCGCGCCCGGTCCTGCCGCGCCGGAAGCGATCGCGCCATATACGGCGGATGTCTTATCCGGGTGGCGGGCCGGGCCACGGCGGTACCGATCAGGCGGGCATGCTCCAGTTCATTCGGGCGGGGCCGGGTGCCGGATGTCATCGGCCACCGAACCGCCCGCGACATCGGCCGCCACACCGATTTCCTCCTCGTAGCGGTGCCCGGCGAGTACCTGGTCGCGGTCGTCGGTGATGTCCTGGAGCTTTCGGTCGTCCTCGGTGCCGGTGGCCTCGGTCTCCAGGACTCCGGCATCGGTGTCGGGCTCCTCCTCGGCGAGCCGGTCGCCGAGCGGTCGAGGATGAGATTGCTCCCACTGCGTCACGCCGTACTTCGTGACGCCGCTCCAGTGCTCCGGTGGGTCCATTCCGGCCTCGAGCGGGTCGGAACGCAGCCGATCCTCGTCCAGATCCTCGGCGCTGCTGAGGGCCGCCGCATCGGTCTCGACCGCGTCGGGCGCGCCGGTGTCCTGCGGCGGGTCGTATGTCTCGTTCGGTTCGGTCATCGCTGCCTCCTCTCCTGCATTCAGCGACTTCCCGCAACGGTGGTCGGCAAACCCCCGGGAAACGGATGGACGGCGTCCGCGACCGGCTGCGGGCCGTGCGCCGGAGCCCGGGGTCGCGGTCGGGGTGGGCGCGACCGTCACCGTCGGGTGAACACGCCGAGGTGTTCGGTGTCGTAGTACTCGAGGGTGAGTTTGTCGCCGTCGAACCTCGCCTGGGAGACCGATCCGTGCGGGGCGTTCTCGCCGGGAGGCGTGAAGACGAAAGTGTCGCCGTTCCAGTGCTTCAAGGGGAAGGTCATGTTGTTCGGGCCCAGGGTGAGCGTGAGGAATTGATCGGTGGCGCTGATCGTCGCCGGTCCGTAGTAGGCGTTGTCGTAGGTACCCGCGTATGCCGCCGCCGGTCGCGCGGGTGCAGGGTCGGCGGGCGGCTGTTTGCCCGCCAGCGACCCTGCCGGTGCTCCGAGGGGCTGGAACGCCGTTCGATACAGAGTGCGCCAGTCCTGCTGGACCTCCCCGAACTGCACCAGGTCGGCGAACTCCGCGTTCAGCGTCTCCGGCACGCCGATCGGGGCCGCGTTGGTGAGCGTCACGATGCCGACGTCGGCCGAGGGGATCAGGGTGAACGCGGTGGCCGCGCCGAGGCCGAACGCTCCCGAGTGACCGAGCACGACGCGGCCCGCGGCGGAATCACTCACATTGAAGCCGAATCCGTAGAACCCGGCCCGCGCGTCCGGCGTTTTCGGTGGCGCCGACACGGCTTGCGGAGAGATTGCGGGCAGCAGATCCTCCGATGGCACCAGGACCGAGCCTCCGGCGGAGCCGTCGGCGAGCACCATCGTCATCCATTTGGCCATGTCGGTCACCGAGGAGCTGACGCCTCCCGCCGGGGACTGCGCGTCCGGTTGGCGCTGTGGGTTCGCCGGCTCGTACTTCCCCTCGATCAGCACGTGCCCCTCCGCGCGGTTCGCGCGGGACACGAAGTCGGTGTAGCGGGAACTGGTCGAATTCATGCCGAGGGGACCGTAGATGGTCTGTGCGGACAAGGTCTCCCAATCGGTTCCCGCCGCGGTGGCCACGGCGACGGCGGCCGCGGTCAGCCCGAAATTGGTGTACTCGTAGGAATCGCGGAACGTGCCCAGCGGCAACAGCCGAAGCCGGTCGAGAATTTGACCGCGGTCGTAGCCGAGATCCTCCAGCAGGTCGCCCGCGTGATCGGGCAGTCCGGAGCGATGCGCGTACAGATCCCCGATCGTGACGTGCTCGGTGACGTAGGGATCGGCGAGGGCGAAGGACGGCAGCAGCCGGTGCACCGGAGTGTCCCATTCGACGCCTCCCGCGGCGATCCGGCGGGCGACGACCGTGGCCCCGACCGGCTTGGACAACGACGCCAGCTGGAAGACCGTATCCGGGTCGACCTTCTCGTCGGTGACGACGTTGCGAACGCCGAATCCCTTGCTGTACACGACCTTTCCGCCGTGAACGACGGCGACCGCCATGCCGGGAACCCTGGAGGAGGCGAACAGGTCTTCCGCGAGCCGGTCCAGCTCGCCCAGGGCATCGTCGATCCGGCCGTCCGGTATCGGCACACCGGCGATCCGGTTGGGCAGCACCGCGGAACTGGACGGTGCTCCCGCTCGCGTGGAGTCCGCTCCGTCGCCGCCGCACCCCGCTATCGCGAGGATGAGGACCGTCGCCATCGCCACGGGGCCGAGCAACATGCGCCGCAGTGTGCTCACGGATCGCCTCCTGGCTGTCGCAGCGACAAAAGACCAGATAAAGGCTAGTTGAGGTGAGATTGCTGCGCGGTCGGTTCGGGTTTTCGCGGCGACGGGCCCCGCACTCGCCCGCCGCCGTCGAATTCCGGCAGATCAGACCGGCGGCGGAGCTATCCGGCGGCGGGCGTCTCCCGGATCTCCACGATCGGAAGCACCAGCGCCGCGGGCGAAGTCGCCGGAACCGCCGGATTCACCGGTGCGATGGGAGCGATACGCCGGTATCCCGTGCCCACCGGTGGGCGGGCGTCTACCTCGCCCTTGTTCGGCCAGTACGCCGCCGCCCGCTCGGCCTGCGCGGTGATCGTCAGCGACGGGTTGACGCCCAGGTTCGCCGAGACCGCCGCCCCGTCGACGACGCTGAGCGTCGGGTAGCCGTACACGCGGTGGTAGCCGTCGATCACACCGTGCTCGGCGTCGGCGCCGATCACCGCGCCGCCCAGGAAATGGGCCGTGAGCGGGATGTTGAAGATCTCCCCCCAGCTACCGCCCGCGATGCCGCCGATCTTCTCCGCGACCCGCCTGGTGACGTCGTTGCCCACCGGAATCCAGGTCGGATTGGGTTCGCCGTGGCCCTGTTTGCTGGTCAGCTTGCGGCCGAACAGGCCGCGTTTGGTGTAGGTGGTGATCGAATTGTCCAAGTGCTGCATGACCAGCGAGATGATGGTCCGCTCACTCCAGTTCTTCGTGCTCAAGAAGCTGAGCAGGTTCATCGGGTGCCGCAGCACCAGGCCGAGGAAGCGCAGCCAGCGCGGGATCCGGCCACCGCCGTCGACCATGAGCGTCTGGAGCAGCCCCATCGAGTTGGAGCCCTTGCCGTAGCGGACCGGCTCGATGTGCGTGTCGGGAGTGGGATGAATGGACGAGGTGATCGCGACGCCCTTGGTGAAGTCGGTGCCGGGGCGCACCTGCTTGGTCGCGGCGCCGACTATCGACTCCGAGTTGGTGCGCGTGAGCACGCCGAGCCGATCGGACAGGTCCGGCAGCACACCCTTGTCGCGCATGGCGAACAGCAATTTCTGGGTACCGCGCGTGCCCGCCGCGAGCACGACGTGCGCGGCGGTGAGCGTGCGAGGTTGCTTGCGAATCCAGGCGCCGGTACGGGCGGTGGACACGTCCCACGTGCCGTCCGGGTGCGGACGCAGTTCGGTGACCGTCGTCATCGGGATGACTTCGGCGCCCGCCTGCTCGGCCAGGTACAGGTAGTTCTTCACGAGCGTGTTCTTCGCGCCGTACTTGCAGCCCACCATGCAGTCGCCGCATTCGACGCACCCGGTGCGCTCCGGCCCGACGCCGCCGAAGTAGGGGTCGGGCACGGTCTTGCCCGGCTCGCCGAAGAACACGCCGACCGGCGTCTGCACGAAGGTGTCGCCGACACCCATGTCGTCGGCGACGGCCTTGAAGACCTCGTCGGCGGGCGTCATGTGCGGGTTCCGCACCACGCCGAGCATCTGCTGCGCCCGCTCGTAGTACGGGGTGAGTTCGTCGCGCCAGTCGGTGATGTCACGCCACTGCGGGTCGCGGAAGAACGGCTCCGGCGGCACGTACAAAGTGTTCGCGTAATTCAGCGATCCACCCCCGACGCCAGCGCCGCCGAGGATGAGGACGTTGCGCAGCGGATGGATGCGCTGGATTCCGTAGCAGCCGAGTGCGGGCGCCCAGAGGAACTTCTTCAGCTCCCAGCTGGTCTTGGGCAGTTCGTCGTCGGCGAAGCGCCGGCCCGCCTCCAGTACGCCGACCTTGTACCCCTTCTCCACCAGTCGAAGCGCGGTGACGCTGCCGCCGAACCCGGAACCGACGATCAGCACGTCGAAATCCGTCGTCCGCTGGTCCATGTGGAACTCCTCGATCGTGTCGCCAGTGACTCGGCTAACACTACTCCCGGGTAAGTAACGGTTCGCAAGTCGGCTCGAACCAGCCGATCACTCCGGTGATCAGCGGTGCCGGTGGTCGCCCGCCCCGGTAAAAGAGCGATGCTCTCAATAGTTGACAACGCTCTCGGATGCGCGCATCGTTTCTGTTATGCCGACGACACCCCGCGCCCGCGCCAGGGCCCAGACCATGAACGACATCGTCCGGATCGGGCGCGAACACCTGGCGACCGAAGGCGCCGCCGCCTTGTCCCTGCGCGCGGTCGCGCGTGACCTCGGCGTGGTCTCCTCGGCTGTCTACCGGTATGTCCGCAGTCGCGACGAGCTGCTGACCCTGCTCGTCGTGGACGGCTACAACGCCCTCGGCGACGCGGTCGACGAGGCGCTGGCCGAGGCCGGGGACGATCCGATCGACGGGCTGCGGGTTCTGGGTCGCACGGTGCGGCGTTGGGCACTGGCCGAACCCGCTCGCTACGGGTTGTTGTTCGGTACGCCGGTTCCCGGCTACGACGCACCCGCCACCGAGACCACCGCGCCGGGCACCCGGGTGATCGCCGCGCTGCTGACCCTGTTCGCTCAGGCCCATCGCGCCGGCCGACTGGCCGCGCCCGGTAAGGAGCCGCGGATCTCCGCGCCTCTCGCGGGCAGCTTCGCGGTGATCCGCGACGAGTTCCCGCTCGAGGTGCCCGACTGGCTGGTCGTCCGCGGCGTGACGTTCTGGGTCGGCCTGTTCGGGGCGGTGAGCGCGGACGTCTTCGACATGTACGGCACCAACACTTTCGCCGACCGCGACGAATTGTTCGAACTCCAGCTCGACGGACTGCTGGACATGCTCGGTTACCGCGGGTGATCACCCGCGGTAACCGGGCGGCCCGGCACTGTTCATGGCACGGTGTGCTGCGATGGAACTCGTGACGACGCCCGGCGAACAGTTCCCCGCACACGACGCGATCGCATGGGCGCACCGGATGGGTGCGCGCATTCCACTGGTCAACGCGCCGATGGGGGGTGTGGCGGGCGGACGGCTCGCCGCGGCGGTGACCGCGGCCGGCGGGCTCGGGATGATCGGGATGGGCAGTGCCGGATCGGTCCGGGCGCTGCAGCGGGAATTGCCGCACCTGCGCGGCATCGACGGCCCGTTCGGCATCGGTCTGGTCGATTGGGTGGTCGCCGAGGAGCCGCGACTGCTCGAGGTCGCGATCGAGGAGCGTCCCGCACTGATCTCGGTGAGCTTCGGGGAAGACTTGGGCTGGGCTGCCCGAGTCGCGGACGCCGGGATCGTCCCGGCCACTCAGGTGTACAGCGGGCAGGACGCGCGGCGTGCGCAAGCCGCCGGTGTCGGCGTCCTCGTGGCCCGCGGCGTGGAGGGTGGTGGGCACGGCGCCGTGAACGCGTCGCTGCTGCCGCTGCTGGAAGAGGTGCTGGACGCGGTAACGGTCCCGGTGCTCGCGGCGGGCGGCATCGGCGCACCGGGGGATCTCGCCGCCGTGCTGCGCGCCGGGGCCAGTGGCGCATGGCTCGGCACCTGCCTGGCGGCCTCCTCGGAATCGCTGCTGTCGGATGCGGGCCGTCGTGCTCTGATCGAGGCACGCGGCGACGACACGGTGCTCACCCGCGCGTACGACGTGGGAATGGAATTGCCTTGGCCCGCCAGGTTTCCCGCGCGGGTGCTGCGCACCGGGTTCACCGACCGGTGGACCGGGCGAGAAGAAGAGCTCGCCATGGACGCGGCGGCCAAGCGCGCTCTCACCGCGGCGCTCGCCGCTGACGATCCCGCCGTCGCGCCGATCGACGCGGGGCAGGGGGTCGGCCTGATCACCTCCGTGGAACCGGCCGCGCGCGTGCTGGAGCGGCTGTGGGCGGGGGCGACCGGATCGGTCGTGAGCTGAGCGGTTCAGTCCTCGCTGCTGGTTCGCTCACCGAGATAGCGGATCAACTCGGGATCGGAGGAGACCAGCCGGTCGACCTCCTCTCCGCCCGTGCACTGGTAGAGGGCGACGGTGACCGAACCGGGCCGGCGTCCGGCGACCCGCCAGATTCCGCCGGAATCGGCCCAGCGCCGCAGCACCGCGACGGGATCGTCGGTCATCGTCCACCTCCACTCGATGGTGTACCCCGAAGTGTCACCGCGGGACGGTGACCGGGTCGGAACAGCTGGCGGGCGCGTCGACGAAGGAACAATCCTTCGGCGCACGGGTCGGCCGGTAACCGGGCGCGACGCCGCCGGTCCGGGTGATGTCGGTGTATGCGGCCACCGCGTCCGTCGGCTTGCGCGTTAGGGCCGGATCGGTGAGGACGTCGACGGTGTAGAGGCCGAAACGTGGTGTGTAGGAGCCCCACTCGTAATTGTCGGTCAAACTCCAATAGTTGTAACCGATCAAGTTCATGCCGTCGGCCTTGGCTCGCTGGAGCCAGTAGACGGTGTCGCGGAGTGAGTCGGCGCGGCTGTATCCGTCCGCGCGGGGCAGGCCGTTCTCGGTGGGCATCCCGTTCTCGACTATGTAGAGCGGCTTACCGGGGAACTGACGCGCATAGTGTTGCAGCGCGTAGTAGATGCCTTCCGGCTGCAGCGGGTTCTTCCACAACTCCGTGAAACTCGCCGTGGCGGTGAGGCTGTCGGGGGAGAGGCCGTAGTAGTAGTCGATGCCGATGTAGTCGAGCTTTGTGTCGAGCCTGTCCACCAGCGGCTTGTTCACCACATCCTCACCGCCAGGGATGTAGGCGACATTGCTGGTCACCATGGCGCCCGGCTGTACCCGGTGGATGTAGTCGTAAATGCTGTTGTGCGCCTGGGCGATCCGGTCTTGCATCGCGGGCGCGGCCGCGGGCGAAAGTCCGCCGTGGCGCAGTTCGTTCAGCAGGTAGAAGGTCGGCTCGTTGAACGTCACCCACAACGGCTGGAACGGGGCGTAGCGATCGACGACCGCTCGTGCGTTGGCCAGCCAGTCCTCGACGAGGCCCGGGTTGTTCCAGCCCCCGCGGTCGACCGCCCAGCCCGGGTAGACCCAGTGGTCGATGGTGATCATGGGACGCATGCCGGCAGCCGTGATCGCGGCGACGACATCGTCGTAGAACTTCAGCCCCTCGAGGTCCCACTTGCCCGGTTCGGGCTGGAGGCGTGCCCACTCGACGCCGATGCGGTACACCTTCACGCCCAGATCGGCCGCAAGGGCGATGTCGGAGCGGTAGCGCGCGTAGAAGTCGATCGAATCCCGGTAGGGGTCAGTCGTTTTCCCGGACGCGACGTAGCGGGACCAGTTGCTGTCCGGGGCATGGCCTTCCGATTGATATCCCGACGAGGCGACGCCCCAGAGGAAATCCGGGCCCATCGGGGTGACCGCGGCGGGCGGCTCGGGGCGGGCGGCTGCTGGGGCGACGCCTCCGAGCAGTACCGCGGCGACGGCCGCCAAGGCGGCAGAGACATGGCGGCGGTGTGAACGCATCGAACTCCTGTTCCGAAAGGGGCTGGTCCTCGTCGTCCTTCGGGTGCTCGAACCAGGGTGGGGGAGGACGGCACGGGGGACAGGGTAACTGGTCGCTTGTCCGTTTTCTCGAAAGTCGGGGAGGGGTGCGCTTCGAGTACTTGCGCGGAACGGAGTTGCGTGGAGGGCGATGTGGCGGAGTTCAAATAACATGTTGATACGTAGATATTCGCATTCAACTATGCTTTTCGACCTCAAAACCACGCAACACTTCCATAGCCACCAAACAGTCATGCGCCACAACTCCGCCTAGGACGAGACAGACGGCGATCGCGAAGATCAATACTTCGCAATGGATATCGAAGACCGAGAGGCCGACTGTGCATAGATGTTGGTACGAGGTGTTAGATCTGTTGTAGAGCGCCTGCCAGCCTGCGAGTCGTACGGAGAGGTGTCCTGAAGTGGTGTCTAATCCGTTGCCGCGCGTGGCGAGACGGCTCGCTCAGCAGCGCTGGGTGATGCGGTCGGCGCCGGTCGTGCTCCGGCTCGAGCGCGTGATCCGGCGGGTGAGCGGCGGGCGAAGGGGTGTCCTGGATCTGGCGGGGTTGCCGTCCATCGAGGTCACGGTGCCGGGCCGGAAGACGGGGATCCCGCGGACCACGTCGTTGCTGTATGTCCCGCATGGTGCGGACTTCATCGTTCTCGGCTCGAATTGGGGGAGTTCCGAACATCCGGCGTGGTCGGCGAATCTGCGTGCCGCGCAGACTGCCTCGGTCCGGCACGAGGGTGAGCAGTTCCTGGTCGCGGTGCGTGAGATCGACGGTGTGGAGCGCAAGCCCTTCTGGGATCTGGCGGTCGAGTTCTGGCCAGGTTATGCCATGGAGTACGAGCTCTCCGGCGGCCGTGTGTTCCGGATCTTCGAGCTGCGCCGTAAATCCGGCTGAGGCGGCGTTGGCGGGGAGACGGGCGGCGCCGCGATGTCGGTGGGGCCGATTACGGTGGGGCGGTGACCACGCATCTGACCCACTGGGGCGCGTTCGAGGCGGACAGCGACGGTGAACGACTGACGGAGGTCCGGCCGTGGCGTGGTGATCCGGAGCCGATGCCGTTGATCGGGAACGTCGCTTCTGCGCAGCACCACCCCACTCGGATTGATCGGCCGTATGTCCGCCGGGGTTGGCTGGAGAACGGGCCGGGGCCGGGGCCGCGCGGTTCGGAGGCTTTCGTTCCGGTGTCGTGGGAGCGGGCGTTGGACCTGCTGGCGGGCGAGCTCGGCCGGGTGTACCGGCGGTATGGGGCGGAGGCGGTGTATGGCGGTTCGTACGGTTGGGCGAGTGCGGGGCGGTTCCATCACGCGCAGAGTCAATTGCACCGCTTCCTGAACTGTCTCGGCGGTTACGTCCGGCACGTGAACAGTTACAGTCTGGGCACTTCGACGGTTTTCCTGCCGCACGTCATCGGTGACATCGGCTGGTTGACGCAGCAGGCGACGGCGAAGGCGGTACTGGCCGAGCGCTCCGAACTCGTGGTGGCCTTCGGCGGTCTGTCACCGAAGAACGCGGCGGTGTCGCCTGGTGGCGTCTCCCGGCACAATGTGCGGGGCTGGATCACGGCGGCGCGGGAGCGGGGCTGCCGGTTCGTGTCGATCAGTCCGTTGCGCGACGACACCCCGCCGGAGAGCGAAGCCGAGTGGATCGCGCCGCTGCCTGGCACCGACGTGGCGATGATGCTTGCGCTGGCTCAGGTGCTGGACGCGGAAGGCTTGGCGGACAAGACGTTTCTGCGTGAGTACACGGTCGGCTTCGAGCGTTTCGCGGCGTATCTTCGTGGCGCGGTGGATGGAGTCG
Organism: Nocardia sp. NPDC047038; assembly: GCF_040644075.1. Classification (NCBI taxonomy): domain Bacteria; kingdom Bacillati; phylum Actinomycetota; class Actinomycetes; order Mycobacteriales; family Nocardiaceae; genus Nocardia; species Nocardia sp. NPDC047038. The sequence continues at coordinate 519,473 of NZ_JBEYVQ010000004.1, read as the reverse complement.
TCAAGGATCCGGAGTGGGCCGCGGCGATCACCGGTGTGGGGGCGGAGCGTATCCGGATGCTGGCGCGCGAGATGGCCGCCGCTCGAACTCTGGTGACGGTGAGTTGGTCGCTGCAGCGGGCGCGACATGGTGAGCAGCCGTTGTGGGCGGGTGTGGTGCTGGCGGCGATGCTGGGGCAGATCGGCCTTCCCGGCGGCGGGTTCGGGCATGGTTACGGCTCGGCCGCGGGCGTCGGGGAACCGGCGCGCGGGCCGGTGCCGCGACTTCCGCAGGGGCGCAACGGTGTCGATGCCTTCATTCCGGTCGCGCGGATCGCGGACATGCTGCTGAATCCGGGTGCGCCCTATCGGTACAACGGTCGGGATCTGGTGTATCCGGATGTGCGGTTGGTGTATTGGTGTGGCGGCAATCCGTTCCATCACCATCAGGATCTGGCCCGTTTGCGAATGGCGTTCGAACGGCCGGACACGGTGGTGGTGCACGATGCGTTCTGGACGGCTACCGCGCGGCACGCGGACATCGTGTTGCCGTCGACGATGTCCATCGAGCGCGATGACTACGGCGCGGGGGAAGGTGACCGGTCGTTCTTTCCGATGCGAGCGCTGACCCGCCCGCCTGCCGAGGCGCGCGACGATTATCGGATCTTCGCCGAGACGGCGGATCGGCTCGGGGTCGGCAAGGAGTTCACCGAAGGACGTTCGGTCGCGGAGTGGCTGCGGCATCTGTACGAGCGGTGGCGCGTAGAGCAGTCGCGTGCGGGACAGGAGTTTCCGGATTTCGACGCGTTCTGGTCCGGCGAGGCCCTCGAGCTTCCGGTGCCGGACCCACGGCAGGTGCTTGCCGCGGACTTTCGCGCAGACCCGGACCGGTACCCGCTGAGCACGCCCAGCGGGAAGATCGAGATCTTTTCGTCGACGATCGATGGCTTCGGGTACGCCGATTGCCCGCCGCATCCGGTGTGGCTGGAGCCGGAGGAGTGGCTCGGTGGCGCGGCGGCGGAGCGGTTCCCCGTGCAGTTGGTGGCGAACCAGCCGCGGACGAAGTTGCACAGTCAGCTGGACGTGGGCGCCTATAGCCAGTCGGTGAAGATCTCCGGGCGGGAACCGATCCGGATGCATCCCTCGGACGCCGAGGCTCGTGGTCTGCGTGCCGGTGACATCGTGCGGGTGTTCAACGATCGGGGTAGTTGCCTGGCGGGGTTGGTCGTGGACGAGGGGGTGCGAGCCGGTGTCGCGCAGCTGTCCACCGGCGCGTGGTACGACCCCGACCCGGCGGATCCGACGTTCTGCCGTCACGGTAATCCGAACGTGCTGATCGCCGACCGTCCGTCCTCGACTCTCAGCCAAGGGTGCGCCGGGCAGCTCACTTTGGTGGAGATCGAGCGTTATGCGGGCCCGCTCACGGAGGTGGAGGTGGTCCGCCCGCCGGAGCGGACGGGCGCGGAAGCGTTGTGAGGTCGCCGAGCAAGGCGGAGGTTGCTGGTCGATGGAGGTGATGGTGGATCTGGATCTGGCGGCGTTGCGGGCGTTCGTCGCTGTGGTGGAGGAGGAGCAGTTCGGTCACGCCGCCGCTGTGCTGGGTATCAGCCAGCAGGCGGTGTCCAAGCGCATCGCGAAACTCGAATCGCAGTTGGGTGCGGAGCTTTTCGAGCGTGGACGCGGTGGCAGTGCGCCGACCGCAGCGGGTCTTCGGCTGTTGCCGCATGCGCGTTCACTGCTCGTGGGCGCCGAGGCGGCGGTGCGGTCCGTGCGCGAGCGGGTGCGGCCGTTGCGGGTGGCGGTTCTGGGTAAGCGTATGGCCGCGACGGAGTTGGTGGAGTTCTATCTCGCGCGTCATCCGCGCTGTGAGACCGAGATCGTCATGTCGAACATGATCACGACGTCGCGGGAGGCGCTGCGCAGCGGTCTGGTCGACGCGGCCTTGGCTCGCGCGCACGGCGGCCCGGTGGCGTTGCCCGGTGACATCGTCGCGGCTCCGGCGTATCTGGAGCCGCTGTATCTGCTCGTGGGTAAGGACCATCCGTTCGCGGGCCGGTCGACGATCGGGTTGCGGGAGGTCGCGGGGCATCCGGTGTGGGTGCCCGGTGCGGCCGTGCCGTCGGAGTGGGCCGATTTCTATCGAGAACTCAGCGCGTTCAGCGGGATTCCGATCGATACCGGGGGTCCGCTGGAGAATATGGCGGGAATCGTCGAACGTATCGCGGATTCGTCGTCGTTGGCGACCTTCGCCGGTGACGGCGGGCAGACGCCGTGGCATCCGAACGTGCGGCGGCTGATGATCGTGGATCCCACTCCGGCCTATCCGCTGGCGCTGCTGTGGTCGGCGGGTGACCGGCATCCGGGATTGCGGCATTTGGTCGAGCATGTCGCGGAGAGCTACAACCGGGATACCGCCGCCGCCTGCTGGGTTCCCGAACCCGATCAGGAGTTGTTCGGCGTGCCCGGTGTGGTGGCCGGTCCATAGTGTCGGCCCGTGCCTCTACCATTCCCCGGGTGACCGGATACGACCCGCTCGACGCGTTCGAGCACCTCGACACCTCGACGTTGCCGCCGCGCCAGCAGCGGATTCTCGCCACGATTCGGGACTGGGTTCTGCGGTACGGGTATCCGCCGAATACGCGCGAGATCGGTGACGCGGTGGGTCTGCGGTCGGCGTCGTCGGTGTCCAAGCATCTGAAGAGCTTGGAGGAGCGTGGTTTTCTGCGCCGTGGCCGGACGGTGTCGCGTCCGATCGACGTGCGGATGTTCCTGCGGGCTCCGGTGCGGCGGGAGACGGCGGAGGATTCGGTGGCGGTGCCGGTGGTCGGCGATATCGCGGCGGGTGCTCCGATCCTGGCCGAGGAGCATGCCGACGACACGATGACGTTGCCGCGCGAGTTGGTCGGCCGTGGCACGGTGTTCGGGTTGCGGGTGCGTGGTGATTCGATGATCGACGCGGCGATCTGTGACGGCGACATCGTGGTGGTGCGACAGCAGCACGAGGCGCATTCCGGTGAGATCGTGGCGGCGATGATCGACGGAGAAGCGACGGTGAAGGTGTACCGGCGGCGTAGCGGTCATGTGTATCTCGAGCCGCGCAATCCGGCCTACGAGGTGATCGACGGTGACGAAGCGGTGGTGCTCGGCAAGGTCGTGTCGGTGATGCGGCGGGTCTGAGCTCGGTGCGCTTGCTCGGTGGGCGTCGCGTTGACCGGTGCAGGGGTCTGGACCGACAGGGGATCGCGGTGGTCGAGCAGGTCGGGGCCTTGCTTGTCCCAGTAGCCGCCCAGGTCGACGCGACGCGCGCTGCGATCAATGTTCGGGGGAGTTCGGGCCGTTTCCGCCGCGCGGCACTGCGGATCGATGCCTCGGTGGGGCGGCGAATTCTCGCAGGGCCGCGACCGCGGCGTTGTATCCGCTCATCCCGTGCGCTCCCGGCCCTGGCGGGACGGCGGCCGAGCAGATGAACATCCGGTTCGCCACATGATAGGGGCGCCTGGTGATGCGTGGTCCGCCGAAGACCAGCTGGCGGATGCTCTTGTCGCCGGTCAGGATGTCTCCGGCCACATAGTTGGGATTGTAGGCCTGCATGTCGATGGGGCCTACGACGGTGGTGGCGAGGATGCGGTCTCGGAACCCCGGTGCGAACCGCTCGACCGCGTCGAGCAGCACTTCGGTGATGTCCTCCGAATACCCTTGTGGCACATGGGCATACATGTCGACCGGGTGCATGTTTCCTTGTGAGCGTGTTGGGTCGGCGAGGTACTGCTGTCCGACGATGATGAACGGTCGGTCGGAAAGCCGACCTCGATGCACAGCGCGTTCGGCGCGGACCACGTCAGCTGCGCTGCCGCAGATGTGCAGGCTTCCCGACTTCCTGGCGTGCGGGCTGGTCCAGGGAATGCCGCCCGCTATGGCGAGGCTTATCTTGTATGCGGCGGGCCCGTGCCGGAAGCGCCGGTACGCCCGGGCGACCCGTGACGGCAGCCGGTCACCGGCGATGTCGGCGATAGCGGCCGGGGCAAGATCGAACATCACGAGGTCGGCCGGCGGCAGCCGGTCCAGCGACTCGACCCAGAACCCGGTCTCGATCTTTCCGCCCAGATCTCTCAGCGCCGCCGCCATGGCTTCGGTGATGGCGCGTGAGCCGCCCACCGCAACTGGCCACCCGTAGCGATGGCCCGCGGTGGTGATGCCGAGACCGATCGCCGCGGACAGGATCCGGTGCTGTGGTTGCCAGCCGTGCGCCATGTTCCCGGCGAACAACGCCCGTCCCCGCTCGGTCCGGAACAGCCGTCCGAGTGCGGCGGCGGGGATCAGGGTCGGGATGCCGAATCGGGCCAGCCGCAGCGGATGTGACGGTATCCGTAGGAGCGGTTGCATGACGTCCTTCGCCAGCAGTTCGTATCCAGCGGCGGGGTCGGCGAACAGGCGGCGCCAGATCGGCCCGTCCGGCCCGAGGCCCGCCGCGGTCTCTTCGACGGATTGATACAGCACTGCCGCTGTTCCGTCGTCGAGCGGGTGAACGCAGTCGATTTCCGGCCATGCCCATTTCAATCCGTAGCGGGCCATGTCGATTCCGGCGATGAACGGTGAGCCGACGGCCATGGGGTGGGCCATGGCGCAGTGGTCGTGCAGCAGACCGGGGAGGGTCAGTTCGCCGGAGCGGGTGCCGCCGCCGATGGTGGCGGCACCTTCCAGCACGGTGACGTCGACCCCGTGCCGGGCCAGTGTCACGGCGGCAGCCAGTCCGTTCGGCCCGGAGCCGACCACGATCGCCGTGGTCATCGCGCACGCGCCGAGGGCAGATCCTGGGTGTCGTCGTGGTGGAGAGGATGGACCGGGAACAGGTCGTCCGGCTCCGGCCATGGCTGGCGGGCAAGCATGTCCTCGACCAGTACGTAGCCCTCCTCGATGACCCCGGTTCTGGCATCGATGATGCGGTATGCCTGGCGTCGCCGGTGGATGGGCTGAGATTCGAGGACGACGACGCGAAGCTCGCCCTCCTCGAACTGGCAGCGCCGCTGCAGCGCTGTCAGCAGCTGTTCGTTGTGCAAGTGCCCTTCACCGAAGTTCCAGCCCAGCAGCGGGCCTGCGACAATCTCTCCGTCGCGGACGGCGTAGTCCTCCGGGTTGTCGACGGCGCGTGCGATGAGGCCGTTGAGTGCCCGGCCGTGGGTGTGCATCGATCGCCAGCCGAGCCCGGTCTGGATGAGGATGTCGGCGGTCTCGGGGCCGTACAGCTTGGTCAGCTGGGTGACCGGCAGCGCGGCGCTCATGGTGACGTGCTGCTCGAGTTTCAGCTCGGCGTCCCCGCGGAAACACCAGGCGCTTGTGGCCCAGTTGCCTGCGTAGTAGCGCATCGATGTCAGGAACGAAACCCATTGTGGCCGAATATGTCCCACGACGACGACAAGTGTGGAGAAGAGGATCATCGCGAGCACCAGCGGTGATCGAAGCTGCTGGACGTGGATGTAGCCGTAGTGTCCGAACAGGTAGAACAGGCTGAAGATGAAGAAGATGTTCCATTCCAGCGGCACGCCCATCGGGACGGTGGAGATGATGTGCAGGTGGAAAACGGCCATGAAGATGATCGCCGCCCAGGTCAGTGGGCCGCCGTGGCCGAGGAACACGAGGTAGGCGGGAACCAGGTATTCCACGACGGTGCCGCCGTGAGCCAGCAGAGCCGGGATACGTGACGGCCGCAGGTCCTGCGGTGGGTTGCGGTACATCTTGCGCTCGAGCCATCCGAGTCGCATGACGGGGCTGTTGCTCATCATGACGGCGACCACGTGCCCGAAGTGATGGTTGAGCTTGGACGTGGCCGCACCCCACCAGAGTGCCAGCATGACCAGCTTGAATCCGATCACCATGTCGGCGAAGGGGACGAAGAACATCAGCAGCATCAACAGGTAGTGCTCGGGGCGTGCGGCCAGAAACACCGTCTTGTCTCGCAGCCCGAGCACGCAGAGGGCGATGACCAGAGCGACGACGACCTTGGGATCGAGCAGGCCTACATGGCCGCCGTCCACCGGCGGAACGCCGCGACCGGAGGCGAGCAACGCCTGGATTCCGGATCCGAGGACGACCGCGTACAAGGCGACATCGATGAGCCCGCGCTCGTCACCACGGGTGAACGGCACCTTGCCCGGCCATGGCGGCAGCCGCAGGGTGCCGGGACGCAGGAAGTACAGCAGCCCGCCGAGCGGCGGCAGGAACCGCATGGTGAGCGGTCCGAACCCGCATCCGAGCCCGAGTATTTCGAACAGCAGAGTCCAGACGACGAGTTTCTGGTAGACGATCGGTTCGGTCCACCACGAGCTGATGTCGGTGAGCGCCCCGAGCCCGGGGGTCAGGGAGATCACCGCGGCCGCGCCGAGGACGTACAAGGCGCATTTGACGATGTAGAGCAGGTAGACGGCGAGAGGCGTGCCGAAGCCGTGCTCGACCCAGTGCTCGGCGACGGTGCGCAGCCGTTCACCGCGCGGGCGGGTCTTCCATTCGGCGTAGTCGATGTCCGGAAGATCGGGTTTCGTGAATCCCATGGCAGGTGTCTTTCGAGAGGGAGAGGAGGGGGTCAGAGGGTGGCATCGACCGAGCGGCGGCGCAGAAGCCGCTTGTCGATCTTCCCGACGGGGTTCTTCGGGATCTCGTCTACGGTCACGATCAGCTCGGGAAGCTTGTAGGCGGCCAAAGACTTCCGCAGTAGCTGGAGAATCTGTTCCGGCTCGACCGCGGCGCCGTCGCGATAGGACACGAAGGCGATGGGCACTTCGCCGTAGACCGGGTGCGGTCGACCGATCACGGCGGCCTCGAGCACCTGTGGGTGGGTGTAGATCGCGGACTCGATCTCCTTGGGATAGATGTTCTCTCCGCCGCGGATGATCATGTCCTTGATGCGGTCGACCAGGGTGAGGTAGCCGTCGGCGTCCATGCGACCGATGTCTCCGGTGTGCAGCCAGCCATCGACGATCACCTTGGCCGTTTCCTCCGGCCGGCCCAGATATCCCCGCATCACGGTCGGGCCTTTGACCACGACCTCGCCCACCGATCCGGCGCTGAGGAAATTGCCGTCGCTGTCGACGATGGCGATCTCCTGGCCCGGCAGCGCGAGACCGACGGTGCCGGGTTTGCGGACACCGTCGAGTGGATTGCCCGTGCTCGCGCACGTCCCCTCCGACAGGCCGTAGCCTTCGTAGATCGGGATCGCGTAGCGCTCCTCGAATCGGGTGAGCAGTTCGACCGGCATCGGAGCCGCACCGCAGAGCGCGAACCGGACCGAGGAGGTGTCGGGCCGGATCTCCGCCGGCAGCGCCGACAGCATGGCGTAGACGGCGGGCACCGCGGAGAAATAGGTCGGCCGCGCCGCCTCGACCCTGTCGAAAAAGGTCCGCGGCGAGAACCGGCCCGCGACAGTGGCCCGGCCGCCGGCCAGCAGCGGCGACAGCACGCTGACCACGATGCCGTTGACGTGGAACAGCGGCAGGATCAGCAGACTATGGTCCTCGGCGGTCAACCGCATACCCGCGACCATCGTCTCGGCCATCACCATGATGTTCGCGTGCGTCAACTCGACGCCCTTGGGACGTCCGGTGGTACCGCTGGTGTAGATGATCAACGCGAGCGCGTCGTTCGAGAACTCGGTCGCTTCCGCGGCGCCGCCGCGGCCTTCGTGCCGATTCAGCTCCGCCAGCGCAATTCGCTGCGGTTGATCGGCCTGGCCGGCCCCGCGTTCGTCAGCGCAGACAAGGACGCGAGCGCGGGAATCGGCCAGCTGATAGTCGGACTCGGCCGCGGTCGACGACGGGTCGATCGGCGTCGCCGCGGCACCCAGCCGCCAAGCCGCGAACAATGTCACGATCAATTCGAGCCGGTTCGGCAACATCACGGCCACGACATCGCCGACACCGATCCCCGCCTCCGACAACCGATCGGCGTACTTCCGCACGAAGTCGAGGAACTCGGCGTTGGTGATACTTCCCGAATTGTCGTCGGCAAGACACGGGTTGGTGGGGAAGCCTCCGGCACGTATATCCGGCAGGGCAGCGAAGTGCATGTCGATCTCCTTGCTAACTCGGCAGCTCACTTGCGTGAACGCCACGTTAGGAAGGGGATGTGACCTGGACCATATTGTGAGCGCATGAAGATAGCGGGAGGGATCGTGCGCCGCGCACGACGGATGTCTCGGTCACCCCACGGGCTGCAGCACGGTCGACCCCAGCCATCGGCAGGCCAGCAGGGCGACCTCGACCTCCAGTCGTCGCTCCCGAAGCGAATGTCCCAGTACCGCCTCCGCCTTACGGATCCGGTACTGGACGGTGTTGCGGTGCAGCACCAGCCGCTCTGCCGTTGTCTGGAAGCTGCCGTTCGTCTCCAGGAAGACACGCGCGGTCTCGCGGAGCTGCGCCGTGGCATCGTCATCACGCGCAAGCGACCCGAGAATTTCGCTGATCCATGCCCGGGTGGCGGTCAGGTCCGAGCACATCAGCGCGATCGGCCCGAGCTGAGCCGAACAAGACATCGACGCACGCTGCGGTGCCGGTGCGGACATCGCGACGACCTGCGCTTGTGCCGCCTGGCGATGGGTCAGCCGGAAGCCTTCCAGTCCGGTGGCAGGTCTGCCCACCGCTGCCCATGTCTGCTCCGGAGTGCGCACCGCGGCGGGATCGACATCCAGTTCCGGTTGCGGGAGCCACGCCCACAGGGTCGATTCGTCGGCCGGGATCAGCAGCGGTGGTCCTTGGCAGGACAACTGATCGGCGATGGCCGTCGCCACTTGTTTGGCCGCGCGCAGTTGGTCGGCGCCCGCGTCGGACCAAATGACCATGCCGAGGTGGGTTCGGTCGAGCCGATATCCCAGTGTGCGCTCGCTGTCATCCGGGTCGACGCGCTGTCCGGACAGGATCGAGCGCACCCTCGCGGTACGGACGGCCATCTGGTTCTGCAGCCACCGGTCCCGCTCGTCCTGGTAGGCGGTCACGACTTGTTGGGAGACCCGATCGATATAGGCGAACGAGCGGTCGGTCATCTCGGCCACTGCGGAGGTGATCAGGGCGACGTCGTTGGTCGCCGCGGTGAGCTCGCCGAGCATGTGGTCGTTGAACAGTCGCTGCCCGATGCGGTAGGCCCGCAGCAGGGCGGCGATCGAAGTGCCGCGCTGGGCCATGCGCCGGGCGTATTCCAATGCCTCCGTGGGAGCTTCGAGTTCGTCGATGTCGAGCCCCAGCTCGTAGATATGCAACGCGATCACGACGTTGCCGGTGACGCTGGCCCGCAGTAGTGACTCCACGCGGCTGTCGCCGCGCAGCTCCGGCTCGATGTGGAGCATCTGCTCGGTCAAACGTTCGGACAAGCCGAGCGCATGTCGGCTCAGTTCTCCCGCGATCCTCGCGAGCAGTTCCGCGGCGTCGCTCCGCATGATCATCCTGACCGCTTCACGATCGAGCGGACTCCGGGGGGCTCGACCTTCGACCGCCCACGATCCGCAGCGCGAGGTCCGCGTAATAGTCGCCGATGTCCTCCGGTGACCAGGAGCCACCCTCGTGGTACCAGCGCGCGATATCTATTCCCAGCGAAAGCAGAGCGGCCGCGGCCATATGGGTATTCGAGTTCTCGAACACCCCCGCGGCCGCCCCGCGCTCGATCAAGCGCCGGACCTCGCCCTCGATCGCACGCCGGGTTGCCTTGATCTCCTGTTGATGTTCTGGGCTCAGTGCGGCGAGCTCATAATTGATGATTCGGGCGACGGTGTGGGAGCGGGCGTGATGGATCGTGAACTCCCGCATCACGGCGATCAGTTGCTCGGCGGGGTCTTGTGCCGAAGCGATCGCAGTGCGGACGCGCTCCAGGGTTTCCAGGTGACCGGCGCGTGAGATCTGGTAGAGCAACTCTTCCTTGGAACGGTGATACACGTAGATCGTCCCCGTGCTCACCCCGGCGATCGATGTGATGTCGCGGGTGGTCGACCCGTGGAAGCCGCGTTCAGCGAAGGCCACCACCGCGGCGTCGAGCAGCCGCGCTCGGGTCTGGTCCGCGCGCGATAGGTCCTCTGTATCGGTCACCTGGACAGTATGGCTCTACACAACGAGCACGAGTTTGCCGGTATCGGCACCTGTGAACAGCATGTTCAGTGCATTCAGCTTTCTCACGCGGGCAGCCCGACGAGGTCCGCCAGCAATCTCCGATGGTGGCCGGGACTTCCCAGTCCTATCTGGTCGGCCTTCGCGCGTTTGAGGTACAGGTGTGCCGGGTGCTCCCAGGTCATGCCGATCCCGCCGTGCAATTGGATGGCCTCCTCGGCGGCCCGCACCGCGATATCGCTGCAATAGGACGCCGCGACGGCGGTGGCGATCACGCTGTCGGGGTCGTCGGCCGCGTATGTTCCCGCCGCATACCGCGCGGCGGCCGAGGCCGACTCGACCTCGACGTAGAGGTCGGCGAGGCGGTGCTTGATCGCCTGGAATCCGCCGACCACCCGGCCGAACTGGCGTCGCAGCTTCAGATACTCGACGGTTGTCTCCAGGCACCAGGCGGCGATTCCGGCTTGCTCGGACGCGAGGAGTGCGGCGCCGAGTGTCAAGCCGGATTGGATAGCTGCCCAACCGGATTCGGCGGCGACGACGACCCGGCCCGGCACGGAGTCGACAGCGACGTCAGCCAGCGGGCGGGTCATATCCAGGGAGACCACCGGCTTGATCTCCGCCGCGGCGGCCGTCAACGCGTGCACCTCCGTGCCGTTGGCCGTCTCGACGGCGGCCAGCAGTACATCGGCGTCGAGCGCGCCGGCGACGCTGGTAACCAGTCCGGACAGCCTGCCCTGCGCATCAGCCGTCAAGGTCGGGATGTGTGTCGCGAGCGCAGTGGAGAACGGCGTCAGCAGCGCTGCGCTGCAACTACCGTCGCCGAGTCGACCGACCAGCGTGGAGTCGCCCGCGAGCAGGACGGTCGCGGCAATGACGCTGCTGGTCAGAAATGGGACCGGTGCGACGAACCGTCCGAACTCCTCGAGGACGACGGCGGCGTCACGGGCCGTACCGCCCGCTCCGCCGCGGTCCTCGGGGATGAGGAGACCAGCGAGCCCGAGGTCGTCGGTGATCGATGTCCACAGCGTCCGGGTCAGTGTCCGATCGCCGTCGTAGGCCCGCGCGACCGCGGACGGATCGCATCGGGTGGTGAGCAGGTCACGCACCGCGCTCCGCAAGGAGGTCTCGACATCGGTATCGAGCAGCAGGATGTCGCTCATCGGCTCAGGTCCTTCCAGGCGATGTCCTTGTCCGCACGGGGTTCGCCCGGCAGCCCGAGGACCCGTTCGGCGATGATGTTGCGCAGGATTTCGGAGGTTCCGCCCTCGATCGAATTGCCTTTGGCCCGCAGGAAGCGGTAACCGGCGCCGCGACCGGCGAAATCGACCCGGTCGGGGCGCACCATCGTCCAATCGTCGTATCGCAGGCCGTCCTCGCCGTGCAGTTCGACCTCCAATCCGGCAACCTGCTGGTTGACTCGGGCGAACGACAGCTTGACGGCGGAGGTTTCCGGCCCGGGCTGGCCGCCGGCCACCCGCTGACGCAGCCGGGTCGCCGCCAGCCGGGAGACCTCGGCATCCACCCACAATCGCAACAGCCGGTGGTGCAATTCGGGGGTGCGCTTTTCCGGGAATTCGCGCCAGAGGCCGGCGGCGGCGCCCAGCACTCCGCTCTCGCGGGGGAGCGCGCGCCCCCCGATCGAGACGCGCTCATTGTTCAAAGTGGTGGTTGCGACTCGCCAGCCTTCTCCTTCCTTGCCGAGGCGGTGCGTGTCGGGGATCCGAACGTCGGTCAGGAAGACTTCGTTGAATTCCGCTTCGCCGGTGATCTGCCGCAGCGGCCGCACCTCGACTCCGGGTGCGGTCATATCGCAGATGAAGTAGGTCAGCCCCGCATGCTTGGGCCGGCTCGGATCGGTGCGTGCCACGAGGATCGCCAATTGCGCTTTATGCGCGACCGAAGTCCACACTTTCTGCCCGTTGACGACCCAGTCAGCGCCGTCACGCACTGCCCTGGTGGCGATCGCGGCCAGGTCCGAGCCTGCCCCCGGTTCACTGAACAGCTGGCACCAGATCTCCTCCCCGCTCCACAGCGGACGCAGGAAGCGCTGCCGTTGTTCCGTCGTGCCGTGGGCGAGGATCGTCGGCGCGGCCATACCCAGACCGATACCGTTGATCGCCGCGTTGTTGTCCGGAGATCCGGCCTGCTCGAACAGGGCGTCGACGAACGGTTGCAGTTCCCGATCGACGGCCCGGCCACCGAGCCCGATCGGAAAGTGAACCCAGGCCAGGCCCGCGTCGAACCTGGCGCGGTGAAAGGTCACGGCATCGGTGGTGGCCGGATCGTGCTTTTCGAGTACGGCTTCCACCCCGCGCCGCAGATCGTCGCGAACCGCGTCGGGTCGAGTCATCTGTCATCCTTCTGATCGGCCGTCACGGCACCAGCACCGCGACCGTCTCGGCCACACACGCGGGCTTGTCCGAGCCGTCGAGTTCCACGGTCACTCGGAGCACTGCCTGCGACCCGATCGTGCCCGGCACGAGCGAGACCAGTTCGACACCGGCTCGGACCCGGGATCCGGCCGGGACCGGAGTGGGGAATCGGACCTTGTTGGTGCCGTAGTTGACACCCATGGACAAGCCCCGCACGGCATATACCTGACCGGCCAGCATCGGCACCATCGAGAGGGTGAGAAACCCGTGTGCGACGGTGGTGCCGAACGGTCCGGCGGCGGCTTTCGCGGGATCCACATGGATCCATTGGTGATCCCCGGTAGCTTCGGCGAAGCGATCGATCTGTTCCTGGGTCACCGTGTGCCAATCGCTGTATCCGAGGTGGGTGCCGACCGCGGCCTCCAGCTCGGACAGGCCCTGGAATATCTGCACAGCTCTCCTTCCTCCGTTCAGTTCCGTGGGCCGCCGGCCACGTAGATCACCTGGCCGGACACGAAGCCGGCCCCCTCGCTCACCAGGAACGACACGGTGTGCGCGATGTCGGCGGGAGTGCCGGTACGGGCAACCGGAATCTGGGCGGCCATCGCCGCCTTGAGCTCCTCGAAGGAGATGTTCATCCGGGCGGCCGTGGCCGCGGTCATCTCCGTCTCGATGAAACCCGGGGCGACCGCGTTCGCGGTGACGCCGAACTTGCCGAGTTCGAGTGCGAGCGTCTTGGTGAATCCCTGCAGCCCGGCCTTGGCGGCCGCGTAGTTGGCCTGGCCACGGTTGCCGAGCGCCGAGGTGCTGGACAGGTTGACGATGCGACCCCACTTCTGCTCGATCATGTGCGCCTGCGCTGCCCGGGCCAGCAGGAACGAACCGCGCAGGTGCACGTTCATGACGGCATCCCAGTCGTCGGCACTCATCTTGAACAGCAGATTGTCACGCAGGATCCCGGCGTTGTTGACCAGCACCGTCGGTGCGCCGAGCGCGGCGGCCACGCGATCGACCGCCTGGGTAACCGCGGCCTCGTCGGAAACATCGACACCGACCGCGAGCGCGCGTCCACCGGCCGCCTCGATGTCGTCGACGACCGTCTTGCAGGCGGCCTCGTCCAAGTCGAGCACGGCTACTGCCATACCGTCGGCGGCCAGCCGCCGGGCGACAGCGGCGCCGATTCCGCGAGCCGCGCCGGTGACGATGGCGGTCCGCTGTGTCGGATCGGTCATGAATACTCCTCGAAGATGTGATTGCGGTGGAAATGCTGAGTTCAGGGGGTGTAGACCACGCGACCGACGGTCTTGCCGTCCGCGAGTCGCTGCACGGCGCCGGCGACCTCCTCCAGACCCAGCCGCGCGCCGACCAGAGGACGGATCGCGCCGTCGGCGGCAAGTGCGGTCAGCGCGCGATGGCATTCGGCGACGGCGCCCGGGTCCTGGGTGTTGTACAAACCCCAGTGCAGGCCGAGGATCGAATAGTTCTTGACCAGCGCATGATTCAATGCCGGAGCTTGGATCTCGCCGCCGGCGAATCCGACGACCACGATGCGGCCCTCGAAGGCGATGCATTTCGTGGACCGTTGGTACACCTCGCCACCGACCGGGTCGTAGATCACGTCGGCGCCACGACCGCCGGTTACGTCCTTCACAACGTCGACGAAGTCCAGCTGATGCCGATCGATGACCACATCGGCGCCCAGATCCTCGGCGTAGGAGGCTTTTTCGGCGCCACCGACAACTCCGATCACCCGGGCGCCCGCGGCCTTGCCGAGCTGGATCGCGGCGCTGCCCACGCCACCTGCCGCGGCATGCACCAGGAGGGTCTCGCCCGCGGTCAATCCGGCGCGCCGATGCAATCCGAACCAGCCGGTCTGGTAGCCGATGAACAGCGAAGCCGCCTCCGCGTCATCCAACGACGGCGGCGCTGGGAAGGTCTGGGCGGCCTCCAGCACGGCGAATTCCGCGAAACCACCGTGCGGCAGCGCCGCGCCTCCCAGCACCCGGTCACCGGCAGCGATCCCGGCCACGTCGGCACCGACCGCCACCACTTCGCCACACAACTCGACGCCGGGCGTGAACGGCAACGGCGGCCGGACCTGATAGAGGCCCCGGCACATCAGTACATCGGGAAAGTTCGCCGCGGCGCCGCGGACCCGCACGACAACCTGGCTCGGGCCGGGCTCGGGAACTTCCACCTCCTCCAGCCGCAGTACCGTGCCCGGTTCGCCCAGCTCATGGACTCGCCACGCTTTCATCCGCGCCATGTCAGATTCCGCCTGTCAGCGTGACGCCGCCGTCCACGACCAGCAACTGCCCCGTCAGCCAGCTCGCGTCGTCGGAGAGCAGAAACGCCACCACACTGCCGATGTCCTCGGGCACGCCGAGCCGCTTCAGCGGGTACGCCGCGGCGACCTCGTCCTCCCTGCCGTCGTAGAGAGCGGTGGCGAACTTCGTCTTCACCACCGCAGGGGCGACGGCGTTGACCCGTAGGTTCGGGCCGAGCTCGACCGCGAGTTCCTGAGTGATGTGCGTGAGCATCGCCTTGCTCGAACCGTAGAAGCCGATGCCCGGCGCCGGCTTGAGACCGGCGACCGACGACACGTTCACGATCGCGCCGCCGAAGTCCTTCATCCAGGCCCGATACGCCTGCTGCACCCACGACAGCGCGGCCAGGCAGTTGACCTCGACTATCTTGCGGGCCACGTCCAACGGCAGATCGACCATCGGCCCGAACGCCGGGTTGATGCCGGTGTTGTTGACGAGGAGGTCGGCGCTACCGAACGTGTCGATCGCGCGAGCGACGGTCTCCGCCTGGTGCTCGACGTCATCGGCACGGCCCGCGACGGCCAGCGCGCGGTCCGGCCCGCCCAGTGCTTCCACCGCTTCGTCGAGCGCGTCCTGTTTGCGGGCGGTGATCACGACTCGCGCCCCCTCGTCCACCAAGCGCTGCGCGATGCCGAGCCCGATGCCCCGGCTCGCACCGGTGACTATCGCTGTCTTGCCTTCGAATCTGTTCATCATTGAATCCCTTTCGCGGAGTCAGCGGTTACGACAAGCGCTCCAGCACCATCGCCATGCCCTGACCGCCGCCGACGCACATCGTTTCCAAACCGATCTGCTTGTCGTGGAACTGCAGGGAGTTGATCAGGGTGCTGGTGATGCGGGCGCCGGTCATGCCGAATGGGTGACCCACCGCGATCGAGCCGCCGTTGATGTTGAGCTTGTCGAAGTCGACGCCCAGCTCCCGCGCCGAGGGGATGACCTGGGCGGCGAAGGCTTCGTTGATTTCGACCAGGTCGATGTCATCGATGGTCATCCCGGCCCGGGCCAGCGCCTGCTTGGACGCCTCCACCGGCCCCAGGCCCATGATCTCCGGCGACAGCGCGCTGACTCCGGTCGCGACGATCCGAGCCAGTGGCGTCAGGCCGAGTTCGGCGGCCTTGGTGTCCGACATGATGACGACCGCGGCGGCGCCGTCGTTGAGCGGGCAGCAGTTTGCGGCCGTCACCGTCCCGTCGGGCCGGAACACCGGCTTCAGTTCGGCGACTTTCTCCAGGGTGACTCCAGGCCGCGGGCCATCGTCGTGCGAGACGACACTGCCGTCGGGCAGGGTGATCGCGGTGATGTCGCGCTCCCAGAATCCGTTGGCGAGGGCTGCCTCGGCGAGGTTCTGGCTGCGGACACCGAAAGCGTCCTGTTCGGCACGGCTCACACCGCACAGTTGCGCCACGTTCTCCGCGGTCTGCCCCATCGCGATATAGACGTCCGGCAGTAGATCCTCGGTGCGCGGGTCGGTCCAGGCCTCGCCGCCCGCAGCGAATTTCGCCGTACGGTGCACCGCGTCGGCGAATACGGGGTTCTCGGTGCCGGGCAGGCCGTCGGCACTGCCCGTGACGTAGCGGCTCACGGTCTCCACGCCGGCGGAGATGAAGACGTCTCCCTCGCCGGCCCGGATGGCGTGTAGCGCCATGCGGGTCGTCTGCAAACTCGACGAGCAGTACCGGTTGACCGTTGTGCCGGGCACCCGATCCAGGCCCGCCAGAATCGCCACGACTCGAGCGAGGTTGAAGCCCGACTCACCGGC
The DNA here is from genome assembly GCF_040644075.1 of Nocardia sp. NPDC047038. NCBI lineage: Bacteria > Bacillati > Actinomycetota > Actinomycetes > Mycobacteriales > Nocardiaceae > Nocardia > Nocardia sp. NPDC047038. The sequence continues at coordinate 502,955 of NZ_JBEYVQ010000004.1, read as the reverse complement.
GGGCTGGCCACACCCGAGCATCAAGTCGTCGATGCCGTTCGGACTGAGGGCCGGCACCTTCGCCAGCGCGGCCCGGACGATCTGCGCCCCCAAGTCGTCGGGCCGGAGATCCCGCAACGAACCCTTGCCTGCGCGACCGATCGGCGAGCGGGCGACAGAGACGATGACGGCTTCGGGCATGACTGTGAACCTTCCAGCAAGTAACTGAGCGCTTGTTAACCTATCGACACCATGCTGGACGGACCGTCGATGGTCAATACGTCACAGTGAATTGAGACTGTGACACAGGTCACAGGCCGACGCGGTCGCTCAGCAGGCGGCTTGCGTCCGACACAGCAGCCATCATTGGATGAGTACAGCGACGATCGAATGGATGGCCTTGTGGGGCAACGGATCCCCGGCCCTGTGCGGCAGCGGATCCGGCGGGAACTTCACCACACGATTCCGAGGTGCGCCGCCCCCGAGCGCGGCGGTACGGCCGCGCTCGGTGCGGTTGTGTCTCTGCTGGTCACCACCATCGATGGGGGTCGGGACCTGTCGTCGATGTGCGGGATACCGGCCGACAGCTCCTATCGTCTGCTGCCGGCCTGACGGCTCCGCCTCATTTCGGGTGCCGGGCGAAGAATCGGATCCCTTCGTCCGCCCGAGCGGCCGCACCGCGAAACCCGATCAGGCAGGTGGCGAAGCTGAGCATCAACCCGGTGGAGTCGGTGTTTGCCTGGGAACAGTGCCCGCGCTCGCCGAGGGCCTGGACCGGACACGCGTTGCCGGCCAGGGCCGAATCAGCTGGACGCGCGTAGCGTCGATTCGCTCACTCGGCAGAGCGCTCGGGGAACTGCGTTTTCACCGTGTGGAGGTCTCCGGCCCGAGCCCGGACGGGCGCTGGGTTCGCGTCGCTTCCGCTCGAGGTGCTGGGCCGGTGAGTCCCCCGGTCCTGCGCATTCCGAGGAACATCGAGGCCAGGCCGAGCAGCACGGCGACGGCGCCGGTGACGACGTTGTTCCAGATCGTCGAGGTGGTATCGACGTTGCCGCTGACGATCCAGGGGGCGACGATCGTCCAGAGGCCGATCAGCGGAGCGGCCCAGACGATGCCGTGCGTCCGGCCGTACACCGAGGCGAACCCGAGTGCGAGCATGGCCAGAGCGATGCCGACGACGAGGTTGTTGACGGTCAATGTGGAGAGTCCGTTGAACCCGACGACCCAGGGGGAAATCGCGAGGTAGAGCCCGGTCAGGAACATCAGGCCGGTGACCGCTTGGGCGTCGGGCGCCTCGGAGGCGCGCTCGTACTTCTCCCGCAATTCCACGATGTCGGGATGCCTGCTCATCATGGTTTCACTACTCATGTTTCCACCACCCTTCGGACGTAGTGGCGTATCGAAGCTCTCCCGAGCCGGGCGGCTCACGATCGGTTCAGGAACGTGACCCGTCCTGATCGCCGCTCACTTATATCATCCTGTGATAATATCACTCCATGATGGAAGGGTCGATGTCCTCATCGGGCCACCTCACCGACCAGGAATACACGCGGCTGCTGGCGTTTCGTACCGTGCTGCGCCAGCTGCTGCGCTGGAGTGAGCGTGGGGCGGCCGAAGTGGGACTCACCGACACCCAGCACCAACTCCTGCTGGCGATCCGAGGGCACTCCCACCCCGGCGGGCCGAGCATCGGGGAGGTCGCCGGTTACCTGTCCGCCCGCCACCACAGCGTGGTGCAGCTGATCGATCGCACCGAGCAACTCGGCCTCGTCACTCGGAAACGAGGGCAGGGCACCGACCGTCGCGTCGTACACCTCACGCTGACCGAGGCAGGCAAGGAAACGTTGGCCTTGCTCAGCGCCACACATCGGGAAGAGCTAGAGCGACTGACTCCCCTCATCGGCGCGCTGGACGATCTCCCCGCCGTAGGGTGAGCGTTGCTCGGTCCGGGTAGGGCCACTCGAGCCGGGATCACCTCGCGATCCGCTCTGGTGGGCCGGGTGTGCCGAGAAAGGTGCGCCCCTCAGCGGCCGAGCAAAGCGCTTGCCCCGTGCGGATTTCGCCCGTCCATGCCCGCATCGTGCCTGATGGGGGTGGGGCGGCAGGAGTGGGAGGACCCGCGCGCGGGTTCAGGATCGCGCTGATCGCAATCATTCTGTGAACCGTCTGCGCACCTTACTGTTCCGGACAGTACTTCTCGTGTGAGGACCGCGTCAGATGACATTGCAGTTGGATCCGACCACATCCGCGCCGTCTTCCGCCCCTGCCGAGGCGGTCGTCGAAAGCCCGGCCCCGTTCATCCGGAAGCTGATCGGCCTGGGCAGAGCGTCTTCCGGGCTGATTTTGGCGGTGATCGTCTGGCAGCTGGGCGCCCGATCCTGGCTCGGTACGACCACTCCGGCGCCGACGGAGGTGCTCGAGGCCGGGTGGGAGCTGATCAGGTCGGGCGAGCTGTGGCAACATCTGGCCGCCTCCGGGCGTCGGGTGGCGGTCGGGTTGGCGATCGGCATCGGCATCGGGCTGGTGTGCGGGGTGGCGGCCGGGTTGTTCCGCGTCGCCGAAGATCTGGTGAACGGCCCGCTACAGGCGTTGCGAATGTTGCCGACGCTGGCGCTGGTGCCGGTGTTCATCATCTGGTTCGGCATCGGCGATTCGTTCAAGATCGCGTTGATCATCGTCGCGCCGATCTTCCCGATCTATTTGAACGTGCTGGCCGGGATCCGGGGTGTGGACCGGCGGTTGGTAGAGGCGGCGGAGTCGCTGGGCCTCAACCGGTTCGAGTTGACCACCAAGATCATCCTGCCCGGTGCGTTGCCGCAGATCTTCGTCGGTTTGCGGCAGGCACTGGGCGTCGGCTGGCTCACCTTGGTGGTCGCGGAGATGCAGACCACGCCGGTCGGTCTCGGGTTCCTGATGAACGATGCCAAGGAGTTCCTGCGGACCGATCAGATCTTCTTGGTCCTGGTGATCTACGCGGTGCTGGGGTTGCTCACCGATCTGTTCGTGCGCGTGCTGGAACACCGGTTCCTGGCCTGGCGCACCGGATACGAGGGGAAGTAGATGACCGCCACCATCGGGACCGGTGTCCGTATCCGCGGGGCGGTGCGCGCTTTCGGCGGGCGCACGGTACTGCGCGGGGTCGACTTGGATATCGCGCCGGGGGAGTTCGTCGCCCTGCTCGGCGCCAGCGGGTCCGGTAAGAGCACGCTGCTGCGCGGCATCGGTGGGCTGGACGGCGGCTTCAGTGGGTCGTTCGACGTGCCGGGATCGAAGGCGATCGTGTTCCAGGAGCACCGATTGATTCCGTGGATCACCGTGTGGCGCAACGTCGTTCTCGGCGTCGACCGGGCCGGCAAGGCGCGTGCGTTGACGGCGCTGGAGGAAGTGGGGCTCGTCGCGAAAGCGGATGCATGGCCCGCGACCTTGTCGGGCGGGGAAGCGCAGCGGGTGGCGCTGGCCAGGGCGCTGGTCCGCAATCCGGAACTGCTGCTGCTCGACGAGCCGTTCGGTGCCCTCGACGCGCTGACCCGGTTGAAAGTGCAGGCTCTGGTGGCGCGCCTGTGGACGCTGCACCGCCAGTCGGTGCTGCTGGTGACCCACGACGTGGAGGAGGCGCTGCTGTTGGCCGACCGTGCGCTCGTGCTGCGCGAGGGCCGCATCGCCGAATCCTTCGACATCACCGTCGCCCGCCCGCGTTCGGTGGTCGACCCCGAATTCTCCGCACTCCGGCGCCGGTTGCTGCTCGCACTCGGCGTGAATCCCGAGGCACCGACAGGAGCAGACGTATGAGTGAACCGTTGCAGATCAGTACGGACGTCTTGGTGATCGGCGGCGGGCCCGCCGCCTGCTGGGCCGCGATCCATGCCCGCGAGGCCGGCGCCGAGGTGACGTTGGTGGACAAGGGCTACTGCGGGACCAGCGGCGCCACCGCCCCGTCCGGCACCGGCGTGTGGTACGTGGCGCCGGAGGCGACCGCGCGGGCCAATGCGAAGGCCAGCCGGGAAGCGCTGGGTGGGCATCTGGCCGATCACTATTGGATGGACCGGGTGCTGGATCAGACCTACGCGAACATGAATCGGCTCGCGGTGGAGGGACGGTATCCGTTCCCCGTGGATCCGGCTACCGGTGAGCAGATTCGCACCGGCGTGCAGGGCCCGGAGTACATGCGCCGGATGCGGGCGTGGGTGAAACGTGCCGGGGTGCGCATCCTGGACCACTCGCCCGCGCTGGAGTTGCTGGTCGACGACGACGGCGTGGTGCGCGGCGCGGCGGGCTACCAGCGCCAGGCCGACCGGGACTACCGCATCGCGGCCGGTGCGGTGGTGCTGGCCACCGGCGGTTGCGCGTTCCTGTCCCGGGCGCTGGGCACGAATGTCGACACCGGTGACGGCGCGCTGATGGCGGCCGAGGTGGGCGCCCGATTCTCGGGGATGGAGTTCTCCAATGCTTATGCGATCGTGCCGAAGGGGTCGACGATCACCAAGACCGCCTACTACGGTTACGCGACGTTCTTCCACGAGGACGGGCGCGTGCTCGAGGGCGCGGGCTCGACCAAGGGCCGTTCGGTGATCGCGCGAACTCTGTTGCGGGAGAAGGTGTTCGCGCAGCTCGATCGTGCCGACGCGGCGGTGCAGGCGCAGATGCGGCTGGGGCAGCCCAATTTCTTCCTCCAGTTCGATCGGCGCGGTATCGACCCGTTCACCGACCGGTTCGAGGTGGATCTGCTCGCCGAGGGCACCGTGCGCGGCACCGGCGGCATCGATGTGGTCGACGACGACTGCGCCACCTCGGTCGCGGGCTTGTACGCGGCGGGTGACGCGGCGACCAGGGAGCGGATCTGTGGCGGTTTCACCGGTGGCGGCAGCCACAATTCGGCGTGGGCGATGTCGTCGGGCAGTTGGGCGGGCCGCGGCGCGGCGTTGTTCGCGCTGAGCTCCGGTGGGGCGCGCAGTGCCGATCTGCGCGGTGCCGGGCGCACCGGGTTGCGGCCGCAGAGCGCCGAGTCGGTCCGGGCGGCGGACGTGGTCGAAGCCGCGCAGCAAGAGCTGATCCCGTTCGAGAAGAACTACCTGCGCCACGGCGACCGGGTCGGGCCCGCGCTGGAGCGGCTGGACAACGTGTGGGAGCAGGCCACCCGCGGCTTGGGCGGCGGCACGGGGGACGAGCGGGTGCGCGCTCGGCAGGCCGCGGCCATCACCGCCGTGGGACGGTTGATGTACCGGTCGACGCTGGCGCGGACGGAGACGCGCGGGATGAGCAAACGCGCCGATCATCCGGATCTGGACCCGAAGCAGCACCATCACATCCTGTCCGGCGGGCTGGACGAGGTGTGGACGGCGACGTCCGCGGCGGCGACCACTTCGGCGGTGGCGTGATGATCGAGATCTTGCGCGCTGGTGACTGCATCGGCTGCGACAAATGCGTGGACGTGTGCCCCACGAATGTCTTCGATCGCACCGACAGCGGAATCCCGGTCATCGCACGGCAGTCCGATTGCCAGACCTGTTTCATGTGCGAGGCCTACTGCCCCACGGACGCGCTGTACGTCGACCCCGAGTCGACGCCGCTGGCCGATCACGACGCCGTGCGCGGCGAGCACATCGGCCGCTACCGCAAAGAGCTGGGCTGGGGCCGCGGCCGCCAACCGGGCAGTCTGGTCGCGGTGGGGCCGCGTCTGCCGCACGGCACTCCGCCGCCGCGGTTGTCGGAACTCTGAACAACGAAAGCGAATCATGCGCATACTCCGGCTGATCGTGCCCGCTGTCGTGTCCGCCCTGCTGCTGGTTCTCACCGGCTGCGGGTCGGACGACGCGGGCTCGGCGACCCGCGCCGAGATCAAGACCCTCCGCATCGGCACCATCGGCACCGGCAACGTGCTGACCGGGCCGGTCGGCTTCGCCCATCAGCGCGGAGCCCTGTTGCCCGCGCTGAAGCCGCTGGGGGTGGACGCCATCGAGGTCTACAGCTTCCCCAACGGTCCCGACCTGAACCAGGCGCTGGTGGGCGGCCGCCTCGACGTCGCCACCTACGGTGACACGCCCGCGCTGGTCGCGCGTGGCAGCGGGTTGAAGACGCGGCTGCTGGCCATCGCGGCGGTGAATTACAACGCGGGCGTGGTGGCCAAGGATCCGGCGATCCGGACGCTGAAGGATCTGGCGGGCAAGAAGATCGGCGTGCAGTCGGGCTCCTACATCGATCGGTATCTGCAGGGTGCGTTGAAGGCCGAGGGCATCCAGGCCCAGCTGGTGCATCTGCTGGCCACCGACGCGGAGGCTCCGCTCAACGGCGGCGATATCGCGGCGGTCGCGCTGCCGGATGTGAACCCGTCGTCGTTCTTCCACGCGTTCCTGGCCAAGGGTTTCCACCAGGTCGACTCGATTCACGACAACCATCCCGATCTCGCGGGTACCAGTTCCTCGGTGAGCAGCCAGGACTTCCTCGACAGCCATCCGCAGTTCGGTGCCGCGTGGCAGTCGGTGATCGTCGAGGCCAACCGGTATGCGAAGGCGCATTGGGACGATTACGTGAACTACGAGGTGTCCCAGTCGAAATCGCCGGAAGCGGTGGTGCGCGCCACGGCGCGTGAGAGCTACATACCCGACGAGATCTTCGCGCCGCTGGGCATCCAGTTGCTGACGGGAACCAAGCAGTTCCTCGTGGATCAGAAGAAGATTCGGGAGGATTTCGGTTTGGAGGAGTGGTTCTACCGGCCCGACCGGCCCAAGCAGGGCTGAGCCGAGCGTCGGTCGCCGAGTTCGCCGGGCCGGGCGGCGGTGACCCGTTCATGTGGGGCGAGTACGCGTTCGCCCAGGTCCAGCGGGGGACAGCCTCATTCGTGGCAGACCTCGGCAGTGTCGATCGGGAGGGGAGTTCGTGGCGGAGATCGCGGAGTGGGCGCGGCAGCGGCCGTGGGGGGTGCGGCTGGAGTGGGGGCTGACCGGTGCGCTGGCGCTGGGGCCGGGGAGCGCGTGTGTGGTGGTGGTCGACGTCCTGTCGTTCACGACGTCGGTGTCGGTCGCTGTCGAAGCCGGGACCCGAGTGCTGCCCTATCCGTGGCGGGACGGCGGTGCCGCGGAGTTCGCCGCGCGGCACGGCGCGGAGCTGGCGGTCGGGCGGCGGGCGGTATCGGAGCGGCAGCCGTGGTCGCTGTCTCCGGCGGCGTTGCGGCGCGCGCCGGTCGCCGAGCGGCTCGTGCTGCCCTCGCCCAATGGTTCGGCCATCTCCGCGGCCGTCAGCGGTGTGCCGGTGGTCGCGGCGTGCCTGCGCAACGCGAGCGCGGTCGCTCGCTGGATCGCCGGGCGGGGATGGGGAAGCGCGCGCCAGCCGGTCGCCGTGATCGCGGCAGGTGAGCATTGGCCCGGCCGCGACGGGCTGCGGCCAGCGGTGGAGGACTGGCTCGGTGCGGGGGCGGTCGCCGCGGCACTCGCGCGCAGCGCAGCCGGGCCGCTGTCTCCGGAAGCGCACGCCGCCGCGGTGGCGTACGGCGGGATCGCCGATGTGGCGGCGCTGATCCGGGACTGCGCCTCCGGCCGCGAACTCGCCGAGGGCGGGTTCGCGCAGGATGTCGCGGCGGCCACCGAACTCGACAGCAGCGGGGTGGTGCCGGTGCTGACCGATGGGGCGTTCGTCGACGCCGCGCGGTGAGCGCGGCCGGGCGCTAGCGGTGGGGGCCGATCAGCCCGATCGCGGATTCGACTGCCACGTCGATGATGTCCGCGATGTCGTCGCCGTCTTCCACGGTGGTGGCGATGAGTTCGCGGAAGCCGCCGAAGAGGATGGTCGCCACTTGGCGCGACGGCGGACGTAGTCCGGCGGCCGCGAATTCGGGTGTGTCGGCGAGCTTCTGGATGAGCGCCACGAACGACTCGCCGACCTCGCGCTGCAACTGCCGCGTGTCGTCACCGAGGGCGGGAACGACACGGATCCAGCTCAGAGTGAGGGATGGCTCTTGCTGGGCGGTGCGTATCCACGCTTCGATGGCTTGGCGCACCTGGGTGCGCCAAGCCATGTGCGGGTCGACCGCGGCATCGATCCGCTGGATCATGTCCTTGTGGTGCTCGCTCAGCAGGGCGATGAAGCAGTCCTGTTTGCTGGTGAAGTGCTCGTAGAAGGTGCGGCGCGAGGTGCGGGCATAACGAACCACGTCGGCGACGGTCGAGTCCTGGTAGCCGCGTTCGCGCACGGCGGCGGCCATGGCGTCGAGCAGGCGGCGGCGGAACCCCGAATCCGTGCCGTTGTCGGCGGAGGTGCGGGGTACGGGCGCGGCGCGGGTCACGAGAATCAGGTTAGTTACTCCTTTCGGTTCGTCGCGTCCGGCCCGAGTCCGCGGCCGGATGTCAGGCCGTGGATTGCCCGGAATCGTGTGCCGCTGCCACCGCCTGGTCGTCGTCGGAGGGCGAGCCGCCGCGGGTGAAGCGGATGGTGCCGTCATCGATGCGGCCGTAGCGGAGGGTGAGCACGTCGTGGGCGTAGCTCATGCCCAGCCGCCACGGAGCCCGCGAACCCGCTTTGGGGAATCGGTCGATGTCGCGCAATACGTAACCGGCCTGGAAGTCCAGCAGCGGTGTGGGTGTCACGGCGGGGTCGGGCCACGGGGTGGTCTGCCGGTAGCCGCCTGCGTCCATATGCCGCAGCAGTCGGCAGACGAATTCGCTGACCAGATCGGCTTTCAGCGTCCAGGACGCGTTGGTGTAGCCGATGGTGAACGCGAAATTCGGCACTCCGCTGAGCATCATGCCCTTGTAGGCCATGGTGTGTTGCAGTGCGACCTCGTGCCCGTCCACCGTGAGGCGCAGGCCGCCGAGCGCGAGCAGTCGCAGCCCGGTCGCGGTCACCACCACATCGGCGTCGAGTTCGCGGCCGGATGCCAGGCGCAGCCCGGTCGCGGTGAACCGGTCGATGCGATCGGTGACCACCGTGGCGCGGCCGTCGCGGATGGCGCGGAACAGGTCGCCGTCCGGCACCAGGCACAGCCGCTGATCCCACGGCTGGTAGACGGGTTTGAAATGGGTGTCGACGTCGTAGCCTGCGGGCAGTTGCTTGACGGTCAGGTTGCGGATGAATCTGCGCATCTGCCGGGGCCGCCGTCGGCTCAGCTGGTAGATCAGTGTGCTGACCAGCACGTTCTTCCATCTGACCACGGTGTAGGCCCGTTTCGGTCCCAGTAGTGCGCGTAGCCGGTTGGCCAGGGCGTCGCGGGCGGGCACGGGCAGGATGTAGGTCGGGGAGCGTTGCAGCATCGTCACGTGCGCGGCGGTGTCGGTCAGCGCGGGTACCAGGGTGACCGCGGTGGCGCCGCTGCCGATGACGACCACCCGCTTGCCCGCGTGATCGAGGTCGGTGGGCCAGTGCTGCGGATGCACCAGCTGTCCGCGGAAGTCGCCGATGCCGGCGAACTGCGGGGTGTAGCCCTCGTCGTAGTGGTAGTAACCGCTGCACACGAGCAGGAAGTCGCAGGTGAATTCGCGGGTGCCGCCGTCGTGTTCGGCCGACACCTTCCAGCGTGACTCGGCGCTGGACCAGGATGCGTCGGTCACCCGGTGCCCGTACCGGATGAACCGGTCGATGCCGGCGTCGGCGGCCGTTTCGCGGATGTAGCGCAGGATCGCGGGACCGTCGGCGATGGCTTCGGCTTGCGTCCACGGGCGGAATCGATATCCGAGGGTGTGCATGTCGGAGTCCGAACGCACTCCGGGGTAGCGGAACAGGTCCCAGGTACCGCCGAGAGTGTCGCGTGCTTCGAGGATCGCGTAGGTGCGGTGCGGGAAGGCGGCCTGCAGGTGGTGGGCCGCGCCGATGCCGGACAGGCCCGCTCCGATGATGAGGACGTCGAGGTGTTCGCTCATGCCCGTGCTCCTTTCGGTTCCCGGGTGCGCAGGCTGCGCTCCAGCAGCGCGACCACACCGTAGTAGTGGGTGGGTGTCACCCGTGCCAGGGCGTCGAACAGGTAGGCGTCGGGGCCGACGAGGATGCGGGACTTGCCGTGTTCCACTCCGCGGCGGATGATTTCGGCCGCCTTCTGCGGCGTGGTCAGTGCTATGGTCTCGAATTCCGCCGCCATCTGCTCGTGCGTCCGGCCCCGGCCCTCGGGGTCCTTGCGGACGCGGGCGTTGCGGGCGATGTTGGTGCTGATGCCGCCAGGGTGGACGTTCACCGCGGATACACCGGTGCCGCGCAGTTCCTGGCGCAGGGCGTCGGTGAATCCGCGGACGGCGAATTTGGCCGCGCAGTAGGCGCTCTGGTTGGGCATGCCCAGCAGCCCGAACACACTGGAGGTGTTGACGATCACGCCGTGGTCCTGCTCGACGAGAATGGGCAGGAAGGCGCGGGTGCCGTTGACGACTCCGTCGAAGTTGATGCGCCGCAGCCATTCGTCGTCTTCGGCGACGGCGTCGAGCACCGAGGAGGAGACCGCGACACCGGCGTTGTTGAACACCGCGGCCAGCGGCGCGGACAGCCAGTCGCGGACTTCGTCGGCGAAGGCGAGCTGATCGGCGGCGTCGCGCACGTCCAGGACGCGGGTCAGCACCGGCCCGGTCAGCGACGCCGCCGTCTCCTTCAGCCCGGCCTGGTCGATATCGGCGATCGCGACGGGAGAGCCGGTGCGGGAAAGCAACTGGGCGAGGCTGCGCCCGATCCCGGAGGCCGCGCCGGTGATCATGACCGGGCGGCCGGATAACGGCCTACGGATGCGGGGCATCGATGCTCCTGCTTTCGGACGTGCGGATGTGTTCGTGGATGAGGTCGGCGAGTGTCGGCCACACCGCGGCGGGCAGGTCGTGGCCCATACCCGCGAGGGTGTGCAGGCGCGCGTGCGCGATCGCGCGAGCGGTGGCGTGGGCGCCGGTCGGGGCGACCATCCGGTCACGGTCGCCGTGCAGCACCAAGGTCGGGGCGGTGACCGCGCGCAGTTCGCGGGTCCGGTCACCGGATTTCACGATGCCCGCCAATTGCCGGCCGACGCCCGCTGCGGGCCTGGGGTCGCGATCCCAGGTGCGGGCGGCTCGCGCGCGCACGGCGGACTCGTCGAAGGGGTATCCGGCCGAGCGGATGTGCCGGTACATGCGCACGGTGCGATCGATGTGCTCGTCGCGGGTGCGTGCCGGTCGGGCGAACATCAACCGCCAGGTCGACCAGGCCGGGCGGCCGACCCGCGCGGCGCCGGTGGTGGACATGATCGAGGTCAGGGATGCGACCCGGGCGGGATGGTGGGCGGCGACGGTCTGGGCGATCATTCCGCCCATCGACATGCCGACCAGATGCGCGGAGGGCAGCTCGAGCGCGTCGAGCAATCCGACGGTGTCGGCGGCCAGATCGGCCAGCGTGTACTGCTCGCGATGCCAGCGCCGCCGCAGCATCTGCACCGGCGCCGGTGGCGGGAAATTCGCATGCGTCGAGCGGCCGACGTCCCGATTGTCGAAACGGACGACCTGGCAGCCACGCGCCACCAAGAGCTCGCACAACCCGTCGGGCCACTCGTGTAACTGTTGACCCAATCCGGCGATCAACAGCAGTGGGACACCGCCCACGCCGTGCTGCTGGTAGGCGAGGGTGACGCCGCCGCCGACTTCGGCGAACTGCTCGCTCATACCGCCGCCTCGGCGGCGCGGTCGAGCGCTCGCCCACTGGACGGCGGTGTGCGACGGTGCACCACGGCGCGGCCCTTCTCGGCCGGGACGAGCGCGACGCCGCGGAAGTGCGTGCGCTCGTCGCGGGCATCGGTGGGTTCGAGCGTGAAATCGCGCAGCAGCGTGCGCAGCACGACGTTCATCTCCATGGTGGCGAACGCGGCGCCGATGCAGCGGCGGCTGCCGCCGCCGAACGGGATCCAGCTGAATGTGCCAGGACGGACGCCGACGAACCGGTCGGGGTCGAAGGCGCGGGCGTTCGGGAAGAGTTCCTCGTTGTCGTGCATCAACCGGATGTTGGCCACGACCTTCTGGCCCTTGGGCAGGGTCCACCGGCCCAGCTGCAGGGTTTCGGCCCGGACCTGCCGGAACGTCGCGTCGATGACCGGCCGCACGCGCTGCACCTCCAGCAGCGTCGCCTCGCGCAGTTGTGATCCGCCTGCATCGGCTTCGGCGACCAAGCGGCGCAGGATATCCGGGTGCCTGCGCAGCCGCTCGATCGTCCACGACAGCGTCGTCGCCGTCGTCTCGTGTCCGGCGGTGAGCAGGGTCAGCAATTCGTCGGCGATCTCACTGTGTGACATGGCCGAGCCGTCGTCGTAGCGTGCTTGCAGCATCATCGCGAGCACGTCGTCGCGCTCCTCGATCCGGTCGCTCGCGGCGCGGTCGATGAGTTGTCCGACGATCTCGTCGTAGCGGCGGCGGTAGGCCGCGAAGCGGGCCCAGGGGCCGAACCGGCCCAGCGCCCGCTGGGGAACCGGGATCGCGGCGAGAGCGGAGCCGATCAGGACGAGTCTGGGCAGCAGTCGGCGCAGTTCTTCGAAATCCGCGCCTTCGGCGCCGAAGACCGCGCGCAGGATCACGTTCAGCGTGATCCGCATCATCGAGTCCATCGTCGCGAACTCGCGGCCCGAGGGCCACGACGCCATCTCGTGGACGGCTTCCTCTTCGATGAGCGATTCGTACACTGTCAGCCTGCGGCCGTGGAAGGGTGGGGTGAGCAGTTTGCGCTGCTTGCGGTGTTCGTTCCCGCTGAGCGCGAACAGCGAACCGGGACCGAGGAATTGACCGAGGTTGATGTCGATGTTGTCGACGAGGTCGGCGCTCGCGGTGAACAGGGCTTTGATCTCGGCGGGGTCGGCGAGTACGACGGACCGCCCGAATCGGGGCATCTGGATGGTGAAGGCCGATCCGTAACGGTCGTGCATGCGCCGCCAGGTCCGGGTGCGCCCCGTCAGGATCTGCAGGTTCTGCACGATCGGCGGGGTGGATGGCCCGTCGGGAAGTCGCACAGCGGGCATACGCCCACCTCCTCGTGTGGTACTTCGATGTACCACCCGTACGGTACGCGCACGTACCATGTTGTGGCAAGGCTCACATCATGCCGACCCGGGCTGCCGCCGCGATCCCGTCAGCAGTCGTCCCACAACACCGCGCTGTGGGCGGCGAGCAGAGCGGCGATGCGGTCGAGCGCTTCGGCGGCGGGCAACGGGTCGAGGCGGCGGCCGTCACGCAGCCGCAACGCCACACGGTCGGCGGTGAGTTCCTCCGCGCCGATGATCGCCTGATACGGCGCGAGCCGGTGCTCGCGGATGCGAGCGGCGAGGCTGCCGCGATCCGGCGGCGCGACCGCCACCCGCAGCCCGCTCTCGCGGCAACGGCGTTCGAATCGGGCGGCCGCGCAGTGCTGGGCCTCGGTCACCGGCAGCACGACCACCTGGGTCGGCGCCAGCCAGGCCGGGAACCGGCCGCCGTGGCATTCGATCAGATGGGCCACGGCCCGTTCGATGCTGCCGATGATGCTGCGGTGCACCATGACCGGACGGTGCGCGACGCCGTCGGCGCCGGTGTAGCGCAGATCGAACCGCTCCGGTTGATGGAAATCGACCTGCACGGTGGACAGGGTGGCCTCCCGTCCCGCGCTGTCGCGCACCTGCACGTCGATCTTCGGGCCGTAGAACGCGGCTTCGCCGTCCACCGCGTCGTAACGCAGGCCGCGCTCGTCCAAGGCGGCGGTGAGCACGGCGATCGACCGCTCCCACAAGTCCGGAGCGGCAACGTATTTCCCGCCGGGACCGGGCAGCGACAACCGGTAGCGGGCGGCGCGGATGTCCAGTGCGGCATAGGCGTCGGCGATCATCGCCAGCGCTGCGGCGACCTCGTCGGCGGCTTGATCGAGGGTGCAGAAGACATGCGCGTCGTTGAGCTGGATCCCGCGCACCCGGGTCAATCCGCCCAGCACGCCAGAGGGCTCGGAGCGATACATACCACCCAATTCGGCTATGCGCAGGGGTAATTCGCGATAGCTGTGCGCACGGGAGCGGAACAGCAGCGCGTGATGGGGACACAGGCTCGGGCGCAGCACCACCTGCTCACCGCCGAGATCCATCGGCGGGAACATCTCGTCGCGGTAATGCTCCCAGTGTCCGGACAATTCGTAGAGTTCGCGTTTTCCGAGCACCGGCGAATACACGTGGTGGTAGCCCGCGCGGCGCTCGGCGGCGCGGATGTAATCCTCGAGGGCGTGGCGCACGGCCGCGCCGTCCGGCAGCCAGAACGGCAGTCCCGCGCCGATGAGCGGGTCGGTGTCGAACAGATTCAGCGCACGGCCGAGGCCGCGGTGGTCGGGCATGATGGTCTCCTCGTCGACACAGGGCGAGTGACCACGAGACGAAACCCCGGGGCACTCGCCCCGGAGCTGGAATGAACGTGGATCAGCGCGCCGGGACGAATTCCGGCGTCGTCGTCACAGCTGCGCGCTCCATGCCGGTGACGCTAGCAGAGGCGTCCGCGCCCGCGCACGAGAGTTTTCAAAGCGGCCACCGGCGCGACGGCTCTGACGCATAATCGAGTTCGACTGGCACGCAATGACATCGGGGGTCGATGGGGACGCGCAGAGCGGTGCTGCAAGCGGGAATGGTCCTCCCGCTGGCTGCCGCGTGCGCGCCGGAGGTGCTGCTGGGCAGCTCGGACGCGGTGCGCGTCGGCGTGTCCTGGAGCGGCCAGGAACTCGCCGCCTTCCACGCCGTCCTGGACGGGCTGGACCTCGGCTTCGAGGTCGAGGTCATCCCCCTCGGCGACAACACCGACACCGCGTTCACCGCAGGCGGCCGCTCCGCGCCGGACATGGTGCTGCTTCCGCAAGCCGGGCGGGTGCGCGAACTCGCCGACGCGGGCAAACTGCGGCCCCTCGCCGAGACGGTGTGGGCCGATGAACTCGGCACCCGCTACGCCCAACCCTGGCAACTGTTGCTGCGCTACGAGAGCCGGCTCTACGGTGTGCCGTTCAAAGCCGCGGACAAATCGCTGGTGTGGTTCGACCGCCAACAGTTCGACACCCACGGCTTGGGTGAGCCGGCGGCATGGACGCTCGACGGCTGGGTCGACCGGATGGAGGTGCTCGCGCAGACGCCGACCCGCCTGCTGGCGCTGGCCGCCGCCGACGGCTGGGTGCTCACCGATTTCTTCGAGAACGTCCTGCTCGCCGAATCACCCCGCATCTACGACGAATTGGCCTCCAAGAACCACCGGGAACGGGAATGGGACAACCCGGCGGTGCGCGCCGCCTTCGGTCATCTGGGGATTCTGTGGGGACAGCGGCACGCGTTCCCCGGTGGCGTCGGCGTCGCGCTGACCAGGCAGTTCTCCGACGCCATCCGAGAGGTGTTCCAGCATCGCCGTGCCGCGGCGGTCGTGGCGCCGGACTTCGCCGAACCGATCGTGCGCAGCGCGGTCCGCGCGTCCGGGCGCGAGATCGACGACGCCGTCGGGGTGGTGGCCTTCCCGCCGGTGGACACCGCGCCGGGGCGGCCGAAGATCGTCGGCGGTGACGTGATCGTGGTGACGCGGCAGGCGACCCCGCGCGCGGACGAACTGGTCGAGAAACTGGCCGCCGCTCGCGCCCCCCTGCCGTGGATCGAGCGCTACGGCGGCTTTCTCGCCCCGAACCTGCGCACCGAGGCGGACTACTCGCCGCTGCTGGCGCCCTCGGCGGGTGAGCTCGCCGCGCGCAGCACCTTCGATCTGTCCGACCGGATCGGGCCGGTGGGCGGACGGGAAGGATTGTGGCGGGTGCTGACGGAGTTCCTCATCGCGATCGGCGATGGCGGGCAGGCACGAACGACCGAGGCCACCGACCGTGCCATCGCCGCGCTGGACGACGTCGATCGGCGGGGCCGATGACGATGCCTCCGGATTTCGACGTCAACGGTCTGCGCATCGAGCTGGCCACCCGCCGCATGCGCGGGCCGCTGGTCGCGGGCAGCAGGCCACGGCGCTGGCTGGGCTGGGTGGCCGGGCTGCCAGCGACGCTGCTGACGGTGGCGCTGCTGGTGCTACCGGCGGGATGGACCGTGCTGATCGCCGCCCGGGCCAGCCCGTTGTCGGTGCTCGCGTGCGCGGTCGCGGCGACCGGTGCGCTGCTGCCCGCCGCGCTGCGCAGGCGGCGGGGTGTGCCGTGGATCCGGATTCTGCTGTGGCCGTTGTCGATCGGTGCCACGATCGCCGGACTGTGGCTGCTGGGCGGCACGATGAACGCCGACGGTCGCGGCGCGTACCTGCGCACACTGTTGTGGGTGGCGTTCGGGATCGGGCTGCTGCTCGTGGCGCTGGCGATCGCCTGGTGGGGCCGGGCGGCGCGCTGGTTGTGGCTGCCGCTGATCGTGCCGTTCGGGGTGTCGGCGTTCGTGTCCGGGGTGGCGTTCCGGGTGATCTTCGGCAACGGCGCGCGGTGGCTGGACATCGAGGACGTCGGGCTCTACCGGTGGTGGCTGGCGGCGATGCTCGGGTCGGCGTTCCTGTGGACCTGGCTGGGTTTCCTCACCGCGCTGTTCCGCGCGGGAATCCATGCGATCGAAGCCGATCCGGCGCGCGCCGGGTACCTCTACCGCGACGACGGCAGACCGCTGGCGGTCCGGCTGTACGAGTTGCTGCGGCCGGTGCTGCTGATCGCCGGACTGGCCGTCGGCGTCGCGGCCGCGCGGGTGTTCGACGTGGTGCTGATCGGGGTGCCAGGGGCGCTCGAATACCAGGTCGACAGCGCGACCGTGCACTGGTGGCGGCTGGCCGCCGACGCCGAACCCGGCGCGGCGGCGGCCTACGCGCTGCCGCTGGCTGTACTCGTGGGCGCGGTCGCCTGGCTGCTGCAAGTGGACGTACGCCATCACCGCGCGAGTTGGTCGGCGGTGCGCGCGATCTCGGTGGCGGGACGGCGGCGCATCGGTCCGGTGCGGGCGGCGGGCATCGTGCTGGTGTCGGTGCTGGTGCTGTATCCGATCGGCGTGCTCGCCTATACCGGGTTGCGTACGCACAACGGCTTCGGCTTCTCGGCCATCGCTCTGGTGTCAGGCGACGACGGACTGTGGCGTTCGCTGCAGACCACCGCCTGGGTCGCGGGGATCGTCACGGTGGTCGTGGTCACCGCCGCCGCGCCGGTGGCCTACCGGCTGGCCGCGCTGCGACCCAACGGCACCGCCGCACGACTGGCCGTCGTAGCGCTGGTGGTGCTAGCGGTGATACCCGCACAGACCTACCTCGGACCGATCGACGGTCTCGTCGACACCTACGAACTGTCCGGAACCCGCATCCCGCTGATCCTCGTGCATGCCGCTGCCGGACTGCCGATCGCCATCCTCGTGCTGCGCGGCGCGATGCTCGCCCCGCCGGGCAGCACCGCCGCGGACGCACTGCACGGTCTGGCCAGTCCGGGGACCATCGCCCAGCGCGTGCTGGCCTCCTCCGGGCCCGCGCTGGGGGCGGTGGCGGTGCTGGAGTTCGTGCAGGTGTGGAACGACTTCTTCATCGGCCTCGTGGTCAGCGGAGCGGGCGCGAGCCCGTGGTCGCTGCTGCTGTGGGGCGAAGCACGGCAATTCGGCGAGAACAGCGCGCAACTGGCCGCGGGATCGCTGGTGTCGGCCGTGCTGCCGGTGGCGCTGCTGCTGGTGACCTGGCGGCGCTGGGTGGTGCCGGGCATGACCGGCGGAGTGCTGCGATGACGCGAGCCGCCGGCGGCGAGGAAGGAATCGGGTGAGCACCTCGACCGAGCACACCGAACCGGTCGGGCAGACCGCCACACCCAGATCCTCGATCTGGATCGGGTTCCTTGGCACCGCGTCGCTGGTCGCCTACACGGTGTTGTTCGAGCTGGTGCGCACCCTGGTGGTGAATTCGTTCGGCGAGAACGCCGTCGTGCAGTTCTTCAACGGGCCGCTGCGCTGGTTGTCGGTGCTGTTCATCGCCGCGGCGGCGACCTACGCGCTGTACCGGTTCGCACGCGGGTATCGCACCAAGATGCGCACCGCTCGCGACATGGACCTCATCGCCGGTCTCATCGAGCCGGGCCCCGCGCTCGCGGACCGCAGGCCGCGGGAAGCCGCGCCGCCGCGCCGGACGGTCGCGGCGCTCGACGGGCATCTCATCGCCGCGGTACTGCGGGACCTGCCGGTGCACGACTATGAGACCGTCGCGCTGCTGGCGGTGCTCAACGCCATTCGGGACACGCCGGGACGGTTGCCGCTGGCACGGGAACCCTCGGCCCGCACGGCGGCGAGACTGCTGGACGGTCTGCACCGCCGCGGAATTCTCGCCGGGCACGGTGCCCAGCGGTGGTGCGTGCGACAAGTGCCCAGGCTGCCGGATCGAGCGACGGTCACCGCCGGACCGCAGTGGGCCGCGGCGCTCACCGCGCTGCTGCACCACTACGCCGACCGCGCGGGGCGCTGGGCCATCGCGCTGGAGTCACGGCGCTTCGCGGTGGGCGCTCGCCGCTGGTTCGAAACCGAGGAACCGTACCTGCGCGCCCTGGTGGACGCGTGCGCGGCTCGAGTGAATCCACCGGATTCTCCGGATCCAGCGGATCCACCGGCTCGAGGCGTGGATTTCCCCCCGGCGGCCGTGGCGCACCTGGTCGACATCGGCAACGCGTTGGACGTGTGGTACGCGCGTATCGGCCTGGGGGAGAACGGGCGCGGAGTGGCCGACGATCTGTGCGCGCTGCCCGAAACCGACGAGCTGAACCGCGATCTGCTGTTGTTGCGGGCGGGACGGCTCACCGAGCGGCCGCGCGGCTACCGGCCGCGGCGATTGTCGACGAGCTTGGCCGCCCGCTGGGAGCATCAGGCGGCGCTGCGGGAGCTGGACGCCGGCTCGCCGGTGCTGGACAAGGTGGCCGAGCAGCTGGAGACCGCGTGGTGGCTGCTGCCGCGTGACGACGTCGCCGGTGAGGTGTGCGCCCTGATCAATCTCGCCGTCGTGCACATCCGGCAAGGACGCCTCGACGCCGCGCAGGATCGTCTCGAACTCGCCGAGTCCCTCACCCGCGCCGGCCTCGATCCCGACGGACGCGCGCAGACCCACGAGACCATGGGCACGATGTGGTGGGCCCGCGGCGAACCCCGCCGAGCCCTGCGCTGCTGGCAGCTCGCCCTGACCGCCTACCGCGTCCTCGACGACGACCTCGGCATCGGCCGCTGCCTGCAACACCTCGGCTCCGCGATCGTCGTCGACCCCGACCACGCCACCCTGTTGCTGCCCACCGACCCACCCCTTACCCGCACCGAAGCCCTCCGCCAAGCCACCGGATGGCTCGCCGAAGCCCGGCGCAGGCATCCCACCGCCCGCCACACCGAACACTATGCGGCACAGGCACATTCGCAACTGCGCGCCGATCGCGGCTTCCGCGACCTCCTCCGATCCCGCCGCCGCACCCCGCCGGCTCGGATCGATCAGTGGCCCGCGTCCCTCGAAGATCACGCCCACCGGCCGCAAGACCATCGCTGACCTGCCTGTGACCCGGCCGTTCGAGTTCGCAACCCGCAGCAGGAGAAGCGAGCCCGGCCGCTGCGCCCTCCGCGACGCCCAGCATCGATGCACATCGACCATGGCGCGTTCGCTGTGCCAGACTACGAAGCCGTGCCGGAACTTCGCGTCGCGGTGATCGCCTCCCATAACGGATCCAATCTGCGTGCGCTGCACCGAGCTTCCCTCGTCGCGGACGCGCGGTTCCGGATCGTGCTCGTCATCAGCAACAACAGCGACTCCGGTGCGCTGCGCTATGCCCGCGACAACGCGATTCCCGCCCGCCACCTGTCCGGACGCACCCACGACGACCCCGACGAAGCCATCCGCGCCGCGCTCGTCGAGCACGCGGCCGACTGGGTGGTCACCGCCGGATACCTGAAGAAGATCGGGCCGCGCACCAGAGCGGAGTTCTCCGGACGGATCATCAACGTCCACCCCGCACTGCTGCCCCGACACGGCGGCCCCGGTATGTACGGCGGGCACGTGCATCAAGCCGTCCTCGACGCCGGAGATCCCGTCAGCGGCGTATCCGTCCACCTCGTCTCGGACGAATACGACACCGGGCAGATCATCGCCCAGGTAGAGGTACCGGTCGAGCCGGGTGACACCGTCGAGACACTCGGCGCGCGGGTGCTGCACGCCGAACACACGCTGCTTCCCGATGTGGTGCGACGAATCGCTACCCGGCACACGGTCCGCTCCACTCTCGTCCTGGTCCGTCACGCTGAGCCGTTCACCCCTCGCGCGGGTGGGCCGGGCGACTACGAGCGGTCACTGACCGCTGCAGGCGAACAACAAGCCGAGCTGCTGGTCACCGACCTGGCAGCCCTGTCGCCCACCGTGATCTTCTCCAGCCCCTACCTCCGCGCAGTCCGAACCATCCAACCGCTCGCACGTCGCACCGGCTTGCCCATCGAGACCGACCACGATCTGCGCGAGTGGGATTCCGGGATCGGCGCGACACCCGACTATGCGCGCTACTACTGTGAAAGCTGGGCCGAGCCGTCGCTCGCCAGGCCCGGTGGCGAGAGCCTGCGACAGTTGTCCGACCGGGCCGCGGCGATCCTGACGACGCTGGCGCACCGGCACCGCGGCCGGACCGTCGTCGTGGGCAGCCACGGCACGTTCATCTCCCGGGCGCTGATCGCGTTCGGTCGCGGCGAGGTCGACTGGGCATTCAGCCGCGCCATGCCGATGCCCGCGGTCTACCGGCTGGACTTCGAGGACGAACGCGTTCAGTCCACCGGTCCTGGCCTGCGACCGTGACTCGACCGAACAATATTGTGCCGGCGGCACTGTGCATGTCGAAGCCGGATACGCCCCCGAGCGTTGTGCTGAAGGATGAGCCGCTTGTCGGCGAGTGCGAGTTCCCGGTCGCGGCCGGCACGTGCGCGACGCCTCCGAGCAAGCTGGTTGGGGACCGCTGCCGCTGGACACGACCGGTGCGCATGGCCGACCATGACCGACATGTTGCTCACGCGCGAGGCCGATCTGTTCGAACGCTCCAGGGGTCGCCTGGAAGCGATCGCCTACCGCTTGCTGGGCTCGGCCGGCGACGCCGAGGACGCGGTGCAGGAGACGTATCTGCGCTGGCAGGCCGCCGACCGCGAATACGTGGAGACGCCCGAGGCGTGGCTGACCAAGGTGCTCACCAATCTCTGCCTCAACCAGCTCACCTCCGCTCGTGCGCGCCGGGAAACCTATGTGGGGCAATGGCTTCCGGAGCCACTGCTGGCCGGCGCCCCGATGCTGGGCCCGGCCGACACCGTCGAACAACGCGAATCGGTGTCGATCGCCATGCTCACGCTCATGGAACGGCTCACCGCCAAGGAACGCGTGGTGTATGTACTGCGCGAGGCCTTCGGCTACTCGCACCACGAGATCGCCGACCTGCTCGACATCACCGAATCCAATTGCCAGCAGGTCTATCGCCGCGCCAAACAGCACTTGGCCGTGGAACGGGCGCGTATCGAGGTGGACGAGGCCGCCGCGCGCCGGATCGTGGAGGAATTCCTGGCCGCGGCGGTCAGCGGACGAACCGACGAGCTGGTGCGGTTACTCACCGATGACGCCGCCATCATCGGTGACGGCGGCGCCTTCTTCGCCACCTTGAACAGGCCGCTCGTCGGCGCCGAGCGCATCGCGATGTTCGTGCGGCTGGCCATCAAACCTACGGGTGCCAAGTGGGACAAGCTCGGCGGCAAGCCCACACCCTTCGCCGCGATCGTCAATGGCAGGCCCGCGCTGATCCTGGTGGCCGAGGATCGCATCGTCGGCGTCGTGGTGCTGGAGGTGACCGCCGACGGCATCGCCGCCATGCACGCCCACGTCAACCCCGACAAGCTGGCATTCGCCAATCGCCAGTGGGCCACCTACGCACCGGGAGAACCCCTGCCCGATTTATGGTGACCCACATCACATCCTGCTCCTGTCAGCATTCGTGCCGCTGTCCGGTTCAAGCTCCGAACCCACCGAGACAGGAGCAACACCATGAAGCACCGCATCGTCGTCCTCGGAGCCGGGTACGCCGGAGCCACCGCAGCCAGCCGCCTGGCCAAGCGACTGCACCGCGACGACGTCGAGATCACCCTGGTCAACGCCGATCCCGACTTCGTCGAACGGGTGCGCCTGCACCAGCTCGCCGCCGGGCAGGACCTGCCGGTTCGTCCACTGCGGAAGATGTTCGCGGGCACCGGCGTCCAGGTGCGCATCGCATGGGTCGATTCGGTCGACGCCGACCGCAAGACCGTCGAACTGATCGGCGATCAGGGGGCCGAGACCCTCGCCTACGACACACTCGTCTACGCCCTTGGCAGCACCGTCGCCGATTTCGGCGTGCCCGGCGTTGTCGAACACGCCCACCAGGTGGCGAGCAAGCAGGCGGCGCTGCGGCTGCGGGAACGTTTGAGCCGGCTGCGGGCGGGCGAGACCGTGCTGATCGTAGGTGGTGGCCTGACCAGTATCGAGGTCGCCACCGAGATCGCCGAGGCGCGCCCGGATCTGAAGGTCGCGATGGCCGCGCGCGGCGGCGTCGGCGACTGGCTCGACGAGAAGGCACAGAGCCACCTGCGCGGCGCGTTCGAACGCTTCGGTATCACCGTCCACGAGCACGCCGACGTCATAAGGGTCACCGAAGATGGCGTGGTCACCCGATCGGGAGCGCAGATCCCTTCGCAAATGACCATCTGGACAGCGGGATTCGCCGTGCACCCGATCGCGGCCGCCAGCACTCTGACCGTCTCCGAGACCGGGCGGATCGTCGTCGACGCTACCCAGCGCTCGGTCTCGCACCCGGATGTATACGCCGTCGGCGATGCCGCGCACGCCGCGGGAGTGGGTGGCAGGACGTTGCGCATGGGCTGCGCCACCGCCTCCCCAATGGCCTGGCTGGGCGCCGATGCCATTGCCGCTCGGCTGACCGGACGTGAGATTCCCGATGCCCCCATCGGCTACAACAGCCAGTGCATCAGCCTCGGCCGCCGCGATGCCATCGTGCAGAAGGTGACCAAGGAGGATCAGCCGACCTCCAAGGTCGACGTGGGCCGCAAGGCCGCCCGCGTGAAGGAGCTGATCTGCTCGATCGCGGCCTGGTCCGTGAAGCACCCGACCCTACTGGCGCCGAGCCGGCGTCGCCGGGTCGTCGCGACCGGCGCAGGGGCTCCGGTCGCGACCGTCTGAGCGCGCGGGCGCGCAACCGGCGCAGGTCCGCCCCGGCCGGACAGGCTGGGGCGGACCTGTATGTTATAGCGGCCATTTCGCGTCACGAGGAGACTTGTCGGGGCGCAGCCCGCGCCAGCTGGGGTGCCGCAGGCCCTCGGAGGTGGCTTCGCGATATTCGATGTCGCCGACGAGGACCGGCTCGACCCAGTGGGCGGATGCCGCCACCGCGCGCGGCGGAGGGACGTCGAAGGGCGTGTCGGACCGGGACAGCTCGTTCAGGCGAACTTGCAGCGAACGGCGGTCGCGCATGGTCCAGCCGGTGCCGACATTGCCGACGTGCACCAGCTGATCGTTGTCGTCGTAGGCACCCAGCGCCAATGAGCCGAACGTCGCGGAGAAACGGCCCGTACCGGGCAGCCAGCCCGCTACGACGACCTCGGTCGTCCTGCGCAGCGGCGTCTT
The DNA here is from genome assembly GCF_040644075.1 of Nocardia sp. NPDC047038. NCBI lineage: Bacteria > Bacillati > Actinomycetota > Actinomycetes > Mycobacteriales > Nocardiaceae > Nocardia > Nocardia sp. NPDC047038. Next base: position 479,430 of record NZ_JBEYVQ010000004.1, on the reverse strand, counting down.
GATCCACAACGGAGACCGCCGCCCGGGGTAGTAGGCCGAATCGAGACGCTTGGCGACTATTCCCTCCAAGCCGTGTTCGCGAGCGACGTCGAGCAGCGTGTCGGCGTCGATATCGCGGTAGTACGGCGGGGTCCGGACCAGAGGCCGGTCCAGCGCCAGTTCCGCCAAACGCTCGCGACGCTCGGTGTAGGGCAGGTTCATGATGGACGCACTTTCGACAGCCAGGAGATCGAACGCCAGATACTGCGCCGGGAATCCTCGCAGCAATTCCGCGCTGGGGGAGACGACATGCATCCGCCGTTGCAGGCGAGCGAACGACGGCGCCCCCGTCTTCGGATCCGGCGCCACGATCTCCCCGTCGAGGATCAGCTCACCCCCCTCGCCCAGTTCGGCGAGAACCGCCGTGAGCTCAGGAAATGACCCACTGAGATCCCGATTGTTGCGACTGTAGAACCGGCATTCCCCCGCCCGGCACCGCGCGAGGGCGCGAATGCCGTCCCATTTCATCTCCAGCGCCCACCGGCCGTACTCCCGCGGTGGCCGTCCGGAGACGGCCAGCATCGGCGCCTGGACTGACAGCACTCAGTCAGCATATCGCCAGCAAATATCAGGTACGGCTTCTTTCCACGGCACTTACACAAGGCCACTGACACCCCGCCCAGTGGGGGTTCGGCCAATCCCACGCTGGTCAGCTGCCCGTCGGGGCCTCGCCGCAGAGCAGGGGTTGCAGGAGTGGGACGTACAGGTCGGCGACTTCGTCGGGGTCCAGCTGGGTGAGCTGGTCGGCTTGGACGGTCGCGTAGAGGGCGCCGAGGCCGAGCAGCACACCGATGGCCATCTCCGCTCGCAGCGGGGCGCCCGGGCCAGGGAGGCGGGCGGCGAGGGCGTCGATGACCTGCGTGCGGAAGTTGGCTCGTGCCTGCCCGCCGAGTTCCAAGTGGTGGCGGGAGAAGGCGATGCGCAGGATCGGGTCGCGGGTCTTTCCGCGTTGGGTGGCGATCAGATGCAAGACCATGTGCCGGGCGAGGCGGTCCAAGGGGGCGTCGAAGAGGGCGGTGGCGTCGGCGTCGAAGGTGAAGACCTGGGTGAACAGGTGTTCCTTGGTGCCGTAGTACTTCATCACGAGCGCCGGGCTCACGCCTGCGTCGTCGGCGATGGCGGCGATGGCGGCGATGGTGGTGTCGGCGTAGGCGTGGCGTGCGAAGGCGCGCCGGGCTGCGGCGAGGATGTCCGCACGGCGGGCGTCGGCATCACGCGGTCGTGCCGACCGGTCCTGAGCCGGGTCGGGCTTCGGCGGATCTATGGACCTCGATCGCAGGCGGGCACTGCGCGGAGAGGGGGAGTTCGGGTCGGACATCTTGTTCAGGCTCCTGGAGGAGGGACGGCGCGGATCGCGGCTGGCGCGGGACGAGACAGGCGGCCGCGCAGGCCAGCAGAGCGACCGCGCCTGCGACGGCGAAGGCCATCCGGTACCCGTTCAGGGTCGGCGCCGCCACGGCCACGCCCGCCGTGTCGGCGAACGGGCGGGTGTGCTGGGCCAGCACGGTGGCGACCACCGCGCTGCACAAGGCTTGCCCGATGGTGCGCATGAGAACATTGAGGCCGTTCGCTGCGGCGGTCTGCTCCAGCGGCACCGCCCGCATGATCAGCAGGGGCAGGGCGGAGTAGGCGAGTGCAGGAGGGGGTTCACCGGAACGGTTCGCAGAACACCTCTACGGAACACCTGTGACCAGGGCTGGACTTGCCCGGCCGCGGTGTTCCGGTGGCGGATCGGCATACGGAACACCACGACATCGTCCGGCCTTACCGGCTGATCCTGCGCGGGACCGTCACCGTGGCGAGTTTGTCCGGGTTGCGGATGGCGTAGAGGTTGGTGATCTGCCCGTCGGAGATCTCGATCAGGAAGACACCTTCGAGCAGGTCGCCGCGGTAGGCGACCATCGCGGGCGTGTTGTTGCAGGTGACCATCTCTATCCGCATGTCCGACGTCGGCTGCCTGGCGTGGAACAGTTTGATGAGGACTGCGGCCACCTTCTCCGCGCCCACCACCGGTCGCCGCGCCGCGGTGGCCTTGCCGCCGCTGTCGGCGGTCCAGGTGACCTCGGGAGCGAGGAGCGAGAGCAGCCCGGCCGTGTCACCAGTGGTCGCCGCTGTCATGAACTGTTCGGTGATGTGCGCGATCTCGGCTGCGTCGACGGGCTCGAAGCGTTTACGCCGCGCGTGTACGTGGGAGCGCGCACGGTGGGCCACCTGGCGCACCGTCATCACGGATTTGCCCACCGCTGCGGCGATCTCGTCATAGTCGAAGCCGAACACCTCGCGCAGCACGAATACCGCACGTTCGTGTGGAGTGAGTGTTTCCAGCAAAACGAGCATCGCCATCGATACCGACTCGGCGAGCACCATATCCGCCGATGCGTCGTGCTCGTCGACCAGCAGTGGTTCGGGCAGCCACGGGCCGATGTAGTCCTCACGACGGCGCGTGCCGGCGCGCACAGAGTTGAGCGCTTGACGGGTCACCAGCCGGGCCAGATACGACTTGGTGTCGCGCACCGTCGCAAGGTCCACCTCGGCCCATCGCAGATAGCTGTCCTGCAGCACGTCGTCGGATTCGGTCGCCGAGCCCAGGATTTCGTAGACGATCGTGAACAGCAACGGCCGCAGCAAGGTGAAACGCTCGGTGTGCTCGTCGGTCGTCATGCGGACCCGACCACCTGTCCGGTGGGGAACGACTGTTCAGGACGCGGGCCGCCCTTGAGCCAGGCCAGCGAACCCGGCTTGCGGGCCTCCCGGCGGATTTTGCTTACCCCGATCTTGCAGGTCATCTCCTTGATTCTCGCGCCCGCACGACCGCCGATGTAGAGGTTGATCGCGATGTCGTCTTTGCGCGCGAGCTGCCGGATACCGGCATGGCGGCCGAGGCTGACGCAGGTTCCCAACAGGGCCAGGTCGATCGCCGCGGGTTCGGTGCCCGCGACGTGGCTCAGCACGGTATCGGCGGCCTGCGCCCCGAGCGGGCCCGCGCCCTGGCCACTCATCCGCAGCGGCTGCCCTGAAGGTGCGGCGGCGTCACCGGTCGCCACGATGCGCTCGTCGTCGATGCTCGTCAGTGTCTCGTCGGTGAGCAACCGGCCGAGGGCATCGGTGCGAAGCCCGCTGTCTGCCGCCAGCTTCGGCACGCCGAATCCTGTCGTCCAGATGGTGAGCGTGCTCGGACGCATCCCCCCGTCGGCGAAAACGACCGCATCCGGCCGGACTTCGGTCACCTTGCTGGCCTCGAGCACGACGACATTGTGTCGCGACATCCACTTGGCGACGTAACGGCGACCCGGCGCACTCAGTGACGGCATCAGGCATCCACCACACACCAGAGTGACCATGCGTCCTTGTTCGGCGAGTTCAGCGGCCGTTTCGATACCCGTTGCCCCGCCGCCGACCACGGTGACCGGAGCATCGAGGGGCAACTCGTCCAGCCTGGCGCGCAGCCGCTGCGCAGCCTCGAATTCAGCGATGGGGAAAGCGAACTCGGCCGCACCAGGCACCGACGGTATGGCCGCCGTGCTGCCGACCGCGTAGATGACATGGTCGTAGTCCAGCGCGCCCCCCGACGCCAGCCGCACCGTGCGGGCGGCGGTGTCGATGCGCGTGGCGCTGTCGACCACCAGCTCGATGCCTTCACCGAGCAGCGTGCCGTAATCGACCGTCGCATCGCCGGTACCGGCAACCAACTGGTGCAGCCGGACTCGATCGACAAACCTCGGGCGGGGATTCACAAGCGCGATATCGACGTCGGTGCGCAGCCGCAGATGATTGGCCGCGACTGTGCCGGCATAACCGCCGCCGATAACGACGACCTTGTGGTGTGTGTTGTGTTCGGTCATGCCCTCAAGACACCGCGGATCACCGAGACATGACACGATGCGATGTGATGTGCGACACTCACACTCGATGGAGAAAGTCGGAGTCATCCGCCGAGAGCAAGACGGGTAGTCATGTTGAGTTCGACCTCGCCATACGGCAGTACATGCGACCGGAACAGCGGGGTCAGGCCGCGCTCGTCCTCGGCGGTAAGTACGCCGTCCCAGTCCGGATCGGCGAGAACGTCCTGGATCATCAGGACATTCACGTAGACCAGGGCGGCCTGGCAGATGGGCAGGCGCAGCACACTCATCTCCTGCTCGTCGCGCCGGTTGGACGCGATCTCGGAGGTCTTGCCGTAGTAGATGACCGAGTTGGCCACTGTTCCAGGACTCGACCACGTTCAGGCCGCTGTTGATCTCCCGCTGCAATTCACGACTTCGGTAGCGCGGCTCCAGCGCCTTGGGTAGCCCTAGCAGCTTGATGGCGCCCTGCCGGCGCTCCTTGATCTCCAATCAGGGACAGTGCGGCAGTGCGGTGTGCAGGGCGTCGAGTTCGGCGCGCATCTCCTCGCGCAGGTCATTGATGAATTTCGTCGGATCCAGGGCTTTGCCCAGCTTCTCGTAGTGCGAAATGCGGCGTTCCTCGAAGTCGGCCGGCAGATCCTCGGCGGGGCTTTTACGACAGCTTCATGTACCAGGTGACACGATCCTTACCGGCACGCCGAGGCAGGTAGACCCCGTGCACGGCCGGAAAATGTAATCAAGGGCGCGATTCTCGCGGTGACCCGCGAGGGTGGCAATTGCTCTCGATGTGCGTCGCAGCCTTCATCGCGAGAATGCGGTGTTGCATTTCAATGCGATTCATCCTGATTCCGGGCTCACAATCCGAGCTTGGTCACCGCGTTGTCTTCCAGGGGGTTGGCGGTGCGGATGTAGCCGTGAACGGTGCGCGGGTTGGTCCAGCGTCCCTGACGCATGATCTCGCGGTCGCTGGCGCCGCCGAGCGCGGCCTGTGTGGCGAAGCCGGCGCGCAGCGAATGTCCGGAGAACAGGTCGGGGTCCAGCCCGGCCCTGGCGGCATAACGCTTGACCAGTTCGGCGACCGCCCGCCCGGACATGGCGCGGTCGCCGATCGCGCCGTGCCGGTTGACGGTGGGGAAGAGAGGTAGATCCGCGTCGGTGAGCGTGGTGCCGGTGAAGCCGTGGCAACGGTGGATGTCGGCCGATCTCGCGGGAAGGTCGGCGAGCCAGGACCGGACACCGATAGTCCCCGCGGCGGCGTGTGTTTCGCGTAGGCGTAGCCAGTCGGCGAGGGCGCAGACCGGGCAGGTCGCGGGACGGCGGCCACGGGGGAGCGCCACGCGCTGTTCGGCCGCGCCGGTAGGGTCGGTCTTCGTCGCGGGCAGCCGGATCAACAGAATCGGTTCGCCGGTCGTGTGGTCGAGACCGACTTCGACGTCCCCGATGCGCAGCCCGGCCAGTTCACTGCGGCGAAGGGCGCCGGCGAAACCGACGAGCAGTACGAGCGAATCCCGGCGCCGGGCGGGTTCGGCGGGCCAGCCCGGTTCGGGTAGTCCGCCCAGCAGTTGATCGAGAGTGTGTAGCAGGACAGGGCGTTTGCGTCGGGGTTGCGCCCGCCGGGTGCGGCGGATGCCGCGCAGCGTCAGGCGCACCACATCGGATCGAGTCGGTGACGGCAGGCCGTTGGCCGCGTGCACCGCGGCGATCGCGGCCGACTTGCGTTCCAAAGTCGCGGGACTGAACGCCCATTCGCCGCCCGCGCGGCGGGCGTCGGCCGCCGCCGCGAGATAGACGGCCACGTCGAGCGCGTCGGCAGGCAATGCCTGACGCCCCTCGGTGGCACACCACGCCGACCACGCCACCCAGTCGGCCCGATAAGCGCGCAGGGTGTTCGCCGACTGCGACGCTTCGAGATACCGCCGCAGCGATCCGGCTTGATCGTCATCGAAACGGTCACGCACCAGCCGCAGTGCCGCCGCATCGACCAGCACGCTGCGCACCCCACGGCGCAACTCGGTGCGCACCGACTCCGGAACCGCGACCACACTGGATCGATCGTCCATGGTTCGGCTCCCGCGTTCCTAACGATGACGGACTCGTTCGCGCCACGACTTTCGGCGCAGGAATGCCAGCCTACGGCACCGAAGCGGCGGCACTTGAGGAGTCTGCCGAGTGACAATTCGCCTGCGCTAGTGCCGTCCGATGCGCGCTGAACGCACGGAAACACCTTGCGTCACAGTGACGTTATAGGTCCGTTCGATCAGGTGTTGTCACCGGCCGCGCCGACGCGGCCCACCGATCCGGTCATGCCGTGAAGAGTCAGGGCGTGCGAACTCTCGGCTGCGGAATTGGTCGGGCTTGCAATCCGCGATCGGTATGCAGGATGCCGCCGGACACCGGCTCGGTTCCCTCGTCGACGTCGGCCTGGCGCATCCATTTCGACAGCGTCACCGGGTGGATCCCGAAATCGGCGGCGATCTGCTCCAGGGTCACCTCGGCGTTGCGAGCGACACGGCCGACGTCCTCACGAAGCTCGCGGGGGATACGGCCTTGGGCAGAGGGCGTCCTTCGGCCCGTCCCGACAGGCAAGCCACTTCGGTTACCACCTATCCCGGCAGATCAGATGAGAACTGACATTTGAAGTCAGCAGAGGGGGTACCCAGTTTTCGCTCTTTTCGTAGCGGTTTAGTTACGTCACTCCTAACGCTACGAAACGTAATTATCACAACGATAGCCGGACATGAAGCGTCGTCCTGACCGCCGATAAGGTTCACTTATCGGAGGTCAGAACTGGCGGGCTTATTTCGGAGACGACTGGACCTGGAGTGTCCCGTCTCAAGGAAACTGGCCAAGTCTCAGTGGATCTGACGACCGTAAATGTGTATCTGGCCAAGGTCTCGAAATTCCTGGCCACTGTGGCATGATCACCCGCGATCTGGCGTCGGCGAACGGCATGGACGGGGTGGTGGGTGTGACTGGCGGTGGTTCTGATGTGCGCGTTGAAGGTTGGGGGAGTTTCGAACCAGAGATCCGAACGACTGCGGGGGTTGTGCGCGGCAGGTGGGAGAACGCAGTCGCGATCTTCCGTGGCATCCCCTTCGCCGAGTCACCATTCGGCGCGCGTCGGTTCGCGGCTCCCGTTGCAGTACAGCGGTGGGATGGTGTCCGCGACGCGCTGGAGTTCGGTCCACCGGTTCCCCAAGCGAGCCATCGAGGTTCGGTGATGTCGTCGGTGTCCGGCAGCACCGATGATGATTCCGCGGACTGTTTGACGCTCAACGTCTGGTCACCCGAGCTTGGTACCGCCCGGCTGCCGGTGATGGCGTGGATTCACGGGGGCCGATACCTCGAGGGCGCCGCCAGCAACCCGCACCAGGACGGTGCGACTGTCGCCGCGTGCGGTGTGGTGATGGTCAGCATGAACTATCGAGTGGGCGTGGAAGGTTTCGCCCACATCGCCGGAGCCCCGGACAACCGCGGCATTCTCGACCAGATCGCAGCCTTGCGGTGGGTACAGGACAATATCGCCGCGTTCGGCGGCGATCCCGGCAACGTCACTGTGTTCGGCCAGTCCGCAGGAGCTGGTTCTGTCGCGGCGCTGCTCGCTATGCCCATGGCAGCGGGGCTGTTTCGTCGTGCGATATCGCAGAGCCTGCCGGGCACGTACTTCTCCCCACGGCTCGCCGGCGCGATCTCCGCGACGATCGCCGCGGAACTCGGTGTGCGCGCCACCGTCGATGAGCTGGCCGGTATCCCGCCGCGTGCGCTGATCGAGGCGACCGACGCGGTGATTCGGAAGATGCCCGAATTCGTCGAATCATGGGGACCCACGGCGCTGCCGCCTACGCCGTTCTCACCGGTTGTCGATGGCGTCGTACTGCCTGCTGCGCCGTGGCATGCGCTCGCCAACGGTGCCGCGCGGGGTATCGATCTGCTCATTGGACACACTCGTGACGAGTACTCGCTGTTCAACGCCTGGCGCGGCACAGAGATGACCGATGAGCAGGCGACCGCCGCACTCGAACGTCTCGCGCCTGTCTCGGACAGCAGCGGCGGATACCGCGCCGCCTACCCGGAGGCCGCCCCTGAACAGCTGTATGAGCTCGTCAACTCCGACTGGCTGCTTCGGATGCCGAGTCTGCATCTCGCCGATGCCCAATACGCCGGGCATGGACCCGTGTGGCTCTATGAACTGTGCTGGAGCTTCCGCCAAGATCAAGGTGCCTCGCACAGCCTCGACATGCTGCTTGTATTCGGCACGCTCAGCGCTGGCGAGGTGCGTGGCCACCCCTTGGCCCACCCGAACGCCGCGCATGAGGTCCTGGAGGTCTCCTGTCAAATGCGCAGCGACTGGGTGCGTTTCGCGACCACCGGAAACCCTGGCTGGGCGTCCTACGATCCGGGAAGCCGATCCACTCGTGTCTACAGCGCCGAGCCGACTACCCAGCCTTATCCCGAGGAACGCTCACGCCTTATCTGGCATACACACCGGTTCGACTCCCTGGACCTATGTCAAAGCGGCGGAGCGTGAGGTGGTCGGTGACCAGCCAGGGGCATGGTCTGCACCTGGTGCCCAGCGGGACAGCGGCGGAGCCAGTTCGAGGGTTCGAAGTCGGCTTCGTCGATCCAGAGGCTGGCGAGGTCCGTAGGATCTCCGGTGACTGGTGTCAGTTCCGCGCCGGCTCGCCTAGCCGGGAGCCGAACGAACGCTGGCGGCTGGCATCCGCCCGGCTCGGCGGCGCGTGGGCCATCCACTTCGGGTCGGACGCCGGTGCGGAGGGGTCACAGCAGGGCAGCGACCTTCTTCGCCGTCTCCTTGGCTGATCCGGGGTTCTGGCCGGTCACGAGGTTGCCGTCGACCACGGCGTAGGACAGGAACGGCAGCTTGCCTTTCTCGTAGCGGGCGCCGCGCTTTTTCATCTCGTCCTCGGCGTTGTAGGGCACGAGCTTGTCTACGCGGATGAGGACTTCCTCCTGCCAGGCAAACCCGGTCACCCTGCGACCGGCAACAAGGTGGGACCCGTCGGAGAGCTTGGTGTTGAGCAGGCCGCAGTAGCCGTGGCAGACCGAGGAGACGATGCCGCCGCGCTCGTAGATCTCCCGGGTGATGCGCTGCAGGCCTTCGCTGTCGGGGAAGTCGTACATCACCGCATGCCCGCCGGTGAAATAGATGGCGTCGTAGTCGGCCGAGTCGATCTGGTCGGGGCTGACGGTGTTCTCCAGCAGCGCTATCCGTGCCGGATCGGCACGCCAGGCTTTCGCGGTCTTGTCGTAGTTGGGGAATTTCAGTGACCGCGGTTCCAGGGGAGCGGGGCCGCCCGCCGGGCTGATGATGGTCTGCTCGAATCCGTGCTCTTCGAAGACCTGCCAGGCGTGGGTGAGCTCGGACAACCACAAACCGGTCGGGTGGGACGGGTCGTCGTAGTGGCCGACGTTGGTGACGACGTTCAAGATGCGTTTGCTCATGGTTGGTCATCCTCCCGAATGTTTACATTGCGCACATTGGCAAGGCTAGGGCGGGATGTGAGCACTGTCAACACCTGCGTCGGTGTGAGTGGGCACACTCTGGGCGGCGCTGGCCTACTGTGTGCGCGCGGAAAGGATCGCGGCGAACGCGGCGCGCACGTGATCGGCCACTTCGCGGCTCGACTCCGCCGGGAGCTTGCCGTCCAGGTGCAGGTATGCCATGCCATGGGCCAGCGCCCACCATGCCGAGGCCAGCGCCTGGGGGTCGCCGTCCGGGAAGACCTGCTTCATCGCGAGTTGTACGAGATCGTGGATTTCCGCTGCCGCCTGGACCCGCTCCTCGTTGCCCTCGTCGCAGGCGTTGCCGAACATCAGGCGAAACAACGCAGGCCGGCGCAGGGCGAACTCGACATAGGCGACCGCCAGCTCGCTGAGCCCCGCCGCCGATGCGGGGAGCTCGCGTCCGTCGCTCAGGTCCGCCTTCAGGTCACGTAAGCCCTGCACGGCCAGCGCGGACTCCAGGGCGTCGCGGTCGGCGAAGTGTCGATAGGGCGCGGTCGGCGACACGCCTGCCTCGCGAGCGATGGCACGCAGCGAGAACGGTTCGCCGACTTCGAGTAGGTGCATCGCCGCCGTCAGTAGCGACGCCCTGAGGTTGCCGTGATGATAGCCACTCCTCTTCGCCGAAGTTGACATCGATTACATCCCTTTCTAGGCTCATGTTAGCAATGTAAACTTACCGCATTCAGGAGCGGCGATGCCATCAACAGCCCCCATTCCTGCGAGGTCCGGCGGCGCGGAGCGGACTTCACCGGTCTTCGCGCCGTTCACCCTCCCGAACGGCTCCGTGGTCGCCAACCGGCTGGCCAAGGCCGCTATGGAGGAGAACATGGCCGCATTCGGTCAACTCCCCGACGAGTCCCTGTTCCGGCTCTATCGACGTTGGAGTCGAGGCGGGGCCGGACTGATCATCACCGGCAATGTCATGGTCCACGCCGAGGCGCTCACCGGGCCGGGCGGAGTCGTCCTGGACGCGGAGTCGCCGCTGGAACCGTTCCGTCGGTGGGCCGTCGCCGCGAAGAGCGGCGGCGCGCGGGTGTGGATGCAGATCAACCATCCCGGCCGGCAGGTGCGCGCGGACATGCCCGGCGTCGCCTGGGCGCCGTCGGCGATCCGTGTCGATGTCGGCAAGAACAGCAAGCGATTCGCCGACCCGGTCGAGATGACCCCGCGGCAGATCGAGGAAACCGTGCAGCGCTTCGCCGAGACGGCGCGTCGGGCCGAGGCGGCCGGGTTCGACGGTGTGGAAATCCATGCCGCCCACGGCTATCTGCTGTCGCAGTTTCTCTCGCCGCTGACCAACCGGCGCGCCGACCAGTGGGGCGGCAGCCTGGAGAACCGGGCCCGGCTGCTGCTCGATATCGTGCGTGCGGTGCGGGCCGCGGTCGCTTCCGGCTTCGCCGTCGCGGTCAAACTCAACTCCGCCGACTTCCAGCGCGGCGGCTTCGATGCTGACGACGCCGCGACCGTGCTCGCGATGCTGGCCCCGCTCGGCGTCGACCTCGTCGAGCTCTCCGGGGGCAGCTACGAGGCCCCTGCCATGACCGGCCAAGCCAGTGACCAGCGGACCCGAGCCCGCGAGGCCTACTTTCTCTCTCTCGCCGAAGAACTCGCGGCAACGAGCCCGCTGCCACTGATGCTGACCGGAGGTGTCCTCCGGCGTCCGGTGGCCGAGGAGGTCCTGGCCGGCGGGATCGATCTCGTCGGCATGGGCAGCGCGCTGGCCGTCGACCCCGACCTGCCGAACCGGTGGCGCCGGGACGCTGACGCCAAGGTCGAACTCACACCCGTGGAGATCAAGGACAAGGCTGTCGCGTCCGCCGCGAGCATGGCCCGAGTGCGACAACAGCTTCGCCGCCTCGGCGCCGGACGGCGCGCGCGTCCCGGGATCAACCCCAAGGTCGCTCTCCTTCACGAGACCGTGCTCCAGCGTCGCGCGCTGCGCCGCTACCGCACCTGGCTGAACAACCGTGCCGCGTAAGGCCACCGGCTCTTTTCCCGGCAAATCGATCGCATCCCCAAGCCTTCGACAATCTCCTGTTCCACGCGCCGATCCGCCCCCGTGTTGATCTTGCACACCAGCTCGAACAGATCCACCACGCGTCAGTGACCACTGACGAACGTGAAATCGACTGTCGGACAGTCGCTTACCACGATTCGATCGGCGGGGCGGCATGCACCTGCCGCTGCCATTCTTCGGTGAGGCGAGCGAGTCGGTCCGGCGCGGCGATGCCGCGAAGGCCTGCGATCTTGTCGTCACGCATCTCCAGGATCACGACGCCCACGACGCGGTCGTCGAGCGTGGCGAGCATGGCCGGGCAGCCGTTGACCACGGCGGCATGGATCGAGGGCGAGCCGCCGGCGAGTCTCCGCTTGGCCGGAGACGGTTTGAAGCCGGCCCGCACCACGCCGGCGATCCGCTGCGGGGTCGAGTACCGGATCAGCTTCTCGGCCAGCCCCAGCCCGGCGCTGTCGGAGATGCCGGTCGCGTCGTCGGTCAGCAGCGCCAGCAGCCGTTCGGTCCGGCCCGAGGAGGCGGCGTCGACGAACGCCTCGACGATTCGGCGCGCCGCGGCTCGGTCGACGTCGGTGCCGTTGCCCGCAGCGGCGATTCGGCGCCGGGCTCGGTGGGTGTGTTGCTGACTGCCGGCCTCGGTGATGCCGAGAATCTGGGCGATCTCGGCGTGGCTGTAGGCGAAGGCCTCGCGTAGCACGTAGACGGCCCGTTCGATCGGCGACAGACGCTCCATGAGCGTGAGCACCGCCAGGGTCACCGATTCGCGCTGCTCGACGGTGTCGGCCGGACCCAGCATCGGGTCACCGTCGAGGAGCGGTTCGGGCATCCAGGCGCCGACCGCGCGTTCGCGGCGCACCTTCGCCGAACGGAGCCGGTCGAGCGCGAGATTGGTGACGATCTTGGTCAGCCATGCCTCGGGCACATCGACGTACTCCTGGTCGGCTGCCTGCCACCGCAGGAACGCGTCCTGCACGGTGTCCTCGGCATCGGCGGCCGAGCCGAGCAGACGGTAGGCGAGGGAGGCCAGCCGATTGCGGCTGGCCTCGAAACGCGCCACGGTGGCAGTGTCCATGGGCATGACCCTATGCGGCGACCACGTGGGGCGAGTGCTCTGCGGTGGTGGCCGAGCGATAGTGGCGACTCGGCTTTCCGAAGGTCGGGTGGCTCACGCTCCAGGCGGCAGTCCGAAGGATCGCCGACTTGACGCGCGCGGCCGTCCCGCCGCACAGGGCCCACGACTTCGCACGTGCGTCACCGTCGACCAGCTGGAAGATCCCGTCCTTGCGGCCGAGACTGATGTGGTTGCCGACATACGCCAGCGAGGTCGTCGAGACCTTGCGCCCGGTCCGGTCCCCGATGATCGCGGCGGTCGCCTGCATGCTGGTGAATCCCGCGGAAGCGCAGGACATCGGCAACGGCCGACCGTTGTCACCGATGACGAAGACGCTGTCACCGGCGACGTAGACGTCCGGGTGGGAGACCGACCGCATCTGACGGTCGACCGTGATCTGGCCGTTGGCCACCACCTCGAGGCCGCTGGCGGCGGCGATCGGGTGGACGGCGAAGCCTGCGGCCCACACGGTCGCGTCGGAGGCGAAAACGGTGCCGTCGGCGGCGACCGCTGCCGCCTCCTCGACGCGCTCGATGGTGGTGTGCTGGTGGACCGTGATATCGAACCTGTCGAAGGCGCGCAGCAGGTGACGGCGAGCCTTCGTGCTCAGCCAGCCGCCCAGTTCGCCGCTGGTGGCCAGGCCGACCCGAAGGCCTGGGCGTGATTCGGCGATCTCGGTGGCGGTTTCGATCGCGGTCAGATTGCCGCCGACTACCAGCACCTTCCCGTCCCCGCCCAGCTCATCCAGGCGTGCGCGCAGGCGCAGCGCGGACGGCTGCGCGGCCACGGGGAAGGCGTGCTCGTGGACGCCCGGAACGCCGTGGTCGGCGGCAGCGCTGCCGAGCGCGTAGAGGAGGGTGTCGTATCCGAGTCGCTCGACGCCCTCGGCGTCGGCGACTGTGACACTCCGGTGCTCGACGTCGACGTCGGTTACCCGCGCCAGTCGGAGCTGGATGCCGGTACCCGCGAACATCTCCGCCAGCGGCCGGTGGCGGAGATCCTGCCCGGCGGCGAGCTGATGCAGGCGCAGCCGCTCGACGAAATCGGGTTCGGCGTTGACGACGGTGATCTCGAAGTCGTCGGAATGGAGTTGGCGCGCCAGGTATCCGGCGGAGAAGGCTCCGGCGTATCCGGCCCCGAGGACGACGATGCGGTGCTTCATGGTTCGCTCCTGTCTGGTTCGCGTGCTCCCTGAACGAGACAGCCCCCGCATTCCTGACAGCATCGAACAGTGACGTGAGTCACCCTTGGGGCTCCGTTAGTGGACTACCCCATGCCGAACGCCAGCCCCGACCGCGTTCTCGATCTCATCGACGAGATGCGCTCCAAGCTTTGACATAGACGCCGACATCGAGCGCGATTCCACGAACGCCGGAGCTCTTGCGAGGTCACAGCTGTTGCGCAGAAGAATTGATCCATTCAACGAAGGTGGCGAAATCGTCGCGGCGTAATCCTGTGCGAGGATCGACGCGGTGCAGAAGGGCTCGACCGCTGTGATGGGCTGAAACCCACTCCCGGTCGCCGTCACCGATCTCGTCATCGATCCAGATGAACGACTGTCCCGCCGCCCAGTCGACCAATGCCCGTGTCTTCCAATGCAGCCCGAACCATTCATCGACTCGGTCGCCCGACGGCTCCGGCCAATCCACCACAGCCAACGCCGGCAGACCCAGCGCCGGGCCCACCGAAGAGTTCGCCTCGTGCATCCAAGTCGTGGCCCATACCAACTCGCATCCGAGAGCAGACAGCAGCGGCCCGAGTTCGGGGTCGAGCCGCGCCACGAGTGGGTTTCCTCCAACCGGCCGCACGAGACGAGGCGATGACTCCGACTCGTGCGCAGTAGCCCCGCCGAACGGGATCAACGGTCCGTCGACGTCGAGAAACAGCACTGGACGATGCGGCATATCCATCACCGCAGCAGGTTACTCCCTGGACTTCGCCGACGAACGGCTCGACGATCCGGCCGAGGCAGCGTATGCGGCCGATGTCCCGATGCCGCTGGCCTTTGTGGGATGATCGCCCGCGATCGAGCATCGGAAATTCGAAGGATGGACACGCGACCCGAAAACGGGCCAGTGGTTCGACAAGGATGGGCGGCCGGTCCCGAAATCGGACGCGAGCGCGTGAGTGTCCCCCTGAGCCGGGACACTTCGAGGCACTGGCTGACGTTCATCCTGATCGGGCCGCGTAGGCGAAAGTGATCTCTGCGCGGCGGGTCGCCCCGATGCAGGGTCAACCTCTCGGGGCGAATCAAACGCTACGATCTGGCCGTGTCGAAGGTGTGCAACTATCCGGGCTGTACGCGCCCGATCCCGAGCGGAGCAGGACCAGGTCGTCCCTCGGAGTACTGCGACCGGCCCGACCACACGCGCTGGCGTGCGTGGCGCGAGCGGCAACGGCAACAGCAGGAGGCCGAGACTGCGGCCACTGCCGTCACTGTGACGCAGCCGGGGCCGGTGACCGTTGCGCGATTGCGGGCCGATGAACTGCTCACCCAATTCCGGGGACTCGCCGAGCAGTTGAACACCACGCTGAACGCCGCGGTCGCGGAGTTGTCCACGCTGGCCGACCCGGCGGTCGCGGAAGCCCAGGTGCAGGCGGTTCAGGTGGACGCGGCGCGGCGGATCGCCGAGGCGGAAGGCGCGGCGGTAGTGGCCGAGCAGGCGCGTCGGGAGGCGCAGGAGGCGAGGGAACTCGCCGAATCCGCCGCCGACGACGCGGCCGGCGCCGCCGAACACGCCGAAGGGCTGGTCGCCGAGGCGAATTCGGCGCGCGACGACGCGCTGCGTGAGGTCGAACGCGTCACCAAGCAGGCGGCCGATGACGTGTTCGCCGCACGCAGCGCAGCGGAAGCCGAAGTCCGCACCGTGCGCCGCGAGTCCGCCGAGCAGATCGAACGCATCGAAAAGCAAGCCGCCGAACAAGTCGAGCGCGGCGAGCGTCGCGCGGAGACCGACATCGCACACGCCCGGCGTGAGGCGGAAGCCCTGGTCGCGGCCGCCCATTCCGAGCGCGATCTCGCCGTGCAGCGCGCGGCGGACGCCGAACGAGCGGCCGAACGAGCCGAGCGTGCCGCCGCGGAGCGCGCCGAAGCCGCCGACGAAGCGCGAGCCGAATGGCGCCGAGTACGCGCCGAACTCGACACCACCCGCGCCGAACTCGCCGAAACCCGTCGCGCCGCGGCCGCCGAACTCGCCGCCGTCCGCGCAGAGGCCGCCGCGACTGTCGACAAGGCGCGCGCGGAAGCCGCTCAGCGGCTCGAAGCGCTGGACGAAGCTCGCGTGCAGACCCTCGCGCGCGCCGAACGCGCCGAAGCCCAGCTCGACGAACTCCTCGCCGAAGCTCGCCGCAAATCACCCGTTACCGAGTCCGACCGGCGCGACGACGCCTGAGCGGGGCGCATGGCTTCCGTACTATGCATCTCGGTGCATCTCGGTGTGCGACGCGGAGGAGGATTCGAGCATGGCCGTCATCCATCGGACCACCATGGTTCCCACGAAGATGGAACTGCTGACCTCGTGGCTGCCCGGCCGCGCGTGGTATCGCGGTGAAAAGCCACCGGATCTGCACAAAGCCGGTGGTTTCCGGCTCGATGACCCGGACGGGGAAGTCGGGATCGAATTCGTGGTGATCACCGATCACTCCGGTGCGCAGCCGCACACCTATCACGTGCCGCTGACCTACCGGGGCGCACCGCTGCCGGACGCCGCCGAGGCACTTGTGGGCACTTCCGAACACGGTGTCCTCGGCACCCGGTGGGTGTACGACGCCACCCGTGACCCGGTCGCGGTGGCCCAGATCGTCTCCGCGCTCGTCGGGAACGCGCGGCCTCAGGCCCAAAGCGAGAGCGACACGCCGGACCCCTCGGTCACGGTACACGTCGTGGATACGCCTACTCTCGCAAAAGGTTTCGGTCCAGCTCGGGATGGATTGTTCTACACCGACCTCCCGGTGGGCGATCGGATCCTTCGTATCCATCGCCTTCTGCAAGTGCCGGTCTCGCCTGTGGAGTCGGCGGTTGCCGGTCGGGTCGACGCGTGGTGGCGGCTCGACGACACCATTGCCACCGGCGTATTCATCAGCCTGACTGCGTAATTCGAACGGAGTGGCGTGCCCGCGCGTGCACGACGAGCAGCGGGATGGGGCAAACGAGCCGCTAACTGCGGCTCTGGTCATATCATGTAGCTATGCCCGAAAACGGAGTCGAAGGGCGTACGGAACCACTGGCCGGGGCAGCCCGGCAGACGGTACTGGTGGCCGGTGCCTGCTCGATGATCATGGGTGTGGCCCTAGCGGTGTGGCCGCACAAATCGCTGCCGACAGCGGAACTGCTGTCCGGCGGCTACCTATTGCTCAACAGCGCCCTACAACTGGTCGTGGCGCTCGGTGCCCGCTTCGTGACCCCGCTGCGGATGCTGGTGCTGGTCAGTGGGGCGCTGTCGGCCCTACTCGCGGTGCTTTGCTTCGCGGGCGGCAATTCGGCTCCGCTGCTGTCGTTCTGGATCGGATTGGCGTGGGCGATCCGCGGGATCTGTCACGCCACCGTGGCGGTCTGGGTCGATGATCTGCCCGGGCGCGGACGGCAGGAGTTGTTCGGGCTGATCACGCTGGCACTCGGTCTACTGGTCGGTTCGGTGTCGTTCGAGTCACCGGACACGCTCGGCTGGGTGGCCGGATCGTGCATGATCGCGATCGGGACGCTGGAGGCCTTGTTCTCCGTGGGCTCCCGGCGCGACACGGTCGCGCTGCCGGGGATGGTGCCGACCTTGCGCTTGGATGGCTGATCTCGAGGTGGCGAGCAGGATGCTATCCAGGTTGACTGGGCGCCATGGCATCCCAGCAATCCGAGCTCCGGTCGCCCGCGGAACTCATCGTGGTCACCCATGGCGCCGGTACGGCGATCACGCCGATCGCTCTGAGCGACAGTCACAGCGCGCAAGCTCGTCTGACGGAACTACTTCCGGCCGGGAGCGAACTGGTGCGCATCTTCGGACCGGCCAACCGCTTGGAGCGCAGGCTCACCGGCACCTCACGCCTGGAGACCGGAGCGGAGTATCTCAACTACTTCTACGTCCGCGGTGTCACCGGCCGACTCGACGAACTGGCCGAGCGGTTGCGTACCGCGGACGACGTGGCGGCGGCATATGTGAAACCACCCGCCGAGCCGCCGATAGCGCCGGAGGGAGCGCGAGCGATCACCGGCCGTTCCGCCGCCGAGGCCCCGCCGGTCACGCCGGATTTCGCGGTGCGGCAAGGATATCTGGATGCCGCCCCGCAGGGGATCGACGCTCGGTGGGCGTGGACGGTGCCGGGGGGCCGCGGGACCGGTGTGCGAGTGGTGGATGTCGAGGGCGCGTGGCGGTTCACCCATGAGGACTTGCAGGTCAACCAGGGTGGGGTGATCGGAGGCACCCCGTCACCGGAGCAGGGTTGGCGCGACCACGGCACGGCGGTCGCCGGAGTGATCAGCGGTGACGTGAATGCCTACGGCATCACCGGGATCGTGCCCGAAGCGTACATCCGCGCGGTGTCGATCTTCGGGTCCGGATCGGCGTCCGCGATCCGCTCGGCGGCGGACGCGCTCAACCCCGGCGATGTGATGCTGCTCGAACTGCACCGGCCTGGCCCGCGTTTCGCCTACGCCAACCGGCCGGATCAGCGCGGCTATATCGCGATCGAATGGTGGCCCGACGACTTCGCGGCGATCAGCTACGCGGTCGGTAAAGGCGTCGTCGTGGTGGAGGCGGGAGGCAATGGCGGTGAAGACCTCGACGCCGCGATCTACGACTCCCGCCCCGCGGAGTTCCCGAGCACGTGGCGCAATCCCTTTCGCGGCGGCGAAGCCGACTCCGGTGCGATCATCGTCGGAGCCGGCGCACCCCCACCCGGCTTCCATGGCCGCGACAACGGCACGGCCCGCTCCCGCTTGCCGTTCTCCAACTACGGAAAGCGGGTCGACGTGCAGGGCTGGGGCCTGGAAGTCACCACGACCGGGTACGGCGACCTGCAAGGCGGTCCGGACGAGGACCTCTGGTACACCGACGTGTTCAGCGGAACCTCGAGCGCGTCCCCGATCGTGGTCGGCGCGGTCACCAGCTATCAGGGCATGAGTGCGGCCGCGGCCGGACGCAAGACCCCCGCGGAAGTGCGCGCCCGGCTGCGGGAAACCGGCTCACCGCAAACCGATGCCGCTGATCGGCCCGCATCCCAGCGCATCGGCAACCTGCCGGATCTGAAATCGATGATCCTGCCCCGGTAGGCCGCCGGGGGTCGGGATACTCGACTCGATGTGTGCAGCCGACCGATTCCATCCGCCGGAATCCACTCATCGCATAGTTGATGGACATGGAATCCGACCGAGTCGAGCGGCGACTCATCGCCTGCGGGCATCCGCCGCCGAATCGGCAGGTCCGCGAGAAAGGTTCGAACCGCCGCGTCGACCGAACTGGCCGACGGGCGTGGCCGCCTCCACCGTCACGCGGGTGACGTCCATCAGCACCAGCGGAAAGCCGAGCGGCGGCGAGGTGGACAGCCCGTCTTACCCGCTGCCGGTTCTCCGCGCAGAGCCGCAATCGGTCGGTCGCACCGCGCTGATCAGTCCACGCGCGCGGCGAGCAGCAATTCGAGCAGCAGATCGGCGAATTCGGCAGGTGCGTCGGTGAATCCGCTGTGCCCGCCCGGGAATTCGGTGAGCGGAATGTTCAGCTGCTCGGCGAGCGCTTCCGCGGGACGGTGGGGGAGCTTGCCCTTGCTCTCTCGTCCTGCCCCGAGCACCAGGCGGTCGCTGACCTGCGCCAAGGCCGCGACGTCGGGGAGATGGGAGGTGATCGTGCGCAACTCGTGCGCCATGTTGCGTGGCGCGTTGGCGTGCAGGCGTTCGATCATCGCCGCGGCGCGCGGGGAGAGTCCGCCGGGATCGGGCATCCGCACACCTCCGCCGATGCCTTCGAGGAAGCGGGCGCCCGCGGCGGCGAGACCGTCGGTGACGAACAGTTCGTACACCTCGTCGACGAACGCTTTGTGCTCGGCGGCATCGGGCAGCACCCCGAAAGAGGGCGGCTCGTGCGCGATCACCAGACGCAACCGCTCGGGATGCCGGGCGAGCAGGTCGAGCGCGACCACCGCCCCGCCGCTGCCGCCGAACACGTACGCGTCCTCGTCCTCGGGGGTGAGGTGCTCGAGGAGCAAATGGGCGTCCTCGCTCTGCACCTCGACCTCGATGTCGGCCGGTGGGCCGGGGTCGAGCACGCTGCGCGAGTAGCCGCGCGGGTCGATGGTGACCACGGTGAAGTGTTGTGCGAGTGGCTCGAGGATGGGATCGAACACCGCCGCGTCGCCTCCGCTGCCCGGCAGCAACAGCAGCACCGGCCCGGCGCCGCTGACCTCGTAGTACAGGGTGGCTCCCGGGACTCGCAGGGTGCCGGATCTCATGATTTCTCCTTGTCGGTCGGCCACTGCTCCAGGGTGACGTGCAGGGCGTCGATGATGCGTTCCCAGGACGCGGCGGTCGAGCGCGTGTGCCCGAAGCCGCCGGTCGCCTCCAGAACGCTGTATCCGTGGAAGGTGCTGCGCAGCAAGCGGACCGCGTCGGTACGGTCGGGTTCGGCCAGACCGTAGGCGCGCAGCATGCCGTAGGTCAGCTCGATGGCGTGTAGCGCGCCGGTCGCGGTGGGCGTCATTTCGGGATCGAACGGAAGCTGGGTCGCCGCGTAGCGGCCGGGGTGGCGCAGGGCGTAGTCCCGCCAGGCGTGGGCGTAGGCGGCGAGCGCATCACGTCCGGCGCGACCGGCCACGGCGGACGCGATCAGTTCGGTCTTCTCCGTGGCCGCCAGAACGGACACCCGCGCGCGGAGGTCTCGCAGATTCTTCACGTGCGAGTACAGGCTGGCGTCCTGGACGCCGAACTTCTTGGCCACCGCCGACATGGTGAGGTTCTCCAAGCCGATCTCGTCGGCGAGGTCGGCCGCGGCCCGCGTGATCCGATCCGCGGTCAGTCCCGCTCGGGCCATCATGTGCACACCTCCTCGCTCTTGGGTTCCTAGTTTTTATCCTAGAACCCTTAGGTTTTGCAATCGGCGTCGTGCTGGTGCCCTTCTCGTCACGGCGGGCCATCTGGGTCACCTGCGAGTGATTAATTGCTTAGCGCAAGTAAGCACGCTATAGTTGCGTAGCACAAGCAACTAATTCTCGCGCTGGGAGTAGGCATGGCAGTATCACCCGATGCGGCTCGGAGCCTGATAACCGAGCTCTATTTCATGGGCCGTGCGATGCGCGCTGTTCTGTCGCACCCGGAAGAAGGGCACCTGCTTCCGGGTGGCGTCGGCGTGCTGGGCTCCCTGGAGGCCAGGGGGCGATGCCGGCAAGTGGATCTGGCCGTGGACTTGTGCATCAGCCCATCGACACTGAGCAGGCATGTCGCCGAGTTGGTGAGTTCCGGCGACATCGCCCGCCATGCCGATCCCAGCGATGGCCGGGCCACCCTCATCGAAATCACGGACCAAGGACGCGATCTGCTGCGACGCATCCGAGTGTCGCGGGCGCGAGGATTGCAGGCCGCTCTCGCCGATTGGAGTGAGGACGAGGCCGAGCAGGCCGCCGTGGTTGTTCAGAAGCTCAGGAATTCACTGGCCGCAGTCGCGCACCACACCGCGGTGGGCGGGAGCGAGCCGGTTTCGACAGAGAGTCAGGAAGTGGATGTCTAGTTCAGTCGATGCGGGGACGCGACGCGACCCCGCCGCGATGACCCACCGCGAGGTCCTGGAAGCGATGACCGGGCTGCTGGCGGCGTTGTTCACGGCGCTGCTCAGCACGACGATCGTCGCCACCGCACTGCCCACCATCATCGGCGACCTGGAGGGATCGCAGACCGCCTACGCCTGGGTCATCACCACAGCACTGCTGGCCAACGCCGCCTCCACCCCGATCTGGGGCAAATTCGCCGACCTGTTCAACAAGAAACTGCTGGTCCAATCCGCCATCGTCATCTTCGTCACCGGCTCGATCATCGCCGGACTCGCCCACACCGTGCCGATACTGCTGGCCGCACGCGTCGTCCAAGGCATCGGCATGGGCGGGCTGACCGCGCTCGTCGTCGCGATCATCGGCTCCATCGTCGCCCCCCGCGAACGCGGACGCTACTCCGGCTACATGGGCGCGGTAATGGCGGTCTCGATGTCCGGCGGCCCCATCCTCGGCGGCGTCATCGTCGACAGCCCACTGGGCTGGCGCTGGTGCTTCTTCGTATGCGTGCCACTGGCCGTGATCGCACTGGCGCTGCTGCAGCGCACCCTACGACTACCCACCGAACGCAAGGACGGCGTGTCGATCGACTGGCTCGGCGCCGCCCTGCTGACCGCCGGTGTCTCGGTGCTACTGATCTGGGTGTCCTTCGCCGGCAAAACCGGATACTACGCGTGGATGTCGCGGGAAACGGCGATCTACGTCGCCACCGGCGTGCTGCTGCTGCTGGCGACCGTATGGGTCGAATCCCGCGCCACATCCCCGATCATCCCGCTGCCGATCATCACCGAACCCACCACAGGCCTGGCCATCATCGCCTCCATCGCCGTCGGCGTCGGCATGTTCGGCGCAACCACCTTCCTGGGCCAATACTTCCAAACCGCACGCGGCTACTCCCCGACCATCGCCGGTGTCCTGACCATCCCGCTCGTCGCGGGCATGCTGACCGCCTCGGTCGGCTCCGGCCAGCTCATCACCCGACGCGGCACATGGAAAAGCTTCGTCGTCGCCGGCGCCGCCCTGCTGGTAACCGGATTCACGCTGCTGTCCACCATCGACCACGCCACCAACCTGTGGCAGGTCGGCGCCTACATCACCATCGTCGGCCTCGGCGTCGGCATGATGATGCAAAACCTCGTCCTGGCCGTACAGAACACCGTCAGCGTGCACAACATCGGCGCCGCCTCCAGCAGCGTCGCCTTCTTCCGCACCTTCGGCGGCGCCATCGGCGTCTCAGTCCTCGGCTCGGTACTGGCCACCCGCGTCAGCGAACTCTCCGCCCAAGGATTCACCGAACTAGGAATCCACCCCAAATCCTCCGGAGGCAGCAACCTCAACCTCGACGCGCTCCCCACACCCATCGCCACCATCGTGCGCGCCTCCTACGGCGACGCGACCGGGCGAATCTTCCTCATCGCCGCCGCCGCAACAACCGTCGCACTCATCGCCACCGCACTGCTACCCAACCGCCCACTACGCCGCACAATCGACATCGATCCCGCACTCGACCCGACCACGAAAAACTCTGCGGTGCAGGACGATCCGACTGCCACGGACGACATGGCCGCACTGGATGCCGAACTGGACGCATTCGCGGAGTCGAGCTGGGAGGAAAACCAACTCTGGGAAGGCGCCGAGCGGGTGTTGCCCGAGCCGGTCCCAGCCGCGTCGATCGGGCGGCATGCGGTGGTAGAGCAGAACGGTCGTGTGTACCGGATGGCCGCGTCGTCACAGAACGGTCAATCGACTGGCGGCTTGTCGGGGTCGGACTTCGATGGTGGGGCGTTGGGTGGTCGTGTCCATCGTGAGGACGGTCGTCCGGTGCCGGGTGCGGTGTTGACGTTGGTTGATCACGGTGGCCGTCAGGTCGCGCGGGCGAACAGCGCTGCTGATGGTGGCTATGCGATCACCGCGCCGGAGACGGGTGACTATGTGTTGATCGTGTCGGCGATGGGGCACCAGCCGACCGCGGTGAACGTGCCGGTCGGCCAGCGGCCCCATCGCCTGGATCTGACCTTGGTGGGCTCCGGCGAGTTGTCGGGTGTCGTTCGTACCGCCGGCCCCGGTGCGCCGCTGCCGGGTGCGACCGTCACGTTGACCGATTTGCGTGGCGAGGTGGTCGGGTCGGCTGTCACAGGCGGCGACGGCACCTACGTATGTCGCGGTGTGGTCTCAGGTGTCTATACCCTGGTCGCGGTCGCTGAGCATATGCGTCCCAGTGCCACCACATTGACGGTGCCGGACAGCGGTGTCTTGCGTCATGACATCGAGTTGTCCACGATGGCGGTGCTTGCCGGCTCCGCGTGGGCCGAGGGCAGCCGAGCGGTGCCGGATGTCCTGGTCAGTGTGCTCGACGCCGCGGGGCAGGTGACCGCCACGGCACGCACCGACGAGAACGGCCGGTATGTCGTGACCGATCTGCCCGAAGGGCAGTACACCGTCGTTGCGCGCGGTTATCCGCCGGTGACCGGGCAGGTCACCGTGTCCGGTGGCGAGGTCGCCCACGATGTGCGGCTCGGTTACGAGATCGAGGATCGTCGATGAGCGGATTGACCGGTCGTGTTCGCACCGCACAAGGGTGGCCGGTGCCGAACGCGGTGTTGACAGTGACGGATATGACGGGGCGCCAGATCGCCCGTGCGGTCGTCGACGAGACCGGGGCGGTGGGCACTGAGCTGTTGCCCGCGGGTGTTCATACCGCGGTGCTCACCGCTGTCGGGTTCGAGCCCGTAGCCCGGACCGTGCGGATCTCTTCAGCAGGGACGGGTGTGCTCGGGGAGATGGTGTTGGCGCCGATCGCCGGGACGGTGGCGGCACCGCCACCGGGGCCGTGGACGATCGATCCGGTGCATTCGACGGTGATCGCAACGGTGCGTCATCTGGGTATAGCGAGTATCAAGGCCCGATTCGCCGAGGTGAGCGGGCGGCTCGATATCGGTGAGCCGTTCGAGCGGTCCACCGGACACGCGGAGATCAAAGCGGCGAGTATCGATACCGGTATCTCTGCGCGTGACAATCACCTCCGTTCGCCGGAGTTCTTGGATGTCGACACCTATCCGCTGATCACATTCACCGGCAGCGCGTTGCGTCGTACCGGTGGTGACACCTGGGTGATGCCGGGTGAGCTCACCTTGCACGGGCAGCGCCGCCCGGTCGATCTCGAGGTCACTTACGGTGGCTTCGGAGTGGATCCATGGGGCGGCGTGCGTGCTGCTTTCCACGCCGAAACAGTGTTGCATCGCAACGATTTCGCGATCGATTACAACGCGGTCGTGCGCGCGGGAGTGGCCGCCGTCGGCACCACCGTCAAAATCGACCTCGACATCGAAGTCGTACAAGGCGAGCAGCTACCCGCGATCTAGCCGGCTGCGGAGAAATATCTGCGCTGGGTCGATGAATTTCGTTCGTGCACATCGTCTGCATTTCCGAAGAGGGAACCGACTGCACGAGGAGAACCCATGACCCATCTGCCGTCCGCGGTCACCGCGCGGACCCTCGACGTCCCGGGTGCGCACCTGTACTACGAACTGCGTGGCGCGGGCCCGCTGGTCGTACTGGCGGGCGCGCCGATGGACGCCGCCGCGTTCGCGCCGTTGGCCGACCTGCTGGCCGTGGACCACACCGTGCTCACCACCGACCCGCGTGGGCACCAAGGTTCCACGCTGAAGGACGCCGAAGCGGACTCGACGCCGGAACTGCGCGCCGACGACCTCGTCCGGCTGATCGCGCACGTCGACGCCGGGCCCGCCGTGGTCTTCGGTTCCAGTGGCGGTGCGGTGACCGCGCTCGCACTCGCCCGGTCTCGTCCTGATCTCGTCACTACGGCGATCGCGCACGAACCACCGATCAACGCGCTGATCGCCGACCGGGACGAGCATCGAGCCGCAACCGACGACCTCGTCGCCACCTATGCCCGAGGCGACGTGCTCGGCGCTTGGCGGAAGTTCTTCGCGGCCGCGAACATTGCGATGCCCGAGCCGGTGCTCGAGCAGATGTTCGGCCCGGAGCGCGACCCGCGGCAGCTGGCCAGTGAACGTTACTGGTTCGCCCACGAGATCCGCGGCACCACCACTTGGGAACCCGATATCCGCGCCCTGCGCCACGCGTCCACTCGTCTCGTCATCGGTATCGGCGCGGAATCCGCCGGGCAATTCTGTGATCGCACCTCGCGCGCGCTCGCCGCGGCGCTCGACCTGACGCCAACGCTGTTCCCCGGTGGACACACCGGATTCGTCGACGATCCCGGCGCCTTCGCCGACCGGCTGCGCGAAATCATCGACAAGTCCTGAATCGGCTGGAGTCGCCTGCGAAGTCTCGGGATCCGGCTCACAACGTGAATCTGCGGCCCTTCGCGGCCCACTCGCCGCGGCCGCGCGGCGTGATGGCCCAGCGGCCGCGGTGCTGGCAGTCCATGATCAAACCGCGCGACTGCAGGCGCAGCAATGCGCTGCGCACCGACCAGGCGGTCAGCCGCGCCTGCTGCGCCAGCTGCTCCACAGTGAGCAACCCGCCCGGCGCCAGCACACCCAGCACCGCGAAATCGGCGGCAGTCCTGGGGCGTCTCATCATGTCGCGGCCCTTTCCCTCGAGGAGAAGGCAGCCCGGGACCGACATCGGCGCGGTGGCCCGGGTTGCCGAATCGACGGTAGAAGCCACACCGATACCGCCGCCCACATTTTGCGCGACTTTGCGAAGTGCGTTGACCGGCATCGGGTCCGGTGGGGACGATTGCACGACATCGTCCGCCAGCTCTCGCAAAGGATCAGCTATGAACCTGCGACTTCTCGGATCCGGATCCGACCATGGAGCTTGCCCCGCCGTGTATGCGACCGACACCGGCGTGCTCGTGGTGCAGGGCGATGCCACCGACCGCACGGGCACGGTGCGTGTACCGCACCAATTGCTGGACTGGCTGGAACCAGGCATGTGGCTACGGGTGGAGCCGAGTGGAACCTGCGGTTCGGTGCTGGTGGCCGGCGAACCGGTCACCGACCCCGAACTGCTCGCCCAGTTGACCCTCGACTGTCACGAAACCGCCGTGGTGGTGCGCTGATGCTGCACGTCGCCGGTGACCGCTGTTTCGAGCCGCTCTTTCGGGCGGCTCGATTCCGCGCTTTCCACTTGGAGGTGAGAGATCAGTACCTGATGGAGGACGAGCAGGAAGCGTTGCGCCGCTTCGATGCCGGAGTAGCGTACGAGCGAGAGGAACAGCCCGAGTCGTGGAAAGCCTGGGATGCTCTGATGGTCGAGTCGGCCACCCGCGGAGTCACGCTGGAGCGACTACGTGTCGTGACGGTCCCGCATACCGGCTACACCCGGTGGTTGTTGTCGGCGACCGACGACAACATCGCCACCGGCGAGGCGGTGCGCTGGCTACCGCGGCATCTGGTCGACGCGGCGGATCTGCCGCACGACGACTACTGGCTGTTCGATTCGGACACGGTTGCCTTCAACACCTTCGCCGAGAACGGGGCGTTCACCGGGCTGTCGATCAGTACTGATCCGGCGCTGGTCGCCCGGTACCTGCGGGTGCGGGAACGGCTGTGGCCCATGGGCATCGATCATCAACGATATTGCGAGAGTGAGCACGTACCCGAGTGAACGGTGTGTCGGACGCACGCGAGGTGCTGGGCGCGCGCCTGCGTGAACTTCGTCGCGCTGCCCACCTCACCGGCCTGGAGCTGGCCGCGAGGTGCGGCTGGCATTCGAGCAAGGTCTCCCGGATCGAGGGCGGCAAGCAGACGCCGTCGGAAGCGGACCTCGCCGCGTGGTGTGAAGCGTGCGGTAACACTGCCGTGCTGGACGATCTGGTCGCCAATGCGCGCAATCTGCAGTCGATGTACCTGGAATGGCAGCGCACCGTTGCCTCCGGGCACGCGCGCAGGCAACGGCAATCGATCCATTTGGAATCGCAGACCACGCAGATCCGCTGGTACGCGCCGGACACGTTGCCGGGGCTGTTGCAAACCGAGGGCTACGCGCGCGCGATCCTGACCGCCTGCATCGCGGTGACCGGTGGGCGCGACGACCTGGAAGAAGCGGTGGCCGCGCGCATGACCCGTAAGCAGGTGCTCTTCCGGGCGAAACACCGGTTCCACTTCGTGGTCAACCAGGCCGCGCTCTGGCGCACGGTCGGCGACGCGACCGTCATGGCCGAGCAGCTCGCCCACCTGCTCGCGGTGATGGCCAACCCGACTGTGCGGTTGGGCATCATCCCGATCTGCGCCGAGTACCGCGCCCCCGCGACGAACTTCGTCATCTACGACCGCTCACAGGTGCTGACCGAGACGGTTTCGGCGGAGCTGACCATCACGCGCCCGTCCGAGATCGCGCTGCACGAGAAGACCTTCGCGATCCTTGCCGACCAAGCCGAGTACGGCGATCGCGCCCGGGCGCTGATCGCGAAAGCGCTGCAAGGCCGGCGCGGCGCCTGAGTGCGTCGAGCCGTGAGACGACGATGCCGCCGCGGTCGTGCGGCGGCATCGGGGCGAGCGGGCCGGTCAGCGAACGAACGTCGCCGCCTGATCGGCGAGGTCGAGCAACGGCTGCGGAAAGACACCGAGCGCGAACGTGATCGCCGCGGTGACCGCCACGATCGTCGTCGTCAGCGGGGGGCTGACCAGCACCGGCGCGTCGGCGGGCGGGTCGGTGAAGAACATGAGCACGATGACCCGCAGGTAGAAGAACGCCGCGACGGCGCTGCAGATCACGCCGATGACGACCAGTGGTGCCGCGCCGCCCGAAGCGGCGGCTTCGAAGACGGTGAACTTGCTGACGAAGCCGCTGGTGAGCGGCAACCCCGCGAAGGAAAGCAGGAACAGCGCGAATACCGTTGCCAGCCAGGGTGACCTGCGGCCCAGCCCCGCCCACCGTGGCAGGCCGGTGGCCTCCTCACCGTCCGGCTCGCGGACCGAGCTGACCACCGCGAACGCGCCGAGTGTGCCGATTCCGTAAGCCAGCAGATAGAACAGCACGGCCGCGACACCGCGGTCGTTGGCCGCCACCGGGCCGGTGAGCAGGAACCCGGCATGCGCCACCGACGAATACGCGAGCATTCGTTTGACGTCGGTCTGCGTGATCGCCATGACCGCGCCGACGGCCATGGTGGCGATCGCGACGGCCGCGAGGATGGGCCGCCAGTCGTCGCGCAGACCGGGCACCGCGACCTGCAGCACACGCACCAACGCGCCGACCGCCGCGATTTTGGTGGCCGCGGCCATGAACCCGGTGATCGCCGTGGGAGCGCCCTGGTAGACGTCGGGCACCCAGGACTGGAACGGCACCGCGCCGATCTTGAACAGCAGGCCGACCGCGAGCATCGCGACCCCGAGGACCGCCAGCGTCGCGTTGTCCGGATGCTGGGCGATCGCGTCGGCGATGCCGCCGAGTCGAACCGTAGCCGCCTGGCCGTACAGCAGCGCGACGCCGTAGAGGAAGAACGCCGAGGAGAACGCGCCGAGCAGGAAGTACTTCAGCGCCGCCTCTTGGGAGAGCAACCGCTTGCGCCGGGCCAGACCGCACAGCAGATACAGCGGCAGCGACAGCACTTCGAGGGCGACGAACATGGTCAGCAGGTCGTTGGACGCCGGGAACAACAGCAAGCCGCCGACGGCCAACAGCGTCAGGGGGAACACCTCGGTAGTCGCGACACCCGCGCGCAGCGCCGCGGCTTCGGTCGCGCTGCCGGGCACCGCCGAGGCCTGGGGCGTGAACGCGTCCACGCCGCGTTCGAGGGTGGCGGCGGCTCGGCTCCAGGTTCCGGGGCCCGACCGCGCCCGCAGACGCGGCTCGGCTCCGCGCTCGGCGATGAACAGGATCCCGAGCAGCGACACCACCAGGATCGTGCCCTGCAGGAACAGCGTCACGCCGTCGATCGCGACCGCACCGGCGACAGCGGTGGATTCGGTGCCCGCCAGCAGCACCACCGCGATCAGCGCGGCGACCAAGCCGCCCACGCTCAGTACCAGATGGGTGGCATAGCGGTAGTGCCGGGCGACGAACGCTTCGGCCAGTACACCGAGGACGGCGGCGCCGAACACGATGAGCATGGGGGACAGGGCGCCGTATTCGATGCTCGGCGCGGGAACGCTCGCGGCGAGCGTCGCAGTGGAGGCGAGGTCGGTCATTTCTGGACACCTCCGGGATGGTGGGTCGATCCGGCTTCCGCCGGTGGTGTCGACGGTGCGGGGTCGGTCCGGCCGATTGTGGTGAGGGTCTGGCTCACCGCGGGATTGATGAAGTCGGTCAAGACTTTCGGGTAGATGCCGAGGAACAGCAGCGCGGCGATCAGCGGTATCACGACGGCGAGTTCGCGCGGGGCGAGATCCCAGATCCGCTCGTTGCCTTTCTTCACCGGTCCGGTCATCATCCGCTGGTAGAGCCACAGGACGTAGAGGGCAGCGAGCACCAACGCGCTCGCGGCGATCACGGCGGCGAACTGGTAGCGGGTGAAGGTACCGATCAGCACGAGGAATTCGCTGACGAAGGGTGCGAGCCCGGGTAGCGAGAGCGTCGCGAGACCGGCGATGAAGAACGTGCCCGCCAGCACCGGGGCCACCTTCTGCACGCCGCCGTACTCGGCGATGAGCCGGGTTCCGCGCCGCGACACCAGGAAACCGGCCACCAGGAACAGTGCGGCGGTGGAGATGCCGTGATTGACCATGTACAGCGTCGCGCCGGTTTGACCCTGGCTGGTCATGGCGAAGACGCCGAGGATGATGAAACCGAAGTGGGAGATCGAGGTGTAGGCGATCAGGCGCATCACGTCGGTCTGCCCGATGGCCAGCAGCGCGCCGTAGACGATGCCGATCACCGCGAGCGTGATCACCAGCGGCGCATAGGTGCTCGACGCGTCGGGGAACAGGGGCAGGCAGTAGCGCAGCATGCCGAAGGTGCCCACCTTGTCGACCACCGCCATCATCAGCACCGCGCTGGAAGGCGTGGCGGCGACGGCGGCGTCGGGCAGCCAGGTGTGCAGCGGCCACAAGGGCGCCTTCACCGCGAAAGCGAACATGAACCCGAGGAACAGGGCATTGAGCACCGCGGGACCCGCGCCGAGCTGCCCGGCGTTGGCGGCGGCGACCACGGTGCGGAAATCGAACGTGCCCGAGGACCCTTCGCCCAAACCTTCGCGGGCGGTGAGTACGTACAACCCGATGACCGCGGCCAGCATGATCAGCCCGCCGAACAGGTTGTACAGCAAGAACTTCACCGCCGCGCGCGAGCGCTGCCTGCGCACCAGCGCGTCGCCGGTGCGCGGCCCGAACCCGCCGATGAGGAAGTACATCGGGATGAGCATCGCCTCGAAGAAGACGTAGAACAGCAGGATGTCCAAGGCGACGAAGGAGACCAGCACCATCGCCTCGACGAGCATGATGAGCGCGACGTAAGTGTGGGCCACCCGCTTGCCGCTGCCGACTTCGCGTTCGTCGTGCCAGCCCGCCAGGATCAGCAGGGGCACCAGTGCCGCGGTCAGCAGCACCAGCACCAGTGCGATGCCGTCCAGTCCGAGGGTGTAGCCGGCGCCGAACGCCGGAATCCACTGATGGGATTCGACGAACTGGTATTGCGCGCCGCCGGGATCGAAGCGCACCGCCAGCGCGATGCCGATACCGAGCGTGAGCACCGAGAAGGCCAGTGCCACCGCGCGCGCGAGCGTGCGTCGCGCGGCGGGCAGCACGAGCACGATCGCCGCACCGACGACCGGCGCCAGCCACAGCGTCGTCAACCAGGGGAACTCGCTCACCACAACCTCACCGCCAGCAGGGCTGCGGCCACCAGGGCCGCGCCGGTGAACATGGACAGGGCATAGGAGCGCACGAAGCCGGACTGCACACGCCGGGCTCGTGCGGACAACCCGCCGATCAGCGCCGCGGTGCCGTTCACGACGCCGTCGATGCCGCGATTGTCGAGGAATACCAGCGCCCGGGTGAGGTACTGTCCCGGCCGCATGAACGCCGTTTCGTTGACCGCGTCGCCGTAGAGGTCGCGGCGCGCCGCGACGGTGAGCGCGGAGACGGCTTCGGGTGCGGTCTCGGGGATGTCGCGCTGCGCGTACTGCGAGTAGGCCACCCAGACTCCGACGGCGACCACGCCCAGCGCCAGGATGGTGACCAGCGCCGCGGGAACGGTCTCGGTGCCGTGGTGGGCGCCCACGACCGGTTCGAGCCAGTTCTGCAGCGAGGAGCCGAAGACGAACACCGCGCCCGCCCCGATCGAGCCGAGGGCGAGCAGGATCATCGGCCCGGTCATCACCGCGGGGGCTTCGTGCGGGTGGGTGTCCGGTTTCCAGCGCCGTTCGCCGAAGAACGTCATCAGCATGACCCGCGTCATGTAGAACGCGGTCAGTCCCGCGCCCAGCAGCGTGACCAGTCCCAGCGCGACTCCATCGAGACCGCCCTGGTTGAACGCCGCCTCGATGATCCGGTCTTTGGAGAAGAACCCGGCGAACGGCGGAACGCCGATGATGGCGAGGTAGCCGAGGCCGAAGGTGACGTAGGTGATCGGCAGCAGGGTGCGCAGTCCGCCGTAGCGGCGCATGTCGGTTTCGTCGTTCATCGCGTGCATCACCGAACCGGCGCCGAGGAACAGCCCGGCCTTGAAGAACCCGTGGGTGAGCAGATGCATGATGGCGAAGGCGTATCCGGCGGGGCCGAGTCCGGCGGCCAGCACCATGTAGCCGATCTGGCTCATGGTGGAGGCGGCGAGCGCCTTCTTGATGTCGTCCTTCGCGCAGCCGATGATCGCGCCGAACAGCAGGGTGACCGCGCCGACCAGCACCACGCCGAGGCGCGCGTTCGGTGCGAGGTCGAAGATCGCGTTGGAGCGCGCGATCAGGTACACGCCCGCGGTGACCATGGTTGCCGCGTGGATGAGCGCCGACACCGGGGTGGGGCCTTCCATCGCGTCACCGAGCCAGGATTGCAGCGGCACCTGCGCGGACTTGCCGCACGCGGCCAGCAGCAGCAACAGGCCGATCGCGGTGAGTGTGCCCTCGCCCGCGGCGGACGCGGCGCCGAACACGACGTCGAAGTCGATCGACCCGAACGTCGCGAACATGACCATCATCGCGATCGCCAAGCCCATGTCGCCGACCCGGTTGACGACGAAGGCCTTTTTGGCCGCCGTTGCCGCCGAGGGCTTTTCGTGCCAGAACCCGATCAGCAGGTAGGAAGCCAGGCCGACGCCCTCCCAGCCGAGGTAGAGCACGAGGTAGTTGTTCGCCAGGACCAGCAGCAGCATGGCCGCGAGGAAGAGGTTCAGGTAGGCGAAGAACCGCCGCCGAGCCGGGTCGTGGCTCATGTAGCCGATCGAGTAGATGTGGATCAGCGAGCCGACGCCGGTGATCAGCAGCGCGAAACAGATCGACAGCTGATCGAGTCGCAGCGAGAAGTCGACCTGGAGACCGGCTACTGGAACCCAGCTGAACAGATCCTGGCGCACCGCGCGGTCGGCGGTGTCGCGCCCGAGCATGTCGGCGAACGCGAGCGCGGCGACGACGAACGAGGCCAGGGCCAGCGCGGTGCCGAGCAGATGGCCCCACTTGTCGGCGTAACGTCCGGTCAGCAGCAGGACGATCGCGCCCGCCAGGGGGAGGGCGGGCAGCAGCCACAGCGTTGCGGTGTCCACGTCAGAACTTCAGCAGGTTGGCGTCGTCGACCGAGGTCGAGCGGCGGGTGCGGAAGATGGTCATGATGATGGCCAGGCCGACGACCACCTCGGCCGCGGCGACCACCATCGTGAAGAACGCGAACACCTGTCCGTCGAGGTTGGCGTGCATCCGGGCGAAGGTGACGAACGCGAGGTTCACCGCGTTGAGCATCAACTCGATGCACATGAACACGACGATGGCGTTGCGCCGCAGCAGCACTCCGGCCGCGCCGATCGTGAACAGCAGGGCGGACAGGAACAGGTAGTTCTCGGGATTCACCGGTTGCCTTCCTCGTCGCTGGGTGTGTCGGCCGCGTCCGCCGCGGGCGTGGTGCCGACCGAGATGACGGCCGCTTCGGTGAGCGCCCTGGTGCGGCGGTGCCGCAGGATGGTGCTGACCGACAGTTCCTCGAACGACCCGTCGGGCAGCCGCGCGGGGATGTCCACCGCGTTGTGCCTGGCGTAGACGCCGGGGGTGGGCAGCGGTGTGGCGCGGTGGCCCTCCTCGCGGAAGCGGCGGCGCGACAGTTCACGCTGGTCGGTGCGGGGGCCGAAGTGCTCGCGGTGCGCGAGCACCATGGCGCCGATGGTTGCGGTGATCAGCAGGGCGCCGGTGAGTTCGAATGCCCACACGTAGCGCAGGAAGATCAGTTCGGCCAATTCGGCGATCACGTTGCGGCCGGGGAAACCGTTGGCGGGGAAGGTGGTTCCGGATTCGCGTACGCCGTGGGCGATGCCGCCGCTGAGCAGCAGCCCGAAGCCGATGCCGACCGCGGCGGCGGCGAGTCGCTGGCCGCGGATGGTCTCTTTGAGCGATTCGGCGGAGTCGACGCCGACGAGCATCAGCACGAACAGGAAAAGCATCATGACCGCGCCGGTGTAGACCACGATCTGCACGATGCCGAGGAACAGTGCGTCCTGGGCGATGTAGAACGCGGCCAGCGCGATCATCGTCGCGGCCAGGCACAGTGCGGAGTGCACGGCCTTGGGGGCGAACACCATGCCGAGCGCGCCGAGCACGGCGATAGGGGCGAGGATCCAGAATTGGACGGTCTCGCCGGTGGACGCGCGGGTCAGTGGCTCCGCGGCCAGTATCAGTTCGGTCATCGTGTCACTCCTTCCGCGCCGGCGGCGGCGGGTTTGCGGAGTGCGTCGGTCGCCGTGGCACCGCTGGTGGCAGGCGCGCCGGGCACCCGGCCGAGGTAGTAGTCGGCCTCGTCGGCGCCGGGGTGCATGGCGTGCGGCGGTGGGGTCATTCCGGGCTGCAACGGGGCGAGCAATCGGTCCTTCTCGTAGATCAGGTCGGCCCGGTTGTCATCGGTCATCTCGTAGTCGTTGGTCATCGTCAGCGCCCGGGTGGGGCAGGCTTCGATGCACAGGCCGCAGCCGATGCAGCGCAGGTAGTTGATCTGATAAACCCGGCCGTATCGTTCACCGGGCGAGAACCGTTCGGTCTCGGTGTTGTCGGCGCCCTCGACGTAGATCGCGTCGGCGGGGCAGGCCCATGCGCACAACTCACAGCCGATGCACTTCTCCAAGCCGTCGGGATGCCGGTTGAGCTGGTGTCTGCCGTGGTAACGCGGCGCGGTCGGCGTCTTCTGCTCGGGATAGAACTCGGTGTTCGGCTTCTTGAACATGGTGCCCGCGGTGACCGCGAACCCGCCCAGTGGATCGAACAGCCCGGCTTTGGTGCGGGTGGCGTCGCGTGTGTGCGCGTCGGCGGGCAGCGGCGGAACCGGGAAGCCGAGGAAGACCGTCGACTCGGGGGAATCCGCGGTCACGGGTTGCTCGACCGGTGGCGGCGCCGCCTGCGCCCGGCCCGCCCGCAAGAATTGCAGCACCAGCAGACCGGTGACCACCAAGCCGCCGATCACCAGGATGGGGGTTTGCACCCGATAGCCCTCGGCCTGCAGCACCCGTGCGGTGGCCACCACCATGACCCAAGCCAGCGAGGTCGGGATCAGCAGTTTCCAACCGAGGTTCATGAACTGGTCGTAGCGCAGCCGGGGCAGTGTGCCGCGCAGCCAGATGAACACGAACAGGAACGTCCAGACCTTCGCGGTGAACCACAGCACCGGCCACCAACCGGAATTGGCGCCGTCCCACATGTTCAGCGGCCACGGGGCGTGCCAGCCACCCAGGAACAAGGTGGTGGCCAGCGCGGACACCGTTCCCATGTTGACGTACTCGGCCAGCATGAACATGGCGAACTTGAGCGAGGAGTACTCGGTGTGGAAGCCGCCGACCAGCTCGCCCTCGGCCTCCGGCAGGTCGAACGGCGCCCGGTTGGTCTCGCCGACCATCGAGACGCAGTAGATCAGGAACGACGGCAGCAGCAGGAACACGTACCAGGTGCCTTCCTGCGCGGACACGATGCCGGAGGTGGCCATCGTGCCCGCGAGCAGGAACACCGTCGCGAAGCACAGCGCCATCGCGATCTCGTAGGAGATGACCTGCGCGGTCGAGCGCAACCCGCCCAGCAGCGGATAGGTCGAGCCCGACGACCATCCGGCCAGCACGATGCCGTAGACGCCGATGGAGGTGATCGCGAGGATGTACAGCACCGCCACCGGCAGATCGGTGAGCTGCAGTGGCGTGATGACACCGAAGAACGACACCTCGGGCCCGAAGGGGATCACCGCGAACGCCATGAACGCGGGCACCACCGAGATGACCGGCGCCAGGATGTAGATCGGCTTGTCCACGATCGCCGGGACGATGTCCTCCTTGAGGGCCATCTTCACGCCGTCGGCGATGCTCTGCAACGAGCCGAACGGCCCGGTCCGGTTGGGGCCGATCCGCATTTGCATGCGTGCCACGATCTTTCGTTCCGCGAGTACGGCGATCAGCGGAATCAGCATCAGGTAGACGAAGACGGCCAGCGCCTTGACGATCACCAGCCACAACGGGTCGTGCCCGAAGCCGGCGGGCGCGTAGGGATCGGAGGCGGCGTGGGTAACCGTGGAGGTCAAGGCGAGCGCGGCGAGATCACTCATGACGGTGCTCCTTCATCCTCTCGTCGGCGTGCCGCAGATGCACGATCGCGCCGGGCTGCACGGCGAGTTGCTCGGCGATGGAGCAGCCGGGCGAGTGCTGCGGCAGCCAGACCACCCGGTCGGGCAGGTCGCTGATCATCAGGGGGAGCGTGACCGTGCCGCGGCTGGTGGCGACTGTGACCGGGTCGTCGGGTTGTACGCCGATCTCGGCGGCGGTGGCGGCCGACAGGCGCACCACCGGGGGCCGGGCGATGCCGGCCAGATTCGGTTCGCCGTCCTGCATCCGGCCTTCGTCCAGCAGCATGCGCCAACTGGCGAGCACCGCCGTTCCCGGCTCGAGCCGCGGCAACGGGTTCGGCCCGTGCGTGGGGGCGGTGACGGGTGCGCCGTCCCACGCGCCGAGTTCGGCGAGTTCGGCGCGGGCGGATTCGATGTCGGGCAAGCCGAGGCGCACCGACATCTCTTCGGCGATGGCGTGCAGCACGCGCTGATCCGACAGCGGCGCGGTCTGGCGGCGCACCATGTCGTCACCGAGCGCGGCGGCGAACGGGCGCGGCCTGCCCTCCCAGGTGCGGAAGGTGCCGGATTTCTCCATGGCCGCGGCTACCGGGAAGACCACGTCGGCGCGTTCGGTAACCGGGCTGCGGCGCAGTTCCAGACTCACCACGAACCTGGCCGCGTCGATCGCGGCCAGCGCTGCGGCCGGATCGGGCAGGTCGGCGACATCGACTCCGCCGATGACCAGCGCGCCGAGGCCGGAGGCGGCCTCCAGGATCGCCGTGGTGTCCCGGCCCGCGCCGACGGGCAGCTCCGGCACGTTCCAGACAGCCCGGACCTGTTGGCGGGCACGGGGATCGGCGACGGGCCTGCCGCCGGGAAGCAGGCCGGGCATGGCGCCCGCTTCGACCGCGCCACGTTCGCCTGCCCGGCGCGGCACCCAGGCGAGGGCGGCCGAGGTTTCGTCGGCGAGGCGCACCGCGGCCGACAGCGCGCCCGCGACGCCCGCCATCCGCTCGCCGACCATGATCACCGCACCGGGTTCGCGCAGCAGCCGGGCCAGATCGGCCAGCTGGGCGGGATCCGCGCCGGGCGTGGTGATCTCGCCGGTGCGGATGGCGTCGAGCAGATGCGGTTCGGCGCCCGGCACGGCGCGCATCAGCCGTCCGGACATGCGCTCGAGCCCGCGCGAGGAGTACGGCGCGAGCGAGTAGATCGGCAGGCCGCGCTTGCGGGCCGCCTTGCGCAGCCGCAGGTAGACGATCGGCGATTCTTCCTCGGGTTCGAATCCGACGAGCAGGACGACCGGTGCGGCTTCCATGCTGTCGTAGGTGACCGCGCCGTCCTGGCCCGCGACGCGGGCGGCGAGGAAATCGGCCTCCTCGGCAGAATGCGCGCGGGAGCGGAAGTCGACGTCGTTGGTGCCGAGGGCGACTCGCGCGAACTTCGCGTAGGCGTAGGCGTCCTCCTCGGTGACCCGGCCGCCGACCAGCACGCCGGCGTTGCCGAAGGACGCGGCCAGCCCCTCCGCGGCCGCGGCCAGCGCTTGCGACCACGAGGCGGGGGCGAGTTCGCCGTCCCAGCCGCGCACCAGGGGGGTGGTGAGCCGGTCGGGTCCGGTGGCGTAGGCGAAAGCCCACCGGCCCTTGTCGCAGTTCCACTCCTCGTTGACCTGCGGGTCGTCTCCGGCCAGCCTGCGCAACACCTTGCCGCGCCGGTGGTCGGTGCGCTGGGCGCAGCCGGAGGCACAGTGCTCGCAGACGTTCGGGCTGGACACCAGGTCGAACGGGCGCGCGCGGAATCGGTAGGCGGTGCCGGTGAGCGCGCCGACGGGGCAGATCTGCACGGTGTTGCCGGAGAAATAAGAGTCCAGCGGTTCGGCCTGCGCGGTGCCGACCTGTTGCAGCGCGCCGCGATCCATCAGTTCGATGAACGGGTCGCCCGCGATCTGCTGGGAGAAACGGGTGCAGCGGGCGCAGAGTACACAGCGTTCCCGGTCCAGCAGCACGGCCGTGGACAGCGGAATCGGTTTGGGATAGGTGCGTTTGCGGCCGTCGAACCGGCTTTCGGCGCGGCCGGTGGACATCGCCTGGTTCTGCAACGGGCACTCGCCGCCCTTGTCGCACACCGGACAGTCCAGCGGATGGTTGATCAGCAGCAGCTCCATCACGCCCTCCTGCGCCTTGTCGGCGGCGGGGGAGGTGAGCTGGGTGCGCACCACCATGCCGTCGGCGACGGCCATGGTGCAGGAGGCGACCGGCTTGCGCTGCCCTTCGACTTCGACCAGGCATTGACGGCATGCGCCGACCGGGTCGAGCAGCGGATGGTCGCAGAAGCGGGGGATCTGGATGCCGATGAGCTCGGCGGCCCGGATCAGCAGTGTGCCGGGCGGCACGCTGATGGCGGTGTCGTCGATGGTCACGGTCACCAGGTCGGCGGGCGCGGGCCCGCCGTTGTTGTCACGCACGGCGGCAGGCCCGTTCGCCGCCCGGCCGCCACCCCTGATCGAATCGCTCCGCGATACCGGTTTCATCGGACCTCTTCTCCTGACTCGGCCCATGCCGTGCTGCGCGCCGGGTCGAACGGGCAGCGGCCCAGCCGCAGGTGTTCGACGTACTCCTCGCGGAAGTACTTCAGCGAGGAGATGATCGGGCTGGCGGCGCCGTCGCCGAGGGCGCAGAACGACTTGCCGTTGATGGTGTCGCTGATGTCGAGCAGCTTGTCCAGGTCGGATGCGACGCCGGTGCCCGCCTCGATACGGTGCAGCAGCTGCACCAGCCAGTAGGTGCCCTCCCGGCATGGGGTGCACTTGCCGCAGGACTCGTGGGCGTAGAACTCCGTCCACCGCAGCACGGCGCGCACCACGCAGGTGCTGTCGTCGAAGATCTGCAAGGCTTTGGTGCCGAGCATGGATCCCGCACCCGCGACGCCTTCGTAGTCGAGCGGCACGTCGAGGTGTTCCTCGGTGAACAGCGGCGTGGACGAGCCGCCCGGCGTCCAGAACTTCACGCGATGCCCGGCGCGAACGCCACCGGCGTAGCCGAGTAGTTCGCGCAGCGTCACGCCCAGCGGGGCCTCGTACTGCCCGGGCCGGGTGACGTGACCCGACAGCGAATAGAGCGTGAAGCCGGGCGAGCGCTCGCTGCCCATGGAGCGGAACCACGCGATGCCGTTGCGGATGATGGGCGGCACGCTGGCGATGGACTCGACGTTGTTCACCACGGTCGGGCAGGCGTACAGACCCGCGACGGCGGGGAACGGCGGGCGCAGCCGAGGCTGGCCGCGGCGCCCTTCCAGCGAGTCCAGCAGTGCGGTCTCCTCACCGCAGATGTAGGCGCCCGCGCCCGCGTGCACGATCAGCTCGAGGTCGTAGCCGGAGCCGAGGATGTCGTGACCGAGGAAGCCCGCCTCGTAGGCCTGGGCCACCGCGGCCTGTAGCCGCCGCAGCACCGGAACCACCTCGCCGCGCACGTAGATGAACGCGTGCGCCGCGCGGATGGCGTAGGCGGCGATGACGACGCCTTCGATCAGCGCGTGCGGGGCGGCCAGCATGAGCGGAATGTCTTTGCAGGTGCCTGGTTCCGATTCGTCGGCGTTCACCACCAAGTAGTGCGGTTTGGTGACGCCGTCGGGACCCGGCCCCTGCGGGATGAAACTCCATTTCATGCCGGTGGGGAAGCCCGCGCCGCCGCGCCCGCGCAGGCCCGCGTCCTTGACGGTCTGGATGATCTGATCCGGGTCCGTCCGCAGGGCGGTGCGCAGCGCCTGGTAGCCGTCGTGGCGCAGGTAGGTGTCCATCGTCCAGGACTGCGGATCGTCCCAGTAGGTGCTCAGCACCGGGGTGAGCGTCATCGCCTGCCCTCCGTGTCCTCTTCCGGCGCGGGGGCGCGCATGCCCTGTTCGCGGGCCACACGCAGGCCGGCGAGTGTCGCGTCACCGGCCGCGCCGTCGAGCACACCGGGACGCTCGTCGGGGAAACCGGCGAGGATGCGGGCGGTCTGCTTGAACGTGCACAGCGGCGCGCCCCTGGTCGGGGTGACCTGCTGTCCGGCTCGCAGCGCGTCCACCAGCGCCCGCGCGGACTCGGGGGTCTGGTTGTCGAAGAACTCCCAGTTGACCATGACGACCGGCGCGAAGTCGCAGGCCGCGTTGCACTCGACGTGCTCCAGCGTGATCGATCCGTCCGCGGTGGTCTCGCCGTGCCCGATGCCGAGGTGGCGCTCGAGTGCGGCGAGGATGGCGTCGCCGCCCATGACCGCGCAGAGCGTATTGGTGCAGACGCCGACGTGGTAGTCGCCGGTCGGTGTGCGCCGGAACATCGAGTAGAAGGTGGCGACCGCGGTGACTTCGGCGCCGGTCAAGCCCAATTGCTCGGCGCAGAACTCGATTCCGGTGCCGGTGACGCAACCCTCCTCGGACTGCACCAGGTGCAGCAGGGGCAGTAGCGCCGAGCGCGGATGCGGATAGCGCGCGATGATCTCCTTGGCGTCGGTTTCGAGCCGTTCGCGCACGAAGGGCTGGTATGGCTCGGGCCGGGCGCTGAGTTTCAGCAGGACCCGCGTGCCACCGGTCCCGTAGCCGCCGTTCGGGGTATCGCCGTCTGTTGCCGGGTTCATCGGTCCACTCCGCCCATGACGGGGTCGATGCTGGCGACCGAGGCGATGACGTCGGCGACCATGCCGCCCTCGCACATCGCCGCGACCGCTTGCAGATTGGTGAACGAGGGGTCGCGGTAGTGCACGCGGTAGGGCCGGGTGCCGCCGTCGCTGACCATGTGCACGCCCAGCTCGCCGCGCGGTGACTCGACGGCCGCGTACACCTGGCCGGCCGGAACGCGGATGCCTTCGGTGACCAGCTTGAAATGGTGGATCAGGCCCTCCATGGACGTGCCCATGATCTTGCCGATGTGCTCGGGAGAGTTGCCGAGTCCGTCTGCCCCGAGTTGCAGGTCGGCGGGCCAGGCGATCTTCTTGTCGTCGATCATGACCGGGCCGGGCCGCAACCGGTCCAGGCACTGCTCGACGATCTTCAACGATTCCTTCATCTCTTCCACCCGGATGACGTAGCGGCCGTAGCAGTCGCATCCGGTGGTGATGGGAACGTCGAATTCGTAATTCTCGTAGCCGCAGTACGGCTGGGCTTTGCGCAGGTCGTGCGGCAGGCCGGTGGCGCGGAGCACCGGGCCGGTGATGCCGAGGGCCATGCAGCCCTGCAGGTCGAGATAGCCGATGTTCTGGGTGCGGGCCTTCCAGATCGGGTTGGCGGTGAGCAGGCGCTCCATATCGCGCAGCCGTTCGGGCAGCAGCGCGAGCAGTTCGCGCACCTTGGTGACGCCGTTGTCGGGGAGATCCTGAGCCAGGCCGCCGGGGCGGATGAACGCGTGATTCATCCGCAGGCCGGTGATCGTCTCGAACACGTCGAGGATCAGCTCGCGTTCGCGGAAGCCGAACAGCATCGGCGTCAACGCCCCGAGCTCCATGCCGCCGGTGGCCAGGGCGACCAGGTGCGAGGAGATGCGGTTGAGTTCCATCAGCAGCACGCGGACGATCGTGGCGCGCTCGGGGATCTGCTCGGTGATGTCGAGCAGTTTCTCCACGCCAAGGCAGTACGCCGTCTCGTTGAAGAACGGCGACAGGTAGTCCATCCGGGTGACGAACGTGACGCCCTGGGTCCAGTTGCGGAATTCGAGGTTCTTCTCGATCCCGGTGTGCAGGTAGCCGATTCCGCAGCGGGCCTCGGTGACCGTCTCGCCTTCGATCTCGAGGATCAGGCGCAGCACACCATGGGTGGACGGATGCTGCGGACCCATGTTGACGACGATGCGTTCTTCGCCCGCGCCGGACAGCGTCTCGGCCACCTGGTCCCAGTCCTGGCCTGCGACGGTGACCGTGGCGGGCTCGGGCGCGGTGACCTCGGGTTCGGTGTCGGTGTCGCTCATCAGCTGTATGCCCTCCGCTCGTCGGGCGGCGGGATGCGCGCGCCCTTGTATTCGACCGGGATCCCGCCGAGCGGGTAGTCCTTGCGCTGGGGGTGACCGCGCCAGTCGTCCGGCATGGTGATCCGGGTCAGCGAGGGGTGCCCGTCGAACCGGATGCCGAAGAAGTCGTAGGTCTCGCGCTCATGCCAGTCGGTGGTCGGATACACCTCGTAGAGCGAGGGGATGTGCGGGTCCGCGTCCGGCGCGGAGACCTCCACGCGTAGACGGCGGTTGTGCGTGATCGACATGAGGTGGTAGACGGCGTGCAGTTCACGGCCGGAGTCCTCCGGGTAGTGCACGCCGTCGACGCCGAGGCAGAGCTCGAATCGCAGTGCGGGATCGTCGCGCAACGCGCGGGCCACCGTGGGTAGATGCTCCCTGCGCACGTGCAAAGTGAGTTCGCCACGGAAGACGATCACCTTCTCGAGCGCGGCGTCGGAGCGGGCGCCGGCGGCGGCGAGCGCGGCGTGGAGCGCGGCGACCAGCTCGTCGAAGTACCCGCCGTAGGGGGCGGGCGTGCCGCCGGGCAGGGTGACGGGGCGGACCAGGCGGCCGTAGCCGGAAGTGTCGCCGGTGCCGGTGACGCCGAACATGCCGCGGCGCACTCCGATCACGTCGGCCTCGGCCGGCGCGGAATCCTCCTCGGGCAGTGTGCCTTCGGGGCCCGCGGTGGCGGCGGCGTCGATCGCGTCGTGCGCGGGCGGTGTTTCGGTGTCGTCGGGGGTGTCGAAGGTCATCGCAGCAGACCCTCCATCCGGATTGTCGGCGTCGAGGCGAGCGCGGCCTGTTCGGCGGCGCGAATGGCTTCCTCGCGGTTGACGCCGAGCGGCATCTGTTGAATCTTGGCGTGCAATGCCAGGATCGCGTTCAGCAGCATCTCCGGCCGGGGCGGGCAGCCGGGCAGGTAGATGTCCACCGGCACCACGTGATCGACGCCCTGCACGATGGCGTAGTTGTTGAACATCCCGCCGGAGGAGGCGCAGACGCCCATCGCCAGCACCCATTTGGGTTCGGTCATCTGGTCGTAGACCTGGCGCAGCACCGGAGCCATCTTCTGACTCACCCGGCCAGCGACGATCATCAGATCGGCCTGCCGCGGCGAGGCGCGGAAGGCCTCCATGCCGAAGCGGGCGATGTCGAAACGGCCCCCGCCGGTGGCCATCATCTCGATGGCGCAGCAGGCGAGCCCGAAGGTGGCCGGCCACAGGGAGCCCTTGCGCAGGTATCCGGCGAAATCCTCGACGGTGCTCAGCAGGAAGCCGCTGGGCAGTTTTTCCTCGAGACCCATGTTCTACTGACTCGCTTCCACTCGTCGGCTACGAATTCGGCTGCGCGGTGGTCAGTCCCAGCTGAGCCCACCCCGTCGCCATTCGTAGGCGTAGGCCACCGAGACGTTGACGATGAACAACGCCATCGCGGCCAGACCGAAGAGACCGAGCGCATCGAAGTGGACTGCCCACGGGTAGAGGAACACGATCTCGATGTCGAAGATGATGAACAACATGGCGGTGAGGTAGTACTTCACCGGAAACCGTTGCCCGGTAACGTTTCCCGGTCCGCCTGCCACGGCATGCGGCGTGGGTTCGATACCGCATTCGTAGGGTTCCAGCTTTGCCCGGTTTCGTCGTTTCGGGCCGACCAGGGCGGACAGGACGATGGAGAACAGCGCGAACGCCGCCGCGATCGCGCCGAGTACGAGTGTCGGCACCTCGATGTTCACGACTGCACTTCCCCTCCTTGCGAGCGGCAGCTGACAACAGCGTCCGAGGCGGGCTGACGTCGTTGTCCGCCTCGGCCAGACTCGCCCCTCGGCTCCACTCGGGGACGGTCATGACCGGATCCGTCTCCGTGTGAGGTAGGGCACAGCCTACAACTGAACCGGCGGCCCGCACCGCGTTTGGCGACGGCTTTTGATCGAATTCAGTACAAGCATTTATGACCGAAACGGTGGTAATCCGCGCGAGGGGTCCGCACCGTTGGGTGAACGGTCAGTTGGAAACGTCGAGGTGTCGGGTACGGCG
Source organism: Nocardia sp. NPDC047038 (assembly GCF_040644075.1). Classification (NCBI taxonomy): domain Bacteria; kingdom Bacillati; phylum Actinomycetota; class Actinomycetes; order Mycobacteriales; family Nocardiaceae; genus Nocardia; species Nocardia sp. NPDC047038. Next base: position 435,516 of record NZ_JBEYVQ010000004.1, on the reverse strand, counting down.
ACGTCAAATGTGGTCCCGAGCGGGTTCGCAGTCGGAAAAGGCGACAAACTGCCCGGCGAACAACGGCACCGAGGGGCGGCGCGGTCGAGGGCCGCTTACCAGCGGTCGGGGCGCGGTGGCGCGCCCGAGTTAATTAATTCATGATCGCTATGAATCGCTGGCGGGTTCAGGCCGCGGAGCGGCTGCGCAGCAGAGCCACGACGGCCTCGGTGAGCCGGAGCGGATCGATGGGATGCGCCACCGCTGCCTCCGCGCGCGACCAGCTGGCAAGCCATGCGTCGTCGGCCCTGCCGGTGAGCACCAGCAGCGGCGGGCACGGATCGACTTCGTCCTTCAACTGCTTCGCGATGCCGAGCCCGCCGACGGGGGCGGCCTCGCCGTCGAGCACGGCCAAGTCGATGCCACCGGCGTCCAGCTGCGCGATCACCACGGGAGCGGTGGCGACCTCCAGGTACTCGAACTCCGGTAGCTCTGCGCTCGGACGCTTGCCCAAGGCCTGGATCACCTGGCGCCTGGTGTCGGCGTCGTTGCTGTACACGAGGACCCGCAGTGGGGTGGAACGAGTGGAATCGGCCACGAACGGCATGGTACGTCCGCGAGGGCGTACCGCGTGGCAGGTTCGGCGCAGATGGTTCGCACGCGTCGTGCGCGGCGCGTCACCAGTGCGGTCGTCCGGCGAAAGCCGATGGCAAGCAGTTGATAAGGATCTGCCGGTAAAGTCCGGCCAATGCGGGGAGATATCACGCAGGCCCTCGTCGACACCGACGTATGGACCGATGAAATGCTCGGCAGCGCCGGGATTCCGGTGTTCGACGTACCGTTCGTGACCATCGGCAGCGGGATCGGATCGTTCGTCACCTACGACACGCTCCGGATCTTCGGCGTGCCCGCCGAAGCGATGGCGGTGCTCGGTCCGCAGGAGCACCCGTGGACCTCCTACGAGTACCTCACCAGGGTGTCGCAGATCCCCCGTGGCGAACGCCTGCGCAGCGACTCGGCCTCCACGCCGGACAACATCTGGGGCTTTCCGTCCTACGCGGTGCGGGAGGCGATCGCGGACAAGTCGATCAAGCCGCTGTGGAACGTCTTCGTCGAGCCGATCTTCGCCAACTACTACACCCCGCGTGCGGGCCAGGCGTTCGCCTCCATGGAGCGGGAATTCCACCGCATCGGCTATGCCCGCTCGCTGCACCGCGGGCACGTGCGCATGGTCCGCAAGCGCAACGGCGGCGGATACTTCACCATCCTCACCCCGCCCGCGGGTTCGGCACCGACCAAGCGGGTCGCTTTCCGCAGCACGTATGTCCATGTCGCCGTCGGCTATCCGGGGCTGAAGCTGCTGCCGGATCTGCAGGAGTATCGCGAGACCCATCGTGATCCCACCCGTGTGGTCAATGCCTACGAGCCGCACGAGCACGTCTACCAGGCGCTCCAGCGGCGGCCCGGCACGGTGCTGATCCGTGGCAGCGGGATCGTGGCCAGCCGCGTCCTGCAACGGCTCATCGACGACCGGGACAAGTACCGGCTCGAGACCCGGATCCTGCACCTGTTCCGCACGTATATCGCAGGCTCGCACGGCAAGAACGTCTTCAGCAGGCGCAAGGGCGGCGACGGATGGGCCTACCAGGGTTTCAACTATCCGAAGTCGGTGTGGGGCGGTCAGCTCAAGCAGAAGGTGCGACGACTGCAAGGCGAGGAACGGGCGCGCGCGTACAAGGAGATCTCCGGCACCAACACCCCCATCCGCGACAACTGGCAGGAACAGTTGCGCCGTGGCCGCCGGGAGGGGTGGTACCAGGTGATGGCCGGCACGATGCGCGCTCCGCGTCCTGCCGCTGGACGGCAAGGCGTGGTCGCCACGATTCTTCCGGATTCCAGCGCGCCCTTGCCTTTTCCGCCGCCGACGCAACCGTTCGACACGACCGTCGACTACATCATCGACTGCACGGGGTTGGAAGCCGACGTCCGGGAGCACCGGCTGTTGGCAGACCTGCTCGCCCACACCGGCGCGGGCCGTAATCCGCTCGGTCGGCTGGACGTAGACACGACTTTCGAGCTGATCGGCACCCGCAGCGGCACGGGACGGATATACGCCTCCGGCAGCGCGACGCTCGGCGGGCCGTTCGCCGGGGTGGACACCTTCCTCGGCTTGCAGATCGCCGCGCAGGAGATCGCCGACGACCTGGCCGCGGTCGGGTTCTGCCGCAGGATGGGGCCGCTGCGCTCGACGCGGCAATGGTGGCTGTGGGTTACGAACGAGAAGATCTGAGCGATGCTTCCTACCTTGAACGGGCGAATCCAGACCCGTCTGCTCGCGCTGAGCGTGATCGGCTTCGTCGTCGCGCTGCTCATCACCCCGTTCCTGCCGACCGGGTCCTCGAGCGTCGGTCAGGCGTACCGGGTGACGTTGTCGGTGCTGCTGGCGACCGTTCTGGTCGGTGTGCTCTGGGAACTGCTCTACCACCTGCTCCAACAGTTCCGCTGGGAGAAGGACTGGCCGACCTTGTTCGGTCTGGTCACCATCCTCAATGAGGGAGCGCTGATCTGGGTGCTCGTGCGCTACACCACGGTGGTGCTGCCCGAGCATCTGCGTCCGCCGCTCGCTGCCTTCCTCATCCAGTTCGTCGTCACATGGATCGCTCTCTGGCTCATCGTGAACGGGCCGATGCGGGTGGTCTTCCATCGGTGGCGCTTCCAAGGCGGCCGGTTCCTGTGAGCGCGCAGATCGAGGTGTTGCCCGGCGCCCACCTGGTGGCGAGCGCGAATGGCGCAGTCGTGGTCGTCGCGCACCGGGGCGACGGGCTTCTCACGGCGGACACGGTCGCTGCCCGCACGATGACGGCGCTGCTGGACATCGTGCGCGAAGCCGTCGCGCGCGACCGGCGCCGCAGCGGGCGCGCGGTGGCGCGACTGGCCACGACCTGGCTGATGGGCCTGTCCAACGGCGAGGAGGAGGAAGTCGAATTCGGGGTGATCACGCCGGTGGACCAAGGTCTCGCGGTGTTCCTGCACGGTGGGGTCACCGCGGTGCTCGCCGGTCCGGGCCACACGGAGGTGCTGCGCGGCCGGGACGCCGGATTCACCGTCGACCGCATGGTGACGCCCGCACCCGGCAGCGGCGCCGGGTTGTTCGTGGACGAGGCGGGCTGGACCGCGGAATCGTTACCGGGGCGGGGGATTCTGTCGCTGGATGCGGGCGCCGCGCCAGGGTCCGGCGCGGTGCTGTGGTCGGGCGCGATCGGTGATGAGCCGGACAGCCACGGTGACGCCGAGCCCGCGCGGCGACCGCACGCCGGATCCGCGCCGCCATCTCCCGTCGAGCCCCGGCCGGAGCCGCCGCACGTCGCGCCACGACCGGCGGCCGAACCGCATCGCGTCGAGGATCGGCCGCCGATGCCGGATCAGATGCCGCAATCGAGTCGCACCGCCGGACCGCAGGCGATGCCGCAACCACACCGGCCGGGCGGGCAGGCGGGTTCCGAGGCGTCCGAAGCGCAACCACGGCGGGCGCCGAGCCTGCGGAAGGGCGAGGAGTCCGGCGATGCCGCGACGGAAGTCGATCTCCAAGCGCCGGCGCGGCGGGCCACGCCACCCGACGGCGTGACGCCTTCGGCGGCGCAGCCCGTACCACCGGCGCCGGACCAGAGCCCGGCGCGGCCCGCGCACCGCACCGATCGGGATCACGCGATCGCCAACGACGCGAATCTCGCCGAGACGATGGTTCCCTCGACCGGCGTCGTCGCCGACGCGCTCGGGTCGACCGGCTCGAACGCGCTGGGACATCGCGTGATCGTGCCGGGTTTCCAATGCGCCCGACATCATCACAACGATCCTCGGGTGTCGTTCTGCGCGGTCTGCGGGATCCGGATGGATCAGCTCACCTGCGTGCTCAGCGAAGGGGTGCGCCCACCGCTCGGTGTGTTGCTACTGGACGACGGCACGTCGTTCGTCCTGGACAGCGACTGCGTTCTCGGCCGCGAACCGGAGCATTCGGACGCGGTCGCGCGTGGTGCGCGCCCGGTGCGGCTGGAGGACAGCTCGGGCGGAATGTCGCGGGCGCATGCGGAGATCCGCCTCGTCGACTGGGATGTCACGGTCGTGGACGGCGGTTCCACCAACGGCACCCACATCCGTCATCCCGGACGCCAGGACTGGGCCCGAGCGGTCCCCGGCCAGCCGATCGCCCTTACACCCGGAGCCCAGATCCAACTGGGCGGCCGCGTGCTCACCTTCGACTCCCAGCACGGCCAGCTGTAGCCGCGGGCGGCGTCGCTCAGGTGTGGCGGAAACGGATGATGCCCGACCAGGGGGTGCGCATGGGTTTGCGGGGGTCGGGCTGGGGGAGATAGGTGAAGGGACGTAGGTACCAAGGTGCGCGGTGGAACTTGCGGGCGTGCAGCAGCAGGCTTTCCAGTTCGATCGGCTGCCAGCCGAGGTCTTCGAAGAAGCGGACGCCGTTGGCGGGTTCGAACTGCATCGGCGCGTTGGCGAAGGTGTCGCCGGAGCGCATCTTGCGCATACCCAGACTCAGGTCAAGCAGCCACCAGGCGATCTCGGGGCGGGCCAGTGCGGTCGCGAGATCGGTGACCGTCGGCGGGTCGAGGTACATCAGCAGCCCCTCGGTGAGCACCAGGGCCTTGGACGCGCCGGTGGCGCTCGGGCCGATCGCGCCGAGCGCCTCGTCGAGGAACTGCATCCGCGCGTCCGGGTCGGCGAGATCGACCGCGCGGCGGATGAGCACGCAGTGCGGCGTCTCGCCGGCGAGGGCGCTGTCCTTCTCGGCGACGATCTCGGGGAGGTCGGCCTCGATCCAGAGCAACTCGTCGGGCAGATCGAGCCGGTAGGGGCGAGTGTCCAGACCGGCGGCGAGGTTGAGGACGCGGTCGCAGCCCTCGCCGATCGCGGTGGCTATGAGGTCATCGATCAGTTTGGTCCGCGTGACGATCGGCCACCCGTCGCGCATCACCGTAGGCGCGTTGTCGGCGATGGCGTGGCCGCGTTCGCCGGCCAGCCGGTCGGCGAGCGGATCGCGGAACAGCGCGTCCGGGCGGATCGTCTCGCGTGCCCGGTAGGCCGCGACCCAGCGCGCGGTGTCCGAGACGTTGGACGGAACATCCCCTCGGGTCATGCGAGTCAGTCTGTCATATCCGTCCAGTCGGTTTCCGTGGCGGCTGTGGTGCCGGTTCGCGCAGGTCGCGGGCCTCAATGCGGGTGGAAGGCGTCGGAACCGACCTCCGCGGGGTCGAGCAGATGGGCGAGGAACAGGCGGGTGGTCGGCGTCGGTGTGCGGGTGGTGATGGCATGCCAGGGACGATCCAGCGGGGTGCCCTCGACCGGGAGCACGCGCAGCGCGCCGTTCTCCAGGTCCTGGGAGATGGCGTCGCTGTGGATCAACGTCACGCCGAGTCCTTCTCGCGCGGCGGCGAGGACGGCGCCGTGGGAGCCGAGAGTGAGCACGGGCGGTTCGATCCGGAGTTGGTCGAGCAAGGCGAGGGTGGCCTCGCGGGTGCCGGAGCCGCGCCCGCGCAGCAGCCAGGTGGTGTGCAGCGGGTCGAGTTCCGGTAGGCCGACCACGACCAGACGGCTGGGCCGCCGGGCGCGCACCACCAGCCCGGTGTCGCGTGGCGGGCGGCCTGCGATGACGAGATCCGTTTCATGGTGCTGCAATTCGAGGAACAGCGCGTCGCGCGGATGCACCGACAGGCTCAGTTCGATGTCGGGGAACCGGCGGCGGAACGATGCGAGCGGCCGCAGCAGGACGTACTCGCCCGCGGTGGCGACCACGCCGATCCGCAGCCGCCCGGTCTCGGCGCGGCGCACGGCCGCCTGCGCCTCCTTCATCAACCCGAGGATGCCGCGGCAGTACTCGGCGTAGACGCGCCCGGCCTCCGTGAGCGCGATGCCGCGCCCGGACTTCGCGATGAGCTTTGCCCCCAGCAGTTTCTCGATGTGCGCGACGGCCGCGGAGACGGCGGCCTCGGTGATGTGCAACTGCGCCGCGGCGCGGCGGATGCTGCCGTGGCGGGCGACGGCCAGGAAGGTTTCCATCCGAGCCGCGCTCACCATACCCACCCGAGAACGGTAACAAACTCAACGAATATGTTGAGTATCGCGAGAAACAATCAAATTGTTTGTCGGTATCCGGCCCGTCATCCTGGAAATCCCAAGGCACGCCCGTTCGCCCGGGTGCGGGTGTCCCGCAGTGGCACAGCAGGAGGAACGATGGCCGAAGAAACCGAACGCGACCGCTGGGATCCGGGTGTCCAATCCTATGCGTCGATGGGGTATTACGCGCCCGACTACCAGCCGTCGGATACCGACGTGCTCGCCGTGTTCCGGGTGACTCCGCAGCGCGGTGTCGATCCGATCGAGGCGGCGGCCGCGGTGGCGGGTGAATCCTCCACGGCGACCTGGACGGTGGTGTGGACCGACCGGCTCACCGCCCACTCGCGCTACCAGGCGAAGTGTTACCGCATCGACGAGGTCCCCGGGCGGCCGGGGGAGTACTTCGCCTATATCGCTTACGATCTCGACTTGTTCGAGGAGGGGTCGATCACCAACCTGACCTCCTCGATCATCGGCAACGTGTTCGGGTTCAAGCCGCTGCTGGCGCTGCGGCTGGAGGACATGCGCATTCCGGTGGCGTACGTGAAGACGTTCCAAGGGCCGCCGCACGGCACGGTGATGGAACGCGAATATCTCAACAAATACGGCAGGCCGCTGCTCGGCGCGACGGTGAAACCGAAACTCGGGCTATCCGCCCGCAATTATGGGCGCGTCATCTACGAGGCATGCAAAGGCGGCCTGGATTTCACCAAGGACGACGAGAACATCAACTCGCAGCCGTTCATGCGCTGGCGCGACCGGTACCTGTTCGCGATGGAGGGCGTCAACCGTGCGATGGCGGAGACCGGCGAAATCAAAGGCCATTACCTGAATGTGACCGCGGCGTCGATGGAGCAGATGTACGAGCGTGCGGAGTTCGCCAAGGAACTCGGCAGCGTCGTCATCATGATGGACCTCACCGTCGGCTTCACCGCGATGCAGTCGATGTCGCATTGGGCGCGCCGCAACGGGGTGCTGCTGCATCTGCATCGTGCGGGGCATTCCACCTACACGCGGCAGAAGACGCACGGCGTCAGCTTCCGGGTGCTGGCCAAGTGGTGCAGGCTGATCGGCGTCGACCATCTGCACGCGGGCACAGTGGTGGGGAAACTGGAGGGCGACCCGGCGACGACCAAGGGGTTCTACGACACGTTGCGGGAGAACCACATCCGGACCGAGCCGGCCAACGGGATCTTCTTCGACCAGTACTGGGCGAGCCTGCCCGGTGTGATGCCGGTGGCTTCCGGCGGCATCCATGCCGGGCAGATGCATCAGTTGCTCGACCTGTTCGGTGACGACGTGGTGCTGCAGTTCGGCGGCGGCACGATCGGCCATCCGCTCGGCATCGCCGCGGGCGCGGAGGCGAACCGGGTCGCGCTGGAGGCGGTCGTGCAGGCCCGCAACGAAGGCCGCGACCTGTTGAAGGAAGGCCCCGATGTGCTCAGGAAGGCGGCCGAGATCTGCCGTCCGCTCGATGTCGCGCTGGCGACCTGGGGCGATGTCACCTTCGACTACACCTCCACCGACGCGCCGGACGCCGTGCCGACGGCCAGCCGCTGACCATCCAGGAAGGACGAGCCGATGTATCTGAGGCACGGAACATTCTGCTACCTGCCGCCGCTGACCGACGAGCAGATCGCCGCCCAAGTGCGCTACGCATTGCTCAACAGCTGGCCGGTGTCCATCGAGTACACCGACGATCCGCACCCGCGTAATGCCTATTGGGAGATGTGGGGGCTGCCGCTGTTCGACTTGGACGAGCCCGACGGTGTGCTGGCCGAGATCAACGCGTGCCGGGCGACTTTCCCCCGGCACTACGTGCGGGTGCTCGCCTACGACGCCCGCTACACCAGGCAGACGACGGCGCTGAGTTTCCTGGTGCAACGACCGCCCGACGAGCCGGGTTTCGCGCTCACCCGCACCGAGGGTCCCGACCGGATGCAGACATACGGCCTGCATTCGTATGCCACGACCGTCCGGCCGGGAGAGCGGTATGGCGGCTGAGCGCAACGGCTCCGGATTCCGTCTGCACCGGCCGGGGGCTGATGTCCCCGGCGCGGTGCGGACGGCGTCGCCCGATCCGGAAGAGCCGGAAATCCTGGCCGAGGACGCGGTGCTGGACTTGTCGAGCGACATCGCGGGTCACGACGTCGAGGAAACGTTGCGCAGGCTGGACGCGGAGTTGATCGGGCTGGCTCCGGTGAAGCGGCGGGTCCGCGAGATCGCGGCGCTGCTGTTGATCGAGCGTGCCCGGCAGCGTTTCGGACTGACCTCCTCGCGGCCGACCATGCACATGAGCTTCACCGGCGGTCCCGGCACGGGCAAGACCACGGTGGCATTGCGGATGGCGCAGATGCTGCACGCCCTGGGCTACATCCGCAAACCCAAGGTGCACACGGTCACCCGCGACGATCTCGTGGGTCAGTTCATCGGGCACACCGCACCGAAAACCAAAGAGGCGCTGGCCAAGGCGGCGGGCGGGGTGCTGTTCATCGACGAGGCCTACTACCTGTTCCGGCCGGAGAACGAACGCGACTACGGGCAGGAGGTGATCGAGATCCTGTTGCAGGAGATGGAGAACGAACGCGCCAGCCTGGTGGTGATCTTCGCGGGCTACCCCGACCGGATGGACCGCTTCTTCTCCGCCAATCCGGGCCTGTCCTCACGGGTGGCCCATCACCTGGAGTTCGCCGACTACACGCACGCGGAGCTGCTGGGAATCGCCGAGCTCATGGTGGCGGCGGAGAACTTCCACTTCGACGACGCGGCGAGGACCGCTTTCGGGGAGTACCTGGAACACCGGATGACCCGCCCCCGCTTCTCCAACGCCCGCAGCGTCCGCAACGCGCTCGACCGTTGCCGGTTGCGGCAGGCCAAGCGTCTCGTGGAACTGCGCAGACCGCTGACCAAGACCGATTTGATCACGCTGACCGACCGGGATGTCTACGGCAGCAGCGTGTTCACCGACCCCGAGCCCGCCGGCGAGCCGACCGTGTGACCCCGGTGACGAGATCGAGGCGTTATGCCAGAAGGACTGAAGACCCTCACCCGCTTCACCATCGAACAGGAGCATCGGCACCCCGGATCGTCCGGTGAGTTCTCCGCGCTGGTGAACGTGATCGCGACCGCGACGAAGATCGTCGCCAATCAGGTCACCAGGGGCGCGATCGTCGGCTCGATCGGTGCGTCCGAGCCGGACAATCTGCCGCCGACGGTGCATCGCAAACTGGACGCGATCACCAACGACATCATCGTCGCCGAAACTCAATGGACCGGGCACCTTTCGGCGTTGCTGTCCGAACAGATCAGCGAGATCCATCCGGTGCCCGCCACCCATCGGCGCGGGAAGTACCTGCTGGCCTTCGATCCCCTGGACGGTTCGTCGAACATCGACGTCAATCTGCCGGTGGGCACCATCTTCAGCGTGCTGCGCGCGCCCGCGCAGGGCCCGGGCCCTGCGGCGGCCGACTTCCTGCAGCCCGGCGTCGAGCAGGTGTGCGCGGGGTTCACCCTGTACGGGCCCGCGACCATGCTGGTGCTGACGACCGGCAGCGGGGTCGACGGGTTCACCTTGGACCGGGAGATCGGCGCGTTCGTGCTGACCCACCCGCGGATGCGCATCCCCGAGGACACGTCCGGATTCGCGATCAACGCGGCGAATGAGCGGTTCTGGGAACGACCGGTGCGCCGTTACGTGCACGAGTGCCTCGACGGCGTCGACGGCCCCCGCGAGCGGGATTTCAATATGCGCTGGGTGGCCTCGCTGGTCGCCGACACCTTTCACATCCTGACCCGAGGCGGGGTGTACCTGTACCCCCGCGACACCCGCCCGCCCACGCGTCCGGGAAGGGTGGCGTTGCTCTACGGCGCCAATCCGATCGCGTTCATCGTCGAACAGGCCGGGGGCTCCGCGACCACCGGCAGCGAGCGAGTGCTGGAAGTGACGCCCGGCGACGTCCATCAGCGGGTGCCACTGATCTTCGGCTCCCGCAACGAAGTCGAGCGCATCGAGCGGTATCACCGCGAACCCGACGAGGGCCCGAGCTTCGACAGCTCGCTGTTCGGCAGGCGGTCGCTGTTTCGTCCGGCCCAGCGCTGAAGAGGAGAACCATGTCGGTCAAGCACCCGGTCGTCGCCATCACCGGGTCCTCCGGGGCGGGGACCTCCAGCGTGACGCGGACCTTCCAGGAGATCTTCCGCCGCGAAGAGATCAACGCGGCCATCGTCGAGGGCGACGCGTTCCACCGTTACGACCGCAACGAGATGAAACTGGCCATGGCCGAGGCGGAGCAGAGCCGCAATCTGCGGTTCTCGCATTTCGGGGAGGAGGCCAACCTGCTGAAGGAACTGGAGACGCTGTTCCGCGACTACGGCGAGACCGGGGTCGGAACGGTGCGCCGGTACCTGCACGACGAGGCCGAGGCGAAGCCCTACGGCCAGCCGCCGGGCACCTTCACGCCGTGGGAGGAGCTGACGCCGGGCAGCGACCTGCTGTTCTACGAGGGCCTGCACGGCGCGGCGGTCACCTCCACCGTGGATGTGGCGCGATACACCGATCTGCTGGTCGGCGTCGTGCCGATCATCAATCTGGAGTGGATTCAGAAGGTGATCCGGGACAAGACCGAGCGCGGGTACTCCAGCGAGGCCGTGATCGATACGATCCTGCGGCGGATGCCGGACTACGTCACCTACATCTGCCCGCAGTTCTCCCGCACCTACGTCAACTTCCAGCGGGTGCCGACCGTGGACACGTCCAATCCGTTCATCGCGCGCACCATTCCGACGGCAGACGAGAGTTTCGTGGTGATCCGGTTCGCCGACCCGAAGGTGATCGACTTCCCCTATCTGCTGTCGATGCTGCACGACTCGTTCATGTCGCGGACGAATTGCATCGTGGTGCCCGGCGGGAAGATGGAGCTGGCCATGCAGCTGATCTTCACGCCGCTGATCCTGCGGTTGATGGACAAGCGGCCGAAACGCTCGTACTGAGGCGCGGCTAGTCGGGGAGAAGAGGAACCGAGAGGCCCTCGCCGCGGTTGAGGAGGGCGGCGCGGGTGACGGCGGCGGAGCCGAAGCGCTTGCGCAAGTCGTCGAGGGTGGCGTCGAGGCTGTTGGTGGCACGGGCTTCGAAGGGCAGGGTGAGCTGGACGGAGTCGGCGTCGTCGAGGTTGGTCAGCGCGAGACCGATCAGGGTGAGGCCGCGTTCCTGGATGAGCGGCATCGCCCCGGCGAGCAGGGTGCGGGCCGCGCTCAGAATCGTCTCGGTGTGGTCGGTGGCCCCTGCGAGAGTATGCGAGCGGGTGGCCCGGGTGAAATCGTCGAAACGCAGGCGTAGCACCACGGTTCGGCACACCCGGTCGGCGGCGCGTAGGCGACGGCCGAGCCGATCGGTGAGCCCGTGCAGATAGGCCTCGATCTCGTCCGGCGGCCGGTGCTTGCGGCCGAGGGCACGCTGGGCGCCGATCGAGCGCCGCCGCCGGCCGGTCTCGACCCGGCGCGGGTCACGCGCCCAGGACAAGGCGTAGAGGTGGCGTGCCGCGGCGGGACCGAGGATCGCCCGCAGCGGGCGCTCGCCGAGCTCGGCCAGTTGGCCCACCCGCGTGATGCCGTGCTCGTGCAACGTGCGCGCGGTGACATCGCCTACACCCCAGAGCCTTTCGACCGGCAGCGGATGCAGGAAGTCCAGTTCGCCGTCCGGCGGCACCAGCCGTAATCCGTCGGGTTTGGCGACGGCGCTGGCCACCTTGGCGAGGAACTTGGTGCGAGCGATGCCCACCGAGATGGGCAGGCCGACCCGGTCGCGGACTTCCGCACGCAGCCGCGTCGCGATGGCGACGGGCTCGCCCGCGATCCGGCGCAGTCCGCCGACGTCGAGAAAGGCCTCGTCGATCGAGACGCCCTCGACCACGGGTGTGGTGTCGCGGAAGATCTCGAAGACGGCTCTGCTCGCCTCGGCGTAGGCGGACATGCGCGGCGGCACCACGATCGCGTGCGGGCACAACCGGCGCGCCTGTCCGCCGTTCATCGGGGTGCGCACTCCGAACGCCTTCGCTTCGTAGCTGGCCGCCAGGACGACGCCGCCGCCGACGATCACCGGTTTGCCGCGCAGCCACGGGTCGTCCCGCTGCTCGACCGAGGCATAGAAGGAGTCGAGGTCGGCATGCAGGATCGATGCCTCCGGCCGCGCGAGAATCCGGGGCCTGCCGGATCGGGAGACGGGCGCGTCGGACACGAACATATGTTCGCATATGGCCCCGACAGGGTGCGGTCGGAGCGGACGGATCTACTGGTTGCCTCCGTAGTAACCCACCCAAACCGGTAACCTGTTCCCACGACGGGGCACAGCTCGGATGAGGGAGTCGGTACGGTGCGTGGATTCGGGGATCTGGAGGCGGTGATCATGGACCGCATCTGGGATCAGGACGCAGAGGACACAACGGTGCGTGAGATCTTCGACGAACTGTCGGCTCAGCGCGACATCGCGTATACGACGGTGATGTCGACCATGGACAACCTGCATCGCAAGGGGTGGCTGGCGCGCGAACGCGCGGGCAAGGCCTATCGATATTGGCCGACGCTCACCAGGGAAGAACACAGCGCCCGGCTCATGCTGGAGGCGCTGGGTTCCGGCGGACGCTCGGATCTGGTGCTCAGCCATTTCGTCGATCGGATCAGCGCCGAGGAGTCGGCGGGGCTGCGTGCCGCGCTACGCAGACTCGCGGCGCGTAAGTCACCAGAAGTGCCGTGAGCCTGGCCCTGGCTCTGACGTTGTACGGCGGCGTCGTGGCGGCCTTCGGTCCGCCCGTGCTGCGCAGACTGACCCATCGCGGGATCGCGCCGCGGCTGGGTGTGATCGCCTGGGTTGTCGCGATCATCGGTGCGCTGAGCGCATGGGGGGTCGCGGCGGCGGTGCTGACCGTCGAGTTCGCCACCTACTGGGGACATCCGAAGGACGCGTTGCACGCGTGCGCCTCGTTCCTGTGGGCTCCGGTGGATGCGCACGGCGCCGCGGCCGGCCGTGCGGCCACGTTCGCGGTGGCGGCACTGGTGTCCACCGGAACCGTCGCGCTGGTGGCGCGCGCCGTGGGAGTGGTGCTGGACATGCGCAGGCGCACCAGCGTCCACGCGCGGGCGGTCCGTCTGGTCGGCAGGCCGGTGCCGGGAATCGGGGCGGTCGTGCTCGACTCACCGGAGCGGCAGGTGTATTGCGTGCCGGGACGACCCGACACCATCGTGGTCACCACCGCCGCGCTGGCGGCGCTGGACGAGGGTCAACTCGCCGCGGTACTCGCGCACGAACGCGCGCACCTGTCCGGCAGGCACGCGGCGTTGACCGCGGTGCTGCGCGCGGTGGCCACCACACTGCCCGGCCTGCGGTTGTTCACCGGTGGCGCGGCCGAGATCGCCCGTCTGCTGGAGATGTGCGCCGACGACAAGGCCGCCGACGAGCACGGTTCGCTGCCGTTGCTCGGCGGGCTGCTGGCGATCGTCGGCATCGCCGAGCCCGCGCCGCCGGGTGCGCTGGCCGCGGCGGGCACGGCGGTACTGGCCCGCGCCGAACGGCTGGCCGACCCGGTCGGCGCGATTCGGCGCGCCACCACCCGCACCGCGTTGCTCGGCGTGATCGCGATGACGGTCGCCGGGTCGGCGCTGGCCGCCGCGCTGGTCGCCTGCGCGGGCACGATGCTGAACTGAGCAGGAGAAGGAGCGCGAATGCGGGCCACCTGGGATCAGGTTTTCGCCTGGCGGCTGGACCGGCACTATGTCTTGTCCCGGACCGACGAAGGTGCGGTAGCGGTGGCCGGGCGTCTGTGCGGTGTCCAGGCTCAGGTCACCTCAGCGGCCGAACTGGCGGTCGCACTGCGCAGCACGAAGCCCGAATCCGGCGCGCTGGTGCGCGCGCTCGACGACGGCGCGCTGATGAAGACCTGGGCGATGCGCGGCACGCTGCACGCGCTGCCTTCGGAACAGGCCGCCGCCGTTCTCGCGCTCATCGGTTCCGCGCGCACCTGGGAGAAACCCTCCTGGCAGAAGAACTTCGGCGCTTCGCCCACGGAGGTGGCGGCACTGACCGAGGCGGTCGCGCAGGTACTCGACGCCGCGGTGCTCACCCGGGAGGAGTTGCTCGAAGCCCTGGTGTCCGCACCGGAATTCCACCGGCTGGGGGAGGAACTGCGATCCGGTTGGGGTGCGCTGCTCAAACCGCTGGCCTGGCAGGGCGTGCTGTGTCACGGCCCGGCACGAGGCACCAAAGTGACGTTCACCAGTCCCGCGCACCTGGTGCGCGACTGGCCCGGCCTGCCCGATCTCGACGCCGCGGCGCGGGTGGCGATCCTCGGCTATCTCGGCGCCTACGGCCCGGCGACGCCGGAGACCTTCGACGCCTGGCTCAGCCGCAACAGCCTGCGCAAGACCACGGTGCGCCGCTGGTTCGCCGAGTTGGGCGACCTGATCACCGAAATCGACGTGGAGGGCCGCCGCGCCTTCCTGCCGACCGACCAGGTCGACGCACTGGCCGCCGCCGCGCCGAGTGCGACGGTGCACCTGCTCGGCGCCTTCGATCAATACGTGCTGGGACCGGGCACCGGTGACACCGAGCTGCTGCCTGCCGCGCACCGTGCGAAGGTGAGCCGCACCGCGGGCTGGATCTCACCGATCGTCGTGGTGGGTGGGCGCATCGCGGGTGTCTGGGAGCTCGCCGAGGACGCCGTCGAGATCACCATGTTCGACGGTGCGCCGTTGCCTGCGCGGGGCCTGGAAGCGGCCGTCGCCCACGTGGCGCTGGCGGCTGGGCGCGAGAGCCTCACGGTGGCAGTCGCGTAGCGTTGCCACGCTGTGGCATAGGGTGTTCCAGGCTGTCGAGGATGCACTGCCGACCGAAACGGGCTACTGATGCGATTCCGCCGCTCGTGGTCCGGCGATTTCAGCGCCCAGCCGCTGAACTGCCCGTCGCGTGGGACCCTGGTCGGCGTCCGGTGCTGTTCGGACGTCGACCAGGGATCGACCAAGTGTGCGGCCGACGAATCGGCCGATGACAGCCACTACGGACAGCGCCGCGATGGATCCGGAAAGCGCGGCCGCGGATCGCCGAGCAATTGGCGGCGCGACGCGCGCTGTCGAATCGGCGCTGTCGAGCGGAGTGTCACGCACGGGCCATGGGCTTGGATCCGGATCAGGCGACGGCCGACTCGATAGCCGATTCTGGTTGTGCGACAGTGGGTTTCGTAATACGCGCGGTCGCGCCGACCAAGCCCGCGAGGACCGCGACCACGGCCGTCGCGTACCACCCGTGCCGGAACGCGTCGAGTGTCGCCTCCGGGCTTGTAGGTGAGCCGAGCACCGCGACCAGGCCCGCGACGCCGACGGCGAGACCGAGCTGGCGCGCCATGCTCAGCACGGCCGATCCGGTGGCGAACCGCTGCGGCGGCAGTCCGCCGGTGCCCGCGGCGAAGGCGGTCGGCAGGGTGAGGCCGACGCCGATGCCGCTGACCACCATGCCGCCGAGCAAGCCACCGACATAGTCGGGCGTCAGGGTGACCGCCCGCGCCCACCACAGCATGCCCGCGCCGAACACGATCCCGCCCGCGGCGATGACCGGCCCGGCCCCGATCCGGCCGATCAGCCGTCCCGCCAGGGCGGCGACCACCGGCACCATCAGCGGGCCCGGAGCGATGGCCAGTCCGGTGCGCAACGCCGACCAATCCCAGACGTTCTGCGCCCACAGCACCACCGACAGCAGCATCGCGCCGAAGGCCACGTTGAACAACACCGCGTTGCCGGTCATCCAGGCGAAGTTGGGCGCGCGCAGCAGCGCCGGATCCACCACCGGGCTGTGGTGCCGGGCCGAGGAGACGACGAACGCCACCGTCAGGATCGCCGCCAGCGCGAACGCGACCAGCACCCGCGCCGACGACCAGCCCCAGCCCTCGCCCTTGACCAGGCCGAGCACCAGGCTCGCGATGGCCCCGACCAGCAACGCCGCACCAAGCAGGTCGGGCAGCCGCCCGCCGTCGCCCTCGGGATCGGGCAGCCTCCGCAGTCCGACCACCACGGCGGCCAGACCGATCGGCACATTCACCAGAAATACCCAGCGCCAGCCGAATTCGACGAGAAGGCCGCCGAGGACCGGGCCGAGCGCCGCGCCGAGCCCGCCGAAGGCGACCCACAGCCGCACGGCGGCGGCGCGGCGCGATGGCGGGCTGGCCGCGAGCACCAAGCCGAGCGAGGCGGGCGTCAGCAGCGCGCCGCCGACGGCCTGGAGCACGCGGAACAGCACCAGCGACCCGACGTCCCAGGCGGTGGCGCACAGTGCCGATCCGACGACGAAGACCACCAGCCCGAGCAGGAAGGTGGTCCGGATGCTGCGACGGTCGCCCAGTCGTCCCGCCGGGACCAGCAGCGCGGCGAACACGATCGCGTAGGCGTTGAGTACCCAGGACAGTCCCGAAATCTGCGCTCCGCCGAGGTCGGCGGCCATGTCCGGCAGGGCGACGTTGACGATGAACAGGTCCAGGCTCGACAGCAGGACGCCGAGGGAGACGACGGCGAGCACGACCCGGTAGTCGGTGGCCCGGTTGGGCGGCGTGGATGAAGAATGCACGATCGTCTCCGTTCAGCCGAGCACGCGGCGGGTCTGGCGGGCCGAGGCGAGCAGCAGGCCGCTTCGATCCCAGATCGAGGTGTCGTCCACCGACCAGCCGCCACCGGTCGAGGCGTTCACCGTGCGCACCAGCACCGGCGAGCCCTCGGTCGGCACGTCGTGCAGGTGTATCGACAACGCCACGGTGGGAATCGCGACGGGCGCGCGCAGTGTGGGAAAGACGGCGGGCGGCAGGGCATCGGCGAGGATCGCGAGGGCCGCGGCATCGGTGGGCAACTCGGGGACGAGTTCGATCCACGCGCACATCATCGGTTCGTCCGCACCGGTCAGCGGCAGCGGCCCGGCTGCCGGACGGATGTCGAAATGCACGCCCACCGGAACGATTTCGGGCGGGAGGGCGAAGTGCGCACAGGAATCGGGATCGGGCACTCGCGGCGCGGGCGCGCCTGCGTAATCCGCGACGCCCGACGCCATGGCGCGACCGAGCGTGACGGACGCCCCGGCGACCGGGCTGCCGTCCTGGTCGGCGCCCACCTCCACCACGACGGTGCTGCGGCCGACGGCGCGTGCGGTCGCGTGGAAGGTGAGCACTTCGTCTGTGGGGCGGCCCAGGAACCGGAGGTCCACGGCCCGCACCGGCAACGGTTCCGCGGCGGCCGCGCGAGCCACCTCGATGAGCAGTGCCGCGATCACGCCGCCGTGCGGGCCGGTCCAGCCGCGCCAGGACCGGTCGACGCGCGCCTGCCACCCAGCGGTGCCGGTCTCGGTGAGCGTGAACTCCTCGGCGAGTGTCCGCTTAGTGAGTTGTTTCATGCAACGCACCATAAGCGAGTGAGTTCTATGAAGCAACCGACTATGCTGACGGATATGCGCAGGACGAGCTTCGAGGACATGAACTGCTCGCTGGCCCAGTGCCTCGAGGTGGTCGGAGAGTGGTGGACGCTGCTGATCGTGCGCGACGCTCTGTTCGGCGTGACGCGCTTCGACGACTTCCACGCCCGTCTCGGCATCGCCCGCAACGTGCTCACCCAGCGTCTCGAGCATCTGATCGAGCATGGGGTACTGACCAGAGAGCCCTACCAGGACAATCCGGTTCGCTACGACTACCGGCTCACCCCGAAAGGCCGTTCGCTGTGGCTTGTCGTCACCGCGATGCGTCAGTGGGGCGACGAATGGGCCGCCCCGGACGGCCCGCCGGTGCAGACCGTACACACCACGTGCGGGAACCTCGCGACCGTCGAACCGGTGTGCTCCGAGTGTGGTGAGCACATCGCCCCACGCGACCTGTGCCCCGTTCTCGGCCCCGGCGCCAAGGATCCTTCCCTCCTGCCATCGCGCTGAGGCGGGTGCGGCCGGTTCCGCGTTCACCGCCGCGCGGCGATAGGCTGCGGCGGTGGCGGACGGGCGAGTGCGGCAACTGATCGACACGGTGGCGTGGGTGCGCATCGAGGAGGGACGCATTCTCTGCGCCAGACCGCGCGGCAAAGGCGTCTTCTACATCCCGGGCGGCAAGCGCGAGGGCGCCGAAACCGACCTGCAGACACTGCTCCGCGAGATCGAGGAGGAACTCACCGTCGCCCTGCTGCCGGAGACCGCAGCGCATGTCGGCACCTACGAGGCGGTGCACGGCCCGACGGACGGCGCGCTGGTGCGGATGAGTTGCTACACCGCGGATTATCGTGGAACGCTGGCCGCCAGCAGCGAGATCGAAGAGGTCGCGTGGTTCTCCTATGCCGATCGCGCCCTCGTCCCCCCCGTTGATCAGCTGCTGTTCGACGATCTGGTGCACGCGGGTCTGCTGCGGTGAATCGCGGGCCGAACAGCGCTACCGTCGGCGATATGTCCTGGTTTCGGCCGCTTCTGCGCTACGCAGCCTACGCACTCCGGGCGCTGCCCCTGGCGGCGCGGCGAATTCCCACCCGATTGCGCGTGCCGCGGCGAATGCTCGGCGAATCCGTTCTGCCGCATAAATTCTCGGCTCTCCGGTCGGTGTCGCACTCGGTGCTCAGTGGTGGGGTGGGCCTGGTGACGTGGTTCCTGGCGTTCCTCGCGGCCCTGGGCGCGTTCCGCGGAGTCTGCTATCCGCTCGTCGCGAGTGATGATCTCGAAGATTCGTGGGGTGGCCCGACATTGGCGGGGGCGTGGGCGGTGCACGCGGCGCTCGGTGTCGGGTTGCTGCCGGTGTGGTTGCTGGCCCTGGCCGGGCTCGGCGCGTTCCAATTGCGGCTGACCCGCGGTTTGCTCGGCCGGAACGGGCCGCGGTGGCCCGCTCCGGCGGCGGTCGTGCTCGTCGCCGGTGGCGCGCTGCTGTTCGTCGCCTGGCTGCGGCAGGTGTGAGCCCGGAACTCTCGGGGTTTCAGTCGCCGAGGGAGTGCACCGCGTGTGAACACGCGGCGCGATCAGGTGGTGGCGTGCGCGCGCTGTGCCCGCTGGATCAGATGCTCGACGAGGGTGAGCAGGACGTCTTTGCAAGAGCTGCGGTCGCGGGCGTCGCAGAGCATGACGGGGGTCACCGTGTCGAGGTCGAGGGCGTCACGCACTTCGTCGATGGTGTATCGCGGTGCGCCGTCGAAGCAGTTGACGCCCACCATGAACGGCAGACCACGCCGCTCGAAGAAGTCCACGGCGGCGAAGGAGTTGCCCAGTCTGCGGGTGTCGGCCAGCACGACCGCGCCGAGCGCGCCGCGCGCGAGTTCGTCCCACAGGAACCAGAACCGATCCTGGCCGGGCGTGCCGAACAGGTAGAGCACCAGCTCACGGTCGATGGTGAGCCTGCCGAAGTCCAAGGCGACCGTGGTCGTGGACTTCTGCTCGACGCCCGACAGATCGTCGATGCCGGTGCTCACCTCGGTGATCAGTTCTTCGGTGCGCAGTGGCGCGACTTCGCTGATCGCGGAGACCATCGTGGTCTTGCCGACGCCGAACCCGCCGGCGACGAGGATCTTGACCGAGGCGGCCAGTTGCGGTGTGCCGCTCGGGTCAAAGTTTTCGGATTCCATCCAGTACCGCTCGCAATATGTTGAGGTCATCGGGTCCGGCCTCCGTCGGAACGGGAGCGCGGAAGATCAGTTGCCCGTCGCCGATCAGGTCACCGACGAGGATCTTCGTCACCGCCAGCGGCAAACGCAACTGTGCGGAGAGTTCGGCGACGGTCTGCGAGACCCGGGACAGGCGAAGGATTTCGGCGTACTCGGGTTCACTGCGTCGCAGTGCGGCCGCGGAGGTGTCCGCGACCACGGTGGTGAGCATATCCAGTTCGGGTCCGGCGCCGCTGGTGCGCCCGCGCGTCAGCGCGTAGGGACGTACCAGCGGACCGGCCGCCTCGTCGAACCAGGGCTCACGCGGATTGGTCATGGCGGTCGCTATTCGACATGTCCGACGAGGTCTTGGCGCGGAGTTGTGGACAGGTAGTTGCCTACGCGCTGGACGGTGAGGTTCATCTCGTAGGCCACCATGCCGAGATTGGCCGATTCGGCGGCCTGCAGTGCCAGGCAGGCGTTGTCGCCCGCGGAGGTCACGAACAGCACCGCGCGGTCCAGTTCGATGACCGCCTGGCGGACCCCGCCGCCGTCGAATCGGTTGCCCGCGCTGCGCGCCAGCCCGTAGAGCGCCGAGGACATCGCGCCGAAGTGTTCGGCGTCCTCGCGGTTCATTCCGCTGGAGCGGCCCAGCAGCAGCCCGTCGGTGGACAGCACCACCGCGTGGCGCACGCCGGCCAGCCGGTCGACGAGATCGTCGAGCAGCCAATTGAGATCACCTGCGGGAGAAGCGGACACACCTAGCCTTCCTGTTCGTCGGAGATGGCAGCGCGACGGCCCTGCCTGGTCCCGTTCTCGATGGCGGACATCAGATCGCGGGCTTGCTCGGCGGAGCGGGGCGGCTGCGCGGGTGCGGCCTGCTCCTGGACCGGCTGCGCCAATTGCGGTGCGAGGTTGGTCTGGCGGCTCCGGCGGGGCAACGCCGGACGGCCGTCCGGACCCGCCTGCGTCGGCGCCTCGGTATACGGGCGCGGCCCGTAGCGCGGGGGTGCGGCCGGTTCGGCGGAAAGGGTCGCCACCGGTGATGCCGCCTGCGCGAACGTCCCGGTATCCGCCGCGACCGCGGCACCGGCGACGAGTTTGCGTCGGCTGCCGGGATCGGTGAGTTCCGCCGGTGTCTGCGGTGCGACGGAATCCGTCGCGATCAGCGCGGTCGGAATGAGCACGATGGCCTTGATACCGCCGTAGTCGGAGTCCGACAGCCGCACCGCGATGCCGTGGCGCGTAGCCAGCTGCGCGACCACGAACAGCCCGAGCCGGGAGTCCGCCGACAGCGCCGCCACGCCGAAATCCGGTGGGTTGCGCAGCATCTCGTTCATCTTGGTCAGTTCGGCTTCGGACATGCCCATGCCCTGATCGCCGATCTCGACCACCACGCCCTTGCCGACCACGTTGCCGGTCACCTCGACCCTCGACTGCGGCGGGGAGAAGGAGGTCGCGTTGTCCACCAGCTCCGCGAGCAGGTGGATGAGGTCGGCGACCACCGTGCCGAGTACGCGGACCTCGGGCAGCCGCGCCACCCGGACCCGCGCGTAGTCGAGGGTCTCACCAACGGCGCTGCGCACCAAGTCGACCAGCGGCACGGGGTTGCGCCACTGCCTGCCCGGCTTGCCGCCGCCGAGGATGGTGAGGTTCTCGGCGTTGCGCCGCTCCCTGGTCGCGAGATGATCGAGGCGGAACAAGGTGTCGAGCAGGATCGGGTCCTCCTGCCGCTGCTCGGCTTCGTCGAGGATCTCCAGTTGCCGGTGCACGACGATCTGGCTGCGGTGCGCGATGTTCAGGAACACCGCTTTGACGCCCTCCCTGGTACGAGATTCGGCGACCGCCGCGGAGACGGCCGCGGAATGCGCGTGCTGGAAAGCCTTGGCCACTTGGCCGATCTCGTCGCTGCCGTAGTCCAGATTCGGGGATTCGACCGCGGGATCGACGGTCTCTCCGTCGCGCAGCCTGCGCATCATCTCCGGCAGCCGCTCATCGGCCAGGGCCAGCGTTTGACCGCGCAGCCGCTTCAACCGGCGGATGACCCGATTGGCGATCACCACGGCGATGAGAAACGCCAGCACGCTGACCACCAGCACGCCGCCGCCCGCGAACGCGGATCTGGTCGCCGCCGCGGCCGCCTTGTCCTCCGCGAGTTTCTGCGATGCCCGGTTGTGCCCGGTCCAGGCATCCATCAGGCCGCGGTTGACCTCGGCGGCGGCGCTGCGCCATTCCTGCGTGTTCAGTGGCAGCGGCGGCGGACTCGATGAACGCGTACCGCTGCCGGATGTGCTCGAGCCGGTCGGCGCGGCAGGAGTCACGGCGCGCTGGGCGATGGCGTTCTCCATCGCGGTGAGCTGCTGCCAGGCCGGGCTCGCGGTCAGCGTCTGCAGTTGGTGCTGTTCGGCGCCCTGCAGTTCGGCGCTGAGCGCGGCGATCTCGGTGTGGTAGAAGCCGACCTGACGGACGTACTCCTCGGCGGGAATGGCCGGTGGCGCGGTGACGCCGTCGACGTACAGGCCGCCGAGCGCGTTGCTGCGCGCCATCGACTCGGTAGCGTTGAACAGGCGCATGCCGGTGGCGATCCGCACGCCGATCTCGGTGTACGGGGCGGTCTGCTCGGCGACTTTGGTGCCGACGGAGATCACGTCGAGCAGGCGGTTGAAGAACATGTACGCGTCCGAGGGCGGCAGCGCCGCGGCGTCGACGCCGGAACGCACGGCGGTCATGTTCTGCGTGAGGGTGGTGAAGTTGGCGACGTTGTCGCCGAGCTTGGAGTCGTCGATGTCGCGGAGGCCCTCGGAGGCCTGGACCAAGCCGCGCAGCGCACCGTCCAGTCGCATCCGCGCGGCGCCGAGTGGTACCGCCGCTGTGGGGTCGCCGCTCAGCTGTGCGAGCGTCAAGTAGCGTTCCTGCTGGACCGCCTCCATCAATTCCCTGGTCGAGGGAATGGCCTTCTGGTTCTCGGCGGCCCAGTCCTTGGCTTTGGTTCCT
Organism: Nocardia sp. NPDC047038; assembly: GCF_040644075.1. NCBI lineage: Bacteria > Bacillati > Actinomycetota > Actinomycetes > Mycobacteriales > Nocardiaceae > Nocardia > Nocardia sp. NPDC047038. Next base: position 412,800 of record NZ_JBEYVQ010000004.1, on the reverse strand, counting down.
TCCGCGACCAGATAGCTCGCAGCGCCCACGCCGACGACAAGCAGAGTCAGGCTCGGAATGAGCGCGATCGCCAGAATCCGGGTGCGGACCCCGAGCCTCGCTCTGAACATCGGCACAACGTAATCCACGAACCCGGCGATCCGGACGTCCTGTCCCGGTGAGCGGGACTGGAGTTGACGTGACACGCGTCCTCGTGATCCGGCCGCGCTCTACCGAAATTTATTGCCGGAGCACATAACTGGGAGGTGATGGCGTCCGGCGCGGCTCACCTGAGCGGTCGGCCGTGGCCCGATACGCCCCGAAATCCTCCCGTGGCCGGTTCAGGGCGCCTCGAACGCGGCGTAGATTGTCCGTATCCCTCGGTTACTCACAAGTAGGAGGCAACGATGCCCGCGCCGGAAGCCGATGTATTCGACCGCCTCAGCGCGCTGGCCGCGATCGAGGCGCCCGCAGATCGTCAGCGCAGGACGATCGCCGAGACCTTCACCGGAAAGCCGCTCGGCAATGTGCCGGTCGGCACGGCAGCTGATGTCGCCGCCGCCTTCGAGAAGGCCAGGGCCGCGCAGCGGAGCTGGGCAGCCAAGCCGGTGGCCGAACGCGCCGCCGTGCTGGATCGTTACCGCGCGCTGGTGGTGGAGCACCGTGAATTCCTGATGGACGTCGTGCAGGCCGAGACCGGCAAAGCGCGCTGGGCGGCCCAGGAAGAGATCATGGGCCTGATGTTCGCGGCCCGCTATTTCGCCAGGATCGCACCGAGCCTGCTGGGCGGCCACCGAGTAGCGGGCGCCTTTCCGGTGCTCAACCGCGCCTCCGTGCGGTACCAGCCCAAAGGCGTGGTCGGCGTCATCGCCCCGTGGAACTACCCGCTGCTGCTGTCGATCGGCGATTCCATACCGGCGCTCATCGCGGGTAACGCCGTGGTGGTCAAACCCGACAGCCAGACTCCGTTCTCCACGCTGGCCGGTGCGGAATTGCTCTACCGGGCCGGTCTGCCCCGGGAGCTGCTCGCGGTCGTCCCCGGGCCGGGCGGCGTTGTCGGCACCGCGATCGTCGAGGCCTGCGACTACCTGATGTTCACCGGGTCGTCGGCGACCGGCCGCACCCTGGCCGAACAGTGCGGCCGCAGGCTGATCGGCTTCTCCGCCGAACTCGGCGGGAAGAATCCGATGATCGTGGCCGCTGGCGCCGACCTGGACAAGGCCGCGCGGGCGGCCGTGCGCGCCTGCTTCTCCAACGCCGGGCAGTTGTGCATCTCGATCGAGCGGCTCTATGTCGAGCGGCAAATCGCCGCGGCGTTCACCGAAAAATTCGTCGCCGCCACGAACGCCGCCAGACTCGGTGCCGCCTACGATTATTCGACCGACATCGGCAGCCTCATCTCCGAAGCGCAACTGGAGACGGTGTCCAAGCACGTCGCGGACGCCACCTCCAAGGGAGCGAAGGTCCTCACCGGCGGAAAGGCCCGCCCGGATCTGGGTCCGCTGTTCTTCGAGCCGACCGTCCTCGGCGAAGTGACCGACGAGATGGAATGCGGCCGCGACGAAACCTTCGGACCGCTGGTGTCGATCTATCCGGTCGACGATGTCGAGGAGGCCGTGCGCCTGGCCAATGACACCGCCTACGGTCTCAACGCCTCGGTGTGGGCGGGAAGCAAGTCCGAAGGCGAGCGGATCGCGGCGCGGCTGCACGCGGGCACGGTCTGTGTGGACGAGGGTTACGCGCCGGCATGGGGCACCACCGGGGCGCCGATGGGCGGTATGGGTATCTCCGGTGTGGGGCGCCGCCACGGGCCGGACGGCCTGCTCAAATTCACCGAGCCGCAGTCGATCGTGGTCACCCGTTTCATGAACCTCGACGCGCCGAAACTGTTCCCCAAGGGCAAGTGGCAGCCGTTCCTGATGACGGTGGCCCGGAGTCTGCGTTTCCTGCCCAGGCGCTGAGACACGACGTCCGTCCGGGTGGTCGTGCCCACCCGGACGGACGACCCGCCGGTTCGGTCGTGCAGGGGTCACGCCAACCGGTCGGCTCCGGTGCGCGGCGGCCCGCCCGCCGCCAGCGCCGCTGCTTCTTCGTCGGTGAGCAGCCGTGATCTGATGACGAAACGCATGTCCTCGAGTGCGTCCGAGGGGCCGCCGCCGGGCTCGTCGGCCACGTCCACGGTGAGGTGGGCGTGCTTCAAGTGCTCGTATTGCTCCCCGCTGATCCACAATTCGGTGTGCCAGGGAAGGCTGCCCAGCAGAACGTCCTCACCGCCGATCCGGGACTCCCGGATGGGCAGGCAGCGCGGCGATCCGCTGTCGTGGTGTCGGTCGGATTGGTGCAGCAGCACGGCCCCGTGCTGGTCGATCACGTGGCGCAGCACGGCCCTGGCGCGGTCGGTGATGTCCACCCGATGCGTTCGGTGCGCCGCCGTACCGCGTGGGCGACGGAGCCGGGCATCGGGTAGTCGGCGATGCCGGAGTCCGGCCCCCGGTCTGGTGTAGCTCATGATTCCTCGCAGATATCTCGGACCGACCCACTATGGTCCGCCGAGGTTGGTGCGAGGTTGGTGGGAAAATCTCAGTCGCGCAACGCGGTATGCAGCCGAGCCGCGACCAGGGCGCGGCGCACGTCGTCGGGCGGCAGCAACCGCAGCGCGTGCTCGTGCACCGCGATGTCACGGGGCACGCGTTCGCCGAACGCCACCGCGTGCTCGGCGCGGTCCCCGGCGAGCACGGCGGTGCGCACACCCACGTCGAGATGATCACGCCACTGCAGCACGGCGGGCGCTTCCGATCCGGGCAGCAGCGGCCCCCGGTACAGCCAGACCGCCGAGGTGGTGTCGCCCGCGGTGACGGCGGCGAGCAGGTCGACGGCGTCGCAGGACACCGGGCCGGTGAGGGCATAACGGCGATTGCTGATCTCGCCGCCGATCGCGCGGCGCAGGTGCGAGACGTCGGCTTTCAGTGTGCTGATGGAAACCGCGCGGTCGCCGTAGAGGGCGGCGTGCAATTGCTCCGGGGAGAAGCCGTCCGGCTGGAGCGCCAGCAGCGCGAGGATCTCCAATTGCCGAGGGGGCAGGGGCAAGGGCACGCCGTCGCGCACCAGTCGTGCGGCGCCGAGGCATTCCAGCCGGATTCCCGGCTCGGGCACGGGCGCGGCCGTGCGCAACATCGTCTCCACCGCCGTCACCAGCGCGCGCACCGAGGTCCGCACCGCGGGATGGGAACGGTCCCAGGTACTGGACAGATCCAGCGCGCCGACCTGCCTGCCGTCGGGGCCGTGGATCGGTGCGGAATAGCAGACCCAGCCGTGCAGGGCGGCGACCAGGTGCTCGGCGGAGAACACGGAGGCAGGGCGATCGGTGTGCAGCGCGAGGGCGAGGCCGTTGGTGCCCATATGGCTTTCGTCCCAGCAGCCGCCGGGTGCGAGATTGACCTGCTCGGCCTGCCTGCGCAGGGTGCGGTCACCGCAGGACCACAGGACGGTGCCCGCGCTGTCGGTGACCACGGCCAGATAACCGGAGTCCTCGGTGACGGCGCGCAGTTCACCTGCCAGCGCCGTCACCGGATCGCGCAACGGGGAAGCGGCCCAGCGGTCGCCGATGTCGTCCACTCCCGGCGCGCCGGTGGTGCCCGGATCGACGGTGTGCAACGACCGCCGCCAGGATTGCGCTACTTCGTTGCGCAGGACGGTGTTCCGTGGCTCCGGTGTCGCCCGCGGAGCCGTCGCCCAACGCTCCCATTCTCTTTCCAGTTCGACCCGCTGTTGCGTGAGGGTGCGGAACCGCGCCACGTGGAAGACCCATCGTCGTGTGAGCTCGTATTCGCACTCTCATTCTGGCGGACGCCGGTGACGGTGGCGAACTGTTCGAGCCCTACCCGCCGGTCACGCCATAAGCTGCTGGCATGGCGACCGGTACTCCACGTGCACGCCTCGCCGACGTGCACGCAGTGGCCTCGGGCATGCCCCACGTGACGCGCGTCGACGGACCACGCGGCAACCCGATCTACCAGGTCGGGGGCAAATCGTTCGTGTTCTTCCGCAATCCGCGTCCGGACGCGGTCGACCCGGCGACCGGCGAGCGCTATGCCGATGTGATCGTGATCTGGGTGCCGTCGGAGTCGGACAAACAGGCGCTGGTCCAGGACCCGGACTCGCCGTTCTTCACCACGCCGCATTTCGACGGACATCCGTCGGTCCTGGTGCGCGCGGCCGAACTCGGCGAACTGAGCCGTCGGGAACTCACCGAGGTCATCCAGGACGCCTGGCTGGCCCGGGCCTCGCGTAAGCGCGCGGCGGACTGGCTTGCCGCCCATCCGCCGCGCTGAGCGGTCACTTCCGGATGAAAATGCCTGCGACGTCGGCGTTCTTGATCGGGGTGTCGGCATTGGCCTGAGCGCCGCACAGCAAGTCGACCGAGACCATCGTCGCGTCCACCACGGTCCCCGCCGGCTCGCGGTCGTCCTTGCTCTGTTGCTTGACGAACTTGGTGATCGTCGTGCGCTTGGTGTCCTGGTCCTGCTTGATGTACTCGCTGCACGGGGTGTCGCCGCCGCGGTTGAGCGCGCGTTCGATGTCAGTGCAGCCCGCGAGCGCCATGGCGACCATCGCGATCCCGAGGCCGGTTCGGCCGGTCCGTGACAGCGTGGCGTTCATGGGACTCCTCCTGAGGTTCGGCGGCGCTGCCCGCCGCGATCGGACTCCAGACTAGAGCGCTCCCGGGCGAGTGTTCACCACGACAGGGGCTAGGCGCGAAAGACGCACAGCGGGATGTCGATCTCCGCGGGGGTGAGCGAACCGTGGTGACCGACCAGCCGGGACTGCAGCGGTTCCGCGCCGGTCCGGATGACGCCGCGCCGCCCGTGGGCGACCACGACCAGATCGCCGATGCGCTGGGCGATCGCGGGGTCCACGGTAGGCCCGAACCAGCCTCGGCGCACGGTTTCCGCTTTGCCGAGCACCTCGAAGTCCGCGCCGAGGGTGGCCTGCCAGGCTGCCGCGACATCGGATTCGGCGCCCGGCTCGGTGTAGACGTGCCGGGCGCGGGCTTCACCGCCGAGTGCCCGGACACCCTCTTGCAACACGGGAGTGGTGTCGAAATCGATACGGTCGTCCAGCAGCACCATGCCGTGATCGGCGGTCACCAGCAGCGCCGCTCCGGCGGGCAACTCCTCGGCGAGCGCGGCGGCGAGCCGGTCGGCATGGGCGAGTTCTAACTCCCAGGATCGCGAGGCGGGTCCGCGCACGTGTCCGGTGAGGTCGAGATCGCCGTGGTAGGTGTAGACCAGGGAGCGTGGACCGGCGCGCAGCGCCTCGCTCACATTGGCGACGAGATCGCCGAACGACAGCTGGGGACGGAACTCGCAGCCGCGCAGAACCGCCTCGGTCAGTCCCGATCCCGCCTGATCGCGCGGCGACACCTGGGCGACGGCGATGCCGTCGGCGGCGGCGCGCTGGAAAACCGTTGTGCGCGGCTGGAACTCCGTCGGAGCGAGTTCCTTCCGCAGATCGGACTTCGGTACGCCGTGCAGCCGCCAGGACAGCGGAGTGAACAGCGAGTCGTAGCCGGGGACGTGGAACAGATAGCCGACGATGCCGTGCTCGCCGGGAGGAACGCCCACCCCGAGCGAGGCCAGGCTGGTGGCCGTCGTCGTCGGGAAACCGGCCGTGAGCGAGGCAGGCGCGAGACCGGACAGGAAGGGCGCCGCAGCGGGATTCGCGACCAGATCGTGGTAGCCGAGCCCGTCCACCAGCAGGACGCAGACCTGGTCGGCGTCGAGCTCCAGCCCGAGGCGGTCCGCCTCGCCGGGCACGCCGAGACCGGCGAGGACGGAGGGGAACAGGTCGGCCAGGGAACCCGTACCGTAACGCGGCGCGACGAACACGAAGGTCAGGATGTCAACGCAGACGGCAGGCTGGCAAGGGCATTCACGCCTGCCCGGTCTCGAAACGGCTCACCTTGCCTTCGCGCAGGACGAATCGCCAGGTGGTTCGCATCGAGCCCCAGCGTGTATTGGTGTAGTCGGCGACCAGTTCGGTGCCGTCGTCGCCGACCGACTCGACCTGCATGCGGGCATTGCTGTCGAAGATCTCCGCTTCGGTCCACTGGGCGAGGTTGCGCTCCACACCGTCGTCGGACATGGTGGCGTCGTCGGTGAGCACCGCGTAGAACCGGTCTTGATCATTGGCGTTGAGCGCGTCGACGAACTCCTGCACCGTCGGATCCAGCTGCGCGGTCATCCGTGTCGTCCTCTCGGATCGGTGTGGGGAGCATCGGAGGAGCAAACGTCTGGCGTTCACTCTAGGGCAGCGGCGGCGCGCCGGGTTCGATCAATGTCGCGAAGGTCCGCATCACGTCGTCCACCAACGCCGAGCCGGTGGTGCCGAACTGTCCCGCGCGCTTCTCCAGCTGTCCGTCCAGCCACAGCGAGGCCAGGCCGTGGCCGAGTCCCCAGAACATGACGGCCAGTGTGTCGGCTTTGTCGGCGGGCAGCGCGCCCGCGCGAACGCACTCCGTGATCGCGTCGGCCAGCACTCCGAAAGCCGCGTCGCCGGCTGCCATGGTGTCGGGATGCTTGTCGGGCTGGGAGAGTTCGGGCCGGAACATCAGGCGGAAGTAGGCCGGTTGCTCGCGGGAGAACCGCACGTAGGTGTTCGCCAGCGCGGTCAGGGCGGCCATGGGCGTTTCCGCCTCGGCGCGGGCGGCCGCCAGTTGCGCTCCGAGCATCTGGAAACCCTGGGTGGACAGTGTTGCCAGCAGCGCGGCTCGGTCGGGGAAGTGGTGGTACGGCGCCGCGGTGCTCACGCCTGCCTCGCGGGCCACCCGGCGCAGGCTGACCGCGGCGAGCCCTTCGGTTTCGATCAACCGCAGGCAGGCGGCCAGCAGCGCGTCGCGCAGGGCGCCGTGGTGGTAACTGGTCCGCGTCACCGTCCGAGCGTATGCGACGTGTCCTGGACAACCTAACTATGCGGTGCTTAGATTATCTGAGCGGCGCTCAGATGAGTGCGGCGCAGCCACTTCACGAGACGGATGAAGAAATGAGCACACGGGTATCGGTCACCGGCGCAACGGGTTTCGTCGCCGGTCACGTCATCGCCGAATTGCTGGAGCATGGCTACGCCGTGCGCGCGACGGTTCGCGACCTCGCCGACACCGGCAAACGGGCACACCTGGTCGAGCTGGCCCGGCGAACCGGGGGCGAACTGGAGTTCGCGCAAGCCGACCTGAACGGCGACGACGGCTGGGCAGCCGCCGTCGCGGGTAGCGCCGCGGTGCTGCACGTCGCCTCGCCGTTCCCCACCACCCCGCCCGACGACGAGCGAGAACTCATCGACACGGCGGTCGAAGGAACGCTGCGCGTGCTGCGCGCCTGCGCCGCCGCTGGCACCGTCCGCCGGGTGGTGCTCACCTCCTCGATCGCGGCGATCGTCGCCGGGCACACCGAGGACGTTCTGCGCACCGAGGCCGACTGGACGGTGGTCGAGCGCAGCCCGGCCTATCAGAAGAGCAAGACGCTGGCCGAGCGGGCGGCCTGGGATTTCGTCGCACGGCTTCCGGCGGGCGAGCGATTCGAACTGGTCGTCGTCAACCCGGGAATGGTGCTGGGGCCGGTGCTGTCCACCACGACGAGCACCTCGCACGAGCCCATACGGAGACTGCTCGCCGGGGACGTGCCCGGCACGCCCCGCGTCGGCTGGGCGCCGGTCGACGTGCGCGATCTCGCCGTGGCGCATCGGCTCGCGATGGAAACGCCAGAAGCCGCAGGCAACCGCTATATCTGCGCGGGCGAGCACCTGTGGATGGGGGAAATGGCGCGCATCCTCACCGAGGAATTCGGGCCGCGCGGATTCCGGGTGCCGACCAGGCAGTTGCCGAATTGGCTGGTGCGCGGCGTAGCGATCTTCGACAAGGGCGTCCGGCTGACCCTGCCGGCCCTGGGGCGCACCGAGTCGCTCAGCGCCGAGAAAGCCCGGCGCGAACTGGGCTGGACCATGCGCCCGGTCCGGGAAACCGTGCTGGACACCGCCGAAAGCTTGCTGCAGCACGGGATCGTCGAACCACCGCGAGGCAAGTCCACCTCCCGGGCGGTCGCGCCGCGCGCCGTACGCGTCTGAGGGGGCGGGCATGCTGATCGCGACGTTGATCATCACCACGGTCACCATGACGCGGCGCTGGTTCGCCCGTCGATCCCCGCGCGCGAACGCCGCGGCGCGCAACGCTCCCGGCCCGGTCCGTCGGGCGCTGCGCAGGCCGGTACCGGTGGTCGCCGCTGTCGTCGCGCTGCTCGGCATCGTGGTGGCCGCGGGTGCGCTCGCCCAGTGCTGAATCGGCCCCGAAGTACGGCGGTCCGGCCCGGTTCGCTAGACAGGACACGTGACTGCGCAGCGCCCCTTCCGGTTCGGTGTCAACATGGTGGTCCCCGAGTCCAGGTCGAATTGGATCGAAAAGTGCCGTCGAGCAGAGGAACTCGGCTTCGACGTGGTGGGTGTCGCCGACCATCTCGGCCTGCCCGCGCCGTTCCCCGCGATGATCCTGGCCGCCGAGGCGACCGAGCGGGTGCGGTTGAACACCTTCGTGCTCAACACCGCGTTCTACAACCCCGTCCTGCTGGCCCGTGACGTGGCCGGTGCCGACCAGTTCACCGACGGGCGGGTCGAACTCGGGCTCGGCGCGGGCTACGTGCAGGCGGAATTCGAGGCCGCGGGCATCCCGTTCGAAAGCGGGAGCAAGCGCGTCGAGCACCTGGAACAGACGGTGGTCACATTGCGCGGCCTGTTCGCCGATCCGGAGTATCAGCCGCAACCCGCGCAGCCGTCGGGACCGCCCGTGCTCATCGGCGGATGGGGTGATCGCTTGCTCGCCGTCGCCGCGCGGCACGCTGACATCATCGCCTTCACGGGCGCGGCGGCCGCGCGCAACGGCGGGCCACTGCAGATGGCCGGGCTCGACGAGATCGAGGAGCGCGTCGCCTATGTGCGGGATCTGCTCGGTCCGCGGCTGGACAAGGTCGAGTTCAACATCCTCGTGCAGCGGGTGGTGCCGCCCGAGGAGCGCGCGAGCGTGCTGGAGGTCTTCGGTCCGGCGCTGCCGCCCGACGTCGCCGACTCCCCGGAGGAACATCCGATCCTGCTCATGGGCACTCCCGAGGAGATGGCCGACCGCCTGCGCGATCGGCGCGATCGCTACGGCATCACCTACATCACCGTCCTCGAGGACAGCATGGAGAAGTTCGCCCCGGTCATCGCGTTGCTGCGCTGATCCGCCGGACGCGAGTCACGGCAGCGGATCGATGATGACGCGCGGATCGATCTGCCTGAGCCGTCTCGGGCGGCTGGTCAGGCAGGGCCAGGTGCGGGCGACCGCCTCGCGGGTGACATGGCCCGCGGCGACGAGGGCGTCGGCGGGGGCCGCGCCGCCGAGTGGTGTGAGCGGCGGGCTCACGGTGCGGTCGAACGACGGGACGACGGTGTGCGGCAGGCCGACCAGCACGGCCAGGATGTCGAGCCGATCGGCCGGAATGTGCGTGCGCGCCGCCGCGAGAACGGTGCTCGGAACGACGATGGTGTTTCCCGCGTCGACCGTCGCCCAGACGACCGCTTGGGCGTAGCTGGCGCGGTTGGCGAACGCGACGACGGCGGCGGCATCGAAGACGACTCCGCCGAGTGCGCGGGTGGTCACGCCGCGCCTGCGTGCCGTACGTCCACCTCCTCGCCGGGTAGTAGCGGCGGCGTCGGCACGGCGTGGTCGGGCAGCGTGCGGATGGCCTTTCGCGGTCTGTGCTCCCGAAGCGGCGGCATGCCCACGACTCTAGCCGGGTGCGTCCTCGCGATGGACGATCACGCGGGTTTGTGCCACAGCAGTGTGTAGCGCCACATGAGCCGCCGCCGCATGCGCGCTCCGGGCAGGAGTTCCGCTGCGGCGGAGCGGATCTCGGCGTATCCGTCCACGGGGTCGCGCGTTCGCGCACTCGGCCAGGAGACGCGGTGCGCGAGGTCCATCGCCCGGGTGAGCGGCACCAGTGGGAAGTAGTGGAAGTCCGTGCGCGGCGTCATCTTCCACAACCCGACCACGGCGAGCACGCCGCCGGGCGCGACCAGGTCGCGCAGTGCCGTGAGCCCCGCCCGCAGCGAAACATGATGCAGCGTGGCGACGGTGGTGACGACATCGAAAGAGCCCGCGTGAGCCGATGTCGAGGGCGCTGCGCGCGGAGAGTGGCACCTGCTTCAACAGCCAGGGGTGGTAGCGGGTGTTGTGATTCCAGTAGGGATCGTCGCGCACGCTGTCATCGTAAGGCGGTGGCTGGACGCTGGGCTCAGTCACCGTGAACCGCTGGGCACCGGTCACCCGGAGCAACTCCAGGGCCGACGCTTCCCGGCTGCCGGGCGCCGCCGAATAGACGACGACGGCTTGGTCGGTGTCCGGGACGAGCAGGGTGTCGCAGTCCAGCCGCAACGAGCCCAGGTCCGGGTGATCGATCGTCTTGGTCGCGCTGCGCCACTGCCCCGACCGCCGCGCGTTCCACAGTTGCTCGAATCGTGGACTGCGGGAGCGCAGTTCGGAGACCAGCCGTAGCAGGCCGGGATCGTCGGGATAGCGCGCGCGGGCGCTGCGCAGGCTGGCGACCGAGAACGCCGCGGCATTGTCGGCCTCGGCGGGTGTCATCATCACCCGCCCGGGTTCGGTGCCGAGGAAACGCTGCCAGATGATGTTGCGCTGGGCGGGCGGTCACACGGAGAAATCGCCGAGCAGCGCGGTCGCCATCGGATTCCAGGCCGGCAGATCGGCTTTCGCCGACAGCACCAGCGCGGGCAGATCCGCCATCCGGTCCAGCAGACGCAAGACGCTGGGCCGCACCACCATGTCGATGCGGCCCTCCTGCGGAGGCGCCGAGATCGCGATCGGCGAGGTAGTTTCGACGCTGCCTGTGCCGTTATGCAGTGTGACCACGACCTTGAACACGTCGTCGGGCACATCCTTCGGCGGATACGACTGTGTCGCGCCGCCCTGTGTAGACGGTCGTCTGTCCCTCGTCGGTCCAGTCCGACAAATTCCTGCCGGCAATGGGGGTCGGTGACGAGCCGAGCCAGACAACGGACGGAGTGCCGCTGCCCGCCGCTTGGGAGGCAGTGGCTTCGAACACTCCGGCTCTCTGCCAGTCCCTCACTCTGCGCCAGCAGGCCATCCCGGACCGGAAACCCAACTCCAGGGGCAGGTCTTCCTACCCGATCCCGGTGAACAGCACGAACAGAATCCCCTGCGACACCAGCCGGTCGTCCATCCGCGCCGGTCCGGGTGTCCCGCCGCCCGGACCGGCAGTAGCGGTTCGATCACCGCCCACAACTCGTCATCCACAATCCACGGTGCCGCCACGACGAAACATACTGCACCGCAACGGTAATCACCGCTACTCAAACGAACCTGTCAGACGCTCTCAGGTGGCCTTTTGCCGCGGCGGTGCTCGATCCAGGCATCCAGCGCGTCCCGGAAGAACTCGACCTCCTCGGGGGTCAAGTCGAAGTCGATTACCCAGTCCTCGGCCATGACGAGTGCGCTCAGGATGTCGCTGTCCTCCGATTCGCCGACGATCTCGAAGTGGTGTCCATCCTTGGTGTCCATGGACAGACTGAAGCCGTCGCGCTCGGGTACTTCAACCTCCTGGTTCAGAATTTCGGCCATGGCCGGCCCCGCCTCGATGTCGAGTACTTCGCCGATCCCCCTGGCGACGTCCTCGTGATGCTCCTCCACCTTTCGCGCGTAGCCATACTCGAGAAAAGCGTCCACTACCTCGCGGTTCTTTTTTGCTAGCTGGGCGTTGGCGAAGCTGACCAGGCATGTCGTGCAGAAGCCGACCGGCCCCAGGTCGGCGCCGGGCTCCTGGACCGAAAAGACGGCTGGCTCACTGCATCTTTCGCATGGTGGTGTCACTTCTTCTCCGCACTTCCGAACGGGATTCTTTCGATGCTGTAGACGGCAACCCAGATGTGCTTCACCCCTTCTTCTCCTCCTCCACGCGGGGCGATGCGGCTCTGCTCCCAGATCATGAGCACGTCCCGGGGCCTGAGTATCCGGAGAAGCTCGCGGTAGCCTGGCCGGTCTTTTGTGGAGTACCGTCAGCCGCCCAGGAAGCGCTGGGTGGCATCGTAGACGTGGCGTTGGTAGGCACGATCGCGGGAGCGGACCGAGGACGGCTTGTCGCGTCCGGTGTCCACGGCGCGGACCGCACGGATATAGCTGCCGCTGGGGTGCGCGGCGGGGCGGGTGGCCGTCGCGACCACCGTGCGCGCGGGCCGCTCGGGGGAGGACATCAACGGTGCGCCGAGGAGGCCGATCAGGTGCAGCGGACCGCCCGCACTGCGCTGGAATCCGGTGCGCACCGCCCCTGGATCCACCGCGTACACCGCGATACGGTCACGCCACCGCTCGGCCAGCGCGTAGGTATAGGCGAGATTGGCGAGTTTGCTCGACGCGTACGCGCCCATCTGCGTCCACTCCCCCGGAAGTGCCCAGTCCTGGATCGGGCGGGCCCGCGCTTCCAGGTACGAGGTCATCATGATCACTCGCGCTGGTGAATTCCTCTGTTCACCGATCGGTTTCAGGAGCGATTCGAGGCCGCGGGTAAGTCCGGCGACCGCCAGGTGATTGACGGCCACGGTCCGTTCGACGCCATCCACAGTGAGGCCGTGGCGATCGAACGCGGCGCCCGCGTTGTTGACCAGGACGTTGAGGCCGTCCGGTGCGGCGCGGTGCACTTGATCGACGAGTCGCCGCACCCCCGAACGTGTTTCGAGGTCGGCATCGACGGGAATCAGGCCGCCCGGCACGTCGCCCATGCGCGCTGCGGCCTCTCGCGCACGTTCCGCGCTGCGCCCGTGTACCAGTACGGTCCAGCCGAGCCGCGCCAGTGCGCGACCAACCGAGAATCCGATACCGCTGGTCGCTCCGGTCACCAGGGCGGTCGAAGCCGATGGGACCGCCAATGGATTAGTTGTGTCCATTGCTCTTATTCTCGGAGCGCAGAATGGAATGGCAATACCAAAATCGAGTCCGGAGAAGCCGATGCCCATGTCCACCGATACGCTGACCGCCAAGGGACTACGTAGCCGCGCCAAGATCGTCGACACCGCCGCGCGCCTGATGCTCGCGAACGGTGCGCACGGCACCACGATGGAGGCGATCCAGCACGAGGCGGGCGTCAGCGCATCGCAGCTGTATCACTACTTCGACAACAAACGGGACCTGCTGGCGGCGGTCATCCAATCCAGCACCGAGGTCGTGACGGCCAACAAGTGGCTGCTCGATATGCGTTCACTACCCGATCTGCGCGCGTGGCGGGATGCGGTGGTCGGCGCGGCGCGTGCGACCGGCTGTCGCACCGGGTGTCCACTGGCTTCGTTCGCCGAGGACATCCCCGACACCGATCCGGAGCTTCTCGAACTGGTGGCCGCCGGATTGCGCCGCCTCACCGCCGCCGTGGCCGAGGGCCTCACCGCCATGCGCGACGGGGGAGAACTGCGCCCGGATACCGACATCAACCGCCTGGCGCTCGTTGTCGTCACCGCCTACGAGGGCGGCATGCTCGTCTCCCGCGCCCAGCGCGACCCCGCACCGCTGGAGGCAGCGCTCGACGCCGCCGTCGCCTGTGTCGAGACACAGGCCGCTCGCACGGATCGGTGATGTCGAACGGATCGCGGCCCCGATGACAGCCGCACCGACCCCACGACCACCTACTTCGCAACACGACCTACGTGTGAATTGCGCGGCTACGGCTTCGTTGGAATGTTGCCGTGTTCCGGTGCGGGCCGATGGGTGCCTCGGTCCGGGCTCGCGCAGGTCAGCGGGCGCCTCCGTTGACATACAGCGTCTGGCCGCTGACGTAGCTCGCCTCGTCGCTGGCGAGGAACGCGATGACCGCCGCGACTTCGTCGGGCTGTCCCACCCGGCCCAGCGGCGTACGGTCCGCGGCGGCTTTCTGATGGTCTTCGGCCGTCACACCGACCCGGTTCGCGGTGGCGGCGGTCATTGCGGTGGCGATATAGCCGGGCGCCACCGCGTTCACCGTGATGTTGTAGGGCCCGAGTTCGAGAGCGAGCGTCGCGGTCAGTCCCTGGATGCCTGCCTTGGCGGCGGCGTAGTTGGCCTGGCCGCGATTGCCGAGCGCCGACCGGCTCGACAGCGACACGATCCGGCCGTATCGCTGGGCCACCATGAACGTCTGCGCTATCTGCGCACAGTGGTAGGCGCCGGTCAGATTGACCGCGAGTACCGCGTTCCAGTCTTCCTCGGTCAGGCGGAAGAACAGGTCGTCGCGCGTGATCCCCGCGTTGTTCACCAAGATCTGCGGACTGCCCAGATCGGTTGCGACACGGTCGAATACGTTCTGCACCGACGCGCGGTCGGTGACGTCGCAGACGTAACCGCGCGCCACGCCGCCCGCCGCGGTGATCCGCGCGGCGGTCTCGCCGGGCTCTTCGCGGTCGAGTACGGCCACGGCGGCGCCCTCGGCGGCGAGGCGCAGCGCGGTGGCCGCGCCGATGCCCTGAGCCGCGCCGGTGACAACGGCGACCCGGTCGGTGAAGCGGTGCATCGGATGTACTCCTGTCAGAACGCGGCGACGCCGGTCAGTGCGCGGCCGATGAGCAGTTTCTGGATCTGGCTCGTGCCCTCGTAGAGGGTCATCACCTTGGCGTCGCGCAGATACTTGCCGACGGGGAACTCGTCGATGTACCCGTAGCCGCCGAACACCTGCACCGCGCGATCGGCCGCACGGACCGCGGCCTCGGAAGCGAACAGCTTCGCCTTGGAGGACGCCAGGGCGAATTCCTCGCCGCGGTCGACGAGATCGGCGACCCGCCACACCAGCAGCCGCGCCGCGTCGACGTCCAGCGCGATGTCGGCGAGCAGTTCCTGCACCAGCTGGTGGGCCGCGATCGGCTTGCCGAACTGTTCCCGTTGGGTGGCGTAGCCGACGGCGGCGTCCAAGCACGCCTGGGCCAGCCCGACGCAACCGGCCGCGACCGACATGCGGCCCTTGGCCAGCGCCGCCATCGCCACGGTGAAGCCTTTGCCCTCGGCGTGCAGGCGGGCGCTGTCGGGGACGCGCACCCCGTCGAGCACGAGTTCGGCGGTGGCCTGTCCGCGCAGCCCGAGCTTGCCGTGGATCTCCCGCGCGGTGAAGCCGGGGGAGTCGGTCGGGACCAGGAACGCGCTGATGCCCCGATGCCCTTCGCCGCCGGTACGCGCGAACACCAGCGCCACATCGGCCCACGTGCCGTTGGTGATGAACATCTTCGTGCCCGACAGCACCCAGTCCGAGCCGTCGCGCACCGCGCGGGTGCGCAACTGGGCGGCGTCGGATCCGGTACCGGGCTCGGTGAGCGCGAAACAGCCGAGCGCCTCGCCGGCGACCAGTCGCGTGAGCCAGGCCTGCTTCTGCTCCTCGGTGCCGAAGTGGTGAATCGACTTCGCGACCAAGCCGAGCGACACCGAGACGATGCCGCGCACGGAGGAGTCGCCGCGCCCCAATTCCTCCAGGACCAGGCAGTACGTGAGGTGATCGCCCGCGCTGCCGCCGTACTGCTCGGGGATGGTGAGCCCGAGGAAGCCCAGTTCGCCGAGCCGGGCGACGATCGACCGGTCCACCTGTTCGTCGCGATCCCACCGGGTGGCGTGCGGCGCGATCTCCCGGTCGACGAAATCGGCCGCCAGCTGTCGCGCCGCCGTCTGCTCGCCGGACAGTTCGAGGTTCATGCGCGGTAGGCTAGCGAAGAAAAAACTTGCACCGCAAGTTTTCGGCGTGGAGCGTTCGCGGAAGGCTGGGCAGGCCGTCGTTTCACCCGCGAATGCCTCGTGCCGCTATCGGCCCGTCGCACATGGCCGTGGCGACCGCGCGAGCAGTCCCGAAGGGGAGGAGCCGTGATCGGAGGTGGGTTAAGCGGTGACGGCTCCGAATTCCGTCGCGAGCCAGGCGGGGAACTCGGTGAGGTCGGCAAGCACCACGTCCGCGCCCGCCGCGCGCAGTTCGTCGGCCGAGCACGGCCCGGTGCTGACGCCGACCGCGAAGACGTCCGCGGCGCGCGCGCCGTTCATGTCGCCGACGTGGTCGCCGACGAACAGATTCGCTCCCTGTTCGCGCAGCGTCGCCGCCTTGCCTGCCGACCAGAGGTCGCCCGCGAGATGATCGACGCGCCAACCGAGTTCGGCGAGGTGCAGCTGCGCGAGCGGGGCGTGCTTGCCGGTGACGACGACCACTCGTCCGTCACGTGCCTCGACAGCCGCCAGCGCGGCTTGCGCGCCGGGCATGGGGGGAATGCTCGACACGATCGTCGGATAGAGCGCGCGGTAGCGGGTCACCAGGGCCGGAACGAGATCCTCGGGTGCGCCCGCTTCGACGAGCAAGGTGGCCAGCGGCGGGCCGAGCCGATCGGCGAAGGTCGTCCCGTTCAGCGGCAGATCGAATTCGATGCCGAGCAGGTCGATGGCCCGCGCGACGCCCGGCCGCGAGTCGATCAGCGTCATGTCGAGGTCGAAGCCCACGGTCCAGGTCACCTGACCGACCCTAATCGCCCATGCCGCGGCGTGCCGGTCCGGATGTTGTGATTCACAACTCGGCCGCGCGAGTGGTGGGATCGTCCGGAGCGTGTCGCCTGGTGGCGGTGCCCGTCGTGATCCACGTGGAACCGCCGGTGCACTCGATGCCGGATAAAAGATTGTGCCGCAGAATGTTTCGGCAGCGAGTGCAAATCGGCGTCAGGTGTATCGCGGCGGTGCGGCGCGCGTAGCCGCTGATCGGGCCGATCTCCATCCGATCCATCCCGAGAGCGACCCGATCCGCTCCGTGGTGCAGCGGAACAGATCGTCCGAGTCGCGTCAGACGGCGCACACCAGCAGATCGTG
Organism: Nocardia sp. NPDC047038; assembly: GCF_040644075.1. NCBI lineage: Bacteria > Bacillati > Actinomycetota > Actinomycetes > Mycobacteriales > Nocardiaceae > Nocardia > Nocardia sp. NPDC047038. The sequence goes on along the minus strand of NZ_JBEYVQ010000004.1, from coordinate 395,924 downwards.
CCGTCCGATGGATACGCGCCCGCCCACCGGCGGCCGGCGCGGGAAGTCGACGCCGATCCAGTTCGCTCGGCGCCACGGTAGTGGCCGGGCCGGTGGGGCGGGGTGCGCCCAGCGCCGCGCTCTGCTTTGCGGACAACGGACATCAGTCCCCGCCGGCGCCCTTGGGCGCACGAGCCACTGGGCGTCGCCCACTCGGCCGGTGTAGGAGACCCTGCGGACCGAGTCAGGATCCCGTCGGCGGGGCGGCGTCCAGCCGCGGTTCGGCGAGGGTGGAGCGCTTGCGTCCGTATCCGAGGTAGACCGCGATGCCGACCAGCACCCACACGCCGAACCGCACCCAGGTCAGCGCATCCAGCGTGGTCGCAAGCAGCAGGCACCCGATCAGCGCGAGCACCGGAACCACGGGCACCAGAGGGGTGCGGAACGGGCGTTCGCGCTCGGGCTCCACCCGGCGCAGCACCAGCACGCCCACGCACACCACCGCGAACGCCGACAGCGCGCCGATGTTCACCAGTTCCACCACGATGTCGATCGGCAGCAGTCCCGCGATGACCGCGCCGAGCGCTCCCAGCAGCAACGTCAGCCGCACCGGAGTGGCACGTTTGCCGGTGGCCGCGAGGGAGTAGGGCAGCAGCCGGTCGCGGCACATCGCGAACATCAACCGCACCTGCGCGTACACGATCAGCAGCAAACCCTTGGTGAGCGCGATGATCGAGGCGATGACGATGACATCGCCGATCCAGCCGATGCGCACCGCGCCGAACGCGGCGGCGATCGGTGCGCTGTTGTTCAGCGTCACGAACGGCACCATGCCGGTGAGCACGGCGCTGACCAGCGCGTAGAGCACGGTGGCGATGAGCACCGTGCCGATGATGGCGAAGGGTACGTCGCGCCGAGGGTTGCGCGCCTCCTCCGCCGACGCGGCGACCACGTCGAAACCGAGGAAGGCGAAGAACGCGATCGCGGCGCCGCCGATGATCCCACCGAGCCCGAACGGCGCGAACGGGGTCCAGTTGTCCACGCTCACGTGCGGGGTGCCGACGGCGATCACCAGCACCAGCACACCGATGGTCACCAGAACCAGCGCCTTGGTGATGCGGGCGGTGAACGTCACCTCACCCACCAGCACCGCGACGACGGCGGCGACGATCAGTACGGCGGGCAGGTTCACCACGCCGCCTTCTCCTGGCCCCGCGACGAGTGCGTGCGGGACGGTGATGCCGAACAGTGAATCGAGCGCGCACACCGTGGTCGCGGACCAGCCGATCGCCACCGCGGCGCCCGCGATGACGAACTCCAGCAGCAGGTTCCAGCCGACCAGGAACGCCGGTGCTTCGCCGAGGGTCGCGTAGGTATAGGTGTAGGCGCTGCCGGAGACCGGCACCATCGCCGCGAGTTCGCTGTAGCACAGCGCCACCAGCACGCACACCGTTCCGGCCAAGGCGAACGACAGCATGATGGCGGGCCCGGCCTTCTCCGCGGCCGCCACGCCGGTGATGACGAAGATCCCCGCGCCGACGATGGTGCCGACGCCCATGGCGGTGAGATCGAGCCGACCGAGCCTGCGCGCCAGCGTGGGCGCGCCCGCTTCGGTCGCGGTGTCGGGCAGGCGGCGGCGCCATCGCCGGGCTGATGCGGTGGTCATGACTCCCTCAGGAACGGTCCGTCGGTCGCGGCCGGTGTGCCGGACAGATAGACCATTCTCGCCGCGTAGCAGCGCGTGGGAATAACTGGGGTGTTGCGCTCAGCTGCCGGATGATGTCGCGAAGGGCGTGGCGGCGGCGATGTGCTCGGTGCGGTTGGGATGCCGCCACAGGCCTTTGCGCTCCAGGATCGGCAGCACGCCTTCGCCGAACCAGTACGCCTCTTCCAAGTGCGGATAGCCGGAGAGGATGAAGTGGGTGATGCCCAGGCGCGCGTATTCGGCCAGCCGTTCGGCGACTTCGGCATGCGAGCCGACCAGTGCGGTGCCCGCGCCGCCGCGGACCAGGCCGACGCCCGCCCAGAGATTGGGCGCGATCTCCAGCCGTTCGGTGCTGCCGCCGTGCAGTTCCAGCATGCGCCGCTGGCCCTCGGATTCGCTGCGCGCCAGGTTCGCCTGCACCCGCTCGATGTCGGCGGGGTCGATGCCGGCCAGCAGCCGGTCGGCCTCGGCCCAGGCCTGCTCGGAGGTGTCACGGCTGATCACGTGGATGCGCAGGCCGTAGTCGAGGACGCGTCCGTGGTCCACCGCCAGACGGCGGATCCATTCCAGCTTCCTGCTCACCGCGAGCAGCGGCTCGCCCCAGGTCAGGTAGGTGTCGCTATAGCGGGCCGCGATCGGGCCCGCGGGTTCGGAGGACCCGCCGAAGAACACCGGCGGCACCGGGTCCGGTCGATTGCTCAGCAGTGCCTGCTCGACTCGGATGTGTTCGCCTTCGAACGTCACCGGCTCGGTGGAGGTCCACAGTTCCCGCACCACATGCAGGAATTCGCCGGTGCGTGCGTAGCGCTGGGACTTGTCCAGGAAGTCGCCGTAGGCCTGCTGCTCGTGTGGCTCGCCACCGGTCACCACGTTGAGCAGCAGCCTGCCCCTGGAATGCCGCTGGAAGGTGGCCGCCATCTGTGCCGCGAGCGTCGGGCTGACCAGGCCGGGGCGGAATGCCACCAGGAACTTCAGCGTCTCGGTGGTCTCCACCATCATCGCGGTGGTCAGCCAGGCGTCCTCGCACCACGCGCCGGTGGGGGTGAGCACGGCCTCGAACCCGTTGTCCTCGGCGGCGGCGCCGATCTGGTTCAGATACCGCAGGCTGGCCGGGCGGTCACCGGACATGAAGGTGCCGTGCCCGCCCGCGACCAGTCCGCGGGAATCGCCGTAAGTGGGGAGGAACCAGTGGAACGACAGACTCATGCTGAGCCAACTCCCTTCCGGAGACCGCGGCCGAGCCACCGCCGTGACCAGCGCGCACGCGAAGCGACCCGAACCGGTGTCGCGGTCACAACGACCCCGCGGCACCTCGGGTGGGACAGATCGGGCGGTGCGCCTTGTGGGCGCGCCGCAGTGATCCATGCTGGGCGCTCCGCCGGCTCAGGTCACGATTTGAAACCAGGCCGGTTTTTATTCCGCTCTCGGTACGTGTCACTATTCGTGACTAGACGTAACCACGAATAACACGTAATCTGGCCTCAGCACGCACCCTCAGGTGTGCGAGGCGGACCGGACGAAACGAGTACCTCAATGACGCGGCATGTCGACGTATTGATCATCGGCGCTGGGCTGTCCGGAATCGGCATGGCCTGCCATCTCACCAAAGAGCAGACGGGACGCAGTTACGCGATCCTGGAACGCAGGACCGCCATCGGCGGCACCTGGGATCTGTTCCGTTACCCCGGCATCCGCTCCGATTCCGACATGTACACCTTCGGCTACGGCTTCCGCCCGTGGAACGGCACCAAGGTCCTCGCCGACGGCCCGCACATCCGCCACTACATCGAGGAGACGGCGGCCGAGTACGGCGTCACCGAGCACATCCGGTTCGGCCGCAAGGTCACCACGGCCCGCTGGTCGAGCGAGACGGCCACCTGGACGGTCGAGGCGCTCGACGAGCAGACCGGCGAGACCGAGATCCACACCAGCGACTTCCTGGTCGGCTGCACCGGCTACTACGACTACGACAACGGCTACCGTCCGCAGTTCCCCGGTGAGGAGAACTTCGGTGGGCGCATCGTGCATCCCCAGCACTGGCCGGAAGACCTCGACTACGCAGGCAAGAGAGTGGTGGTGATCGGCTCCGGCGCCACCGCGATCACTCTGATCCCGGCCATGAGCGACGCGGCGGCGCACGTCACCATGCTGCAACGCTCGCCGACGTACATCACCGCGCTGCCCGCCGACGACCCGGTCGCGGTGGGGATGAAAGCCGCCAAGGTGCCGGAGAAGCTGGCCTACCGGATCGGCCGAACCCGCAATATCGCCTTGCAGCGCGCGAGCTTCCAACTCTCCCGCACCAACCCGGAGGCGGCGAAGAAGCTCCTGCTGGCCGCCGTGCGCATGCAGGTCGGCCCCGGCATCGACATGCGCCATTTCACGCCGAACTACAACCCGTGGGATCAGCGGCTGTGCGTGGTTCCCAACGGTGACCTGTTCAAGGTGTTGCGCAGCGGCAAGGCCTCCATCGTCACCGACCGCATCGAGACCTTCACCGAAACCGGCATCCGCTTGGCCTCCGGCGAAGAACTGCCCGCCGATCTGGTCATCAGCGCCACCGGCCTGAGCGTGCAGATGCTGGGCGGCATGACCCTGGAGATCGACGGCGAGCCGGTGGTGACCCGGGACCGGGTGGTCTACAAGGGGGCCATGCTCGACAGCGTGCCGAACGCGATGATGGTGCTCGGCTACACCAACGCGTCCTGGACGTTGAAAGCGGACCTGGCGGCCGAGTACTTCTGCCGGGTGCTCAACCACATGAGGAAGAACGGTTTCACCCGGGTCGAGGCCGTCGCCACCGAGCGCGACCGAGGCGCCGACTCGGTGATGGGCGGGGCACTGACCTCCGGCTACATCCAGCGCGGCGACGCGGTGATGCCGCGGCAGGGCACCAACGGCCCGTGGCAGGTGATCAACAACTACTTCCGCGATCGCAAGCTGCTGCGCAAGGGCGCGCTCGAAGACGGGGTGCTGACCTTCAGGCGGACCGAGAAGTCGACCGCCACACGGCCGCTGGAAGGTACGCGCAGCGCCTGATCGCGGGGCGTCGCACCGCGGCGGGCACGACGATGTGCCTGCCGCGAGCGCGTGTCGTTTTCGAATCGCGCCGAAGACAACCCTGGACACGAAATAGCGCATGCTCAACGATCGCTGCACTGCGACGCGATGGCGCGTCGGCGGATGTATCGAGGGAGAGTATGAGCGTGATAACGCGCAGCAAGTTTCTGATAGGCGCGGTAGTCGCCACAACTCTGGCACTGCTTTCGACCGCATGCGGTGGCGGGGAGGTCCGCACCTCCGGCGGTGTGCCGGTCCTGCGGTATCAAGGCTGGGCCTCGCAAGTTGTCATTCCCGAACTCGCGGAGGATCTGGGCTTCTTCGACGGCAAAGTGAAGCTCGAATGGCAGGGCAATACCATCAGCGGTCCGCAGGACATCCAATCGGCGGCGACCGGTCAGGTCGATTTCGGCGGCGCGTTCGGCGGCGCGGTCGCGAAACTGGCGCAGGGCGGTGCGCCCATCACAGCGGTGGTCAACTACTACGGATCCGATGCGAAGACGTTCACCGGATTCTATGTTCCCGAGAACAGTCCGATCAGAACTCCGAAGGATCTGCTGGACAAGAAGATCGGGGTGAACACCCTGGGTGGTCAGTCCGAGGCGGACATCCACACCGCGCTGAAGAAGGTCGGTTTCACCGAGCAGCAGATCAAATCGGTTCAGCTGGTGGTGTTGCCCCCGCCGAATACCGAGGACGCCGTCCGGCGCGGCCAGGTCGACGTGGCTGCTCTGAGTGGACAATTCCAGCAGCGCGCGATCGCGAATGGCGGCCTTCGTCCGGTCTTCACCGACTACGAGGAGTTCGGTCCCTTCAACGGCGGCCAGTACGTGTTCCGCAACGACTTCATCGCCAAGAACCCCGACAGTGTCCGGGCATTCGTCGACGGGGTCGCCAAGGCGATCGAATGGCAGAAAACCACTCCTCGTGACCAGGTGGTCGCGAAGTTCACCGAAATCATCGAGAAGCGAAAGCGTTCGGGGGAGGACGCCTCGTCGGTGAAGTACTGGCTTTCGGTCGGAGTGCCTGCCGTCAACGGCGTGATCGTCGATGCCGACTTCGTGCGCTGGGAGGATTGGTTGCGGGATACCGGCGCCATCACCGGTTCGTTCGAGCCGTCGAAGTTCTACACCGACAAGTACAACTCGCAGGCTCCGAAGTAATGCATGCGACGGATCGGGCGTCGTTGCGCGCGAGCCCGATCCGTCTTCCTCATTCGGTCGGCCGGGAACGGTAACTACGGCTGAACTGCGCGATAGCTCGGTTTGGGCCAAGGGATGTACACCGGAATGTATCGCGCCATCACCCCGGCGCCGAGGGCCGACACGCCTCCGATGGCGAGGACCGCCACGGCCAGCGGACCGATCGCCGCCAATCCGCTGATCACCAACGGGCCCACGAAGAAACCGCCGTCGTGGGTGAGCCGCCACGCGGCGAGGAACTCGGCACGGCTTGCGGCGGGCGCGATATCGGCGCCGATGGTCATGATGACACCGTTGCCGATGCCGTTGCCGATTCCCATGACGATCGCAGCGATGCCGAGTGTGAGCGCCGAATCGGTCAGCGGCACCGACAAATACGCGACGGCCAGGATGACCAACGACGGCACGGCGATGAATCTCCTGCCGTACCGGTCCATCAAATGCCCTGCGGGATAGGCGCACAGTACATCGAGGCCCGCCCCGATGCCGAAGATCAGGCTCGCGGTAGCGGCGTCGACGCCGAGATGATCGGCCCAGAGCGGCAGTACGGCTTCCCGTGACGAACGCGCCGCACCCATCAACAACGACCCGGCGCCCAGCGTCAGCAACAGCGCGCGATGTGCTCGCGTGATCTCGACCAGGGACAGCGGCGGTTTCGGTATCGCTCCGGGGGTCGAGGTCTGCGGGTCCGGTAGTCGGGCCATCAGCCATCCGGCGATCGCGATGGCGATCAACTGGACGACGAATCCGCCGCGCGTGCCGAGGCCGGTGATAGCGGCCGCGCCGAGAAATGGTCCGGCGAAGAATCCCAGTCGCATGGCTCCACCGAATAACGCCATCGCCCGCGCTCGGCGTTCGAACGGCACCACTTCCGACAGATAGCTCATTCGAGCCAATCCCCAGACCGCATTGGACAGTCCGACGATTATCAGCCCTGCACCCAGAATCGGCACGGCCGGTGCGAACAAGCACAACAGCACACCGATCGAACCCGCCGTACTCGCGGCGATGATGGAGATCCGCTCACCGAGCCGGGCGACGACCTGGCCCGCGGGAATGTCGCCGAGTATCTGCCCGAGGCCGACCAGGGCGACGGTCAGACCAGCGACGGCGGCCGACGCGCCCAGGTCGAGCGCGGTGAGTGCCATGACGGGCGCCGCGGCTCCCATGCCGATCCCGTATGCCGCCGCGGGTACATAAACGGTGAACAACAATGGCCGAAGTGAGGGAAGTTCGACCGACGAGCCGTCCTGCCGGTAGGTGGTCATGCGACAACTCGAATATGCGCCGGTAAGTAATGCGCCCTGCACAGATGGGATGATGGGACCATATGACCCCACAGTACGGATATTCTTATCCGCTCCATATTGTGAAAATCGCGGTGATTTTATTTCGGGACCGCCGGGTCCCGTTCTCGCGTTCGCGTCAGGAATCCGTGCGAGCTGGTGTCCGTACGGCTATTTCACCGCTCAATGCGTAGTCGCCGGACAGTTGCAGTCGGTCTCCGCTCCAGAATCGGCCCGGGTCGTACCAGTCGGGGCTGCGGCGCTCGGGCAGCAGACCCATCGCTTGGTATGTGGCGGCGACGATCTCGGCACAGTACGCGTTCTCCAACTCGCGGGCGGTCGATCCGCTCGTCTTCCTGCGGGGCAGACGCGCACGACCGCGGAGCCAGCGCCCCGCCAAGCCCGCGGTGGAGGGGAACGGAGTGCCGTCGAGCCGGGCGATGGCGCGCAGCGCGCCGTCCTCCATGGCGCGGGTGGCGGGAGGGTTCAACTGGCGCAACCATGCCTGCTGACCGTAGCGGTGTGCCCAGACCAGAACGGCATCGCGCAGATTGTGCAACTGGGCGCCACGGTGCGCGGTCCCCGACCACATGTCGGTCAGTGATCGTCCGAGCTCCGCGTGCCAGATCAGCGCGGGCAGGTCGTCGATCACGACGGACATCCCGACATGGTTCACCGGACTGTTCGTCGTCATGCGAATCACCCGGTCGGCTGTGGAATGGCCACGGAAAAGCCAGATGTCACCCGTCCTGGTGACCTCGACCGCTCGGTCGAGATCGATGCCCGTCCCCGTCATGGTCGTAGCCTATGCGGTATGAGGTGGTGGAAGGCAGTGGGATTGGCGGGTGTGGCCGGTGTGGTTGCCACCGGTGTCGTGGTGGTGCGCGCCGAGCGCCGCCGCCGTGCCTACACCCCGGACCAAGTGCGCGAACAACTGCACGCGCGATTGGCCCAGGCGGCGTCGGCCGCGGCGGACGCCGAAACCGCCCGTGCGCAGCCGCAACCCGCGCCGAGTCTCAGCGAGCGCGTCCGGCGATTGTTCCGTCGTCGGTCGGGACGCGGGAAGTAAGCGCGAGCCAAGCGCAGACGGCGGTTCACAAAGTGATAGGCGCCATCGGGGCGAGGCCGAGTTCGGCGAGCGCGGCCGCGCCGCGTGCGGCGTGCTCGCCACCGGCGAGCACCGCGGTGCGCGCCGACTGGTAACGGCAACCGGCGGCGTCGAACGCGGCCGCCGTGGCGAGCAGCCGCTGCCGGTCACCGGCGTGCAAAGCCGTGGCGCGCTCGACGATGGCACCGGCGATGGGGTTTCCGGCGACGATGGTCCTGGCCTCGGCGAGGCGATCGGCGGCATCGGGGGCCTTGGCGAGCACGGCGGCTTCAGCCCGCAGCGCCACATACCAGTGCAGCCAGATCCAGGTGACCCATCTCCATACCTCGCCGGGATCGGCTGCCATCCGTTCCAGCGCCGCGCTCACCTGCCCGCGGTGGAGCATGGCGAGTGCGTCGAAGACCGCGCCACAGCCGTGGATATGCGCTGGTGGCGTGCCGAGTCGGGCTACGACGGCGTCCCATTCGGCCCGAGCGTCATGGTCGCCGCGTAGGTCGTGGATCATCGCCACGCCGGCTACCGCCGGACCGAGGACCGACTTGACGGGGTTGCCGACCCGATGCCACGACTCGAGGAATCGGACGCTGTTGGTGCGTACCTCCTCGACATTGCCCGCCAACGCGTCGGTCACCAGCAGCCAGCTCGTCGCGCGATGTCCGACCTCGGCGAGCAGCGGATGATCCGCGAGCTGCTGGGCCCACCGGCGGGCGCCCAGCAGATCACCCGCGCCGAGTTCGGCCTCGGCGGCCTCGCCGAGCGCGTCGATCAGCTCATGGGTACCGGCTGGGGTATGCGGAGCGGAGTTCAACAACACCATTCGGCTACGCGCAACGGCCGCTGCGGCGAAGGTGTCACCGGCCATGCTGTGCGCGCCGGCGAGTGTGTCGAGCGCAGCGGACTCCGCGAGCGGATCAGCCGTGTGCCTGGCGAGTTCGACGGCACGTTCGGCGCGCGCGACGGTCTCGGGCACAAGGTCGGATGAGTGCAGGCCGGTGAGGGCATCGGTGAGCGCTCGTCCGGCTTCGGCCAGCGCCACGGCGGCCTGGGCGGCCGGGTCGACACCGGCGAGCTGCCGCGCCTCGGTGATGAGCGCGATGGCTTCCTCCGGTGCCAGGGGCCGGACGAACTTACTCGCGAACCGGTAGCCGTTGGCAGCGGCGGTCGCCAGGTCGCGGGCGGCGCCGGCGGAGTCGCCGGACCTGAGGGCCGCCTCCGCGGCCGCGCGGTGCAGGCGGTGCATATCGTCGCCCCGCATCTGACATCCGGCCGCGGCAGCGGCATGGCGCAGCATCGAGGCGGCGGCGGACGGGTCGTCGGCGAGCGCGGCCGCCTGCTCGTAGCGCATCTGGGACTCACCGATCAGATTGCGGGTGAAGCACAGTCGCGCCAGATGCTGGGCGAAGCGGAAGGCATCCGCGCGGTGCTCCGGCCGATCGCCCGCCCACGCCATCGCGGCGCGGAAGTCGTCGGCCACCGCGTCGAATCGTGCCCGCCAGTCCGCTTTCACCACCGTCAGCTCGGCGGCCTCGGCCAGGCACCAGCGGAGGTGCCCCGCACGGGTGCCTGCCAGTTCACCGGCCTGCGTGAGCTGCTCCGTCCCGTACTGGCGGATGGTTTCCAGCGCCCGGTATCCGGTCCCACTCGGGTATGCCGTCACCGCGAGCAGGCTCTGCTCGGCGAGTCGGGCCAATCCGTCTGCGACAACGGCTTTCTCGGACGCCGCTACCTGCGCCGCCGCCTCGACGGTGAACGCGCCCATGAAGACCGACACCCGGCGCAGGAGCACTCGATCGTCCGGCTCCAGCAAGGCGTGGCTCCAGTCCAGCGCTGCCCGCACCGACCGGTGCCGGTCCTCGGCGCGCGGTCCCCCGGCGAGCATCCTGAGCTGGTCCGACAGTCCGGCTTCGAGACCATCCAGCCCGAGCGTCGTCCAGCGTGCGGCAGCCAACTCGATCGCCAGCGCCACACCATCGAGTCGCTCGCAGAAGGCGGCGACCTGGTCGCGAAGGGCGTGATTCGGCGGCCAGCCGCCGGCCGCCGCGCGGTCCATGAACAGCCGGACCGCATCCGAGTCGCCATCGCCGGCCAAGGACATCGGCGCGACCGTGTACACCCGCTCGAACGGCACCATCAGCCGGGCCCGGCTGGTCGCCAGCACCGTCAATCGCGGACATGTCGCGAGCAGTCGTTCGATGAACGGCGCCACCTCGTCGCGCACGTGCTCGCAGTTGTCCAGCACCAGTAAGGCGTGCCGGTCGGCCAGCGCGGTGAGCACAGACTCGTCCATGCCACGGCCGGGCTGCTCGCCGAGGCCGAGCGCGAGGGCGACCGTACCGGCGATCACGCCGGTGTCCGCGCTGGTGACCGGCACCAGGTCGACGAACCACACCCCGTCGGTGTACGCAGCGGCCATCTCCGCCGCGACGGCCAGCGCAAGCCGGGTCTTGCCCACTCCGCCGGGACCGACCGCGGTCACCTGCCGGTATTCGCCGATCATCGCGGTCAGTTCCGCGCGCTCCCGGCCGCGGCCGATGAAGGAAGTCAGCGGCCTCGGCAGGACCGGCGCCGGGTGCGGCCGGTCGTCGCGTACCGAAGCGGACGCGCGCTGGGCCAGTGCCCGCCGATCGGGCACCTCCAGCTTGCGCAGCAGTGAGGAGACGTGGCTTTCCACGGTGCGCACGGAGATGAACAGCTTCGCCCCGATCTCGGCGTTACTGAGATGTTCCCCCACCAGCGCCAGCACCTCGGCTTCCCGAGCCGAGATCTCCACCGTCGCCACCATGGCACCGATTCTGCCGTATCCCTTCGCCCTCATACTTCTCGGTCTGTTCCCGGTTGCGGGTTGCTGCCGTAGTCGATCGGTGGCCCGATCAGTGGACGGTTCCGTGGTCGCCACGGATGTGGGTCGGACTCGCCGGGAGAGATGCTGTGAGCACCCCCGGTTCGCCCGACAGAACGGCACACCGGGACAACGTGACCGACGAGTTCAGGAGTGATCATGACCAGCTCTCCCACCCAGGGAATCAAGACCGTGCTGCATCCCGTGTCCGACCTGGCGGCAGCCAAGGCGCTGTTCACCGCTTTGCTCGGCACGGCGCCGCAGACCGACTCGCCTTACTACGTCGGCTTCGAGGCCGAGGGCCAGCACATCGGGCTGGTGCCGAATGGCGGACCGCAGGGAATGACCGCACCGGTGGCCTACTGGCACGTGCCGGACATCGAGGCGAAGCTGGCGGAAGTGACCGCCGCGGGCGCCACTGTGGCGGAGTCCGCCCACGATGTCGGCGGCGGCCGCCTGGTGGCCACCGTCACCGACGTCGACGGCCACGTCCTCGGGCTGATCCAGGACCGATGAGCGCCCGAACCACCATCGAAATCACCCCTGTCCGAGACGAAGGAGACACACTCATGACCGCGCAGAAGTCCGCCACCCGCACCAACGCCAAGGCCAAGACCGCGGTGGGATTCACCGACGAGGAACGCGCCGCGATGAAGGAGCACGCCCAAGAGTTGAAGACGGCCGCGCGCCGCGGCTCGCGCGCGACGAAGGCGGACGGGGAGAAGGACGTGCTCGAGAAGATCGCCGGAATGGCCGAATCCGATCGCGTCATGGCCGAGCGGGTGCACGCCGTCGTCCGAGCCAGCGCTCCGGATCTGTCTCCGAAGCTGTGGTACGGCATGCCCGCCTACGCCAAGGACGGCAAGGTCGTGTGCTTCTTCCAGAGCGCGGAAAAGTTCAAATCGCGTTACGCGACTCTCGGTTTCAGCGATATCGCCACCCTCGACGACGGCGCCATGTGGCCGACGTACTTCGCGCTGACGAAGGTGTCCGCCGCCGAGGAGGCGAGGATCGGCGAACTGGTGCGGAAGGCGGTGGGCTGAGCGCCGGAGTGTCAGGTCACGATGCGGAGTGGATGTTCCAGCAGGTCCTTCAGCTGTTGCAGGAACTGTGCGGCCACGGCTCCGTCGATGGCGCGGTGGTCGGCGGACATGGTGACCCGCAGAATCTTGCGGGTCACCACTTCACCGTCGTCCAGACGCAGTTCGTCCGTGGCCGCGCCGACGGCCAGGATGGCGGCCTCCGGTGGGTTGATGACGGCGGTGAAGTGCTCGATGCCGAACATACCGAGGTTGGAGATGGTGAAAGTGCCGCCGCTCATCTCGTCGGTCCGCAACTTGCGCTCGCGGGCGCGTTCGGCTTTGTCCCTGCTCTCGGCGGCGATCTCGGACACGCTCTTGCGATCGGCGTCGCGCAGCACGGGAACGAGAAGGCCCGCGGGCGTCGCGACCGCCATACCGAGGTTGATGCCACGGTGCCGCAACAATTTGTCGCCTGCGAAGGAGACATTGACCGCAGGGTTGTTCCGCAGCGTCACGGCGACGGCCTTGAGCAGCAGATCGTTGACGCTGACCTTCACACCTGTCTGCGCCAGCGTGGCGTTGACCTGTGCGCGGAAGTCGAAGAGGTCGGTCACATCGATCGCGTTGGTCAGATAGATGTGCGGAGCTTGTTGTTTGCTCTCGGTGAGCCGCGTGGCCGAGACACGCTGGATGGTGGTCAGCGGAATTTCCTCGTAGTCGCCTGCGGCCGGAGCGGGAACCTCGCTCGGGGGAGCGGGGACGACCTTCCGCGGCGGATCGAGTTCGGCTGCACGATGGGCGGATTCGACATCCTGCCGGATGACGCGCCCACCGGGGCCGGTGCCGACGACGGTGGTGATGTCGACGCCGAGTTCGTCGGCGATCTTGCGCGCCAGCGGCGACGTCTTCTTTCGCTGCACCGTTGCGCGGGAGTCGACGGTGGGTTCGGTCACCGTGACAGCCGGAACCGGGCGAGTGTCCGGCTCCGCACCGTGTCCGGCAGGAGCTTGCTCCTCGGCGGGGGCGGGCGTACCCCCGTTCGGGCCGCTCGCGGTAGTTCCGCTGCCGTTGCCGATGACGCCGATCGGTGTTCCGATCGGCACCCGCGCGCCCTCACCGGCGAGGATCTGCTCAAGCACGCCGCTGTCGTACGCCTCGAGCTCCATGAGAGCTTTGTCGGTTTCGATCTCGGCGAGGATTTCGCCTTGTTCGACCGGATCGCCCACCTGCTTGAGCCAGGAGACGACGACGCCTTCCTCCATGGTGTCGGAGAGGCGGGGCATGGTGATTTCGGGCATGAATGTCCTCTGGTCTTTCAGCGTCGCTTGCCCACTGCCGCAAGGGTTTCCACCGCGGCGGTGTACAGCGAATCGGCCGACGGCAGGGCGAGTCGTTCGAGCGGCTTGGCATAGGGCAGCGGCACCTCGGCCATGGCCACCCGGCGGACCGGGGCGTCGAGGTAGTCGAAGGCGCCGTCGGAGATGGAGGCCGCGACCTCTGCGCCGATGCCGTAGGTGAGCCAGTCGTCTTCGCCGATGACGGCGCAGCCGGTCTTACGGACGGACTCGATCAGGGTGGCGCGGTCCAGCGGACGAAGGCTGCGCAGGTCGATGACCTCTGCCGAGAAACCGTCGGCGGCGAGTCGTTCGGCGACCTCGGAGCAGATCGTCGCCATTCGCGAGTACCCGATCAGCGTGATGTCGGAGCCGGTTCTCGTGACCGCGGCCTTGCCGATCTGGACGCTCGGAAGATTTTCCGGCACTTCGCCTTTGGTGTTGTATAGCGACAGGTTCTCCAGGAACAACACCGGATCGTCGTCTTCGATGGCGGCTTTCAGCAGCGCACGCGCGTCGGCCGGAGTGCTCGGCGCGACCACCTTCAGGCCCGGCACGAAGGCGTAGTACAACTCCACGTTCTGCGAATGCGTCGCGCCCAGTTGCTGCCCGCCGCCGCCTGGGGTGCGGATGACCATGGGCACGCTGGTCTGGCCGCCGAACATGCCGTAGATCTTCGCGGCGTGGTTGACGATCTGATCCAGCGCCAGCAGTGAGAAATTGATCGTCATGATCTCGACGACCGGGCGCAGTCCGAGCATGGCGGCGCCGATGGCGGCGCCGACGAAACCCTCCTCGGCGATGGGAGTGTCGCGCACCCGCTTCTCACCGAATTCGGCCAGCAGTCCCGCGGTGATCTTGTAGGAGCCTTCGAAGATGCCGATCTCCTCCCCGATGAGGAAGACATGGTCGTCGCGCCGCATCTCCTCGCGGAGGGTCTCGCGCAGCGCTTCACGATAGGTCATGACAGCCACGGTGATGTCCTTAATGGGTGAAGAGCGGATCGGCGGGCAGGCGACGCGAATCGCCCGCCACGGGCGTCGCGTAGTTGTAGTCGAACAGGCTCGACGGCTCCGGATGGGGGCTTGTGTCGGCGAATTCGACCGCCGCGGCGACCGCGGCCGTCACCTCCGCTTCGAGCGCGGCCACGGACCGATCGTCCAGCACACCGGCGGCGAGCAGCGCGTCGCGCCAGCGCACGATGGGATCGTTGCCGCGGGCGATCGAGACAGCCTCTTCGGTACGGTATTTCGCCGGGTCGACCACGGAGTGCCCTTTGAGACGGTGACTGACCGCCTCGAGCAGCGCGGGCTTCTTCTCGCGCCGAGCGGTTTCGATCAACTCACCGGCCACATCGCGGACGGCGAGCACATCGGTGCCGTCGACACGCTCCCCGCGCATGCGGTAGGCGGCGGCGCGCTTCCACAGATCCGGCTCGGCGGAGGACCGCTCGACCGTGGTGCCCATGCCGGTCTGGTTGTTGATCACCAGGAACACCACCGGCAGGTTCCACAGGGCCGCGATGTTGAGCGACTCGTGGAACGCACCGATGTTCGTCGTGCCCTCACCCATCTGGCACACCACCACGTCGTCCTCGCCGCGGTAGTCGATGGCCAGCGCCGCGCCGACGGCCAGCGGAACCTGGCCGCCGACGATGGCGTAACCGCCCAGCATGCGAGTCGCGGTGTCGTACATGTGCATGGAACCGCCCCAGCCCTTGGAGGTGCCGGTGGAGCGGCCGTACAGTTCCGCCATGACGCGGCCGGGCTCGATGCCTTTGGCCAGCGCGTATCCGTGCTCGCGGTAGTTGGTGAACAAATAGTCGGTCGGGCGCATGGCCGCGCCGAGACCGATCACGGTGGCTTCCTCGCCCAGGTTGAGATGGCAGTAGCCGCCGATCTTCGCCTGCTGATAGCTCTGGGCGGTGCGCTCCTCGAACCGGCGCACGAACAGCATGTCGCGGTACAGGCCGCGCAGGCTGTCGGGATCCTCCGCGGCGATGCGCGCGTCGGCCGGAACGGAGTCGTCCTGTGTCCGTGCGGGTTCGGCGGCGTCGCTGTTGCGCTCCTCGGCGACCGACGCGGAGGTGTGCGCGGCCGTCGACCGAGCCGTCTTGCGACTCGGTTTGCGGGATGCGGTGCTGGTGGTCACGGCAGGCTCCTCAACGCTTCCGGGGCGGGATGTGCACGGGCAGTCCGAGTCCGGCCATGGCCGCCTCCATGCCGATCTCGCCGAGAGTGGGGTGGGCGTGGATGGTGTCGGCGAGTTCGTCGAGGGTCGCCTCCAGCGCAATGGCCAAGGCGCCTTCGGTGATCAGGTCGCTGGCCGACGGGCCGATGATGTGCACCCCGAGCACTTCTCGATGACGCTGTCCGGCAACGATTTTGACGAATCCATCGGTTTCGCCGAAGGTCTTCGCCCGGCCGAGTGCCGCGAAGGGGAATCGGGCGGTGACGACGTCGTGCCCGGCGGCGCGGGCCTTCGCCTCGGTGAGCCCGACGCTCGCGATCTCCGGGTGGGTGAAGGTGGCGGCCGGGATCGCGGTGTAGTCGATGTGCGCCGGATGGCCGGCGATCACGTCCGCGGCGGTGAGGCCCTGATGCGAGGCGACGTGTGCGAGCAGGGCACGCCCGGTGACGTCACCGATGGCGTAGACGTGTTCGACGCCGGTGCTCAGCCGTTCGTCGACGGGGATGAAGCCCCGTGGGTCGGTGTCGATTCCCGCGCGGTCCAGGCCGAGGTCGGCGGTGTTGGGACGGCGTCCGACGCCGACAAGTACCACGTCCGCGTCGAGTTCACCGGCGTGCTCGCCCGCGACGGTGACGCGCAGGGCATCGGTTCGCGCGATGGCTTCGACGGTCGAGCCGGTGAGCACGGTGATGCCGCGCTTGGTGAACGACCGTCCCAGGGCGGCGCCGACGTCGGCGTCCTCCAGCGGCACCAGGGTGTCCTGTAGCTCGACGACGGTGACCCGGCTGCCGAAACTCGCGAACAGGCTGGCCCATTCCGCGCCGACCGCGCTGCCGCCGATGACGACGAGGCGTTCGGGCACCTCGGTCAGCCCGAACGCGCCGTCGGAGGTGATGACGCCCGGCAGATCCGCGCCCGGAATCGGCAGCCGCGCGGGCACCGATCCGGTCGCGATGATCACGTCGCTCGCGCTGATCGTCCGGGTGGCGGTGGCTGTCGGAGCGGCGGCGTAGCGGGGGCCGCCGGGGAAGATCGGCGATTGTCCCGCCTCGAATACCTCGACGCTGGTCGGGCCGGTGAAGCGGGCGTGTCCCTCGATCACCGTCACGCCGTTCGCGGCGAGCAGGCTCGCCACACCGTCGGTGAGTTGCTTGACGATGCCGTCCTTGCGCTGCCGCACCGCGGCGAAGTCATAGCGCACGTTGTCGGCGTATACGCCGAAATCAGCTGCGGCGGTGATGGTTTGGAAGATCTCGGCGGACCGCAGCATCGCCTTGGTCGGAATGCAGCCCCAATTGAGGCAGACGCCGCCCGGGCGCTCCTTCTCCACCAAGCCGACCCGCAGGCCGCGCTGGGCCGCGCGGATGGCGGCGACGTACCCGCCCGGGCCGCCGCCGACCACCAGTAGATCGAAATCCGGCACTCGTGGTGCTCCTCGTCCTCGATGATCCGATCCGCCTCCGGTTGTGGGGCGAATCATCGCTATCGAGTGTTGCCGTAGCGAAGTGCACAGACAATTGCCACGAAGCCCAGTAGTGCAATCGTCGGATTGGGCGCAGCGCCCAATCCGATGAGGTCGGATCAGGCTCTATCCGCCGGCCGGTCGAGGTCGAGGGCGGCCAGGGCCAGCGACAGTTCCACATAGCTGCGCTGGCCTTCGAGCGGGCGGCCGAGCAAGGTCGAGACGCGATGGAGGCGGTTGATCACGGTATTGCGGTGGCAGTGCAGCCGTGTCGCCGCATGGGCCGCCGAGCAGTCGTGCGCCAACCATGCCGCGAGCGTGTCGAGCAAGGTCGTGCGCTCGGCGGCGGGCAGCGCGAGTACCGGACCGAGGGTGTGGGCGACCAGCATGTCGGTCACGTCGGTCGAGCGCAGCAACAGCGCATGTTGGAAGCGTTGGTGCAGCGGCACGAGTCCTGTCGCGTCCTCGGGCAAGGTTTGCAGGGTGAGCAGTGCCCAGCCGTGTGCGGTGCCGACCTGCGCCAGGCCGCCGACGGTCGGCGAGGCGCCTGCTCGTCCGCGAACGTGCGGTTCGATCCGTCGCAACACCGAGGCGACGTCGTGGCGCTCGACCGCTATCAGCCCGACCGTCGAGTCGACGCGATCGTGCCACACCGAACGAATGCCGACCGCGGCCAAGGCCGCCTCGGTGCCGGTGTGCATCGCCTCGCCCGCACCGCAGGCGACGACGACGAGATAGTCGCTACCGGCCGGAAGGTTCAACTCACGTGCGGCGCGCGCGGCGAAGGTGGTGTCGTTGCCCCGGCCGGCGAGCAGGTCCTCGATCAGGGCGTGCCGACGGCGTTCGTCGCTGCGCAACTGCTCCAATTCGGTGTTCCGGTAGGACGTGACCAGCGCCGTGGACAGCCCGTCGATCACGGCCCACAACGCGGTGCCCGCCGCGCGGATCTCGCCGGGAGCGAGATCGTCCGCTCGATCGAGCAGGACCTCCCAGACGATCCGGCCGCCGAGCCGGAACGTGCGCAACATGGCTTCCAGCGGTACTCCCTGTTCGGCACGGCGGCGGCCGATGGACGCGGCGACATCGTCGTCGAACGCGGTCGTCGGAGCACCCAACCGGTCGAGGATGCGGGTCACGTACCGGCGGCAGCCGTCGACCAGATCCGCGCGGGGTACCCGCGAATAATCGGTCCATTCGGGGTTTTCGGTGAAGATCTCCGAGATCAGCCGATCGGTCAGCGCGGGGATCTCCGCACGGCAGGCGGCCACCAATTCCTGCGTGCACGCGTCCGGATGCGCCTTCTTCGATATCGACATGTCGCTCGGGTTCCTTGTCGTCTGCCATGCGCCACGACTGCGCGAGCGGTGGCCTACCACGACCGTATAGCCGTCGGATTGCCGCATCGACAGG
Source organism: Nocardia sp. NPDC047038 (assembly GCF_040644075.1). Taxonomy (NCBI): domain Bacteria; kingdom Bacillati; phylum Actinomycetota; class Actinomycetes; order Mycobacteriales; family Nocardiaceae; genus Nocardia; species Nocardia sp. NPDC047038. Next base: position 377,327 of record NZ_JBEYVQ010000004.1, on the reverse strand, counting down.
GACGCTCCACTCCGACGGGCAGGTGACATCGCCGCACCGCGGCGCAGTCCGGCTGGTGAAGACATCGACAACGCCCTGCCGTCACGAGAAGCCGCAGGACGCGGACGAACGAGAGTACTCGAAGTAGCGGATCTGACCGACTATCTTTACCGTGAATGCGGCAATAAACTGTCGCTCGTGTCGAATCTACGGATCAGTGAGGCCGCCGCGTTGCTGGGTGTCAGCGACGACACGGTGCGTCGATGGATCGATCAGGGCCGTCTGACCGCGATTCAGCTGGACAACGGCCGCAAGGGTGTCAGCGGCCGCGAGCTCGCCGAGTTCCTGCGCGCCACTGCCGAGGCGCCCGCACCCGGTGCGACGGTCGCGGCGTCGGCCCGCAACCGGATGCGCGGGATCGTGACCCGGGTGGTCAAGGACACGGTGATGGCGCAGGTGGAGATGCAGGCCGGACCGTTCCGGCTGGTGTCGTTGCTGAGCCGGGAATCGGTGGACGAGCTCGGTCTGGAAGTCGGCAGCGTCGCTGTCGCATCGGTGAAGTCCACGCACGTCGTCGTGGAGATACCGGAAAGTTGACGAGGATGAAGTTGATTCGCAAGTGGGGTGTCGCCACCGCGACGGTGCTGGCTGTGGTGACCGCGGCGGGCTGTGGTTCGGACGATATGACCGAACACACCGGCACCGAGCATGTCTCGGGCACGGTGACCGTGTTCGCCGCCGCCTCGCTGACCGAGACGTTCACCGAACTCGGCAAACAGTTCGAGGCCGCGCACCCGGGCGTGAAGGTGATCTACAGCTTCGGCGCGAGTTCGGCGCTCGCCGAACAGATCGATCAAGGAGCACCGGCCGACGTGTTCGCCTCGGCGGCGCCGAAGAACATGCAGCAGCTCCGCGACAAGGGCGAAGTCACCGCCGCGCCGGTCACCTTCGTGCGCAACAGGCTCGAGATCGCGGTGCCCAAGGGCAACCCGGGACACATCACCGGGTTGGCCGATTTCGGCAGGACCGCGCCCAAGCTCGCGCTGTGCGCGGAGCAGGTGCCTTGCGGCGCGGCGGCCAAGACGGTGTTCGAGACGGCGAACATCACCCCGCAACCCGATACCCGCGAGCAGGACGTGAAGGCGGTGTTGACCAAGGTGACGCTCGGCGAGGTCGACGCGGCGCTGGTATACCGCACCGACGTGAAAGCGGCGGGCGACAAGGTCGAGGGCATCGATTTCCCGGAGTCCGGCAAGGCGATCAACGACTACCCGGTAGCGCCGCTGGCGCACGCGCCGAACGCGGCCGCCGCGGCGGCGTTCGTCGACTTCGTGACCTCGGACAAGGCCGAGACGGTCTTCGCCGCGGCGGGATTCGACACGCCGTGACCGCGCCCTCGCGGCGGCGGGCGGTGCTCGGGCGGCGACCGGTCGCGCTGATGCTGCCCGCGGGCTGCGGGCTGGCGTTCCTCGTCCTACCGCTCATCGGGTTGCTGGCGCGAGCGCCGTGGGCGACCATGCCGGATCGGTTGTTCAGCGTCGAAGTCGGCCAGGCACTGCGGCTTTCGCTGGTGTGCGCGACCGCGGCCACGGCGATCTGCTTGGTCCTCGGCATCCCGCTGGCCTGGGTGCTGGCGCGCGCCGAACTGCCGGGGCGCGGGCTGATCCGGGCCTTGGTCACCGTGCCGCTCGTGCTGCCGCCGGTGGTCGGCGGTGTCGCACTGCTGCTGGTGCTGGGACGGCGCGGGCTGATCGGGCGGTATCTCTACGAATGGTTCGGTGTCGCACTGCCGTTCACCACCGCCGGGGTGATCGTGGCCGAGGCATTCGTGGCCATGCCTTTCCTGGTGATCTCCGTCGAAGGAGCGCTGCGGGCGGCCGATCCTCGCTTCGAGGAGGCGGCCGCCACGCTCGGCGCCACCCACTGGTACACCTTCCGCCGGGTGACCCTGCCGTCGGTGTTGCCCGGAGTGGTCGCGGGCGCGGTGCTGTGCTGGGCCCGTGCGCTCGGTGAGTTCGGCGCCACCATCACCTTCGCCGGTAACTTCCCCGGCCGCACCACCACTATGCCGCTGGCGGTCTATCTCGCGCTGGAGACCGATCCGGACGCCGCGATCGTGCTCAGCCTGGTTCTGCTGGCCGTCTCGGTCACCGTGTTGGTCGCGTTGCGCGAACGGTGGATCCGGGGAGCGATATGAGCTTGGAGGCCGACCTGCGGATCGACCGAGGGCATTTCGCGCTCGAACTGCCTCTCGCCGCCGCACCGGGCGAGGTGACCGCTCTGCTGGGACCGAACGGGGCGGGCAAGACCACTGCCCTGCGAGCCCTGTCGGGGCTGATCGCGCTGACCGGCGGGCACATCCGGCTGGACGGAACCACCTGGGACGCGCCACCGTCGGCGTTCGTGCCCGCCGAACGCCGACAGGTAGGCGTCGTTTTCCAGGACTACCTGTTGTTCGGGCATTTGTCGGCACTGGAGAATGTCGCATTCGGGCTGCGCGCCCGCGGATGTCGACGTCCCGTCGCGCGGGAGCGGGCCATCGAATGGCTCACGCGGGTCGGACTGGCCGATTACGCACTTCGCAAACCCCGGGCACTGTCCGGAGGACAGGCGCAACGGGTCGCCTTGGCCCGCGCGCTGGCCACCGAACCGCAGCTGTTGCTGCTCGACGAGCCACTCGCGGCACTCGACGCCGGCACCAGGGTCCAAGTGCGCTCGGACCTCGCCCACCATCTGCGCGACTACCCCGGCCACACCGTTCTGGTGACCCACGACCCCCTCGACGCCATGGTCCTCGCCGACCGGCTGATCATCCTCGAAGACGGCAAGATCGTCCAGCAAGGACCGCCCGCGCAGGTCGCGGCGAGACCACGCTCGGACTACGTGGCGACTTTGATGGGCCTCAACCTCTACCGCGGCACGGCTCGCGGCACGACTGTCGACCTGGACGGTGGTGGCAGCCTCACCATCGCCGAACCCGCGGAGGGGCGAGTCAATGTGGCCTTCAGCCCGAACGCGGTGGGCCTGCATCCGGAACAACCCGTCGGCAGCCCCCGCAACAGCTGGCCGGTCACGATCACCGGCATCGAGCAACACGCGCACATCACCCGGATTCGTCTCGACGGCGCACCGCCCGTGCTCGCCGACATCACACCGGCCACCGTCGCCGAGCTGCGACTGCGTCCGGGCCAGCGGCTGTGGGCTGCGGTGAAGGCCACCGAAACTCGTTCCTACCCGGCATGATTCAGTGGCCGCGTCCAGACGCCGTGTCGTCGGTCGAGCCGCCGAGATGCGCTGCGGCCGATCGCAAGCCGATGGTCTCCGCTGCGGCTGTCTAGTCGGAAGCGAGCTGAGCGACAGGCGCGGGTAGGTAGGACGAGCATCGTGGGAGGAAGCATGGACCGGCCGGTTCTCCGACGGCATGACGCGTGCTATCACGCGGTACCCCAGGTGCGGCTCGGGGAAATGGCAGCGGGGCGATACGTCGTAGTCGCCTGTTTCAGATTTGCTATGTATAAGCTGTTCACTTTTTCGGTCGGCATGGAGCACACTGTGAGGGTCGCATCTCTCGAATGAGGGATGCGGCGATCGGTTGCGCTGGGCTGAGTTGTCCGTTCGGTCGATGCCACTGGAGGATTGCCATGAACGTGTATCCACCGATCGCGGAGCACGGCATTGTCGGTGATCTACAGACCGTGGCGTTGGTGTCCTCGGTGGGCACCATCAACTGGTGGTGTACTCCGCGATTCGATTCGCCGAGCGTCTTCGCCGCACTGCTCGACAGCGAGCGTGGTGGTAGCTGTCAGTTGTCCGCCGATCTGGCCGAGGCGGAGGTGACGATTCGTCAGCTGTACCTGTCGGACACGGCCGTGCTGGTCACCCGGTTCATGGCCGAGAGCGGGGTCGGCGAAGTCATCGATTTCATGGAGCCGATCCGCGATCGCGCACCGATCGACCGGCATCGGCTGGTGCGGATTGCGCGGGTGGTGCGGGGCACTCTGCCGTTCGCGCTCAGCTGCCGACCACGGTTCGACTATGCGCGCGCCGCCCACACCCTCACAGTGCACGATCACCGGTCGGTGACCTTTCGCGGGCCGGGCACCGATCTGTGCCTGCAGGCAACCGACCCGGTGGCGTTGCGCGCCGAAGGGGATGATGTGTCCGCGCGGTTCACCCTTTCGGCAGGGGAGACGGCGGTGCTCGTGTTGACGAGCACGGACAGCGGGGGCGCCGCACCGGCGCCCCCGGAGCGGCAGGCTGTGCTCGCGGAGTTGGACGCGTGCCGCGCGTTCTGGCAGACGTGGTTACGATCGTCCACGTATCGGGGTCGCTGGCGGGACATGGTCAATCGTTCGGCGATCACGCTGAAGCTGCTGACGTATGCGCCCACCGGGGCGCCGATCGCCGCGGCAACCATGGGGCTGCCCGAGCAGGTGGGCGGCGAACGCAACTGGGATTACCGCTATACCTGGATCCGGGATGCGTCCCTGTCGGTGCGGGCGCTGAACGATTTGGGTTTCGCCGAAGAGGCGTATGCCTTCCGGCGCTGGTTGCGTGAGCGGCTGGAAGCCGGTGAGACCACTTCTGGTGAGCCGTTGCAGATCATGTATCGCATCGATGGCGATCCTCGACTGGAAGAGGAGATTCTCTCTCACCTGGAGGGTTACCGCGGATCGGCGCCGGTGCGGGTCGGTAACGCGGCGGCCGATCAGATCCAGCTCGACATCTACGGTGAGGCGGCCGACGCGCTGGCGCAGATGTCCGATATCGGCGGAATCTCGGGCTGGCGGGCGATCGCGAACCTGATCGACTGGCTCACCGAGAACTGGGACCGGCGCGACGAGGGGATTTGGGAAACTCGTGGTGGTCAGCAGGAATTCACCTACAGCCGTCTCATGACCTGGGTCGCGTTCGATCGCGGTGTACGGCTGGCGATCGAACACTCTCGGCCCGCGGACGTCGCGCGCTGGACACGGGAACGGGACGCCGTGTTCAACCAGATCGTCGAGCGCGGCTGGAGCTCGAAGCGGCAGGCGTTCGTGCAGCACTACGCCACCGAGGTGCTGGATGCGTCACTGCTGCTCATGCCGCGGATGGGCTTCCTGTCCTCGCAGGATCCGGCGTGGCTGAGCACGCTCGACGCGATGGACGAGGAATTGGTCAGCGACAGCCTGGTCTACCGTTACGATCCCGAAGCCTCCCCGGACGGCTTACGCGGCGTCGAGGGCACGTTCAATCTGTGCAGTTTCCTGTATGTGGAGGCGCTGGCCCGTGCTGGGCGATTGACCCAAGCCCGCTACGCGTTCGACAAGATGCTCACCTACGCCAATCACGTCGGTCTCTTCGCCGAGGAGATCGGCCCGTCCGGTGAGCAGTTGGGCAACTTCCCGCAGGCGTTCACGCATCTGGCCTTGGTCGCCGCGGCGATGGCGCTGGATGAACAGCTCGACCGAGCCGAAGCTCGGCCGGACGGTTCCTGACCCGGGGCCCGCGGATGGCGGAGACGACCGGGGCCAGACCGCGCGGGGTGCTGCTTCCCCTCGCGCTCGCGCAGTTCATCTGTAGCTTCGCCGGTTCGAACATGAACGTGATGATCACCGACATCAGCGCCGACCTGAACACCACCGTGCACGGGGTGCAGGTAACGATCACGATCTTCCTGCTGGTGATGGCCGCGCTGATGATCCCCGGCGGAAAGCTCACCGACCGATACGGTCGCAAGCGATGTTTCGTCGTCGGCTTGGCCGTCTACGGCGTCGGCGCCGTGCTCAGCGCTCTCGCACCGGCGCTGGGGGTGCTGATCCTGGGCAATTCGATCCTCGAAGGTATCGGCACCGCGCTGCTGATCCCACCGGTCTATATCCTCAGCACCCTGCTGTTCACCGAGACGACGTCTCGCGCACGGGCCTTCGGCGCCATCATGGCCATGGGCGGCATCGGCGCCGCGGCCGGGCCGCTGATCGGCGGACTCATTACCTCCGGGCTGAGCTGGCGCGCCGCCTTCGGCTTCCAGGCCCTCGTCATCGTGGCGATCATCCTGCTCAGCCGCCGCATCTCCGACCCGCTGCCCGCGGACCCAACGCGGCCTTTCGATCTCGGGGGCGCGATTCTGTCGGCGGTCGGTCTGATTCTGCTCGTCACGGGCATTCTGGCCGCCGACGACAATCTCTGGTTGATGCTGGCGCTGCTGGCACTCGGTGCGATGTTCCTCGCCTGGTTCTTCGTCTCTTGCCGCAACAAGGAGCGCGCCGGGCACGAGCCGCTGCTGTCGACCGGCCTGTTCCGCAACCGCACGTCCAACCTCGGCCTGGTCACCCAGAACATCCAGTGGTTGCTGTTGATGGGCACCTCGTTCGTCGTCTCGGCGTATCTGCAGGTTGTGCGCGGATACAACGCCATTGAGACCGGCGTCATCTTCACCGCCGCCACCATCGGCCTGCTGGTCTCGTCACTGTCGGCCGGACGACTGGCGCGGCGCCGCGCCGCGCGCACCCTCATCATGGGTGGTTTCGTGGTGACCATCATCGGCGTGGTGATGTTGCTGGCATTGGCGGGCAGCGCGCTGAACCCGTGGGCGTTCGCCCCCGGACTGTTGTTGATCGGACTCGGCCTCGGCGTGATGCTCACCCCGTCGGTCAACGTGGTGCAATCCAGCTTCGGTGAGGAACTGCAAGGCGAGATCTCGGGGTTGTCGCGCAGCGTGTCCAACCTCGGCTCCTCGCTCGGTACCGCGGTAGCCGGGACCATCCTGGTCGCCAATCCCGGCGGACATGCCTACGCCGCCGCGATGAGCGTTCTCGCCGCGATCGGCCTCGGCGGACTGCTCGCCGCGGCGCTGTTGCCCCGCCGCACGGTGTCGGCGCCGCCCGTGGCGTCGCGCGACACCTGACCCGCACCGGCACCGCGGCCGCTGCCGGTCACATCCGGCTCGGCTCCCAGGTCGTGACCGCCCAGATCACGACGACGTCCAAGGCGATGACGATGGTCGACCACCACGGGTAGTACGGCAGCCACAGGAAGTTCGCCAGGATCGACAGCGCGGCGAGGAACACCGCTGTGACCCTCGCCCACATAGCGCCGGCGATCAGCCCGACCGCCGCGATCACCACCAAGATGCCGAGAACGAGATGGATCCAGCCCCACGTGGTGGTACTGAACTGATAGGTGTAATTCGTACCGGAGACCAGAAGATCGTCCTTGGCGATCGCGGAGATGCCCTGGAAGATAGACAGGAGCCCAGCGGCCAACAGCAGGACCGCGGCGCCGATCGAAGTCGTGGCCGCGACCGCCTGCTTGACGGAATGCTCATTGGTTGCTGACATTTGCCGGTCACCTCTCTCATCGGCGATGCACGAAGCGATGCATCGATCTGACGGGGCGTCTTGCCCGATCCGAATGGGACGTACCGAAAACCTGGAACAACAGAGCCCGCACACGTCGCCGCGCGCCGGTGTTCAGCATAATCCCCAGCGATCCTCTGGCTACTATTTAGTAGGCCTGCCGCGGACTCGGCACGACTCGGAAAGACGGATGGCCCGGCGACGAACTCGGTGGGAGGTCGATGGAAGCCAGCAGACATGCATTCCTACACGGACCGCTGTTCTCCCGGAGCGCTCCGCTGGACCGCCGCAACGCGGCCAGCCGGATCAGCGCCTATGTCTACGGGAACGTGCTGATACTCGCGGCGCTGATACCGGTGACGACCTCCGCCGAACACGTCGGCATCTTGATCGTTCTCGGGACGGCTTTCTCGACGTTCATCGCACACTCTTTCGCCGAAGGGGTCGGCCAGAGCGTCCAGCAGAACCGTCCGATCTCCGCTCGGGAGCGCTGGATGGACATGCGGGACTCCGTGCCGATCCTCAGCTCGGCGGTGCTACCTTGCGTGATCCTCGGCATCGCCGGTCTCGGATGGCTCGAACCGCGCACTGCGCAGCTGCTCGCCGAGGTGGTCATGCTGATCCGGATCGGCGGAATCGTGTTCGTCATCGAGCGGCTCAACGGTGCGCGTCCTCGGCGTTCGACCTTGCTCGAGGCCCTGCTGCTGGCGGTTGCGGCCACCACCGTCGTGGTGGTCAAGGTGATCATGACCCACTGATCGCGCGGATGCTGTGGCCGAACCCCGCCTGCTCTGCTTCAATCGATATATGTGCAGGTGGATGGCTTATTCAGGGGAGCCGATCCGGGCCGAGGACCTTTTGTTCCGGCCGACGCATTCGTTGATCGACCAGAGCTTGCACTCCCAACTGGGTGCGACGACCACGAACGGTGACGGCTTCGGGATCGGCTGGTACGGCGATGGCCCGCGACCTTCGGTGTTCAAGAACACCGAACCGGCATGGAACGACCGCAACTTGCGGGAGATCGCGGGCGCGGTGCGCACCTCGCTGTTCTTCGCGCACGTGCGCGCGTCGACCGGGACCTCGGTGCAGCGCAGCAACTGTCACCCGTTCCGGCACGGGAACTGGTTGTGGATGCACAACGGAGCGCTGCGCGGGTTCCGGCAGTGCAAGCGTGATCTGATGACGGCGGTCGATCCGCTCCTGTTCGCCGACATCGAGGGATCTACCGATTCCGAGTTGCTCTTCTTCCTTGCCCTGACCTTCGGGCTCGTCCACGACCCGTTCGAGGCGGTCGCCCGCGCGGTCGGCCTAGTCGAAGACGTCGGCCGGGCGCACGAGGTCGAGGCTCCGGTACAGATGACCGTCGCGACCACCGACGGCGAATCCATGTGGTTCTTCCGTTATTCCACCGAGCGGCAGACGCGATCGCTGTTCTATTCCAACGATGTCGCGAAAGTGCGCGCCCTGCATCCGGAGGTGAAATCTCTCCGCGGGCTGGGGGAGGAGGCCCGATTCGTGGTCTCCGAGCCGCTGCGTGACCTGCCGGGAGCGTGGAACGAAGTCCAGGAATCGTCGGCAGGCGTCGTCCGCCTCGGTCACGATGAAACGCGACCGTTCGAGCCGGTCGCACCGTGACCCACCGGACGGTCGCGGTGAACGATCGGATCGCCACCCGCGCCGAACGTGCCGAGCAGGGTGAATCCGCTCGGCGGACCACCCCTTTCGCCGCTCTCGCCGAACACGACGCCACCGGCAGGGATCCGGTCGACCTGCTCGATCGGCAGGCTCGATCCAGGATTCCGGAACTGGTTCCGGTACGGTACGGCCGCATGGCGAACTCACCGTTCGCCTTTTATCGCGGCGCGGCCCTGGTCATGGCGGACGATCTGTCCCGAGCACCCACGACGGGGCTGCACACCCAACTGTGCGGTGATGCCCACCTGAGCAATTTCGGAATCTTCGCGACACCCGAACGCCGCCTGACCTTCGACATCAACGATTTCGACGAGACGTACCCCGGTCCGTTCGAATGGGATGTCAAACGGCTCGTCACCAGCCTGGCGGTCGCCGCCGGAGAGAACGGCTTCTCCGCGAAACAGCGGCTGAAAGTCACGCTAGCGTGTGCGGCGGAATACCGGACCACGATGCGGGACCAAGCTGAGCGGAGCACCACAGCCGTGTGGTACTCGCGCATCGATCCCACGGCCGAATTGCCCGAATTGCGCGACGAGCTGGACACCTCGACCCAGGAGCGGGTGCGCAAGGCGCTCGCGAAGTCGCGGACGCACGACAGCCACCACGCCCTGGCGAAGCTGACCACCCGTGTCGACGGCAGGCCGCGGATCATCAGCGATCCGCCACTGCTCGTCCCGCTCGAGGAACTCTTCGCCGATGTCGACGCCGAGCAGCTGTATCGCGAACTACGCCAACGTCTCAGCGATTACCGTGCGACTCTGCAGGACAATCGCCGCGCGCTGCTGGACCAATTCGAGTTCGCGCAAGCCGCGCGCAAGGTGGTCGGCGTGGGGAGCGTGGGCACCCGCGCTTGGATCGTCCTGATGCTGGGAGTCGACGGGGATCCGTTGTTTCTGCAGGCGAAAGAGGCCCAACCGTCGGTATTGGCACGGTATCTGGCGGGCCCGTCGTATCCGAACCAGGGGGAGCGGGTAGTGCGTGGGCAGCGGCTGATGCAGGCGGCGAGCGACATCCTGCTGGGCTGGCAACACGGTCCCGACATCGACGGCGAGCAGCGGGACTTCTACTTCCGGCAGCTACGCGACGGCAAGGGCTCGGCGGTGATCGAGACCATGGGTCCCAAGGGACTGCGGCTCTACGGCCGGCTGTGCGGGCGGGTGCTGGCTTACGCACACGCCCGCGCGGGCGACCGGATAGCGATCGCTTCGTACCTCGGCACGACAGACGAGTTCGACCATGCCATGGCGGAATACGCCGAAACCTACGCCGACCAGAACGCGCGCGACCATGCCGAACTCGAGCGCGCGATCCAGGAAGGCCGCATCACCGCACGAACCGGAATGTAAGACCATCGTCGTCTGCGAATACCCGTGGGCGCCTTGCTCATTGCGCAGGACGGTTAGGCTGCGACCTTGTGCGCGAGCTGTCGTCGGTGTCGAGGTTGTGGGTCGTTTGGGTGGTTACTCGATTACTGATGGTGGTGTTCACCGGTGTGACGGCGTTGCCGCACAGCGTCTGGGATGCCTCGGCGGCGGACTTGACCCTGTACGGCGCGTGGGCCGAACATATCGTGCACCAGAACGCTTTCCCGTTGGACGACGAACGCTGGCAGTACCCGCCCGGAGCGGGTGCGTTGCTGGTGGTGCCCTGGCTGATCGGCGGTGGGTTGGGCTACAACTGGTTGTTCTTCGCGCTGGTCGCGGCAGCGGATGCCGGTGTGCTCAGCTTGTTGATCAGGGCGGCGCGGGCTGACGGGCTGCGGACAGCGCAGGCCGGGCCGTGGATTTGGACGCTCGGAGTGGCCTTGCTCGGCCGGGTCTGTTACGGCCGATTCGATTTGATCGTAGCCGCGACCGCGATCGCGGCACTGTTGTGGTCAGCGCGCCGGCCGGCGGCGGCAGGCGTGGCCGCCGCCGCGGGTGTGTTGCTGAAACTGTGGCCGGTGGTGGTCGTGCTCGGGCTGCGCCGACGGACGCTGTGGCGCATGAGCGCGGCGGCGGCCTGCGCCGGTCTGGTTGCGATGGCGGGATTGACCGCGTTGGGTCCGGGCGCGTGGTCGTTTCTGGAGTTTCAGTCGAAGCGGGGATTGCAGATCGAATCCGTCGCTGCCACACCGTTGTTGGTTGCTCGGCTGATGAACGGCGGCTGGACCATCGTGCATCGTTATGGGGCAGAGGAGGTGTCCGGCCCTGCGGTATCCGCCGTGGCCAGGGGATGCGTGGCCGTCATGATCATCGGGGGCGCGGTGTTGCTGGTCACCTGGTGGCGCATGCGTCCTCCGGCGACGGATCTGGCATTGGCGGCGGTGCTCCTCGCCTTGGCGACCAGTCGGGTGCTCAGCCCGCAGTACTTGGTGTGGGCGGTCGGGGTCGCCGCGGTCTGCGCGCTCGACCCGCGCACCACGCAGCGGCCTGTGCTGGTGCTGGTACTCGCGACGGCACTGGCGAGTCAGGTGGAGTTCCCGTTCCTCTACGACCGGGTCGCCACCGCAGGCGGGCCGGGAGTAGTGGTCCTGGCAGTGCGCAACGGCCTGCTGCTCTGCGCAACCGCGTGGTCGCTTGTACGTCTGTGGCGCGACAACTTCCAACCGTCTCGTGAAAGCCCGGAAGTGCCGATAACGGTCGTCGGGGCCGCGTCGTCGGCCTGAACGACGCCGTGCACTTCCGGCGCGGGCGGCCACATCCCCGAACTTTCCACTGGCGGGAGGGACAGTCGAGCCGGGCGATCGATGTTCCGGGAAAGATGACGTGTCGTCGGCCCCCGGACCGGCAGCTCACCGTGAGAAGGAGCCGAATTCGATGAGGATCAACCGAACACTTCGCCTCGGTATCGGGGCGATCGCCGTCGCCCTCGTCGCCGCCGCCTGCGGTGGCGGCAGCGACCCCGCGACCACCGCCGATCACGTGCGGGACGGCAAGCTGACCATCGGCATCAAGTTCGACCAGCCAGGACTCGGATTCCGTGAAGCGGACGGCTCCTACCAAGGGTATGACGTCGAGATCGCCAAGTACGTAGCGAGCAAGCTCGGCGTGCGGCCCGACGGCATCACCTTCAAAGAGACGCCGTCGGCCCGGCGGGAGACGATGATCATGAACGGCGAGGTGGACTTCATCGTCGCCACCTATTCGATAACCGACGCGCGCAAGGAGAAAGTCGACTTCGCCGGACCGTATTTCGTGGCCGGGCAGGCGCTGCTGGTGAAGAAGGAGACCACCGATATCACCGGTGTCGAGTCGCTGAACGGCAACAAGAAACTTTGCTCGGTCAAAGGCTCCACCCCGGCGCAATACGTCAAGGATCACTACGCCAAAGATGTTCAGCTGGTGGAACTCGACACCTACTCGCAGTGCATCGAAGCTCTGCGCCGCGGTTCGGTCGATGTGGTGACCACCGACGACATCATCCTCGCCGGCTTCGCGGGGCAGGCGTCAGGGGAACTGAAGCTGGTCGGCAACACGTTCACCACCGAGAAGTACGGTATCGGCCTGAAGAAGGGCGACCAGGAAACCCGGAACAAGATCAACGACGCGCTCGAGCAAATGGTGGCCGACGGTTCGTGGCAGAAGGCGTTCGAGGAAACGATCGGGCCGCTGCGTGATTCGACGTTGACGCCGCCCGCCGTCGACCGATACTGATCGGAACTCACCGCTTCCGGCAGCCGCACGAACAGCATCCCGCTGCACATTTCGAGCACGCGGACGGCATATCCACCGTCGTGTCGAGCAAGCCCGGTTTCGGGCGGAGGTGAGGTAGCCGGTTGTCACGTCCGCGACGCCTACTGACACCCCCGTCGGCAATCCCCGCCACCCGGGCCGGGCGTGCGTACCATCACCGGCATGCAGCTATCTACCCGCAATCAACTCGACGGCGCCGTCGTCTCGATCACCCGCGGCGAAGCCATGGCCGTGGTCCGGGTCCGGCTCACCGGGGGTGACGAGATCACCTCCTCGATCACCCGCGACGCAGTCGAAGACCTGCGACTCACCGAAGGCACACGCGTCAAAGTCCTCATCAAGTCGACCGAGGTGGCGCTCGGCGTCGAATAGCCGGGCGCCACCGTCGCCAATTCCGCTGGGACGACCCTGTATTCGTGGGACAAATCATCTGCGGACCGGATATTGTCGGCAGATTCCGCTTCGGCCCATCTACACGGCGGACGCGCCGACCCCGCGAGGCATGCTGAGGTCGAGAAGTGTGGACCGGCCACCCGACGCGTGGGTTGATGCTTCCTGCCACACCGAAGCGAACGCACTGGCCGAATGGGGGATGGGTGCTGCCACGATGTCCATACCGGGCGCGGACGGGGAAGAACCAATTGCTCTTCCCTTTTAACATATATCGCACTGGGGGACTTGCGGCAAGGCCCGGGTCGTGCTGCAAAATCTTCGGCCGAAGCCAGAACCTGCGGAAATCGGCGATTCGCGAGGCACGTGCGCTCGCGGATTTCCGCCGGACCAGCTGGCCGAGATGCGACACCAACGGATGGGCGGTTCATGTTTGACGTGATCATTGTCGGCGGCGGACCGACCGGCTTGATGCTGGTCAGCGAGTTGCGGCTGCACGGCGTGCACACGCTGGTACTGGAGAAGGAGACGGAACCGTCCACGCTGTCCCGGGGGCAGGGCCTGCACGCGCGCAGTGTCGAGATGATGGACCAGCGCGGCCTGCTGGACCGGTTCCTCGCGGTCAGTAAAAAGTTCCAAGTCGGCGGTCTTTTCGGCGGCATCGTCAAGCCGTGGCCGGACCGGTTGGACACGGCGCACCCGTACGGCCTCGCCACTCCACAGCCCGTCACCGAACGGCTGCTCAACGAGCACGCCCTCGAGGTCGGCGCCGAGATCCGGCGCGGCTGCGAAGTGGTGGGGCTGAGTCAGGACGAGCACGGGGTGACCGTCGCGTTGGCCGAGGGCACGCAACTACGCTCGCGCTACCTCGTCGGCTGCGACGGCGGCCGCAGCACGGTGCGCAAACTGCTCGGTGTCGGCTTCCCCGGCGAACCCACCAAAGTCGAGACGTTGCTCGGTGAAATGGAGGTGACCGAGGACCCGGCGAAGGTGGCCGCGATCGTCGAGGAAGTCCACAAAACGCAGAAGCGGTTCGGCGCCGCCCGCTCCGGTGACGACGGAAGGCTGTTCCGTATCGTCGTGCCTGCCGAGGGCGTGTCGGACGATCGTGCGGCCCCGACCCTGGAGGAGTTCAAGCGGCAACTGCGGGCGTTCTCGGGCACCGACTTCGGGGTGCACTCCCCGCGCTCGCTGTCCCGCTTCGGCGACGCTACGCGGCAGGCCGAGCGTTACCGGGTCGACCGGGTGCTGCTGGCCGGCGACGCTGCGCACATCCATCCGCCGACCGGCGGGCAAGGGATGAACCTCGGCATCCAGGACGCGTTCAACCTCGGCTGGAAACTGGCCGCCGAGGTGAACGGCTGGGCGCCGGAGGGACTGCTCGACACCTATCACACCGAACGACACCCGGTGGGCGCGCGTGTGCTGGAGAACACCCGCGCGCAGATCACGCTGATGGGAACCGATCCGGGCGCGACCGCGCTGCGCGAGCTGTTCTCGAAGTTGATGGACTTCGAGGAGGTCAACCGGTATATCACCGAGATCATCACCGCGGTCGGGGTCCGCTACGACTTCGGCGAGGGGCACGACCTGCTCGGCCGGCGGATGCGGGACGTCGGGCTGAAGCGGGGTCGTCTGTACGAACTGATGCACGGCGGGCGTGGGTTGCTGCTCGACCAGACCGGCCGGCTCTCGGTAACGGGGTGGGCGGATCGGGTGGACCACGTCGTCGATGTCAGCGAGGAACTGGAGGTGCCCGCCGTGCTGCTGCGGCCGGACGGCCACGTGGCCTGGGTCGGTGCAGACCAGCAGGATCTGCTCGAGCACCTGCCCCGGTGGTTCGGCGCCGCAGCGGGCTGATCCGCCGACTGGCCGCCGGATCCCGCGAGTGCACCGGGGACAGCGGGGTAGGGCGGTCAATGGTTGTCTCGGTCTGGCGGTGGACGCATGGTCTGCCGGCGCCGCCAGGCCGAGGGCCCGGCCCCGCGGGCGCGTTTGAACGCGACGCTGAAAGCGAAGGCGTCGTGGTATCCGACATGATGAGCGATGGTCGCGATGGTGGCGTCGGTATCGCGCAGGGCGTCCGAGGCCAGAGTCATTCGCCAATCGGTGAGATAGGTCAGCGGCGGGCGTCCGAGCAGGGCGGTGAAGCGCGCGGCGAAGGAGGCTCTGGACATGTTGGCCTCCTCGGCCAACGCGGCAACGGTCCAGCGGTGGGCCGGATCGTTGTGGAGCGCGTGGAGAGCACGGCCGATCCGCGGGTCGATCATCGCGTGATACCAGCCGGGTGGCGTCGCGCCGGGCGCAGCCCACCAGGCGCGCAGCGCCAGCACGAGCACCAGATCGAGCAACCGATGCAGGACGGCGTCTTGTCCCGGCTCGTCCCGGGCGGCTTCGGTGGTGAGCAGATGCAACGCGGCGCTGGTCCGTGATCCGGCAGGTACGACCGCCACGGGTGGCAGCAGATCGAGTACTCGCTCGCCCACGTCGCCATGAAGTACGAAGGAGCCACGCAGCACTGTCGTGGCTCCTGGCAGACCGTCACCGTAGGTGCGTGGGCCCATATTCCGGAGCGCGCCCGGTTCCCGGCTGTGGTCGAGGACGACTTTGCGCCCCTCCTCGATCAAAATCTGAGGCGGGGTGGTCGGACTATCGGCAACCGTATATCCGCCGGTCGTTTTCACCACGGCGATACCACCCTCGGGCACCGGCACCTTTGTCGTGTGGGCATCGTCGAGCCGCAAGTGCGCCGGACCGCCGAGCACCGCGACGACAGCGAGCGCTGGATGTCCGGATGCGGCGAAGGTCAGCGACCACGGCGGCCGCTGGATGAGCTGGCGTACCTCGGTATTGCCCACTCGCGCTCGATGCAACAGATCACTCAGCACGTCCACAGCGACCCACGTTAGACGATCACAAAGAAATCCCGGATCTTCTCCCATGGATCGTCTGGCTGCTGCTCGATTGGATGATTGCCATGACCAACATCCTGATTCTCGGCGGCACCGGTAAGACCGGCCGACGGATCGCACGCCACCTCCGAGCCGCGGGCCATCCGGTACGGGCGGTCGCCCGCACCGGGGGCGATATGTCGTTCGACCTGGGCGACCCGACGACTTGGTCGGCAGTGCTCGACGGCGCCGCCTCCGCCTATCTCGTGGAACCGGCCCTGCAATTCACCGATGAGGGCCGAGCGCGTATTCCGAAATTCATCGAGGCGGCGGTCGGGGCCGGTGTCCGGCGACTCGTACTACTGTCCGCACCGGCCGCCGACCAGGCCGATCATCCCCTGTACGCCGCCGAGCGCGCGACCCGGGACAGCGGGCTGGAATGGACCATTCTGCGACCCAACTGGTTCGCGCAGAATTTCAGTGAAAGTTTCTGGCTGTCAGGCATTCTCAACGGCGCGCTGTATGTCCCCACCGGCGACGGCCGTACCCCGTTCGTGGACGCCGACGACATCGCCGAAGTCGCGGCGCGAGCACTGATCGATGACCGGCACAGTGGTAACACCTACGAGCTGACCGGCCCGAGGGCGATCAGCTTCGGCGAAGCCGTGGACATGATCGGAGCGACCATCGGCCGCACGATCCGCCACATCGACATCGACCCCGTGACTTTCGTCGAACAGCAAATCGGCTTCGGTGTCTCGCCCGAGGCGGCGCGGCTACTCACCGACATTCTCACCCGGCTTCCCCACGGCGGCCCGGGCACGACCCCCACCGATGACGTGCACCGAGCTCTTCACCGTCCGGCCCGGACATTCGAGAACTATGTCGCGGAATCCGCCGCCTCAGGCTGTTGGCGCCGGACCACTACCTCCTAGCGCAACAGCGCGGCCGGTGCTGACAACGGGATCGTCTGGTCGAAACCGGCACCATCGCGACCCTGCACGAGGTTCTGGCCGCAGAAAGAGTGGGTGGCGATCAGGAGGGCCGGTTCAGCTATCAGTTTTCGAGAGCGGACTGCGGGTAACACGACCTCGTTGAATGCGGGAATGGGGAAGGAATCGACTATGGGAAAGCAATCGTTCAGCAAAGGAGATGAGGTCGAATGGAACAGCCACGGCAGTACCGCCGAGGGCAAGGTGGAAGACGTCATCACGTCCGACACCGAAGCGGCGGGCCGAACTGTACGGGCCTCCGAACAGGAGCCACAGTATCGGGTGCGCAGTGCGAAGAGCGGCCGTGACGCGGTGCACAAGCCAGGCGCGCTACGTCCGCACGACGATTGACATCGAAAACGGAGCCGCGCCATGACGACGGAAGACAAAGACACGCGTACGGAATTCGACAACATCGTCAACATGACGGCGAAAGAACTGCGCCGGTGGCTCGACACCGACGAGTCGAAGTCGGTGGGGCAGAAGCCGAAAGACGGCGGCGAGTCGACCGGGCACGCGAGCGGGCGGCGCATCGCGGACATCCTCGAGAAGAAGAAACCGACCGACGATGATTACGCGCACATGCGCAAAGTCATCGGCTATGCGCACCGCCATCTCGAGCAGCGACCCTCCGGCGAAATCGAGAACACCAAATGGCGATACTCGCTGATGAACTGGGGCCACGATCCGATGAAAAGCTGACGGCGGCAGCGAATACGCGTCACATCCAGCGTCTCTTGCCGATTCGAGCCGTCTCCGGCGGGCAGGGGCAGACGCCGGGCGCCGCTAATCGCGCCAGACGGGTGGGCGCTTCGCCAGGAAGGCCGCCATTCCTTCGCGGGCGCCGGGAAGTTGGGCGGCGGCGGCCATGACTTCCAGGGCGAGGGCGTAGGCGTCTGTCTCGGGCCGGTCGAGCTGGCGGTAGAGGGTGCGTTTGCCCAGTGCTTTGCTGGCGCGGCTGCCGCGGGTAGCTCGGGCGAGCAACTCGTCGACGGCGGTGTCGAGCTCGGCGTCCGGCACCGCTCGGTTGATCAGGCCCCACTGTTCGGCGGTGCGGGCATCGATCGGGTCGCCGGTGAGGGCGAGTTCCATCAGTCGTTTGCGGCCGACGGCGCGGGCTACCGGCACCGCGGGGGTGTGGCAGAACCAGCCGCCCTTGCCGCCGGGGAGCGCGAAACCGGCCGATTCGGCGGCGATGGCCAGATCGCACGAGGCCACCAGTTGGCAGCCGGCAGCCGTGGCCAGACCTTGCACGCGGGCGATCACCACCTGCGGTACCGACTCGATGGTCGACATGAGCTCGGTGCACAGTGTGAGCAGTTCCCGCACGCCGAGCAGGTCGCGTGCGGCGACATCGGCGAAATCATGTCCCGCGGAGAACACCGGACCGGCTGCCCCGAGCACTATCCCGGTGGCGTCCGTCTCGCCCGCAGCGCGGAAGGAGGCGAGCAACTCGGCGAGATGTTCGCCGGACAGGGTATTGCGTCGTTCCGGCCGGTTCATCGTGATGCGCACTGTGTCGCCGTCCCGCGCGACCAGCACATGCTGATACTCCAAGGCGGTCATATCTCCACCGTAGAGCTATACGGGGAACGACACGACACTTCCGGGATGATCTCCGAACAGCTCGCACGGCCGGGTCCTCCGCTGGGCGGTGGTGGTGGCGGGGCCGCGTCCCGGCTGTGGCGACCTCGATGCGGATGGCCTGCTCGGCAGCTTCCTCGCCGCAGGCGCCCGATCGGACGCAGGTGCCCGTTCACCGAGCGCTAAGGCTTGTTCGGCATCGAAGTCGGTGGCGCCAAGTAGCGGCGAGAGCGCGGTAGCGACGCGGCCGACGCTCGGATACCGCAACACTCACGTTCGTCAGGATTGGCAACACTGCAAACTGATCGGATGATTGTGGGGATCGACGGCTCATGTTCAGCTCGATGCCAACTGGCGGTCGGCCTCGGACGGTACGCATCGCTGGTGAGAATGCACCGCAGTACCCGAAGCGCGCTCGTCATGGTCGCCGTGTGCGCTTCCGCCGTTCTGTCCGCTTGCTCGTCGTCGAACTCGGAGGCGGCCTTCGCCGCCGCCAAGGACCAGCCCTTGGTGATCTCGCTGGATGATCTGCTGGCCGCGACCGGCGGCAGAGCCGCGGTCGGGATCGCCGATCCGCAGCACGGCACGATCACCCGCCGCAGCGACGGTGCGGTGGTGTACACGCCTGCGGCTGGATACACCGGTTCCGACAGCATCACCGTGACCACCACCGACGCCGTGAAGCTGTTCACCACCGATATCCCGCCGCTCGGTGACTTCGGTGGCGTGAGTCTGCAGGGCAGCGGATACGGGTCGGCGTTCACCCCGGTGCCCGGATCGACCGACGAGTTCTACGGTCTCACCGACCGCGGTCCGAACGTGGACGGCAAGGGCAAGAACGAGAAGCTCACGCCGATACCGACTTTCACGCCCACCATCGCGAAATTCAAGTTGGTCGGCACCAAGGCGGTGCTGGAAAGCACCATTCCCCTGAAGAATTCAGCGGGCCAGCCGTTCAACGGCCTGGTCGACACCTCCGCAAGCACCGGCGAGACCATCCGCGACCTCAACGGCACCGTCCTGCCGCCGACCGATCACGGCATCGACAGCGAAGGCCTGGTCGCGATGCCCGACGGCAGCTTCTGGGTGTCCGACGAGTACGGGCCGTTCGTCGTGCACTTCGACGCCAACGGCACCGAGCTCGAGCGGCTCGCACCGGGACGCGGTCTGCCCAAAGAGCTTTCGCTGCGCACCCCGAACCAGGGTATGGAGGGGCTCACCATCACGCCGGACGGCAGCACATTGGTCGGCATCGTGCAGAGTGCACTGAACGAGCCAGGTGTCGCGTCGGCGCGTGAGGTGCCCATGACCCGGATCGTCACCGTGGATCTGAAGACCCGGTACGTCAAGGAATTCGTATATCCGCTGGAGAATCCGAAGCAGAAGCTCGCGGTCTCCGAGATCACGGCGCTGAGCGACACCACCTTCCTGGTCGACGAACGCGACGGCGGCAAATCGCCCAAGGCCGACAAGAAGCTGTGGACCATCGACATCACCGGCGCCACCGACATCGGCCCGCAGGCGAAAATCCAGAATGCGCACTACGATCCGCAACTCGGCCTGCTGGTCGACGGCAAGCCGCTGGAACTCCTCGTCGGTGCCGTGCCCACTGCCGAAGGCGTCGCCATGCTGCGGAAGGCGGGTGTCACCCCCGTCACCAAGAAGTCCGCCCTGGACCTCGGCGGTCTGGTGGACGGCCTGAACGCCGACGGCAAGTTCTTCGGCCACGACAAGATCGAGGGCGTCGCCACCCGCGACGGCGGCAAGACCCTCTACATCGCCGACGACAGCGACTTCGGCATCGAGGCCGCCACCGGCGACCAGCCGCCGTTCGGACTGAAAGCCAAGCTCCTCGCCAACGGCGCCCAGGACACGGGTGAGGTGCTGATGGTCGACACCACCAAGCTGCCCGCCAAGACGCAGACGCGGACGATCACGGTCACCGTGAAGTAGCGGACGTACGGCGCCCGACGCCGTCGGGAACCCTCCCGGAAGTGGCAACAGCCGTGACCGGGAGGGCGCCATTGGTCAGTGCGAAAACACGTGTTCGTCCTCTGGAGCCGCTATTCCCGGGGTGACACCGTGCCCTGCCCGCTGTCCGGCCTGTGCCCGGGAGTCGACCAGCTGGTGCGACTGGTTTCTCGGCGGCGAATGGCTCGGCGCAGGGAAGAGGCATCGGCGTAGCCGACTCGATGGGCGGCAGCCTCCGCAGTGGTTCCCGATCGGATCAGCGTCAACGCGGTGTCCGTGCGGATGTACTGGACGAAGGCTTGCGGGCTGAGGCCGGTAGCGCGCTGTAGGCGTCGTGCGAGTGTGCGGGTATGAAGTCCCACCGCGTCGGCGAGATCGGCGGTCGTGAAGGATCGGCGGAGATTGCTGACGATCCAGTCGTGGGCGTGCACCAGATCGGGGTCGTCGGCGATCAGCACGGTGAGCATCATGTAGGGACGCTGCGAGGTCCGGCGGTCGATGAGCTGATAGCGGGCGCACAGATCGGCCACGTCCGAGCCGGTGAGCATCTCGATCGCCGCGAGCATGACGTCGACATGGGCGAGTGATGCTCCGCCGGTGACCGTGCGGCCGTGCCGGACCAAGATCTTGTCGGGTTCGACGGTGATCGCGGGGTGCCGTGCCTGGAGTTCGGCTGCGAGGAACCAGGATGTGGTCGCGCGGCCACCGTCGAGCGCTCCGGTTCGCGCGAGCAGGAACACGCTCGAACAAGAGGCGGCCACCCGAGCCTGCGAGTTCACGGCCTCGGACAGAATTCGCATCGACCACGGATCGCTCGCTCGCGCCAGAACGGCGTCCAGTTCGCTCACCGATACGCACCCCATTCCCGGAATAGCGATCAGGTCGAGCGCGCCGGGCAATTGATCGCCAGGGCGCAATGCGGTGATCTCGAAAGGGCGGGGCCGGCCGAGAGCTTCCGCGGCTCGGTTGGCCGACTCGAGCATGTCGTGACTGATCGCGATTCCGGTGGCTCGCATATCCGGCAGTTCGAGCACTGCGGCTTTCACGTCTCGATCATATCCGGTTCGTGTCCGCGCAGAATTCGTGGACGATCGTGGCAGGTGATTGTCGCCTCGGTCAATTCTCGTTCACCGAGTCCCAATCATTCCCGCAGGCCGATGGTACTCATGACCCCGGACGGTAACAGTGCCCGCCGATTGCCACACGCGCTCGACCGATCATCTGTCACGAGTGGTCTCTATTTTGTCCAACTCGGCCCTGGTCCTCGATATTCGAATACTCATAGGGTCGAGTTCGTCGATTCCCGAAGGAGGACAGACTGTGACTTCCGCCCTGTCGCTCGCCACGACGTCGAACATCGCATTCGACCAGTTCTGCCGCGCCGTCATGGGCCTGGTACACGAGAGCTGTTGCGCGGCACTGAGTCTATCCGTGGTGCGATCACGTCCGGCACAGCCGATGCGGCAGAACAGCCTGTTCGAGCGGCTCGGCCGAGACGCCTGGACCGAGACGGTGTCCACACGGGACTCGATCCTGCCCACGATCCGTGGCGCCTTCGTCCTGCCGGATGTGACCATCGCCCACATGGACAGGCCGGATGCGGTGCATGTCGACGTCTATGTGGTCGACGGCCGGATCGACAGCATCACCCCGGCCGGTGCGATGCAACCTCCACCACAGGCGACGGTGTTCGAGGAAGCTCGCGGCGGCTTCGTCGCGAGCGCGCTGATCGACATGCATGTGCACATGCCCCCTGACAGCGTGCTTCGGCTGACCGATCTGTTCCTACTGCAAACCCTGCGACACGGGATCACGGTCGTTCGCGACGCGGGCGACACCGACGGGACGGCGACACCGGCGGCCCTGGCATCGGTGGTCGCCGGCGCCCTGCCCGGACCGGAGATCCACTACGCCTACGGGTTCGTGAACTCCCCACCGGCACGGTGGTCCAACTCGTTCGTCTACGCCGATCCGGAGCAGGCGCCGGGCATCATCGATCGGCTGCGGCACCTGGGGGCCACGTGGGTCAAATCCTATGAGAATCTCGATGTTCCGCGCATCGTCGCGCTCAAAGCAGCGGCACGTGCGGCCGGCATGGGAGTTCTCGGACACGTCCCGTACGGGCTCGGGCACGAGGATGCGCAACTGCCGGATGGGCAGCACCTGTTCGGCATGGCGCCGCCGGCCAGTATTCGGCGGGACCACGTCTTCAATCGCATGATCGACTGGGACGCTGTCGACGACCGCCGCATCGATCTCATCCGGCAGGTGAGCGCCGACCGCGGGCTCGCGGTCACGCCGACGCTGAACACCTCCACCGGTGTCCTCGATCTCGAGCGGCATCACCAAGCGCGCGACGAGCCCACAGCGCGAGCGCTGCCGTCGTTCTACTCGGCCATCGTGTGGCACCCTCGACACGGCATCCCTGCCTATCGCGACATCCGACGCGAGGACTTCGATCGGTGCAGGCGCGCCGTGGAGCGCAAACACCTGCTCGTCAACCGTCTCTTCGGTGACGGTGTGCCGCTGCGGTTGGGTACCGACACCCAACAACCGTTCGTCGCGCCGGGGATCGCCCTGCATCGCGAACTCGACGCCTTCGAGCAAGCCGGTATCCCACGCCGGGACTCGTGGCGGCTGGCCACCGCCACCGCGGCGAGCGCGCTCGGACTCACCGATATCGGCACCGTGGACCGCGGTGCGCGCGCCGAACTCGTCGTCACTCGATCGGATCCACGCCATCCGAGCTGGTCGGTGAGCCGGGACCTGACCGCGACGGTGGCCAAGGGAACGTTGATCACCGCAGCGGACCTCGACGTGGCCATCGGCAAAGAGCTCGCCCGCTTCGAGGGTGCCTTCGGCGAGTTCACCACGCGATTGCTCGCGCGCCTGACCATGCGGCGGCTCGCCAGGAACTTCGTCAGTTGATCCTGCGATATCCCGTGCGCGCCCCGACCGCTCGGCCGGTTGGGTGCATTGACATGACGGACATCATGCGAGAGCGTAGTTCACATGATGGTCGACATGCGAAATTCGCCCTCCGGGGAGGGGCAGCGCGCGCGACAGAAACGAGAGTCGTTGACGCGCATCCTCGACGCGAGTGCCGCTCGGCTGCGGGTGGATGGTCCCGATGGCGGCGCTATCGGGAAGGTCATGCGGGACGCGGGCCTGACGCACGGAGCCTTCTACTCACACTTCGCGAGTAAGGACGATCTGGCCATCGCGGCCTTCCGGCACGGGCTTGCCGAAAGCCGGCCGCGTTGGATCGGCAAGACGCGCGACGCGTCCTGGGGCGCCCGCGCGGCCCGCCTCGCGCGCGGCTATCTCAACCGGACCCACCGCGACGAGCGGGCGGATTCGTGCGCGTTCTCGGCGATCGGATCCGACGCCGCGCGCATGCCCGCCGAGTTCCGGTCAGCCTACGAGGAGGAACTGCGCAAGACCCTCAACGCGATGGGTGGCCGTCCGGTGGACGATCCGCAGGAGCACGAACTCTATGACGAGGCCATCGCGACCCTGGCCTTGTGTATCGGCGGACTCGTGCTGTCACGGGCTGTGGAATCCGAGTCCTTCTCGTCGCGGATTCTTCGTGTGTGCCGGAACGCGGCGGCGCGGATGGGCGCCGCGGTCGACGAGCGCGCCGAGCGCGGGCCCGGGACAGAGGTGTGAGTGATCGGACTGCCGCAGCGGCATAGACCTGCCTTCAGCGGGACACCTACACATAAGGAGACTCTGTAATGCCATACAGTACAGCGCCTTTCGCGGCGAAGAAATTCTCGGATGTTCGCGGACAGCGCATGGCCTACATCGATGAGGGGCAGGGCGACGCCATTGTCTTTCAACACGGCAACCCCACATCGTCGTATCTGTGGCGCAACGTCATGCCGCACTGTGAGGGGCTGGGACGGTTGATCGCCTGCGACCTCATCGGCATGGGTGATTCCAGCAAGCCCCCTGATTCCGGTCCCGACCGATACACCTATGCCGAGCACCGCGAGTATCTCTTCGATCTGTGGGATACGCTCGATCTCGGCGACAATATCGTGCTGGTCCTCCACGACTGGGGGTCGGCTTTGGGATTCGATTGGGCCAACCAGCACCGCGACCGCGTCCGGGCAATCGTCTACATGGAAAGCATTGTCATGCCGGTGACGTGGGAACAGTGGCCCGAAGGCGCACGGGGCGTGTTCCAGGGTTTCCGGTCGCCTGCCGGTGAGGGAATGGTGCTCGAGAAAAACATCTTCGTCGAGCGGGTTCTCCCCGGTTCGGTACTCCGGGCGCTGAGCGACGCGGAGATGGCGGAATATCGGCGGCCGTTCGCGTCACCGGGCGAGGATCGCCGGCCCACTCTGAGCTGGCCTCGCCAGATCCCGATCGAAGGGGAGCCGAAGGATGTCGTCGAGGTGGTCGAGGACTACGGACGATGGTTGAGCACCAGCGATGTCCCGAAGTTGTTCGTCAACGCGGAACCGGGCTCCATTCTCACCGGACCGCAACGCGAATTCTGCCGCACCTGGCCCAATCAGCGCGAAACGACCGTTCCGGGATCACATTTCATTCAGGAAGACAGCCCTGATGAAATCGGCACGGCCATAGCGGAATTCGTCAAGAAAGTACGCTACTGAAGGTGCGTAAGTCGCCGAGGCGACAGCGACTGGGCCGGTCGGCGAGCGTATGTCCAGCAGCCGTGCTGGTCCGGTGGAGTCACGGATCCCGGTGAGGTCGATGATCACGGCGACGTACGGTGATCGTCCGGTGGCGCTGGTCCGGTCAGACGCGGTCGTGGAGAGTGACCTGATAGCCGTCGGGGTCGGCGAAGGTGAATGTCCGACCGAAGGGGCCGTCGATCGGTGCGGAGACGATGGTGTGACCGTCGGCGACGAGAGCATCGTGAATGGCCTGGACGTCGGTGGCGTGGAGCCAGATCGCGGCGCCGATGCCGGGCTGAGCGACGGATGCGAGATCGGTGCCGGGAACGACGTCGCGGAGTGCGAACGCGATCGGCTTCGTCTCGAAGACGACGGCGTGTGGAGGTCCGGCCTGCGAGCGGACGAGGCCGAGGTACTGCTCGTAGAACGCCTGCGAAGCGGCCAGGTCGCGCGCTTGCAGCGAGATGAAGTCGGGGCCGGTAACGGGCATGATGATCTCCTCATTCTGTGTCAGTTTTCTGACACGGTGGAATCTATGTCAGAATACTGACATGAGTCAAGACCGTGCGGGCGTCGACTTGGAAACGTCACTGGGCTACCTGCTGAAAGAGGCGTCGAGCGTCCTGCGCGTAGCCATGGAGGAGGTGCTGCGGCCACTCGGGATGAGCGTGACGCACTACTCCTGCCTCGAGCTGCTGGCGCAACGACCGGGCCTGTCGAACTCCGAGCTCGCGCGGGGCGCGTTCGTGACACGGCAGACGATGAACGTGCTACTCCAGGCTCTGGAACGAGACGGCTACGTGACCAGGCCCGCGGAGGCACCCGTCGGAAAGGTTCTTCCCACACGGCTCACGCCCCGCGGACGACGGAGCCTCGAGAAGGCGACCGTGGCGGTCCGGTCCGTCGAAGTCAGAATGCTCGCCGGCCTGACCGAGACCGAGCAGTCCAGCGCGTTGCGGATCCTGCGCAGCATGATCCATTCCCTGCGCGATGGCAACGACGGTGCATAGCTCGTTCCCCGGCGCACGTCTCGTCGCGCTAATTGTGCTCGCGGCATTCGCTGGCGGTCAGTGCGTTGCGTAGTGCGGCGCTGCTTTGGTAGCCGACCATCGGCGCGATCTTGGTGAGGGGAAGGTCGGTGGTGCGCTGGAGGTGGCGGGCGCGTTCGGCGCGAATGTGTTGCACGAGGGTATTAGGGCTGGTGCCCAGTTGTTGCCGGACGTGACGCTCCAGAGTGCGACGGGTGGTCCCGATCGCGGTGGCGGCGTCGGCAATCGAGATGGGTTCGGTGAGATGTGCGCGGATCCAGTTTTCGAAGTCGGTGATGAGCCGGTCGGTGCTGGAGAGATAGCCGAGGGCGGATTCGATACTGCGGGAGGGACGTTCATCGATGAGCAGAGTCGCAGCCGTGAAGTCGGCGAGTTGTGAACTCGCCCGAGCCACGAGGTTGATCGCGAGATCGATGTGGGCGAACGCGGCGCCCGCCGTGGTGATGTGCCCGTCTTGGACGACCATGCGGGTCATGTCGAGATCGACGCGCGGGTAGCGGCGCTGGAATTCGGTGGTGAGCCACCAGCTGGTGGTGGCGCGGCGTCCGTTGAGGATGCCCGCCTCCGCCAGCAGCAGTGTGCCGGTGCAGGCGGCGGCTAGTTGACGGCCTTCGTCGGCCCAGTCGCGTAGCTGCGTGCGCAGCCGATGTATGTCGGGGCGCAGGAGGGCGTCGATTACGCCGGGTGGGCTGTTGGCGCCGATGGCGGGAATGACGAGGATGTCGAGATCGCCCATGCGGGCATCATCGAAGGTGAAGTCGATCGGGACCAGCAGGCCGCCCTGCGTGGGGATCGGTGCCGGGGTCGCCGCGATTGTGCGAACGGAAATCGCAGGAATGTTCCGGTCGACTCGTTCTCGTGCGGCTTCGGCGGTACGTAGGACGTCCAAGACGGTGGTCAGGCCGGAGTCCCAGCCGCCAGCGATCGCGGCAACCCCGATCTTCATGTCGCAAAGTGTAGCCGTTTTGTCGCAATCATTAGTTTTGTCGCCAATAGTGTCGCGGCCATGACAACGAATACAGCATTGATGGTCACCTTCACCACCGCCGAGGGCAAAGCGGACGCCTTCGCCGAACTCCTCGAACGCGCCCGTCCGTTGATCGAAGCCGAAGCCGGGACGACGGTGTGGCTGGCCGGACGGTCGGCCACGGAACCGTCGACATTCTTCCTCGTCGACGTGTTCGCCTCGCCGGAGGAGCAGAAGGCGCACATGGCGGGCGCGGCCGCCGCACTGATTCTGGGTGAGGGCAGTGATCTGCTCGCCCAGCCACCGACGGTGTCACCGCTGTCGGTGATCGCGGTCAAGAACGGCGCGGCGTAACTTCATGCGAGCCACGTATTTGTACGGCCCCGGCGACGTTCGCGTCATCGATGTCCCCGACCCGGTGATCCACGACGCCACCGACGCCATCGTCCGCGTGGTGCGCGCCTGCGTGTGCGGGACGGATCTGCACCCCTACCATTCCATGGCTCCGACACCTCAGGGCAGTTCCATGGGCCACGAGTTCGTCGGCGTAGTCGAAGACATCGGCGGCGACGTGCACACCGTGAAGATGAGGGACCTGGTCATCGCGCCGTTCGTATGGTCGGACGGCACCTGCGACTATTGCCGCGAAGGTCTGCACACCTCGTGCAGGCACGGCGGTTACTGGAACGCAGGCGGCGTCGGCGGCGGGCAGGCGGAGGCGGTGCGGGTCCCGTTCGCCGACGGCACGCTCGTTCCGGTCTCCGTTGAGGAGAACTCACCGCTGATCCCCTCACTGCTGACGCTGTCCGACGTCTACGGCACCGGCTACCACGCCGTCCGCGCAGCACGCGTCAGCGCCGAGACGACGGTCACCGTGATCGGCGACGGCGCTGTCGGGCTCTTGGCCGTGCTGTCCGCCCGACAGCTCGACGCCCGGCGCGTGGTCCTGATGGGCCGTCACAAGGACCGCACCGACCTGGGTCGCGAATTCGGCGCCACCGACGTCGTGGCCGAGCGCGGCGAGGAAGGCATCGCCGCCGTCCGTGAGCTCACCGGCGGGGACGGCACCCACGTCGTCATCGAAGCCGTCGGTCATATGCCCGCCTACCAGCAGGCCGTCGGCGTCGTCCGCCCGGGCGGTGTGATCAGCCGGGTGGGTGTCCCGCAATACAAGAACGCCCCGATCGGGTTCGGCAGTCTGTTCGGCCCCAATATCACTCTCACCGGAGGGCCCGCGCCGGTCCGCGCCTACATCGACACCCTGCTGCCGGGCGTCCTCGACGGCAGGGTGGAACCCGGCAAGGTCTTCGACCGCGAAGCCGGCCTCGACCAGATCGCCGATGCCTACCGCGCCATGGATTCCCGCGAAGCGCTCAAGGTGCTCGTCCGCCCCTGAACAGCCGGCCCCGTGCCGGACTCCGTTGTCGCCGACCATGTCGCAAACGGTGGCCGTTATGCCGCATCGGGTATGCGGGCGCTACGTAGCGTCGGCCGCGACGACGAAATCGGTCGTCGTCGATGTCCCGAACGGAGAACTTCATGAAGGCACAGGTCGATTCTCGGCCATATTGTTTCCGGCGGCTCGGAACTTTCCGCGCCGCCGGACAGTCCGCGAAGGACGGCTCGCGCACGGACTGCTCGCATTTCCGAACACACGAGTCGATGGTGAAACGGGCCGTGTCGAGGGTGGTCTCGGCATGACCGAGAATCTGCGGCCAAGTGCGGTCCTCACCGTCGAGCGGCGCGGGCATGTCTTGTTGATGGGCCTGAATCGCCCTGCCAAACGCAATGCGTTCGACATGGAGTTGCTGCGTGCGCTCGGAAATGCCTACTACGTCCTGGAAACGGACGACGACCTGCGGTGCGGTGTCCTGTACGGCCACGGCGCGAATTTCACCGGCGGGCTCGATCTGGCCGATGTGCTGCCGCAGATCACCGACAGCAGCGTCGATTGGGCCGAGGACGAGTTGAATCCGGTGTCCACCACCGGGCCGGCGCGCACGACTCCGGTCGTGGCGGCCGTGCACGGATGGTCCATGACCATCGGCATCGAACTGCTGCTCGCCGCGGACGTGCGCATCGCCGCCGCCGACGCTCAGTTCGCGCAGATGGAAGTGCAGCGCGGTATCTTTCCCCTCGGTGGCGCGACCTACCGGCTTCCGCGCGAGGCGGGATGGGGCAACGCGATGCGCTGGCTGCTCACCGGAGATCCGTTCGACGCGAACGAAGCACTGCGCCTCGGGCTCGTCCAAGAGGTGGTCGAGCCCGGCCGTCAACTCGAGCGTGCGCTCGAGCTGGCCGAACGGATCAGCGAGCAAGCGCCGCTCGGTATCGAGGCGACCATCGCTTCGGCCCGACGCGCGATAAACGACGGCGAGGTCGTCGCGGGCGAAGCCATCCGTGAGGACTTGCGGCGTCTGGTCACCAGTGAGGATGCCAGGGAAGGCATGCTGTCGTTCCTGGAGCGGCGACCGGCACGATTCACCGGGCGATAACAAGCGGATGCCGGGGCCGAGTTCGCAGTCAGGAAACGCAACGTTATGCCATCTGACAGTTGATTTCGGCCTCGGCTCACCACTGCACTTCATCGCTTCCCTGGAAGCGACGGTGATATTCGCACGTGAGTCGACTGCGAAGGGATGGGCCCGGACCGTGACACTCGATGATCGAGCCGCACGCCCGGGCTGCTGCCTACCTGGGGAGGAAGATCATGCAGGTGGTGGTGGCGTGCGCGACGAGCTTGCCGCTTTCGTCGAAGGCCTTGCCTTCTGCGGTGGCCACCGTTCGCCCGACATGGATCACTCTGCCCTCAGCGGTGATTCGCCCGGCATCGAGCGCGACGGAGCGGATGTAGTTCACCTTCAGCTCCAGAGTGGTGTAGCGAGCTCCGGCCGGAAGGGTGGTGTGCACCGCACACGCCATGACCGAGTCGAGCAACGTGGCCGCGATGCCGCCGTGGACCTGGCCGAGCGGGTTCGAAAAGTCCGGCTGCGTACGTATCGACATCGCCGCATACCCCTTCTCGACCTCATCCATGGTGATACCGATCAAGCGGCCGATGGACGGTGTGTCGGCAGGCCGATCCCGTTGGGCCCAGCGCATCAGTTCGAGTCCACTCATGCTGGTGAAGTCGACTGCGGTCATGGTTGTCTTCCTGTCGGTCTCGTCGGGGCGTTCGTCAACCGCGCTCACGTCTCCTCGATGCCGCTGCTGGATCTGCGAACGCAGACGGGTTTGTATCCGGCCGTCGGTATCGCCTGGTCGGCGCTGTCGAACGGAATCACGTCGGTGATGATCAGTTCCGGATGCAGGCGGCCGCTGGACAGCAGATTCAGCACCTCGGGCATGTGCGAGCGGGCGTTGCTGAGCGCGCTGCTGAAATGGATGCCCTTCATGTGCATCGTGGGCAGCGGCAGTTCGATGTCGTTGAAATAGAACGAGCTGCTTTCGACATAACCGCCCGGTGCTGTCGCCAGGATCGCATTGCGCAAGGCACGGCCCGATCCACTGGAGTGGTTGAGGGCTATCTGGTACTCGTGGGCGCTGGGCTCGAACTCTTCGGGAGCACTGGTCCTGGCGCCCAGTTCGGCGGCGATGCGACGCCGGTCCGGGTCGGGGTCGACATAGTGCACGACACGAGCGCCGCAGGCACGCGCGACATCGGCGCTGTAGAGGCCGATCGTGCCCCCGCTCATCACCAGGACATCGGCGCCGGGATAGCGGCGCAGATGCGGTACCACCGAGCGCCAGGCGTCCGCGAGGTTGTCGCCGACCGAAACAGATTGGATGGCAGTGACATTCGGTGGCAGCGGGAGCAGTGCATAGCTCGCGAACGGGACCCGCACGAGGTCGGAGAACAGTCCGCCGTATCCGCCGCCGAACGGGATTCCGTATGCCGCCACACCGTGGGCGGCGGTGGCTCGGCAGTAGAGCGGCAGGTCCGCGCCGCACCGGTCGCAGATCCCGCAGGACACGTGGTAGGGGATCGCGACCAGGTCACCGGGGGCGATACCGGTCACCGCGTCCCCGACCTCGACGACCTCGCCGACGCCTTCATGGCCGATGGCGAACGGGGCGTCGACACCCGGGAGGGGCACCGCGCCGCGGATCACTCGCTGATCGAGATCGCAGGTCGAGACCGCGATGGGCCGGACCAGCGCGTCGGTCCGGCTTCGGATCACCGGCTCGGGTTCGTCGCGCCATTCCAAGCCCCCGGCTCCGTTGTAGTAGAGCACTCGCATGCGTCGCAGCTTTCGTCTCGGTCCGGCGACGGCGCCGGACTGGTTGGGGTGTGTCATTCGGTCATGCTTGATGGGTGATGATCGGCGGATGCTCGGCGTCGACGGGCACCGTCGCCGTGGCGTCGTGTGTGCGCTCGCCGAAATACAGCAGTTCCCAGACGGTTCGGCCGTCGAGACTGTCGGTGTGACCGTCGCTGGTGTGCGTCAACGTCACGTCGCCGAGGAAGCGGTGGTAGGCGCCGTACTCGCCGAAGTCCAGCCGGAAGATGTCGTCGAGGTAGGTGAAGGTGACGGTGTAGGTCGTGCCCGCTTCCTCGATCGTGTACCGCAGCCGCTTGTCGAACGGCACGCCGCTGTCGGGATGTACGGCGGTGTCGTCCGCGGCGACCTCGATGCCTTCCGCGCCCACTCTGGCGGCCACGATCTCGCCGGCCTCGACGATCAGCAGTACGGGGACCGTCACGCCGCCGTACTGATCATCAGCGACGAACGTCAGCGTCACGATCGTGTAGTCGCCGAGCAATGCTCGACCCCAATACCAGTGGTCGAGGATCTTTCGTGGTGCGATGTTGCCCCAGTTGTGGTCGTGGTAGCCCAGTCCCATCGATCGCACCACCTCGCCGTCCACGGTCAGAACGGCGTCGACGGCACCCCTCGCCACCACCGGCAACCAGGCGATGTAGTGCTCTTCGTTCTCGCCGAAGAAGAGCAGCCCCGATTCGGGCCGCCACGGTGGCACCTGCGGGGTCAGCGTGAGGTCGACGGTCACTTCATCGATCTCGACATGAATGGTGTAGCCCTCGGGGCCACCGCGGAAGACGTTGGCGCCGATCCGCACGTCGCAGCCGTCGGTGGCGGCTCGGAAGGCGTCCGGTGACTCGATGCAGGTCTTCTGAATTCGTGTTCCGTCCGGGCGCGTCAACGTCAGCAACACGAACGGGGTCAGCGGCGCCTTGGGGGAGACATACGGCGGCTTGGTGTGGAACTCGACCGTGAGGGTCGAACCATCCTCCAAATGCGCGTCGCAGTACCACCATTCGAATGTCCCGTCGGCAGCGCCGGTGCGGAGGCCGTCCTCCCAGGGCTCGATCACGCCGGGCGTGAGACCCAACCGCTGGTAGTGGCTGGGGCTGTTGCCAATGACAGCTTTCATCGGTGTTCCTCACCTTTGATGACTCGAACGACTCGGTTGGCGTGGCGGTGACACTGCTGTCCGGAGTTCTTGCTTCGGACTCGACCAGCGGCAGGGACCGTGCGAGCCCTTGAGCGCACACCTCGACCGATGGTTAAGGAGTTGAGTATTTGTGTTCCCGTTGCCACGTTCGCGACGCTAGCCCTCGACCTGGTCAAGATTGCGACAATAGAACTAACCTTTGCGACATCATGGGCATCCGCACTGCGGAATCAGTGCCGCTGCATGACTGTCGAGCGTGCCCGGGCCGACTTGCGCCGGCGCGCGAAACGTTGGTCTCGACGCCATGGCCTGGGAAGCGTGTAGTAAGAATGTTGACTATGGCGCGCGTCGCGTAGACGCCTGGAACAGGCCGCCATGGCAGTGCGGCACACTACGCCGCTGAATTCGCCGCGCCCGAGAGCATCGGCCGCGATATGGAGAAGCAACCAGATGAGTCAGACTTACTTTCAGGTGATCGCCCACTACCACGTGCAGCCGGAGCAGTTGACGGCCGTCCTCGAACTGCTCGCCCGGTTGCGCGCCGCCAGTCGTGAAGAACCGGCCAACCTGTCTTACGACTATTTCCAAAATACCGACGACCCAACGCACCTGGTGATCCTCGAGCGTTACACCGATGCCGAGGGCTTCGCCGCCCACCGCGAATACGAGCACTTCCGGACTCTGGGAATCGACGGAATCATTCCGCGACTGGATCGCAGGCAGGTCGACACCTACCCGGTCGTCGCGGCCGGCTGAGACTGCTGCCGCGGGCCGGTCACCGGCGCGCCGAAACGCGGAATACCCGCCTACCTGGCAATGATCGCGTTACCAGGTAGGCGGGTGTTCCGCGTCAGCGGCCGATGAACTCCGGCTCGTCTTTGGCGAGGAAGGCCTCGACGGCCATGTGTGGGTCAGGCCGGCTGCCCGACGGTGTCGGGCCTCGGTGTCTTGCGGGCGAGAGCCTGGAGCGCTTCGTCGTACTGGGCCTTGAAGCGAGCCACCAAGTCCGCGACAGTGAGGTTTTCCTTGATCGCGCCGATGCCTTGTCCGGCGCCCCAGATGTCCCGCCATACCTTGGCGCTCGCATTGCCGCCGGAGCCGAAATTCATGATGGAAGGGTCGGAATGGGGGAGGTTGTCCGGGTCCAGGCCTGCGGCGACGATACTGCCGCGCAGATAGTTGCCATGGACGCCGGTGAACAAGTTGCTGTACACGATGTCCTTGGCCCGGGAGTCGACGATCATCTGCTTGTATTCCGCAGCCGCTATCGCCTCGACGGTCGAAAGGAATGCCGAACCGATATAGGCGAGGTCAGCGCCTGCGGCCTGAGCGGCGAGGATGGAACGGCCGTGGGCGATCGCGCCGGACAACAGCACCGGCCCGTCGAACCACTCCCGGATCTCCTCGACAAGCGCGAACGGCGACTGCGTTCCGGCGTGGCCGCCTGCGCCTGCAGCGACGGCGATGATGCCGTCCGCGCCCTTTTCGATTGCCTTCCGAGCGAACTCGTCGCTGATCACGTCGTGCAGGACGATTCCGCCGTAGGAGTGCACGGCGTCGTTGATCTCCGGGCGTGCGCCCAGAGAGGTGATCACGATAGGCACGCGGTGCCGCACGATCACGTCCATGTCGTGTTCGAGGCGGTCGTTGGTCCGGTGGACGATCTGATTGACGGCGAACGGCGCGACGGTGGCG
Source organism: Nocardia sp. NPDC047038 (assembly GCF_040644075.1). Taxonomy (NCBI): domain Bacteria; kingdom Bacillati; phylum Actinomycetota; class Actinomycetes; order Mycobacteriales; family Nocardiaceae; genus Nocardia; species Nocardia sp. NPDC047038. The sequence goes on along the minus strand of NZ_JBEYVQ010000004.1, from coordinate 343,033 downwards.
TCCGGGTTCGCCGCCGCGAACGACGCGTTTTCCTCGGTGATGCGGTCCAGCCAGTCCGCCAGCAGTGACGCCGGACGTGCGTTCAGCGCGGGAAAGGATCCGATCACCCCGGCCTGGCACTGCGCGATCACGAGTTCAAGTCCGGAGGAGATGAACATCGGCGAGCCCATGATGGGCAGGGTGAGGCGACCGGACAGAGCGGCGGGCAAGGCCATGATGACGTCCTTCGAGGAGTTATGAAGCGTTGACTCGCGGCGATTCCGGCCGCACAGCGCTGCGTTACGACGAAGCTATCGACGCACCCCGCATTCATGCAATAAGTTGCAAAAACATGTGTGGCCGATCACATGCCCGGTGGTCACGGCTTCATAAGTGGCCGGATCCCGGGCCGCGCAAGGTCGCGCGCACAGCCTTTGCCGCGGACACTCCGGATTCAGGTCGCGGGACCAACGCGCTCGACGCTCTCTAACATGGGGCCGTGGCACTGCAGTTCGCGATCCTCACCGCGTTGACCGAACGGGCCTCGACCGGCATCGAACTCGCTCGGCGCTTCGACCGCGCGTTCGGATACTTCTGGTCGGCCACCCATCAGCAGATCTATCGCGAATTGGATCGGCTCAGCGGTGGCGGTTTGGTCGCCGAGGTTTCGCAGCCACAGGCGCCGGGGCGTGGTCAGCCGAAGCGTTTCTCCATCACACCGGCGGGCACCGCTGCGCTTCGCCGCTGGGTGTGCGAGGTCGACGAGCCGCCGCAGCAGCGAGAAACGCTGCTGATCAGGTTGCGAGCAGCGGCCGCCACCGGGGACTTCGAAGGTGTCCGCGAGGTCGTCGCGCACCACCTCGCGGTGCACGAGAAGACGTTCGCGACCTATCGGGAGATCGAGGCACGTGATTTTCCGGCTCGCGGCGACGATGCGGGCGCGATGAGGCATCTGATCCTGAAGGCCGGTCTCGGGACCGAACGTGCCTGGATCGTCTGGTGTAGGGAAGTCATCGAAGCCCTCGATGCCATGCAGACGCCGAGCGAATCGCGCTCGACCTGAGCCTCGGCTCGTGGCGGCCGCGGCCTGCCGGCGAAGTTCGGGGTCGAGGCGGGGTCCGATGGATGGCCCGCGCAGAGCGCGGGCGGCCGCGTGGCGTCATCAAGTGCATGGTCTATCTATGAAACCGATATCCTCGCTGCATGAGGCGCACATCCTTCGCACGATGGCCATGCTCCGTCGCGCGCACGATGGATCTGCTCGGTGATTGGTGGACCCCGCTGGTGATGCGTGAGGCCTTCTATGGAGTACGCCGTTTCGAGGACTTCCAGCAGCAGTTGGGCATCGCGCGCAATACCCTCAGCAACCGTTTGCGTCGTCTGGTGGACGAAGGCTTGCTCGAGAAACGGCCGTATCAGGTCGAGCCGACCTGGTACGAGTATGTGCTGACCGAGAAGGGCGCCGACTTCTGGAGTGTGTTGCTGGCGATTTCGAGCTGGGGTGATCGCTGGCTCGCCGACGAATCGGGTCCGCCGGTGCTTGTGCGGCACACCGCGTGCGGTCATGACACGCAGGTCAAGGTGGTCTGCGAGCACTGTGAACAGCCTGTCCCGATCGAGGAATCCCGCCTGCGCATGGGTCCGGGCTACCCCGAACATCTGCGCGAACGTCCCGACGTCGTGGAGCGCTTCGCGCGGCAAGAGTCGAAGTAACTGACGAAAGTTGACCGGGGCCGGTTTCAGGTCCCGAGGCGTAGCGGCACACCGAGTTGCTGGTCCACCGCCATCGTCGCTTCGGTGCTCTGCTCTGCCGAAGGACACTCCGAACGAGGCGCTACGCGCACAGTGGCCGCGTTCTTCGCGAGCTGAATTCACCTGCCTCACCAGCACTTATGTACCTGTTGTGTGGCAGATCACATCGATAAATGCGGGCCGTCGGTATTGACCGCGGCCTGTCCGAGCGCGCATCGTATGCGCTGAGTAAGCGCTTAGTAAGTAGCTGGGAGGTTGGGCACATGCCCGAAGCCGTCATCGTCTCCGTCGCCCGGTCGCCGATCGGACGCGCCGTCAAGGGCTCGCTGAAGGACATGCGCCCCGACGACTTGGCGGCGCAGATCGTCAAGGCCGCGCTGCAAAGGGTGCCCGCGCTCGATCCGGCCACGATCGACGACCTGATGCTCGGCTGCGGCCAGCCCGCGGGCGAATCGGGTTTCAATCTCGGACGGGTGGTGGCGGTACTGGCCGGGCTCGATCGGGTGCCCGGCGTCACGGTCAATCGCTATTGTTCGTCGAGTCTGCAGACGACCCGGATGGCGCTGCACGCGATTCGAGCCGGTGAAGGTGATGTGTTCGTCTCGGCGGGCGTCGAGACCGTCAGCCGCTACAACAGCGGCAATGCCGATGGCCTGCCGGGCACCCAGAACCCCCTGTTCGAGGACGCGGTCGCGCGGACGTCGAAATTCGCTGCGGGAGGGCAGGTTTGGTCGGACCCCCGCGAAGACGGAGCACTGCCCGACATCTATATCGCGATGGGGCAGACCGCCGAAAACGTCGCGCAGTTCGCGGGTGTCAGCCGCGCGGAGCAGGACGCCTTCGGCGTGCGTAGCCAGAACCTCGCCGAAATCGCGCTGTCGAACGGATTCTGGCAACGCGACATCACCCCGGTGACTCTGCCCGACGGCACGGTGGTGTCGGCCGATGACGGTCCGCGCGCGGGTGTGACGCTGGACGCGGTCGCGGCGTTGAAGCCGGTGTTCCGGCCGGACGGCACGGTCACCGCGGGCAATTGCTGCCCGCTCAACGACGGTGCCGCCGCGGTGGTCGTCATGTCGGATACCAAGGCGGCGGAACTCGGATTGACGCCACTCGCGCGCATCGTCTCCACCGGTGTCAGCGGCCTGTCGCCGGAGATCATGGGCTTGGGCCCGGTCGAGGCGTCGCGGCGGGCGCTGGCCAACGCGGGCATGACGATCGGCGACATCGACCTGGTCGAGATCAACGAAGCCTTCGCGGCGCAGGTCATCGCGTCCATGCGCGAACTGGACATCGACCTCGACAAGCTCAACGTCAACGGCGGCGCGATCGCCGTCGGCCATCCCTTCGGGATGACCGGTGCGCGGATCACCACCACCCTCGTCAATTCGTTGCAGTTCCATGACAAACAGTTCGGCCTGGAGACCATGTGCGTCGGCGGGGGCCAAGGCATGGCCATGGTGCTCGAGCGGGTGTCCTGAGCGCGCACCGCTGTCGTCCACCGGTTACGCGTGGACCGTCGAGCATCTGTCCATCCAGAAGGGGAACACCATGAGCGATCGCGCAGATTCCCGTCGCGCGAGCGGGGTCGCCCGAGGATGTCGCACACGCCGTCTCATTCCTGGCGAGCGAGGGTGCGGGATTTGTCTCGGGGCAGGTCGTGTACGTCGCCGGAGGACCGAAGAACTGACCGGCACGGTTCGCGACCGTCTGCGAGCGGGACCTGCAGTTGACCGGATTCGCTGTGGGGCAGAGTTTCCCGACGGCAACGGACGCCATCCCGGATGTATGGCCGAATCGATGAGAAGAGGAATGTCATGACGAAGACTCAGCAGATCCGTCTGGCGCGGCGTCCGTCGGGGCTGCCCGGCGACGACACCTGGAGCCTGACGACCGAGGAACTGCCCGGACCCGCCGAAGGTCAGCTGCTGGTGAAGATCGACTTCATCTCCATCGATCCCGCCATGCGTGGATGGCTGAGAGATCAGCGTTCCTATGTGCCGCCGGTCGGGATCGGCGAGGTGATGCGGTCGTTGGATATCGGCACGGTCGTGGAATCGGCGCACCCCGACTTCGCCGTCGGTGACACGGTCAGCGGCACTTTCGGGGTGACCGAATACGCGATCAGTGACGGCAGTGACGTCTCGAAGGTCGATCTGACCATCGCCCCCGGCCCCACCTGGCTCGGCACCCTCGGAATGCCCGGCATGACAGCGTATTTCGGCCTGCTCGAGGTCGGGAAGCTGCAGGCAGGCGACACCGTGGTGGTCTCGGCGGCGGCAGGCGCCGTCGGGAGCGTGGTCGGTCAGATCGCCAAAGCCAAGGGCGCGGAGGTCATCGGGATCGCGGGTGGCCCGGAGAAGGCCCGGTTGCTCACCGAGGAACTCGGCTTCGACGCGGCTGTCGACTACCGCAACGACAACGTTGCGAAGCGGTTGCGCGAACTCGCCCCGCAGGGCATCGACGTCTTCTTCGACAACGTGGGCGGTGACATCCTCGATGCCGCGCTGATGAACTTGCGCCGCGGGGCCCGCGTGGTGCTGTGCGGCGCGATCTCGGCCTACAACGCCGAGCAGCTGCCTCCCGGTCCGTCGCGCTATATGTCACTGCTGGTCTTCCGCGCCTCGATGACGGGATTCGTAGTCTTCGACTACGCCGATCGCTACGGCGAAGCCGTCGCGCAGATCGCGCAATGGCTGGCCGAGGGCAAGCTCGAGAGCCGCGAGCACGTCGTCGAGGGAGGCGTCGCGCGTTTCGGCGAGACGCTGAACATGCTGTTCAGCGGTGCCAACAACGGAAAACTCGTGCTCGCGCTCTGAGCGGCGGCCACCGCAGCGTACCCGGGATCACAGCCGTGCGACGCGCCGAAGGTCACGACAGCATCGACGCCGGTCGCGCGGGGGCCGGACCGATACCGTCCGGAAGTGTTCGATGGCAGGATGCGAGACTGTTCAAGTGACCGAATCACGTGCGGACGACACACGAACTCGGCTGCTGGAGGCCGCGGTCGCCGCCTTCGCCGAGCGGGGCTTCCACGGCTCGACCACTCGCGACATCACTTCGATCGCGGGGCTGAGCACGGCAGCCATCTATGTGCATCACCGCTCGAAAGAGGAACTTCTCTACGAGGTCTCCCGGACCGGTCACCACAACACGCTGGAGCGCATAAAGAGCGCTGTCGCTTCCGCTGACGATCCGGTCGATCAGTTGATCGCGGCGGTGAGGGCCTTCACTGTTTTCCATGCTCGGGCGCATACCGTGGCCCGGGTCATCAACTACGAACTCGCCGCGCTCAGTCCGGAGCATCAAGGCGAGATCAAGGCGATCCGTCACCTCATCGACGCGGAGATGCGGCAGCTGATCGAGCGAGGTGTGGCGGCGGGTGTGTTCGACAACCCGAATCCGCATATGGCGGCGGTCGCTCTGCTGTCGCTCGGCATCGATCTCGCTCGCTGGTACCGGGAGGACGGCTCGCTCTCGCCGGAGGAGATCGGCGACTATTACGTGGACCTCGCGCTGCGCATCGTGGGTGCGTCCAAGTAGACCGGCCTCCCGGTGAACGACCGGCTACGTATCGCCGGATTTTGCCGACGCCCTCGTCGGAGAGCCATCGATTACCCCAGCCCGTCATATCGGCGATCAATGAAGCGACGCCCCATCTAGGGGCGTCCGAGAGTCGTCCCCAGTGGATCAATCGTGCGGGGTGCCGGGACGATCACAGTTCGCCGACGATGTGCGCGGCATAGCCCCATCCCCGTGAGTCCAAATGTGAAACTCAGCTGTTGAGTGCGCTGAAGAGACCGTTGTAGTGCTTAGTCTATCTATGCAACTATGGGCGAAACAGACGGAAGGAGCTGATCGTGGAGTGGACCGGGCAGGTGTATGCCGACACCCCGACCGTGGCAGTTCAGACCTTCATCGACGCGCCACCGCGACGGGTGTGGGCATTCGTCAGCGATATCCACCTCATGCCGCGGTTGAGTGAAGAACTACAGAGCGTGGAATGGCTCGACGGCGCCACCGGACCCGCGGTCGGCGCGCGGTTCATCGGCCGCAACGCCCATGAGGCCCTGGGGAACTGGGAAACGACCAGCACGGTCGTGGAATTCGAGCCGGAGCGGCGCTTCGCCTGGGCTGTCGGCGATCCCGGATACCCATCCAGCATATGGCGTTTCACCCTCCAACCCGAGGACGCGGGCACCGTCCTGGAGCAGTGGACCCAGATGGGTCCCGCGCGTTCGGGACTCAACTTCGCGATCGATGCCATGCCCGAGAAGGAGCAGAAGATCGTTTTCGTGCGCCTGCGCGAGTTCGAGTTCGGCATGGCGGCCAATCTGTCCGCCATCAAGGACCTAGTGGAGAAGGACGCGTGATGCGCACGGCCACCACCATCGAGGCCTCGGGGGCGAACTGGCCGGACCTCGTCGAATTCGTAGTCGAAGCCGAGAAACTCGGCCTGGACATCTGCTGGATGGCCGAGGCGTGGGGGAGTGATGCGGTGACACCGCTGGGCTTCCTCGCCGCGCGCACCGAGCGAATGCGGTTGGGTACCGGCATCATTCAGCTCGGCACCCGGTCGCCGGTCCTGATCGCCCAGACTGCCATGACCCTGGCACGACTGTCCGAAGGCCGATTCCTGCTCGGTCTCGGTGCTTCCGGCCCGCAGGTCATCGAGGGTCTGCACGGCGTGCCGTTCGCCCGTCCACTGGCGCGCATGCGCGAGACCGTGCAGATAATCCGGGCGGCCTGCACCGGTGAGAAGGTCGTCTTCGAGGGCCGGCACTTCACAATCCCGCTGCCCGGTGGCGAGGGCAAACCGATGCGGCTGAGCGTGCCCGCGGTCACGGTTCCCATATACCTGGCCACGCTGTCACCGAAGATGCTGGAGTTGACCGGCGAGATCGCCGACGGGTGGTTGGGCACCAGCTTCGTCCCCGAGGGAGCGGACGCCTATTTCGAGCATCTCGACGCCGGGCTGGCCCGTTCCGGCCGGGACCGCGCGGATCTGGACATCTGCCAGGGCGCGGAGATCAATATCGTCGCCGACGAGGCCCAACTCGACGAGGTCCTCGGCAGCCGCAAGAAAGAACTCGCCTTCTCGCTGGGCGGAATGGGATCGGGCTCGACCAACTTCTACAACAACGCCTACAGCCGCCAAGGCTGGGCCGACGTCGCCGCTCGAGTGCGTGAACGGTGGCAGAGCGGTGATCGCGATGGCGCCGCCGCGCTGGTCACCGACGAAATGGTGCTGGCGACCACGCTGATCGGCACCGAGGACATGGTCCGCGAGCGGTTGCGAACCTGGCGCGACACCGGCGTGGACACGGTACGTCTCTATCCCGCGGGCGACACCCTGCACGCGCGACTGGACAATCTCGGCCGCGGCATCGATCTGGTGCGAGGGCTGGATGGTCGTTCCTGAGCTAGCCCAGCGCGCCCGGCTTCATGTCGACGACCAGATTACCGAACGGTTGATCGGGTTGTTGTCTCCGGTGAGTTGCCCCACTGAGTGTGTTCATCAGCTGTATGTAACGAGCCCAGGACGGAGTTTATGCGGGGCGCAGCTTGATGTAGCGCCGGCGTCCGAACGTTGTGTAGTAGAGCGCGGTGAGCGGGTTGGCGCCTGGCTCGCAGTAGAGCTGGCGGGTCTCGTCGGTTGCGAGGTCGACGTTGACGGTCGGCGACGTCGCCCAGTCGAGCTTGAGTTGAACCTCGTGGCTGCCAGAGTCCACGGTGGTCGTGATCGTTTCGCCACGGCCGATGCGGCCCACTTCGGTGCCGTCGATGAACACACGGTACTTGCGCAGCACGTCCATATATGGGCCGGGTCGCCGCTGGACAGTGATTTGCGCCATTGGCGCACAATAGATCGATCTTGGTGGGGACTCAACCACCGACCACGGGAAATGTTCGGCTGGGCCGAGTGTCTTCGTGGGCTACTGACCAGCTAAGAACCCGGCGCGGCCGGCTCCGGATCCGGATTCACGTATTCCGACCCGGTCCTCGATGGCGAATCCATTCGGCGGGCCGCGTTCCTCGATGACCTGACCACATTGTTCGGTCCAGAGGCCGGGGCAACCGCAGCGGTGGATCATCCGCTGCGTGAGCACCCAGTCTCCAGGCCTGCTCACCCGGTATGCCGATGCCGTCACGAAGCCGGCGGGCCCGCCCACGCTCGTGATCAGAAGCCGAGGCGTTGTGCCTGGCCACGCGACGGGGGATCGGCGGGAATCCCGGACCGGTCCAGTCCGATGAGCCGCACGGCGGTCAGGGCGACGTAGAGTTCGGCGGCCGCTTTGGGATCGGAGCAGCGGCGGTCGGTCAGGGTTTCGATGCGGCGCAGCCGGTAGTGGATGGTGTTGCGGTGGTAGTGCAGGCGTTGCGCGACTTCGGTATTGGAGCCACCGCATTCGAACCACATCGCGAGCGTGTCGAGAAGGGGATCGCACTCCTCTGGTGGCAGGTCGAGTACGGGTCCGAGGATTTCGTGCGCCATTTCGTGCGCAGCGGACGGAGCATGCGCGAGGACGAGCGGGATGGGTGTGTCGCCGTAGACGGTGACCGTGGCGGTGCCTGCCGGTGCGCAACGCCCGGCCAGTTCGGCCTCCCGCAGTGCGGCGCCTGCGTCCCCCGCGGTCGAGAACGGGCGGCTCACGCCGACCCGGCCTGTGGCGTGTTGCCGCAGTTGAGCGAGTACCTGCTGGTGCGCGCGCTCGGTGGCCGGGCTGAGCAGCCCGATGCGAGCGCCGGCTTCGGTGATCCAGATCGATTCGACGTATTCGGCGCGGAGCCGGGACTCGATGCCCATCAGTGGCGCCAGTGCTTCGGGATCGGTTTCGGCATGCACGACGACGAAGCTGCCCAGCGGGGGCAGGTGGAGGGCGCGGGCGATGTCGCGTTGTGTCGGATCGTGGGAATCGCCGTTCAGTAGACGGCGCAACAGAGCGCGGCGTTCGGAATCGTCGTGGCGGACTCGTTCGGTCAGATAGTCGCCGTACGCCTCGGCCGCTGCTCCCGAATAGTCGTCGATGATCCGCCACATCTCCGACCCGAGCTGCGGCAACACGTCGAGTCTCGTGCCGGTGGCCACGGCGAGCGCGCGTTCCCACAGCAGCCGTCCGGCCAGCCGGTATGCGTGCAGCACCGCGGGGAGGGGCACGCCGAGTTCGGCTTTGACCCGGCCCACTACGGTAGCGGGCTGCAGCCGACGCCCGACACCGCCGGAGAGCTGGCCCAGCAGCGAGACGAGGTTGTCGCGCACGACGAAGCCCAGCTCGGCGTCGGTGAGCGCGGTCGATTCCGCGTAGGCGTGGTCCCCGGTCCGGATCCGGCCGACGAGTTCGGCGGTGAGGTCGTCGACCTCCGCGAGCAGCGTGCGCGCCACCGCGGCGGAATCATTCACGGGCGGCTCCGTCAGCGTGGTCATGGATAGATGGTAGGCATTCGCCGGGAATGCGATTGTGCTCTGGCACACATATCCGCCGTCGATCGGTAGGCCCGTGCACATGGTGGTTCGAGGCATCCCCCCAGCAGTATCGACTGCGACAGTGACCGGGGTCATAGCACCCCGATTCGAGAATTGATTTCGAGAGAGGTGCCGACCGTGTACGACTATGTCGTCGTAGGCGCCGGATCCGCCGGATCCGTGCTGGCGAGTCGATTGTCCGAGGACCGGCGGGTCCAGGTGGCCGTGATCGAGGCGGGGCCGCAGGACACGGCGGACGAAATCCATCTGCCGGTCGCATTTCCCTCTCTGTTCAAAAGTCCGCTCGATTGGGATTACGACACCGAGCCCGAAGCCGGGCTGCGATTCCGCCGCGCCTATCTGCCGCGTGGGCGTGTGGTCGGCGGGAGCAGCTCCATGAACGCGATGATCTACATTCGCGGAGCACGTGCCGACTACGACGGATGGGCCGCGGGCGGCGCCGACGGATGGAGCTTCGACGAGGTCCTTCCCTATTTCATGAAGGCCGAGGACAACGAACGCGGGAAGGACGCCTACCACGGCGTCGGCGGGCCGCTGGCGGTGAGCGAAAGCCGATCGCGGCATCCACTGGGCGACGCGTTCCTGCGCGCCGCCGAGCAAGCGGGCCACCTCCGCAACGAGGACTTCAACGGGTCCACGCAGCTGGGCGTCGGTCGCTATCAGGTGACACAGCGCAATGGCATGCGGTGCAGCGCCGCCGTCGGTTATCTGCACCCGGCCGCGTCGCGCCCCAATCTGACGGTGATCACCGGCGCGCTCGCCCATCGAGTCGTCATCGAGAACGGCCGCGCGACCGGTGTGGTCATCGGCCGGGACGGGAGCACGGAAGTGATCCAGGCCCGGCGCGAGGTTGTGCTCGCCGCGGGCGCATACGGATCGGCGCATCTGCTGCTGTTGTCGGGTGTCGGCCCGGCCGAACAGCTGTCGGCGTTCGGGATCGAGACGATCCGCGACCTGCCCGTCGGGCGGAATCTGCAAGACCATCTGTCGGTGTTCCTCAACTACCGCACCGATCGCGAGTCGCTGATGACCGCACTAACCCCGGAAAACCTCGCTCTGCTGCAGGAACAAGGACGCGGCCCGCTGACCTCCAATATCGGCGAGGCAGGGGGCTTCATCGAGACCCGCGGCGGTCTCGGGGGGCCCGACATCCAGTTCCACATGGCACCGGTGCTCTTCCACGGTGAAGGCATGGGGGCCGCGACGGAGCACGGATACGCCTTCGGCCCGTGCCTGATCAACCCGACGAGCCGCGGCGAAGTCACCTTGCGTTCCGCGTCCCCCGGCACGGCGCCACGTATCCAGCACAACTATCTCCAGACCGAAGAGGACCGCCAGAGCGTGATCGCCGGGCTGCGCAGCGCCCTCGGAATCGCCGACCAACCCGCGCTCCGGGAGCTCACCACCGGTGAATTCTCTACTCCCACAGGCGATTCCGATGCCGATCTGCTCGATTTCGCGGCTCGGACGGCGCAGACCCTGTACCACCCGACGTCGACCTGCGCGATCGGCGCCGTCGTGGACCCGCGATTGCGCGTGCTGGGATTGCGCGGTCTGCGCGTGGCCGACGCGTCGGTCATGCCGTCGGTAGTGCGCGGAAACACCAACGCTCCCACGATCATGATCGGCGAGAAGGCTTCCGACATGGTCCTCGAGGACGCCGAATCGGAAGGAACCGAAGCATGACCTCGACCGTGACGGTAACCGTCGGCGCCGCGGTCTCCGCACTACGGCGTGGTGAAGTCGAATGGGCGCGCACCGCGCTGCCCGCCCGGCGCCGACTGCTGGAGCAGATTCATGTCAACACGGCGCGGCATGCGCAGGAGTGGGTCGAGACCGCGGCCCGGATCAAGAAACTGACCTCGGATTCGCCCTTGCTCGGTGAGGAGTGGGTGAGCGGACCGTATTCCCTGCTGACCGGGGCTGCCGCGCTCGCGGAATCCCTGCTGGCATTGGAGGAGGGGCGCAGCCCGGTCGACGGATACCCGATGCGTCCCGCCCCCGGTGGCCGGACTGCCGTCGAAGTGTTTCCGCACGGAGTGTTCGACGCCCTGCTGCTCAACGGATTCCGCGCCGAAGTCTGGTCGCGGCCCGGCGTCGACGCCGAAACCGTTCGCGCCCGTGCGGGCCTGGGGCAGCGCACGCCGACCAGCACCGGCGGCATCGGCGTCGTCCTGGGGGCGGGCAACATCTTCTCGATCGCCCCTCTGGACGTGTTGTACCAGCTCTACGCGGACAACAGGGTGGTGGCGCTGAAGCTCAACCCGATCACCGATCCGCTACTGCCGGTGCTGGAGAAGATCTTCGCGCCAGCGATAGAGCGCGGATTCGTGCGCCTGATCACCGGCGGCCCTGAGGTCGGCGCGGCCCTGGTGCACCACCCGGATGTCGACGCCGTCCACATGACCGGCAGCGCGGCGACCCACGACGCCATCGTGTTCGGCACCGGAGCGGAGGCCGAACGGAACAAGGCGGCAGGCACGCCCAGACTCACGAAGCCGATCACCAGCGAACTCGGCGGTGTTTCGCCCACCATCGTGGTGCCGGGCCGATGGTCCAACGCGGACCTGCGCTTCCAAGCCGAGCACCTGGCGACGCAGCGCCTGCACAACAACGGGTACAACTGCATCGCCGCACAGGTGGCGGTGATCTCCGCGGATTGGCCGCAAAAGGAGCGGTTCCTCGCCGAACTCCGTGCGGCTATCGGCCGCGCGCCGCAGCGGCCGGACTACTATCCCGGATCCTCCGACCGTGTCGAGGCCGCCCGACAGAGCTACCCGCAGGCGCAAGTGATCGGCGCACGCACCCTCATCGAGGGCCTGACCCCGAATCGGCGCGAACCCGCTCTGCACACCGAATACTTCGCCCCGGTGCTCGGCGTGATCGAATTGCCCGGCGGCGACCCGGCCGAGTTCCTGGCGCGGGCGGTGCAGGTATGCAACGACGAGTTCGAGGGCACGCTCGGCGTCAACATCATCGCCCACCCGGCCACCATCAAACAGTTGGCCGACCGATTCGACACGGCCGTCACCGAACTGCGCTACGGCACGATCGCTGTCAACGCCTGGACCGGCCTGGGCTACCTCACCGCCCGCGCGTCGTGGGGCGCCTTCCCTGGGCACTCTCTGACCGATATCCAGAGCGGCATCGGTGTGGTGCACAACGCCTTGCTGATCGCCGAACCGGAACGAACCGTCCTGCGCGGGCCGTTCCGCCCCTCGCCTCGGTCGCTGCTGCACGGCGAATTCAGCCTGTCGCCGAAGCCGCCGTGGTTCGTCACCAACCGGACGGGCGCCACGACCTTGCGGCGTTTGACCAACTTCGCGAAGAAGCCCGGCGTCGCCCCGCTCGCGCCGATTTTCGCCTCCGCGCTGCGCGGCTGAAACCCATGAGACCAGCCCGGGCCCGGCGGCAACGTCGGCCCGGGCTCACCACCGCTCCCGTCGGCCGGGCATTCTTCGAGAAAGACGAGCACGAAATGACTTACCACGAGCACGACCTGCCGATGCCGAGCACCATGCAGGATGAACCCCTTTCCTTGGCGACGCTGCTGCGCTACGCCACCACCGTCCACGCCGATGCCACGGTTCGTACCTGGACGGGCAGCGGGTCGCGGGTACTGACCTACCGCGAACTCGGTGACCGGGCAGCCCAACTCGCGCACGCCCTCACCGCGCTGGGAATCGGCCGCGGCGACCGAGTGGGCACTTTCATGTGGAACAACAACGAACACCTCCTCGCCTACTGTGCCGTACCCGCCATGGGCGCGGTGCTGCACACCCTGAATATCCGTCTCTTCCCGGAACAGATCGCCTTCGTCGCGAATCACGCGGGGGACAAGGCGGTGATCGTCGACGGTTCGCTGGTGCCCGCCTTCGCGCAGGTGCTGCCGCAGTTGCGTACGGTCCGCCACGTCATCGTCGCCAACGGTGACGCGGCGGCGTTGCGCGCACCCGAGGATGTGGCGGTACACGAACTCGACACGCTGCTGGCCGGACATTCGTCCACGTTCGACTTCCCCCTGCTCGACGAACGATCCGCCGCCGCGATGTGCTACACCTCCGGCACCACCGGTGGCCCGAAAGGCGTTGTCTATTCGCACCGTTCGAACTGGCTGCACTCCATGCACGCCTGCACCACCGACGGCATGGGCATCAGGACGGGGGATCGGGTGCTGGCCATCGTCCCCTTGTTCCACGCCAACGCGTGGGGCCTGCCCTACGCCGCGCTCATGGTGGGCGCCTCGCTGGTGATGCCGGACCGCTTCCTGCAGCCGTCGCCGCTGCTGGAACTCATGGCAGCCGAACGCCCGAGTTTCGCCGCCGCCGTACCGACGGTGTGGAACGGTGTGCTCGCCGCGGTCGACGCCGCCCCGCAGGACCTCGGCCACCTGCGAGCGGTCGTGGTCGGAGGCTCGGCCGTGCCGCCGCAACTGATGCGCGCCTTCGAGGACCGCCACGGAGTGCGCATCATCCAGGCATGGGGGATGACCGAGACCTCGCCGCTGGGCTGCGTCGCGTGGCCGCCACCCGGAACCGAGGGCGAAGACGCCTACGCCTACCGGGTCACCCAGGGACGCTTCCCCGCTCCGGTGCAAGCGCGCCTCGTCGGCGATGACGGCACGGAGCTGCCCCGCGACGGAAAAGCCGTGGGGGAGCTGGAGGTTCGGGGGCCCTGGATCACCGCGTCCTATTACTCGCCGGATGCGGGCACGGTCGGCTCCGACGCGTTCCGTGACGGCTGGCTGCGCACCGGTGACGTCGGGACCATCACCGCCGACGGCTACCTCACCCTGGTCGATCGAGCCAAGGACATCATCAAGTCCGGCGGCGAATGGATCTCGTCGGTCGCGCTCGAGAACGCGATCATGGCGCACCCGGACGTCGTCGAGGCCGCCGTGTTCGGCGTACCCGACGAGAGATGGGACGAGCGACCGGTCGTCGCCGCCGCGTTGCGGGCCGGAGCGGAGGCGGACGCGGGCGTGCTGCGTGCGTTCTTGGCCGGTAGGACAGCGAAATGGCAACTGCCCGAGCGCTGGACTTTCCTGCCCGAAGTACCCAAGACCAGTGTCGGCAAATTCGACAAGAAAGCCCTGCGCGCCCGGTACTCGTCAGGCGAACTGGATATCGTCGTCATCGATTCGACCAGCACGCAGACGAACTCGGACAGCAGGGCGGGTTGATCGGCACAGGCTCGCCGACCCGGCTCCGCGCAGTCGCGAACCCATCACGGAGATGGCCGGCACCGCTGGGGTCATGCCCACGGCCACTGCCGACGTCGCCGCGAGGTCGAACGACCGTCGGCCATGGCGGCGTAGGTGAGGGAAGTGACCAGCCCGTACGCAAGATGTGGCACGAGATCACTGAGCCAGTCGGAACGTGTCCATCGGCGCGGATCGGAAACACCCAAGTTGAGAAGCGACAGCGCCGTGACGGACATGGCCGTGGCGGTATTGACCGTGCTGGCGGCGAGAATCGACGGCTGCCATCTCATGGAACGGGCGAAACCGTAGGCACAGCCGACCGAAACGCCGGTCCCCGTGCCCAGCAGCGCCCCCGCGCCGGAAATCCGGCTGCGCCGTTGTTCCTCGTCACCGGGCACCTGCACGCCCAACCTGTCGGTCATGCGCTCGACGCTCTGTTCGGGCGTGCGACTCGGTGGTCGGCCGCGCGCGATCATGTCGAGGAAGGTGACGGCGTTCAACGCGGTCGTGCCCGCGGCTCCCGCCGCGGCGCCGCGGACGATCGACTTCAGCATCGCTACACACCTCACATCGGCACGATCGTCTTCAGCCAACCGTCCTCGCGCCGGTCGAACGTCTCGTAGGCCTCGATGATCGAGACCGGGTCGGCGCGCTGGGTGATGAAGGCGGTCGGATCGATGTCGCCCCGGGCCACCCTGCCCAGCAGGCCGGGGACGTAGCGGCGGTGGTTGCAGTTGCCGCCCTGAACGGTGAGATTGCGGTTGACCACGGCGCCGATCGGGAAAGCGTCGAAATTCGGTGGATAGACTCCGATGACGCCGACGCTACCGGCTTTGGCGACTGCCTCGAGTGCCCACCGCGCCGCCAAGCTGGGCGCGTCGCCGGCCAACCACTGCGCGCCCTCGGTCCTGCCCTGCGGGGCCGCCTTCTCGCGCTCGGCTTCCAGCGTCGAATCCGAAACCGGAAGATTCTGTGCGGCCGGTCCGGACTTCGGGCGCTGGGCATCCACACCGACCGCGTCGATCACCCTGTCCACTCCGATACCGCCGGTCAGCTCGCGCACCGTTGCCACCGGATCCTCGGCATTGAAATCGATCGGCTCGGCGTTCTGCGCGCGAGCGGTCGCCAGACGATCGGCGATACCGTCGACGACCAGCACCCGTGCCGCGCCTCGACGCTTCGCTGCGGCGATCGCGCATTGCCCGACCACGCCCGCACCGAGCACCAGTACCGTGTCGCCCTGCCCGACTTGCGCCAATCGGGCGCCGAACCAGCCGGTCGGCAGCACATCGGAGACCATGATCGCCTGTTCGTCGGACACCGAATCCGGGACTTTCACCAGCGTCGTGGCGGCGAAAGGGATGCGCGCGTAAGCGGCCTGCAGCCCCGCGACGGGGCCTGTGCTCTCCGGTCCGCCGAAGAAGCTGGTTCCCGCCTGCGGTCCGTTCGGGTTCGCGGTATCGCACTGGGCGAAGTAGCCGGCACGACAGTAGGAGCAGGTCCCGCATGCGATGGTCGAGCACACTACGACCCGATCGCCCTGGCTGAAACCGCGCACCGCCGCCCCGGTCTCCTCCACCACTCCGACAGCCTCGTGCCCGAGCACTGTTCCCGGCTGCATGCCCGGCATCGTGCCGCGCACGAGATGGAGATCGGTACCGCAGATAGCCGAGGTCGTGATCCGCACCAGCGCATCGGTCGGTTCCACAATTTTGGGATCATCGACTTCGTCGAGCCGGATATCTCCCACGTCGTGCCACACCACTGCCTTCATCGAAGCACCCTCCTCGCCGTCAACCTGCAGAGCGCACACCCATCCGCTCGACTCGCGATGCGGAGATCACGACGGCTGGAGTGGATCGTGTCCGAGTGACATCAGATGCCTGCGCCAGTCGTCTCTGCCCGCGCGCGGCTCGCGCTCTGCTTCCGCACCGCGCGCCGCGGTGATTTCGTCCACGGCCCGGCGCATCACCGCGATGTCGTCGGCATCGAGGTCGGTACGACGTTTGCCGAGAACCGCAAGGATGCGCCGGCCGATCTCCGGCCCCGCGCGATCGGGTTCCGTTTCGGTGCCGGTATCGGCGCCTTCGGTGCGCAGCCAGTCGCGCAACTGCCGGGACGACATATTGACCAGGCGGTGGAATTCCTCCCACAGCTCGTCGTCGATGACGGTTTCGGCCATGGCTTCACCTCCAGTCGGTTGTCCCAACGGACGCGTGGCGACTACCCGGGCCTGGGTCGGCCAAACCACCGTTCGGAGCGTATTCCGAACGCACTCGCGTATTCGGATTCGTGAACGCCGAACCGGGTACGCGCCGGATGTGTATGGCATGAATCTCAGAGAAATAGCGCAACGGCGGGGCCCGTTCGTCTCGCTCTGCGTCGACGCCTCGCACAACACCGAAGACGCCGAGCAGCAAAAAGCGTTACGGTGGCGCTCGATCCGCGAGCAATTGGCCGCCCAGCACGTTCCCGAGAAGACGCTGACGCTACTCGACGACGCGATCAGCAAAGTCAAAGCGGAGAAAGGGCGTGCAGGCCGCCTGCTGATCGCCGATTCGGACAGCGTCCTGGTCGATCACATGCTCGCCGAGCCGCCCGCACGCGAGACAGTGCGGGTGTCGGCGCTTCCGTATCTGTTGCCTCTCATCGAGCAGCAGTCCCGTGAGGTGCCGCATGTGATCGCGGTCGTCGACCGTGTCGGCTGCGATCTGTACGGCGTCGACGAGGACGAGAACCTGATCGAGATGACCGCCGAAGGCACCGCGCATCCGGTGCACAAGATCCATCACGGCGGAGGGTGGGCACACCTTTCGATGCAGCGCCGGGTAGAGGAAGTGGTCCGCCGGAACGTCGGGGAGGTCGCCACGGCGGTCCGCGATCTCGCGGATCGCGTCGGAGCGCAGGTCATCGTGCTGGTCGGTGAGGTCGGCGCCCGCGCAGCGCTGGCGAAGGCACTCGATTCGCCTACCGCTCGGATCGTCGAGGTCGAGGCCGGTGCCCGGGCCGCGGGTGCGGACTCCGCCGCGCTGGAAGCGCAGGTGCAGCAAGCGGTGCGGACGCAGGCACGGCAGCACCAGGGACAGGTCGTCGAGCAACTGAATACCGCGCGGGGCAGGGCCGACGGCCTGGCCGTCGAGGGGCTGCCCGAGACGGTCTCGGCGCTGCTGGCGGCGAACGCCGATACTTTGCTGATCGATCCGGACACCGTGGGGGACCGATCCGTCGAACTCGATCCGGAATTGCTTCGCGGCATCACCGCGGCGCAGTGGATCGATGATGCGACATCGTCCAGCGCCTACCGCGCGGACGAAGCGTTGCCGGTGGTCACATTGCTGCAGGGTGGCTCGATCGTGCCCGTCGAAGGTGCTGTCGTACCCCGGGAAGGCGTCGCCACCCTTTTGCGCCACCGCTAGCGCGCCGGTGTCCAGCAACCGCAACAGGAGAAGATCCCATGGAACGAGGAAATAGCAAGCACGGTCCCGTACACGACGACGAGTTGGCCCACGAGTTGGAAGGCACGATACGAGGCAATCGTTCCAGCCGAGCAGAAGAGTGGCATGATCCCGAGCCGCCGGCCGACGACGACACCCTCATCAACGAACAGGTGCAACGGACCGAACATCCGTAGCACCTCGAACTGAACCATCGAATTCGCCGGACCCGCGAACGCTGGAATCCAGCAGTGCGGAATGGTGGGCGCACGCATGTTTCCGCGGTTCGAGGTTGCATCTTGTACCTGGGTACGGGCTTACCGTGAGGGCATGATGATCACGCCTCCCGCCGGGGATTGGGTACCGGACTCGTGCACGCTGCCCACCGTTGAACAGTCGGTACGAGTCGCTGAGTTCGACCGGTTCTTCGCCGAATCGGTGCGGCGCACGGATCGGCCCGCGCGCACGCGACTGGATCTCTTACTGGCCGCCGGCGCGGAGGAGGAGGGCCGTGACCTCGCCGCACGCGAGTCCGGTTGCTGCTCGTTCTTCACCTTCGGCTTCGACGCCACCGAGGACGGTCCGGTGATGCGTATCGCCGTTCCCGACAATCAGGCCGCGGTCCTCGACGCGCTGGCCGCGCGGGCGGACGCCTGGATCGGCGGCGATCGGCGTTGACCGGATTGCGCACCGGCGAGCTGGCCGCGGCCGCCGGGGTGAACACTCAGACGTTGCGGTACTACGAGCGGCGCGGTCTGCTCGCCGAACCGCAGCGGTCTCTCGGCGGGCATCGACTGTATCCGGAGCGGTCCGTCACGGTGTTGCGTGTGATCAAGGCGGCCCAGCGGCTGGGGTTCACCCTCGACGAGGTCGCCGAGCTTTTGGCCACCACCCGATCGGGTCGCCGTACTGCTGTCGGGCTACAAGCGCGCGCGGCGGCCAAATTGGCCGAGATCGATGCGAAACTCACCGAGCTGACCGCAGTGCGCGACACCCTGCATGCCGCATTGGACGCAGGTTGTGACGACTTGCTTGCCTGCAGCGAAAGCCCTTGCTGCCCAGTACCGTTCACCTCCGACTCCGCCGGCGAAGGAGTCGAGTGTGGGTGCTGAGCGCACGCGGACGCGACGCTGGTGGGTACCGATCGGGCTGGGCGCGCTTCTGTGTGTCGGATGCTGCGCGCTTCCAGTCCTGGTCGCCGCCGGAATCTTCGGCGGCGGGGTGGCGTTGGTGAGCATTTCGTGGCTGGAGTCGCTGGGCATCGCCCTTATTGTCGCCGGTGCGATCGGTCTGCTGTGGACCCGCGCCCGGCGCGCCGGATGCACGACCACCTCTGGGCATTGCGCGGATGCGGGATGCGGCTGTGGCACGGGCGCGTCACTTCGAATTCGCCGCGCTTTTCGAACGACGGCTGGCTGTGCCGTGCCTGGTGCGTTCGGTGATGACGTGACCTGCGGCTTTGACCGTGGCGAGTACGGGTGTCACTTCCAGTGTTCGAATGGCGTCGTCGCTGCCGAGGCGGCGGGTCAGGTAACGGTGCAAGGCGCTGGGATTCGGGCACATCGCCTGGGCCACAAGGTTACTCGGACCGGTGGTGGCGAGCACGAAGGCGAGTTCGGGATGCCGCGCCAACTCGAGGCCGACCTGGTCGAGCCGTGCGGGAGCGACCGACATCCACAGCAGTGCCTGGGTGGTGGCGCCGAACAGGGTGTCGTCGGCCTGGACATCGAAGAAGATCTCGCCCTGCGCCCGTAGATCGGCCAGGCGGCGCGCGACCGTCGCCGGGGACCATCCGGTGGCTGCCACCAGCTCGGCCAGCCCGGCCCGTCCATCGGCTTGCAGCGCGGACAACAGGGCATCGTCGGCGCTGGAGAGCCCGCGTGCGGACAGCGCGTCGTGATGGGGTGGTGTGAGTTGTCGCTGCTGGCGCTCGGTGAGCGTTGCGACTTGTCCGTGCCACGGCGTCGGACCGCCCAAATAGGTGTGGAGCACATAGTGAGCCGACACGGTCGTGATGCCGGCGGTGCGGGGGATCTCCTGCAGCAGCAGCGGATGTGCCGCGTCCGCCTGGTGCGGCATGCGAAGGATGAGAAGGATTTCCGTGCCACCCGACAGGAGTTTGATCCACGAGGTGTCGGGACGTCGGGCGAGGGAATGAGCGAGTGTCCGGGCTGCCGTCGTGGTGGCGCCGAGGCGGACCAGCCAGCGGGTGTGGTCGTCGCGGTCGAGACGGCTCAGCCCGACCACCCGCAACCCGGCCTCGGCGCGCAGTCGCCGGTAGCGCCGGGCCACCGTCTGCGTCGACACACCGAGCACCGTGCCGATACGGCTGAACGGTGCGCGGCCATCGATGTGCAGCGCATGGACGATGCCCCGGTCCAGCTCATCTATCACGGTCATTTCTTTCAGCATTCCGTCTTCAATGGAAAATTTCCACCGATATCTCCCTGTGGATGGAGCCGGCGAAGGCTCCGGGCCGATGCTGGGTCCCGTCGTCGGACAGGACGCGACGACAACGATCCACTGAAGGGACTCTCATGATTCTGGTTACCGGCGCCACCGGCACTGTCGGCCGCTCGCTCGTCGACCGACTCGTCGCCGCGAAGGTGCCCGTGCGCGCGATGACCCGTCGGCCCGCCGCCGCCGGTCTTCCCGCTGCCGTCGACGTCGTCGCGGGCGACTTGGGTGATCGCGGCAGCATCGCCGCGGCGCTGCGCGGGGCGGACCGCGTGTTCCTGCTTTCCACCGGCCCCGACATCCCAACCCACGACGCGAACCTGATTCGCGAAGCCACACGCGCCGATGTCGCGCACGTCGTCAAGCTGTCCTCCGGGCGTACCGGCGACGACACCGCGACCGACCCCATCCCGAGCTGGCATCGCCGCGGTGAACAGGCACTGCGCGACAGCGGCATTCCGTGGACGATCCTCGGCCCGCTCGGGTTCATGGCCAACGCATTGCACTGGGCCGACTCGATCCGGAACCGCGACAGCGTGTTCGCCGCCTATGGTCACGGCCGCATCGCGGTCGTCGACGAACACGACATCGCCTCCGTCGCCGCCACCGTGCTCACCACCGACGGTCATGACGGGCGAACCTACCGGCTCAGCGGACCGGAGGCTTTGACCCCCGCCGAGATGACCGCCGTACTCGCCGACGTGCTGGGCAGGCCGCTACGGTTCCTGGAAGTCGAGCCCGCCGCCGCCCGTCAGGCGATCTTGGACCACGGACTTTCCGAGATCATGGCCGACGCCATCATGGCACTGCGCGCCACCGCACTGGAGTCGTTCACCTCCGTCGTGCATCCGACGGTGCAAGAAGTCACCGGCGTGCGGCCGACCTCGTTCCGCGAGTGGGCCACCCGACACCTTGCCGACTTCGCGCCTGTGTGACAGCGCGTGCACATCTCGATTCCTGGCGTTTCAGATTTTCGTGCGGCGTGTCGCGGAAGGTCAGCCCGCAGCGCCGGATTTGAATGCAGGCTGGCTGGTCGACAAATGCCGCGAACTACTGGAGGTAGAAAATCGTGATCCGGCGGTTTCTTTTGCCCGGCAGCAGGCGCAGCGGTGCGATCGGCGGTGTGGCACTCGGGCTGTTCTTGGCGACGACGGCCACCGCGCAACCGCTGTATCCACTGCCCGATCCGGACCCGTTCTATGCCGCCCCGGCGAATCTGGCGGCACACGAAGCAGGGGATGTGCTGGGTGTGCGGGCACTGCCTGCGCTGGCGATCTTCCCCGCAGCCACTGTCACGCTGGTCAAGTTCCGGTCTACCGACTCGCATGGAGCGCCGATCGCGGCGACTACGACGGTTCTGACTCCCTTCGCCCGACAGACCGGCGGGCCGCTGTTGTCGTATCAGCATTTCATCAACGCGCTCGGCACCGGCTGCGCGATATCGCACAAGCTGTACAGCGACGATCTGAACCTGGTGGCGACCACGCCGATCTTGAACGTGGCGCTGGCGCAGGGCTGGACTGTGGCGCTGCCGGACCACCTCGGACCGCAGTTCGCTCTCGGGGCAGCGCGTTTGGGTGGCCAGGTCGTATTGGACGGCATCCGTGCGGTGAAGCGGCTACCCGCACTCGCCGTGGAGCACAGCCCCGCGGTCATGGCCGGTTATTCCGGCGGTGGCCTGGCCACCGCATGGGCGGCCGCGTTGCAGCCGACATACGCACCGGAGCTGAAACTCGCGGGTGCGGCCATCGGTGGTGCCCCGATGAATCTGATGACGATGGCCGAGACACTGGGCCTGGACCGGCACCCCTCGTTCGGGTTGGCCATGGCGGCGGCGATCGGTCTGGAGCGGGAGTACCCGGACCGACTGCCGACGAGCTCGTATCTCAACCCGCGCGGCCTCGCGGTAGCTCAGGACATGGCCAACAGTTGCAGCAACGACATCCTCACCGCGGGCGTCGACGGCAGCGCTCGGGAGTACCTCGACAACACCTCGATCGTCGACAGCCGCGAAGCCCGTTCGGTGGTGGAGGAGAACAGCCTGGAACTCTATCCCGGGATGCCGGAAAACCCGATCCTCGAATGGCATTCGCCGAAGGACCAGCAGATTCCCCTCGGTGCGATCGAGAATACCGTCCGCCGCTGGTGCGCGGCCGGGGTGCGGGTGCAGACGGTGCTGGTGCCGTCGGTTGAACTGCCCTCCGCGCTGGAACATTTGGCTCCTGCGGTATTGGGTGCGCCTGCGGTGCTGCTGTGGCTCGAAGGCCGGGCCCGCGGCGAGCTCGCCCCTACCAATTGCTGACATCGACGCCCACGTAGCGAAGCGGAACTGCGGCAGATGGCCGCCGAACGCCGTGGGCGGATGGCCCCTGGCCGGCAGGAGGTAGACCGCGTCGGTGTGGTGCGCGGTCACTTCATGAGGGCGAAATTGCGCCAGAGGTTGATGAGGCTTTCGGTTCCTCCGAACAAGGTGGTGAAGTTGGTGGAGTCGATCATGACGATGTCGCCTGCGCGTCGGTCGGTGGGCGGCAGCCAGATCAGGGTGTTGAATTCGGTGTTGCCTTCGGCGGTGAAGGGGTGGGGTCGGTCGAGGTCGATGGGTTGCCGGGCGAGCAGGCGCACGGATGCGCTTGCGGGTGCGGTGAGGTGATAGTGCGGGAGGTGGGGGTGGAAGTTGAATGTGGTGACGTTGTCGAGCAGGTGCAAGTCGTCGAGGTCAGGAAATGTGGACAGGGGCGCAATGGATTTCGTGCCTTCGGCGACGGCGGGTCGGAGTCCGTACATGTTGTGCACCGGAACGTCGAGGGCTTTCATCAGTGAGCGGGTGTAGGCGCTGAAACGTTGTTGGCGCGGCACCAGCGGGTCGCCGTGGTGCTGGTATTCGACTTGGCGTTGCTGGAGGTCGTCGGTGCAACCCACGTCGTGATGAGGCGCCAAAAGCAGACAGGTGCCTTCGCGTCGCAGCCATTCGTCGAGGGCCGCGATCTCGTCGGGCGCGGCTTCTGCCTGACCGAGAACGTGGTCGAGGCCGAAGATCATGAGGGTATCGGTGTCGGCCAGAATGCGTTCGTCGAGGGGCAGTTCGAACCCGGCTTGATCGATGCGCTGGAAGACCGCTACGGGGTGACCGGTGGCCTCTCCGGCGATCTGCTGGAAGGTGAGGGTGGAGCGGTGGAACAATTCCAGCGTTCCGGCGATCCCTTGCAGAAAGTGCGCGGCGTCGTACTCGGGCGTCTCGTAGGCAGGCCAAGCCGCTTGGCGCACCTCGGTCATGGTGGAGAAACGGTTGTCGAGCGCGGCGGGATCGCGCTGGGCTTCCCAGGGATAACTCCACGTCCAGTAGATGCTCAACCGGCGTCTGCCGGGAGTGTAGGTGCGTGGCAGCTGAGATTGGTTGTAGGTGCGTGCCTGGGTGACGGTGCTCATGGTGCCACCTCGTTGTCGGTAGGGGTGCAGAGGTAGCGCAGTGCGCGAACACCGGGCATGAAGAAGTACGCGCCACCCCTGAGAGTTGTGAACGCCGGTAATCCTCTGATGGTCTTGCGGATCGGACGTTTGGGGATCTTGTATTCCAGGGTGCCGTCTTGGTTGCCGATGATCGGATCCCGCTCGTTGCCGAGTTCGTGGAACGTCTTGTCGTTGATCCACACGTTCTGGGCGAATTCGAATTGGCGCACCAGGCTGGCACACAGCACGAAGGCCGCGATTCCGCGCTCGGCGCCGTCCTCGGAAACGCCTTCGGGGAGGTGCGGTCCGTAGGTGGCGCCGCGGCGGATCATGCGCCGCCGCTGCATGTTCACCGCGGTGTCGCGCGGATTCAGCCTGCGGATGTGCGAGCCCAAAGGCACGGCGTACCCGTAGGGGTCCATCTGTTTGTAGTTGAAATCGTTGTTTCGCCGCATATCTGCCCCGAGTTCGGGATCGTCCCGCTCGGGGGCGAGCACCAGAGGGGCGCCGCTGCGCCAGCGGCCCATGAGTTTCGCGGCCAGCAACTCCTGTTCCTCCGGGGTGTCGGTGTGCTCGGCCAGGAACTCGCGGAATCGCCCGACGTGTTCTTGTAAGCGCCGGTAGGCCATGTAGCTGCCGTTGCGCGACAACACCTCCGGTTGCGGCAATCCCACCGGAGGACCGTCCTCGTCGGGATATCCCAGGATGAACTCGCCGGCCTTGATCGGGGCACCCGTGCCCGGTGTGGGCTGCTCACCGGAGCCTTCGATCACCGGCTGCGACAACCTGTCGCGGTAGCCGAAATGGTCGTGCGGATACTCCAACGGCGGAACGGCCGCGAGGTCCAGCGACGACAGCACCGTCACTCCGGTACAGCGGCCGACCAGCTGGTGGTGCTCGTGCACCCAGCGAGCGCGTTCGGCGTCGTCGTGGGCGAACAGGATCGCGATCGCGTGTAGATCGTCGCCCGCCAATCCACCGACCCAATGGTCGGGGTGATCGGTCCCGGTGTCGCCCAGGATGGCGGCCCGCGCTGCCATGCCCTGGCGGAACTCCTCGGGGAACGTTGCCAGTGACTGTTCGGGCACGCCGAGTGCGCGTAGGCCGGTCCAGGTGAACGCGAGTGTCACCCATCGGCGGTCGGTGGTCACGGAGCGTTGTGCGTCGGCAGCCGAGGCCACGCGGTCGACCATGGCCGACAGCCACGCCCGCCCACCAGCGGCACCGGCGAACGACAGGAACTCGTAGCGTCCGGTCAGCGCGGGGACGCGGGTCAGCAGAATGTGCTGGATGTCGTCGAGTTCGAGCATCAGCAAACCTCTCGGTCGCTACTGCATCTGGTCGAGCATGTCGGAAAATGCCGCCTTCACACGCAGCGCCTTCTTGACCTCGTCCGCGGTCACATAGGGGTATTCACCGTACTCCAGGAAGCTCGGGAATTGATGCTCACGAAAGAACTCGACCACCGCATCGGTATTGGTCTTCCAGTCTTCGGGGAACCCTTCGAGGTTCACGAATACGGTTGTGATGCCGGTCGACAGGAACAAGGCGATAGCATCCTCGACGTACTTGTCGAAGTCGGTATCGAAGATCCCCTGATATTGGAAACACAACCCGTCGCCGATGTCGAACAGTACCCACCGCAAGTAATGCAGCCGGAGCGGCGCCAGCACAGTGGGATCTTCGGCGACCGCGGCCTCGATTTGCTTGCCGTACTCCCGGATCGCCTCCTCGCGGCCGGGTTTGACCCGCGCGATGATCGAGAAGCCGTAATTGGCGGGTGTGCGGGGAAAGATCGGCCCGTACCGGCCTTGCTCGAGCTCGAAGAACCCCTCCTTCGGCAGGGCCATCGCCGCCGGCCTGGACCAATCAGCATCGCCTGTGGTCATGTCCGCCTCCATCTCGAGCGGTGCGGCGCGGAGCGAGCTGAAATTCCTTGGCCGAACCGCTCTCGTCGTTGTTATCTGATCGTTTGTCCGAGGTGTGGGTCTCGAAATTCATCGCTTCCCTTGGGTAAGCGGATTGCGACGATCGCTGGAGCCGGGGATGGATGGGGCTGCTGGTCCGCATCGCTGCCTGCGACAGCGGGCCGCCCGCCGGTCGAGCCGACCCGCCGCATTTCGACCGTGGCACGGCTGGTCTCGGGACAAGGATCCGATTTCTCGCGGGTCCATGTACCGGTCAAGAATTCGGTGGGGTCGGGGCCCACGTCGGACGCGAACAAATCCCAATTGAATGTCGCGATGGTGTGCGGCTCGTTCGATTCCGCGAAGCAGGGATAGGGGATGCTGTAATCGGCCCGCCAGACCCCCCCTTCGAGCCTCAACATCGGAGCGAAGACGGCGCGAGGATCTTTGCGCGGATCTGTGCCGGAATTTGTGTCCGTCGTTGCGGCGCAGCGGTCGCCCTCACGCATGCACAGGGTGTTGTATTGCTGCCGGAACTTGTTCGGCGGTGGGGGATTGGGAACGCCTGGTGTCGCGGTATATGTGATGGTTACGTCGTAGGCGCCGCTGATCGGCGCGATGGTCGGGCTGGGACCGCGGTCGGGGATGGTTTCGGGAGGGACGACGTCGACCTTCGGATCGATCTCGCCGGCGCGGGAAAGCTTCATCTCTTGTTGTTGGGTGTATGCGCAAGGGCCGCCGACGAAACTGAGGGAGTTTCCGGTCCACGCCGGGATGCCGGGTCGGAATTCGAGTCGCTGCCATGCCGGGACGTTCTGCGGCACCTTGGTGATCGGACTTTCGCAATCGGGGTCGGGGCGGGCCCGTATGTCTCTTGTGATCGTCCACGTGCCGTCGCGATAGTCCGCGCTGAACTTGGCCGGGGCTGTCTCCCGCTCGGACGTGCTCTGGCTGGTTATCGAGGCCACGCAGCGTTCGCCGTGCGACGGGCAGTCGGATCGGACTGACCATATCCTTTCTTGTGGGGGACTGTTGTCCGGCTTCCCATTGAGAGTTTTGGGCGTGTAGGTGACTTCGTATTTGCCGTCGAAAGCGACTTCGGGCTTCGATGGCCGGGTCAGCCACCAAATACCCGCTCCTAGGGCCGCGGCGATGAACGCGGCGACCACGGCCACCACTACCCGCACGACAGGCCGTTTACGTCGAGGCGGTGCGGTGCCGCCCCGTCGGATCCCGCCCGATTCGGGTCCTATGGGCTGAAGGCCGGGCAGATCCACGGAAGGTCCAGCGTTGATCGTGGACTTTTGCTCCGCGTACGGCTCTGTGGAGGGTACCGGCGGCGACGTCCCGGGCCGATCGCTGAGACCTCCGAAGCCGGGGGGCACCGAAGTGGGGCCGGCTCGGGGGGTGCTTCCGGCGGCAACCGCAGGGGCAGTGGTGAGAGCGTGTTCGGCGGCGGCTGCCAGCTCTCCGGCGGTCTGGTAGCGGTCGTCCGGGTCTTTCGCCATGCCCCGGGCGATGACATCGTCGAACCCGACCGGTAGGTCGAGCCGCCGCATGCTCGGCGCCGGGGGAGCTGCGGTCAGGTGCGCCGCGACCTGTTGTTCCGTGCTGGTGCTCGGGTAGGGCGGTATTCCGGTCAGGAATTCGCACAACACACAGGTAAGGGCATATACGTCGGACCGAGCGTCGGCGACCCCGCTGGTGAATCGCTCCGGAGCCATGTAGGCCAAGGTTCCGATCATCGTGCTGGTGCTGGTCAGCGGGGTATTGCTGGCCGAGCGCGCGATACCGAAGTCGATCAGATAGACGAAGCCGGTATCGGTGACCAACAGGTTGGACGGTTTGACGTCGCGGTGCACCAAACTTTGGGCGTGCGCCGCATCCAGTGCCGCCGCGACTTGGGAGATCACCCCAACCGCTGTCACCGGCTCCATCGCACCATCGCGGTTGAGCAGTGTTCTGGCGTCGTCGCCGTCGATCAGGCGCATATCGAGATAGAGGTGGCCTTCGATCTCGCCGTAGCCGTGGATCGGAACCACATGTGGTTCCCGCAGTTGAGCGGTGTCGTGGGCCTCGCGTCGGAATCGCTCCCGGAAGCTGGGATCAATCGCGCAGCGCTCGGGCAGCAATTTGATCGCCACAATGCGGTCGGTAGCGGTGTCGTAGGCCCGCCATACCTGGCCCATGCCGCCTTCACCGATCAACTCGTGCAACCGGTAGCGACCGAACGCTATGCCGTTCACCGACCACCTCCCGCACGGATGAATCGCGTTCGCTATGGAGGATCAGCATCGTGAAAAGGTCGCCTATCCATGATATCGACCTCGGCATTCCTACTGCATCATTCTCGCGCTGCTGCCCGCGTTGCACCTATTCGAGACAGTCTTCGACGGGCTGGCCGACGTGTCGGATCCTCACACTTTCTCGGTGGCGGGCAGGTGGGCCGCGCAGACCGCCTCGACGAATTCGCCGACGGTGCTATCGGCCAGATTGCGGGCCAGATCGGCCTCGGTGATGATGCCGACCAGCATGCCGTTGTCGGTGACCGGGAGCCGACGGATCCGCTGCTGCTCCATGAGGACCAGCACGTCGCGCACGTCGGTGTCGATATCGACGGTGTGGAGTCGGTCGGCGCCCTGCGCCAATTCGCCGGCGGTGGTGGTCTTCGGATTCGCGCCGACACCGACCACCTTCACGACGATATCCCGGTCGGTGACTATGCCGACGGGACGGCATTCGCCGTCGCAGATGGGCAGTGCGCCGATGTCGAGCTGCCGCATCCGCTGGGCGGCTGCGTCCATGGTTTCTCGAACACTGATGTGCTGTACGTCGGGCCGCATGATGGTCCGCGCGGTCGTCATGATGCATCTCCTTCTATTACGGTGGCGTGTTCGCTACTCCGATCATCATTCGACGGCGGCGAAGGTATCGACAGGGCAGAAGGTCATCTGGCGACCGCCTCGGGCGCTGTTGCACGACGTCGAGGAGTGAGTGTACAGTCACTCACATGAGCAGACGTGCCACTCTTTCCACCGCGGAACTCCGGCGCGAGGCCGTCGTCGACGCCGCGATCGACGAGTTCGCCCGCACCGGCTATCACGGCACGCCGATCACGAGCGTCGCGGCACGCGCATCGATCTCGCCCGCGTACGTCTTCAAGTTGTTCCCCGGCAAGGTATCGCTGTTCGTCGCCGCGCTCGATCGCGCCTTCGAACTGATCGAGGAAGCGCTGTCGGCCGGTGCGTCCCGGCCGGGCGAGACCGACCCGGATGCGATCCTGTATCGAATGGGTGGCGCCTACGCCGAACTCATCGCGGACAACAGACTGCTCATGGTGCAGGTGCACGCCCAATCCGCGGCCGACATCCCGGAAATCGCCGCCGCTATGCGCAGCGGGCTCGAACGGGTCACCGCGTTCGCCGCGGAGCGGTCCGGCGGCAGCGCCGAGCAGGTCCAGCGCTTCATCGCCTACGGCCAGCTCTGTCATCTGATCACCACGCTCGACATCGACGCGAGCGCAGGAGAGTGGGCGGCAATGCTCACCCAGGGGATCCGGCACCCGAACCGCATGTAATCGACGTCCTGAGCGGCGAAATCGCCGCTTACCCACAGAGTGATTGATCAATCACACACTAGGAGGTTCCGAGATGAGCACACCGAACGTGACAGTTACCGAGATCGTGTTGCCCGGCAAAGTCGAACCGAGCGGACTGCGGGTGCGGCAGCGCGAACTGCCGCCACCCGGTCGGGGGCAGGCGCTGGTGCGGGTAGAGGCCACTGGGGTCTCCTTCGCCGAGCAGCAGATGCGGCGTGGCAAGTACTACGACCAGCCGCCGTTCCCGTTCGTGCCCGGCTACGACTTGGTCGGCGAGGTCGTCGCTGTGGGTTCGGGAGTGGACGCGGCGCTGCGGAGCCGCAGGGTCGCCGCGCTCACCAAGACCGGCGGCTGGCGCAGCCACGTGCTGCTGGACGCCGCCGACTTGGTGCCGGTGCCGGACGGGCTCGACCCGGCAGAAGCGGAGACGCTGGTCGTCAACGGGATCACCGCGTGGCAGATGCTGCACCGGGTCGCCGGAACCCGGCGCGGTGCGACGATTCTGGTGCACGGCGCGAACGGCGGCGTCGGCTCCACGCTGGTGCAGCTGGCCCGCGCGGCCGGTATCGCGGTGATCGGCACCGCGTCGGCCCGCAACGCGGACGCGGTCCGGGCGCTCGGCGCGCAGTGGGTGGACTACCGCGGCGACGTGACCGCCCAGGTCCGGGCGCTGGCGCCGAACGGTGTTGACGCGGTGTTCGACCACGTCGGCGGCCCCGGCATCGTGGACTCCTTCCGGCTGCTCGCGCCCGGTGGCACCCTGGTGTCCTACGGCACCGCGGCTACCCGCGACGTCGAAGGCGATTCCCGGCTTCCCGTGCTGAAACTGCTCGCCCGGCTGCAACTGTGGAACGCGGTGCCGAACAAGCGCAGAGCGCACTTCTTCAATCTGTGGGCGGGCAAGCACGACGCCGCGGCCTTCCGCGCCCGGATCGCCGAGGACCTCGGGCAGGTGTTCGATCTCGCGGTGGCCGGGTCATTGCGGGGACAGGTCGCCGCACGGTTGCCGCTCACCGAGGTCGCCGAGGCGGTGCGGCTCGCGGAGTCGGGCACGGTGGTCGGCAAGGTTGTGCTGGAACCGTGAACCACGGCCCTTCAACCCCCGATGGTCGCCGGCTTTTTCCACGAGTTCACCCGACATAAAGGCTGAAAAACATGATCTACCATTGCAATCGACTCACCCTGAAGACCGGCGTTACGCAGGAGCAGCTGGACGAGGCGCTGGACAGCCTGCGCAATCAAGGCCGTGTCATCCCGTCCGTACGGCACTTCAGCGTCGGTCGCGACCACGGCGGCGAGTACGAATGGGGCGCCGTTTTCGCCCTCGACGACCTCGACGGTTATTGGGAGTACCTGATTCATCCGGCGCACCTGCATACCGACCGGATCGGACTGCCCTTGGTCGACAAGTTCGTCTCCTTCGATATCACCGACGAACCGGACCCCGACATGGGCGCGAGGATCGCGGCGCTGCACCGGCGCCGCTACGACGGCATGCCCGAGATCATGAAGCTCGTCTCCGGTCTCGGGGAGTACCGCGGCAGCGCCGCGCCCGGCAAGCATGCCCACTGAGCTGCTCGGCTTGCGCCCGGCTCGGCAGCCGAGACGGTCGCCACCATATCCGAATGGTCACAGCGATCGGCATTCCGCATCAGGTCGGATATCCCGGGGGTAGCGTCCTTGTCGCAGTGTGCACGTTCTCTCCTGAGCACCAAGCAGTTTCTGCTCGCTACCACTCGGACTGTTCGTCCGGGACGGTTACCGATTCAGACCGCACGGAACCAGGACAAGGAGATCGTCATGAAAGCCACACGCCTCGTTCGTTTGGGTCTTCCCCCGTTCTTCGCCGCCGCGGCGGCGCTGTTGTTCTGTCCGCCGACCGCCACGGCGCAGGAGATGTGGAACTACACCTGTTCGTCCCATTCACCGGTGTGGGAAGGCAGGGTGACCGCTATGGACTGCACGCCGTCCAACGGTGCGCCCGCGAGTGGAGAGATCACGCAGCCGTTCCAGGTGAACGGCGGCGAGGTCATGAACTGCTCGTCCGGATGGGCGCACCTCCCCGATTTGATGGGCAAGGAATGCGGACCGGCGCCGATGCGATAGCTGATCGACCGCGTCGGCGGGTGGACCTTGTCGATTCCGGCAAGGCCCACCCGCTTTCTGCTACCAGGATGATGCTATGACCATCACTGCCGAGGACCTTTCGCACCTGCGCCGCTGCGTCGAACTCGCCCGGGAGGCGCTCGACGACGGGGACGAGCCGTTCGGCTCGCTCCTGGTCTCGGCCGACGGGGAAGTGCTCTTCGAGGATCGGAACCGGATCAAGGCGGGTGACGCGACACGTCATCCCGAATTCGAGATCTCTCGCTGGTCCGCGGCACATCTGTCGCCTGACGAGCGCGCCGCGGCCACCGTCTATACCTCCGGCGAGCACTGCCCGATGTGCGCGGCGAGCCACGGATGGGTCGGTCTGGGGCGGATCGTGTACGCCGTGTCGTCCGGTCAATTGGTGTCCTGGCTGGCGGAATGGGGTGTCCCGCGTGCCCGGGTCGCGGCGCTGCCGATCACCGAGGTCGTGCCGGACGCCGTGGTCGACGGACCGGTCGCCGAACTCACCGACGCGATCGAGGCACTCCACCGTGCGCACGCTTTCCGCAGCTGAAGCGGCGCCACTCAGCCGCAATGGTGTTCAGTTCTCGGCGGTGACGGGACTCCGGTCCAGAGTGGTCCTGCTGTGCCGTTCGGCGGTCCGGACGACGGCGTGTCCAGCGCCAAGGTCTCCCCGGACGGGCGCAGTCTGTACGCGACCACCTTGTTGCCCAGAAAGTTGGTGCGCTTCGGCATTCACACCGACGGCATCCTGTCGGGAGTCGAACAGCGTATCGGCACCGACGTGAATCCGATCTTCCCCACCATCACGCCGGACGGGCGGGCACGGTCGTTGCCGACGACCGGACGATGACCTCGGTGCCCGGTCGCTGAGTTGTCGGAGCGCGAAGGCGATGGTCGTTCCGAGCGGCATAGCTCTCGCGCGGATTCAGGAGAGGTTCGCCGGCTCCTCGTCGATGAGGTGGTGGCCGCACTCGAAACCTCCCGTTCCCGAATCACATTCGCTGATTCATTGGGTAGGCGGTTGCCGTACGGCTCGAGTGGCGCATCCGGGCGACTGGATCTGCTGGTGCAGTCGTCCCCCGGGCGATGCCGCAGGGGATGTGGCGTCGATGTATCACCGGAAACTAGCTGATCATCAACTGCACCAACCGGTCTGGCGGGTGCTTGTGGGGGTGGAAGCGGTTCGGCGATGCTGCCGCCGAGCCCCTTCGGCTGGCCGGTGGCGGTTCGGGAGGTTATGATCAACGCGATGATGACTCCATCTGTTCAAAGATTGGGGGTTCCGTTCGCACAAGGTGAGTGCTGATGCTCACTCACATCGCGAACGAGGACGACTCCCGCCTTTCCTTCTGGCTGCGTGTGCGTGAATTCGCCGTGCCGCCCTCCATGATCGAGACTGCTACCGCCCGCCGTCGCGTGGGGGACTGGGCGGGCGCGTGTGCCGCGGCAGGCTTCGATGTCGATTTCACTGTCCGGTCGGTGGCGCGTAGCCACGGGCACGAACTCGCGGCTCGAATCCGGGCCGATCTCCGCCATCTGGCTCCTGACCTGTTGCGCTGGCATCTGCCGAGAGTCGCTCCGGACGGGTTGTTGCGGCCGGGTCTGACCATCGCCTTGGCGCGGTACAACACGGCACCGGACCAGCCCGGCGCACGTCCCATGCACCTTGTAGTCCGGACCGCGCCGGCTTGGGCGGACGCCGGTCAGCGGATCAGTCTCGCGCTGTGGGACGGGTCCGCCACCGGGCTCCATCCGCATCCTCGCCCACACCGGCGTTTTCGCCTGGATCTCCATCGCCATTTGTGGGACGCGCGCAGAGCCGGCGAGCTGCGCACACGGTCCGGGGCCGAGCGGCACGGGGATACTTGCGCGATGCCGGCCCCCGAACTGCTCGCCGCGGTGCCGCAGGTCCGCCGCTGCGCCGTCGACCGCTGGGCGGCCGAGGCGGAGATGCTGCGCCACGCCGAGGGACGGCGTAGCGGTACTTTCGTGGTGCGGTTCGGGGCCCGGCAACGGTTGGTTCTCGACGTGGACGGAAACGGTTCTGGACCGTCCATGGTGCGGATCGCGTCGGGATACCCGGTTGGCGGCGTCTCCGCGCTGCCCGTCCTGCCCGACGCGGCGACCTGGGTGCTGCCCGATCTGGCACTGCTTCGTGCCGGCGCGATAGCGGCCGATCGGCTGCATCCGCTGGTCGCCTCGGCACTGGTACCCGACTACTCGCCGAACGATGCGCCACGCGTCCCGGACCGGGCAGGTCAACCGCGCCTGGTGCAGTGCAGGGGAGAACAGCACAGGATCGGGCTGGTCGACGGGTTCCTGGCCGCGCTGGACCATAACCAGGCCGAGATCCGGCGGGAGGAACTGCTGGTCGCCCTGACCGGCACTCCGCTGCCTTGCCTGCAGGCCATCGATGAGGCGCACCGTCATCCGGACTGTCTGGTCGGTGTCCGTGAGCGTTTGGCCCATGGCGACACCGCCGGCGCGCTGGCCATCGTAGCGGGACTGCTCGGTCCCGACGCGGTCCTGCGCGACGGTGCTCTGCGCGACGAACTGGAAACCTTCGCGCGACAACGAATTACCTATGGACTGTTCAAGGCGGGCCTGTCCGAGCCAGGGATCGGGCGCGTTCCTCCGGTGCGCCGTCCACGCGACCGCCGCGCGCACCCACGCAACGCGACCTCGCGCTGACCCGGCGACCTCGCTGTACATCCACTCGACAACGCAACCCCTTCAGGTGATCACACATGCTTACTGCTGTCCGTACGGCCGCCGATCCGGCCCGCCCCGCCCAACTCGATGTGGCCGACGAGTTGCTGGGTCTGCTCCGCGAGGTAACCACCGAACCGCGCCCCGATAACCAACTGGAGGCCTTGGCGCTGGCCGTGGCCGCCGACCTGCCGGTTCTCCTATGGGGTGAACCAGGGATCGGGAAGACCGCGGCCCTGACCCAGCTCGCCGCCGACCTGGACCTGCCGCTGACCACGGTGATCGCGAGTGTCCATGAGCCGTCGGACTTTTCGGGCCTACCCATAATCGGGGACGATCCCGCGGAACACGGAGTCCCGATGGCTCCGCCGGATTGGGCCGTACGGCTCGTCCGGACCGGGCGCGGACTGCTGTTTCTGGACGAACTGTCCACCGCCCCGCCTGCCGTGCAAGCCGCCCTGCTCCGTCTGGTCCTGGAGCGGCGGATCGGCACCGTGCAACTGCCGCCCGGTGTCCGGATCGTCGCCGCGGCCAATCCGCGATCCTCGGCGGCCGATGGCTGGGAACTCAGCCCGCCGCTGGCCAACCGGTTCGTGCATCTGCAATGGACCCACGATCACGATGTGGTCGTTCGCGGCCTCGGCGGGACCTGGCCCCACGCGACACTACCGCGGCTGGCCTCCGAAAAATTGGGCGAGGCTGTGGCTTTCGCGCGCCGAGCGGTGTGTGCGCTCCTGGCGGCTCGTCCCGCTCTCGTGCATCAACTCCCCAGCACCGAAACCCGCCGAGGCGGTCCCTGGCCGTCGCCTCGAAGCTGGGAGATGACATTGCGGCTGATCGCCTTCGCCACCGCGGCCGGTTCATCCCGGGATGTGCTTTCCCAGCTGGTCCGAGGCACTGTTGGCGACGGGCCGGGCTTCGAGCTGCTGGCGAGCTTGGACCGGATGGACCTCCCGGACCCGGAAGTACTGCTCGCCGACCCGGCGGGAGCCGTCCTGCCCGAGCGGGGGGATCTGCGGCAGGCTGTGCTCGACGGCGTTGTGGCTGCGGTCCGCAAACGGCCGGAGAAATCCCGCTGGGATGCGGCATGGGCGCTTCTGGTCAAGGCTTCGGAAACCGGGGCGCCGGATCTGATCGTCGTTCCCGCAACCACTCTCGCGACGCTGCGCCAGGACGACTGGGACGTGCCCGCGGCCATCGAGGAACTCGCCGGAGTGGTATCGGTGTCCACGGAAGCGGATCGGGCAGCGGGCCGTGTCGCGGCGAAGGCAGGCCGATGACCGCGAACGCGCTGCGGACGCTGGACCGCGACAAGCTCTTCGCCGCCCGCTTGCACGCCGCCAGGGTCCGGCCCTACTTGGCGACCGCTCTGTTCGCGCTGTGCGTCGTCGAATCGCGCCGAGTACCGACGATGGGTGTCGACCGGCACTGGCGCTGCTACGTCTCGCCTGCGTTCGTGGACCGGACTTCGGTAGCGGATCTGGCCGGGGTGTGGGTGCACGAGGTGTCGCATCTGCTGCGCGACCATCACGGTCGCAGTGACCGCTTCGCCCGGCAACACGACGTGACCGGCCCGGCGGAACGACTGCGGATGAACATCGCCGCGGACTGCGAAATCAACGACGACGCATTCGGCGACGGGCTGACCCGCCCCGATGACGCTGTCACGCCCGAGTCGTTGGGGTTGCCCGAGGGGGAGCTCATGGAGGACTACCTGCGCAAGTTCCGGCTCGGACCCGCTACGCAGGGCATAGCGTGGCTCGACTGCGGCAGCGGCGCAGACGGATTGGAACGCGAATGGGAACTCGGGCCCGACGGTGCGGACGGACTCAGCGAACACGAACGAGACGCCGTCCGATTCCGGGTGGCGCAGGGCATCATCGGCCGTCCGGGGAACGCCTCGAAAGGGTGGCGGCGCTGGGCGGAAGAGGCGTTCCATCCGCCGCAACCGTGGCGGGATCTGCTGGGAGCGGCTCTCCGCTCCGCGGTCTGCGTCGCCGGTGCGGGTGCGGACTACACCTATGGCCGGCCGGCACGGCGCTCGGCGGGGGTGCCCGGCGTAGTGCTGCCGAGTCTGCGGCGAACGCCGCCTCGGGTCTCGGTGCTCATCGATACCTCGGGGTCGGTCAGTGATACGGAACTGGGCAGCGCGCTGCTCGAGGTGGCCGCCATCGCCCGTGCCGTGGGCGGCCGCCGCGACCTGGTCACCGTGCTGGCGTGCGACGCGGCGGCGAGGATCGTGCATCCCTTGTGCCGTGCCGAGCGGATACCACTGGTGGGCGGCGGCGGCACTGACCTGCGCACGGGCATCGCCAAGGCGATACGGGCCCACCCCCGCCCGGATGTCCTCGTGGTGCTGACCGACGGCCAGACACCCTGGCCGACCACACGGCCACCGTGCCGGACGGTGGTAGGGCTGTTCCGTCGGCAGCACGCCGCTTCGTGGCGCGAAAACGACCCCGATTACGTTCCGGACGCGCCTCCCGCATGGGCCCGAGTAGTCGATATCGGATAGGCCGCCTGCCGCTCGGACGATGGTGCTCGCTCGGGGTCGCCACCTGGCGATCTCACGAGGGGGGATCCGGCCTCGGTGAAATCGGGGCCCTGATTAGCATCGATACGCGTGTAAATCGAGGAGATCCGAGGACCTACGTTGACTACCGAACAACTCGACCGCTGGAACGCCCAGGAAGCCGCCGCCGAGGCGATGATTCCCATCATCGGCACGTTGTATCGGGGCAAGGGCGTGACGATCCTGCTGCACAGCCGGTCGCTGGTGAACAAGTCGGTGATCAGCATCCTGCGGACGCACCGCTTCGCGCGGCAGATCGAAGGCGAGGAGTTGTCGGTGGACGAGACTCTTCCCTTCCTGCGAGTGCTCAGTGAACTGGATCTCGGGCCCTGCAAGATCGATCTCGGTCAGTTGGTCATGACCTATCGCGCCGACGATCGCGGACTGTCGATCCGCGAGTTCACCGCGGCGGTGCTGGCCGAGGTGACCAACGGCAACAAGGCTCAGTCACCGGGCCCGAGGGATGTCGTCCTCTATGGCTTCGGCCGCATCGGTCGCCTGGTCACTCGCCTACTCATCGAGAAGGCCGGATCCGGCAACGGGCTGAACCTGCGTGCCGTGGTGGTGCGCAAGGGAGGCGACGACGATCTGAACAAGCGAGCGTCGCTGCTTCGCAGGGATTCGGTGCACGGCGCATTCAACGGCACGATCAAGGTCGATACCGGCAACGACACGATCACCGCGAACGGGAACACGATCAAGTTCATCTACAGCGATGATCCGACGACGATCGACTACACCGAGTACGGGATAACGAACGCGATCCTGATCGACAACACGGGCAGGTGGCGTGATCGGGACGGGCTGTCGCAGCATCTGCGCCCCGGCATCGCGAAAGTCGTTCTCACCGCGCCCGGTAAGGGCGATATCCCGAATATCGTGCACGGCGTGAACCATCGCGGCCTGGACCTGTCGCAGCAAATCTTCTCGTGCGCCTCGTGCACGACCAACGCGATCGTTCCGCCGCTCAAGGCCATGGACGACGAGTACGGCATCATCCGCGGGCACGTGGAGACGGTTCATTCGTTCACCAACGACCAGAACTTGCTGGACAACTATCACAAGGCGGACCGGCGCGGTCGTTCCGCGCCGTTCAATCTCGTGCTCACCGAAACGGGTGCCGCGTCCGCGGTCGCGAAGGCTATGCCGGATTTCAAGGCCAAGATCACCGGCAACTCGATTCGTGTTCCCACCCCCGACGTTTCGGTCGCGATTCTGAACCTGCAGCTTCAGCGGGAGACGACGAAGAGCGATGTGCTCGCTTACTTGCGCGGGGTTTCGCTCGCCGGGCCGTTGAGCCGAAACCTCGATTACACCGCCGCCACGGACGTGGTTTCCAGCGATTTCATCGGATCGCGCGCAGCGTCGATCATCGATGCCAATGCCACGATCGTCGAGGGTGACACCGCGATTCTCTATGTCTGGTACGACAACGAATTCGGCTACTCGTGCCAGGTGGTGCGGACGGTGCAGTACATCTCGGGCATCGAGTACCCGACCTATCCTCAGGCCGGCGCGCGGCTGGACGGCACCGCCGACGCCCGCGTGCTGACTACTACCGACGCTCGGTAACTCGCACAACCGAGATATCGGTCGGCACCCGGGCGCTGCACGCCGCCGCTGGTCCAGGTCCGCGCCGACTACCGCTGTGACGGCAGCTCGCCGAACCGCTCGGTATTGCCGAGCGAAGCGGCCGAGGTGGAAGAATCCCCACCGCATCGCGGTGTCACTCACGGAAGTGGCTCGGCCTTAGGACAATTCCTTATCTCGCGCCTGCCGATGTCTGTGCGACCCGATCGTCACGCGGATGTGTCGTCGATCGGCACATCCGTTCACCTCGCGGTGGTCTCATCGCGACACTCTAGTTCTCGAGGCAGGTGAGTCTTCCGCGCCGACTTCCGATAGCCTGCTGTCGTCGACGCCGGGCATGGAAGGACAACGTCCGAGCCCGGAGACCAACAGTGACAACAGGATGTGCAGGCAATCCGTGGTTCTCGAAAGTTCTACCGGTCGGACGATGCCGACCTCCTCCGTCACGACAACCGCGCTCGCGGACTATGACCCGATCGATCGGGACGGACCGCAAGCAGCGCCGGTTGCTTCGTCGCCGACCGCCGAGATCAAGGAAAACCGACCGGCGCGTGGCAGCGAGTATGCGGTGTTGCTGCGTCGAGTGCGCCAAGCCGGGCTACTGGATCGGCGGTTGCGGTATTACGTCTGGAAGAGTGCGGTCACCGCGGTGGCGTTCGCTGCCGGGTGGGCGGTGTTCGTCATGGTCGGCGACTCGTGGTGGCAGCTGGTGGTTGCCGCTTTCTTGGCGGTGGTATTCGCGCAGTTCGCGTTCCTCGGTCATGATGCCGGGCACCGACAGATCTTCGCCGGTCGGCGGGGCAACTACTTGTTCGGTGTGATCACGGGCAATCTCGGCATCGGGGTGAGCATCGGCTGGTGGGTCAGTAATCACAACCGCCACCACGCTCACCCCAACACCGAGGGTTCGGATCCGGACGTGATGGGGGTGCTGGCCCATTCCGGCGATCGAGCACGGACCGGCAAAGGCATCCGGCGGTTGATTTTCCGCTATCAAGCCTGGCTGTTCTTTCCGATGTTGTTGCTCGAGGCAGGCAGTCTGCACTATGCGAGTGTCCGGGCGGTGCTGCGCTGGGCTATACCCAACCGCGTCTGGGAGGCCGCGCTGTTGGCCGCACACGCCGCCGGGTATCTCGCCGCGGTCTTCCTGGTCTTGTCGCCGGGTAAAGCGGTCGTCTTCATCGCTGTGCACCAGGGCCTGTTCGGGTTCTATATGGGCTGCACTTTCGCGCCCAACCACAAGGGGATGGAGGTACTGGCCGAAGGCGAGTCGACAGACTTTCTGCGTCGGCAGGTGCTCACGTCCCGCAATGTCCGCGGCGGCCGAGTCGTCGACGCCGCCTTCGGCGGACTGAATTACCAGATCGAGCACCACCTGTTCCCGTCCATGCCGCGGCCCAACCTGCGCCGGGCCAAGCCGATGGTCGAACAGTTCTGCGTCGAACTCGAGGTGCCCTACTGCGAGACCAGCGTCCTGGACTCCTACCGCCAAGCGCTGAGCCACCTCCACGCCGTCGGCCGACTCGCCGGCCCGCAATCTTCTGCGGTAGCCGACAGTCGACCCGACTGACTTCTCACTCAGCTGAACCATTACAGCGCTATCTACCGGCTTCTGGCCTGGTCAGCTCGTTCCGGCGGCACAGCAGGACACTCGGACTCGATCCTGTCAGCGGACCCGAGCACCTTTCGCCCGCTCGGCGTGACATTTTCGCGACCATTTCGTAATGTATCGGTGACCTATTCTCGACTGTAATCGGTAGCCGACATCATGCCTGGTCAACACCGTAAACGAACCGCAGCCCGGAAGCTCAGTGCCCTGGCGGTATGCGGCATCGCCGCGGCCCTCGCCGTCGTGTTGTGGGCGGTATCGCGACCGGGCCTGGAGGCTCAGCATGCCGCAGCGGCCGATTCGCCGCCGTTGGCAGCCGTCGCGCCGCCGACCAGCGTGCCGTCGATCACTCGGCCGACAGCGGCGTCGTCCGCGGCCGAGCAACCACCACCATCGGCCAGGGAGGCTGCGCAGCACCTGCCACCACCGCCTCCCCCTGTACCGTGCTCGACCGAACTCGCAGGCACGCGGCCGCACGTGGCGCAGGTGGGCAACCTACTCAAGAAGACGTTCGCCGTCGCCGACATCGGCGGCGCCATCGGCCGTAGCGACGGCGACCACGGCGCAGGCTTGGCACTCGATCTCATGACACCCGATTCCGCGCGGGGCGACGCGATCGCCGAATACGTGCTGGCCAATCAGCAGCGTTTCGGTGTGACCTACGTGATCTGGCGGCAGCGGTACAACGATGGCAGCGGTTGGTCCTATCTGGAAGACCGCGGGAGCCCGACCGCCAATCACTACGACCATGTGCATGTGTCGTTCGACAAGGCCGCCCAGTGGGACGTAGCCTGCTGAACTTCATTCGGTGGGTGGCCCGAAAAAAGTTCGTGCCGTCCGGCGACTTCGCCGGGCGGCACGAACCTGTGTTCAAGGAAGCTCAGCGCTCGCAGCACTGGGAGCTGTCTCCCTAGCGGGCAAACGGAATCTCGGGGTCCACCCGCCGCATCTGCTTCGATGCGGCGAATCGACTAGTTCAGCTGTAGCGACTTCACCGCTGTAGTGCGGGCCGCGGTGTGGAGCGGAGCGGCGCAGGGAAGTCCGGCCCCGAAGGGGCAGACGGACGATGCGGTGATCTACCGAGACCGGATCAGGAGGCGGGCTTGGGCTGGGTCAGGTCCCGGATGCCGGTGATCGCATCGATGACGTTGACGACGGCGGAGGTGCCCCCGTCGAGGGCCGAGCTGCCGGAGTCCAACATGGCGGAACCGGAGGACGAGCCGGCCGAACCAGTGGACGAGCCACCGTCGGCCGAACCCGAGGCCAGGCCCGCGGAACCGGTGCCGGCGGCGGAGTGGGCGGCGGAGGCCACCGCGACCGGGCCGAAGAACAGGGCAGCGGCGGAGACGGTGCTGGCGGCGAGAAGGGCCTTACGAGAGAACATCTACGGAGCTTCCTTTCACAGTGGGATAACGACGCCATCACGGGCGCACCAGCAACGTTAAGAAAAAGAAATCTACAAATCCACTTCTCTTGCTGTGGTAATCATCACCGTTAATAGTTGGCTAACTGAATATTTTGCCGAGGTAACACAAATTGATCTTCATCCCTCGCTGAAGTCGATGATCAAATCAAGTCGATTTCTCGACACCCCGCGTATCGACGTGCGGCGGAGTCGATCTCGCGATGTGCTTCCATTCCGTTCGGCGTGAGTCGAGCCGACGGCACACTCGACGCCACCAGCCTGTGTCGTCTGGTTTGACCTGCTAGGGGACGAGTCGCACTGCGGTAGGTCGGTACAATTTCGCATCCGATGCATGTCCTGCGGCGGCTCTCCCGTGCCCAACCGATGCATTCGACTACCGAACGCCCCTCCGGTCGATCCATCCAAGTGGAAGCATGCTCTCCGGTTTCGGTCGACTATTGCGCAAATCTGCGGATCCTCGGCGTCGCGATCGCTTTATGGCGCAGAGATAAACACGTCTTCTGCAAATATGCAGACAATGCATCAGCCTGGACGGATTGTTGTTGAAGATGAAATCGGCGACTGCATCCCGTTACAGACCTGCCGGATGTGCTGGCTGGTGCCGCTGAGACTGCCCTGGGGCCTTGGCGTCGACGTGATAGACGAGCATGCCGCCTGCGCAGAGCCCGCACAGCACGATCGGCCGATTGTCCCGGGCCCGGTCGTGTGCGGTGAGGTCGACGAGACGGTCGACCCAGTCGTTGTCGATCGGGTTCGCGTCGGGCTCGGCCGCTCCGCCCCTGTCTCGGCTCGATGCTCCGACGACCGGTAGTCGAGTCGAATCGGCTGATCTTGAATGGGGTATGTTCGAAAGGCTGGCATGGCAGGAGGATTCGAGGGTGACCGCAGTGAACGGTATGTCGGTCGACGTCCGGACATCCGACGGTGTCGCTGACTCGTATGTCGCCTACCCCGACGATGGCGCCGCCCATCCGGGAGTGCTCGTGATTCAGGACGGTTTCGGACTGCGGCCCAGCCTGCGATCACTGGCCGATCGTATTGCCGCCCATGGCTACACCGTTCTGGTGCCGAACGCCTATTACCGGCACGGGCGTGCGCCTGTGATCGAGCTGCCGGACTTCATCGACCCGGGGGAGCGGCCGGAGATCTTCCAACAGGTCTTCCCGATGATCCGCGAGCTGACCCCGGAGCTCCTGCGTTCGGATGTCGGCGCATATCTCGAGTGGCTGGCAGCGTCGCCGCAGGTCATAGCGGGAAAGGTCGGCGTCACGGGTTACTGCATGGGTGCGCGGCTGGCGGTGCTGACCGCCGCCATGTTCCCCGATCGGGTTGCGGCGGTGGCAGGATTCCACGGCGGACCGCTGGTGACCGACGCCCCGGACAGTCCGCATCTCACCCTCGGAAACATCACGGCGGAACTGTATTTCGCCCACGCGGGCGAGGATCACCACATGACTCCGGAACATATCGCCCTGTTCGACAAGGCGCTGGATGCCGCCGGTGTCCGCCACCGCACCGAGGTCTACGAGGGTGCCCAACACGGCTACACCCAGGCCGATACCTCCGCGCACGACCCCGAGGCCGATGAACGGCACTACCGCGAACTGCTGGCCCTGTTCGACCGCAATTTGCGCCAGTAGCCGGGCTCGGCCGACCTCGCGGAAGCACCTGTCAGGTCGGCGGCGCGTGTCGGATGCCCCGCCACCCTAGCGGGAATCGGACCCCGGAGGCCTGGACGTCGTGAATCAGCTGCGCGTAGCCTTCGCAGACCTCACCGAGGTGATACCATGCCTCGTGCCGCACGTCGTTGTCATCGACGTGTAGCACCGTCCACCACGCGTTGGCATAGATCTTTGCGATATGGCTGATCACCTCTCCCAGGGAATGGGTGTGCCTGCGCGCTCCGGGGGCTCTCGGAACATGGACGAACGCCCACGAATCGATCTCGCTGACGATCTCGGCAATGTCGATGTGGACGCGGGCTTCATCGAATTCGGCGGGAAGACGCGTTCGATTCAGGCGCACTGGGATCAGTGCCGCGTGCAGATCGCCCAACTCCCTAGCCCACTCGATCAGCGATGATCCTTGCGTAAGGTGACCAGCGATCGCCGCCAATAACTGATCAGGCCCGAGCAACGGTGCTTTTTCTTCCTCCGGATCGCCGTCGTCGCGCGGCCGGAGTGGTTCGGCTCGGGAGCAGAAGACCGTGGCGGTCATCGTCGCACCTCATACCGAGGCGCGATGGAGGTCGGTCCCTGACCATCAGCTGCGCCGGAGGTGAATTCGACGCGTTCGTCCAAGCGTCCCACTGGAGTTCCTTCAAAACCGGGTTTGCCGTTGCTGTCGATCGCTCGTAGTCCCGCGTCGGATACGCGCCTCACGAAACTGCCTGTTGCCCAACCAAAAACAGATACGCGACCGCGACGGCAGCGATCGCTATCGCTGGGATCAGCTGCGCGAACCGGTCGCGAACGCGGAGGTGGCTGGCAGCGGCGCCGACCATCAGCGCCACGATGCCCACTGCGGCGAGGGCGCCGACGGCGGGGATCGTCAGCCCCAGGAGTGCTCCGATCGCACCGAGCAACTCCAAGGCCCCGATACGGCGGAAGGCGTTGACGCTGAATCCGAGGTGCGCCGCGGTGTCGCGTTGGAAGCTGACGGCCAGGGTCATGGTTGTACCGGCCCCTAGCAGAACGATCGCGAGCAGAGCTGCGAGGATGGTTGTTGCGGTCATGGCGATCTCCTGTTGTCGATGTCGAGAATTGGTCCCTGGATGTCAGGGCGGTGGGCATAGCTGAGTGCTGCCTGCCTCATATGAGGTTCGAATGCAGCCCCTCGGTTCGGGGGTGGGGCTGACGCCGACGATCTGGATCTCGCCGATGTCGACGGCTCCGTCCAGCGGTTCGGCGCGGGCCTGCCTTCAGGTCCGTAGCCGCCAGCCGCAGGCGATATGGGTGGCTCGAGATGCCACCCGGTACAGGTGTGCTCTTGCCGTGTCCGGTCG
This sequence comes from Nocardia sp. NPDC047038, assembly GCF_040644075.1. Classification (NCBI taxonomy): domain Bacteria; kingdom Bacillati; phylum Actinomycetota; class Actinomycetes; order Mycobacteriales; family Nocardiaceae; genus Nocardia; species Nocardia sp. NPDC047038. The sequence continues at coordinate 298,745 of NZ_JBEYVQ010000004.1, read as the reverse complement.
TAGACGAGGGGAGCGCGGGGCGAATTGTCGGGCCGTCCCTGTTCACTCTCCTTCCAGGATCGGCAGGAGCAGACGTGATCTGGAGTGCACCGTATTGATGCTCGGGCTGCCGACGGGGGCGTGACTGAACAGCAGCATGGGGCGGAAGTCCTCGCGGCTGTCGTCGCTTGTGAGGATGAGCCGGATGCGGTGCCCGCGGCGGAATCGGCGGGCGTTGGCCACCAGCGGGATGCGGTAGTCGACCGGCTCCCCCGCAGGGACGGGCTCCCACGTCCTCATCGGGAGGACGGGCCTGCCCGTCGCGCTCGCGTCCTCGTCGACGTAGCGCATGCCGGCTCGCAGCCAGCCTTGGGTGACGTCGATGGCTTTGCCGTCCGGGCCGACGTCTTGCAGGAGCAGGATCCATCCCGTGTCGGCCTCACTGCTGGTGGCGGTGAGCCGTAGCTCGGGGTGACCGACCATGTCGAGGTCGCCGAGAAGGGGATCGCTGGTCCAACTCAGTTCTGCGGGCATGGCGTTCGCGCCGTCCGTGGCGTAGCTGCGCTCGCCCGGTTGCTCGTCGCCGGTGAGGGAGCCGTCGGAGTTGAGCGACAAGGCCATGTGTTTCGCAGGCGGGGGCCAGGAGTCGGCGGTGAGCCACCGTTCGGCCCCGGGCAGCCAGTAGCGGATGGCGGGGCCTTCGAGAATGCCGGTGTCCCGCCCCTTGAGCCAGTGGTCGAACCAGGCGAGGGCCTCGATGTGCATGCTCTCCCATGGCCAGGGCAAGCTGTGCTCCCCGAGCATGGTCATGCGCACGTGCGGGTTGTGGTCGAGGGCCTTCCAGGCTTGGAAGAGGCCGGGTAGATGCAGGGGGACGTTGGACCACTCGCCGCCGAGGTAGACGGGGATGTCGACGCGGGACAGCGATTCGGTCAGGTCACGGTCGTCCCACCACGCATCCCGGGTGGGGTGTTCGGCGGTCACCGCGTTCAACAGGGCCTCCCATGGGTGGGCATCGTGGCGGAAGCGGCTGACCAGCCGCAGGCCGAGAGTCGCCTGTACGCCGTCGGTGTGCCTGAACCGGCGGTGGACGGCGGGAATCGCGAGAATTCTGCGCAGGAGGCGGGACAGGCCCTTGCGGTAGAGAGAGTCGCCGTGGGCGGACAGGACGCCTAGCGCACGGAACCACGGGGTGATGAAAGCCCGGCTCAACAGGCCGTTGTGGTAAGCGGCTTCCCAGGCCTGGACGGTGACATTGAACGGGAACAGGGCCTCGAGATGAGGTGGGCGCTGGGTGGCCGCCGCCATCTGGGTCATGGCGTAGTAGCTGATGCCGATCATGCCCACCTTGCCGTCGCACCACGGCTGCCCCGCGACCCACTCGACCAGGTCGAACAGGTCCTGGCGCTCCTGCTCGTCGAAAAAGGTGTACGTGCCGTCCGAGCCCACTGTGCCACGAAGGTTGGCGATGACATGGGCGTAGCCGCGTGGAACCCAGAAGTCGGTGGTGCCGGCCTCGATGACCGCCGCGGGGGCACCGAGGTCCTGGAGTTGGCGGGGATAGGGTGCCGCCGCGATGAGCGCGGGAAATCTGCCGTCGGCGTCGGGGCGGTGAATGTCGGCCAGCAGCCGGGTGCCGTCACGGACCGGGACAGGCACATTGTTCTCGCGGGTCGTCCCGTGGAGAGCGGGGGACAGGTCGCGATACTCGCGACCTGTGGTCTGCGGTCCGTTCAACTGACGCTGACCGGGCTCCGCACCGGCTGCTCTTACCCGAGACACGGCATCCTCATTTCCACATATACAGAAATTAATGGGCTCACGGTACGCCCGGCGCCCCGCTACAGGCAAGAGCAATTTCCATACATGCTGAAATATCTGTCGTCGGCGGTCCGAGCGCCGCGCTCGGTTCATCCGCCGCTCAGGCGCTCTCCGAGACATCGGCGCCCAAGGGACCGGTGAGGTAGTGCTGCACGGTCGGCCCGATCAGGCGGACGACCTGCTCCGTGTGCAGGTCGGCGATGCTGTCGAGGGCCCAGACATAACGCGTCATGGCCAGTCCCACGATCTGAGTGGCCACCAAGTCCGCCCGCAGGCCGGCCTCGTCGTCGGGAAGGCTCGCCGACACCACCTGCAAGACAAGATCGGAGAAGACGGCGCGGAGGCGCTCCATGGCGAAGGGCTCGTGACTCGCGGCGAGGATGATCGACCGCAGAATCTCCGAGGTGGCCGGATCCTCCCACATGCGCAGCGCCGCCTCGACAAAGGCTCGTCCGCGCTCCTCCAGTGGCACCCGAGCGGCCTCCCCGATTGCCGCACCAAAGGATTCCGGCGGCTCCAGCGCCGCCTTCAGCAGTCCCATCTTGTTGGAGAAGTAGTAGTTCACCAGGGTGGGGTCCACTTCGGCTGCCTTCGCCACGGCTCGCAACGACGTTCCGCTGTAACCTCGCTCGGCGAAGGACTTACGCGCCGTTGCGAGGATGCGGTCCGCCTGCGCGCCACGTTCCCCCCGAGGCCCCCGCCCCGCTCGTGCCACCATGTTCCACCGTCTCCTCTGCCGGTTCCGCGCTGCCCGACTGCGTGCGACCAAGTTTCCACACACACTGAAATCTGTTTCAGCCTACCGGGCAATTCAGCTCCCGGTCCCGCGGGAGGCTTCGCAAGCACCGCGAGAGAAAGTGACCCGTATGGCCGCGACGGCCTTCGAAGGGTGTCCTACCGCTATCGCTGCTGTCCAGGCGTAGGGGGAATGAGGGAGAGGGCTTGGGCCTTTCGCAGCGCTGCGATGCGATCGTGCACACCGAGCTTGCGGTAGAGGTTCTCGGTATGTTTCGTCACCGTCGCCGCCTTGATCCCGAGTCGGGTGCCGATGGCATGCGCGGTAAGGCCGTCGCACAGGAGCGCGAGCACCGCCGACTCCCGGGGAGTGATCTTGTACTCCGCGGGATCCGCGCGCATCGTGTGGTGTGCGAAGGCTGCCGCCTCGTGCGCTTCGACCGTGTCGAGCAGCGACCTGGCGAGCACGGCGTATTCGAGATCGCGGTCGCTGAACCCGCCACCGCTGCGGCTCATGATGACGCCGCGGATCCGGCCGGGTTCGGAACTCAACGGCAACGCCAGCTGGCGGTCGATGCCGATGGCATCCTTTCCTGCCCGGTATGCCTCACCCTTCCACCAGCGATCGTCGGCTACCTCATCCATCGTCAGCGGGGTTTTGTCTCGCGTCAGCGCATAATGCCGAAGCAGGGGGTGAGACCGCATGTGCGCGTGGATCAGTGCGTCGAGCGGTGCCTCGTGTAGCCAGTCCGGCGATCCGGTGAGCGCATGGCCGGTTCCTGCCCGCCAGTTCAGGTCGATGAGAACCGCCAAGTCGCACGGTAGATCGGCGGTCAAGCGTTCCATCAGCAGCGGCCAGACCCGCACCGGCTCCTTCTCTGTGATGATCTGCAACGCGAGATCGTGGATGCGTTTGGCGTCTCCCCCTGGCACAGCGTCCATTCCAGCATTGTGCAGCACCGGTTCCCGGAGATCGGCTCGAGCTGAGAACGATATACGAAGTTCTTCGTATATCCGCCTTCGAGCGCCGAAATTATCGTTGGTCTCCGTAAGTATCCGGCGGACCGCCCCTTTGGATCGACACGGCGTCGGCCGCATCGAAGGATGGTTCGCCCGGGAAGTGGACCAGGAAGCATGTTGCGCCGGAAGCGCGCAAGTTTGCCGGGGGAATGCATGCGAACATTTGTCGTCAATCTCGATCGTGACACCGAGCGACTGACCGTGATCTCCGAGAATCTGGCGCGCCACGGGATGCTCTTCGAGCGGTGGCCTGCCACCGACGGGCGGACGCTGGATTTCGATCATCCGGAGCAGGGCGAAGTTGTCCAGGACTTCGGCCGCTGGGCGTCGCTGGAGGCTGCCTGCGGGATCAGTCATATCAGGCTCTGGCGCCATATCGTCGACCACAGGATTCCGTGGGCGATCGTGCTCGAGGACGACGCCGAGCTGATCTCTCCGCTACCCCACGACGTCGACGAGTGGGGACTCCCTCCGGACTGTGATCTCGTCTTTCTGAGCAGCAGGGCCACACCGGGCCGGATTCGTTCGACCAGCGGCAGGTTCTCCTACGCTGACCTGATCGGCGGGGCCGGTACCGAGGGGTATCTCGTCGGACTCGCGGGTGCGGTCAAACTCCTGCAGATCATGACTCCACTCAAGGATCCGCTCGACTTCCAGATGTACGCCCATGCGGAGTCCGTACAGCGACACGATGCGTTCCCTTACTTCTGGAAACTGCCCATCAATCCGGCCGCGGCGCATGTGCGGCTCGACGCCTACCGCCTCGTTCCCGATGTCGTACGCCATACCGGAGCGGAATCCAGTATCGGGAACAGCCGCCATCCCAGAGCCAGATTCTACTGTCGGCTGCTTCTCGGGCTGGACTTCGCCGACGGAGGATACGGATCGGGCGGCTACACGAATATTCGAGCCGAGTCGGCCCGGCACACTGGCGATTTCGCCGCACGACGACCATCTCGGCACGTCACCGACTTCTTTCACGGAGTCGACTTGTCGCATTGCCCGGGTGGGCGCGCGTACGAGGTCGCGACGACACTCGCCGACCACGGAGTGAACAGCGTTCGCCTGAGCGTATGGGTCGACGACAACTCGCCGATGAACCTCGAGCACGCCATCGGCTTGGCTCAGGCCGCTCGATCCGCCGGACTCGCGATATGTCTCACGCTGCACTATTCCGACACCTGGGCGGATCCGGGTAAACAGTGCAAGCCACGGGCGTGGGCATCGCTGCCGATCCGGACGCTGATCGAGGAAGTTCGCCGCTACACCGCGCACACCCTCACCGAGTTCCGCCGTCATGACATCCAGCCCGCCATGGTGCAAGTCGGCAACGAAATCACCAACGGGATGTTGTGGGCGGAGCCGGGACAGGATCCACGCAGCGGCGCGCGGCTACACCCGGAAGACGGCGTCGAGAGCGACTGGAATTCAGCCGATCAATGGGTGATTCTGTCCGAACTCCTGCGCGCGGCGACGATGGGCGTGCGGGAAACCGCCGATGCCACCCTCATCTCTGTTCATCTCGACCGCGGCGCCGACGTCGAGGGCGCCGAGTGGTGGTTGCGGTACGCGGACCATTTCGACGTCGACTACGACGCAGTGTCGCTGTCGTTCTATCCACTGGCACATCACGACGCTACGATTTCGCGGCTGCGCCGAATCGAATCCCTCTGCGCATCGCGACCGCACAAGAGCGTGTTGATCGGCGAGACGGCGTATCCCTTCAGACCGATCGCGGGGAACGACCGTACCTACACCGACATCGAGCGGGAGTTCTCCTTCGATGCGCGCGGGCAGCACGAATACCTCAGATCCGCTCTGCGAACCATTGGAAACCTGTCGACGGGATGCGGACTGTTCTGGTGGGGAGCATGTTTCATCGACGACAGCGTCGAGCAGTCCGTCGACTACTTCCGCGCCCACGCCCTCTTCGATGCCGATTGGCGCCCTCTTTCTGCGCTCTCGGCCTTCAAGGAGAATCCGGGGTCGAGGGCCAACACACTCGTAGCCGAAGCCGCCGGGCCACGTTAGTGTCGTACGCCACGCTCGACCGGACAGCCCCGGGCCCGAGCGCTGGATCTAGGCCTCTTCAAGGGCTTCGCCGATTTGGTGAGCGACGCGATTGTGCTGGTCCTGCGCCAGCCAGTGACCGGCCGCGAGGACCACCGCAACGGGCCATTCGATGATCTCCGCCGCAGCCAGCGCGCCGAGTGCACCGTAGTACGCCAACTGTTCGGGTCGAGGGATACGGACCCGGCCCACTACCGGCAGTTCTACCGCGAAACCCTGCGCGGCCAGCACGCGATCTACGGCATTCCGGTGGCCGGTATGCGACTTTTCGGCCATTTTTTACCTTCCGGTAACAGTGTGTTGGATAGGTCGATGCCTGGCATCCGCACGGTGTCCAGTGTGATGACAAATGGTGCAGGCGGCGGCTCGGATCAGCTGACGGGCGCGCTGACGCAGGTTCTGGCCGTGCCGTTGCGTGAGCTGTACGCAGTGCTGTGGCGCCTCGGCGTCGTCGAGATCGTCGACTGATCGTTCTGTTGCCGACCGCCGGCGGCTAACAGCCACGGGGGCATGTCGGCGACGGCGGTCGACAACGCCTGCCGCCGACCCACCGGGGCGTACCGCAGGTCCACGTGCGACGACTAATGCATGCTCGGCGAGCGCTGCGCCCGGCCCGCGCTCTCCGGCGCGGGAATCGCACGCTCGTCGTCTCGGCGGGCGGACTGGCCGCTCTGCGCGTGCGGCTCGGGGCGCCCGGCGCGATCGTCGGCCTCGGGCGGCGGCAGCCTGCCCGATCGCTGCCCGAGCTTCTGAACCACCAAGGTAGCGCCGCCGACACCCAGCAGCACCGGCCAGTCCACCAGACCCGTGGCACCGATCGCCACCAAAGTCAGTGCCGCCGCCGGTGTCGAGTGGCTGCCGCTGCCGAGCCCCTTCTTCACGCCGATCGCGGCACCCTGGATGCCGCCGATCACACCGTTGACAGCGGCGCCGCCCACGGCGCCTGCCGCGGCCGTCGTCGCGCCGGCCGTCCGGGCGATCATGTCCACCACGCCTTCGGAAATCTTCATGGGTCACTCCGTTGCGTTCACCATTTGGACACCTACGAGCAAACCAAAGTTTACCTCTGGCGAGAAGTTGGAGCGGGTGTTGCGTCAGTCCGCGATCACTCGCCGTATATCGCGCTGACCTCTGCGGCGAAATCGCGGAGTACGAGGTTGCGTTTGAGCTTCAACGATGGGGTGACATATCCGCTGTCCTCGGTCAGCTGGGTGTGCAGCAGGCGGAATTTGCGGACGGCCTCGGCGCGGGACACGGCGCGGTTGCCGTCGTCGACAGCGGCCTGGACAGCGGCCAGTAGATCGGGGTCCGCGGCGAGATCGTCGACACTGGCGTCCTGGGGTTTGTCATGCAGCTGTTTCCACAGGGGAAAGTGCTCATCGTCGATGGTCACCAGGCAACCCACGAACGGTTTGCCGTCGCCCACGACGATCACCTCACCGATGATGGCGTGGGCGCGGATGCGGTCTTCGATCACCGCGGGAGCCACGTTCTTACCGGCGGCGGTCACGATGATCTCCTTCTTGCGCCCGATGATGGTGAGGTACCCGTCGTCATCGAGAGTGCCGAGGTCGCCTGTGGCGAACCAACCGTCGCGGAACGACTCGGCGGTGGCACGCGGATTGTTCCAATACCCGGTGAACACGTTCGGTCCGCGCAACAGGATCTCGCCGTCCTCATCGATCCGGATCGAGGAGCCCGGGAGCGGTTGGCCGACCGTGCCTATCTTCGGCCGGTCGTCCGGATTGAACGTGGCGGCGGCGCATGTCTCGGTCAGCCCGTAGCCCTCCAACACGGTGAATCCCACTCCACGGTAGAAATTGCCGAGGCGTTCGCCGAGTGGCGCTCCGCCGGATATGGCGTGCGTGGCGCGGCCGCCCAGCGCGGCGCGCAGCCGCCGGTAGACCAGCCGGTCGAACAGCGCATGCCGGATCCGCAGCGGGAGCGGTATGTGCCCGGCGCCCCGGGCCCGGCCGTAGTCGATGGCGGTCGTGGCTGCCAGATCGAAGACGCGCTCGCGGTGGGCGAGTTCCGCTCGAGCGCGTGCGGTGTTGTACACCTTCTCGAAGACACGTGGCACGCCCAGGATCAACGTCGGCCGGAATGCGCCGAGTTCGGCGGTGACATCTTTGACATCGCTGACGTTCGCGATGTCGACCGGGACGTAGGCCGCCGCGACTTCGGCGATTCGGCCGAGCACATGTGCCAGCGGCAGGAACAACAGCACCGAGGACTCTCCGGTGCGGAACAGCGTCGGCATCCGGGCGGTGATGTTGCCGAGTTCGGCGAGGAAGTTGCCGTGGGTCAGCTGACACCCTTTCGGGCGGCCGGTGGTACCGGAGGTGTACACGATCGTCGCAGGCACGTCGGCCGCTACGGCGGCCCGGCGCTCCACGACGGTGGCGTCGCTGATCCGTGCGCCCTCCGCCGTCAGGTTCGCTATGGCGTCGGCCTCGATCTGCCAGCTGTGCGTCAATTTCGGCAATTGGTCGCGTACTGCGGCGACCACGGCCGTGTGGTGATCGGTCTCTGTGACGATGGCGGACGCGCCGGAGTCGGACACGATCCACTGCACCTGTTCGGACGAGGAAGTTTCATAGACGGGGACCGAAATCGCGCTCGCGTACCAGATCGCGAAGTCCAGCAACGTCCACTCGTACCGCGTGCGGGACATGATGGCCACGCGATCGCCTGCCTGGATGCCGTTGGCGATCAGTCCTTTCGCCGTCGCCCACGCCGCGGCGCGGAACTGGGCGGCGGTCACATCCTGCCAGCGGCCGCCTACCTTGCGGGAGATGACGGTCAGATCGGGGTACCGCTCGGCGTTACGTTCGATCAAGTCGGTGAGGTTCGCCTCGGCGGGCACCTGGTACAGAGCCGGCAGTCCGAATTCCCGCATGATCGGTCCTCCTCGGCGCTGCCGGAGGGCGCACGATGCGCTCGACCTAGGTGAGCCGCGCACTACCGAGTATGGTCCGCGGCGCATCGATGCGGCGATGGACGTTGGCAGTCGCGCGTAAGGACATAGGTCCTCTCCAGTGCTGAGTGGTAGGCCCACGACGCCGCACGCCCAGGTTCTGGGTAGCCGGTGACGTGCCAGAGTGCCCGCTGTTCGGTGACCTTCGGCCGTCACCTGCGCCACTGGTTCGCGCGATGCTGAATCCAGGCGAAAGCGGGCCTACCGGTTCCTGGTCACCGAGGCCACTTGCCGGACCGGCTCGGAGTTCGTCCTGGACGGTGGCGAGGCCGCGGATCCGGGTTTCGCGCCTGCCGGACGAATCTCGATGAGAGGCAAGCGATGCCGAGAACACACCCCGATTCCGAGACACTGCGATCCGCGTTGGCGCTGGCATCTCGTGCGCCATCGGTGCACAACACCCAGCCCTGGCGGTGGCGGCTGGGGCGCGAGACCGTCCACCTGTACGCCGACGAGAGCCGAAGACTCCCGCACACGGACCCTGACGGACGTGACCTGCTGCTGAGTTGTGGTGCGGCGTTGCATCATCTGCGCGTCGCCGCTCGTGCGGAGGGGTGGGAGACGGTAATCCATCGGCTACCGAACCCTGCCGCGCCCGAGCATCTCGCCGTCGTGGAATTCCGTCCGACCACATGCACACCCGAGCACGTCGAGTTGGCGCGCGCCATCGGCAAACGCAGCACGGATCGCCGCCGCTTCAGCTCGTGGGAGGTGCCGCCCGCGTATATCGAGGCCATTGTCGCCGCCGGGGTGGCGACCGGAGTGCTCGTGCGCGATGTCGAGGCCGAACCGGCGCGGACCCAGCTGCTGCGAGCGTTCGAACAGGCGGCCTGGCAGCACGCCCGTGACGTCTCGTACGGCGCCGAACTCGCCCAGTGGAGCGGCAGGCACGCGGCGCCGCAAGGGGTGCCGGCGCGCAACGCGGTGTCGACCGAGGCCGACCCCAGGGTGCGTCCGTTCTCGAACCCGGGATTGCCGCAGGCGGTGGTGCGTGACATCGATGCCGCCGACCGGATGATCCTGCTGAGCACCAGCAGTGACGATCGGTTGTCCCAGCTGCGGGCCGGTGAGGCCACGAGCGCGGTGCTGTTGACCGCCACGTCGCTCGGGCTGGCCACTTGCCCGTTGACGGAGCCGATGGAGTTGGCCGACACCAGGGAACGCATCCGTGCCCACGTTCTCGACGACAGCGCGCATCCGCAGATGATCGTGCGGATCGGTTGGGCGGTTCCGAGCGCGGATCCGGTCCCGCCGACGCCGCGCCGCCCGCTCGACGAGGTGGTGCATCCGCTGGATCGTTCGGGTTCATGACGAGGCGTGCCCCGGAGGGGTGATCCAAGGTGGCGCGGTATCCGTCGCGGACGGTTCGCCTGTGGCGATGCCGGCCGTGGAACGGCAATCCACTGATGCGCGCTTCGGACCGGTGGGAGGCACTGGTGCGGCTGTTCGCCGCGATGGCAGTGCTGATCGCCGTGCCGCTCGCCGTCGTCGCGGGCACGGCAGGCAGCACGAAGGCCGCGCAGCGGATCCGGGTGGAGAACTCCGCCAAGGTGGCCGTGACGGCGACGGTGGCAGGCGCACCGGAACCGGTGCTGACAGTCGCTGGACAGGACGACGCACGGGCACGGTTCCAAGCGCCGGTGCGGTGGAGCCGGGACGGCCGCGAAGGCAGCGCGACCGTCCCGGTCCCCGGCGCGGCGGAACCCGGCAGCCACGTCACGGTGTGGTGCGATTCGGCCGGGAAGACAACCACACCGCCGCGGCCGTACTCGGACGCGCTGTGGGCCGGAGTCGCGCTCGGCTCGGTCACCTTTGTCGGAATGTGTTTCGGTGCGATGGTTTCGGCTTCATCTACCGCACGGTTGCTCGACCGAATGCGTGGCGCTCGCTTGGCGGCCGAATGGCGGCGTCTGAGCGGACCGATCGGAACGGACATGGAATGACGGACCTGGGATCGAGGAGAGCGCCATGACGGAGAACTCGACCGCGCACATGGAACGGCCGGATCGGCCGATCGTCGTCGCCGTCGATGGTTCGGCCAGCTCGTATCACGCGGCGGCGTGGGCCGCGGCCGACGCCGCGCTGCATCGTTCCCGACTGCACATCGTGACGTCCGTCGCTGTGCCGCCCGGGTTCGGCCTCGGCGCCACACTGACCGAATCCGATATCGAATGGCTGCGCAAGGACGGGGAACGGGTGCTCACCGAGGCTGCCCGCGTCGCCAGGACCACGGCAACGGGGGAGGCGCTGGCGATCAGCACCGAGTCGACGCTCGAGCCGATAATCCCGGACCTACTGGCCCGGTCCGAGCACGCGAGAATGCTTGTCGTCGGCAGCCGCGGGCTCGGTGCGTATCGGCGCGAGTTGCTCGGATCGGTGAGCACGGCGATGACGCGGCACGCACACTGCCCGGTCGCGGTCGTGCGCTCGACTTCGGCGACCGACGCCTTCTCCGCGGGAAAGCCCGTGCTGGTCGGGGTGGACGGAACCGACAACAGCGTGCCCGCTATCGAAGTCGCCTTCGAGGAGGCCGCGCGCCGTAAGGTCGGGCTGATCGCGCTGCACGCGTGGAGCGATTCGAGCGGTATCGATCTCGTGCCCGGCTGGGATGCGGTGGGGGAACGGGAGGACGCGTTGCTCGCCGAGAATCTCGCCGGATTCGGCGAGCGCTATCCGGAGGTGCCGGTGCGGCGTGTGCTGGTGCGTGACCGGCCGGTTCGTTCTCTCGTCGATCAATCGGACGAGGCCCAATTGCTCGTGGTGGGTAGCCACGGCCGCGGCGGGTTCACCGGCATGCTGCTCGGTTCCACCAGCGCGGCGTTGCTGCATACGGCGGAGTGCCCCGTCATCGTGGTGCGTCAGAGCTGACGCGGGCGTCGTTTCGCACCGAGAGCGCCTGCTCGAGCAGCACGCGCCGTTCGGCGGCGGCGATCGCCCGACGGGCCGCGGGCACCGCGTCCGGCGTCACCGAGATCGAGGTGATGCCCATCCGTACCAGGTGTTCGGCGAATTCGGGGCGTGTCGAGGGGTCTGCTCACATAGCGAAGCGGTGATCTTCAGCCGTCGCGCCGTCTCGACGATCCTGCCGATCGCGTCGAGGCGGGATCGGATTCGTCGAACAGCTCGGCGCAGGTGGCGGAGTCGCGGTCCACGCCGAGCATCAGCTGAGTGAGGTCGTTGCTGCCGATCATGAGACGTTTCTTGTCCACGGCCGGCTGAAGATCAGCGGAACCACCGGCGACGGGAAGTTCGTACGGGAGCGCGGGAGGTCCGATCGTCATCGTGTCCGGGACACCACTGGTCCGGTGGGGTAGCCCTGCGGACGGCGTCGATATGCGCGCCGCAGCCGGCCCAGGTGATCTTCCCGCACTCACGACACTTGACGGGTGAGCACATCAGCGCTGTTCCCCGGCAGCGGTGAAGCTGGGCGGGCCTTGGTAAGGGCGCTGCATGGCGGCGAAGCCAGGAGCTTTGGCTGCGACGACGATGGCGGCCAGCAGTTCGGCGGCGTGTTCCGGCCGGGGCGGCTCGGTCAAGACGGGACCGCTGAAGACATGACCGTCGACGCTGATGATGGGGCTGCCGCTGCGCCCGCCGAGCGCTGTTCGGCCGGCGTGATGGGCGAGGGCGACCGCGGCGTCGTGGCCGATGTCATCGAGCAGCCACTGTGCGGCCACCCCAGGCGAATGGGCATACAGGGTCCACATACAGGCCGATATCGGCCACGAGATCCTCCTATCGCTAGGTTCCGATACCCAAGGGGGTATATTACGTATCAATCACTATACGCAAGGGGGTATGCATCCCGACGATCCGATAGATACCCCTAGGGGTATTATGAACTGGCACTGAAAGAGAAAGGGCGCACCCATGGTCGGCGACGAAACCGCTATCGCCGAAACACTCAACAGGCTGAGGCGCGCACACGGTCAGCTCGCCGGCGTCATCGCCATGATCGAGCAGGGCCGGGACTGCAAAGACGTGGTCACCCAGCTCGCCGAGGTCTCTCGCGCGCTCGACCGCGCCGGATTCAAGATCGTCGCGACAGGATTGCGCGAATGCCTGAGCGGGAGCTCCGGCGACGGTCAGCAGCCGATGACCGTCGAAGGGCTGGAGAAGCTGTTCCTCGCTCTGGCCTGACTACGATCGCCCCGCACGGAAGGACCGCATGATGAACCTGGGACTGTCCACCACTTTGCACACCGATTTCGGCGATGCCGTCGACCGGACCCGGGCCGCTCTGAGCGAGCAGGGATTCGGCGTTCTGACCGAGATCGACGTGCGAGCCACACTCGCGGCCAAACTCGACGCGCACATGGAGGATTACCTCATCCTCGGGGCCTGCAATCCGCCCCTGGCGCACGAAGCGGTCGGCATCGATCGGCAGATCGGGCTCCTGCTGCCCTGTAATGTCGTCGTGCGCCGCAACCCCGACTCCGACAGTGAGGTCATCGTCGAAGCGATGAATCCGCAACTGATGGTTCAGGTGTCGAACGAACCGGCGTTGCAACCCATCGCCACTCGGGCTGCCGCCAAACTGCAGGCGGCCATCGACTCCCTGAACTCCGCGAGCCGTGGTGTCTGACTGCGCGGTCGGTCCCGCGTCCCGCTAGAAACCAGGTCACCTCTGTTCGGTTCGTCGCGCTTCCCGCACAACCGCCTCCGCCGCGCGTGGGACGGCTGCCGCGACGGGCTCGGACAGGGGTCCCGGTAGTAACCGCCGAAAAACCAACGGATATGGCGGAGCTGCTGGTCAGCGGCGGCGGTCGGCTCCCGGCCTCAGGATCGAGGTCAACTCGCGCATGGCTTGGGGGACGGTTCGAAGTAGCGGCGCAGGTTCTCGGCCTTGCGGTGCCGCGACTTCGCCATGAGTTCGAGCAGGCTCGCGCCGGACTCGCCGATACTACGGCTACCCCTGCGACCAGGGGGTGCTGGAGGTGAACACGGGCGCCGGCGGTGACGGTGTCGCCGCCGCGTACCGGCTCCTGGGCGCACGAGGCCTGCACCCGTACATGGATGTGTGCCTGTGGTTCGCACTCGATGGCACAACGAGAACCGGCCAGAGTATCTGGCCGGTTCTCACGTTCCAGGCTCGCACGCTGCGCAGCGGTCCGGTGCGGACCGCTGCGGGCCGAGGACTATTCCTGAGTCAGAGTCAGGGCCCGGTTCTCGGTGGTGTCCTTATGAATCTCGACCTGGCTCATGTCCTCGGCGTCAGGCGGCAGGTAGGCGAACGCGGCGGTGATCTCGACCGCACGGTCATCGTAGTAATACGTCATGAGTTCATTGCCGTCGCCGTCGTGAGCATCTGCGCGATTCGGGCCCTCGCCGTAGTCGTAGCCCAATGGCACCCTGACCTTCGTCTGCCGAGATTCGCCGTCACAGGTCACCCGATCCAGCCCCTCGTCTTTCATACGGACGGGTCGGCCTTCCGGGCTTTTGAACCATTCGGACTCGACCTTGACCCACAGGGCGTTGGCCTGGCCGGGTTCGCAGACGTAGGTGATCTCGGCGACGACCCACCAGCTGTAGTCGCCGTGTGCGTCTGGGAACGCTCTCCCGATCCATATGCTGGTCGTTGCGCTGGCCGGTCCGGCCGCGTTGACCAGTACAGCGGCGGTCAACGCGAGTGTCGAAGCGAAAAGTCTTCCACGAACCACTATGTGCGCCTTTCGGTGTCGGTAGGTGGTGGAAAAGATCCGTCGAGCGGACAGCAGCCTAGACCATGCCACACGGCAGTTATGCACGAGTCCTATAAGTGACACCAGAGGGGTTTGCGCGAGTCCCGGGGTAAGCGAACCCCAGGTCGGCGACATGGTGGGGATCGGCCCGGGATCCGCGGCGCGGTGCCGCGGTTGGTTCTTCGCGGTCAGTTCCGGAAGGTACTTATAGAGCGTGGTCCGCGATATCCCCAGCAGCCGCGCGATCGAGGACACCGACTCATCCGGCCGGGTCTGCGCCCGCCGGCCGTAGGAACCGATAGGGGTCGCATCCACCTTCAACTGCTCGGCCAGTCGTGCCACCGCCACCGGCGGCGCAGTCACCACCCGATCCGGCACGAAGCCCAGCCACGGCAACGTGCACAACGCAATCGCCAGACCCAACCGATCCACCGGACCCCGGCCCCGGCCCGGGTCAACAAACGCCAGATCCGCCGGAGTCAACGTGAAATACCGGAACAACTCCTCGCGACTGATCTCCGGGAACCCCCGCAGACGCTCCAACTCCTCGTCCGCGAACACCCGCGTCGCCACGAACCCTCAACCTCCACCCGCGCCGACCAACATCATCGGCAGCCAAGCCGAGCATCAACCACGCACACCCGCACCCAGAACGCGAAAACTCCCTCCCACCAGGGCGTTACGCCATATCCGTTGTTTTACGCGCCGTTTCTACCGGAACCCCGGACAGACCGACGCCCGGCTCGGGGCGCACCACATCCACCGCGACTACGACGGCTCCCGTCGTGTCCGCGGTATTCATTGCCCACGCCGACGGCCACGGCCCACGGCGCGATCATCGGCGCACACCATGTCGCGGTCCAGGAAGTGGGCCGAGCAGGATATGCACGGATCGTAGTTCCGGACCGCGCGTTCGCACATCGTGGCCAGCGCGGCGTCATCGAGGTCGAGGTGGTCGGAGACGACGCGCCGCGGATCGTCCAGTCTGGTCAACCGGGAGATGCGCCGCGAGGGACCAAGGTCCCGAATCGCGATTGCCGACGGCATCGGGCCCAGCGGCGACGGTCCAGAGGACCGGCCTGCCTCGCTCGAGTGGTCTTTGGTCCCTTCTCCCGGGGACGATCAGCCGCATTCGAGCCTGTGCCGCGGCTCATACCGTTGAGGTCGGCGCCCGGCTGGGTGCTACGCGACCACAGGCTCGGGAGGTCCCCATGACAGAGCAGCGATTCGACGACCCGCATCACCTCGTCACGGCGAAAATCCTTGTCGGCGTGGATGGTTCGGACGGGTCGTGGACCGCCCTCCGGTGGGCGGCGCGGTTCGC
Source organism: Nocardia sp. NPDC047038 (assembly GCF_040644075.1). Taxonomy (NCBI): domain Bacteria; kingdom Bacillati; phylum Actinomycetota; class Actinomycetes; order Mycobacteriales; family Nocardiaceae; genus Nocardia; species Nocardia sp. NPDC047038. The sequence continues at coordinate 283,138 of NZ_JBEYVQ010000004.1, read as the reverse complement.
GGCCGATCGCGGACGCGAACTCGAGATCCTCCACGGCATGGACGCGGTGGGCAACGACTGGGTACTCGGCGACTACGAGGTCGTGATTCCCTCGGTCCTCGACGTCATCCGGCAACAGGGACAGGATGTGGTCGCCCGGGCCGAACGCGTGGCCCGGTCGGTCGCACCCGAGTTGCGTATCTCGTCTCGCGCGACCACCGATACCGGGAAGCAATTGCTGATCGAGCACAGCGCGGAGGCGTACGCGGTCGTGCTCGGTGCGACCGGAAACGCGGGGACGTTCACCCATCTGGGCTCCACGCTGCTGGCCGTGACCGCCCACGCGCGCGGCGCCGTGGTCGTCGTGCGCCCCGACCCTGATGCCGACGGCGCGGTACACACATCCGGCCCGGTGGTGGTCGGCGTGGACGGCAGCCCCGTCGGCGACGCGGCTATCGAGGCAGCCTTCACCGAAGCGGCCGAACGCGATGTCGAACTCGTCGCTGTCCATGTGTGGAGCGACTGGGACTCCGGGCGCTTCGCCGGTCACGCCCACCGGGCCGAGGCCGAACTCGACAACATCGAGCGGGCGGTTCTCGCCGAGCGTGTCGCGGGGTGGCAGGAGAAGTTCCCCGAGGTTCGCGTCGCACGGAAAGTCGAGGTTTCCGCGCCGGCGTCGCACCTGCAGTCCTGGTCGAACGTGGCGCAGTTGCTGGTCGTTGGCAGTCGCGGACGGGGCGGTTTCGCGGGCATGTTGCTCGGTTCCACCGCGAACACTCTGGTACAGCATGCCTCGTGCCCGGTCATGGTCGTCCACCCGCGATGACCGAGATCGGGCAGAGGGCGGTGTACCTTCGACGTACACGGCGGTAGCCGCCACGGTGCTGCTCGTCGGCGGACCATGTGATATCGGGAGGCGAGTGCCGATGGCGGCGACGGATCGGTGGTCGTGGCCGCGCATCCTCGGCGCGGACGGCCCGGCGGCAGTGATCTGTATCCGGTTGGCTGTGGGGCTGGTGTTCCTCAGTGAGGGTATTCAGAAGTACCTGTATCCGGACAAACTGGGGCCGGGCCGCTTCGAGAAGATCGGCATCCCCGCACCGACGTTCTTCGCGAACTTCGACGGTGTCATCGAAATCGTCTGCGGCGTCTTGATCGTCATCGGACTGCTGACCCGCTTCGCCGCGCTGCCGTTGCTGGTCGATATCAGCTTGGCGATCGTCTTCACCAAGTTGCGTGAGCTGCGGCCGGGCGGGTTCCAAGGAGTGGAAGGCTTCTGGGGAATGGCCCACGACGCGCGGACCGATGTCGCGATGTTGCTCGGATTGATCTTCCTGATCTGGGCCGGGCCCGGCCGCTGGTCACTGGATGCGTGGCTCACCCGCCGTGCTCAGCACGACGTCCTTGCGTAGTCCCGTCGTAGGAGTGCCCGCGATGGTCACTGTCATGCCCCCCGACATGGCGGGTCTGGCTGCGCCGTGTGGACCATCCATTGCCATCTTGATTCGTGGTGTTTCGACATTGCGTCCTGTTGGCAAAAGTTGCCCGATGTGGCCTGCCTCGTGCATGAATCACCTTCTGTCGGAACGACTTTCGAACCTCGCCGAAGCATGTATAGAATCCGATCCGGTACAGCGAGTCCCGGCTGAACTTCGGTGAGGAACCGCCGAGCGCGAACCCTAGGGGTGAAAAGGAGACATCATGTCCGGACTGGAGTTCGCGACTCTCCGTGATCAGGTGGCCGCGCTGCGGACGAAAACCATCTCGGCCACCGAACTGCTCGAGCTGACCATCGCGCGGATCGAAAAGTTCGACGACAAGATCAACGCCGTCGTGGTGCGGGATTTCGACCGCGCCCGCGCCGCAGCGAAGCAGGCGGACGCGGCGCTGGCGCGCGGTGAGTACGCACCGTTACTGGGCGTGCCGGTGGCGGTGAAGGAATCGTTCAATGTCGCGGGTCTGCCGACGACGTGGGGATTTCCCGATGCGAAGGATTGGCAGCCTGCCGAGGACGCGGCGTTGGTGACGCGGGTGAAGGGTGCGGGCGGTGTCGTCATCGGCAAGACCAATGTGCCGCGCGCCCTGCACGACTGGCAGTCCTACAACGACATCTACGGCACCACGAACAACCCGTGGGACCTGACACGCTCGCCCGGCGGCTCCTCGGGCGGCTCGTCCGCCGCACTCGCGGCAGGGTATGTCTCGCTGGCACTCGGCTCCGACATCGGCGGCTCGCTGCGGGTACCAGCGCATTTCTGCGGCATATACGCCCACAAGCCGTCACGGACGCTGCTGCCGGGTCGGGGAAATACGCCGCCTCGGACGCCTGCGCTGCCGGCCCCGCAAGACCTCGCCGTGGTCGGGCCCATGACGCGCAGTGCCGCCGACCTGACGTTGGCGACCCTGTTGCTCGCCGGTCCCGACGAGGTGGAGGCGGTCGCATACAAGCTCGCGCTGCCACCGCCGCGCAGCGCCGAGTTCGACGACTTCCGGGTGCTGGTCATCGACACTCATCCGTTGTTGCCGACGTCGACCGTCATCCGCGACGGGTTCGACCGGATCGCTCGAGGGCTCGAAAAGGCTGGTGCCGCGGTCGCCCGGCACAGCGCGCTGCTGCCCGACCTCACATTGACGGCGAACACCTATCTGACACTGCTGATGTCGCAGTTCGGCGCGGATGCGCCGGTCGATACCTACCGAGCGCTCCAAGCCGCCGTCGCCGACATTCCGCCGAACTCCGACCGTCCGGAGGATGTCATCCGCCGCGCGTTCGTGGCCGGACACGGCGACTGGATCAGGGCGGACCGTGTCCGTATGGTCCTGGCCGACCAGTGGCGACGCCTGTTCGACGAATTCGACGTGGTGCTGTGCCCGATCACGCCGACGCCTGCCTTCCCGCATGACCATTCGGACATGGACACTCGCACTATCGATATCGACGGCACCACGCACCCCTATAACTACCACCTGGTGTGGGCGAGTATCGCGACACTGCTCGGGCTACCGTCTACCGCAACGCCGATCGGGCGCTCGCCCGAGGGGCTGCCCTACGGCATGCAGATCATCGGCCCCTATCTCGAAGACCACACCACGTTGCGGTTCGCGGAGTTGATCGAGCAGGAGTTCGGCGGATTCAGCCCGCCGCCCGGTTTCGTATGAGGGAGGTCGACTCGCTTCGCTCTTGTCGCGGGCCCGAAGGGTGCGCTGATCGGATCCGGTGACGAACCGGTAAAACCGCTGTGCGGCTCAGCTGGACCGGTAGCGTTGTTCCGGCACTCGGCTTTGTGTCTGCGTCCGGCTTTCGCCGGGACGACGGTATGGCGATCGCTGGAGGAGTGGTGGCCCGGGTATTCATCAGCCACGCCGGCACAGACCGGGCGTGGGCCGACGAGATCCACGGCTGGCTGGTCGCGGAGCGGCACGAGGTGTTCTTGGACCAGCATCCGGTCGACGGCCTTGCCGCAGGGGAGGAATGGGAGCAGCGGCTCTACGAGCGTTTGCGATGGGCCGACGCGGTGGTCTGCGTCATCACCCCGACCTACCTTCGATCTACCTGGTGCGCAATCGAAATCGGCATCGCAAAAACCCTCGGCAGCAGATTGCTTCCAGTGCGTGCGGCGGCGGGCGCGACACATCCGCTGCTGAAATCGATCCAGCAGCCCGACGCCGTGGCCGATGCCGACGCGGCGCGGGCTGGACTGGCGCGATCGTTGCGCACGCTGGACGCGGGCGGAGGATCGGGCTGGCCGGACGACCAGTCGCCGTACCCCGGCTTGGCGTCGTTCGAGACCGCCCAGCACCGGGTCTTCTTCGGGCGCGCACGGGAGGCGAGCGCGATCGCTGAGCGGTTGCGCGCCCCCGCCTTCCGATCCACCCCCTCGGTCTTGCTGGTCATCGGACCATCAGGATGCGGCAAATCCTCCCTGGTGCGCGCCGGTGTCATCCCGTTGATCGCGGAGGAAAACTACTGGCTGCCAATGGAACCGATGACGCCCGGCGTGGACCCTGTGGGTGCGCTTGCCCGGACGCTGGCGATCACCAGACGACGGACCGGACTCGACTGGCAACTGTCATCGGTGCGCGACCGCCTGGCGAAAGACGGCTTGCGAGAAGTCTCGGATGAGATATTGATCGCGGACGAGTCGAGCCGCCGGCGCAAACTGCTGTTGGTGGTCGACCAATTCGAGGAATTATTCCGACGCGCCGAGCCCGCGCAGCGCGCGGAGTTCACCGAACTGCTCGCCCCGGCGATCGGCGGGCCCGTGCAAGTGCTGGCCACCTTGCGGACGGAATTCCTCGACCAAATGATCGTCGATCCTGCGATGAGCTCATTGTCGACCGAAACGTATCCTTTGCGCCCACTGCGGAAAGGCGGACTCCGCGAGGTCATCGAACGACCTGCGCGGGTGGCCGGTTTCCGCATCGACGACGGCCTCGTCACCGAGCTGCTCGCCGACACCGACAGCGGTGAGGCGCTGCCCTTGCTGGCATTCGCACTGGAGCGACTGGCCGACGGTGTGCACCGCGGTGGGACGCTCTCATTACAACGTTACGACGAAACCGGCGGTGTACGAGGCGCGCTGGTACGTCAGGCCGAAGTGGCGCTGGCGGAAGCCCGCGCGGCCACCACCCTCACCGACAACCAGATCATCGACGTGATGCTGCGCCTGGTGACCGTCGACGAACGGGGCGTGCCCACCCGCGCCCGGATACCGCGCGACGAGCTGACCGAAACCGACGCCACGGTCGTCGACGCGTTCGTCACGCAACGACTGCTCACCATCGATGAAGAAGACAGACGAATCGTCGTCTCGGCGGCACACGAAGCGTTTCTGCAACACTGGCCGCTACTGCGAGACGCGATCGAGAAGGAGGGCAAGGCGCTGCGCGCCCGCCGCGCGATCGAGGAAGCCGCCGCTGACTGGAAGCAGGACCGCGCGGCGACCAGGCTCTGGGAGCGTGGACGACTGGAGTCAGCGATGGACGACACCGGCGCACGCATGCGCGTCCAACGGAGGCCGAATCTGCGCACGTGGCCACCGCGCCTACGTCGACTGGCGACCAACCGTGTCGACCTCAGCTCCAGCGCGAAGGAATTTCTCGAGCGTAGCTATCGCAGAGATCGCTTCCGGCGTGGGCGCGCGACGGTCGTGCTGTCCACTCTGCTCGTCGCGGCGCTGGTCGCCGCGACAATCGCGGTGATCCAGCAGCGCAAAGCTGTCGACCAGCAGCGCACGACTGTCGCACGCGCGCTGCTCACGGATGCGCGAGACGTGTTCGACGGCGAACCGCGCACCACGATCCGACTCGCGCTGGCGGCCGACGCCATCCACCCGAGTGTCGAAACCCGCAACTGGCTGGTGAAGCGGCTCGCCAGCACCTACTACGGCGGAACGCTCGACGGCAACGGACGAGAGGTGAGCCATACCGTGTTCTCCCCGGACGGTCACATGCTCGCGGTACAGACCTATGACGGCGTCATCGCGCTGTGGGATCTCACAGATCCGCGCGGACCGCGCCGGTACGGCGATCCGTTGACCGGCCCGAGTACCCTCGCGGAGCCTGTGTTTTCACCGGACGGACGCCGACTACTGACCGGTGCGGGGATCGATATCGATGCCAGGAACGCCAGACTCGGTATGGTCTCGCACGATCACACCTTCGACGGAAACGGCCTGGAAGGCGTGCTGGAGTGGGATGTCAGCGATCCGAGCCATCGGCTGGTCGGCAAACGCCTGCTGCCGGACATCGATGAGAAGACACAAATGGTGCTGGACTCCGGTGGGGCCTTCGGGGTCACTTTCGGCTGGACCCAGCCAACGCGGCTGTGGGACTTCACTGGTCCGCCGCGAGCGGTGCCGCTGGCACCCCCGGAGCAACACGCCGACGCGGTCGCGATTTCGCCCGATCGGCGGACACTCGCCACCGGTGTTCCCGGAGGTGTCGTGCTGTGGGACGTTTCGGATCTCGGCACACCACACCAGATCGGGAGAATCGAAGTCCAATTGCCCGGACGATCGCCACTCGGCCCCGACGCGCTTGCCTTCTCACCACGCGGGGGAATCTTGGCGGTTTATCTGGACTTCGCCGGGCTCACCCGCTGGGACGTGGGCGATCCCACCCGCCCGCAACAGCTGGGTGCGGCTATGCGAGCGACCCGCCATTTCGCATTCGCACCGGCGACGGGTCGACTCGCCGTTGCGTATGGCAACGCGGCATACCTTTACGATCTCGACGATCCAGCAAACCCGCGACAGTGGCGCGGGGCGTGGGTCGGCCAGCCGAGCGATGTCAGCGCCGTAGGGGTCGCCAGCACCGGCCGAGTTGCCACCGGTGCTCGGGATGGTCGCGTCACGCTGTGGGACAGCGAATTTCGCGTTCAGCCCAAGCCTGCCGGTCCGTCGTTGTACGGAAGTTTCGATAGGAAGAGGCCACCCTGCTGTGTCACCACGGTCGGTGACTTGATGGCGATCGGCGGCGCCAACGGCAACGTCGACCTCTGGGATATCTCGAACTCGCGAGTCCCGCTCCGACTCGCCACCTGGAATGCCGAGCACGTCGATTTCTCGAGGAACGATCACCGACTGTCGGCGGTCGCCTTGTCCGCTGACGGCAAGACGGTGGCCACAGGCGGGCCGGACCGGACGGTATCGCTGTGGGACATCAGCGATCGCGCCCATCCTCGTCGTCTCGGACCACCTCTGACCGGGCTCGGCGGAATCGTGCGGGCGATAGTGTTCACACCTGACGGCAATCGCCTCGCCGCGGGCTCCGACAAGAACTCGCTGGTGTGGGACATCAGCAAGCGGGAAACGCCGCGCCGGATCGGGCGCGGCTTGCGCGACCGTCAGATAACAGGACTGACATTTACCGATGGCCGCCTACTCGCCCTCGGCTGGAACGGCGGGAATGCCGCGTTATGGGACCTCACGAATCCCGACGAACCGTCGTTGGCCGGCATGGCACCCACCAGAGTGATGGTCGGTAGGCTCGCATACTCGCCCGCCGCGCGAGTCCTGGTCACGAGCAGCACGGACAAGACCGTACAGCTCTGGGACATGAAGGATCTCGCACATCCGCGTCGGCTCGGCGACCCGCTGCGGGACACGATGGGCGGCGATGTAGACGTGATCTTCGATCAGACCGGCCGCCTGCTCGCGGAACTGGGGTTGGATGGAAGGATCCTTCTGTGGGATATCACTGATCCAGCACGTCCAGTACAAGTCGGCGACCCGATCGACGCCAGGGCCGATGCGGTGGCCGGTGCTCAATTGAGCACGGACGGTGACACACTGGTCGCGGTGTACAGCGACGGCCCAGCGGTCATCTGGGATTTGAGCGCGCTGAACGCATTACGTCGGCGGACCGTCGAAATCGCGTGCGCGACAGTGGGTACGGGACTCGATCCCGCTGGCTGGCAGCAATACATCCCGACGATCGAATACCGCCGGACCTGCCCGTGACGTTCACGGCTTGCGCGTCAGCCGTACCGCTCGGCCCCCGCTTTCGTCGGTGATGAGGATCTCGCCGTGCGGATCGACGGCGATCCCGCTGATCGCGCCGAGTTCGCCGTACGGCAACCGAATCGGCGTCGTCGATCCGGCCGGAATCCGCCACAATCTCCCGTCTCGCGTGGACGCACCCGTCGTACTGGCCGGGTCCGGAATCCAGGCGTTGTCGGCCAGCAGCAGCGCTCCATCGTGATCGAAGGCGAGCGCGGCGACCGCTTCGCCGGCAGGCAGCGGAGTTTCGGTGGGCGTCACCGAACCCGGCGGGATACGCAGCAGTCGACTGACCGGGGCGGTGCTCGTCACCACCAACTCGCCGGCGTCGGAAACCGTGATCGGCGCACCGAGGTGATCGACCGTCAACAGCACAACCTGCGTACTGGAGCCTGCCGGGAACTTCAGGATTCGGGCGTTGTCCGGGTCGGTGATGTACACATTCCCCGTACGGTCGACCGCGACGCCGGCTCCGTTCGCGCGTTCGGAACTATTCAGGTCGGCCGCGCCGAACCCCACTAGCGGCAACAGCGCGACATTTTTCGGGTCGGCCGCCACCTTCAGCACCTGACCGTGCTGATAGTCGCAGACATAGAGCTGAGCGTCCTGTCCGATGGCGAAACCCGAGGGCCAGTGCAGATCCGGCAGACCGATGCGCTCCGGAGTGTATCGCCCGGAGGGCAGCCGCTGGATGCCCTCGTTCTCGGACACGTAGACGTCTCCGCTCGCGGAGACCGCGATACCACTCGGCCCCGAAACCGGCATCGGCAGCTCGGTTTGCGCCGCCCAGCCCCACATGTCCCGGTTCGAACGTTGAGCCGGCCACCACACCCAAACCGCCACACCCACCGCCACCACCACGACAACCCCCGCCACGATCCACCCTCCCCTCGACCGCAGCCTCATATTCAGCATTTGGCCGGTACCGTGTCGCCCGCCAGGCGGAACTCGAACCGGATCGCGCCCGGGCTCTGCGCGGGCAGGACGATGGCCGCGCCGTGCCCAGGCCTCCAGGTCCGGGGGACCAGGACGTAGTGGTCACCGATGCGGCTCAGTGGCGCCAGCCCGTCGTAGCGGAACCGGTAGGCGGATCCGGTGCCGGGGTCGGGGTCGCAGGGCGTCGTTCGGACATCCGGCCCGGAAAGGTGCAATTCCTTTTCGCTGTAGATGATGACTTGGGAACTGGTGGGCAGTTGCGCGGCCCATTCCCGAGCTCGGGTCTGACCGACCGCGACCGAGTAATCGGTGGCGATCCAGAACAAATTGATGCCGACCATGAGAAACAGGATCACCCACTCCGCGACCGCTGCCGCCTGCGACGGTGGCGGCGCTGTCGCAGGCAGGCTTTCACGCAGACGCTTACGACGCAGCACGACCAGCAGCCAGAACACCAGCACCCCAGCGATGATCGACACCGGTGCCACGCACAAACCCTTGTTGATCGGGGTCACTACATATATCCGAGACAGCCCGTTGACGAGGACCGCCCCGGCGATCAGCACGATCGCGGCGGTGGTCCACCGCCCCGGTCGACGGGTGCGGATCGAATCCGGAAGCGCGACGTATCCCCACAGCACCGCCATACCGATGAGACCGACGAGTGTCAGCGGCACGAACAGTGCGTCGACGGTGCGCATCAGGTACTCACGGATGCTCGGATTCAGCGTCGTCGAGTCGACACCGAAGTAGTTGAAGTACCAGTAGACATGCGCCCATCCGAAGTAGAACAGGACGGCGGTGAGCAACGTAGTCGGCGCGACCAGTTGCCCGATGGATCGCGCGACGTGACCGAACCCGTCGAATGCCGAACCCGTTGCTGGTGTCGACGCCTGCTCATCTGGTGGTGGTGACACGTGGCTTGCTCGTCGCCGTCTCGGTGGGCGTTTGGGTTCGGGTGGTCGAGTCGGTTCCGGTAGGGGAGACGGTTCTCGTGGGGGAGGTGGTGTCGGATGTCTTCGGTTCGAAGCCTTCTGTGCCGCAAGGAAGTTTCTGCGGGGACAGTGTTCCCGTGAGCAGCGTCAGTGTCGAGCCGGACATCAGAATCAACGACCCGTTCACCGACTCTCCGGTCGGGGTCGAATCCTGCTTCGCGCCGGAGAATCCGGAGTACTGGCAAATGCTGCGGTAGGTGTCGGCCTTGTCCTGTGCAACGGCAACGCTCGCGCAGCCGCCGCACGCCGCGGCTATGCGCTGCACTGCCAACTCTTTGACCGCGACGATCGGTGCGCCCTGGAGTTCGGTGAACGCCGGAATCCGGAAGGGCGCCCCGGCCGCCTTACCGGCATCGGTTTTGCCTGGTCGCCCCGGCGCTTCATCACCCGGCGGGGCATCGGTTCCGGACAACAGTTGGGTCGTCGTCGCAGTGCCCGCTTGCGGGTCGGGTATCGACGTGGCGCATGCCGATAACGCGAGCGCCGCCCCACCCACGACCATCATTCGCCGAGCGAACATTCTTTCCCTCCCCGCATTCCGGAACACGATTACGTCGGTGCTCAGTCAACGCGCACGTGACCGACCGTGTCGCACCACTGATCATCTCTCAAAAGATCAGACGACAGAGTGGATTTCCCTACCCTGCCCAGGTGACGAAGCACCATTTCTGTCACTCATGACGCTGTGTGCGGCATGCGAATGCGCCGAATCTCGGCGGCTGGGCATTTCCGCGACGAGGTGCAGCGACTTCGATTGTCGTTTCGCGGTCACCACTCCGGATCGGCGTGGTAGATCTCGCGGTATTCCTTGGCGAAGACGCGGCGGCCGAGCAGACGCCACGCGAGCCGGGCGGGAAGTGGCATCTCGGCGAGGATTTTCCGGCGGTCGTCGTCGGAGACGCCCTGCAGAATGAAGCCGAGGAAGACCAGCTGGCGGTCCTTCGGCATGTGCTCGCGTCCGCGTTCGCCGAGAGCCTGCCATTCGAGCGCGGTCATGACGTTCTCGACCACGGGCAGGACGTGCCGCTCCTCCTCGGCCATGTGCTCGTCGAGGGTATCGGACAGCGCCCGCAGCGTGGCCGCGAGCCGGTCCCGAACCGACGGGTCGGCGGCGGTGGCGAACTCGGTCCCGTCGCGGTGGGCGCGGTCGGTGAGTTCGGCGATCCGCTCGTGCTGTTCCTCCATGCGCAGCACCAGAGCGGCGTCCGCGGAGGCGCGCTCGAGCAGGATCGGCCACATGAGCTCGTCCTCGCCGGTGTGATGGTGGTGCAGGCCGTCGCCGAGTTCGCCGAGGAAGGTGATCAGGCGCCGGGCGCGCTCGACGTCTCCGGGCGCCACCGCAGCGACGAGGCCGGGCAGAGCGCTGAAGTGTCTGCGGAAGGCGTTGTGCAGGACGACCATGTCGTAGGTGTCGGGGCGGCTGGGCGCGGTGCGGGTGGTGTTCATGCGGTGCTCCTGTCGCGGCGGTGAACTGCGACGACTGTGCGGCCCGCCGCTTGCAGCCCACTTGTGAGGCACTGCATGGGGGTCGGTCTTAGACTTGGCGCGTCATGGTTCGGATCCGGGTGCTCGGCGCGCTGACCGCGGCGGACGAGCGGGGCGAACTCGATCTCGGCGGTCCGCGGCAACGTGGCGTGCTGGCGCGGCTGCTGGTCGCACGGGGCGAGGTCGTGCCGGTCGATCGCCTCATCGATGACCTGTGGCGGGGTGAACCGCCGCCGCGGGCACTCGGCGCACTGCAAGCCTACGTCTCCAACCTGCGGCGGTTGCTGGAGCCGCAGCGGGCACCGCGCACACCCGCCACCGTTCTGATCAGCCGGACCCCCGGCTACGCGGTCCGATTCGCCACCGAGGACGTGGACGCGTGGCACTTCGGCGCGGAACTCGACGCCGCTGGGCAGCAGGGCGATCCGCGCGAGCGACGGCGCACGCTGGAACGCGCGCTCGCCCGCTGGCAGGGCCCCGCCTACGCCGCCTACGCGGCGGAGCCGTGGGCGACCGCGGAAGCGGCGCGGCTGGAGGAATTACGGCTGGGCGCACGCGAGCAACTCGCGGCCGCCCTGCTCGACCTCGACGAGCCGGCGCTCGCCGCTGCCGAGGCCGAGGTCTTGAGCAAGGAGCACCCGCTGCGGGAAGAGGCGTGGCGACTGACAGCGCTGGCCCGATATCGGGCGGGCCGCCAAGCCGACGCGCTGAGCGCCCTGCGCCAGGCCCGCAACGTTCTCGCGGACGAACTCGGCATAGATCCGGGTCCGGCTTTGACCCGGCTGGAGGCGGACATCCTCGCGCAACGAATCCCGCTGCCCGAGCGCGCGATTCCACTCCCGCAGACACCGTCCACATCCGCAGCGGCCGCGAGCGCCCCGCAGGCCGAGCCGAATCCGGGATTGTTCGGCCGAACCGGAGAACTCGCCGCGCTGCGCGACGCGGCCGCCGGTGCCGACCCTCGGTCGGCGACTGTGGCGGGTGAAGCCGGCAGTGGGAAATCGACTCTGCTGCAGCACTTCGGCGCGGCCTTGCGCGCGAACGGGCATCGGGTGGTGATCGGACGCTGCCCGGAGGACGACGCCGCTCCGTCGGCTTGGCCATGGGTCGAGATCCTGCGCGCCCTGGCCCGCGAGCACGATCCCGGCGGCTTCGCGCCCGCCCTGGCGCCGCTGCTCACCGACGGCGCCGGTGCACAGGACGCCGACCGCGACCATGGCCGTTTCCTGCTACATCGGGCGGTGTGCGGCTACCTGAGCGCCGTCGCCGCCGTCGCCCCGTTGGCGATCCTGCTCGATGACGTACATCGGGGCGACACCGAGACAGCGGCGCTGCTCACCGCGGTGGCGACGGAGGTACCCGGGCTCGTCGTGATCGGCTACCGCCCCGACGAGGTGCCGCCTGCGTTGGCAGACGCGCTCGCGGCCCTTGCCACCACCGTGCGCGCCCGGGTTCGCCTGCGCGGCCTCGGCGTCGAGGACAGCGGTCGCCTGATCACCGCCCTGACCGGCAGCACACCGGCGGCCGCTGTGGTCCGGACGTTGCACGAGCGCACCGGCGGGAATCCGTTCTATCTCATCGAGGTCGCACGTCTGCTGCAGAGCGAGGGCGAGCTGGTCGCCGCGTCGGACGTTCCGGAGGGTGTGCGGGACGTACTGCGCCGCAGGCTTTCCCGGCTTCCCGAGACCGGGGTGGCGCTGCTGCGTCTGGCCGCGGTGATCGGCCGGGAGTTCGATGTCGCGGTGCTGGTGCGCGCGGCCGAGGTGCCCGAGGACGACGTGCTCGACGCGGTGGAAGCGGGGGTGCTCTCCGGGCTCCTGGACGAACCGGCCAGCGGCCGAGCGCGTTTCACGCACGTTTTGGTTCGGGACACGCTGCTCGGCGACCTCTCCCGGATCCGTCGTGACCGATGGCATCGGCGGGTCGCCGCCGCGATCGAGGAGATCGATCCTGGCGATCTCGCGGCTTTGGCCCACCACTACGGCGAGTCGGTGAACCCGGAGACGGCACGACGAGCCGCCGACTACGCCGTGGCGGCAGCCGAACGGGCCGAGCGGCGCTACGCCCACGACGTCGCCGCGGCCGGGTATGAACGCGCGGCCGCCGCGCTCGAGCGTCACACCGGCGCCGACACCGTCGAGGAACGGGTCGCGATGCTGTGCCGGGCGGGTCGCAGTCATCTCGCCGGTGGCGCCGGGCTGGCCGCTCGAACCGCTCGGCACCGGGCCGCGGCGCTGGCGGAGGAGGCCGGCCGGGTCGATCTGCTGGTACGGGCCTTCACCGCCTGGGACACACCCACCCCGTGGATGAATCGACAGTACGGCGTGGTCGAGCACCAGGTCGTCGGTTGGATAGAGGACGCACTGCGTTCCCCCGGCCTCGCTCCCGCCGACCGGTGCCGACTGCTGGTGACGCTTGTCGACGAGATCGGCGGCGAGGCCGGCGAACGCGCGGCGGTGGCCGCCGCCGAGGCCGAAACTCTGGCCCGCGAGCTCGGCGACGACGCCCTGCTCGCTCCCGCGCTGCAAGCGCAGGCCTCGCTGTACGACTCGCCGGAGCGCGGCCCGCTCGGAGCCGAGTTGATCGAGGTCGGGCGACGCACCGACCGGAGCGATTACCTGCTCCTCGGCCACACGGTCGCGGTTCAGGCCGCCGCGTCCGCGGCTGACATCGCCGCCGTCCGCGAGCATCTCCAGGCGGCCACCGCGCTGGCAGACCGCTACCAGTGGCGGCAGGCGCAGGTGGCGAACGCTATGGCGTGCGGGCTGGTGGCGCTCATGACCGGTGATCCCGACACGGCCGAGCAGCACTATCTGCGAGCCAACGAACTGCTGACCCGCGCGGGCATTTTCAATGCGGGCGGAATCCTGGCCATGGCGCTGTTCGTGGTGCGGCTGCACCAGGGCCGCGCCGGTGAACTGGCCGAGATGGCAGGCGCATTCGCCGACAGCGCCGTCCCCGCGTCCGTCGACGCCATGGTGGATTTCCTGGTGCTGGCCCTGCTCTCGGCCGGCGATCGGGCGGAAGCGGCGCGGATCCGGCGCCGGGGCCGGCCGATCCGCGACGACGTGTTCCGATCGCTGTTCCTCACACTGCGCGGCATGGCGGTCGCGACACTGGGCACGCCCACCGAGGCCGCCGCGCTCTACCGCGATCTGCTTCCCTACCGTGACCGGCTCGGTGGCGCCGACACCGGTTCCTACGCGGTCGGTCCGGTCGACACCGTTCTCGGTGACCTGGCGGCCCGGCGCGGCGATGCCGAACTCGCCGCCGCGCACTACCGGGCCGCGCTCCACGTCGCCCAACGCTGCGGCAACCCCACTTGGATCGCGGCCGCGGCCGAACGCCTCGAGCGCTGACGCTTCACTGGTCGCTCACAAGTCGGAGCCGGACCATCGTTCCCGACGATCCGGACCGACCGAGGAGTACCCCGATGCCGAATACCCGCCGCTTTCGCGCGGCCACCGATCTGTACCTCAAGACCGTGACCACCGCGCACCGCAAGCTGCTCGACATCAGCGGCGGCCGTGCCGGCACTCGATTCAAGAAGATGCCCACCCTGGCTCTCACCACGACCGGACGGCGAACAGGGTTGCCGCGCATCGTGATCCTCACCGTTCCCGTCGTGGAGGGCGACAGTTATCTGATCGTCGCTTCGCGGGGCGGAGACGACATCTCCCCGGATTGGTTCCACAACCTGTGTGCCGATCCCGCGGTCGAGGTGTCGTTCCAGCACGGCGCGAAGCAACCGATGACTGCCCGCGTGCTCCCCCCGCAGGAACGCGACCGGCGGTGGCCAGAGGTCGTCGCAGCGTACCCGGGGTACCAGACCTACCAGAAGCGGACCACCCGTCAGATACCCTTGGTCCTTCTCAGCCCACGCCGGTGAGTGGCGTCGCCGCGGGGAGACCGGCCTCGCGGTACTGGAAATGGGTTGGCCGAGATGACTCTCGAGCTGCTAGCGTCCGGGAGCCCGTGACATCGCCCGAGGAGGTGAGACCCATCAACGCTGTATCCAGTGGGTGCTCCACATCTTCTTCACGGTTGGGCGATTGACGTAGGTGTCGCCGGGAGCGCCGCGAACGTGGCAATCCCGAAAGGCAATACCTATGCATTCTGTGAATTTCACTGCGGAGACATCGTTGAACGGTGTCATCGAACGCGACTTCACTGTGGGTGAGGTACCCGGCGTGCTCTTCTCGCCCCCATCCGGCTCCCGCCCCGCACCCTTGGTGCTCATGGCGCACAGCGGCGGCCAGCATAAGAGGGCGCCGGGCATCGTGGGCCGGGCGCACCACTTCGTGACCGGCTACGGTTTCCACGCCGCCGCCATCGACGCACCCGGACACGGCGACCGGCCGCGAACGACGGAGGACGAGCAGCGGATCGCAGTCCTCCGGCGTGCTCAGGCTGCGGGCGAGCCGATCGGCCCTATCATCGTCGAATTGCACACCTACCTGGCCGAGCGCGCCGTGCCGGAGTGGCAGGTGACGCTGGACGCCCTGCAGGAACTGCCGCAGATCGGCGCCGACGGGCGGGTCGGATTCTGGGGCATCATGCAGGGTACCGGGATCGGGGTGCCGTTGACGGCCGTCGAACCCAGGATCATCGCGGCGGTCTTCGGCTGCCTGGGGCATGAATCCCTGGTCGAGGCGGCGGCACAGATCACCGTCCCGATCGAGTTCCTGCTCCAGTGGGACGATGAACTGCTCGACCGTCGATCCGGTCTCGCGTTGTTCGACGCCTTCGCCTCGAAGGAAAAGACGTTGCACGCCAACGCGGGCGGTCATTTCGAGGTACCGAGGTTCGAGGTCGACAGCGCGGCACGGTTCTTCGCGCGGCATCTCGGCCAGGTCGACACGTCACCGGCCTGACGGGACAGGTATCGGCGGCCGAGCGCGAGCCGGCTGCCGATACCTCAGCCGTAGACGGCTCGCCTGCCGGCTGCGGACCTCGCTCGGGGCGTCACGGTGGATGCGCGAGATCGCCAGCGGCGGAGTGACAAGATCGCGCGGTCTGGTCGCCTGAACCGAGCCGGGTGATCATGACATGATCTCGATCATGCCGATCTCCACCAGTTCGTTCGACCATGTCCGCTTGACAGTGACCGACATCGACAGATCCCGGGCCTTCTATGACGCTGTCTTCGGATGGCCGATCGCTTGGGAGTGTCCCGCGGACGCGGACGAGGCCACCCGGGCACGATATGGGTTCCTCTTCGGCGGTGTGATCTACCAGATGGGTGATGCACTGCTCGGACTTCGCCCGGTCGCCAGTGACGAGTTCGACGAAGATCGAGTAGGACTCGACCACCTCGCCTTCGCCCTCGCCACTCGGTCGGATCTCGATTCGGCGGCTGCCTCGCTCGACGAACTCGGTATCGCGCACGCGGGAGTGAAAGACCTGGGCCCCATGTACATTCTGGAATTCCGCGATCCGGACAACATCGCGCTGGAATTGGTTGTGCGCAAACAGTGATCGCTTGCCCGCCGACATGCCGGTCGGCGGCAATGGGATTCCCGCCAAGATCACGATCGGTGACCTGTGGGACCTGGTCATCGGCGCCTGCTGACCGTCCTGTGCTTCCGAGGCGAGGAACGGCCGCGCGCGTGTTGAGCGACTCGGCAGCTACCGCGAGGCTGGAGGCAGGAGCCGGCCGCTGAGAACGGGACGTTCGTTGAGGTCATCCAGAGGCACCCCGACGCCGAGGTTCTCTGCAAGCCTGTAGAACATTCCGCGGGACCCCAAGGGACCGTATTCGTGTTCTTCGGGTCGGGCGCCGAGGGCCTGCATCTCGGTGTCGAAGCGGTGCATGTCGCTGCCTGTCCGCTCGGCTGGGACGAGGCTGGTCATGGTGTCGAGTCCGGTGATGAGGCGGCCGTTCTCGGCGTACCGGAACACCACTCCCGGTTTCTCGCTGGCGTTCAGCACCAATGCCGCGGTTCCGACTGAGGCGCGCAGCACCAGTCCTCGGTCTTCGATGCATTTCCAACTACCGTGCTCCCACACCCAGGCCCAGCTTCCGTAATGCCCTGCGCTGACCACATATCCGTCGGATGCGTAGAGATGGCCGCCCAGCTCGTAGTGGAAGTCATCCTGCTCGCGCACTGCCACGGTGTTCTGGTCGACGCCCATCCGCTCCAATAGCTCCCGGGCGTTGATCTGACGCGCGAAGGTGATGCTGAGCAGCGGCAGATCCCGGCCGTACATCCACCCAAGGCCACCGGTCATGGCGTTCACGACGCCCCCGGTTCGTTGATCCCGATCGAGGTCGGGAAACGCAGTCCATGATCATCAACCCAGGCGTCGTCATCAGCTGAAGCAGTCATGCGGCTGACGCTGCCATGAGCCACCGACATCCATGGCCGGGTCCGGATTCTGGGTCTATCTCGCACCTTAGATCCGCAGTCCCTCCAGGGGCGGCGGGAGCGGATGTTCAGGTGGTGTGGGTCTGCTCGATGAGGGTCGCGGTGGCGCGGTCGAGGAATTCGCAGAACTGTTTGTGCTCGTCGGGGGTGAATCGATCGGTGAGGGCGCGTTCGAGCACGATGACTTCCCGATAGGCGCGGTCGAGCAGGTCGCGGCCGGTCGGGGTGAGGGTGGCGATCATGACTTTGGCGTGGACGGGCGACGGTTGCCGGTCGATGAGCTCTTTGTTCTGCATGCCGGTCAAGACAGTCGCCATGCTCTGCTGCGTGACCCCGCACGCACGGGCCAGTTGGGCGCCGGACATGGCGTCGTCGCGGGACAAGATCAACAGCACCGTGTATTGGGTCATGGTCAGTCCGTAACCGCGTAGCACCGCCTCATGGTGGGCCATGAGCGCCTGCTCGGCTCGGCGAATGCGCGTGCACACGTATTCCTCGACGGGCACGTCGACCATGTCACAACTCCCTAAGTTGACTCAGTATCCTGATACTGCTTAAGTGCTCAGTATCAGGATACTGAGTCAACACAGAAAGTTGTATGTGATGAAGGCTGTTGTGCTGGACACCGATGACACCTGCCGGATCTCGGAGATCGACGAGCCCGTGGCCGGGCCGGGCGAGGTCGTGATCCGCGTCGCCTATGCGGGGGTGCAGTACGGTGACGTGCTGGTGCGTGGCGGGCACTTTCCGGTGCCGCGCCCGTTCGTGCCGGGCTTCGAAGCCGCAGGCCAGATCATCGCGGTGGGCGAGGGCGTGGACGAAGGCCGGATCGGTGAGCAGGTCGTCGCGCTGGTCGGCGGGGGCGGTTACGCCGAGGTCGCGATCGCGCCTTCGGTGCTGGCGATCAATGCCTCGCGCGTCGACGCACGCACCGCGGCGGGGTTCGGATGGGTGACTCCGACCGCCTACGACCTGATCGATTCCGTCGGCGGGGTCCGGGCCGGGGACCGTGTGCTGATCCACGCCGCAGCCGGTGGTGTCGGATCACTGGCCGGGCAGTTCGCCGCTGCCGCCGGCGCGGAACGGATAGTCGGCGTGGTCGGCAACTCCGGTCAGCTCGATTACGCGCGTCAGTTCGGTTACCACGAGGTGCTGACGCGAGAACAGTTCCCCGATGGCATCGGTGCGGAAACCTTCGACGTGATCCTCGACCCGATCGGCGGACCGACGCGGGTCGCGAGCCTGGCCCGGCTGGCCGCCCATGGCCGGATCGTGGTCTACGGCAACATCGCCACCTTCGAACCGGTCACCGTCTCGGCCAACGACCTGCTGATGCACGGCCAGTCGCTGATGACCTACAACAGCAATCTGGGCAGCCAGACCCACCCGCAGCGACTCGCCGACAGCGCCACTCGCGCGATGGCGCTGGTCGCCGACGGGTCGGTGCGCATCGATATCACCGCCGAATACGCCCTCGCCGACGTCGAGACCGCGATCGCGAACCTGGCCGGCGGAGTGACCCGCGGCAAGAGCGTCGTCCGCATCGGATGAATCACCGTCGGCGATCCGGCCGCGGCACCTGCTCGCGTGTCGTGCGCCGGATCAGCCGTCTTTTCTCGTTCGGGTCACGTGTGGCCGCCACCGCGGAGCCAGTCGGTCCACGGGATGCTCCAATCGCCGTTGTGCCAGATATCGAGGGGTTCGCCGCCGGTGTTGCGGACCTCGACCACGTCGCCGGGGATGACGAAGTCGTAGAACCACGTGGCGTCGGCGGGGGAGAGGTTCAGGCAGCCGTGTGAGACGTTGGTGTTTCCTTGCGCCCACATGCTCGCGGCCAATTCGTGCACGAAGATTCCGTCGTGGCTGATGCGGACCGCGTGGTTGATGCTCGTGCGGTAGCCGAGCGCGGAGTTGGTGGGCAGGCCGTAGGTGGCGGAGTCCATGATCACCGGGTCGTTTCGGTCCAGCACGGTGTAGATGCCGGGGCGAGTCCAGAACGACATGACTCTGCCGCCGACGACCGCGGTGCCGCCCATGCCCATCGATGTGGGCATGGTGCGCACGAGGTTTCCGTTGTCGAAGACCTCGATCTGTTTGGTGTCGTCGTCGGCGACCGCGACGTGCGCAGGTCCGATGGTCACTGAAACTTGTTGGTCACGCGAGCCGTAACGGCCGTCGCCGAGCGCGCGGCCGAAGAACTCGGCCGCGATCGTGATCCTGGTTCCCGGTGCGTGATAGTGCTCCGGCCGCCAGTGTGCGTTCTGATCGTCGAGCCAGTACCAGGCGCCGGCGACGGCAGGCTGGGTGGTGACCTTCAGGTAGCGTTCCGCGGCGGTCCGGTCCACGGGTTCGTCGAAATGGGCGACGAGCACGAAACCTACTCCGTAGGTGTCGTTTTCGGCCAGCTCGACGAGATTGGACGAGCGTAGTGAGACGTCGATGATCTGTTGCGGTCGCACCGTGGTGCAGGTTGTCGTCGCGGCGACGTCGCCGGTTTCGCCCTGAGCGACGGCTTTCGCGGTGTAGGTGTGTCCGTAGCCGAGTGGTTCGGCACTGGTCCAGGTTCGATGATCGGGTGCCGATACGCCCGGCAGCGATCTGCCCGTTTCATCGATCCATTCGACCGATCGCAGCGTCCCGTCGGTGACGGTGACCGTGCCGAGACTGCGCGGTTCGACATCGTGGGTGCCGGGGATGGGGTCGAATCGGATTGTGGCAGGTGTGGGTGGCGGCGCGAGTTCTCGCGCCCACCCCCATCCGGCCAAGGCGAGACCACCCGCACCGGCGAAGCCGATCAACAGCCGACGACGTCCCAATGCCACCGTCTATCTCCCTTCTCCGGGGTGCTGGGGCCGACCTCTGTCCGCCAGCATGCGACAGCTACGCGCCGCCCGTGAGACCGACGACCAGCATCTCCACCGATCCGCCGCACAACCGATACCGTTCCTCGATTGATCGGGGTTCTCCCGAGTGTGGATCGGTATCGATTGTCGGCAGCTCAGGTCGGCTGTGGGCCGCTGGCAGGATGGGTCGCATGCTCATCGTCATCGGCGGACTTCCGGGGGCAGGTAAGACCACGTTGGCGCGCTTGTTGGCGGCGCGGATCGGTGGCGTGCATCTGCGGGTCGACACCATCGAGCAGGCGATCGTTCGATCAGGTCTGGCCGAGCATCCCGTGGGGCCTGCCGGTTATGTAGTGGGGTACGCGCTGGCCGGGGAGCATCTTCGGCAGGGGTTGACCGTGATCGCCGAATCCGTGAACCCACTGCCGATCACTCGCGACAGCTGGCTGGGCGCTGCCCGAGATGCCGGTGTCGCCGCGGTGGAAATCGAGGTGATCTGCTCGGATCCGGCCGAGCATCGGCGCCGTGTCGTTTCGCGATCGGTCGACATCCCTGACCTGCCGCTGCCGGAATGGCAGCAGGTGCTCGACCGCGAATATCAGCCGTGGGATCGGGACCACATCATCCTCGACACGGCTGGCGAGAGACCCGACCAGTCGTTGCGCCGCCTGCTCGGGCGCCTCCGTCACCTCGGGGCTTCCAGCGTCCTGACCAGCGGCAGCAACGATCACGAAGTTTAGAATGACGATGTGCAGCGCGCTGCAGTGACCGATCCGTCGCGTGTCGTGGTCCTCGGGTCCGGGTTCGCGGGTCTGTGGGCGGCGCTCGCGGCGGCCCGGCGGCTCGACGAGCTCGGTGTGGCGGGCGGGACCGTCGATATCACGATGATCAGTTCTACGCCGTACCACGACATCCGCGTACGTGACTATGAGACCGATCTGAGCACATCCCGCATCCCGCTCGGCGTTCTTCTCGATCCGGTCGGAATCGAGCACATCGTCGGCGAAGTGACGGCGATCGACGCTGCGGCGCGAATCGTGGAATCCACCGCGGGCGCTCACGGCTACGACCGGCTGGTGCTCGCGTTGGGCAGCCAGGTGGTCAAGCCCGATATCCCTGGCCTGCGGGAGTTCGGGTTCGACATCGATACCCACGACGCAGCGACGAGACTGCAGGCTCACTTGCGCCGGCTCGCCGAGGGTCCCGCTGACCCGGCGGCCGCCACCGTAGTCGTGGTCGGGGCAGGTTTGACGGGGATCGAAGAGGCGACCGGGCTGCCCGCGATGCTCGCCGACGTCTTTGCCCCGCGTGCCGTCGCAGCGCGGGTCATCCTGGTCGACCGCAACCCGTTCGTCGGCTCGGACATGGGTGTATCGGCCCGACCGGTCATCGAGGCGGCGTTGGCCTCCAGCGGGATCGAGACCAAGTTGGGCGTCGGGGTGATGTCCATCGATGAACGCGGCGTGACGCTTTCCTCGGGTGAAATGGTGCCCGCCGCCACTGTCGTCTGGTGTGCGGGCATGCGGGCCAGCCTGCTGACCGCGGACTTCGGCGTCGACCGTGACCGGCTGGGGCGACTGCCCGTCGACGATTATCTGCGTGTCTGCGGTGTGCCCGGGGTATTCGCCGCAGGTGACGTCGCTGCCGCGAAAATGGACGACGAGCATATGTCGGTGATGTCCTGCCAGCACAGCCGCCCGATGGGCCGATGGGCGGGATACAACGTCATCGGCGATCTTCTGGGCGAGCCCATGAAGCCGTTGCGGATCCCTTGGTATGTAACGGTTCTCGATCTGGGACCGGCAGGAGCGGTGTATACCGAGGGCTGGGACCGCCATGTGGTCGCATGCGGCGAGGCAGCCAAAGACACCAAGCGCGCCATCAACACTCGCCGTATCTACCCTCCGCTGAACCGCGACCGCGACGCGTTGCTGGCCGCCGCCGCACCCGACCTGCAGGCCGCACCCGAGTACGGACACTAAGGTTCGGTATCCCGATCGAGAGAAAGGTCAAGCCGCGATATCGGGGTCCAGCGAATAGAGCCGACCCGCAGCAGTTCGGGGACAACGGCAACAATCCCAATTCGTAGGAGTCCGCACATGCTGCATGAGTGCACCGATATTCGCTGCTGAGCCGGTCATCGGTGATTGCAGATGGACGTGTATCCGGCCGGGGTCTGGCAGCCCACGGCGGAATATCTGCGGTGGTGGTCTGACGCGACGCCGGGGGCGCTTGTTACCGTGGCTTATGACGAGCGAAGCCGTGCCACGACGCCGCGAGTTGCTACGTGACTTTTTGCGTGCCAGGCGGGCGCGGGTGCGGCCCGAGGATGTCGGGATTCCGGCGACGGGCCGGCGGCGCACGCCTGGATTGCGGCGAGAGGAACTCGCCGTGCTGGCCGGAGTCGGGGTGTCCTGGTACACCTGGTTGGAGCAGGGGCGCGACATCACCGTCTCCGACGAGGTGCTCGATGCGATCGCCCGAGTCCTGATGCTGAGCGAACCGGAACGAATCCATCTGTACCTGCTGGCAGGACTCAATCCGCCCACCCTGGAGTGCGCGCCCGTAACAGCCGTCACGCCGGAAGTGCAGCAGTTGATCGATGCTTGGGACGGGCGGCCCGCGGTACTGCGCGATCGGTACTGGAATGTGCTGAGGTTCAACGACACCGCTCGGATGGTGTTCGGCTACGGCGACGGCGAACACAATTGCCTCCTCACGTATTTCACCAATCCTCGCTATCGCGCCATGGAGGAGCTGTGGGCGGCGAACGCACCCGCCAT
This sequence comes from Nocardia sp. NPDC047038, assembly GCF_040644075.1. Taxonomy (NCBI): domain Bacteria; kingdom Bacillati; phylum Actinomycetota; class Actinomycetes; order Mycobacteriales; family Nocardiaceae; genus Nocardia; species Nocardia sp. NPDC047038. The sequence goes on along the minus strand of NZ_JBEYVQ010000004.1, from coordinate 260,247 downwards.
CGTTGCCGCGTATCGCGCAAGCGCGGGCATTTGCCCTGGCGACACCGATTTCCGCAGGGTGGTCGACAATCTCCGGTTGATGAGCCCGGAATTCACCGAACTGTGGGAGCGGCAGGAAGTCGGAGTTCCGGAGCAAGCGGTGAACGCGCTGCGTCATCCCGACGTCGGTGAATTGTTCTTCGACGCGACGACGTTGACGGTCGCGGACCATCCCGAATGGCAACTCGTGCTGTACAACCCGAGGCCGGGCACCGCGACCGGCGAGCGCCTGGAACGGCTACACCGCGGGCGCGTCGCCTCGCCCGCCTGACGGCCGCAAGGTGGTGGTGCCACACCCACCATAAATGCGCACTGTTTGCTTCGGGGCTGGGTCGGCACGCTGGAGTCATGACGCACGACAGTTCCCGATACAACGGCAAGATCGCACTCGTCACCGGCGGCACCAGCGGCATGGGGGCGGCCACCGCGCGGCGGCTCATCGCCGAAGGAGCGAAGGTGATCGTCACCGGGCGCGACAAGGCCCGGCTCGACGCGGCGGTCGACGAACTCGGGCATCGGGCGATCGGGATTGCCGGTGACGCAGCCGACCTCAGCGATCTGGACACCTTGGTGACGACTATCCGCGACCGGTTCGGCCGGTTGGACGTGGTGTTCGCGAACGCGGGCATCGGCGCGTTCCAGACCATCGAGGAGGTCACCGAAGACGAGTTCTACCGTGTCCTCGACACCAATCTCAAGGCCGCGTTCTTCACCATCCAGAAGACGCTGCCCCTCCTGCCGGACGGTGCGGCGATCGTTATCAACGCGTCCTTCGCCGCGTATCGCGGCGCGCCCGCCGCCGCCCTCTACACCGCGAGCAAAGCCGCGGTGCAGAGCCTGGCCCGGACCCTCGCCGCCGATCTGACAACCCGGCGCATCCGCGTCAACTCCGTGAGCCCTGGGTACATCGACACCCCAGCCTTCCAAGCCGAAGCATCCGCCGAGATCAAATCCACGATCGCCACCACGGTTGCCGCCGGCCGGGTCGGCACGCCGGAGGATGTCGCGGCGGCGGTCGCTTTCCTCGCGTCGGACGAAGCGTCCTACATCAACGGACAGGACATCCTCGTCGACGGCGGACTGATCTCGGTCATCCCGGCAGCGGTGCTGTAGCCGAGCTTCGGCAGGAAAAGCTTGTCCGAAGACGGCCGTGCTGACCGCGGGCGCGTTCGAGGGCGGCGTATCACGTATGCCCTCGAAGATCGCCGCGCTGAGTCGACGACCTCAGCCGACACTAGTTCTCATCGGGCGTGTGCTCGGAACCGGCGTCGAGCGGGTTCTCGGCCATTCTGACCGCGAGGCCCCACTGTATTGCGCGTGCGGCGGAGCTGCCGGGCTTACGGTCGGCCTGAGCCTGGAAGCAGGCAAGGAACTCGTCGGCGAGCCCGAGCCGGGGGTACCGCTGGAGTACCTCGGCACGGAAGGCGGGGCTGAAATCGTCGATGTTCTTTCCCACGATGTCCAGCGCCGCGGCCCGCGACAGCAAGTGCCCTTCGGGATCATCGGCCACGTCCACGTCAGGCCCCATATGCCCGGCGATGACTTCGCCGAGGCGTTCGCGGCGCTCGCTCGGCCAACCGGCGCCGGCGGCGAACACCCGGGCGACATGGCCGCCGGCCTCCTCGAAGGAGACGGTGTGACTGTCGAACTCCGGCACGAGGCTGATGTCGTGGAACATGGCAGCCGTGAACAGCAGTTCGGTGTCGTACCGGATGCCCTGCTGTCTGCCGTAGGCAGCCGCCCAGATGTAGACGCGGTGCGAGTGGTTCAGCAGGGCGGCGGAGTGGTAAGCGGCGGCTACCTCCAGGGCGGCCGATGAAGCCGCCGTGTCAGGAATTACGAGGTCCTCCAGAACGCTCATGCGTCGACAGTACGGCGTGGCGGCCCGTGCTCCTGATCCATTCCGACGGCCCGATCGTCGGCCATCACTACTGAAGGCGGGCCATCGGCTGCACCTTCAACTGGACCGCCGATTGTGGACCTGAAGTGCGTAACGTCGAAGCCGACCAGTACTCCGACGACCGGAAGGACCTTCATGCGAGCCATCACAGTCCGGGATCGCGAAGCTGGCATGGGCGGATTGACCCTGACCGATCTGCCCCACCCGCACGCCGCTGAGAACGACGTCATCGTGCAAGTCCACGCCGCCGGCTTCACCCGCGGCGAGCTCGATTGGCCAGGGACGTGGACCGATCGCGCCGGTCGCGACCGCACCCCGAGCGTCCCCGGCCACGAACTGTCAGGTGTAGTCGTCGCGCTCGGCTACGGCACCACTGGACTCACGGTGGGCCAGCACGTCTTCGGGCCGACCGACTGGGCCCGCAACGGTTCGCTCGCGGAGTACACCGCCGTGGAAGCCCGCAACCTGGCCCCGCTCCCCGCTGACGTCGACCACGTCGCCGCGGCCGCGCTACCGATCTCCGGTCTGACGGCCTGGCAAGCCCTGTTCGACCACGCTCACCTCGAAACCGGCCAAAGCGTCCTCATCCACGGAGTCGGTGGCGCCGTCGGCTCTGTCGCCGCGCAACTCGCCCAGGAGGCGGGAGCCCACATCATCGGCACCGGCCGAGCCTCCGACCGTGACGCGGCCCGAGATTTCGGCGTCCACGAGTTCGTCGACTTGGACGGAGAGCTCCTGGAGGACGTCGGCGAGGTCGACGTGATACTCGATGTGATCGGCGGCGACATCCGCGACCGCTCTACCGCGCTACTACGCCCCGGCGGCACCCTCGTCACCATCGCCGGTCCACCCACCATCCACCCTCACGACGGCCGAGCCATCTTCTTCGTCGTCGAGCCCAACCGGGAGCAACTGGCCCAACTGGCCACCCGCCTCCGTCATGGCCGGCTCATCCCGCTCGTCAGCAGCGTCTGCTCCCTGGCCGACGCCCCCGCGGCGTTCAGCCCCGACGGGCGCACCCGCGGCAGAACGATCGTCAAGGTGACCACGGACTGACGAGACCAGCCGTTTCGACCGTCGACCGAAGCGTCCAGCTCGGAGGCGCCTGGATTAGCTCATTAGATGCTGTCGCCGAAGTAACGCGGCAACTCGACCGATGAAATGCCGTTAAACAGGGAAATGCCACGGCACAATGTGGCGATGCGGACATTTGCTCGATTGTTGCACGCTGTCGTCGCCGGGGCACTGGTTGTGGTAGCCGGTCAGGGTCTCGCGGCCGCCCCCGCCGCGAGCGACGCCCATATTCAGTTGCCCTGGCTGACGTCTGGGCCGGATGCGGTGCAGGCGTCGGGTGCGGCGCTGGCAGACGGAATCACCGGCACGGTGCTGTGGTCGCGACAGCCGAACACCCCGGTCCCGATAGCTAGCATCACGAAGGTGATGACGGCACTGGTCGTGATCAATGCCGGCGACCTCGACCGGGCCATCACCGTGCCGCAGGAAATCATCGCCTACGACACCGAGTACGACGGAAGCACCGCAGGCCTGGTCCCCGGCGAGGTGCTCACCGCGCGACAGCTGCTGTACGCGATGATGCTGCCGTCCGGCTGCGACGCCGCCTATACCCTTGCCGAAGCCTACGGGCCCGGACAAGACGGTTTCATCGCCAAAATGAACGACACCGCGCGTCAGATGGGCCTGGCGGGAACACATTTCGCCGACCCCAGCGGGCTGCCTGCCCCCACCGACCACTCCACCTACTCCACACCGGCGGACCTGGTCGCCCTCGGCCTGCGCGCGATGAGCCTGCCGGTGTTCCGGGAGATCGTCAGTTCGCAGAGCTATCACGTGCCCGCCGGCCCGGGCAACCGCGCTCACCTCTGGCAGACCACGAACAGGATGCTGCACGACTATCCCGGCACTATCGGCATCAAAACCGGATACACCGACGCTGCGGGAACCTGCCTGCTGTTCGAGACGGTCAGGGCAGGAATACCGCTGATCGGTGTGGTCCTGCACAGCTCACCCGACAGCGGCGGCGCTGCCGCGAAGGATGACGCCGAGCGCATGGTGAACTGGGCCTACAACCCGATCTTCAGCGCGCTGCCGATCAGTTAGCGCCGAATGCGGTGAGCCCTCTGCTGATCCGGTTCCGAGGTCGGACTCCAGCTGTGGTCATGCCGCTTCGAGGACCGGATCCGTTCGGCGACGAAGTGCCCTGCGGTGGTGGCGGTGCGCGCCGCCTCGACCACCTGTTCGCGCTGTTCGCGGTGATACCGTGAACGCGACAAACGTCCCGTCGACCGACAGTGAGTGGCCAGCGTTGGTGTCCGAGTCCGTTGTGAGTGAGGCCGAGTCTCGTAAAGGACTTCCGCGCACCAAGCGCGGCGAACGCACACGCGCCGCGCTGATCGCCGCGGCGCGCGAGGTATTCGAGCGCGACGGATACCTCGATGCCAAGATCTCCGATATCTCCAAGGCCGCCGGGACGGCGTCAGGGTCGTTCTACACCTATTTCGACGGCAAGGAAGAGATCTTCGCGGCGGTGGCGGAGCAGGTGCAGGAAGAGATGCTGCACCCCCACGTTCGCGGGCGCACGGGCGTCACCGACCCGCGCGACCTCATCGAGGCGGCCAATCGGGACTACCTGCGCTCCTACAAGCGCAACGCGCGCCTGATGGCCGTGCTCGAGGAGGTCGCCCTGATCAACGAGGATTTCCGCGAGCTGCGGATGGAACGAGGCAAGGCTTTCGCGGAGCGCAACGCGAAGATGATCAGCGCGCTGCAGGAATCCGGCCGGGCCAGCGCGGACCTCGATCCCATGATCACCGCGCACGCCTTGTCGGTGATGGTGAGCCGGATGGCCTACCTGGTCTTCGTCCAGAATCAGCGCATCCCGTTCGAGAAGCTCGTCACCACCCTGACGCAGCTGTGGGTCAACGCGCTGCAGCTCGAATCGGACTGATCTATCGCGCAAGGTGGGCAGCGTTGATAAGCGATCGTTCGAAGGAAAGACCGCCATCGGTGTCGTTCCTGGTGAGCGAGGGAGCGGGATTCGTGTCCGGCCAGGTCGTCTATGTGGCCGGCGGACCTCGGGACAAGGACGGAAGGACAGCCACCGATGAAGGTATTCCAGGGCTTGGCCGAGCTGGAGAAGGCCATCGGAACTCACCTCGGATACAGCGACTGGTACACCGTGACCCAGGAGCAGATCGACCGTTTCGCCGACGCGACGGGCGATCACCAGTGGATTCACGTGGATCCGGTGAAAGCGGCGACGGGACCGTTCGGCACGACCGTCGCCCACGGATTTCTTACGCTGTCTCTCATTCCGATGTTGACCCGGCAGATCTATCGCGTCGAAGGGTTGTCGATGGGCGTCAACTACGGCGCCAACAAGGTGCGGTTTCCCGCGCCCGTTCCCGTGGGGTCCCGGCTGCGCGCGGGAGTCGAGTTGCTCTCGCTCGCGCCTGCGAACCTGGGATTCCAGGCGGTCAGCCGCGTCACCGTCGACATCGACGGCGCCGCCAAGCCCGCGTGTGTCGCCGAGACGGTCGCGGTGCTGGTGCCTTGATGAGCGACCGTAACCGCGAGGATCTGCCCGGCTTGGACCTGGATCGCCTGGCGGCATGGCTGGCCGAGGTCGAGCCGGATCTGCTCGCCGGGCCGCTCACCGGCCGCCTGATCGCAGGCGGGAAATCCAACCTGACCTACGAGATCAGCGACGGCAGGTCGGCGTGGATCGTGCGGCGGCCCCCGCTCGGTCACGTGCTGGCAACCGCACACGACATGTCCAGGGAATACCGGGTGATGACCGCGCTGGCCGGCACCGGCGTACCCGTTCCCGCCACCTACACGCTCTGCGAGGATCCCGATATCCTCGGCGCGCCCTTCTATCTGATGGAGCGGGTGATCGGGACGCCCTACCGCACGGCGGCCGAACTCGCAGCGATCGGCGCCGACCGGACGCGAACCATCTCGACCGGAATGGTCTACGCTCTGGCCGCTCTGCACGCCGTCGATCCCGCCGCCGCCGGAGCGATCTCGCCGATACCGCGAAGATCTGCTCGCCTTCATGGACGAGCACGTCTACCCCGCGGAGGCGGTCTACCACGCACAGATGACGGAGTCCGGTGATCCGCACTTCCACCCGCCGATTCTCGAAGAACTCAAGACCGAAGCGCGCAAGCGCGGTCTGTGGAATCTGTTCCACCCGCACCCGGAGTGGGGTCCGGGCCTGACGAATCTGGAGTACGCGCCGCTCGCCGAGATCATGGGACGAAGCGCGCATCTGGCGCCGGAGGCGACCAACTGCAACGCTCCCGACACCGGGAACATGGAAGTGCTGACGCTGTTCGGCACGCCCGAGCACAAACAGACGTGGCTGCGTCCGCTGCTGGACGGCGAGATCGCCTCGGCGTTCGCGATGACCGAGCCGGCGGTCGCCAGCTCCGATGCCACCAACATCGAGCTGCGCATGCGGCCCGACGGCGACGAGTACGTGCTCAACGGCCGGAAATGGTGGACCTCCAATGCCTTGCACAAGAATTGCAAGGTCCTCATCGTGATGGGCAAGACGGATCCGGATGCGCCCGTGCACCGCCAGCAGAGCATGATGGTCGTCCCGATCGACACCCCTGGCGTGACGGTCCTGCGCAATCTGCCCGTCTTCGGGTATCAGGACCGGGAAGGGCACGCCGAGGTGGTGTTCGAGAACGTCCGAGTGCCGCGCACCGCGCTGCTGGCCGGTGAGGGCGACGGGTTCATGATCAGCCAGGCCCGGCTCGGGCCGGGACGGATCCACCACTGCATGCGAGCGATCGGCATGGCCGAACGGGCGCTGGACCTGATGATCGACCGAGCGCAAGCGCGGACGACGTTCGGCGCGCCGCTGGCCGACCGCGCCAATATCCAGGATTGGATTGCCGAGTCCCGCATCGAGATCGAGATGGCGCGGTTGCTGACACTCCAGGCCGCCTATCTGATGGACACCGTCGGAAATCGCAACGCGCGGGTCCAAATCGCCGCGATCAAGGTGGCCGCGCCCCAAGTCGCGCTGAAGGTGATCGACCGGGCCATCCAGGTCCACGGCGGTGGTGGTGTCTCCGACGACTTCCCTTTGGCGAACATGTACGCGCATCTGCGCACTTTGCGTCTGGCGGACGGGCCGGACGAGGTGCACAAGCGCACGATCGCCCAGATGGAGTTGCGCCGCCGCGACCCTTCATGGGGCAAGCGACCGTAGCCGGACAGGACGAAGCGGCACAACCCACTTCAAGAGGAGGAACGTATGGCCGAGCCCTGTGTGGTGGTGGCGACCATGATCGCGAAGCCGGGCCGGGAAGAGCTGGTGGAGCGGACGTTGCGGACGGCCGCGCCCGCGGTGCACTCCGAGCCGGGCTGTCTGCTCTACGCACTGCATCGACGGATCGGCGAACCCGGTCGATTCGTGATGATCGAGAAATGGGCGTCGAAAGAAGCGCTGCGCGCCCACGGCCAGAGCGCGGTGTTGCGTGAGGTCAACGAGGCCTTGGGCGACGCGCTCAGTCATCCGGCCGAGGTGCTGGTCTTCGACGCGCTGCCCGCGGGCGATTCCGAACTGGGAGCGCTCTGACGCACGAACGACTGCCCGGCACGATGTTCACCGGAGCGAATATCGGAAAGTTCGTGCTAACGCTCTGAATTGGATGCGTCCGGGCTCGCGTTCTCGGCCAGTACGACGTCGGTGGATTCCTTGGTGCTCGGGCTCATTCGGGGTGCCCTTCGTTGTTCTCGCTGAACAGGTGCTTGCGAGCGTAGATCGGCGGAACGCCGAACTCACGACGGGCCGAGAGCGGCCCACAGCCGCTCGATGGTGTCCGCCGCGTCGCGGTGCAGGACGCCGGTGAGCCCCGCGTGTTCGGCCGCGACGATGTTCTGTGGCAGGTCGTCCACCATTACGGTGGCTCCCGGCTCCACATGCAAACGGGCGCAGGCGATGTCGTACGCGCGCCGCGATGGCTTGCGTACACCGATCTCGCCGGAGATGGTGACGGCGTCGAACATCGAAGCGAGGTCGAATCCGGCGTAGCAGTCGTCGCCGAGTGAGTTCGACAGCAGCCCCACACGGAATCCCGCAGTCCTGACTTCGGTCACCAGCTCGATCATGGCGCTGTCGGCTCGCAGGCCGGACTGAATGCGGTGAACGAGCCCGGCTCCGTCCACCTCGACCCCGTGCGCACGCAGCCGCGCCGCGAAGCCCTGTTCGAACTCTCGCTCGCCCATGCGTCCCTCCTCGTGGGCGACCAGCAGTGCCCGGGCCTCCACGTCATCGCTGAACAGGCGCAGCGGTAGGCGGGGATCGCAGCCGATCGACTCGCCGAACTCTCGGAACGCCTCGAAGACGCTGGACGTCAGCACACCCCCGAAGTCGAACAGCACGGCGGTCGCCCGGTGCTCGGCGGGTACGGAGGTGGGACCGGTCATGAGAGTTCCTTTCCGCTCCGTGCCGCCGGACGCGGCGTCACGTTGTCGAATGCGTGCAGTTGTCGGCGGCGCGGCCGAGCACTGGGCGATTGTCCGGCAATCCGGGGCATGCTTTCGCAACCCGAGCGTAGTTGAATCTGAGTTCATGTTCAATATCAAATGCTTGGCTGACCGCATGAGGCGCCGATGAAGAGCGGCCCCTACGCCTAGCCGTATCTTGAACGTGACATCAGATTCGGGTAACTATCGAAGTCGAGTTTTCAGCACCACGAGATATCGGAGCAGTCTCTTGACCACGGTCTCCCCGCGGAGTGCTCGTCTGACCTTCCGCGCCCTCGAGCCGATCCACGGCATGATCTACTTCACCCCGCACGGCCCCGAGGTGTATCGCGACCTCGGCCTGACGGATCCGCGGATGATGTACTTCGCCTCCAGGTCCGCTGCCTTCGGTCCGGTGGCGGCCGATGTCACCGTCGCCGCGTTCTTCAACTTCAATCCGGCCGCGGTGCGTGTCGCCCTGCCTGCCGCGTGGGAAATCGCATCTCCCGCAGCGATCTTGCGCGCTAGGTTGCTCGCCGTGGACCGTTCGCTGCGGCAGGCGTGGGGCGGTGACATCGCCGACGCCGACGTCCGCGAGGCCGCTGATTTGGCACGGCGTGCCGCCGAACGCGCCCGCGAGCGGCCCCAAGGGCGTGCGCTGTTCGCGGCCCATGCGGCGCTGCCCTGGCCCGACGAACCGCATCTGGTGCTCTGGCACGCGCAGACACTGTTGCGGGAGTATCGAGGTGACGGCAATGTGGCGCTACTGGCGACGGAGGGACTGGACGGTATCGAAGCACTGATCACGCACAGCGCGACCGGCGAGGTCGCCGCCGAGGTACTGCGCCTCAGCCGATCCTGGAGTGAGCAGGACTGGGCATCCGGCGTCGACCGGCTTCGTGCCCGCGGGTGGTTGGCGAACGGCGCTCTCGCTCTGAGCGAGCACGGCGCCGCCCGGCGCAGGGCGATCGAGGACAGGACCGACGAGCTGGCGGTCTATCCGTACGAGGCGATCGGCGAAGACGGGTGCGCACGTCTGCGCGCTCTGGCCTCGTCGTTGGCGGTTCGGGTCATCGAAGGCGATCTGGGATTTCCGTCCGTGCTGTCGGAGCGCTACCGGCAGGCGATCCAGGCCGAATCTCGATGAGCCGGGCGAAGGTGGCCGCGGTGCGGCCGGAGATCACCCGGGTACTCGCGGTCCCCGCCGCGTTCACCAGGGAGATTCCGCCGGAGTTCGAGGACGGCAACCGGCACATGAACGTGATGCACTACTTTCGGCTGCACGGCGAGGCGATGTGGCAGCAACACTGTGCGCTCGGCTACACCGAGTCCGGGGAGTTCGGTCTGTTCGCGATGGAGCAGCACGTCGCCTACTACCGGGAAGTGCTGGTGGGACATGAGGTCTCGGTGCACGTCTGCGATCTCGGGCGCACCGACAAGGTCGCGCGCGGTATCTCGTATCTGGTCAATCGCACCGTCGGCGAGGTCGCGAGCTCGTTCGAGTTCCTCAGCATGAACGTCGATCGGGGGTCTCGCCGCCCGGCGGAATTCGCCGACACGGTCGCCGCGGCCTTGGATGAATCAATCGCGCGCGCTCGATCGCTTGGTTTCGGACCCGACGACGGGGTGCTCGAATTGCGTCCCTCGCTGGTTCGCGAGCGGGACTGAACAGCTCCGGCCGGGCGGCGTAGCGTCTTCACGGCGCCGCCGCCCGGTTTCTTCGGCTCAGTCGAGGCTGCGGGCGAAGTCGATCAGGGCGGCGTTCACTTCGGCCGCGCGCTCCTGTTGAATCCAGTGCCCCGCGCCGTCCAGCATGATCGACCCGCGCAGGTCCGACAGCACGGCGGTCATCTTGGCGGTCGGGGTGAACCGGATGACCGGATCCTGCGACCCCGCGATGAACAGCGCGGGCTGGTCGATCGTCGCTTCGGCCAAGTGCGCGGTGAGTTCCCAGTTCCGGTCCAGGTTGCGGTAGTAGTTGAGACCGCCGGTGAAGCCGGTGGCGGTAAAAGTCTGCACGTAGTACTCCAGTTCGGCTTCGCTCGACCAGTCCGGGACCGCCTGCTTCGCGCCTTGCAGATCGCGAGCGCTGATAACGTCGTCCTGCAGCAGGGTGCGGCGCACGTCCGACGCCAGTGCCGCGTCGGCCGGCCCTGGTTCCTGGAACCAGCACATGTAGAAGTCGTCGCCCAGCCGAGACCGCAGGATCGCCACCGGCGGGGCCGAGGAGCGCGGAGTGGCCGGGACGCTCAGGCCCGCGACCGCCCGCACCCGACTCGGATAGTGCAGGGCGAACTGCCAGACCACCGACGCGCCCCAGTCGTGGCCGACGAAGATCGCGTCATCGAGGCCCGACTCGTCCAGGAGGCCGACCAGATCGGCGCAAAGGGTGACGATGTCGTAGTCCTCGATCCGCTCCGGGCGGGAGCTGCCACCATACCCACGCATATCCAGGGTCAGCGTACGGAATCCCGCCTCGGCGAACGCGAAGACTTGATGACGCCAGGAGAACCCGAGTTCGGGAAAGCCGTGGCAGAAGACCACCGCAGGGCCTTCGCCATGGTCGACGACGCGCAACTCGATCCCGTTCGTCGCGACCTGGCGGCTGCCGAGCCGCAGCCACCGGTCCAACGGATCGCGTGTTTCCATCCCTGAGTCCACCTCGTGCTCGGATGCTGTGGCGGCCACCGACAGTATTCAATTCTGACGTCGAATTCAACTCTTGGCCGAGCTCGTCGGCTCGACTGGAGCAATGACTCGAAATCCCTCTCGGAGAGTGGCATTCGTGCCGCGAAAGTCATCGGTGGACGAGTGGGTGGAGGACGTCCCTACCCGAATTGATGCCAGGGTATCCGGGCGCGGGCGAGTTCGGACTGTTCGTCGGCGGTGAGTGGTGCACGCCCGCTTGCTTTGGCCAATGTGGTGGTGCGGTCCCAGCCAAGGCGCGTGGCGGCCGTGCCGACACCGAGAAAGTCGGTGACGGCAGCTGCGGCCGCGGGTGTGGTCCAAGCGGGGGTGCTGAGGGCGTTGGCCAGGTCGAGGCCGTGCAGGGCCAGTTCTACGACGCGGGTGAGCAGGAATTCTCGCAGAGTCATGCCGTCACCCCATCGAGTGACGAGGAGCCGCTCGGGCGGTTGTCCGGCGATGGCGCGCAGAGCGCGGCGGCGTTGATGGTCGAAGGCGGCGACGAGCGCCGCTGTATTCGGATGTGCGGCTGCGGCGTCCTTGGCCGCCGACACGCGTGCGGCGTTGGCGGTCGCGTCGAAGATGCGCGGGTGGTAGTAGCCGGCGGCATCGAGGTTCGCGCGGGCGGGCGGGGGAGCGGCCAAGCCGTCGGGGACGCGAGCGATCGCGGCCGTGACGTGCGCGATGAGTTCGGCGACTGTCCATGGCGGGCATGGGGTTGGCAATGTGAACTGGTGTGCCGTCAGTGTGGCGGTGGCCCGCACCCAGGCGGTGCACTCCTCGTCGAAGGCCCGGGTAACGAGGTCATCCGTAGGCGCGTCAGGCATCGACCGGCCCTCGGCGCTTCGTACGGCGCAGTGTCGCGAAGACCGCGAGGGCGGCGGTGATCGCGAGGGTTGGATGCACGATGCGGTCGCGCATGTCGACCGGGATGACGCCGAGGATGGCGTCGCCGCCCACGATGCCAAGGGCGGTTTCGATCGCGTAGAGGACTCCGACTGCGGTGACCACCGGGATGGGCCGGGTGCGCAGCCCGGCGAGCAGGGTGATACCGACTACCGCTTGCAGGGCCGCACGCCATCCCGATCCAGGAAGGGAGAATGCCGGATCGCCGAGCAGTGTGGTGAGCGACCGGATGAGAAGGAACAGTCCGACGACGGAGCAATACCACTGTGTGGCAGTCATCTCCGCTGATCTTCGAAAGGTATGGGCGACCACGCGACTCCTTATTGCCATGGTGGCAGTAACTGTATTGCTTATACTGCCACTGTGGCAATAGCGGAGGTGAAACGGCGTAGGCGCACCGTGGCGGAGGCTCGTGCGGAGATTCTGGGAGCGGCTGGCGCGCTGCTGCGTGAGCAGGCATCCGAAGCGGTGACCGTGAGCGCGATCATGGCCCGGACGACATTGTCGCGGAAGTCGTTCTATGTGTACTTCCCGGATCGGGTCGCATTGCTGCGCGAACTACTCGCTCCGTTGCGCGCCGAGACCGATGCCGCCATCGCCCGGTGGCGCACTGCAGCCGATCCCCGCCCGGCCGCGCGTGCCGCGCTGGAATCGGCTGCGCGGATGTATCAATGCGACGGCGCCCTGTTGCGCACCCTGGCCGTGGCCTCGCAGCGGGACGCGGAGGCCGCCCAGTTGTGGCAGGAGTTCCTGGCTCCACTGGAAGAGGTTGCGGCCGAGACGATCACGCGAGCCGACGAGCGGCTTCCCGCTGTGTCGGTTGCCCGGGCCCTGGTCGCGATGAACGTGCACTATCTGCTCGACGAGGTCGTCGGCGCCGCACCCGAGTCGGTGGACGCGGCCGTCGACGCGGTCGCCGTCATCTGGGAGCGCACCCTGTATCCCCACGACTGAGACGGCGGTCGTTTCCGGCTCGACATGACCAACCCCAGAATGACCAGCAGGCTCAGGACCTATCGGTGCGGTGTCCGCGCAATCTGCGGCGCGCTGCCGGAATTCGGCTATCGCCCCTCCGGGGCGCTCAGGGCAGGTACCCGACCAGAGCCTCGCTGAGACGACGCGCCGCCACACACGGTTTTCGAGGTGCATCGGGCTCGGCCGGACTGCTGGAGATCCCGCTGTTGTCGATCACCTAGGTCGCGAAGGCGGACTGGGCCTGCGCCGGAGCGGGGACATCAGCGCCGCACCGGCGAGGAGGGCGGCAGGCGCGGGTCACCCCTTCGGTCAGCCGCGCACGTGCAGCCCGAAACCCGTACGGCCCGAGGGCTCCAGCCCTTCCTTCAGCTGCAGCGAGGGGATCTCATAATCACCGAAGTTCTGCCGCCGGAACGCGATCGGCTCGGTCGAATCCAGGGTGAGCAGGCGTTGCTGCCAAGCCTTGGCGACATCCGGGTGGTCCTCGCCGGTCATCCGGTCGGTCCCGTACAGCACGAACGGCGGCAGCACTTCGATGCCCGGGTAGTAGAGGATGCCGTGGTGGATCGGGAACAGTAGATCCTCGATCGGGCCGTTGATGCCGCGGGCGGCGTAATGCGACTCCGGGCCGCCGGCGGTCACCGACAGCAGAGCTTTCCTGCCCGCGAGTGTGCCTTCGCCGAAGCGCTCACCGTACTTCGTGTCGTTGTGCTCGCCGACGCCGTATGCGAAGTGGTAGGTGAACACGCGGTCTACCCAGCCTTTGAGGATCGCGGGCATCGTGTACCACCACAGCGGGAATTGGAAAATGATCATGTCGGCCCACAGCAGTTTCTCCTGCTCGGCCGCGACGTCCGGGGTAAGCGTCCCGGCGTCGAAGGCCCGGCCGGAGTCCAGGGCGACCTTCAGCGGACTCGAGGCGTGGGGCCCGTAGTCTGCGGCGTCCACGACCGCCTTCCAGTTCATCGCGTACAGATCGCTCACTCGTACCTCGTGCCCGGCTGTCTCCAATGTGGACACAGCGAGGTCCTTCAGCGAGCTGTTGAGCGACTTCGGCTCGGGGTGGGCGTAGACGATCAGCGCCTTCATGGGAACTCCTTCGGATCAGGTGCCTTCGATCCTGAGCACCGCTGCGCCCGGTGTTCAGAGACGCTTCTTCCGTCGGACGGGACTTCCTGGTAACGGCAGGACCACCTTCGCGAGCACCACCGAGGCCATACTGGGGACGTGGACGATCTTGCGGGCTACCTGCGGACCCGGCGTTCCCGGGTCGACCCGGCGACCGTCGGCATTCCCATCGACAGGCGCCGCCGGGTCGAAGGGCTTCGCCGCGAGGAGGTCGCGCACCTGTCCGGGGTCAGCGTCGACTATTACGTGCGCCTGGAGCAGGGCCGCGCGACCCAGCCTTCCGAGCAGGTCCTCGACGCGCTCGCTCGCGTCCTGGGCCTCGATGAGACCGAACGCGGGCACCTCTACCGGCTCGCCCGGCAGCGCCGCCGCCGCGCGAAGGCGCCGAGCGGGCGGGTCCGCCCGGAGCTGCTACGTGTCCTCGACCTGGTCGCCGACGCACCCGCGCTGATCATGGACCACCGCATGGACGTGCTCGCCGGAAATCGGCTCGCCGGCCTTCTCTACGGCCGACCGATGCCGGGCCTGAACACCGCCAGGCACATCTTCCTCGAGGAGGCCGAGCGCGGCCTCTACGCCGACTGGGAGAATTGCACCCTCGACGTGGTCGGGCACCTGCGCCTGGCCGCAGGCAAATACCCCGAGGACCCCCGCCTGGCCTCGCTTATCGGTGAGCTGGCGATGGGCAGTGAGCGCTTCCGCCGCCTCTGGGCCCGCGCAGACGTGCGCGCCCGCACGCATGGACGCAAGGCGTACCGACACCCGCTGGTCGGATTGCTGGAACTGCATCAGGAGAACTTCGCACTACCTGACGAAACGGGCATGGAGCTGCTGGTGCTGTCCGCGCTCCCCGGCAGCCCCGCCGAGGACGGGCTGCGTCTGCTCGCGGGGCTGGACGCGGACAGCGGTGACACGCATCCCACGATGAACGCTCAGGTTCGCGAGTAATTCAACGCCGCCCCCGGGAACACCTAGCTGAGGAAGTTTCGGGAGGCGAGTGGGGAGCTGAGTCGGGCCCGGAGATGCACTTGATCATCGCCGGGCCCAACACTTCAGTCTGAAGCAGCCGTCACCCCCATAACCCGAGAATGCGCGGATTCGACGAATCGGCCGCTATCCGCCTCCATGTCGGCCTGTCGGGCCGGCTTCACTTCAAGTGCCGGGCGAAGAACCGGTTTGCCTCCTCTCCCGCGAACTGCGGGACGCCGGTGTGCCCGCCCATGTTGGCGTGCAGCGTCTTCTCCTTGGAGCCGAAGGCGTCGAACAGGTCCAGGGCCATCTGCCGGTCGTTTCTCTCGTCGTCCCACTGCAGCAGGACATGCAGTGGAATAGTGACCTGCCGGGCCTCCTCGAATATGGCGCGCGGCACGAAACTCCCGGCGAACAGAACGGCGGCCACGATGCGCGGCTCGACCGCCGCCAGCCGGGTGCCGACGGAGATCACCCCGCCTGAATACCCGACCGGCCCGCCGATCTCGGGCAGCGCGAGAAGGGCGTCCAGGGCGGCCCGCCATTCTGGGACCGCCTGGTCGACCAGCGGGAGGACGAGCCGGTCGACGATGTCGTCGGTGACCGGCTCGCCAGCCCGTAGCACCCGGTGCAGGTCGGCGCGGACCTGCTCGGCGGCAGCCGAACGGGGCCGGTCACCGCTGCCGGGGAGCTCGATGGTGGCTGCGGCGAAGCCCTCCGCCGCGGAGTGCCGGGCCCGGGCAATCAGTCGGGGGTACATCTTGTCCAGTCCGCCTGGGTGGCCGATCAGGATCAGCGGCGCCGGCGCGGATGCTGATCCGGGCGTCCACAGGACGCCGGGGATCTCGCCAAGGGTGAATTCGCGCTCGAGGATTCCGTCGTCGAGGCGCTGTTCAGAAATGAATCGCACGGTGGTGCCTTTCGGGAGTGCTCTTGAACGGCGCTCCCGGACGATCTATCGCCCGACCGTGACCCCAGAGGGGAGCACCCATGTAGATACTGCGTTCACGGGTACCACCTCCTCGTTCACTTGCACGGCTTCCGGAAGGCTAGCAGTGGTCGCCGCGGTCGACCAACAGGTTTTGCGGAGGCTCCGGGGCCGATGCCGCGGAGCCGCTCGCTTACGGTGTCCGCCGTGTCTGGTGACGAGGGTGCTGCGGTCGAACGCAGCTCAGTCGGCGAGATAGCGCAGCATCACTGCGGTGTCGAAGTGCCTCGTCTCGACCAATCGGAGCTGGATGCGCTTGTCCAACGATGGGAACAGCGGTGTGCCGCCGCCGAGCACCACGGGCAAGACGAACAGTTGATACTCGTCGATCAGCCCGTGTGGTATCAGCGAAGCCGCGAGGCTCGCGCCACCTATCTCCATGACGCCATCGCCTCCCGCCTTGAGCCTGCGGACCTCCTCGACCGCGTTCTCGCTGATCAACGTGCTGTTCCAGTGGACCTCCGTGAGCGTCCGGGAAAAGACGACCTTCGGCTTCTCCGTCCAGAGCCTGCTGAACTCCCGCTCGATGCGCGGCGCGTCCGCGGGCACATGCGGCCAGTACTCGGCCATCAGCTCGTACAGGCGACGGCCGTGCAGCGAGACCTCGATTTCGCGGTAACGGTCGTTGTGAAACTGGTGTAGCTCCTCGTCAGGGTTGGTCCAGTCGATGCTGCCGTCGCGGTCGTTGATGTAGCCGTCCAGGGACACGCTGAACCCGTAGATCAGTTTTCTCATGACGAGGTAGACCTCCTACACGCTCGAAACTCATCGGCGCTCATCGGATAGAGGCAGGCGTCAGGCTCTGGGCCTGCCTCCAACGCCCGGTCGCACTTATGGATTCGTCATCGCGACAGCGAGTTGCGCAGATCCGTGATGGTGGCGCGGCGCTCGTAGGCGATCCAGGCGAAGATCGCGGCAAGCACCAAAGGGAAGATTCCCATCAAGGGCTTGTCGGCGATGAAAGCCTGCGTCGCTGCGGCGAGCACGGTGAGAACGGACAGACCTGCGGCAGCCAGGGCACTGAGCCGTGGCACCATCAGGCCGATACCGCCCGCCACCTCCGCAACTCCGATGAAGACGAGCAACCCGAGGGGGATGGTCAGATTCTCGGGGGCGTTGTCCGTCAGGGCGCTCGGCATAACGAGTTTCGGCCCGCCGGAGGCGATGATGAAGAACAGGCCGAGCAGGATCTGCAGGGCCCACAGGACGCGGTTGCGGACCTTGCCGGGACGGTCGGTGACGTCGCTGGAGAAGTTGGTGGTGGGGTTGGCGGTGGTCATTCCTGGTCCTTCTGGTTGGTGCGCCGCGTTGGTAGCGCGTTCACCGGATAGGACGGAGCACCGTCGGAGAACTCATCGCTGTCCACGAAGATTCTCCGGACCGCTTTACGTAGAGCAGTTTTGCTTCGATAGTGCGAGATCGTGGGTCTCACTCCGTTGGTACCGCATGCGAGTAGTCCGCTACGCGGCGGTTCGTTCTGGGCGTGGCGACCATAGTCATTCGTCGACGTTCGTTGTCTCGCGATCGCGTAGTCGGCTACTCGCGCCGACAGTTCGTGACCTGGGCATGATGGCCGGTGTGCGATAGCCGAGATCGACCGGTCGACGTACGCCTGCGAAATGAAGACCGACGCCGCGATCGAGTAGTGAAATGGTGCTCATCCATAATGCCACGCATGCGACGTGTTTCCAGCTCACGTTGATCGAAGAATTCGCCCTGCACAGCGGCGACCGCCGACTTTCCATTCCGCACGCGGCAGAGCGGGTGCTGACCTATCTGGCACTGCTGAACCGGCCGGTCTCTCGTGGCCGCCTCGCCGGCGCGCTGTGGCCGGAGTGCGCTGATCACTGCGCGGCGCAGCGTCTGCGAACCGCCCTGTGGCGCTTGCGCCGTATCCAGGACGCAGTCGTGGAGATCAACGGCGACCGTCTTCGCCTCCATCCGGACGTGGTCGTCGATCTGGCGTATCTGACCGAATTGGCGCAGAAACTGGTTCACCAGCCGTGCTCGGAGGATCTCGCGCGCGTCCCGCTGCTGCTGGATCGCGCAGCGCTGCTGGCGGACTGGGACGAGGAGTGGGTGGTCGTCGACCGGGAACGGTACCGATTGGCCTGGGTCGCGGCGCTGGAAGCGGCGGCCGAAGCCTTGCTGGAGCGTCGGCAGGTCGGCGCCGCCCTGATGGCCGCGTCGGCGGTGGCGGCGGCGGAGCCGCTCCGGGAAAGCTCCCGCAGGATTCTGATGCGAATCCATCTCGCGCAGGGCAACAAGATCGACGCCCTTCGGGAATACCGGCGATACCGAGACCTGCTGTGGGCCGAGTTCGACACCGAGCCGTCGCCGGAATTCGACGAACTCCTTCTTCGCATCCAGAAGTGCGACGCCCCGACGGTCGAGTCGCTCCGGAATCGCTGAGACGAGTCGCACGGGCGCGGTGACGATAGACGACGAACGCTGTCGGGCACTGCCGCGCTGGGCGAAACGCTGAGGTGACGGTGGTGTGACGCGCCTGAGGAACACTCCGCCAGTAGCGGACATGACCACATCAACCTCTGTTTCCAGGCGGTTGCACCATGAATTCTCGTGAACAAGTCCAAACGGCGTGGTTGAAGCAGATCGGGGCCGCCGCAGAGCGTTACGTCGCGACCGAGACCAAGCGCGAAGACATCGAGCAACGTCGCAAAATGAAGGACAGCCCGGTTGTCGACTCTCCGGAACAGATCAGCGCTCGGGCGCAGCGGCTGGCTACCAGCGGCGAGATGCCGGTCGAGGCCATGATCGAAGCCGGCCGGATCGAGCCCTCCGACCGGATCACGACGCTCGAGCGGATCATCGGCGCCAGCAACGAACTCCAACCGGCCAACTTCCTTTCCCGCGGTGCTCGCACGGCGGCGTCGGTCGCGCGGATATCGCTGAGCCGCAACGGCCGAGAAGTACCGCTGGGCACCGGGTTCCTGGTGTCGCCCCGGCTGCTCTTGACCAACAATCACGTACTTCCCGATCAGGACACCGCCCGGCAGGTCGTGATCGAGTTCGGCGCCGAGACGACGATCGACAACGACCCTCGCCTTCCTGTGCGGTTCCGTCTCGACCCCGACTTCTTCGTCACCGATGAGCACCTGGATTTCACTTTGGTGCCGGTTCGTCCCGGCGCCGACGGCAAGCCGCCCGGCGACGCCGTCGGCTGGTGGAACCGGCTGATCATGGACCAGGGAAAGATCGTCATCGGTGAGGCGATGAACGTCATCGGGCACCCGATGGGCAGGCTCAAGGAGATCGGCATCCGCCGCAACCAGCTCGACTTGCAGCTCGATGACTTCCTGCACTACTCGACCGACACCGAACCGGGGAACTCCGGCTCGCCGGTCTTCAACGACCAATGGGAGGTCGTCGCGTTGCACCACTCCGGCGTTCCGCGCACCGACGAGCAAGGGCGGCTTCTGCGCCGCGACGGCACAGTCTGGCACGAAGGCGACGGTGACGACGCGATTGCCTGGAGGGCCAACGAGGGAGTGCGCATCAGTGCGATCCTCATGCACCTGGCCGGACTGCAGCGCTCGGCGCGCGACCACGAGTTTCTCGCCGAACTCGGTCCCGACGCCGGGCCGGTCGGCGGACCATCGGCAATCCGCCTTCGCCTCGCACCTGCCGAGGACCGCACCGAACTGATAGTTCCGGCTTCGGCGGCGCGTGAAAGCACGGAACTCCGCCACGGCGTCACCGCCCGAGCAGGCGCCTTCGGCGGCACACGTCACCTGCTGTTCCTGCATGGCCGCAGCCAGCATGGTCGCGATCCCGAACTTCTGCGCCGCGAGTGGACCGCCGGCCTCAACAAGGGCCTCACCCTCGCCGGGCTCAGCACGTTGGATCCCGCGGATGCCTTCTTCCCGTTCTACGGCGACCGTTTGGCAGCCCTGCTGCAACCCACGGAGGAAACGGCACTCGCGCCCGAGACCATGGCCGTCGATCATGCGCTGGCAATGGCGCCGACCACGCCGCAGGCTCGCCGGCTGTACGAACAGATCCTGCAGAACGCGGCCGCGGACGCGGGCATGCCCGCCGAGGACGGGCAACCGGCCGACCGGGTAGAAGCGGAAGGACTCGGTTCGATCGGCAGCGCGATCGTGAGCAAGCTGCAGCGGCAGCTCAGCTGGCTGGCCGCCCGTACCGACCTGGACGAGCTCATCATCGCCCAAGTCTTCCGGGACGTCGCTTCGTACCTCGCCGACGAGCAGATCCGGCAAGCGGTACTCGACTGTGTCCTCGAGACCGTTCCCGCATCGGGACGGCTCACCCTCGTCAGCCACAGCCTCGGCACCGTGGTCGCGATGGATCTGCTCACCCGGCTCCAGCCCCAGCTCGACGTCGCCGTGCTGCTCACCCTCGGCAGTCCCCTGGGGCTGGACGCGGTTTACAACAAACTCCTGGTCCGAGGACCGCACCGGCCGGAGCGTGTCGGCGACTGGCTGAATGCCTGGTCCGTGGTGGATCCGATCACCATCGGATGCCCGCTGCGCCATATCTGGAAGGGACAACTGCGGGAGATTCCCGTCGACAATCCCAAGGAACGGGCCCACAGCATCGCTGAGTACCTTGCCCATCCAGCTGTCGCGCAAGCCATCCACAACGGTGTCGCGCCGACGACGGGACCATGACGGGGAGTCCGTGGTTCGTGATGGTCCGGACTCGTCGTGACGCGTCGGACGCGGCCGGTGAGAGCGGCGCTGCCCAGGGCCGGTCCCGGTCACTTGCTCAACCTGGCCGTCAGGTGCGGAACGGTGGCGAGCGAGTTCGCAGTCGTCGGCAATGACCGAGTTTGTGCCTGAGGACTGCGCGGATACTTCGCGGAGTTGCTGGAACTTTATTCCAGCAGGATTTCTACCGGCTGCTCATAGACGTGTTCGATGTCGGCGGACCGGTCGCGGATGGCTGTCGGTGCCGCCAGAGTCGTCCCCAACGGTATGAGCTTCCCGCACCGGTTCACGCAATGTGGATTGCCGACGGCTATGTGTGGGCGCTGGGTGCGGCGACGGCCTAGCGAAGAGTTCAGCGTGGCCCAGCAGGTCCGTCCACCTGGTCGGGGTCACCGTTGCGACCGCTATCGGGCTGACCTTCGGTGCCTGCTCTCTCGCTTGCACTCTTTCCCACTCGGCGCGGTTTGACCATGCGCCGAATACCGGCGGCCGGAGCATCGTCACCAGCTCGTTTCCGCCGCAACGCGTCGAGATCGATGACACTTGCATCAGGCTCGGCACTGCCCGGATCATCCTTCGGAGCGGGGTGCCGCGCCGCGCCGGGGTCGACCGGCCACCACCCTGTCTCCCGCTGCAGTTCCGATCGCAGTACGGGCTTGGTCGGTGCAGGATCATAGACGGAGCCACCGTCCGAGCGCCGAGTCTTTTGGAGACGTTCGCCGGCCTCTTCTGCCACGCGCCGCGGGCGACGTGGTAGTCGGGTGACTTTCGACGTGCCGTCTCCCACTCCGGGAGTCTCCACAGCCTTCATCCCTTCGTCCTGTTTTCTGCGCGACCGGTCCAGCTCGTCGAACCCCTTCCGGCTGGGCCCTGGCAAGGATTCCGGTGCGTCGCTCACGTCCGTATTCTCCCTCAATAGGTAAACCGCTGGGCACCGGAGCCAGGCCCGGGCCGCCGCGAGACTGGCGGGTATACCGGAATGTGTTGCGCACGCTGGTGTGCACGACCGCGCTGCCACACGGCGTCGATCGCATCCGGAAGACCATTCAGGCCGTCACACACCCGCGACACCATGACCGTCGTCGGCCACGCAAGGACCTCCCGATCGATGTCTCGCCGCCCTCTTGCGCAACCGCGGCGGGAGCGCGACGGTGTGAGTGTGAGTCCCACCCCCGCCGGGCTCGTCGGACAATGCGACGGACCGACCGATCGTTGGGAGGAAAAATGGCGAACAGGTGGACCGAGCAAGACATACCAGCCCAGAAGGGACGACTAGCGGTCGTCACGGGCGCCAACAGCGGGCTGGGGTTCGAGACGGCCCGAGCGCTCGCGGCGCACGGTGCGTCGGTGGTGTTGGCGGTTCGGGATGTCGACAAGGGCAAACACGCCGCAGACCGTATCGCCGGTGCCGTTCCCGGCGCGGACACCACCATCCAACAGCTGGATCTGACCTCGCTGGCATCTGTACGGACTGCTGCCGAACAGCTGAAATCCGCTCACGCCACGATCGACCTCTTGATCAACAACGCCGGGGTGATGTACCCGCCGAGACAGACCACCAGCGACGGGTTCGAGCTGCAATTCGGGACGAATCATCTGGGACACTTCGCGCTCACCGGGCTGCTGCTGGACAGAATGCTGCCGGTGCCGGGCTCGCGGGTGGTCACGGTCAGCAGTGTCGGACATCGAATCCGGGCGCGAATCGACTTCGACGATCTGCAAGGCGAACGGTCCTACAACCGGGTGGCGGCCTACGGCCGGTCCAAGCTGGCGAATCTGATGTTCACCTACGAACTGCAACGTCGTCTGTCCGGCAACGGCAAAACGATCGCGGTCGCGGCACACCCCGGTGCCGCGAACACCGACCTCATGCGCAACATGCCCAGTGCGCTGCGTGCGCTCGTGCCTGTCATCGCGCCCATCGTCACGCAAAGCCCAGCGATGGGGGCCTTGCCGGTCCTCCGCGCGGCCACCGATCCCGGCGTGCTGGGCGGTCAGTACTACGGGCCGGGCGGATTCCTGGAGACCCGCGGCTACCCGAAGATCGTCGAATCGAGCGCCCGATCCCATGACATGGCGATTCAGCAACGCTTGTGGACGGTCTCCGAGGAACTGACCGGAGTCACCTTCCCCGTCTGATCGCCACCGCACGGCCGGAAGGTCGTTCGACGAAGAACCTCCCCGGGCCTGTCCACGCACCTCCAGCAGTACCTGCACTGCTGCACCGCGCCGGCGGGGGCGGCGGGGCTGCCCCACCGACGCGGCGACGAGACAGATTGCAGCACAAGATGTCCCGATATCGCTTGCCGAATCACAGGTTTGGACGTTCATCCGACACTCGCACAGTGCCACAACTAGCTCCAGGAATGTGGCGTAGTGGAGAGACCGTGGCTATCGCAATGGGATCAGATGCGCGTGATCACGGGGTCGCCCCTCGTCATGGGACGTGCGTGATGCCTCGCCGAATTTCGCTGGTGGAGTGTTCGATCTTCGACAGGTCACGCGAGCGTGAGGAGCGCAGCTGCCACGGGACGCTGGTGACCGTTACCGCGGGTTGAAACTGGGCGGGCAGTCAAGGCTCTGTCGTCCACTTGATGCCTGATCAGACGGAGTGAGCCTGGAACTGCATCGTTTCCTGGGTTGACCTGCTGCTGCGCCGCAGGGGATGTGGCTGAATCGAAGCTCAGGCCGGCGGGTTCGTAGGGTGCCGCCTGTGGGTCTCGGCTACCTGCTCGGCCGCGGCAAGATGGTCGCGCACCAGGTCAGCCAGTGGATGGTCGCTGCCGAGGGCTCGCGTCGTCTGGTCGAACATTGTCTCGAAGAGTTGCACGGCCTCCTCGAATCGGCCTGCTGCGTGATAGGCGAGCGCGAGTCCGTTGACCGAACGCGCGGTGAGGGAGTCGTCGGGGCCGAACTCCTGCTGGTCGATGTTCGCCTCGTACAGGGGAATGGCTTCCTCGAATCGGCCTGCGGCTCGGAGGGTGTCGGCAAGCGCGTTGCGGGTGCTCCGGAGCCGTGGATGGCCGGGAAGAGCGCGGTGGTACTCGGCGAGATTCGTCTTGAACAAGTCGATCGCGGTGTCGAGGTGACCGGCTGAGCGGTACGCGGCCGCGAGGCTGTCGCGAGAGGCGAGGGTGGCGTGGTGGTCTGGTCCGAGGACGCGCAGTCGGTCGGTCAAGGTGGTGCGGTGGTTGGTGAGGGCGTCATCGATGCGGCCTGCCGCGTGGTAGGCGGCGGCGAGGTTGTACCGGTAGGTCAAGGTGTCGGGGTGGTCGAGACCGAGTTCTCGCGCGCTGGCGGAGACGTTGGCCTCCAGCAATGGAATGGCCCGTCCTGGTTGCCGCACTCCCAGGGCGTCGGCGAGGTTGTTGCGCGCCTTCAGGGTGTCGGGATGGTCGGGACCGAGAATCCGGAGGCGATCCCGCAGGGAGGCTTCCTGTATGGCGATCGACTCGTCCCAGCGTCCGGACGCGCTGTAGGCGATGGCGAGCCCGCCCTGAGTGAGCAGGGTGATCGGGTGGTCGGAACCGAGTATCCGGGGAAAATCGGCGATATTCGCTTCGAAGAGTGCGATGGCGTCCGCGAGCCGCCCGGCCGTCTGCAAGGCACAGGCGAGGTTGTGGCGGGTTATGAGTGTGTCCGGGTGTTCCGGCCCGAGGACCCGCAGCCGCTCGACGAGGTTTGCTTCGCCGAGACGGACGGCGTCGTCGGCTCTGCCGATGGCCTCGTAGATCTCGGCGAGATTGTTGCGGCAGGCCAGCGTGACGGGATGATCACCTCCGAAGATCCGCATGGCGTCGTCGAGGTTCTTCCGCAGCAGCGGGACGGCCTCGTCGGTGCGTCCTGCCGCCCCGTAAGCGCGGGCGAGTTTGTGCAGGCAGAGGAACGAATCGACGTGATCGGCACCGAGTACCCGCAGGTAGACGGGCAGAAGATCCTCGAAGATGGCGATCGCGTCCGCGAGGTGACCCGCCGACAGGTGGACCTGAGCGAGCCCGCCGCGAAAGTTGAGGGTCTGGTACGCGTCCGCACCGAATACCTGCTGGCTGTGCGCGATGTTCTCGGTGTGCAGGGCCCTGGACTTGTCCAGGAACCCGGCCTGGAGGTACGTGTCCGCCAGTTGAAAGCGCATGGCCAGCGTGACGGGATGGGCAAGTCCGAGAACCTGCCCGGCGTCGGTCAGGTACGCCTCGAGCCGGGCGGCTGCTTCATCGAGCCTGCCGCAGGCGGCGTGGGCCCGGGCCAGTAGATATCGGGCAGTGAACGTATCGGGATGCTCGCCGCCGAGGATCTGCTCGCTGGAGATGACGACATCCTGCGCGAGGGTCAGCGCTCTGGCGGTGTCGGCGGCCTCGGTCAGCTGCTCGACGGCCCATCTGCGAACGGCGATCATCGCCGCGGCATGTTTTCTGGTGCTGCTGTGCACCATTCCGGTGTCCCACAGCGCGTCGATCTGATCGACGAGATGCGCGCCGTCCTGCCGGCGCGCCCACGCCTGCGAGGGCGGAAACGTATTGCGCATGATGATGGCGAGTGCGGACCGGACGAGTTCGACCGTGGACCGCGCGGCAGGAGCCCGATTACGAAGTGCCGCGGCCGCTCGCCGAAACAAGCTGATGGACTGCGTATTCGAACCGCGTTCGCGCAGCACGCGGCTCACGAGCCGGTGCATGATCAGCGCCTCGCCGGAAGTCGACCAGGACAGCAGGGAACCAGCCACACATCGTTCCAGTGCCTCGTCGACTCGCCTGGGGCTGGTGGCGAGCAGGGATCGGTGCACGCCACCGGGCGAGAGCATGGCCATCGCACCCAGAAGCCAGGCGACGTCGGCCGCGAGCTGGTAATCGCCGGTGACGCCCTCGGTGGTTTCGATGCACAACGAGATCGCCTGGACGACCGACCGGGGATAGTCGTGACCGGCGGTGCGCCGCAATACGGTCGGCAATGGGCTGTCGTGCAGCAGCTGCCGGTACTGCGCGTAGCCGAGGCGGCGACCGACCATCGTCGCCGCGGCGGCGGACAGTGCCAGCGGCAGGTCACCCAGGTCCTCGGCGACCTGATCGGCACCGTCGTCGCCGAGACCGGTCGAGTCGGCGAGGTAGCGCACCGATTCAGGGCGAGTGAAACAGGTGACGTCGACCGCATCGCCGAAGGCCGCGAAGGACCGGTCGACGCTGGTGATCACGATGCGCGTGCGGCCACCGGTCGGCAACAGCTCCCGGAGGTGGTCGGCGTCGGTGGCGTTGTCGAACACCAATAGCGCCGCGACGGTGTCACCGGAGAGGTGATCGCGTAACCGCCGGGCCGACACCGCGGAGTCGCCGTCGGGGTCGGCGACGCCCAGCCGCTGGGCGATATCGGCGAGTCCGGACAGTGTGCTGTCCGGCGTTTCGGCATTGATCCACCCCACCAGACCCTGTCCGGAATCGAACAGTGAGCGTGCGTGAGCGGCCGCCAGGTGGGTCTTGCCCGCGCCGCGCAGTCCGGTGACGACGACGGCCGCCGCAGGGCGCTCCAGTGCTCGACGCAGACGTGCCAGCTCGTCGCGGACGACGAATCGTGGTGGCTGCCGGGGGATCCGGCCGACGACTACCACGCTGGTAGCCGGAGACGACACGCGAATGCCTGCTGTGAGATAGATGTCGCGGGCGTGAACGTCGGAGAGCCGAGTGACGATATGGGTGGTCAGCGCGGGGGCGTCGGTCGAGGCCGCCGCGCTCAGCCGGGGTGTGACGAGTCACCGGCCCCCGCATCGATGTCCTCGATGTGGATATCACCGCTGAATCGTCCGCCGTGCACCCGCACACCGGTGCCGGTTGCCGTGACGCGGCTGATCCGCAACGCGGCGGCCTCGACCATCTCCAGGTCGACGCCGGCGGCTCCCACGTCCGCTCGCGCTGCCGCGGAAATGAGTTCTGTTGCTGTGGTGAGTAATTCGTGGTCGTCGGCGGCGCCGTACGCCTCCAGCGCGCCCGCGAGGGCTTCCCGTTCGGCGGCGGCGTCCGGGTCCGCCTCCACCTGTGCTAGATCCACATCGCGATAGCGGCGGGTGAGTAGACCCTTCAACGCCGCATACGCGTCGGTCACGGATTGCTTGGCAGTATCGGTGAGACCGGCGGCGGCGCCGACCGCGACCGCGGTGGCGACTATGGTGGCCGGGTCCATTCGAATTCCCCCTCTGTGGCGACTCGGACGAGTAGCTCAAGTGTGCACGATCGCGGCAAAGCCAACCTTTTTTGCCGATCGGATATGCGGACTCGGATACCACAGCCCGGAGAAGGTCACCTTCCGGGCGACGGTTCGGTGTCGCGAAACCGGCGTTCCGGCACCGGGTTTCGTGGTCGATTGATAGCATTCGAGCCGCTGTCGGGCCACTGGATCGGGGGCGTTGATGGAGGTGGAGAACGTCCACCACGCGTACGGCAGACGGTCGGTGCTGCGTGGCATCGACATAGTGTTGCCTCCGGGGATGCTGGCGGGCATCGTCGGTGAGAACGGGGCGGGTAAGTCGACGCTGCTGAAGGTTCTGTCCGGAGAGCTGCGACCGGACCGGGGGAGGGTCCGCCACCGTGGGCGGTTCGGTTACTGCCCTCAGCAGGTGATCCTGAACGACGCTTTCACAGTGCGTCAGCACCTGAACTTCTTCGCCGAGGCCTATGCGATCCCGGACCTGCGCCGCGCGGAGGAGACCATGGAGATCTTGCGTTTCGCGGAGTACGCCGGTGAGCGGGTCGGGACGCTCAGCGGCGGTACACGGCAAAAGCTCAACCTGACGCTCGCGGTGATGCATGATCCACAGGTCTTGCTGCTGGATGAGCCGTATCAGGGTTTCGATTGGGAGACGTATCTGCGTTTCTGGGATCTGGTCGCGGAATTCCGTGACACCGACCGGTCGGTCTTGGTGGTCTCGCATCTGGCTCACGACACCGACAAGCTGGACCAGGTGTGGCGGTTGCGCGACGGCGTCTTACGAGGCGGACAGGAGAATGCCGGATGAGTGATCGTGTGCGGTTGTTCGTGATCGCCACGCGCTACGGTCTCATCGAGCACGCGCGTAACCGTTTCGCCATGCTGTTGGTGGCCTTCTTCCTTCCCATATTGATCACCGTGGTCCGCGTGGCCGTCACGGACCTCGAGGTGCCGTTCCGGCTTCGAGACACCGGTCTGGTTCTGCGGGCCAACGGTAACGAGCTCGCTCAGGTCAGCGGCGCCCTGATGGCGGTCTCGCTGATCATAGGTTTCATGATGTTCGCTGCGACTTTCAGCAGCGGCGCATTCGACCGGCGCCTCTCGATGGCGGGGTACCCTCGGGTCGCTTCGGGTTTGGCGAAGATCGCCTGCCTGGTGGTGGCCTCGGTGGTGGTTTGCGTGTACGCCACGGCGGTCATCTGCTGCTACTGGTCGCCGCGGCAGCCTGTCCTGCTCGCCGCGGCGCTTTTCGGCGCGGCGATGACATACGGGGCGCTGGGTGTGGCTTTCGGCGCGCTGCTGCGCCGAGAGGTGGAGGGGATGTTCGCCATCGCGATGATCTCCTGCTTCGACATGGCCGTACAGAACCCTATCGCCAGTGCTGGGGCGGACAGCGATTTCGTGCGCTGGCTGCCCTCCTATGGGGCCATGCAGGCTTCGACCACAGCCGGTTTCTCCGACGCCACGCCATTGACGGGATTCGCCGTACAACTAGCCTGGTTCATCGCGAGCGCCCTCGTCGGTCTGATCGCTTTCCATCGGCGCACCCGTTCCTCTCTTCGACCTACGATGTGGATGCGCATCTGGAGCCCGAAGGGGTCCGGACAGTCGGTGAAGCACTGAGGAGGCATCCCGCGCGACCACACGGTGGAGGTGCGGGACATGACTCTGCTTTGCCCGGCTGTGGAGCTTACGACGGCGTAGGAGCCGGTTCGTCGGCCGGGAGGTAGACCTCACGGCGCAAGCGTTCGAGATCCGGCGCTGAGACAGCGGAGGTTTGCGTGTACCGGTTGCTTTCACGCCCCCAGAGCCCGACGCTCGTAATGTTCACATACATCTCCGCGTAGTCCTTCCCCTGCCCCGCCAAGCCGGGAAGAACGCGCAGGAGCGCGGGGACGTAGTGGATTACGGCCTCGAGCTGGGCGCGCTGATCCGCCACTTGGCGCCGCACTTGGTCCACGGCTTCGTCGCGAGTGCAGCCGGTTTCGTGACGGACCGCCCGCACCAGGTTGTAGGGAACTCGGTCTGCCTCGTCCTGATCCAGTCCCACCAGGTCGTTCTCCACGAAGGTGACCCAAAAGGCGAGTTCCTCGAGACGGCGGATCACGGGGTGTTCGCGCAGCGTCGATGGCAGTTCCCGGTCGTGGTACACCTCCATGCAGGCGATGGCGGTTTCGATCCCACTGGTCGACATCCGCATCGGCAGGTAGTCGGCCGTGGAAGGCACGTAGCCACTGATGCGATGATGGGCTTCGCGTTCGGCGGCTTCGAACCACTCCTCGATGCCGTCGAGGAACCGCTTCTGCCAGCGGATGGTCCGGCCCTCGCGCAGGCGCGGCCATATGCTCGCCCAAGCCGTCGGAATCGCGCCGGGCCGCCACGGTTTCTCCGGGTCCTGGCGCAGCGTCGCCACCATGCCACGTCGCAAGGCGGTCACGGCTTCCGGGTCCCTCAGTTGCGGATCCTCGAAAAGGTCATCCCAGGCGAGGACCAGCACGGCCATGCCGTAGGCGGTCTGTTCACGGGCCTCGTTCGCCGCTGGGGCCAATGTTTGCGCCGGGATCTGGATCGCCCCCGTCCACCGGTGGTAGTCCGCCTCGGTAGAGGAGACGGCAAGGCCGGTGTCAACCAGCCAGTTCCGCAACCATCGCCCGAGCTGCGGCGGAAGCCCATCGCCGCGGGTTCGAGGCGGCTGCGTCGACCGCCGGGGGACCGCGCGACCAGGAGTTCGCCGGTCGAGTATGGACCGGGCGTAGGCGGTGATCGCGTGGCGAGCGCCCGGATCGACGGGCAGAGTGGCGAGCTGACCGGCGGCCCGGTCCATGAACTCATCAGCCACCGTTTGTGCTTCGTCCACGGCGCCGCAGGCGATGACGATCTCGCGGGCGCGCGCGGCTTGCTCGAGCGTCATTCTGCTCTGCAACAAGCGAGCAAGGCTTCTGTTGCGGGCGGCCGCGCGGATCACGGGCAGTGTGTAAATGCCCGCGGACAGATCCGCGTTGACGGGCTTACCCAGTTCTTCGGCGGTGGAGGTCAAATCGAGGATGTCGTCATACAGCTGGTAGGCCAGTCCGAAGTACCGGCCGAACCGGGCCGACGCCTCTTGCTGATCGTCGGGCCTGCCGGCCTGCATCGCGCCCACCCGGCATGCCAGCGAGAGCACCGCCGCCGTCTTGCCGTCGATCGCGTCCAGGTAGGACTGCTCGCCGCGGGAGGCCACGTAGAGGTCGGCGGCCTCGATCACCATGCCCGCGCACATCCGCTCACCGGCGATTGCCCCCGCCAGGACTTCCCGCCCGCCGAGTTCGGCCAGCATGCGCACACTTGTGAGCATCACGGAGTCCCCACCCAACACGGCCATATGCGAACCCCACACCACATTGGCACTGGGACGGCCTCGACGCTCGTATGCGTGATCGATGACGTCGTCGTGGTAGAGCGAGCCCAGATGCAGCAACTCGACGGCAGCGGCGGCGCGCACCGCCCGGTCGTCGGCCGGGGCCGCGGGATCGGTGAGCAGGTAGTACGACAATAGGGTCAATGTGGGACGGACCAAGCGGCGCGAGGTGTCCGGGCCTTCCGCTGTAAGCGCCGCCAGTTCAGGCCTACCCTCCAGCCGAACGGGTCCGAGAACGTCACGGACCCGGTCCAGGTCCGCATCCAGATGGGGGAAGACAGCCGAATCGATTTCACGTGGCACGCGGGCACTCTCCTGACTGGTTGCATCGGTCATCCAGAACACCGCCGATCAATGGCAATGAGACACCATGTCGCTGCGGAACATGTTGGTATCGGCCGAAATTGAGGCCCGATCCGCAGGTGCGGTACAGCTCGACCGGACATCGGGAGGGTGCGCCGCGCATCGAGCGACGCCCGATTTACAGCGAAAGTTGTTCCAGGAGGTCATGCTGCGCGAGACCGCCGCCGGTACCTGGATCGACGTTCACTCGGCGCGCTGGCAGGCGACGTTCACCTTCTCCGCTGTCTTTCGGCCCGTAGATCGTTCGTGATCGTCGACCACCAGCAGGGCCTCTCCTCTGAGCGTGCTCTGGTGATGGCGCGGCCGCGCTGGGACCTGCACGACTCCAGTTGCTCGAAGACTCCGGCGACGGCGAATCAGTCCGCCGCGGTACAGGTCTGATCAGCGGGGATGCAGGGTTATCCTGGCGTTGTAGGCGGGGCTGAGGCCGGTGTGATAGCGACGTGGGGGCTCGACGGGACCGGTGGCCGCACCGATGCGACGATGCTCGAGAATGGTGCGGAAGAGGATGCGCGCTTCCGCCAAGGCGAATTGGGCACCCAGACAGCGATGCGCACCCGCGCCGAAGGTCAGCCAGGTGCGGCCGTTCGGCGGCTCGTCGAGGAAGCGTTCAGGGCGGAAGGTCATCGGGTCCGGGTAATGCCGTGGTGATTCGTGAATGAGGAGAATCGGGACTATGACGATGGCCCCCTTGGGGACGTGGACTCCGTTGACCACGGTGTCGCGCAGTGCGCGCCGCCCGGTGAACGGTGACACCGGGCGGATTCGCATTGTTTCGGCGACCACGGCGTCGAGGTATGCGTCGAGCCGGGCGGAGTCGCCTGCGTCGAGCGCTGCATCGAGTTCGGCCATGGCTGCCGGGTGGACGGCCAGCATGGCGGCGATCCAGCCGAGCGTGATCGCGGTGGTCTCGTAGGCGCCGAGCAGGATGCCACGCATATTGCGGGCCAATGCGGCGTCGTCGTGCTGATCCAGTTCGGTGCCGACATACCGCGACAGCACATCCTTCCGGCCGTTTCTGTCACCGGGCGTGGACCGGCGCGCGGCGATTTCCTCGATGATGAGGGCGTCGACCTCGGCCTGGCGGCGGCTGAGCGGCGGGTAGGGCAACGTGTAGCCGCCGACCAGCGGGGTGAGCAAGGTGACGGCGAGAAAACCGCGACTTTCTATTTCCCCGAACCACCGGCTCACCGCCTGTTTCAGCCGGTCCTTGCGGGGCGCGGCCACGTCGCCGAAGACGACGCCGAGCAGCACGCCGATGGCCAGGTCGTAGCCGACCTTCAGAAACTCGAACGGTTCACCGACAGGCCAGCTCGGCAGTTCGCGCTGGACCACCTCCACCATGAGGTCCTCGTAGGACCGGAGTGCCTTGCTCTGGAACGGCGGTGCGAACAGCTTACGTTCGCGGCGATGTTCGTCACCGTCGAGGAAGATCAACGTCTGCTTGCCGAACATCATGTCGTGGCTGGAGAAGCGGCTCAGCACCTGCCCGACCGAGAAGTCGTCGTGGTTTGCGAACAGTCCTCGCACATCGTCCATGTCGTAAGTGACCAGCATGGTCGGAAATCCTGGCGGCGAGACGACGAACCGTTCGCCGAATTCCAGCAAGGGGGAACGGTGCGTGCCGGGGCGCATCAGTCCACCGATCTGCGCGATGTGGCGGGTGCGTAGCCTAGGGAGTTCACGCAGATACAGCGTGGCATGCGACATGTAGCCATCCTTAACCCGTCGCTCGGCGACTCGCAAACATGAAATCCCCGCAGTGGCAATAGATACCGGGCCTATCGCCGCTTCGCACAGGCGAAGTCGTCGACGTGCCGGTAAGGATCTTGTACTCGAGTGTTCAGTGCATCACCGCGCGAAGGCCACCCGGCGCCCCGCTGACTTGGGCACGGGCGTCGGTCCTCGGTGGGGCGCCGATTGGATCCCGGCCCCGTCGCCGTCATCGTCGGCCGCCACGACCGGCCCGAAACCTGCTCGGCGCGGCGAGCGCCCAGGACTACGAACCACCGTCGACGGTTTCGATCACCGGCAGCCACGGCACGGCGTGGGGTTTGAAGGACTGGTGTACCGGGGTGAGCGCGCTGTGGTCGTCGAGGGCCATCATCGTGGTCCCCATGGCGGTGCCGCCCTCGTCGATCGCGGCGACGAGCGAGCCACAATTGGGGCAGAAGCCGCGTTTGGTGGTCGGGAAGGTTGCGAACCAGGTCGGCTCACCGCCCGCACCGGTCCATTCGAACTTCTCGAGCGGGAAATCGACCCAGGCTGTGACCGGCCCGCCGGCCAGCTTCTGGCAGTGCGGGCACGAGCACAGGTGCGGCCATCCGGCCTCGGCATAGGCGCGGAACCGGATCTGCCCGCACAGACAGCCACCCTCATACATCGACTTTCCCCTCTCTACCGAAAAGTGTTGTGAATACAGCTAATTCGCGCATCGCGTGACAGCCTTGACGTCCGCCCCGGTCAGCGTAATGGAACGCGGCGGGCCGAGCGGGGACTTACGGCTGTGCCATGAGCCATGTGTCAGAACACCGCGGACTACTGAAAGAGTCTGATGTCGCGTGCCCCGGTGGCGGCCATGCAGAGACGTTCGGATGCCGATGCCGAGTCCGACACTGCGGGCCGGAGGGCTCACCGTCCCGCGCTCGGCGCTGACCGCGGCTCAGTTGCCGGGTTGGTGTCGCGGTCGTGACTGGTGGGGTAGCCGTCGTTGTACCACTGGCCGTTCGCGTCGCGGGTCCGCCCTTCGAATTCGGTGCCCCCAACGTTCTCCCCGGCCAGGGGGCGCGGTGTCCGTCGTGTTGGCCATGAGTTCGTTGCCGGCGACCTCGTTGGGCGGCGTGCCCAGCGGGCTCAGTACTCGAACGTCCCTCGCGCCGGCCAGGTCCCGTCCTCGCGGTTGCGCATCTCTGCCCAGGCCACTGCGTTCGCCGATGTGGTGTCGGTCGGTTGGTAGGACAGGGTGTGTTTGTCGATCACCAGTTGGAGCGTGATGGTCGGCTCCGGGTATTGCGCCATCGATTCGGCTTCGAGCCGGTACTCGATCCTCTGTGGATCTTCCCGCATCCGCTGGATGCTCACGCGCCACTGGGGCGGGTAGACCTGACTGCCCTGAACCGGTTGCCCGTTCCGGATCGCTTCGTCGTACATCTGCCCGATCACGTGCGGAGGAAGACTCGAATGCGCTGTCACTACTCCGGTCCGAGCGTTGATCACGTAGTTCCCCAGCCCGAGTCCCATCCCCTTGGCGCTCTCTTCCGGGGTCAGCACCTTCCTACAGACCCACCCGAACTCGGTCTCGAGTATCTGGAACTGTTGATCGGTCGGGAAGACGCGTGCCAGATACTGTTCCACTTGTTCACGCGTCTGAAGCTGTTCTGGCACTGTCGATCCTCCCATGGGGCCACTCGTCATGAACCAGAGCAACGATGACTTCGCGGACATGTAGGCCAGCGATGTATCCGACAGCAGTCACTGCTGCGGCTCCCACCATACGGATCCGTCCGCGCCGTTCGGCTCACCCGATCTCGAATTCCGCTCTGAGCGCGGCGAACAGCGTGTCCACCTCGGGGCCGAAGACCAATCCCGTGGCGAACAGGGTCGTCATCGCGGCATCGAGGGCGTCGGGTCGGTTCGCGTCGATGATGGTGGGCAGTGCGAAGGACGGACGGTGGATCGGACCCAGGTCGAAGGGGTTCGCCGTCGTACCGGCCGAACCGAGAACCATCGTTGCTTCCATTGCGCCGACGTGTTCGTCATCCGGCGGGCCGAAGTCCTCGTCGTGCAGTCGGGTCATGGCCGCGTCTACGTCGTCGAACGGCGGCGGTAGCGGTCGGCCGTCCCGCAGCGCCGCCAAGGCGGGCCGCACCCATGGCCGGTCGCTGAGGCCTGCTTTCGCGCAGGCTTGGGCCGCAGACCAGCGCGCCAGGCGCCGCAACTCGGGATCACCCATGGTGGCGATCGCCTCGGCGATCGCGCGGTCATGGCGTGCCAGGTCTTCCGCGCCCGGGTGATCTTCCAGCCGGGGTATCGGCTCCCCGCCCCAACGCTGCCGCTGGAAAGCGGCCGCTTGCGCCGGTAGTTCGTCGATGCGCAGGCGGCGAGAGCCTTTGTCGTCGACTACGACGACCCATTCCTCCGCGTCGACCGACGCGGTGACCTCGGGTAGCGGGACATTCTCGGGCACACCGTATCCGGGCATGTTCCACTGCATGGCCGGGAGCGGTTCGCTGCCGTCGTCCGGCCAGAGCCGGATACGCCACACATCGCCGGGTTCGGTCGACCCGGGCCAGCCGTAGTTGACGAATCCACGGCCGCTGATCTCGATCAGGTACCGGCCCTCCGGAACCGGGCAGTCGACCGCGCCGTCGGTGGGCGACGACAGGCACAGTGTGCCCTCCGGTCCGACTCGCAACCGGGTCTCACACACTTGCTGCCACTCGGCGCGATCGCCGGGCGGCCGCTCGTCCCAAACCTGAACCGTTACTGGCATATGGAAGTTGTTCTGGTGCGGGCTCAACACCACCACCGCCAGCCCATCGGAGGCGAACGGGTGCGCCGCCAGCGCCCGGTCGAGCAGTTCGAGTTCCTCGACCGGGCTCTCGACGCCACCGTCGATGCGGAACTGCCCGTAATCCATGAACAGAATCACGGTTTCCTCGCTGACCGGCCGCCTGAACACGGTGCTCATCGCGTCATCCTGGCACGCGAGGCACGTCTCGGCCCGAGGGCGACGTTCCCGGTCAGGGGGAGTCTGCATGCCGGACCAGCGCGGCGGCATGCGGCGCGACGGGCGCTGTGCGTATCTCCGAGTGCAGTCGGACAACCGTATGGTCCGTGGCCGTGCTGCGGATCGGCGGCATGTCGAAAGCCAGCGGCCCCGTAGCCTCGGACCGTCGCTTGACGCCTACGTGGAGCTCGTGACGTAGAGTGCGGTTCCGGGGACAAGCCGAGACCGCCGTCGGGTGCGGCCTGCGGACCGGCCTCCTGCCCGCTCCGCAGGCCGCCGGTACGACCGCGTGGCCATGGCTGAATCGAGGTCGGCGCTCACGTGGAGACCGCAGCGAACTCCCCGCACGCAGTGACGTCCTCCTTCCCGGGCGCGGCGATATCCCGTGACGCGGCGACGACCCGCCACATGGCGCGCCCGGCGCGTCTGCAAGCCCACAGCGCCGTCTCCACGGCCCTGGCGCTGCACAGCGATCACGCGTTGCGAGAGCTCGTGGACACGGCCACGCCGATCGGCGCCGGTATCGGCGGGAAGTCGGCGCTGCTGGAGGTCGCCGGAACCCCGGTCTTCATGAAGCGAGTGCCCCTCACCGACCTGGAACGGCAGCCGGAGCACGTCCGGTCCACGGCGAACCTGTTCGACATGCCGCTCTTCTGCCAGTACGGCGTCGGCCTCATCGGCGGGCCGGGCTTCGGAGCCTGGCGCGAACTCGCCGTGCACACCATGACGACGAACTGGGTGCTCGCCGCCGAACACGAGGGCTTCCCGCTGATGTACCACTGGCGGGTGCTGCCGGACACGACGCCGCTGCCGGAGGAGCTCGCCGACATCGACCGTGCCGTCGCCTACTGGGACGGCCGACCGCAGGTACGCCACCGGATCGAGGCCCTCCAGAACTCTTCGGCGAGCATCGCGCTGTTCCTGGAATACATCCCGCAGAACCTGCACGAGTGGCTCAACGCCCAGATCGAGGCGGGCGACGAGGCCACCGACTGGGCCTGCGCCATGGTCGAGCGGGAACTGGCCGCCGGCACCGCGTTCATGAACAGCCGCGGGCTGCTGCACCTCGACGCGCACTTCTGGAACATCCTGACCGACGGTCGACGCCTCTACTTCGGCGACTACGGCCTCTCGCTCTCCTCGGCGTTCGACCTCTCGCCGGAGGAGGCCGCGTTCTTCGACCAGCACCAGAGCTACGACCGCGGCTACACCGCAACCTACCTGGTGAACTGGCTGGTCACGGCCCTGTACGGGCTCCGGCGGGAGGACCGGGAGGCGCGCGCCGCGATGGTGCGCGCCTTCGCCGAGGGTAAGCCGCCGGAGGGCATCCCTGGGCAGGCCGCCACGGTCCTCACCCGGCACGCGCCGATCGCCGCGGCGATGTCCGCGTTCACGCGCGCGTTCCAGCAGGAGAGCCGGAGCACCCCGTACCCGGACCAGGAGATCCGCTGCCTGCTGGGCGGCCAGGCCTTTCGGAGCCCTGACGTTAGGTGACCCACCGTGTCCTCGGAGCGAACATGTAGTTGGCGAACACCGATCGACATGACGGACGTGGGGTGTTCCGGCCCCGGTTCATCGACAAGGCGTGGATTCTTTCCCAACTATGCGGACCATTCGGAGTTGTTCTGGCTGTTTGCCGACGCGCCGACGCCACCGACGCGTGCGCTGACCAGACCCACGATCAGGTCCACGGTGAAGTCGAACTCGCGGTCGCGGTCGAAGCGGGCGAGGTGGGCAGCGGCCAGGCGGACCTGGGGCAGTCCGGATGACTCGAGGGTGCTCTGCCGTGCGGCGATTTCG
The DNA here is from genome assembly GCF_040644075.1 of Nocardia sp. NPDC047038. Lineage (NCBI taxonomy): Bacteria > Bacillati > Actinomycetota > Actinomycetes > Mycobacteriales > Nocardiaceae > Nocardia > Nocardia sp. NPDC047038. The sequence continues at coordinate 222,984 of NZ_JBEYVQ010000004.1, read as the reverse complement.
CCGGGGTCCGCGGTGCCGTAGGTGGGCCCGGCGGAGGCTTCGCGCAGCAAGGTTCCGATCAAGGTGGCCAGCAAGGCGCGCATCAAGTGAACGGCGTCCTCGGGGCTGCAGCCGGTGCGGCGCAGCACCGCGAGAGCGGCCTCGACCGGAGCCAGGCCGGCGGCCGATGAGAGCTGGCGGGTCAGGACCAGAGTGGCGGCTTGGGGGTGGGCGAGGGTGATCCTGCGGAACTCATGCGCCCATGCTCGGAGGTCATCTTCCAGCGAGCCGGTCTCCTCCGGTGGACGCAGTTGCTCGAGCAGGTATTCGGCGACCGCGTCGAGCAGGTCGTCCTTGTCCCGCACGTAGTGGTAGAGGCTCTTGGCATCTACACCCAGCGAGCGGCTGACCGACCGCATGCTCACCGCACCGACACCTTCGGCGTCGATCACCGCCAGAGCTGCCTCTCGGATCGCCGCACGGGAGAGCCGGCCCTGCGCCTTCGGTGGACGCCCGCGGCGGGCCGAGGCCTGGCGGGTCGAGGTCGGTGGCGTCGCGGGTGCGGGGTTCATGGCTTCCACTCTGGCATATTTCCCACGTTGTGGGTTTACTGGATCGTGCCGATCAACCTGCCCGGCCACAGCCGCGAGCATGCAGCCGTGGCGGTCGATGCGGCCAGCTCGACGGCAACGGATCGACGCCGCGCGCGATCACCGCGATGGAACGCGTGATCGCCTACGACTGGCAGAAGGTCGAGGCCAACCACGCGCGCCTGCGCGAGCTGCGGGCCGCCGCCGAACCTGATCTGCTGCTGGTCAACGCCCACGACCCGCAGCTGCTCGACCGCGCCCTCGGACGAGGCTGAGCCACTTCCCACCCCATCCCGAGCCTGTGGGTGACGTACGCCCGTACCCCGGGGTGCCCTGAGGCGGCTGCGTCCTTCGACGGAAAGAGCCGGATCTTCGGTGACCTCGCCCAAATGGGTCAACCGCGGCAGCAGCTCGCCGGTGAGGACTACCAGAGCCTCTACGACGAAGCCCTCGCGCTCGGCTACGAGTTCGGCCCGACAGCCAGGTTGACACATCTCCGTGAGCGCGTCACTTGATGCTCAGCGGTTTGCGGATAGGTCATCGCGCCCGGCCTCGATGAATTCCACATTTATGTGATCCAAGTCGGCGACGAAATCGTTGATAGTTTTGACCATTGCAGCCGAATCATGCTCCCACTCCGCAATATCCGACTCGTTCGACGCGCCAAAGCTCAAATATTTCCGCGCAAAAGTGACCCATTCGTCCTGATCGAATCGGATATAACGCTCGGCGAGTCGACCCGCGACGTCCGCCATCGCGGGGCTCCCTACCATCATCGCCAATTCCAGCTGACCCAGAACACGAATGCCCACGCGAGAGTATTCGGGTAAGTCGGGTTTGACCTCTTCCCGACTTGTGTGCGCAATCATGCATGGCCCCCGGGGGGAACCGGGGCCTGAAGAATGGTGGCTGGCCTTGGGCAGGATTTTCATCGCCGGAGCGGGGGCGTGTATCCGTCCGGCCAGCGCGCGGCGTCGTCGTACACCACACCGATCAGGACTGCGTCGCTGAGGTCGGCGGCGGTCAGGTCGGCGTGGCGCAGGTCCGCGCTAATGAGTTCTGTGCCGGTTGAAGCTCGCGCCGACCCGCTGCAAGGTGGTCACTGCGGTCCAGGCGACCGCGTGGACTTGGTCGTCGGTCATCGGCAGCTGAGCACGTGATGGCGCGGAACCGCCGTGCAGGCGTCGAGGCAGGTCGAGAAAGTGGTGAGTTCCGCCGACCGAAAGCCTGCACCGGCGCTCGCTTCGGAGTTATCGTTGAAGTCCCTGCTGGAGGCCATGGTCGGGGTGCACAACAGACCTCCTGGCTGTGGCCTTGGGATACGACATGCACGCACCGACCGCGTCGCTCGCCGACAACCTCTGCATGCCGCCGCTCGCGAAGCCTGTCGCGGCGGTCGATGCCACCGCGCTGGTCCGGCTGGCAGGGGCAGATGCCAACTCGCGCGAGTTGAGCTTCATCGTGGGTAACGAGTCGATCATCAGTGGTCCGCCAGTGCACCGTGAAGTCGGCGGGCTGTTCACATTTGCCGCCGATCCGGCGGTATCCAGCAAGTCGCGGCGTCTATGGCCTTCCGAATCGAGCGGTCGACGTCTGCCGTCTTACATCCCGGACTGCGGCCGATGCGTCGACGGAACCTCCGTCGGCGCGGACGCCGTCCTGAGCCTGGCTCAGACTGAGAGAAAAGGAATACGACATCTGTAGTGCTTGATCGTGAGGAATGGCCCGAGTGGCTACACCGGTCAGAATAAAGGTCTTGTCATGCAACAGTCTTCCGCTAGACCGATCGCTACCGGCAATAGGCTGTCCGACGGAGTTTTCCCGCTTTCGGCGGCCCAACGCGGAATTTGGTTCGCCCAGCACGTCGCAGGCGATGTCCCGATCTCTATTGCCCAGTACGTCGACCTGGCGGGATCGATCGACCTCGACCTGCTCGCCCCGGCAGCGCGCCGAGCCGGGCGCGAGTTCGGCACCGGGTATCTGCGCCTGATAGAAAGCGACGGTTATCCGTTCCAGTGCGTCGACACCACGCTCGACGATCGTGCACGCGTTGTCGACTTCCGAGGTGAGCGCGATCCCGCGGGCGCGGCTCATGCCTGGATGCGCCACGAATACTCGGCGCCCCTCGATCTGATGAACGATCGGCTGGCCTGTGTCGTCATGCTGCGGATCGCCGACGACCGCTGGTTCTGCTACTGGCGGATGCACCACATCGCACTGGACGGCATGGGGGTCTCGGCCATGGCGCGACGCACCGGCGAGCTCTACACCGCGGCGATCGAGGGGAGGCCGCCCCCTGCCGCACAGGCCGAGGACCTGAGGAAGATCGTCGATGCCGATCAGGCGTACCGCAGCTCCGACCGTTTCGCGGCCGACCGGGAGTATTGGCTTCGGCACCTGGACGGGATCGCCGACCCGGTGAGTCTGGCGGGCCGTACCGCCGAAGTGGACGCGCATCCCAGACGTGTGGAGGCGGCGCTGACGCAGGAAACGGCTGCGTTGCTGGAGATGGTCGCGAAGGCGGCGTCGTCCGGTGTGGCGCCTACGGTGGTCGCAGCCTTCGGCGCCTATCTGGCTGCGATCACCGGTGCTCCAGAGGTGGTCTTGAGCCTGCCGGTCTCTGCGCGCACGACGGCGACGATGCGGCGCTCCGGCGGCATGATCGCCAACGTCGTCCCGGTGCGACTGAGCTTGCGGCCGACCACGACCGTCGGTGAACTGATCCGGGCAGCACAGGCTGAGCTGACCGGCGCGCTGCGGCGGCAGCGCTACCGCCAAGAGGACATCTTCCGCGACCTCGGTTGGCCGATGGACGAGGTAGCGACCTTCGGTCCGTCGGTGAATTTGATGATGGTGGACACCAGGGTTCAACTCGGTGCGGTCACCGGACGAGCGCATGTGCTGACGGCCGGGCTGATCGACGACCTCTACGTCAATCTGTATCCGGGCGTTGGGGGCGAGAGCACCCACATCGACTTCCAGGGCAACGCTAACCTGTACAGCGATACCGAATTGATCACTCACCACAGCCGATTTCTGCGGTTCCTGCGCAGGTTCCTCACCGCTGGACCGGACGCGGCACTGTCCACGATTCCCGTCGTACCTGATAACGAGCTCGCCGAACTCGCACCGGCACGCGGACCGACGGGCGTCGCGCCGCGCACGCTCCCCGAAATTCTCGCCGAGGGTGCGGGAATCGACCCCGGAGCGATCGCTGTCCATAGCGGGTCAGCTCGGCTGACCTACCGCCAAGTGGACGAATACACCAACCGCCTGGCACGCATCCTGATCGCCGCCGGTGTCGGGCCGGAACGCGGTGTGGCGATCTCGATTCCGCGCTCGATCGATTCCGTGCTCGCGATGCTCGCCGTGGCCAAGACAGGCGCCGCATTCGTGCCGATCGACCCGACCTACCCTTCGGACCGGATCGAGCACATGGTCGACGACAGCGGCGTCGGCATCGGCCTCACCGTAACGACCGCGCGAAGTCTGCTTCCGAATCGGGTGGACTGGCTGATCCTCGACGAGGACGAGACCGGCCGGGACATCGCGGAGCAGAGTGCGGCCGCGGTCGACGATACGGTGCGGCACGCTGCGGTGCTCTTGGATCAGGTCGCCTACATGATCTACACCTCAGGGTCGACCGGATTGCCCAAAGGCGTCCTGGTCACACACCGTGGCTTGGCGAATCTGGTCGCAAACTCCGCGCAGGGTTTCGGCGTCGCCGCGGATTCCGTGATGGCACATGTTGTTTCGCCGAGCTTCGATATTTCGGTCGAAGAGATCCTGGTCAGCTTCGCCGCCGGTGCGACACTCGTCGTTGTTCCGCCATCGGCGTACGGCGGTGAAGAGATGGCGGCGGTTCTGCGCGCGGAAGGTGTGTCCCACCTGGACGCCACACCGGCGGTCGTGGGATCCCTCGACCCGGCGACATTACCCAGCGTGCGCACTGTCGTTGTCGGTGGTGAGAGCTGCCCAGGCGAGTTGGTGGCCAGGTGGTCCGGTCGTTCTGTACTCAATGGGTACGGGCCCACCGAGACCACGGTCACGGCGACCTTGAGCGACGCGTTGAGACCCGCTGGGCCGGTCACGATCGGAAGTCCGGCTCGCGGTTTCTCAGCGGTCGTGCTCGATTCCTGGTTGCGGCCGGTGGCTCCCGGGACGATCGGGGAGCTCTATCTCGCCGGGGCGGGTGTGGCGCGCGGCTATCATCAGCGTAGAGGCCTCACTGCCTGCCGATTCGTAGCGAACCCTTACGCGTGCGGAGAGCGGATGTACCGCACCGGAGACTTGGCTCGCTGGACCGAGAGTTCCGGGAGATTGGAGCTGGATCATCAGGGTCGCAGCGACTTCCAGGTGAAGGTGCGCGGCTTCCGTATCGAGCTCGGCGAAATCGATGCCGTTCTGCGACAGCACCCCGGCGTCGACTTCGTGGTCACCCTCGGCAAGGAGACCGACTCGGGTTCCACCGCGCTGGTGTCGTACGTGCTGCCCGAACCGGGTGCCAAAGTCTCTGTGGACGCGTTGAAAGCGGCTGCGCGCAAGGCGCTTCCGGCCTATATGGTGCCCGCCGCGGTGGTAATACTGGACAGTATTCCGCTGACACCGCTGGGCAAGGTAGATCGCACGGCACTGCCAGAACCAGAGTTCGGCTCGGACGCGCCTGTGGGCAGACCACCTTCGACCCCACGGGAGCAGGCGCTGGCCGCGCTGTTCGCCGAGGTTCTCGGGCTGGATTCGGTGGGCGTCGGCGCGAGCTTCTTCGCACTCGGTGGCGACAGCATCTCGGCCATTCAACTGGTCTCGAAGGCGAACTCCGCCGGGATCGGCCTCAGCGCACGAGATGTATTCGAGCGCAAGACCGTTGCCGCTCTCGCAGCGGTGGCCACCGAGGCGCGCACTCCGGTGGCACGCGAGCTGCCCGGCGGTGGCGTCGGCACCGTCGAACTCACACCGATCGTGCGCGCGATGCTGGACCAAGGACAGACCTGGCGCAGACTCGGCCAGGCGGTCTTGGTCGGTCTACCGGCCGACGTGGACCACACACGATTGGTCGAGGCCGTGCAAGTGCTTCTCGACCATCACGACCTACTGCGCTCCTCGATGCGAAACACCGATCACGGCTGGGAATGGGTTGTCGCACCAGCCGGTGCGGTCGAGGCAGGCACCTTGGTGGACATCGTGAGCGCCGATCGCGATGGCGATCCGACGTTCGATGACGAATTGCAAGCTGCCGCGGACCTGCTCGATCCGGAGGCCGGAGTCGTCGCACGCTTCGTGCTGATCGAACGAGCGGATGCTCCTTCCTTGTGCTGGATCGTGCTGCATCACCTGGTGATCGACGTGGTGTCGTGGCGCACCCTGCTGCCGGATCTGGCGACCGCGGCCATGGGCCTCGCCCTGGCTCCGGTCGGCACCTCGTTTCGGCGTTGGGCGCACGGACAAGTCGAGCATGCGGCAGGCCGCAGCGCCGAACTGCCGGTCTGGCAGAGCACTTTGGCGACGCCCGATCCGCCGATCGGCACGGGCGTTTGGGACCCGGCCCTCGACATCGCCGCCACCGCGGGGACTTTCCGGACCATCATCGTTCCGGATGTCGCGAACTCGGTACTCACCACGGTGCCGGACCTTTTCCACTGCGGTGCCGACGATGTGCTGCTGACCGCGCTCGCGATGGCAGCATGCCGCTGGCGTGATCGAAGGTCATTGCTTCTCAGCACGGAGGGCCACGGACGCACGGAGGCCGTCCTGCCCGGCGCCGATATCGCGCGCACCGTGGGCTGGTTCACCACGGTCCATCCGATCACCATCGATCTGACGGGCATCGACCTCGCAGACGCTTTCACCGGTGGCCCCGCGGCGGGCGCCGCGATCAAGACCACGAAGCAACAGTTACGCGCGGTGCCCGACAAGGGTGTCGGCTTCGGCATGCTCCGGTATCTGAACGCCGACACCAAGAATGCGCTCGTGGACGCGCCGACCCCGCAGATCAGCTTCAACTATCTGGGCCGGGTGCCGACCGACAGCGAGGCCGGGGCCTGGTTGCCGCAACGCTTCGCGGCAACGCGGGACGAGCGAGCGCCGCTGGCCGCGGTCGTCGATATCAATGCCGCACTGACCGACGCCGGGCTGGAAGTGACGTGGGCATACGCAGCTCGGCTGCTCGAGGCCGTGGACGTCGAAGAGTTCGCCGATCTCTGGGCAGCCGCGTTGCGGGCACTGGCCGATCACAGCGGCAGCCCAGGAGCCGGAGGACACACTCCTTGCGACTTCGACCTCGTCGCGGTGACGCAGGCACAGATCGACGCCTGGGAACGCACCTATCCGACTCTCACCGATGTCTGGCCGCTGTCACCATTGCAGCATGGCCTGCTCTTCCATGCGCTGTACGATCCCGAAGGCGCCGACGTCTATACGGTGCAGTCGCTACTCACGCTGACGGGTACCGTCGACACCGCGCGACTACGCTCCGCCGCGCAGACGCTGGTGGCACGGCACGACATCCTGCGGGTCGCGTTCGTGGAGACCGATGAAGGGCCCCGCCAACTCGTCGTCACCGACGCCGACATCTGCTGGCGGGAGATCGACCTGACCGGCATCGCGGAAGCCGAGCAACGACAGCGAGAACTCGACCGGGTGATCGCCCTGGACGCGGGCAGCCGGTTCGAATTGACCCGCCCGCCGCTCGTGCGCTGCACGCTCGTGCGTACCGCTCCCGCGCAGTACCGGTTCGTGCTGACCAACCATCACCTTGTGCTGGACGGCTGGTCGACGGCGCTGCTGGTGCGGGAATTACTCACGCTCTATGCCACTGCGGGCGACACCTCCGCGCTGCCGCCCGCGCACTCTTACCGCGAATTCCTCTCCTGGCTGCGCCAGCAGGATCATGCTGCGTCGACCGCCGCGTGGGCACAGTACTTGGCAGGTATCGACATCCCGACACGGGCGGTCTCGACATCGACCGGCACGGAGGCGACAGGGACCGGGACGGTGTCCGCCGACCTGTCCCAGGACATCGTCGCACGTCTGCAAATGGCCGCGCGCGATTCGGGCACCACGGCGAACACGATAGTGCAGGCGGGTTGGGCGATGCTGCTGGCCGTGCTGACGGGCCGATCCGACGTGGTATTCGGCGCGACGGTGTCGGGCAGGCCACCCGAGCTGGCCGGTGTCGAAGAATCGGTCGGTCTTTTCATCAATACGTTGCCGGTGCGCGTACGGTTCGATCCCGCGGAGCGGGTCGCCGACCTATTGGCTCGCATGCAGAGTGAACAGGCACGGCTGATGGATCATCAGCAAGTCGGGCTCGCTGCGATTCACAAGACGGTGGGCTTGGCCGAATTGTTCGATACGCTCACCGTTTTCGAGTCGTATCCGCTCGACCGAGGCGCGTTGTCGGTGCTGCCGGACATCGCGGGCATGCGGGTAGCCGACATCGAGGGCACCGATGCCACGCCGTATCCGTTGAATCTCATGGTTGTTCCGCTGCCCGGCAGCGACGGGCAGGCCATCCTGCGCATCAGCGTGAAGTACCACGCCGACCAGTTCGTGCCGGAGACAGCGCGCCTACTGTTGGATCGCTTGATCCGGTTCCTGACTCAACTCGTAGGCAACCCACAGGCGCTGGTGTCCGAGCTACAGTGCTGCGACGACGCGGAGCGCGCCACGCTGCTGTCGGTGCGTGGACCGGCGTCGATGCCGCCGCGAACACTGCCCGAAATTCTCTGTGCCGGAGCACGGATCGACCACAGTGCCATCGCTGTTCGCGCGGGCGAGATAACGATGTCCTATGGCGAGCTCGACGCCTGGTCGAATCGTCTTGCCCGCGTCCTACTGCGCCGAGGCGTGCGGCCGGAAATGTGCGTCGTGCTTGCTCTCAGTCGATCGCTGGAATCGGTGGTGGCGGTGTGGGCAGTCGCCAAGACCGGCGCGGCGTTCGTGTCGCTCGATCCTTGCTATCCGATCGAGCGGATCGAGCACATCCTGGCCGACTCGAAGGCGGAGATCGGCGTGACGGTGACCCGCGAGACGCTACCGGGAACCATCGACTGGCTGCTGCTCGATGACCTCGTTACGCGCCGCCGGGTCGAGAAGGTCTCCGCAGCACCGATCACCGACGCGGAGCGCGGGAGTCCCATCCGCATCGACCACGCGGCGTACCTGATCTACACCTCGGGCTCCACCGGCGAACCCAAGGCTGTGCTGGTCAGTCATCGCGGGCTTGCGAATCTGGTGGCCGACTTGACCGAGTCACTGGACTTGGATCCGGCGGTCGGCGTGCTGCATGTGGCGTCGCCGAGCTTCGACGCGTCGATCTTCGAACTGCTGACAGCACATGGCGCGGGCGGCGAACTCGTGATCGCGCCGCCTGACGTATGTGCGGGCGGAGAGCTGGATCGACTGCTGCGCGCCGAACGGGTCACCCATGCGTCGATCACGCCGTCGGTACTGGCCACGATGGATCCTGGCGGACTCGATCAGCTGCGGGTGCTTGCTGTGGGGGGCGAGCCCGCGAGGGCTGAACTGATCGAGCGGTGGTCGACCGAGCGTCGGATGGTGAACCTGTACGGTCCGACAGAGTTCAGCACTTGGGCGACCTGTCACCGCGATCTCGCCGCGGCAGCACCGATCACCATCGGCGGGCCGATCCGTGGCGCCGCGACCATGGTGCTCGACACCTGGTTGCGTCCGGTGCCGGTCGGCGTCGCCGGTGAACTGTACCTGGCCGGTCCCGCGCTCGCCCGCGGCTATTTCGGCCGTTTCGAGGCGACCGCGACACACTTCGTCGCCGATCCCTACGGCCGGCCGGGGGAGCGGATGTACCGCACCGGAGACATGGTGCGATGGGTCATCGGGACCGACCATACATACGAGCTGGAGTTTCTGGGCCGCAACGACTTTCAGGTGAAGATCCACGGCCTGCGGATCGAACTCGGCGAGATCGATTCCGTGCTGTGCCGCGATGAACAGGTCGAGTATGCGGTGACGATAGGCCGCGCCGGGCCGACGGGGGCAACCGTACTGGTGTCGTATGTGCTGCCTGCCGAAGATGTCACGGTCGACGTCGCGCATCTGCGTATGGTCGCGACCGCTGCCCTGCCCGCGTACATGGTCCCTTCCGTGTTCGTCGTGCTCGATACGATTCCGCTCAACGCGGTCGGAAAGCTCGATCGGACCGCCTTGCCCACACCTGAATTCGCGGACGGGCAGGCCGAGTACCGGCCACCCTCGACACCGACCGAAGCAATTCTCGCCGACATCTGCGCGGAGCTGCTCGGTGTCGACAAAGTCGGCGCCGACGATTCCTTCTTCGTTCTCGGCGGCGACAGTATCCTCGCTCTCCAGCTGGTATCCAGGGCCGAGCGGCGGGGCGTCCACCGCACGCCGTTTCAGGTGTTCCAGCACCGCACCATCGCCGCATTGGCCGCGGCCGCCGGGCGCATGGCCGATGAGCTGCCTCCAGTCGACGCCGGACCTATGCTCGACGTCGTGTGGCCGATCCGGCTCGGCGGCAGCGAACCCGCGCTGTTCTGCGTGTCTCCGTCCTCCGGAGTCGCCTGGCCCTACTCGGGATTCGCGGATGTGCTGTCGCCGGGCAGGCCGATCTATGGGCTACAGGCACCGGGCCTGGGCGGCGGCGAAGCACTGGCGCGATCGATCGAAGAGTTGGTCGATCGGTACATCCACGAGATCCGGATTCTGCAGCCGACGGGTCCATACCACCTGCTCGGGTGGTCGTTCGGCGGGCTCCTCGCGCACGCGATCGCCACGAAGTTGAGGAACGCCGGTGAGCATGTAGGACTTCTCGCGCTACTCGACACGGACTTCGCGGACATCGATGGTGACAGCATCGAGCAGCTTTCCGCCGGCGGCTTCGTCAGTACTTTCGGCCCGATGTTGGGTATTCGTGGCGTGCCCGCCGATGCGTCCGCGGAAGATGCCGCCGATCTGATTCGTACCCAACTGGGCGGTGTTTCGCCGATCGACGCGGGCGCAATCGAGCGTCTGACGCGGTGGTACAACATAGTGGCACAGATCAGAACCGGATATCATCGTCCCGTATTCGACGGGGACGCAGTGTATTTCAGTGCGACCGTCGACGCTTCCGGCAACTCGGGCCCCGGTGGATGGCGGCCCTATGTGACCGGCGAGATCGTCGATCACGATATCCGAGTCACCCACGACGAACTGACCGCACGACACGTGTTGCCGATCATCGCGCGCGTACTCGACGAGCATTTGGCCGGTCGAAGATGCACCTTCAGGACAAGCCGGCATGTCACGGCAGCTCGCGGAGATAGGTTGGGTCGGTCCGGGTCTGCGGAACAGTCATGACTGACTGTCGATCAGTGTGATGCGGGCGGGATGCTCTGCTCGTACTGGAAAACGTTGTGGGGGTCGTACTTCGCTTTGATCGTGCGCAGCCGTTCGAAGTGCTGTCCGCCCCAGTAGGCGGTTCCCCACTCTTGCATTCCGACGTTCGGTACGTTGACGTAGGCGCCGTCCGCGTAGGGCCGCAGCGCCTGGCTGAACTCGGCGGTCCAGGCCTGGGCCTGCGAGGTCAGCGGGTCGCTGACGCCTGGTTGTGTTGAACGAGTTCCCCAAGCTGCGCCGATCTCACCGTAGAAAAGCGCGTCACGATGCGCGAACGCCGTGCCGCCAGGGGGTTCCGACTTGATCGCCCCACCGAAGGCATCGACGAAGTAGTTGCTGTCCTCTGTGGGAGCGTTTCGCATGAAGTCGCCGATGATGTCGATCGCCTTCTTCGGGAACGGCTCTTTGACGAACTGCGAGAAGAACTTCCAGTTCGCGGGCTCTTGCGGGAGCGGGACCTGGGCTCCGGCGAAAATATCGCCCCAGTTACCGACCTGCACCGTGACATCGGGGCTGCCGACCGACAGGATCGGAGCCAGCATCTCTGTGGCCTGTGCCGCCGCCCCCTCCACGAGCCACGCGGACAGCAGGATCTGGGACTTGTGGACCTCGAGCTCGGATCCCAGACGGCTGTCGGCGGACGGTACCGTACGCTGCCACGCCTCGAAGACCCCGTACAGGTCCCCGAGTCCATCCCATGTCGCCTGCACATAGGCGAGATGCTCGAGCGGATACACCTTGTAGGTGAGTTGGGTGACGATCCCGAAGTTGCCGTTGCCCGCGCCGCGAAGCGCCCAGAGCAAGTCCGAGTGGTGCTGCGAGTCCGCGTTGATCACCTCGGCGCAGTCGTCACCCGACGCGACGACGACCTCGGCCGCGATCAGGCTGTCGCAGGCCATGCCGAGCCAGCGGTTGAGTGGCCCGAGGCCACCGCCGAGCGTCGCACCGCACACGCTTACGCTGCCCTCGCTTCCGGTTGTGATCGCGAAATTCTGCTTCGCGAGCGTCGTCACCGCTTCCAGCTGGTTCAGCCCGGCGCCGACCGTCGCGATACGAGCGCCAGGGTCGATCCGGACCGACTTCAGCCGGCTGACGTCGATCACGATGCCGTTGTCGACGTTCGACCAGCCCTCGAGGGCGTGGCGGCCGCTGCGTACCCGCAACGCGACGTTGTGCTGCCGCGCCCACGTCAGGGCGTTCACCACGTCCTGGGTGTCCTGCGCGAAGACGATGACCAGCGGATAGTGCGAAAAGAGCTGATCCCAGCCGAGTCGGGCCTCCGTGTACGACACGTCACCGGGGCGGACGATGTGGCCGGTCAGCGTCGCGGGCGGGCATCCCGGGCTTTTTTCGGGGACGCTTGCGTCCGCGATATCCGGCGTGTCTGCGCCTGTGAGGCCCGAAACAACGACTGCTCCTACGCCGACGGCCGTCGACGTCCTGAGCAGGTCACGGCGAGAAAGATCACTCAAGGCCAAGTCCTCTCGATCGGCTACGCCAATACCGGGCCCCCCATGGAACTCTTACCCGCCAACCGCCGGGCAGTCCTTCGCGCTCGATTTCCGAACGGTAACGGGTGACTTGGCGGTGCGTTCCGACCCGCCAATCGAGGACGATCACAACCGCCCGAAGGCGTGACTCAGTGCCGAACCCCTACCGGCCTATTTTCCCGGGCGGCACCGTGGCAGGGCTACCCGCGCCGGGTGACCGCAGCTTCACGCTAGGTGAGGTCCTTCCGTGCCTGTTTCAGGAAATCACCGGTGATCGCTTCCAGGTCTGTGACAAGCGTACGAGCCGCTGCACCTAGAGCCGAGGTGGACTTCCGCCATTCGTCCTCGCCGTACTGAGAGTAGGAACCTTTTGGTATGTAACGATCGGTGAATGGCGCCATGTCGTCGCTGGAAAATTTGCTCAACCGCCCTACGTAGCGGTCTGCGATCACGAACATGTCTTCGCTGCCCGTCATCCACACGGTGTTCAACGCGTCGACGAGCAGGATCTGGCTCTTTCCGAGTTCCGCCAGCTTCGCGGTCTGAGTATCCGGTGCGAGTGTCGGCTCGAGCATCACAGCGCTGACCTCGGACAACGCCCCCTCGTAGCGGTTCAGGCTGCTGAGGAATTCGCGGTACAGCTTTTGGCGGCTCTCCCTTGCCGCCTCGGATGCGGCCAGCTGGCTACTTCGGTTCGACTCGTTGATGCTCACGTAGACTGCCGCACCCGCAGACACAAAGCTCGAGATCATCGCCGTTATCAGTGCTGTGATCAGCGCGTACCGTCCGCCACGGGTTGCAGCCTCCGGCGCGGGCCTCGGATCCGCCTCCCGCTCGGGCCCGTGGCCAGCAGGCGCCATAGATGATGTGTCCGGTTCCGACGGTGGATCAGGCTGCGGTTGTTCCCCTGACTGTGGCTGTGTTCCGGCACCCATCGTTCCTCCGCTCACGGTGCCCCAATGGATATCTCGGTGATCTTAAGATTCGGACTCGGGCCGTGTCGGTTACGCGCGTCCCCTTGGCGTGTTACTCAGCGTCCAGAGATGGAGAAGCCCGACAGGTGCGGCTCATTAGGCTGGCTGGGTGGAGTTCACAACGGATTTCGAGCGTGGTGGGTGGCTGCTGGCGCGCGTCGGCGAACACGGGGTCGGCGGCGTCGCTGGTACCGGCTTCGAGGCTTATGCGCGGATCCTGCACCCGGTCGAGGCGACCCGCCGCGATGTCACGGTCACCGACGAGTGGGGTAGTCCCGAGATCGTGGAGGAGGCGAAGTGGCCGTGGGCCGAGGTCGCCGTGCGCAACGGCAGAGTGATGCATCCGCTGGTGCAGTGGCGCAACCTCACCGACGATGAGGACGAAGCGGCGATGTCGTTCGATGACGGCTGGCAAGTCGGCCAGACCGTCGAGGGGTGGTTCGACCCGAGTCTGCTGGCCGCGCTCACCGTCCACCTTCGCGCAGCCACCGAGGCACCGGAAGAGGTGACGGCTGGAGTGTGGAATGGATTCGGCGAGCTGAACACATCCTCGGGTGCGGTGTTCGTCGCGTCCACCGACGGCGATCCGCAGAACCTCGAGCGCGAGCGAGCTCGAATCGACGCCGAGTTGGCAGCGTCTGTCGCGCCACAGGTCAGACGAGCGGTCCGGACAGGGCCTTTCCTGCGGTGGCCGGGACGCGACTTCATGCTGTTCGACACCAGTCTCTCCGAACTCGCCGACCCCAGCTGGGTGCATGCGGCGGGCCTGGGATGGACGACCGACTTCCCCGGAGTGACGCCCCAGCTGCTCTGGCCCGCCGACCACGCATGGGTCGTGGCCAGCGAGATCGACTTCGACTCCACGATCGTCGCCGGCTCACGGGCTCTGATCGACGCGGTTGTGGCCGACGATCGTTTCGAGGCCTTCGAGGTCGCCGAGAATTCGGATCTGAGTTGGTACGGCGACACAATCAATTCCGCGCCGAAGGACTGAGATGTCGGCGAGAGCTCGACCAGGGCGTGCAGCCGAGGTGCACGACGATCTGACGAAAAGGTCTGGAGACGGCAGGCACGGTAGATCCGACCTACTCGTATGTTCCTAAACGGCCGTTCCCACGTGTCGTGGTGTCGCGGGGTTGGGCCTGGCGGGTGGTGTCGGCCAGCCATCCGCCAGACCCAACACCTCCAGTCTGGAGAACATCCGTTCTCAGACGCGGAGAATTTGCAGGAGTTTGCGGGTTCAAAAGAGTTCACAGCCTTTCGACGCCGATTTTTCGGGCAGTCCCAAGGAGTAGGCCCGGTCTGCGATCCCAGGCTGCGAGTGCTCTTGCTGGGACGGGCAGGATTCCGACCTTGGCCGCACATGCGATGCCGCAGCGTCGGATCGAACTCTCTTGTACCGCGAACACATTCGAACTGTGATTCCCAATGCCGCGACCAGCTCGCCAATCGCAAACGGATTCGTCCTGGCCCTCATCGTCGAGTGGCTCGAATCATTGGGAGACACAAGCTAGTACTGCAACGGCAGTCGGTTCGGTAGCTTGCTGGTGTGGTGGTGGATGTTGTTGCAGCGGAGTTGGATTCGTTGCTCGAGAGGATCGGTGGGCGGTTCACGCGGTCGGAGCCGCGGGGCCGGGCCCGGGAGTACGTGACCGGGCTGGTCGCGGGGCTCGAGCGTAAGAACGGGTGGACGCTGGCCGAGCGGGCCGGTCAGGTGAGCCCGGACGGGATGCAGCGGTTGCTGCGGTGGGCGGATTGGGACATCGACGGAGTCCGCGACGACGTGCGCTCGTATGTGGCCGAGCGGCTCGGTGACCGGGATGCGGTGCTGATCGCCGATGACACCGGGTTCCTGAAGAAGGGTTTGCGCTCGGCCGGGGTGCAACGCCAGTACTCCGGCACGGCCGGACGCACCGAGAACTGCCAGATCGGAGTATTCCTCGCATATGCCTCCAGCCACGGCCACGCCCTGGTGGACCGGGAGTTGTATCTGCCGGAGTCGTGGACCGACGACCGCGACCGCTGCCGGGCCGCCGGTATCCCCGAGGAGGTCGGGTTCGCGACCAAGCCACGGCTGGCGATGGCCATGCTGGAACGGGCACTGGCCGCGAAGATGCCGTTTCGCTGGTTCACCGCGGACGAAGCCTACGGACAGGTCAAATACCTGCGGGTTTGGCTCGAACAACACGACATCGCCTACGTCCTGGCCACCCGCCGCAACGACACCCTGATCACTACCGGTTTCGGCCAGGCCCGCGCTGAGGAGCTCGTCGCCGCGCTCCCGGCCCGAGCCTGGCAACGGATCTCTGCCGGCGCCGGCGCGCACGGGCCACGCGACTACGACTGGGCGAAGGTCCCGATCCGCATCGGCTGGCAACCCGGCCGCGGGCACTGGCTCCTGGCCCGGCGCAGCCTCAGCGACCCCGCCGAGATCGCCTACTACGTCTGCTACGGGCCGCGCCGGTCCACGATCGCTGATCTGGCGTGGATCGCGGGGTCACGGTGGCGGATCGAAGAGTGTTTCCAGCAGGCCAAGAACGAAGCCGGGCTGGACCACTACCAGGTCCGCAGCTGGCGGGCCTGGTATGCCCACATCACCCTGTCCATGCTCGCCCTGGCCTGGCTCACCGGGACGAAAGCCGTTGCCGCAAAAGGGGAACCACCGCCAGCGATCAAGACATGATCGCACTCACGCTACCGGAGATCCGACGCCTCACCATCGCCCTGCTCCTACCCGCCATCCGCTGCACCCACCGCGTCTGGGCATGGTCGAACTGGCGCCGCCGACGACAACACCAAGCCCGCCTATTCCACTACCGACGACGCGGCCACCCACTCACATAACTGCCGTTGCAGTACTAACTGCTGCTGATGTACCTGTGGGACAGCGGACCCTGCCGTCAGGCCGAGCTCGCGGCCGCGTTCGACACCGACTCGGCCTCCATGACCCGCACGGTGCAACGCCTCGAACGATCGGGTTTCGTGCGACGGCCCCCCGATCCGGACGACCGCCGAGCCACACTCGTCGAGTCCACCCCGGCCGGCAAGGCGCTGCGTCACCGCGTCGAAGAGTTGTGGACCGAGCTCGAGGCCGACACCGTCGGCGGCATGAGTGCGGCTGAGCAACAGCAGCTGCTGTGAGGACAGCAGCGGCTCGAGGCCAATCTGACCACCGGCAACATCGCGCGCTGAAGTCCAGCGGCCTGGGGGATCCCTATCGCGAACAGGATCTCGGCATCCGACGCAGGCTTCAGGTTAGGCTGCCGTCCGAGCGTGTGGATTTACCTGTTCGATACAGATTGAGACCGGCCGAGGCCTACTGCATCCGGATACCGATCACCTGTAACGCCCGACCCAGCCGTACCGCGCACAGTAGCTCGCGGCGACCGCTATATCGCGAGGACGATCTTGCCGTGGGTGTGCCGGCGTTCGAGCTCGGTATAGGCCTCACGGATCTGCGCCAGCGGATACACCTTGGCGATCGGCAGTTCGAGTCGGCCGGCCGCGATCAGGCCTGCCATTCGCGCGAGGACCACACCCCCCGGCCCGGCCTCGGCTCCGCCGTCGGTCTTCACGCCATACTTCGCGGCGGCCGCATAGTCGGCGATGGTGTCGATCCGGTCGAGCGGAACACCCAGGGCCAGAGCAAGGTCCACGTATCCGTCGCCGAAGGTGTCGATGAAAGCGTCCACTCCGTCCGGCGCGGCGGCCCGGATCCGGTCCGCGACACCGTCAACGTAGGCGACCGGGATCACGCCGTGGCCGCGCAACCACTCGTGGTTGGCCTCGCCCGCCAGGCCGATCACGGTGACTCCGCTGTCGCGCAGCAGCTGCACGGCGAGCGAGCCGACACCACCTGCGGCTCCGGAAACGACAACGGTCTCACCCGGTTTCGGCTCGACGGCCTGGACCACTCCCCACGCGGTCACCCCGACGACGTAGAGGCTGCCCGCGACCTCCCACGGCATATTCGCGGGCTTCGGCGTGAGGTTCTGCGCGTCGACCACGACCAGTTCGGCTTGGGCGGAACGCGTCTCGGAGAATCCGATCACCTCGTCGCCGGGCGCGTAACCGCCGACCCCGGGACCGACCTCCGCCACGATCCCGGCGAGGTCGCTGCCCTGTCCGGACGGGAAGGTGGAGGGAAACATGTCGGACAGTGCGCCGGTGCGGATGACCGACTCGCTCGGGTTGATCCCGGCCGTCTTCACCCGGACGAGGACTTGCCCGTGCCCGGGCACCGGGCGATCGATATCGTCGATCCGCAGCACGTCGATGCCGCCGAACTCGTCGTACCTGACTGCCTTGGTCATGATCGCGTCTCCTGTCGAAAGTTGTTCGGTGGCAATCCCTTCAGGACCGCTGATCAGGCCCGGGCCAATTCGAGCACCGGGATGGTGCGCACGCCGGCGGTCTGCCGTTCGTATTCGGCGAAACCCTCGAAGCGCCCGGCCTGCTCGGCATAGACGCGGTCGCGTTCGGCGCCGGACAGTTCGCGGACGGTCACCGGATATTCGTCGGTTCCGCGCTCGACGCTGCCGCCGCCGGCCGCCGTGAGGTTGTAGTACCAATCGGGGTTAGTGGGCGCGCCGCCACGTGTGGCGAAGACGTAAATGAGATCGGGCCGTGTCTCGTGCGGGAGATACATCACCGGGCTGACCAGCTCACGCCCGGTCTTGCGGCCGCGGTGATGCAGCAGCACGATCGGGGCGCCTTCGAAGACTCCGCCGACCTTGCCTTCGTTGGCCCGGAACTCCGCGATGGTCTGCGCGTTCCAGTCGTTTGCCGCACTCATGTCGCACTCCTGTCGTCGACCCTTTTGTTGCTATGTAAACAACTCAAGCCTAGGCTCGAGAGAGTTACATGTCAACAAAACTGCGGCGACCCGGTAGGCTCGACGGCATGAGCGAGGTGTGGATGAACGAACGGGAGACCCGCGCCTGGGTTGCGTTCCAGCGCATGCGGATCGAGGTCAACGAAGTGCTCGCCCGCACGCTGACCCGCGACTTCGGGCTGACCGAGGCCGACTTCGTCATCCTGCTCCGGCTGTACAACATTCCTGGTCTACGGTTCCGGGCCCGCGACCTCGCCGCCGCACTGGACTGGGAACGCAGCCGGCTCTCCCGCCAGATCTCCCGAATGGAGAGCCGCGGCACGGTCGCCCGCGCACCGAGCGAGGGCGACGCCCGCGGCTACGACGTCGTGCTGACCGACGCGGGCCGCGCGGCGTTCCAAGCGGCTTGGCCGACCTACGTGCAGGGCATCCGCCACTGCTTCGCCGACGTCCTGTCCCCCACCCAGCTCGACTCACTCATCGACATCGCCGAGACCATCGACACCCACTTCACCGCCGAGCACTACCCCGGCGGGCTGATCGACACCGCGGTCGGCGGCGGCGTGCACACCACCTCGGCAGGGATCGAGCCCTGCGGGACAACGGATTCGCTCGAATCGGCGTCCTGAGGCGTCGCCCGAAAATGCCCGGAAGGTATGTCAGGCACCGGGATTCGGCAGTCGCTCGAGCGCGTCGCGTAGTGCCGCCCGAGAGCTGATACCGAGCTTGGGGAACATCCGGTACAGGTGTGTCCGACGCGCTGACCGCCGACGGATTCGACGTCCGCATCGTGCAGAACCCGACGAAGTCCCTGGCCGCCGACACCGCCACCACCCGCGCGGAGCTCGACACCGTCGACGGCACCGCGGTCCTCGTCGGCCACTCCTATGGCGGCGCGGTGATCACCGAAGCTTGTCGACATAGATTCTTCACCTGGCAGTCCGGCGTTGGCGAGGGCGTCGAGCTGGCGCTCGAGGCTCTGCTTGGTGGTCGAGACTCGGGCGTAGCCGAGTTCGAATCCCTCGGCGAAGTGTTCTGGTGTACTTGCCATTCCGGAAGGCGCCGGAATTCGTCAACGTACGGGCCTTTCGGAACACTTTCGATGGAACGACTTCCGGAACGACAGTTGCCACTCCTGACCGGTCCAGTTGTAGACGCCGACCGTCTTCCCGGTGCGGTTCCAGTACGAGCTCAGACGATCTCCATTTCCTTCGTTGCCGATGTCGTGCAGCAGGCAGTTGCTGTCGACCTGCACGAACATGCCGGTGCCGTTGCGGTGGTCGTAGCCGCAGAACAGTCCGCCCGGGCAGTCGTAAGCCGCCGACGCCGGTGCCGGCGCGAGGGCCGCGCCGTATCCAGCGACCGCGAGGGTAGCCGCCGCCGCGATGCTGAGACGGCGAAACAATGTGAGTGAGGACATGATTGACCCTTCGAAGCCGATGGGATCGAGTATCGGTGCGGCGGAAATGCGCCGCACTCATGATGGGTGGACCGGACCGCCCGCGACTATCCACCTCGCGCGAGTTCTATCCGGGCTGCGCGGCGGGTTCGGCGCGGCGCGGTGTTTCAGGTGCGCAGCGTCACCGACGGCGACACACCCCATCGCCGTCGGTACGGGGCTGAAAAACGGCCCAGATTCCAGAACCCCCAGTCCGCGGCCACCGCCGCGACCGTGGTCATGGTGGGGTCCGCGGCGGCCAGCGCGACGTGCACGCCCACCAGCCGGGCTTCACGCAATCGCGCCGTCGGTGTGGTGTCGAGGTATCGCCGGAAGCCCTCTTGCAGGCTCCGCACCGAAAGTCCCACTGCCTCTGCGATGTCGGTGATGGTGAGCATTTCGTGCGCATGGTCGGTGATGAGTTGTTCGGCCAGGCGGATGGGGCGCGGCGTCGACTTTCCGGGTGCGTCGTCGAGCAGGAGCTCGGTGTAGCTGTTCGGCTGGGCCAGCAGGAGTTGGGACATCATCAGTTGCTCGATCTGCGGCCGCAGCCGCGAATCCAGGAACAGGCCAGGGCCTTCGGCGTCGGCCTGCAGCATGCGCAGCGATTCGAACCAGGTCCGGGCGGCCGGTGACCGCAATTGCATGGCGACGGCCATCCGCAGCGGACGATCCGGCGGCCGGCCCAGCATCCGCTGCAAATGGTCGTCCAACGCGGCACGGTCGAATCGGACGAGCAGTTGCCTGCTGCTCTCGTGCCAGTTCATGTCCAGGGGAGCGTCCGGGTCCGGAACCGAGGCCACCGCAGGGTCGGAGGCGATATCCGCGGTCCCGTTGAGCACCCGGGCCCACCCGGCCAGCGGTATTTGAACCAGGCGGAAGGTTTCGATGGGCTCGGTCCGGATCCGAACCTGGACCCCGTAATGCTTGTAGACCAGGCCGACATCGCCGTACCGGACGACATTGCAGCTGGCCTCCATGGTGGAGGCGCTCGGATCGAGCCGGTGCTCACGCAGAATGCCGCTCATCCCCGCCCGGGCCACCTCGGGGTCGGCGGTCCGAAAATAGCGATGCCTCGACAGCGGTTCTACGAACATCCCGACTACCCTCCAAGCAGCAGGCACCGCGCGAACGGGCCTGGATCAGTGGATATCTAAGGTATTGTCCGCCGAAACCTGCGGGCACGCAGTCGGTTTCACATTCCGCAGCGCGTCTTGTGGGCGCTTCACTGTCATCGGGAACCCACAGCCGTTTGCACTGGTCGGCCCGTCGCCGCAACCCTCGGTGCCTGGAACTCCACACAGCCGCGTGGCGGTCACCCCAGCCCAGACGCCCAGCCGAGGAAACAACGCTTCGAGCGCCGCGACAACAACCGTGCGACCTGGGGAAACGTCGACGGCTCGAGTACCGCCAACTCACCCCGTCGACACCCGCACCTCGCGCATCTGCCCAGGCTTCGAGAGCCTGCCCTCCAACCGGTTCGAGAACCTCTACGGCAGTATCCGTTTGGGCTCATTCCCGCTGAAAACCACCTCACCCGGACATACATGGACGCACAAGCTCGGCCCGCTGGTCGCGACGAGATTCGCCGGCTTCACTCTCCGCGCCGCGCACGAGATGGGGTTCCCGCTCGACTGACGTGGCAGTGCCGCCGATATTGCCGTTCGCCCGACACTGCGACTACCGAGGTGCACCTTCCATAGCAACTGCTGGGCCGACCCCGCAATGCCGGAACCTTTTGATAGCTAACGATGGGTGACACCGATGTCATCGAAGAGGATGATGTATGAGACCGGTCTTGATATTTCTGTGGATGGGGATGTCCGATCAGATCCTATCTATCGCACTAGAGCTGAAGTCTGCGACAGTTCCGGCATATTCGCTCTTGTGCATAATGCGCACTGTCGATCGTAATACGACGCACTGGTAGGTGATCAACCATGTCGACAATCAACCGAATATTTATCAATTCCGCCCGTGAGGGTCATCCTTTCGATGGCTGGTCGGAGGTGCAAGGGGGCGGAAAGACGGATGTCGCGTTGGCTGCGGCGCCCTTCGGGGGCCGGTTCTATGTTTTCGGCAAGGGTGATGACGATAATGTCTACGTGAATTCTGCGCGTAAGGATGAGCCATTTGCCGGTTGGAATGGGGTGCACGGTGGTATGAAGACGAACGCAGCTCCGGCTGCGGCGGCCTTCGGGGATCGGCTCTACGTGCTGATCAAGGGGCGCGATGACAATCGGATCTACATCAATTCCGCCCGTGAGGGTCATCCTTTCGATGGCTGGTCGGAGGTGCAAGGGGGCGGAAAGACGGATGTCGCGTTGGCCGCGGCGCCCTTCGGGGGCCGGTTCTATGTTTTCGGCAAGGGTGATGACGATAATGTCTACGTGAATTCTGCGCGTAAGGATGAGCCATTTGCCGGTTGGAATGGGGTGCACGGTGGTATGAAGACGAACGCAGCTCCGGCTGCGGCGGCCTTCGGGGATCGGCTCTACGTGCT